>CAWBBY010000028.1:0-315256 GCA_963787145.1 uncultured Acidobacteriaceae bacterium
CGAGGGATCTGCGGTGCGCCTCTCCATCAAGCAACTCCGCAGCCTCTAAAGCCCTCACCCTTCGGAGTTGCTTTGCGGGAGAGAGAACTGCAGATCCCTCGGCTTCGCTCCGTCGAAAATCAGCTCGTGGCAGGAGCCGAGTCGGGGTGTGCGATGATGAGATTGACGTTGTAGCCTAGCTCTCGGAGAGAGCGAGCCATGGTATAGAGGCGTTGTTTGAGTGCCTTGGGGTCACGTTGTGCTGCTTGCTCGATGTAGCGAACCCTTTCATGCAGGATTTTCCAGACCAGCCGGCACAGGCGGTGGGCGATGGCCCAAAGTGCCTGCTGGTAACCGAGTCGTGGCAGCAGACGACGAAACACTACTTGAAAATGGCTGCCCTTGGTCTTCACCGCCGCCTGCGCCGCCTCGGTCAGTATGCGGCGAACATATTTGTTGCCTTTCGCCGAGCGGCTGCTCTGGTTTTGCTCGGCGCTCTCCTGCCGACCCGGGCTGGTGCCCACCCAGGAAGCCAACTGCGCCGCCGACGGGAAGGTGCTGGCCTGTACCCCTACCTCGGCAATCACTTGCTGCGCCGAATCGGCGCCAAAGCCAGGTACTTCGGCCAGCCGCACCACTGCCTCCCCATGCTCGCGCATAGCCTCGGCAGTCGCGCCGTTCAGCTCAGCGATCTGTTGGTCCAGCAATTGCAGCCGATCCAGATAAAGCGTGAGCAGCTTCCGGTGCATGGGCTGGAAGGTTCCACGCAAAGCATCCACCAGTTGCTCCTCGCTACAATGCAAACGATCACTGCCTAAGGCCGCCAACTTTTTCGGGTCGATCTCACCCTCGGCTAAGGCGCGCAAAATGCGCAGTCCGCTCACTCCGAGCAGATCGCTCAACACGCTGGATAGCTTGATCCGCATCTCCTCCAGCAGACCCTCCAGTTGGTTGTGCAGCCGTACCCGGTCTCGGGCCAACTGGACCTTGGCCCGTGTCATCATGCGCCAAGCTCGCTGCTCCGGCTGGGGCACGAAACTCAGGATCAGCTCCTCGGCTAGCAGCCGACGCACCAGTCGCTCCGCGTCCCTGAAGTCCTGCTTGCGTCCCCGCGGAGCACGATTGGAAAATGCTTGCGCCAACTGTAAACGCATGTGCGGCTCTAACTCATACCACACCGGCTTCCAGTACTGCGCAGTCGATTCCATGACCGCCTCTTCTACCCCTTGCTCCCGCAACCATGCCGTTAAGCGCTGCAGTTCGCTCGCCGCCGTGCCGAACCGTCGCCGCTGGAAGTCCTCTGCCCGGCCAGCAATCTGCTTCAATACCACCACCATCAGCACTTTCTTGTGAATGTCGATTCCTGCTACTGTGTAGGGCATAGCCACCCTCCTGGTGTGGAAGCGGTAGAACGCGCGGAAAAGTCGTTACGCACCGTCACGCGCTATCACCCTTCCCGCCAGGAAGGATGACGCCACACTCATTGGTTCAAAACGCGCGATCCAGGCCACACTCGGGAACGGACTCGCTTAATCCAGAGCGAAGACGACCTTCACCGTTCCACACCGGCTTCATCCTAACCCCCCTCTGACCGATTTTCATCTTCTTAGGTGGACCGCACGTCCATCCAACACTCGGGATGACAAAGGGGACGGCGGCCACCTTGGCAGTGGTGGACGTGGAGGGACAGAGTCAACAACAAGGTCCCTACCACTACCAAAAAGCTAATTTGGACAAGTATGACTTTCAGCCAGAGCTTTCCAAATTAAGGAGAAAGCCGCTTGTTGGACCAGATAGTCAGCTGATTCCATTAGGACAGCGTGGCCGAATCAAATCAGGTCCATATTTTGGACCGCAAATCGCATTAACCGCAGGTCCCTCCACTGCGCTGCGCTCCGGTCGGGATGACAATTCTGTTTCGAAATCGATGATTTCTCGCGATAGTTCCCATTGTGCAACAGAATCGTCATCACGACCGTAGCCGAGAGCCTGCCCTGAGCGAAGTCGAAAGGGATCTGCAGTGCGCCCCGATTCCCTCCTCAATCTTTGGAGTAAGGCACCATCAACGCTGCCGGTTGTATCGCTTTGCCCCCAAACAATCCCGAAATCGCCAGTATGGTGACGATGTATGGTAATGACGCCAGCAGTTGCGACGGAACGTTTGCTCCCCCCAATTGCAGCGAAAGCTGCAACGCATCGCAAGCGCCAAACACCAGCGCAGCCAGTGCCGCTTTCCCCGGATGCCACCTTCCAAAGATGACGATCCCCAAAGCAATAAATCCCTGCCCGGAAACAATCGATTCGCGAAACAGCCCGATCTGCGCCAGCACCAGATAGGCGCCGGCCATGCCCGCGGTAGCGCCGCCGATCAGCACTCCTATGTAACGCATGCGCGCGACAGAAATGCCGGCCGCATCCGCAGCGCTGGGATTTTCTCCCGCGGCACGCAGCGCCAGTCCGAAGCAAGTACGAAACAAGGCCACGTGGGCCACCAGAACCAGCCCCAGCGTCAGGTAAAGCAGGATCGCCTGGCCGAACAAGACCGGCCCGAGTAAAGGAAGATCGCTTAGCCACGGAATATGAAGAGGAGGAAACATGGGCACGCTCGTCGGGCCGGCGGATTCGCCCAGCGCCCGGCGATACACGGTAGCGGCAATGCCGAGCGCCAGCACGTTGAAGACCAGGCCGACCACCACCTGGCTGGCGCGAACGGTGACATACATCCAGGCCAGCAGGAGATTGAAGACGATGCCGGTCAGCATCGCCACCAATAGACTCATCCATACCATGCCGGTTACATAATCGGTGAGGAAGCTAGCCAACGCACCGAGCAAAATCGTGCCTTCGATACCCACATTCAGCACTCCGGAGCACTCGGCGAATGTCTCTCCCAGCGCAGCCAGCAGGACCGGTCCAGAGAGCCGGAGGCTGGCGGCGAGCCAGGTTACGAAAAACGCTGAAGTCAGCAGCCGATGAAAGTTCACGTCAGCTTTACCCGGTAGCGGCGAAAGATATCGCTCGCCAGCACCATCAACACGATCAGGCTCTGCAAAATGAAAGTGATGGACGAGGGAATGCCCGCCCTGCGCTGCATGGCATTGGCGCCCACCGTCATGCCACCGTACAACGCGGCCGCGGGGATAACTGCCAGCGGGTTGAGCTTGGCCAACAACGCGACGATGATGCCGGTGAAGCCCACACCGCCGCTAATCCCGTCCATCAGGCGATGCTGCTCACCCAGCACCTCGACCGTGCCGGCCAGAGCACCCAGGCCACCGGCAAAGAAAGCCGCGAGCACCAGGCGGATACCTACGTTGATTCCGCCATAGCGAGCAGCGGACGGGCTGAGGCCGCTGACGATCAGCTCATAGCCCAGAGGCGTCTTGCGCAGGAGCATCCACACCAGCAAAGTTGCCAATAAGGCGAGCAGGATACCGGCGTGCGCGCGTGTGCCGTGCAAGATGAACGGCAGCCAGGTAGCGCGCGGCAGCAGCGCCGTCTCCGGAACTCCGCCGGGTGCGCGCATGGGGCCCGAAACCAGGTACTGCACAATCAGGATGGCGACATAGTTAGTCATCAGCGAGATAAGCACTTCGTTGCCCCCAAACCGCGCTCGGATCAGGGCAACTACACCCGCCCACACGGCTCCGGCAGCAAAACTCAGCAAGAGCACCAAAGGCAAGAATGCGACCAGGGGCAGCGGGCCCACTGCTCCGCCCGGTGCCGTTGCCAGAGCCAACCAACTGGTGGCCGCGGCGCCAATCACGAAGCATCCTTCAAAGCCCAGGTAACCAAAGCCGGATCGCCAACTGACGATGGTGCCCAGGGCAATCAATGTTAACGGCGCGGTGCGCACCAGGGTATAGCCAAAGCCGCGCATGGTTGCGAACGGTTCGTGGAAGAGTGCGAAGTACGCCCGGAACGGGTTCGCGCCATAGAGGACAAAGAGCAACGAGGTCGCGAGCATCGCCGCCAGCACCGCGAGGACCATGGCCATGGTGATGGCGAGCGGCGAGTCAGCCGGAGTGAGACGTCGTTCGATCAGCTTCATGCAACTCCGGAGATCATAAGACCCAGCTTTTCCTGGGTGACGTTTGCCGAATCAAGGATGCCGACGATCCGCCCCTCGAACATCACGGCGATCCTGTCGGCCAGATTCATCAGCTCTTCCAGCTCCGCGGAGATCAATAGGATTGCCTTGCCCCGCTCGCGTTCGCGCAGCAGTTCGAGCCAAACCGATTCGACCGCGCCCACATCCAGTCCCCTTGTTGGCTGTTCGACTACGATAGCGGCTGCATCCTGCAGAATCTCCCGTCCCAGGATCAGCTTCTGCAGGTTGCCACCAGAGAGCTTGCCCGCCATGGCCCCAATACCGGATGCACGCACTCCGAAGCGCGCGACCAGCCTTTCTGCATACTCGCGGATTTTGCGCCTATCGAGAAACAGGCCGCGGGTGCGCGCCCGTTGCGACCCGAGGATTGCGTTATCGGCAACGGACATCTCCGTGATCGCGCCCACATGCCGGCGATCGGCCGGAATATAGGACAGGCCCAGAGCACGATGCTGCCCGACCGTCAGCCGGGTAACCTCGCGCTCGTCGAGAAAGACTTGTCCATGAAGAGCCGGCCGCAAATGCATGATCGCCTCGGCCAATTGCGACTGCCCATTGCCATCGACACCGGCGATGCCGACGATCTCTCCCGCATGTACATCGAGGCTTACGCCACGGACCTTTTCCTGGCCCACATCGTCGCGCACATGAAGCCCGTTGACGCGTAAAACGGCTCGGCCGCGCTCCACCGGAACCCGATGCGCGCGGAGGTTCACGTCACGGCCCACCATCAGGCGGGCCAACTCCTGCTCGGTGGTCTGCCGCGTAGTAACGGCGCCCACCACCCGGCCATCGCGCATCACCGTGACACGATCCGCAAGCTCCAGGATCTCCTGAAGCTTGTGGGTCACGATGACAATCGAGCGGCCCTGGTCACGCAGGTCGCGCAGCACCGTGAAGAGCTGGTCCTTTTCGTGCGTGGTGAGGACGGCGGTGGGTTCGTCCAGGATCAGCAGCCTGGCGTCGCGATAGAGCAACTTGAGAATCTCAACTCGCTGTTGCACCCCGATGGGCAGGTGCTGCACTTGCGCGTCCGGATCAATGGCCAGATGATGCTGGTCGCTCAAGCTGCGCAGCCGCCGCGCGGCCTTACGCAGGTCGAGCATCGGACCGGCGTCTTCGTTCAGGCCGAGCACAGTGTTCTCAACCACGGAAAAGCGCCGCACCAGCATGAATTCCTGGTGCACCATGCCAATGCCAAGCGCGATGGCATCTTTGGGGCTGTTGATTGCGACCGGCTCGCCGTCGATCAGGATCGATCCGGAATCCATGGAATGGAATCCGTAGAGAATCTGCATCAAGGTGCTCTTGCCGGCGCCGTTCTCTCCCAGCAGGGCGTGGATCTCGCCCGCTTCGATGGTGAGGTCAACATCGTTGTTGGCTACGACTCCGGGAAATCGCTTGACGATCTTCCTCATCGCGAATGCGGGCAAATGCTTCTCCTCAAGTAACGGCAAACACTTCAGTGAAGGGTACGGGCTAACCAGGTATGTGAGTGAGGGGAAAGAAACCGCAGGTCCCTCCACTACGCTCCCCCGGATTTCCTGTCGAGCTTGCTGGCGTTGGCGAACTTCATGCAGCTTTCCGTACTGAAAGCCGCACACGTGGGCGTTGGTGAGTGCAGCGTAACAGGAAATCCGGGTTCGCTCCGGTCGGGATGACAATCTCTATTGCAGAGTAAAAGATTTCTAGCTAAAGCTCTTGCGGGCACAACAAAATTGTCATCCCGACCGGAGCGAAGCGTAGTGGAGGGACCTGCGGTTTCTTTCCCTCTACCCGTACCCTTCAAACCCAGGGGGATAGGTCGATCTTACCCGCAGAAAGATCGCTCCATACTTTTTGAAATGCAGCCCATTGCGATGGAGAAATAAGCTGCGGATTGTGGGTTCCCCTGGCGCCCGCCTTCAGCAGCCACATCCAGTCCACGGTAGGTTTCCACTCCTTGCCGCCCGCGAAGGAGTGGTTGGCGACCTCATGAGCAACGGTCTGCACCATGCCTCCAAGATTCATCTCGAAGCTGGTCGCCATATTGTTGGGCGCCAACTCTGTCTGGTCGGAGTAGCAGCCCAGCACCTTCACCTTGCCGGCGACCGCACCCTGGATCGCGCCCAGCCCAGTTACGTCGGCCGCATGCCAGATCACATCGGCTCCATTGCCGATCAGCGTTGCGGCGGCTTCGCGGCCTTTGGCAGCATTATCATAATCGCCCGTGATAATGCCCAGACCCTGGATCCCCGGCACGGTGTTGCGCGCCCCGGCGATGAAGCATTTCAGTTCGCGCTGCTGCGTAGGATCGTCCTCCCCGCCGACAAAACCAACCGCCTGCTTGCGCTCCGAGATCAAGGCCGCCAGGGCGCCCGCTCCATACGCTGCGCCAAAATAACCCAAGTTGATGAACATGAGATTCGTGGGAACTGTGGGCTGCGGCAGATAGCTGGTCACGAAGAATTTTTGGCTGGGGTAATCCGGCGCGATGTCGAGCAGCGCATTGCTGAACTCGAAGCCGTGACCCAGGATTAGATCGAAGCCATCGTCGCAGTAGCCGCGCGCCACTTCCTGCATTTGTGCGAGGCCGATGTTTTCCGCGTAGGCAGTCTTAAATCCGGGTCCCAGCGCCTTCAGACCGTTGAAGGCAAGCTGGCTCCAGCCTCCATCGGTGATCACGCCGGTAAGCAGCAGCACGACACTGGTCTCTCTGGGCTGGGCAAAGCTTCTCGATCCCAGAGCGGCCATCGCGAGGGCTGAGAACGCCCTTCGCGAAATCCTGCTCATTTCGATTCCCCGGCGAGGGCCCGCAGGTGCGCCGGCAGAAATGGCCGAACCAGGTACTGATAGGCGGCTCCGCCAACGCAGCCCCCAAGCAAGGGACCGGCAATCGGGATCCACCAGTAATTCTGCGGCGAGGGAAATGCCGCCGGTCCCCACCCAGCAAGAAAGCAAAAGATGCGTGGACCAAGATCACGCGCCGGGTTGAGCGCCCAAGCCTCCAGATAGCCCATCGAGGCTCCGATCAACGCAACCAGCATGCCGATCATCAAGGCCCCCGCATTCGCCTGGGGCGCCATCTCGTTGTACTGCTCGGTAATGGCGAAGATGCCGAAGATGAGAAAGGCCGTCAGTATGATCTCGTCGCTAAAGGCATGCATGGGTGTGATCGCCAGCCCGGGATGAGTAAAGAAGACCCCGGCCGCGCCGCCGGCCGCGCGCGTGAGCTGCGCAGCCTGGTTGAAGTGGTCGATCACCGGCACATACAACGTGTACACAAGAGCGGCTCCGAGCACGCCGCCCACCACCTGGGCCACGAAATACGGAATCACTTTGCCCCAGGAGAATTTTCGATAAAGCGCCAGCGCCAGCGTCACTGCTGGATTGGCATGCGTGCCGGAGATGGATCCGGTGGCATAGATGGCCATGGTGACCGCCAGGCCCCACGCGATGCACACTCCCCAATAGGAGTTCAGGTAGGGGCTGGGGTTGTAAAGGGTATACATGGCGGCCACTGAGTCGCCGAACGCAATGATGATGAAGACCGCCAGGGCCTCCGCCAGGTACTCGCCAAAATCTTGTCTCTTCATCAAACGAACAGTTCCTGTCTTTTCGTGTGCCCTTCACGGTAACAGGTATTTTCGCGCCAGATCATTGAATTGCTGCAACTGCTGGTCGATCCAATCCTGTCCGGTGCCCAGCTCTTCCGCCATGAGCTTGGCCACGGCCGGCGCCATCGCGATGGCGGCCCTGGCATTCAGGAACAAGGCCCGCGTGCGACGGGACAGCATATCGTCCACCGTGCGCGCCATCTCCTCCCGAACCCCCCAAATCACTTCGGCGGCGATATAGGGCAGGTCAGGATGGAGCCGCTGGCCGAGACGCTTATCAGCAGCGGCCAGGGCCAGGATTTTCTCAGCATCCGAACCGTAGATCCCGAGACTGTTCAGCGAGTCAACATCTTGCTTATAGCCATGGATCTTCAGGTCGTGCGTCCCGCTCGGCACGTCGTTGAGCTCACCGAGGGTGATCGCGTGGTCCACGCAGTCCTCAGCCATATGGCGATAGGTGGTCCATTTGCCTCCGACGATAGTCAGCAGCCCGGAGTTGTCGACATGGATGGTGTGGTCGCGAGAGAGCGAGGAAGTTTTCATCGAAGCGCCATTGGCCTTGACCAAGGGACGGATGCCGACATACACGCTGAGCACATCGCTGCGCTGCGGAGGGCGGCTGAGGTACTGCGCCGCGGTGTCCAGGATGAACTGAATTTCTTCCTCAAAGGGGAGCGGGTTGTACGACGGCTCCTCGATCGGTGTGTCGGTGGTGCCGACCACGGTGTGCTCATGCCACGGAATGGCAAACAGGACGCGTCCATCACTCGTATGGGGCACCATGATCGCAGTATTGCCGCGCAGGAACGCACGCTCGAAGACCAGGTGAATGCCCTGGCTGGGCGCGATCATGCCCGCCAGTTCCGGCTCAGCCAGCCGGCGCACATCGTCGGCGAAGATGCCTGCCGCATTCACCACCACATGCGCCGGGATCTTCATACGCTGGCCGGATTCGCTATCGATCGCGACTACCCCATCGGCAAAGCCGTCCGCGCCCCTGGTGATCTCTACCACCGGCGCATAGTTGAGCAAGACGGCGCCCTGATCGGCGGCCGTGGCCGCCAGATGGATCAGCAGCCGAGTGTCATCAAATTGGCCGTCGTAGTAGATGACGCCCCCGCGGAGTCCTTCGGTCTGGATGGTGGGCAGCCGCTCCAGTGTTTCTTCACGCGAGAGCAGGCGAGACTTGCCAAAGCCATATTTGCCTGCGAGCAGGTCATAGACCTTCATGCCGATACCGTAGAAAGGAGCTTCCCACCAGGAATAGTTAGGCACGACGAAGCCCAGATCATGGACCAGGTGGGGAGCGTTCTGACGCAGCAGGCCGCGTTCCTTCAGTGCCTCCATCACCAGCGACACGTTTCCTTGTTCCAGGTAGCGGACTCCGCCGTGCACCAGCTTGGTGCTCCTGCTCGAAGTAGCCGAGCCAAAATCCATCCGCTCCAGCAGCAGCACGGCGAAGCCGCGATTGGCGGCATCGACGGCCACACCGACACCGGTGGCTCCGCCTCCGATGACGACAATATCCCATGGAACGGAACGAGCTTGTACGCGGGCCAGCATCGCCGGGCGATTCATCTACACATCTCCTTCGTGCCAGGTTCTTGACCGCTGGACAGCTCTCTTCCAGCGCGCCCGCCCCTCGGTGATTTTCTTTTGTCCGGCCTTGGGCTCGAACCGCGTATCGGCGGCGCGCAGCTTGCGAATTTCGTCCGGGCTGTTCCAGAAGCCCACGGCAAGCCCGGCGAGGTATGCCGCACCGAGCGCGGTAGTCTCGCTGACCGCGGGCCGGATGACGGGCACGCCCAGGAGGTCAGCCTGGAATTGCATCAGCAGGTCATCCACGGCCGCGCCTCCATCGACGCGCAACTCCCGGAACGGGCACTTGGTATCCGCATCCATGGCCTCGATTACATCGGCCACCTGGAAGGCGATGCTCTCCTCGGCGGCGCGGGCGATATGGCCGGGCTTGGTGCCGCGGCGCAGCCCGATCAGGAGGCCGGTCGCATACGGGTCCCAGTACGGTGCGCCCAGGCCGACGAATGCGGGCACCAGCACAACTCCATCGGAGTCTTCCACCGTAACCGCCAACGCATTCACCTCGGAGGAATGGCGAATCAGCTGCAGACTGTCGCGCAGCCACTGCACCACCGCTCCGCCAATAAAGATGCTGCCTTCCAGGGCATATTCCAGTTTCTTATCCAGGCTGCAGATGAGGGTGGTGATCAGCCTCTTCTCCGACAGCACGAACTGGGAGCCAATGTTCTGCAGCAGGAAGCATCCGGTGCCGTAGGTGTTTTTTGCGTCGCCGGGGCGGATGCACAGCTGCCCAAAGAGAGCCGCCTGCTGGTCGCCGGCGATGCCTGCGATCTCCCCGGTCTCGAGGCCGAGAGACGTGGTCACGGGGCCGATCTTCTCGCTCGACCAGACCACTTCGGGCATCATGCTCTCTGGAATCCGGAATAGCTTCAGAAGATCCGCGTCCCATTTGCCTTCGACGATGTTGTAGAGCATGGTGCGCGAAGCATTGGTCCGATCGGTGATGTGCTTTTTCCCGCTGGTCAGGTTCCAGATCAGCCAGCTATCTACGGTTCCAAAAGCCAGTTTGCCGGCCTCCGCCCTTTGCCTCGCTCCGTCGACGTTTTCCAGGATCCACGCGATCTTGGTACTGGAGAAGTAGGGATCGATCAGCAAACCCGTTTTTTGCCGGACGGTCTCTTCCGTGCCATCGCCCTTCATCTGGTGGCATCGTTCGGCGGTGCGGCGATCCTGCCAGACAATTGCGTTGTAGACCGGTTTGCCGGTCTCGCGGTCCCATACGATCGTGGTCTCTCGTTGATTGGTGATGCCGATCGCCGCCAGGTCGCGCGCACGCACGCCGGCCTTGCCAAGAACCTCGACCACCGAGCTCATCTGCGAGGTCAAGATGTCGAAGGGATCATGCTCGACCCAGCCGCCCTGGGGGTAGATCTGCTGGAATTCGCGTTGCCCGTGGGCGACGATGTTTCCATCTTTGCCAAAGAGAATGGAACGAGAGCTGGTAGTTCCCTGGTCGAGCGAAAGAATGTACTCCATAGCGTGGCCTCTTCACGGCGCCGGCCCGCAGGGACGATGCCTGGAGATTTATAGAGTACCCTGCATCCTCCCGTCAAAGAGGAGCGCTCGACCGTGCTAGACTGGCGCGGATTCACGTGATCAATCGACGTTCATTTCTCGGTCTCGCCGCCGGCACCGCCCTCTCCACCGCCTCCCCCAGGCTTTGGGGACTTGGGCCGATGCCCATGCCACCCGCAAAGGGTGATGTCGAAAAAAAGCTGGACACGTTCACCGCCGACTACATGAGGGCCATGAATGCCCCGGGGATGACCCAGGCGCTCACCGATGCCAAAACAACCATCCGCACCGCAGGCTACGGCTTTGCCAACGTTGACCTGAAGGCTCCGGTGACTCCCGATCATCTGTTCCAGATCGGGTCGATTACCAAATCATTTGCGGCGCTGATCCTGCTCCAGTTGCGCGACGAGGGCAAACTGGATCTTCACCGCCCAGTGCTCGAGTACTTGCCGTGGCTTCCGGTGACCATGCCCTATGGGCCGATCACCGCACATCATCTACTGACGCATACCTCCGGTCTTCCGGATGCTTCCTACATCTTTCAGAGCGATCCTGGCGCCCGGCACGCGCAAGGATTTGAACCCGGCGCTCACTTTCACTACTGCAATCTGGGCTTCGCCATACTGGGCAAACTGATCGAGCGGCTGGATGGCAGGCCCTGGTATCAGTGCCTGCAGGCGCGCATGCTTACGCCGTTGGGGATGACGGCGACCGCCGCGGTGATCACAATTGAATCGAGCGCGCGCAGCGCCACCGGGTATCAGCCCTTCTTTGATGACCAGGTTTACCCTCGCCAGGGCCGGCTGGTCTCAAGGCCGCCAGAGGTCTTCGATAACCCAGCGGGAAGCATCGCATCCCCGCCCGGAGATATGGCGCGCTATCTGCGTACCCTGCTCAACGGCGGCCAGGGAGCGGAGGGGCGCATTGCCTCGGCCGAGGGTTTTGCGTTGATGTCGACGCCGTATATCAGAGCTCCGGAATTCAGCCCGACTGCCTCTTACGGTTATGGCATTGCCGTCGATGTCCTGGACGGTCATAAGATTCTGCGCCACACCGGCGGGATGAACTGCTTTGCCTCCTCCATCCACGTGGATTTGGATGGAGGAGTGGCCGCCTTTGCTTCGATCAATGCCATGCAAGGCTACCGGCCAACACTGATCACGCAGTACGCGGTTCAGTTGCTGCGCGCAGAGAAGGAAGCCAAGTCCCTGCCCGCAGCGGCGGCGCTCATCCATGCAACGGAAGTGAACAATGCCAGCGAATACTCGGGAACCTTTCGCAGCAGTGACGGCAGGGAGTTGCTCTTCAAGGCAGACGGCACGAAACTTCTGCTACTGAATGCAGGCAAAGAGATTCTCTTGCAACGCGGGCAGGGAGATTCGTTTATCTCAACCGTGCAGGGTGGATTTTCAGACTATAGTTTGGTGTTTGGCAGAGACCAGGCAAGCAACAAAACGGCAAAGCCTGGAGATAGTGACGCTGCCCCCCCGCCGTCTCCCACGCTGGTGGTGGAGGTTGGTTATGGCCCGGACTGGTATACCAACGCAGCCTACAAAGGGGAGCGCGAGTGGGCTGCGCTGCCCCAATACAAAGCCTTTGCGGGCCGTTACCGAAGCGAGGGCGGCGACGATATACGCGTCTTCGTTCGTAAGGGCCGGCTCTGGCTGGGAGATTCTCCGCTGAGCGAGATCGGCTCGTCGCTGTTTCGCGTGGGGAAAGATGCATGGTCTCCCGACACCGCGGAGTTCCTGACCGTCGTAGATGGCAGGGCCAGACTGCTCAGGGTCATCGGCGAGGACTGCTGGAGAATCGAAGTCGGCTCCTAGCTGTTGGACCGTGAGCGTGAGAAAGTGCGCCCTAGGCAAGTTCGTTGCGGCGGGGCTATGCCAGCTTCACAAAGTGCATGGCCGCCGAGTTCATGCAGTAGCGCAGTCCAGTTGGTTGAGGACCGTCATCGAAGACGTGTCCGAGATGAGCGTCGCACAGGCGGCAGGAAACCGCTGTGCGCTCCATGCCCAAGCTTTGATCCGTAATTTCCACCACATTTTCCTTGGCGATCGGCGCCCAGAAGCTTGGCCAACCGGTACCCGAATCGAACTTGGTATCGGAACTGAAAACAGCCGTGTCGCAGCAGATGCAGCGGAAGAGACCGCGGTCATGCAGATTCCATGTATCACCTGTATAGGGGCGCTCGGTGCCCGCCTGGCGAGTTACCTGGTAGGAAATTGGGGATAGCAGTTTCTGCCATTCAGCGTCGGTCTTGACGACGCGCGCGAGCTCTTCCTTGCCGGTCTTCTTGCCGTTCGCACCGAACTCAACAATGGTCACCATGCCCGGCGTCTTGGAACCGCCACCTGCGGCCGACGCTGCCTTTGGGCTTTGCAGAGACCAGAGTGCGAGCGCCCCGCATGCACTTGCCGAAGTCATCAGGAATGCCCGGCGGCTAGGGCGTTGACCGTCAACGACCCTGACTTTCTCTTCTCGATTACTCATAAAACTATTCCTCGCATTTATTAGACAGATTTTGTTTCCAAACTTCTCTAGCCAAAGGTGAATGAATACGCCCGCGCTCCCGGAACCAGGAACTCTATGCGGAAGGTGCGGTCACGAATACCACTATGCTGACGGACCAGTTGGTAGAGCCGATCTTCCGTCACCACGCCGTATCCATCCGCGTCGGTATCCACACCATGGTCGGCTCCCGGCGCCTGGCCATCCAGGGTAACCCGGAAACGGACAGGCTTTCCGTCCGGGCCCGGGCCTAAAACCAGGTGCAGGTCGCGGGCATGAAAACGAAACGAGATACTGGCCCTTGGGTCGAGTGAGGTCGCGACCTGGTCGGCGTCCTGCCATTTGCCGGCGAATGCCCATTGGTTGAGCTTGAGTTGGGCGGGGGTTCGATAGGACTGCGGATCATCCTGGTTTATTGCTTCAAGAGAGGCGAAGTTCTGCGCTCTTGCGTAGCCAACGTAGGTCTCAGGAGATTGCACATCGTCCGAATCGGGCGCTGCTTCCGTACCGATGGCAGTTATTTGGGTTGGCGACCGGGGTAGAGAGGTATGGTTAGCCTCCTCCAGGAGAGTGCGAATCTGCTGTTCCGATTCCTCATAAGCGCCCTCGCCGAAGTGGTGGAAGCGGATGCGCCCCGTGGCATCGATAAAGTAATCAGCGGGCCAGTATTCATTGTGAAAACTACGCCAGATGCGGTAGTCGTTATCCATCGCCACCGGATAGGTGATGCCGAGATCCTTCACCGCTTTGCGGACGTTCGCTTCATCTTTTTCAAAGGCAAACTCTGGGGTGTGGACGCCGATAATCACCAGGCCGTCGTCCTTGTATTTCTCATTCCAGGCCCTGATATAGGGCAGCGTGCGCAGACAGTTGATGCAGGAATAGGTCCAGAAATCGACCAGAACCACTTTGCCGCGAAGCGACGCAGGAGTGAGAGGCGGCGAGTTAATCCAGGCGGTCGCTCCGGAAAGATCGGGAAGGACCGCCGGCACGCTGTCCGAGGCGTCGCCGGAGATGTCAATCGTCTGATTGACGACGATCCTCTTTGCGGCGGGATGGAAGCGGTCGACCAGACGCTGCTCAAGGCCGGAGGTACTGGCCAGGGAAAGACGGGTAAGCACGCCGCGATCCAACCCCAGGGCGGCCGCGGCCACAGCGGCCAGAACAGCAACGCCGAGAATGCGGCGAATCCATTCCTCCGCACCCAGAGAACGCTTCATCGCGGCGAAAACGCGGCCACCGGCGAGCAGGGCAATTGCCAGTGAGGTCGCTGCTCCGGCTGCATAGCTCAACAGGAGTACGGCTGTATGGGCGCTCGCCCCTTGCAGGGCCGCTCCGGTAAGAATGAGGCCTAGAATCGGCCCTGCGCAGGGCGCCCAGAGTAATCCAGTACCAACGCCAAGCAGGAAAGAGTTCAGAACGGTCTTATTTGCATCGGAGTTCCTGGAGAGGCGGTTGCCCAGTTGCACGAGCGGACGGGAGATACGCTCCGCAAGTGAAGAGAAAAGAAGAGTAAGGCCAAAGATGGCAAAGAGCACCAGCGCGGCGATCCGGCCGAACTGGTTGGCTCGTACCGCCCAGCCGCCCCCCACAGTCGCCAAGCTGGCTACCAGGGCAAAGGTAATCGACATTCCGGCAAGCAGCGGCAAGCCGCTCTTGCGAAAGGGCTGATCTGAACGCGCAAAAACGAATGGCAGCACGGGCAGGATGCACGGGCTCAAAATCGTGAGGACGCCACCGAGATACGCTAAGAGCAACAGGAACATCTGCTTACCATGTTCTTTTCGACCGGAGGGGCCGGCTCAAATGAGATTACAGAACGCCCAAAGAAGTTACGGCCGGGAGGAACTTTTGGTTTTGTTTAGATATGAGAGAAGGATCAGTCCCGTAGGGACGGCTGAGAGTAGCCCAGGACGTCAGTCCTGGGTGGCTGCCCGCGAATAGTCCATTTCAGAGGTAGAGGTACCCCAGGATTGCATCCTGGGGCATTTCAGCCGTCCCTGCGGGACTGTTCCTCCGCTCTTATCTAATCCCAGGCCTAACGTCCTGGGCTACTCTCAGCCGTCCCTTCGGGACTCAATTTGGAGAGGCTAATTCTCACGCAGACTTTCCGCAGCCGGCTAGGCCTCGGGGGCGAGCTGCTCTTCGACCAGCTCGCAAATGGTGTGCAACAGGAACTTATGGCCTTCCTGGATGCGAGCGGTGATCTGGCCGCCAACTTGCAATTCGACATCTGCCAAACCCGCACACTTGCCGCCATCGCGGCCCAGGAACGCAATCGTCTTTACACTCAAGTCTTTCGCTGCGGCCAGGGCGCGGAAAACATTCTCGCTCTTACCGCTGGTGGTAAACACCACCAACACATCGTTTGGACTTCCGTACGCTTGGACCTGCCGGGCAAAGAGATCGGCGAAGGAGTAGTCATTGCCGATGGCGGTTAAGTCTCCGCCATGGCTCGCCAAGGAAATCGCCGGGTAGGCCCGGCGATCTCGGTCGAAGCGGGCTACAAACTCCGTGGTCAGATGCGACGCATCCGCGGCACTGCCGCCGTTGCCGCAGGCCAGTAACTTGTGCCCGGAAAGCAACGCAGCCGCGATCATATCCGCGGCTGCTTCTATTTTTGACTCCAGGTCCGCCAATCGCTCCAACAATGCCTTGGCCTCGGCAATGTTGGTGCTGACAACCTGGCTGGCGCGTCCCTTCACGCTAGACCCCGATCACGCCGCACAGCTCTTTCACCGCGTCGGCACTCTTCTTGAGCTCTGCATCCTCTTCCTTGGTCAGCTTGATCTCGATGATCTGTTCCAGCCCACGCTCGCCCAACTTGCAGGGAACGCCCACATAGTGACCATGAATGCCGTACTCGCCTTGAAGATAAGCGGCACAGGGCAGAATCTTCTTCTTGTCTTTGAGGATGGCCTCAACCATCTCCACCGCCGCCGCGGACGGAGCATAGTAGGCGCTCCCCGTCTTCAGATGCTTGACGATCTCAGCCCCGCCGTCGCGTGTCCTCTGCACCAGGCGCGCGACCGTCGCCGCATCCATCAGCTCGGTGATCGGGATACCGGCCACGGTGGAATAGCGCGGCAGCGGCACCATCGTATCTCCATGGCCACCGAGCACAAACGCAGTTACATTCTCCACCGAAACCTTCAACTCTTCTGCAATGAAGGTACGGAAGCGGGCGGAATCAAGGATGCCGGCCATGCCGATGACCCGCTCGCGGTTGAACTTCGAGAGCTTAAAGGCCGCCTGAGCCATCGCATCGAGCGGATTGGAGACGATGATCAGGATGGCATTCGGCGACGCCGCCACCACCTTACTCACCACCTCCGACATGATCTTGTAGTTGGTGTGCAGCAGGTCATCCCGGCTCATCCCGGGCTTGCGGGGGATGCCGGCGGTAATGACCACGATGTCGGAGTTTACCGTGTGCGCGTAGTCATTGGTCCCGGTTACGTGCACGTCCCGTCTCTCTATGGGCAGCGCTTCCAGCAAGTCGAGACTCTTGCCCTGGGGCACGCCCTCAACTACGTCGACCAGCACGATGTCCGCCAATTCCTTGGCCGCGATCCAGTGGGCCGCGGTCGCACCCACGTTCCCTGCTCCAACGATGGTTACTTTTTTTCGCATATCGCTCCTAACCCATGTTCTCGATCATTCGCGTGGCAAATTCGCTCGTCTTCGCCTTGGTGGATCCAGGCATCTGCCGCTCAAAATCGTAGGTGACGTACTTCTGCAGGATGGTCTTCTCGAGAGAGTTCTCGATCAGCTTGGCCGCCTCGTTCCAGCCCAGGAATTCAAACATCATCACCCCCGAGAGCAGCACCGAACCCGGATTGATGACGTCCTTGTCGGCATATTTGGGCGCCGTGCCGTGAGTAGCTTCGAAGACCGCATAACCGTCGCCGATATTCGCCCCCGGAGCAATGCCCAGGCCACCCACCTGCGCCGCGCATGCGTCCGAGATATAGTCGCCATTCAGATTCGGGCACGCCAGAACGCTGTACTCGTCTGGCCGGATAACGACCTGCTGAAAGATGGAGTCGGCGATCCGATCGTTAATCAGCAGCTTCTTCTTCCATTGTCCGTTGCCGTGCGTTTTCCCGATGGAATCGATCACGCACTTCACACTCTTGTACAGTTCGGCGCGAAAGTCATCGGATCCGAAGGCAATGCCCGGCTCGATAAGCGCGGCATTCTCTTCCACGGTCAGCTTAGGATTAGCTTCGAGGTTGCCCATGATCCAGCTCTCGGTCTCGGTCACCGTTTGTTGGCGAAACTCCTCGGTTGCCACTTCGTAACCCCACTCCCGAAAGGCCCCCTCGGTGAACTTCTGGATATTACCCTTGTGCACCAGGGTCACGGACTTGCGTCCATTCTCGAGCGCGTACTTGATCGCGTATCGCACCAGCCGCTTGGTGCCGAAGATGGAGATCGGCTTGATCCCAACGCCGGAGTCCTCGCGCACCTTCTTCTTGGTCCCCTTGAGCATATCGTTGTTGAGAAAGTCGATCAGCCGCTTGGCATCCGGCGTGCCTTGCTTGAATTCAATGCCCGCGTAGACATCTTCGGTGTTCTCACGGAAGATCACGACGTCGAGCTTCTCCGGGTGCTTCACCGGGCTGGGAACGCCCTGGTAATACCTCACCGGCCGCACGCAGGAATAGAGATCGAGGATTTGCCGCAAAGCAACGTTGAGCGAACGGATGCCGCCGCCTACCGGAGTCGTCAGAGGTCCCTTGATCGATATGCGCAGATCGCGCGCCGCGCTCACAGAGTCGTCCGGCAGCCAGGTGGAAAACTGCGAAAATGCTTTCTCGCCGGCGAAGATCTCAAACCACTTCACCGACCGGCGGCCGCCATAGGCCTTTTCCACCGCGGCATCGAAAACCCGCTGGGATGCGCGCCAGATATCCCGTCCAGTTCCATCGCCTTCAATGAACGGGATGATGGGATGGTCAGGAATCTTGTATTTGCCATCGGCATATTGAATCGCCTCGCCCCCATTGGGCAAGGAAAGACCGTTATAGCTTTTTTGCATGGATGCGTTTCTCTCCGCAGACGGGTAAATGGAAGACAGAACGAATAGTCAGGCTAACACCATGCGAATTGCAGTGGCAATCGACGGCGCCCGCTGAAATCATTTTCCGCCGCCAAGGAGTAATCTATACGTATGCGTCGTTGGACATTGCCAGGTGTTGCGCTCGCTCTTACGTTCCTGGCGCCCGCCTGGGCGCAGCAGTATTCAGCGGACAAGCCTATGGGCGCCATGGCGCAATCGACCCCGGCTTTTCTCAAAAAGGCCAACATCAACCAGAACCTTAGCCAGCAGCTCCCGCTCAATGATCGTTTTGTCGACTCCAGCGGTACCGAAGTGCCTCTGGCCACGTACTTTCAGCAACGGCCTGTCGTTATGGCGCTGGTTTACTACAAATGCCGCATGCTTTGCCCGCAGGTTCTCAGTGGCATGGCCAAGACACTGCGCCAGGTGGCCTTCACGCCCGGCAAGGATTACGATGTGGTCGTCGCCAGCATCGATCCCGCCGATACACCCAGCGACGGTGCGGCCGAAAAAGTACGCTTTCTGGAGTCGCTGGGCAAGCCGGACGCAGGCGCGAGTGTGCATTTTCTGACTGGACCGGAAGCCTCGATCGCCGACCTCGCCCACGCCACCGGCTTCAACTACGTGCGGGTACCCGGGCCGGATGGAAAAATGGATCAGTTTGCCCACTCCAGCGTCATCATGATCGCCACGCCCGACGGCCGCATGTCGAAGTATCTCTTCGGCATCGACTACCAGCCGCGCGATGTGCGGTTGGCGGTGATTGAGGCCGGCAATCACCACATCGGCTCGGTCAGCGACTTGATCCTGCTTTATTGCTGCAATTACAGTCCCAGCGCCGGGAAGTACACCGTCTCCATCCTGCGAGTGATGGGACTGGCTGCCATGGGCTCCCTGTTCATGCTGGTGGCGTTGCTCTACGCCCTCTCCCGCAAGCCCAAGACAACCGCGACCCACGCGTAAGCAAACAGCAGGTCCCTCCACTGCGCTACGCTCCGGTCGGGACGACAATTCTGTGGGGCTACTGACAGCCCTTCGTTGGACCGCTTTTGAGGCGATTTCCTACAAAAGAATTGTCATCCCGACCGGAGCGTAGCGCAGTGGAGGGACCTGCTGTTTGCTAGTCGGCCACCATCAGTTGGCCGGGAACGATGGGGCGGGTGCGGGGGAGCATCCCCAGGGCGGCGGCTGCGCCCACTACGCACAAGCTCAGCACAAAGGCCGCCAGCTTGACTTGGTTCGTTGCCGGTGACCGGGGCAACGTCTTCCACAGCAGCAGCAGAATGGTCTGCGAAATCACGGCAGCCCAGACCGCGCCGTAGAAATACCGCCGCTCGATGCCCTCGCCCTTGGTCGAACGCCCAACTCTTGGCAGCAGGCCGAAGAGGCCCAGCAGCAGCACGATGGCGCAAAGTGGAAAATACGCGTCCAGGTAGAGCTGCTTCATCACCCACTTACCCGTCGCGGCAGCGATCACCAGGCCCGCCAGGTTCAACAGGGTAAAGGTGATGACCGCGTTCCACGCAAAGGTGTAGCAGATCTTGCGATAGAGCGGATTCGGCTTGTCTTCGGTAAAGCGAAGAATGTAGGGCCGCGGCTCCACGCCGGGAAGTTGGCCGAAGTAGCCCGCAACCGCGGTTGCCACCATCACCAGCAAGAGCCAAGCCACGTTGCTGCGGCTGCCGCCGTGGGCGAACAGATCGAAGGTGAGCGGTCCGGGGGCGAGAAAAAACACCCAGATCCAGATCGGCAAATGAGCCACCCGATAGCGCCGCGTGTTGCGCTGGCGCATATTGCGGTTTTCCGCGTATTCCACCTTGATTGGGTAAGCCATCTCTCTGCTATTGTGCCTCAACCCGCATCTTTTTCAATCACAGAGAGGCCCCGCCGCATCTGTACACATGTTTGTGTTAGGTTCGTTTTGGAGGATCCAGCATTGGGTAAAAGCATGGTCCCGAAACGTCTCTTTTTGACCAAGGGCGTGGGGAAGCACAAAGAACGGTTAACCTCTTTCGAATTGGCTCTGCGCGACGCCGGCATCGCGGCGCAGAACCTGGTTCGGGTCTCTTCTATTTTTCCACCGCAGTGCAAGCTCATTACCCGGAAGGAAGGGCTGAAATACCTTTCCCCCGGCGAGGTGGTTTTTGCTGTGGTGGCGGAGAACTCGACCCGCGAACCGCATCGCCTGGTTGTGTCCAGCATCGGGGTCGCGATCCCGACAGATCGCAACACCTACGGTTACCTGAGCGAGCACCACAGCTTCGGTGAGGCCGAAGACCAGGCCGGCGAGTATGCCGAAGAGCTGGCGGCGGAGATGCTCGCCACCACGCTCAATGTGGATTTCGATCCCGACAAAAGCTGGGACGAGAAGAAAGAGATGTATCGCATCTCCAATAAGATCGTGCGCACCGCAAACATTACCCAGTCCGCCATCGGCGACAAGCGAGGCCTGTGGACGACGGTCATCGCCGCCGCCATCCTGATCTTCGAGTAACCGAATATGGCAAGCAAAACAAAATACCGCGTGGGTGCGGTGCAGATGTCCTGCTCGCCCGACCCTGACGCCAATCTCGACAAAGCGGCTGACCGGGTGCGTGAAGCTGCCCGCGGTGGGGCAAATATCGTCTGCCTCCCGGAGCTGTTCCGCGCTCAGTATTTTTGCCAGCGCGAAGATGCCGAGCTCTTCGATCTGGCGGAGCCTATTCCTGGCCCTTCCACCGAGCGGCTGTCTGCAGTCGCGCGAGAGGAAAAAGTAGTGGTGGTCGCTTCGCTCTTCGAGCGTCGTGCGGCCGGGCTCTACCACAACACGGTGGCGATGCTGGAGAGTGATGGTTCGCTGGGCGGGATCTATCGCAAGATGCACATCCCCGACGATCCCCTGTACTACGAGAAGTTTTATTTCACACCCGGTGATCTGGGTTTCAAGGCCTTCGATACCTCGGTGGGCCAGGTGGGCGCACTCATCTGTTGGGACCAGTGGTATCCGGAAGCAGCCCGCATCACCGCCCTGCGCGGAGCCAACCTGCTGTTTTATCCCACGGCTATCGGCTGGCATCCGGCGGAAAAAGAAGCCTTCGGCGTGGCGCAGTATGAGGCGTGGCAGACTATCCAGCGCTCGCATGCCATCGCCAACGGCGTTTATGTCGCTGCCGTCAACCGCGTGGGCCACGAGCAGGGAGACGTCCGCGGCAACCGCGCCCCAGGCGTCGGGCTTGAGTTCTGGGGTGGGTCCTTTATTGCCGATCCCTTTGGACGCGTGCTGGCCCAGGCGCCTCATGACCGCGAAGCCATCCTGATTGAGGAAGTGGACCTGAAGCACTTGGAAGATACGCGGCGCAACTGGCCCTTTTTGCGTGACCGGCGCATCGATTTCTATCCGCCGATTTCGGCTCGCTTTCTTGACGAGCCGATCCAGGAGCGGAAGAAGACGACCGGCAATGACCACTGAACCGGCGACCCCGCGCAGCCTGGGCTATCGCATGCCGGCAGAGTGGGAGACCCATGCTGCAACCTGGCTGGCGTGGCCTCACAACGCGAATGACTGGCCCGGCCGGTTTCACCCGATTCCCTGGGTCTACTGCGATATCGTGCGCCATCTCTCGCGAGTGGAAGACGTGCACCTTCTGGTCAACGATGCTGCTGCCGGGCAGCGCGCACGCGGGATGCTCGGACGGGTGGGCGCGCAGCTCGATCGCGTGCACTTTCACCAGTGGCCCACCAACCGCGTGTGGCTGCGCGATTCCGGCCCCATCTTTGTTACCAAGGCCGCCCCTCAGGCGTCTGTCGCCATCACCAACTGGCACTTCAATGCCTGGGCCAAGTACCCGGACTGGCAGCTCGACGACCAGCTTCCTTTGATGGCGGCCGAACTGCTTGGCCTGCCCAGCTGGACTCCGGTATTTCCCCTTGACCATCGCGTGGTTCTGGAAGGTGGCAGCATTGACGTAAACGGCCGCGGCACTCTGATCACGACCGAGGAGTGCCTGCTGAGCCCGGTACAGCAGCGCAATCCGGGGCTTACCCGCGAGGACCTGGAGCGCGTCTTGCACGATTATCTCGGCATTGACCAGGTGCTGTGGATGGATCGCGGCATCGCCGGGGATGATACGCACGGCCACGTGGACGACATCACTCGTTTCGTTAGTCCCGTTACCATCGTCACCGTCACGGAGCCAAATTCCGCCGACGAGAATCACCTGCCCCTGGCGGAGAATCTGGAGCGGCTGCACGCGGCTCGCGATCCGGAGGGCCGGCCATTCACCATCGTTGAGCTGCCTATGCCCTCGCCGATCGTCTTTCACGGCCAGCGGCTGCCCGCCAGCTATGCCAATTTCTATATCGCGAACGGGCTGGTGCTGGTGCCCACGTTCAATGATGCCAACGACCGCAAGGCGCTCAATCTGCTGGCTGGTCTCTTTCCCGGCCGCCAGGTGGTGGGGATCCACTGCGGCGATTTGATTTGGGGTTTGGGGACGCTGCACTGCATGACTCAGCAGCAGCCGGCGGGGTCATGACAGATGACAGACGCCGAAGCACTCACCCTGGCCCTGGACGAAGCGCGCGCCGCGGGTGCTGCGGGCGAGGTCCCCGTGGGCGCGGTGGTAATCGAAAACGGCGTGGTTGTCGGCCGGGGACAGAACCGGGTCTTGCGCGACCTCGATCCGACGGCGCATGCAGAGATCGTCGCGCTGCGAGAGGCCGCACGGACCTTGGGTAACTATCGCCTGGGCAGCTGCGAGCTTTTTGTCACCCTGGAACCTTGCGCCATGTGCGCCGGGGCCATGATCCATGCCAGGCTTAGCCGTCTCATCTATGCCGCCGCCGATCCTAAGGCGGGCGCAGTTGCTTCCGTTCTCGAGGTCCTGAATCACCCCAGGCTCAACCATCAGATGCTGGTAACGAGTGGCGAGCTGGCAGAAGAGAGCGGAGAGCTGCTGCGCGAATTCTTCCGCCAGCGCCGAACGTAACGTTACTGAGGAAACTCAGCATTTGTTTGGAGTGGAGTGAAACTGCAGGTCCCTCGGCTACGCTCGGGATGACAAAGTTTAGAGCGGTGACTTTTGTTAGGAGCCGTTAGATCGGATGGACAGAAAGCAGCAGGTCGCTGCACTCCGGGCGGGATGACAATTCATCTTGATGCCGGAGCGAAGCGGAGTGGAGGGGGCCTGAGGTTACCTTTTTGTCCATCCGATCTAACGGCTCCTAACAAAAGTCACCGCTCTAAACTTTGTCATCCCGAGCGCAGGCGAGGGACCTGCAGTTTCATTCAACCCCAAACGAATTCTGATCGGAGTTACGCTCTCCCCTTTCCTTTGCCCAAGGTATGATTGAGCAATGCATGTGTTGGTGTATTCCGCTACATGGTGCCGCGATTGCCGCGAGGCTAAGCGATTCCTCGACAAACACCAGATTTCCTATACCGAGATCGACATCGAGTCCACTCCCGGGGCCGCAGAAGAGCTTATCCGGCACGTAGGCAAGCGAGCCATCCCGCAATTCGTAATCGACGGCAAATGGATTCAGCCCTATCGTCCAGGCCGAGGCTTCCTGCACGAAGAGATGGGCGAGCTATTCGGAGTGGGGGGCGCTACCCCACAAACCTCGGTGCACCCCCGCTAGCTTTCTTTACGAGACCGATGCAACCTCGCCGTCCGGCGGTCCAGGATCATTCAGGATGCTCCGCGCATCCACTTCGTCCCTAGGGCTCACCTGTAGTTGCAGTCCCCCCAGCCCGGTTCCGTAAAGCATGGCGGCATTTTCTCCGACGAGAAAGCTGGTAATACCTGCAGAATCCAGGCGGGTCTTGGCCAGATCTGCTTCCAAAGCATCGCGATAGCGTTCAATTGTGACCAGTTCCGGTTCTTCATCCATAAAATCAGGTTCTCCCTATTGCTGAGATGCAGCAACGATAGAATAGTACGTTGCTCGTGGAGGCTTTGGTTGATCACGCGTTATACCCGCCCGGCCATGGGCCGGATCTGGAGTGAGGAAAACAAATACCGAATGTGGCTTGAAGTCGAAGCCACCGCCTCTGAGACGCTGGCCGAGGCCGGCATCGTGCCCCATTCTGCCGCCCGGGCCATCCGCGCCTACGGAGATGTCGACGTCGAGCGCATTCAGGAGATCGAGGCTGAGGTGAAGCACGACGTCATCGCCTTCACCACGGCGATGGCGGAAAAGATCGGTCCGGAATCCCGCTGGCTGCACTATGGGCTCACTTCGACTGACGTGGTCGACACCGCCCAGGCGCTGCAAATCAAAGCCGCCTCGGGGCTCATTCGCCAGGGCATACTCGCGCTCGCCGCAGCTCTCCGGCTGCGCGCCCTGGAGTTCAAGCACACACCCACCATCGGGCGCACCCACGGCATCCATGCCGAGCCCACGACCTTCGGCCTCAAGCTGCTCAACTGGTATGCCGAGGTCATGCGCAACCTGGTCCGCTTCGAGGCCAGCACTGAGGACATGCGGGTAGGCAAGCTTTCCGGCGCCGTCGGCACCTTCGGACATCTCAAGCCAGAGCACGAAGAGGCCATCTGCGCCAAGCTCGGACTGCGCGCCGATCCAATAGCCAATCAGGTGATCCAACGTGACCGCCACGCCGCCTACATCGCCACGCTGGCGGTGCTGGCTTCCACCCTGGATAAGATTGCGGTCGAGATTCGCCACCTGCAACGCACCGAAGTTCGCGAAGCGGAGGAGTTTTTCTCCGAAAAGCAGAAGGGCTCGTCCGCCATGCCGCACAAGCGGAACCCCATCACCGCAGAGCAGATCAGCGGGTTGGCGCGCGTCATGCGCTCCAATGCGCAGGCAGCTCTGGAAAATGTGGCGTTATGGCATGAGCGGGACATCTCCCATTCATCCGTCGAGCGCATCATTTTTCCCGACTCGACCATCCTCGCCGACTACCTGCTGGCCAAGACAACCTCGCTGATCGAGAAGCTGTTGGTCTATCCCCAGCGCATGCTCAAGAACCTGGAGAGCACGGGCGGACTCATCTTCTCCGGCCAGCTTCTGCTCGATCTGACCGAGGCCGGCATGTCTCGGGAAGAGGCGTACCGTCTGGTACAGAAACACTCTATGGACGCATGGAAAAAAGACCTGGTCTTCCAGGAGATGGTGGCGCGCGATCCCGCGATCAGCAGCCGGCTCCCTGACCTGGAGAAGACCTTCGATCTCCAGCGCCAGCTATCCAATGTGGATGCGATCTTCGATCGGGTTCTGGTGTGAAGAACCTGACCGTTGCCTTCACCGGAGCCAGCGGGTCAATTTTCGGTCAGTATCTGCTGCGTGCGCTGGAGCGTGATGAGCGTATCGCCCACATCAACTTCATCGCATCGGAAAATTCGCTTCGGGTGATGGCTGAGGAACTGCAGCTCAGCGGCCGCAGTGAACTGGTGGCAAAACTCCTGGGTAAGCCTTCGGCGAAAGTACAGCAACTGGCGGAGAACGATATCGGCGCCGGACCAGCCAGCGGCAGTTATCCCTCGGATGGCATGATCATCCTGCCTTGCAGCATGGGAACCCTGGCCGGTATCGCCAACGGATTAGCCTCAAACCTGATCGAACGCGCGGCCGACGTAAGCCTCAAGGAGCGCCGCCCGCTCCTTCTTTGCATTCGCGAGACGCCCTTCAACAAGATTCACCTGCGCAACATGAGCCTGGCCGCCGACGCAGGCGCGGTCATTTTTCCTGTCATCCCCGCTTTTTACAACCGGCCCATGGACTCGGTCGCGATGGCAGAGCAATTTGTCTGCCGGGTGCTGGCGCACATTGGATTGCCACAACCAGATGCCTATATCTGGAAAGGCGATCACTGACCAGGGAATACGCTGTCGTTGGTGGATGTGCCCGGGATGTGCTTGACCATCGCCATCCGCGCCGGCTGTGCATTTAGAAAATCCACCACACTCGGCCCGACCTGGCCAACACACTGCCCGGGCGCCAGATGCCCGCAGTTAGCGTAGACATCTAGTTCCGACTGGAGTATCTCGGTGTGGAGGCGATAGCCGACCGAGAGCGGGATCAGCCGGTCTTCTTCGCCCCAACCAATGAGCACCGGCATGGTCAGGGCGCTCAGTTTTCCATCCACCAGATCGTCTCCGGTCATCATGGATTGCACACTACGCCGGACCACCCACCCGATGTCATCGCCCTTGCGCAGCAAGGCCATGGCCAGGAAGCTTGGGAGCGGCCGCGGATGCGGCACCAGCAACTCCTGCAGCGCGGCCAAGTCGGTAGGCGATTCCGGCTGAAACAGAGCGGGATCAAATCCCAGCTTGAAGCGCAGGCCCGCGCTATCCAGCAGCACCAACCGCCGGATGCGCTCGGGTTGTTGCAACGCCACCCGCATCGCGATCCATCCGCCCATGGACCAACCGGCTAGATCTACTTGTTGCAGGTGCTGGCTATCCAGAAATCCCTCGACCATGACTGCCTGGTCTGCGATGGAGTAGCCGGCATCCCTGGGCTGCGCCGAACGTCCATACCCCAGTAAATCCACGGCATAAACGCGGTGTCCACCCGCGATGAGCCGGGGTATCAGGTTGGCCCAGTCCAGGGCCCGGCTGCCTAGCCCGTGCACCAGGACCAGAGGCCGGCCGGTCCCACCCACCAGGTAGTGCATTTTGTGGCCATTGACGGTTACAAACTCGCTATGCACACCCCGCAAGCGCAACTTCGCGTCCGCCTGCCGGTCCACCAGCCACAGCGGATTTCGCCACGCAAGGATGCCGAAACCTAACCCCAGCAGCAGCAGAACAAAGGCTAATCTGCGGAACGATTTCCGCGTAGAACTCGCCGCCGCCATTGTTTTCGGATCAACGCTCATGCTTCCTTTTCCTTCTCATCTGATAAATCAGCAGCCTGGCCCAACCGAAAAGCCTTCTCGATTACCCGCACCGTCAACGGCGCCAGCCGATAACAACCCTGTTCCTGCAATTCCTCTTGCTCCACCCAACGGGCTTCTTCCGCGTCGCTGCCGCCGCGCAGCGTGCCGCCCGCCACATGGCATAGAAAGTCGATCAGCACATAGTGATAACGAACCCGCCCCGAGGGCTCGCCCAGCGTAATCCGGTCGAGGACTTCGATAATGTCGGCTGGCACTACGGTCAGGCCGGTCTCCTCGAGCACCTCTCGAACCACGCCCTGCTGCAAGGTCTCGCCCAACTCCAGGGCGCCTCCCGGCAGTGACCATTCCCCCTTGAGCGGCTCCTGGCCGCGACGCACCAGCAGAACCTTGCTACCGTCGATCACCACGGCGCCCACACCTATGATCGGCGCGTCTGGGTACTCTCGACGCAAAGAACTGCTCCTGCAAACGGCGTTTGCCGTGGAAAACTCGTCCCTAATTTACGGGGGAAAGAAGTTTGTTACAGTTGGGTTAATTCTACTCTGAAAACCGGATGGGTTTGCCGTATTCCTCGGCAAATACAGTGCGCGCCATGTTGAAGCGTTCGCCGTAAAATTTGTCCGGTCCCTTCAAGTGCCCGATGCCCAGCAGCGCCACCACGGAATAGCTGAGGGGAAGCTTGAGCACCTCGCGCACCTTGTCCTCTTCAAACCCTTCCATGGGCGCCGTGTCGTAGCCCAAGACCTCTGCCATCAGCAACATGTGGGTAAAAGCCAGCATCACCTGGCGATTCAGCCACAAGGGCATATTGGGGTGGTTGGAGAGGTAGTTGGGAATGGTGACCTTGGCCTGCTCGGCATAGTTTTCCGGCATGCCGCCCTGGCGGCCCAAGCGCAGCATTTCGTCCAAGTCTCCACTACGCCAACCGTCGGAGTCGCCGCAGGCCACGATCATGACCGAGGCTTCCTCCACCTTGGCTTGGTTGTAGCTGGCTGCGCGCAGCTTTTTCTTCTGTTCAGGACTGCGCACCACGACGAAGCGCCAGGGCTGCAGGTTGTACCCACTGGGCGACTGCAATCCGGCCTGCAGAATCCCCTTCAGGTCGGCATCCGGGATGGGGCTCCCATCAAAGCTGGGTGATGCCCTTCTCTCGGCAATCGCCCGCGACAACGTTTTCTCCATCTCATATGCCATACAGCAATCTATCCTCGTTAACCCTGCATTTCATATGTTCGATTCGGAAAGTGCAGCAGATATGCCGGTGGCCCATCCTACACGTGCTTCTTCCGCTAGGCAGTTTCGCAATTGGTGTAGACCGAACCCGGATTTCCTGTGGATCTTTGTGGGCCACCGAACTGCTTGCGGCTTTCCGCGAAGAAAGCCGCACATCGCTCCTCTCAACTAGTGCCGCGCAACAGAAAATCCGGCAAGCCGCAGGTCTTTTCGTGGTTTTCTCCCAAGGAAAACCACACCTCACGATCTTTATCAGGCCACAGTAATTGCGAAACTGCTGATGCAAACTCGTCTTAATGAATGTCGCTCATCGCCAGCTCATTACCGAAGGGCCGTTCCGGCGGGGCTTCGGCGAAGACCCACAACCCGTGGAATCCCTCCCGCAGCTCGGGATGGGCGGCTAGTGTAGCCTTCATGACCTCCAGGTTCCGGGCTCGGGTGGCGACCGGATCGCTCACGTCCGTAGTAGCATAGCGGATCACTAAGTCCAGCCCGCCCAGCGAGCCATCGGTATGCAGATCGTTGATGGAGTATGTCTTACCGTCGGCAGTGACCACCAAAGGCTCGGCACCCGGCAAGCCGGCGGGCCTGGAGTTGACCGTCTCCTGATTCAATTTCTCCAGGTTGGTGCTGGTCAGGAAATCAGCCGGACTCGCCAGGTAGGCTGCGGTCGTGTAATAGAAGTAGGCGTTCCATTTCTGGTTTTTCTGGTCAAAGGCGCGCGCCCGGGTCCAATACCATACGCTATCGTGCCCAGCCAGCAACAGCGGCTTCACAAAGAAGCCCGCCATCTGCCAATCTCCGTTCTTCTGTAACAGGAACGCCATCTGCTGCGGTTGACGCACCCCCGTCGCGTGCACCAGAACCAGTGCATATCGGCCTTGGGGAAGCTGAGGAATGGTGAAGTCAACATGCAGCGGGGAACCGGGGACGCCGCAAAAAAACTGTGTGTCCTCGACCGACGACTTCAGGTCGGAAGCGTCCAGACCGTACAGTGCGTCTATGGTTACAGTGGCGCCGGCCAGCAGCGGAGCTGTCTGCACAATGGTGCTTGCGATCGAATCAAACTGTGCTTTGACCTTGGGAATGGTCGACGCCTGCACCGCAGCAGCATTTCCGCTCTGGACCCCGGCTGCAAGTGTTTTCGCGGCCTGCACCAGGGGAGCGCGGTCGGCCTCGGCCATCTGCGCCTGGGTGGTGCACGACACGGCAAAGATCCGGCCGGGCGCCAACAGCGTGAAAAGAGTGATCACGAAAGCAAAGCGAGGGTGCGAGCGGGCGAGCAGAGTCATACAGTTTAGACCGTTTGATCAAAGCATCCGGGAGCCAAAGACGCCAGTAACGGCGGCTCGCTCTCCGGTGCGACCACTGCTAGTCTAGTACACAGGAGCTCCAAGCAGCGGATGGCGTTTCATCCCGGCCGGTCTGGAGCCGATGGGTAGTTCGAGAGGTATGGGGATGGCGTGCTTGAATCGGATGTTTGCTCGCATGGCCCCCGGTGGCGGTGCACCCCTGGTCTTGATACTGGTGCTGGCAGCGGCCCAGATGTACGCCCAGAATGTTCCCCCTCACAGGCGCGGCGGCGCTGACCGTGATATCCCTGACCCATCCGCCGATTCGGCACAGACGGCCCCTGCCAAACCAGTCCCGGCACAACCAGTCCCGGCACAACCCGCGCCGTCCACGCAACCGCAGGCCGCTCCCCTGGTGAACCAGACTCCACCCTCCATGCTGCAGCAGCCGGCTGGCGAAGCGCAGATCGTCTTCACCGGCGACACGCTATCGATTCGCGCGGATAACTCCAGCTTGGCCGCCATTCTGCACCAGGTGGCGGGCAAAAGTGGCATGCAGATCGAAGGACTGAGCGGTGATGAGCGGGTCTTTGGCACCTTCGGCCCGGGAGCGCCCCGCGATGTGCTTGCCGACCTGCTCAACGGAACTGCCTACAACCTGGTCCTGCTGGGAGATTTGGGCGACGGCGCTCCGCGACAACTCATCCTCACGCCTGCTACCCATGGTGGAGTAGCTCCGCCGCAACCCGCTTCGACGACTACTATCGATGAGGCGGCCAATGAACCGGAACCGGAAGTTCCGCCGCCGCAACCGGAAGTTCCGCCGGCTGGAACAACACCGCCCCCCACACCGGGGGTAAAGACTCCACAGCAATTGTTCGAGCAGTTGCAAAAAATGCGCTCGGGCCAGCAGCAACAGGTGACTACACAGCCAGATCCAGCGCAGCAGCAGCAACCGCCGCAGCAGTAGAAGTGTCTATGAGCCTGCGCAAGTGATCTGGCTCTCGGCAACCGGCCGAAACTCTCAACACTCAAGAAAAATAAAGGGGGAGGAAATCTAAGGATGAAGGCCGATCAGCTCGGCCCTGCGGGTTGCAATCAGTCTAAGAAGCAAGATCTCCGCATGGACGCAGATCCCACTTCAAACCTGGGCGACCACCCGCGTCTCGGCCTTGGCGCCATTCGCCTGCGACAACCGCGCGTAGAAACGCAAGAGATCGAACAAGGTTTTGCAGCACATGTAGCCCAGCATGACACCAAGCGCGAGAGCGGCGATCGCCGCGCAAAACACCATCAGCATACTTACGTCGAGTTCCATAATGGCCCTTTAAACCAGAGTTTTTGCTCACTTCTACGTGCGTCATGTGCGCACTTGTGTTATCGACAAGCGTTCCCGCTCGTGTCATCAGTGTGTCATTGTGACAGACAGCAGCCCTACGTTGACCCTCGTTTCTATTGCCGAATAAGATACATGTAGCAGTTACTCGTGCCACGCGCCTTGCGTATTCCTTGCCCGTGGCCCTTATTCATCGTTGCTGCACTTTGTTTCCAACGTTCTAGCTGAGCCTCATGCCCATTACTCATATCACCGTGCGCGGAGCGCGTCAGCACAATCTGCGCGACATCAACATCCGAATTCCCCGTAATACGCTTACCGTGGTCACCGGCCTCTCGGGATCAGGCAAGTCTTCGTTGGCCTTCGACACCATCTACGCCGAGGGCCAGCGCCGCTACGTAGAAACTCTCTCCGCATACGCTCGCCAGTTTCTTGACCAGATCGAGCGCCCTGATGTCGATTCCATCGAAGGTCTCAGCCCAGCCATCTCCATCGAACAAAAGACCACCAGCCGAAGCCCCCGATCCACCGTCGGCACCATTACCGAAATCTACGACTACCTCCGCCTGCTGTTCGCATCGATCGGAGTGCCTCACTGCCCCAAGTGCGGCAAACCGATTTCGCGCCAGTCCGCGGAACAAATTGTCGAGCGCATTCTTTCGCTCGCACCCGGAGAACGCGTCATCATCTATGCGCCGATCGTGCGCGGCCGCAAAGGCGAGTTCAAAGACCTGCTCGACGAACTGGATCAGCAAGGCTTTCGTGCTCGCATTGATGGTGAGATGCGCGATCTCGCCGACTCCGTACGTCTCGAACGTAACAAGAAACACACCATTGAAGCCGTCATCGATCGTGTCGTCCTAAAACCCGGTGTAGAGAAGCGCCTGGAAACCTCGGTTGCCAAAGCGCTCCAGCTGGCCAATGGCCTTGTTCTTACTGCAGTTGCCGGTGAGGAAGAGCAGCTTTATTCCTCTTCCATGGCGTGCCCAGACTGCGGACTGGACATCCCCAAGTTGGAGCCTCGAAGCTTTTCGTTCAATAGCACTTATGGCGCATGCTCCGAATGCCATGGCTTAGGCAGCATCTATGACTTCGATGCAGCCAAAGTGATTACCGATTGGTCAAAGCCGTTGACCGATGGCGCGCTCGGCCCAGGCGGCGGATCGCAGTATCTGAATCGTCTGCTGCAGTTGGCCGCGCAACGCTACAAGATCGATCTCAGCAAGCCTTTCGAGGAGCTGAGTGAGCGCCACCAGAAGCTGCTACTCCACGGGCCAGGACGGGATGAGGCGCCGCGCACCGGCTTCCACGGCATCCTGGCCTACCTGCGCGACTCGCTCGAAGAGTCGAAGTCGGAAAGCTATCGCGATTGGCTGCTGAACTACATGTCGGCAACTATCTGCCCTGCCTGCCAGGGCAAGCGTTTGCGGCCAGAATCGCTGGCGGTTAAGGTGGGTTCTTTGTCGATTGCCGATTTCACGGCGCTGCCTTTGCGCAGAGCTCTGGAGGCGGCGCGCGGCTTCGAGTTTTCCCGGCGCGAGGGTTTGATTGCCGAGCGGCTTCGCCGCGAGGTGGTGGAGCGGCTTGAGTTTCTCAACTCCGTCGGGCTGAGCTATCTGTCCCTGGACCGCAATGCCGCCAGCCTCTCCGGCGGTGAAGGACAGCGCATTCGCCTGGCCACGCAAATCGGTTCTCGCCTGCGTGGAGTGCTCTACGTGCTCGATGAACCTTCCATCGGCCTGCACCAGCGCGACAACCAGCGGCTCATCCAGGCCCTCAAGTCGCTGCGTGACCTCGGTAATACGGTTTTGGTGGTAGAGCACGATGAAGACACCATTCGCCATGCCGATTACGTCGTCGACCTGGGTCCCGGCGCGGGCAAACTCGGGGGCCACGTGGTCGCTGCCGGAACTCCGCAGCAGCTCATGGAGACTGACATCTCGCTGACCGGCCGCTATCTCTCCGGCGAGCTGCAGACCATCACTCGCGACGCACCGCGCCCGCTGAAGGGCAACTGGATCACCGTAGAAGGCGCCAGCGGCCATAATCTGAAGAACCTGAGCGCGAGTTTTCCTCTCAACGTGATGACGGTGGTAACCGGCGTCTCCGGGTCAGGCAAGAGCACCCTGGTCAACGACACCCTCTATCGCGCCCTGGCCCAGGAGCTCTACGGTTCGCGCGAAACACCAGAGCCCTACAAGACCATCCAGGGCTTTAAGAACATCGATAAAGCAGTGCGCATCGACCAGTCCCCCATCGGGCGGACGCCGCGCTCCAACCCGGCCACTTACACCGGAGTCTTTACCGCCATCCGCGACCTTTTCGCCCGGCTGCCGGAGTCGCGGGAACGCGGCTACAAGCCGGGCCGCTTTTCGTTCAACGTCTCCGGCGGCCGCTGCGAGGCCTGCCAGGGCGAAGGCCAGCGCCGCATCGAGATGAACTTTCTGCCCGATGTCTACGTGCTGTGCGAGGTATGCAACGGCCGCCGTTACAATCAGGAAACCCTGGCGGTCAAGTTCAATGGCTACTCCATCGCTGACCTGCTCGAGCTTGCCATCGAAGACGCGCTTCCGGTGCTGATAGACATTCCCCTGGTGCGGCAGAAACTGGAGACGCTGGTGGATGTGGGACTCGGCTACATTCATCTGGGACAGGCTGCGACCACGCTCTCGGGAGGCGAGGCTCAGCGCATGAAGCTGGCCCGCGAACTCTCCAAGCGGCAAACCGGCAAGACCCTCTACCTGCTCGATGAACCCACCACCGGTTTGCACTTCGACGACGTGCGCAGGCTGCTGGAAGTGCTGCACCGCCTGACCGACCTGGGCAACACCGTGATCATCATCGAACACAACCTGGATGTAATTCGCAGCGCGGACTGGATCCTTGACTTGGGCCCGGAGGGAGGGGAAGATGGCGGCCGGTTGGTCGCCAAGGGTACTCCTGCCGAGATAGCTGCTACACTCGGCTCTCATACCGGGGAATTTCTCCGCCGTTATTTTCCAGTGGCTGAGTTGAAGCCCCTCGTGGCGCTCCCGCCGGAAGCCAACGGCAACCACGTTAACGCTCCGCGCAAAGGTGCAGGCCGGGCAAAGAGCTCCGTCCGCAGCAGGAAACCCGCCCTGAGCCATGTCGACTGATCCGGAGATTTTGTCCTCATCGTACGTCCCCGGCGACCCGCCGCCGAAGCCTCCGGTTCCCCCTCCGCCTTTCCCTGTGTTCGACACCGAGCCTTATGCACGTCCCCGCCGGATCCCAAACATCGGTCACACCATTCTGTTCTTCATGGTGGCCATCATCGTGCTGCTGCTCACCAGTGTTTCTGCCTTCGCTCTCGTCATGGGACTGCACCTGTTGGGGCCAGAGACGGCGGATCAGCTGCTGCGCGAGCCGCGCCTGCTGATCCCCAGCATGGCCGTTGGTTACCTCATCGCCGGGGCTATTCTCTGGGCCATTTTTACTCACCTATGGCAGCAGCCGTTCCCGCAAGCTTTGCACTGGAACTTTTCTATCGTGCGCCGTCACTGGGTTCGCTTGCTCGCCGGCGGCGTTGTCTTGAGCCTGGTGGTCCAGTTCCTGTCGAATTTCCTTCCGATTCCCAAGACCCTCCCCATCGACGACTTCTTTCGATCTCCTGCCGACGTGTGGATGGTGGCCCTGTTTGGCACCTTGTTGGCTCCGGTTTGTGAAGAGCTGGCCTTTCGTGGCTTCCTGCTGCCCTCGTTAGCCTCCGCCTGGGACTGGTTGGGCAGCTTTAGGCGTCCGTCAGACGTAAATCTCATAGCCACTGACCGTGGCGTCCAATACGATCCCCGCTGGAGCAATGCAGCTTTGCTGTTTTCCTGTACCGTTACCAGCATCGCCTTCGCCCTGGTTCACGCCGATCAACTGGCCCACGCCTGGGCGCCGTTGGCGGTTTTGTTTTGCGTCAGCCTGGTGCTCTGCGGGGTCCGGTTGTGGACTCATTCCCTCGCCGCCAGCACACTCATTCACGCCACCTACAACGGCACAATCTTTACCATCCTGTTTTTCGGCACCGGCGGCTTTCGCCACCTGGATAAGATCAACTGATGACTCTTGCCCATCGCGACGCGCTGCTCAAGATGCTGTCCCGCATCTCCTTCCGCCTGGGAGAGTTCAAGCTCTCTTCCGGAGCCACCAGCGATTACTACATTGATTGCCGCACCACCACCCTGACGGGTGAGGGCGGCCGCCTTACCGGCCTGGCGATGCTCGATCTTATTCGTCAGCACGAGTTGCGGGCGCGCGCGGTGGGCGGTCTCACCCTCGGTGCGGACCCCATCGTCTGCAATATAGCGGCGGCTAGCGCCTGGCATGCCCTGGAAGCTCCCGGCTCGCCGGTGCTGGATGGTTTTTTGGTGCGAAAGGCAGAAAAAACTCACGGCACCGGGCGCCGTATCGAAGGCTTTCAACAGGCGGATGCGCCGGTGATTATCGTCGATGACGTGTGCACCACCGGCGCTTCCACCATCACCGCGATTGAAGCAGCGCGCGAGGCCGGGATGAGGGTGATCGGGGTCGTATGCCTGGTGGAACGGGAAGAAGCCAAAGGGCGGCCAGCGGTCGAGGCCGCAGCACAGGGAGCGCCGTTCTACCGGCTATTCAGCGCCGACGATGTGCGCGCCGAGCATGTCAAGCACTTGGCGATGTAGGGCGGGCGCCAAATTAGCTTTTGGTGGGTGTGGGGACCTCATTGTTTGACTCTGTCCATCCACCTCCACCGCTGTCAAGGTGGGCCGCCACCCTTAAATTTGTCATCCCGACCGGAGCGAAGCGTAGGGGAGAGACCTGCAGTTTCACTTTCGGGCACAGCGAAAGCGCCGTGGGCGAATCGCCTCCGGATTCCGTTTCCCCATGAACGCAAACTGCAGGTCCCTCCCCTACGCTTCGCTCCGGTCGGGATGACAAATTTAAGGGTAGCGGCCCACCTTGACAGTGGTGGAGGTGGATGGACAGAGTCAGCACAATAGCGTTCTCTTCAACGCATTCAGCAAGTTGCGCCGATTGGTCCGCTAATTTGGACGGCTATGACTTTCAGCCGTACCGGCGGGACACGTCTTAAACGACGGCGGGGCTGAAACCCCGCCCCTCAAGTAGAAGGTACTGGACTTCAGCCCCGCCATTTCATCCGCTTCGAGGTGCTTCGTAGCTTACCGAACCTGCGAGACCGCGGTGCCGTTCGTCTGCGCCATGTTGGAGAGAATCTGCACTTCTACCCGCCGATTCTGCGCCCGTCCAGCGGCTGTTTTGTTGGTCGCTACTTCCACATCCTTGCCAATCCCGATTAGGTAAAACTTGTGCGGCGGTATATTAAACTTGGACGCAATATACTGCACCACTGCTTCGGCGCGGCGCTGGCTCAACTGGTAGTTGTAGTCCGCGCTGCCTACCGAATCCGTTCCCCCGGTAACTTCCAGGATGTAAGCTTTGGCCGCGCCGAGCTGGGTCCCAAGGCCATCCAATTGCGCCTTGTCCGCCTTGGTCAACTCGCTCTTATCGAACCCAAAGGTGACCGAGACATCGCCAATCTGCTTGTAATTGTCGAGGTTGGCTACCACGCTGGCCAGCGAGTCGGCACGATTGACCGCCTCCCGCGCACTGCCCTGCGCCTGGTTTGCAGCTTGGGTAGCAGCCGTAGCATTTTGCGTAGCGGTATTGGCTGACGCCTGCGCTTGCTGGATGCCCGCCTGAGCGCGGTCATTGGTGCTCTGGATGGCACGGTTGTTGGCTGCGGTGGCGTCGTCGAGCTCGTTGGTCTTTTGCACCAGAGGAGTGGTTTGTGAGCGGACGTAATTCTTGGTGGAGCAGCCGGCGGTGACAAACAGTGACACGGCTCCCAACAGGATAGCTGCTTGCTGCGTCTTATCGATTCGGATCATAAAAGGTTCTGCTCCCGTACTTCGCCCATCCTGATCTTACTAGCACGAACATTGCCAAAAAGCCGATCTCGCTTTACTAGTTTCGCTGCAATCACTTGCAGGGAAAAGTGTACAGCTTGGTGCACCGTGAATCGAGCAAACAAGGAAAGTTTTACCAGCTAACTGCGCAAACTGCCACATGAACCGCGTAGCGTCTAAACTTTAGTCAGGGAACATTCATGGATTTGCACGAGAAGATACGCACCCTGCCTACCCGGCCAGGGGTGTATCTGTACCGCAATGCGCAGGGCGACGTGATCTATGTCGGCAAGGCCAATAACCTTCGCTCCAGGGTACGTTCGTACCTGCTCGGGGCGGCCCAGGCTAACGCCAAGACGGGCTCGCTCATGCGCGAGGCCGTGGACATCGATTACATCCTGGTGGAAAACGAACATGAGGCGCTGGCGCTCGAAAACAACCTCATCAAGCAGCGCAAGCCGCGCTTCAACATCCTGCTGCGCGACGACAAGACCTACCCTTACGTCAAGCTGACCCTGGCCGACCGGTACCCCAAGGTTTTTGTCACCCGCCGGCTGCGTAAGGACGGAAGCGCATACTACGGACCCTTTTTCCCCGGAAATCTGGCGCATCGGGTGGTCGACCTGATCCACCGCAGCTTTCTCCTGCCCAGTTGCAAGGTCGACCTGTCGCGCTACCATCCCCGGCCCTGCCTGCAGTACTACATCAAGCGCTGCCTGGGACCTTGCGTCGAGAACCTCACCACGCCTGAGGACTATCGGCAAGCGGTGCGCGACGCACAGATGTTCCTGGAAGGCCGGCAAACAGAATTGAGCCGCTCGCTCGAAGAACGCATGGAGGCAGCAGCGGCCTCACAGCTATTCGAGCTCGCCGCCCGGTACCGCGATCTGCTGATCACCATGAGCCAGGTGCAGGAGAGACAGCGCATGGCCACGGCGGATGGCGATGATGCCGACGTCTACGGCTACCATCACGAGAACGGCATGCTGGCCGTCAACCTCTTTCATATGCGGGGCGGCAAGATCGTGGATCGCCGGGAATTCTTCTGGGAAGAGCTGCCCGAGTACCCCCCCGAACTCAACGCCTCCGAGCATGCTTCGTCTGAGGCGGAGACGGATACTCCTGCGCCGGAGGCTCAATCCTATGGAGCCGGCTTCGACCCCGCCTTCTTCTTCTCGGCGCTGCTGAAGCAGCTCTATATCGACCAGCAGTATGTCCCGCGGACGGTCTACATCCCTGTCGATTTTGCCGACCGCGAATCGCTTGCGGCGCTGCTCGGCGAGCGCGCTCAACACAAGGTCGAACTGTGCGTGCCCCGCCGCGGGGAGAAGCGCTCTCTGGTCGACCTTGCGGGGCAAAATGCCAAGCAGAGTTTCGACCAGCGCTTCCGCGTTTTGCAGCCTTCGCGAAAAGTGATCGAGGAATCACTGCAAGATCTGTTGACCCTGCCGGAGCTCCCCCGGCGCATTGAGTGCTTCGACATCTCCCACATCCAGGGCGCGGAAACGGTCGCCTCCATGGTTGTTTGGGAGGACGGCGCCATGAAGAAGTCCGACTACCGCAAGTATCAGATCAAGACCGTCGAAGGTGTGGATGATTTCGCATCGATGCGCGAAGTGGTCGGCCGGCGCTATCGCCGGGTGCAGGAGGAACAGTTGGCGATGCCCAGCCTGATCCTCATCGATGGAGGGCTGGGCCAGTTGCACGCCGCAGCCGAGGCTCTGGAGCTACTGGGCATCACCACCCAACCTTTGGCCTCGATTGCCAAACGAGAGGAGATTATCTACCTCTACGGGCAGGAGGATGAGCCCATCGTGCTTGACCGGCGATCGCCGGTGTTGCACCTGGTACAGAAAATTCGAGATGAGTCGCACCGCTTCGCCGTTACCTACCACCGCAAGCGGCGGGAGATCAGGGATCGCGAGGCCGAACTGCTGGCGATTCCAGGCGTCGGCCCACAAACGCGCAATCGGCTGGTGGCACACTTCGGCAGCGTGCGAGGCATACGGGAAGCGAGCCTGCAGGCGCTTGCCTCCGTTGTTGCCCCCCACCTGGCCACCGCCATCCATGACTATTTCCATCCCGCGGATACGGTCGCGTCCCCGCCCAGCCAAGCCGTGTGAGCACGGCTTCCTAGTTTCGCCGGAAGTGAAAATGCTAGACTCGCCTACCACCGATGAATATTTCATCCCCAGCGGAGCACCGCGCTGTGTCCCCGGCACCGGACCTTCCGCGCGTGCTCGGCGTGTGGCCTGCTATCGCGATTGTGGTGGGCACCATCATCGGCAGCGGCATCTTCCTCGTACCCCAGGAAATGATGCGCGCGGTCGGTTCCAGCAGCATGGTGTATCTGGCCTGGATCGTCGGTGGGCTGCTCACGCTCTTTGGGGCCATGACCTACGCGGAACTTGGCGCCATGATGCCGCACGCCGGCGGGGAGTATGTCTTCCTGCGCAACGCATACGGGGACCTGCCTGCATTTCTATACATGTGGACCTGGTTTGCGGTGGCCAAACCGGCCTCCATAGCCAGCGTCACCACCGGCTTGGCCCGCGTTATGGGCGTCTTCCCCGCTTTCGCTTGGCTCGATGGCGTCGTGCTGCGGGCTCCTGTTTTGATCACCTGGTCGCAGATCTTCGCCATCTTTGCGGCCTGGCTTATCACCGGGCTCAACTACCTGGGCATCAAGAAAGCCGGTGACTTCCAGCTCTTCTTCACCTGGCTTAAAGTGGTTCTGATTCTCGTCATCACCGGCTTCTGCTTCGCCAGTCCGCGTGGTGGCGTGGCCAATTTCCATACCAGCTTTTCCGGCGCACAGGGCGGATTGGAAGGGTTTATGGTCGCGCTCATCGCGTCACTATGGGCTTACGACGGCTGGAATGATCTCACCATGGTGGCCGGCGAAGTGAAGCGGCCGGAGCGCAGCCTGCCCATTGCGCTCATCGCCGGCGTGGGTGTGGTAGGCGTGCTCTACATGGCTACCAACGCGGCCACTCAGTACATTCTGCCCGCGGCCCGGATCGCGGACTCATCGCGTCCGGCGGTCCTGGCTATGTCGATTGTCTCCGGACATTGGGGCGCGTCCCTGGTCTCGGTTGCCATGGCGCTAAGCATCCTCGTCGGGCTCAACGGAACCACGATGTCTGGCGCCCGCGTGCCCTTTGCCGCAGCGCGCGACCGGCTCTTCCCTGCCCGGATGGCTCACATTCATCCCCGCTTTCAAAGCCCGTCCACCGCGCTTGTGGTGCAGGGGCTATTGAGCACACTGCTGCTGTTGCTGGTGGGACGCTTTCAGCAGCTGTTCGAGCTTGCGATCTTCGCCGAGTGGCTCTTCTACCTGCTTACGGCGACGACCATCTTTGTTTACCGGCGCCGCATTCCCGCGGCCGAGCGGCCCTTCCGGAGCTGGGGATATCCGGTGCTGCCGGGGCTCTTCATTGTGGCGGCCGCCGTGTTGCTCTACTACTCCTTCGCCAGCAATGTGCGCGGCTCGCTGGTGGGAACGCTTATCATCCTCGTCGGCCTCCCGGTATATTTCTATTTCCGCGCTGCTAAGCGAAAGGCAGTTTAAGCCCCACAACATTTGTGAAGGGGAAAGTGGAACTGCAGGTCCCTCGGCTTCGCTCGGGATGACAAAGGGGAGGGTAGCGCTCACCTCTGCAGAAGATAGTCGAGGGATGGCCTGTACTTCCGATCCAAGGCCGCAGCTGCAAATGAAAGCGCTACCCTACCCTTTGTCATCCCGAGCGAAGCCGAGGGATCTGCAGTTCCACTTTCCCCCAATCAAATCCGAACGGTTTCCCGCTCAAGATCTTCTGCGGACGATCTCCTCGTAAAGCTGGATGTATTCTTTGGCCGGCTTGGTCCAGGAATAATCGCGCGCCATGCCGTTGCGCATCAGCTTCTGCCACTGTTTCTTATCGGCAAACGACGTAAAAGCCTTGCGCAGCGCTTGCATCAACTCCTCCGGCCGGTAATCGTTAAATCGGAAGCCGGTTCCCGTCTCCGCTTCCGCCGACCATTCCTGCACAGTGTCATCCAGGCCGCCGGTGGCGCGCACCACCGGCACAGTGCCGTACTTCATGCCATAGATCTGGTTCAGTCCACAAGGCTCAGAGCGCGAAGGCATGAGAACGATGTCCGATCCGGCCTCCACCTTATGAGCCAGTGTTTCGTCATAGGTAATCGCCACTGCGACCTTATGGGCATTCCGTTCCTGCCAACCACGCAGCAGGTTCTCGTAATAAGGTTCCCCGGTGCCCAGGATCACCAGAAACATATTCTCCTGCAGCAGCTGGTCGAATGCCTGAGCCAGCAGATCAAAACCCTTCTGCGTCGCCAGGCGCGACACCATGCCCACCACCGGGGTCTCATCAGGCAGGTTGGAAACACCGAAGGCATGCAGCATGTCCTTACGGCAGGCCACCTTTCCTTCCAGCCGCTCCGGGGTGTAATGGGCTGCGATCTTGCTGTCGGTCGCCGGATTCCAAACCTGGTAGTCGACGCCGTTCAGAATGCCGCGTAGATCCTGCGCCCTTGCGCGCAAGACGCCTTCCAGTCCGTTGCCATACTCCGGGGTCTGGATCTCTTCAGCGTACTTGCGGCTCACCGTGTTGATGGCATCGGAATAGACAATCCCACCTTTGAGAAAATCAAAGGTACCGTAAAACTCCGCTCGCTCGACCGTGAACACATCCCAGGGCAACAGCAGCTTTTCCACCGTTTCCCGGGGAAACCACCCCTGGCGATCTGAATTATGGATGGTCAACAGGCAGGCAACATTCTTGAGCACCGGATCGAAGTAGTAGACCGTTCGGAGTAGAATCGCGAGCACTCCGGCGGGCCATCCGTGGATATGGAAAACATCGGGCACACTCAGTATCTTGGTACTGTCGAGGACCGCGCGGCAAAACAACCCAAACCGCTCCGCGTTGTCAGCATAATCGCCCGAGGCCGTCTCATAGAGAAACTCGCGATCGAAGAGCTCAGGGCAATCGATGAAATAAATCTGCACTCCGTCGGGAGTGCCTCCGTTGATGACGGTCACAAAACGGTTGTAGTACGAAAAGGGAATGGTGAGGCTGCGAATGGCGATCCGGCGCTCTTTTAGGTGCTTTTGCACTTGCCGGTACAGAGGCACGTAGACTGTGACCTGATGGCCCTGCCGTACCAGCTCCTTAGGCAGTGCCCCAACTACTTCTGCAACTCCGCCCGTCTTGACATAAGGAACACACTCCGACGCGGCAAAAACGATATGCATCGCCAAACACCCCTTTTTTGATGCGGACCCGCTTCCGTATGATGCTGAGAAGGATCCCCCGCAAGTGCGTAGTCTACCTATGAGAAACGGCGCCAGCAATCCAGGGCGGGCGCGCCATGCCCGGCCGTAAGCAGGGCCCATCGCGCCCTAAGCCCAAGCTGGGTCAGAATTTTCTCGTCAGCACCACCGCACCACGCGCCATCGTAGACGCTTTGGGCGATTTAAGTCAGGCCACTGTGCTCGAAATTGGCCCCGGCACAGGCGTCCTTACCAGCCTGCTCGCACCCCGGGCCAAACAGCTTATCGCCGTCGAACTCGATCCCGCTCTGGCTGCGTCGCTCGAGCACTCCTTCGCCGGAAGCTCCATCGAAATCCTTTGCCGGGACATTCTGACCGTTGACCTGACTCAACTCGCGGCCCAACGTGGGGTTCGCCTGCAGGTCGTCGGCAACCTGCCGTATTACATCTCTTCCCCCATCCTGATGCATCTCTTCGCCCATAGCGCCGTGATCGATCGCGCCGTGCTCATGGCCCAGCGTGAGGTCGCAGAACGCATCGTGGCGCCTCCAGGCTCGAGCGCCTACGGTCTGCTATCGGCCACTACGCAGATGTATGCCACGGTGGAAAACCTCTTCACCTTGCCTCCTGAGGCTTTCGCTCCGCCGCCGGAGGTCCACTCCACGGTCTTCCGCCTCACGATGCACTCCCGGTTCGATGAGTTGGGGGTGGAACCAGCAGGCTTCCTGCGCTTCCTGCGTCAGGTCTTTGCCCTGAAGCGCAAGACTCTCGCCAATAACCTTCGCGCCTCCGGATATAGCCCCGCCGCCGTCGACGGGGCTTTCCGGCAATGTGCCGTAGATGCACAGGTACGGGCCGAGGCGGTCTCGCTGGAGGCGATGGCGTGTCTGTTCAGCGCCCTCAACGCAGTCTAGTTCCGGTCAGCCCTTCAACGGTGAGCCCCGGAAGGCGCCGCATGCGACGGCGGCGGAGCCGAGTAATGGGGCGCAGGCGGAGGCGAATAGTGAGGCGTAGGCGTCGGCCGCGCCACGTAGGTCGAACGCTGGTTGTACGACCCTGCTGCCGGATAACCCACGCTTGGCTTTTGATTGGGGTCTTCTATCGCACGCGGCGGATTGGCGCCCCAATATGCGCTGCGCGGCTGCTGCGCCGGCCCGGCAGGAGCGCTTGACAACACAGCGCGCGTCCCCGGCGCGGTTCCCTTTGCCGCGAGGAATCCCTGCTCACGCACGTCGACTCGACCCACTGGTGAAAGCGTTCGCCCATTAAAGTTCAGCGCCTGCTGATGGTCAGACCTGGGCACTACTGCACCCCTTCCCCACGGGCCTGTGGCCACCGGTCCACGATCAACCGCGACCAGGCGCTGCGCCGGTAGCGGATACACACCGGCGCGAAAGACCGGGCGTACGGGCATGATCCAGCCGGGAGGGCCCGTGCGCACCACAATCACTGGAGACCAGCGACTGCCGCAACCGCCCGGACGCCATCCCCAGCCGAAGGGGTAATAACCCCAGGCGCCGCAGTGGTAGGGCAGCCAGCCCCAGGGATACCCTGAAACCCAGGTGTAGCCGATGGTGGGATAAAAAGCCCAGTAGCCGGATCCATACGGATCCCAACCCGCACCGACGCCGTTGGGAACCCACACATTGCCGGTCCCTTCTACGGGGTACCAGTTACCGTCGGCATCCAGATCATTCCAGTTTTCGTTTTGCGGATTAGCCGAGTCATCGCGCACAGGAGTCTGCTGGGAGGCCTCCTGGGCGATCGCCTGGTCCCGGTCCTGATTCCAGTTATCCCAGGAGTCGGGGTTGATTCCCTGCGCCACCGTGTACGGAGCCCCGTTGTTGTCCGCGCTGGAACGGATGCTCTGGTTTTCCGCCACGGGGACCGCAGGAATGCCACCTCCCTGCACGCTCACCGAGCCGCTGAACACCGCAACATCCCATCCGGCGTCCAAACCCACGCGCAGGATCGAGTTGGCCGTCGGCTGCACATACAAGTTGCTGAATTGCACGCTGAAGGGCGGATGTCCGTCGCCCACGTTGAACTCGTAGTAGCTCAAACCAGACAACTGCGACAATTGGACTCGATCCTGTCCAACGTGATCGAACTGCAGGACGCTGTTCGGTGTCAACCGGGCCACGCTGCCGTCACCGAATTCGATTTCTGCCTGGCCGTCTCCGCCGGTCTGCAAACGCGATCCATCCAACGCCGGCATGTTCATCACTGCCTGCTGGAAATCGCTTCCCTGCCCGGCAAGCAGCTGCACCGAGCCTTGCACGAAGCTGACGCGGGCAACATTGGGCTCGGCAGGGGCCGGGGCCTGCGCCACCGCAAGGCCGATTCCTAATCCCATCCACAGCAGACAAAGCGCGGCCATCGCCAAGGGCCCCGCAACCATCTTCTTATTTCCTGGGTGCTGCATAAGAGAGCACCTCCATTTCCTGGTTGGACTCTACAAGAGTCCCCTACTGACTTAAACCGAAACTCCTGCAATAAGTTTCCTTGCGTGAATTCAACGATTTACCTGTCTCTTGGACGGGGCTGGGTGCGATTCGTCAATCAATCGCTCTTTGCCTCCGCCAACAGAGCTCGCGCGCGCCGCTGCACCCGCTGTAACACCGCCTCGTCCCCGGCAAGCGTCTGCAAAATCGGGGCGATATTCTCCAGTTCAATCGCTCTCCCCTCGTGCACCAACTGCTCCAGAACCTCCAATTCCGTATCCAGGCTGAGGCGTCCATGCTCATACTGACGCTGCAACTTGCTGCCTTCGTCCAGGGTTGTAACAACGGCTTCAAACTGGTCTGTAAGCTTATCAATCTGAGCGTTCTTGCTCCAGTTATAGGTACAACTTCCCCGCCCTTCAGGACCCTCGTATTGCAACGTCTTGGTCCCCTGGAAAGCAATATTCTTCGCCCCGTCGTCGCAGCCCACGGCGAAGAGTTTGTTCTTGCGCGCGGTGGCAAACATGGCCTCGCGCAAAGTTTTCGAGATGTGGATCGGCCTGTCCTGGGGATCCGCCGGCATATTCTGGAGATCATTTGACGCCGGTCCGCCAACCTCCGAGCGGTAGTGCCCGGTACCGTCCTCTCCCACCGTCACCACATACTTGGGGGGCTGCAGCTGGGGGTTTTCGTAGATAAAGCGGATCTGCGCCGGGCCCGCGCCCTGCGCTATAACCGGCAGCCCGCTGAGCGCAACCACCAAGAGCAGCACTGCCCACGCCATGCTACGCAGCCGATTCAACCCAAACCTCAAGCGCGGGATTCCGCCTGCAACGAAAGCGTCTGCGCGGTATGCACGTGGCATATCGCGATGGCCAGGGCGTCGGCGGCATCGGCAGGTTCCGGCGCGCAATCGAGGTTCAGCAGGCGTGCGACCATGAACTGCACCTGCTCCTTCTGCGCCAATCCATAGCCAACCACGGCGGATTTGATGGTGAGTGGAGCATATTCGGCCACCGGTAGGCCGTGCATCGCTGCCGCCAGCAAGGCCACTCCACGGACATGTCCCAGTTTCAGCGCAGACTTCGCATTCACGGAGTAGAACACCTCTTCCACCGCCACCACTTCCGGGCGGTGCAGCTCCAGCAGCGCAGAGAGCTCCGCATAAATATAGGCCAGCCGCATAGGTAACGGCTGCTCCTTGGCCAGCTTGAGGCCGCCGGCAGCCACTGCGATCAGTCGCGTTTCACGCGGCCCGCATTGCACGTCCACCACTCCATAGCCTGTGCAATTGGTGCCGCAGTCAATGCCGAAGACGCGCATGTGACCGAGTTTATCCCACGGCAGGGATGCCCGTAATAGTCATGTGGATGCGGAAACGCTCTACTTGGAGAGGCCTTCGAGCGGCGAGCTGGCGGTCGCGTATAGCTTCCTGGGCATCCGGCCGGAGAGGAACGACTGCCGCCCGGCGAGCACCGCATGCTGCATCGCCTCAGCCATCAGCACCGGCTTGGCTGCGTGCGCGATGGCGGAGTTGATCAGCACCGCATCCGCCCCCATGTCCATCGCCAGGCACACATCTGAGGCCATGCCAACCCCGGCATCGACGATCAGTGGAACCTCGGTAATCATTTCCCGTAGGATGCGCAACGTCGCCAGGTTCTGCAACCCCATGCCGCTCCCGATGGGTGCGCCCAGGGGCATGACCGCAGCCGCGCCCGCATCGATTAGCCGGCGGGCGAAAACAATGTCGTCGGAGGTGTAAGGGAGAACGGTAAAACCTTCCTTGACCAGAACTCGTGTTGCTTCCAGTGTTGCCTGCACATCCGGATAGAGGGTTGCCTGGTCCCCGATGACTTCAATCTTCACCCAGTCGGAGAGCCCCACCTCGCGTCCCAGCCTTGCGGCGCGAATGGCCTCATCCGCGGTGTAGCAACCGGCGGTATTGGGCAGCAGGAAATAGCGCTCGGGGTCGATGTAGTCGAGCAGTGATTCCCGGGTGCGGTCCAGGTTCAATCGCCGCACCGCCACCGTGACCATCTCCGCCCCTGAAGCTTCAATAGCCGCCTGCGTCTCTGCGCCGTCCTTGTATTTTCCCGTGCCCACGATCAGCCGGGACTGAAAGGCCTTACCCGCAATCACCAGTGGTTCCATAAATTAATTGTAAGCCTGCCGGGCGCATAGGATACCGATTGAGGGAACTGCAGGTCCCTCGGCTGGCGCTCGGGATGACAAAATTTAGGTTTGTCTTTTCCTTTACGGTTTGTGATGTGGATGGAAGTCTCCGCTCGCTTCGCGCTTGGCGTACAGCTGTTTCAGCCACTAGTGGATTTTCGATGGAAACGCCACCCCACCCTTTGTCATCCCGAGCGAAGCCGAGGGATCTGCAGTTTCCCCTGTCCCTGACGCAAACGTAAAAGGCCCGCGCCATTCCTGGTCGCGGGCCTTTCACCGGTGAAGCTGTGGAGTTTGGCTGAGGCGTCCGCTCTTCTTACGAAGTGGGCCTCGGCGGACGAATTACTTTACCGCCAGGTCTAGAGCGCACGCTCTAAGCCTCAGTCACCTCACGTATAGAACAACTACTACCATCAGAATTTTTCATTCGCTGGATCATCCTCCTTTCCCGTGTAGCCATAAATTAAACGACCTCCGGGCCGAGGTCAAGCCGAGATCTTTGATAGCACCGAACCTTACCAGGAATGCCAATAGCCATTGCGCTCGGTCAACTCCAGATCTACACCGAAGAGCTCGCGCAGCCTGGCCGCTTGCAACAATTCCTGTTTCGGTCCATCAGCCACGATACGGCCTGCGCGCATCATGACCACGCGATCGATCTCGGGCAAAATATCCGCCAGGTGGTGGGTCACCATCACCAGCCCGGTCCCGCGCCGCTGACCATCGCCCACGGCCACCGCGCGCAGGATCTCGCGTAGTTCGCGCTGTGCCGCCAGGTCGAGGGCATTGCTCGGCTCGTCCAACAACAACATCTCCGGCCGGTGCACCAGCGCCCGGGCGATCATCACCCGGCGCTTCTCACCCGCCGACATCTCGCCCACCCATCGGTCGCGCAGGTACTCGGCTCCGAGCAGGCCAAGCGCGTCCAGCGCACTACTGCGCATGCTCTCGGTCACCACCAGGTTCGGCCACAAAGTGGAGCTCGAAAAGAAGCCACTGACCACAGCGTCCAGACCGCGCGTCACCGCGGTCCGTTCGCCCGGCAGCTCCGTGGCCACCACACCCAGATGCTTGCGTAGTTCCTGCACTTCCCAGCGGTCCCGGCCGTAGACTTTCATCTCCATGCCCGGACGCACGATGGGATAGCATTCACAGGTCATGGCCTTGATCAGAGTCGACTTTCCGCATCCATTCGGGCCTAGAATGGCAATGTGTTCTCCGCCGGCAATTGTGAGGTTCACATCTTGCAACACAACCTTCTGGCCGCGCGCCACATCCACGTTGCGCATGCGGAGAAACTCAGGAAATTCCTTCTGCATTCGTAGCTATCCTAACCCGCGCCCGCAGATAACGCGCGAGTGCTCCATCGTGAACCAAAGTGCGTTCTCTTGATAGAGTAAAGGCCAGATGGCTGACACGTCTCCAGCTCCCCACACGCCTTCCCTGAACACTCCTCTCAGCGACGACCAGGTGCCTCGTGGCTTCTCTTTCGCTGCGGTGCGCGCCGGCCTCAAAGCCAGCGGTAATCCTGACCTTGCCTGCGCAGTGGCCGATAAGCCGGCGGCCGCCGCCGCCATGTTCACCAGCAACAAAGTGATCGCCGCGCCGCTGATCGTCGGGCAGCGCCACCTGGAACGCAGTCAACATCGTCTCCGCGTTGCCCTGGTCAATGCCGGCAATGCAAATTGCGCCACCGGCGAGGCCGGCGTGAATGCCGCGCAGCAATGCTGCGCCGGCGCGTCCGCAATCTTCGGCTGCGATGCGCATTCCGTCTTCCCCTCTTCGACGGGCATCATCGGCGTGTCGCTCCCGGTCGACAAGCTAACCGCGGCCCTGCCTGCACTGCACGCCGCCCTGGGCTCGACCGCAGCTCACCTGCAACAGATGGCGGGAGCCATCATGACCACCGACACGCGCTCCAAGATTGCCGTGGCAAGTTTTGCAGTGCGCGGCGTCACCGTTCGTATTGCCGGCATTGCCAAGGGCGCGGGCATGATCCATCCGCAGCTGCAAGCCGCTCCGCAAGCTGCCCTGCATGCCACCATGCTGGTGTATCTCTTCACCGATGCCGCCCTCGAACCCGCCGTGGCTGCCGATCTGCTTCATCACGCCGTCGAGAGCTCGTTCAATCGCATATCAATCGACGGTGATACCTCCACCAATGACACCGTTCTGCTGCTCGCCAGCGGGGCCAGTGGAGTCGCCATCCAGGGCCACTCCCATGCCACAGCGCATCCCGTCGACGATCCGCCCACAGCGTCGTTTTCCTCTGCGCTCGAGAGCGTTTGTTTATCGCTCGCCATGCGCATCGTGGAGGACGGAGAAGGTATTCAACACGTGGTCGAGCTGAACATCGGCGGAGCGCTTACCGATGCGGACGCCCTGCGCGTAGCCCGCTCCATTGCCCACTCTCCCCTGGTCAAGACCGCATGGGCGGGATGTGATCCCAATTGGGGCCGCATACTCGCTGCCATCGGCTACGCCGGCGTAGCCATCGATCCCGCGCGCATCAACATTTCGTTCGGCGAGCTCGAGATCTGCCGTGACGGCTGCCTCTCGCCACGTTTCGATGAGAACGCAACACATGAATACTTGAAGCAACGCGATCTGACGGTTCATGTCGATCTCGGTCTGGGGACGGGCAAGTGCCGCTTCTGGACCACCGATCTTACCGCGGAGTACGTGCGCATCAACTCGGATTACTCCACATGACAGTTCGTGCTTCCCCGAGCATCGGAAGCAGTGCAGAGTGCTAAAACCTCTATCGTTTCAGCAGCTGCGCCACATCGAGCGCCGGGAAATACACAGGCTTTTTCACATTTTTGTGAAAAAGTCCGGGCAGCTTTCCACCGTTCGCATCATGACGGTCACCCCGATCCGCACTCGTGTGATTTACAATCAGCGCTTTAATCTTCCACGTCATTCACTCGTCAGGAGAAGACCGTAACCATGGCTGGTAAGGTTGGCCGGACGGCCGCGGCCGCCTCCACCGGCGGCTCGCTGATCAGCGACGTCAAGCTAAAACAGCTTTATGCCACCATGGTCCAATGCCGGATGCTTACGGAACGTGCATGCCGGCTGCGCGGCCAGCCTCGATCTGCCGGCCTCTATGCGGCTTCGATGGGCCAGGAGGCGATTGCTACCGGTTTTGCCATTGACCTGCGCCCCGACGACACGATCGCCCTGGCGCCGCACAACTCGATCGCCAGCCTGGTCAAGGGGGTGCCGCTGGGCGACATTGTGGCCCAGATGTACGCCCGCAGCACCGCGGACGGCCAGTCGGCCAACATCATCATGCCCTCCCCTACTCAGGACACGCAGCTCGATCTGGCGACCAGCGTGGCCTTGGCCAACAAGCGGAAGAAGAAAAGCAACGTAGTCGTCGCTTTCGGCGATAAGGCAACAACCACTCTGGGTTGCTGGCATAAGGCGCTCGAATTGGCCGCGAACAAGAGCCTACCCATGATTTTTGTCGTAGAGGATAATCCCTGTACAGACCCGGCCAGTGTCGAACCGAATGAAGAAGAGAAAGATTCCACTGCTGGATTCGATCCAGGCGGCAAAGCGCGGAGCTACGGTATTCCCATCATCACTGTAGACGCCAACGATGTTGTGGCCGTCTTCCGCGTAGCCTACGAGAGCGTGGAACGCGCGCGCCAGGGCGGCGGCCCGGTGCTGGTGGAGGGTAAGCCGTATCGCCTGTACAGTCCAACCAAACGACGCGTAGCGAACTCGGCGGCGCGGCCCAGCGAACGCGATCCTCTCACCCATATGGAGCGCTACCTGAAGACCAAAAGACTCTTCAACCCGCGCTGGAAAAACCAGCTGGTGCATGAGTTTTCGCAGAAACTGGACGCAGCCCTGAAGGCGGCGCAAAAAGCGCAGAGAGCGCCGCTGCAATAATGTTCGCCCTCGGCCACCTACCCCGTTATCTTCGCGCTTCTCAGCCTGCTGCAAACGATTGACCCTTGGACCTCGTTTCGTTAGCTTGAAAAGAGGTGAATGATTCTCGTCACGTCTCTCGGCCCGGTAGCCTCCGCCACAGGTTTTATCCGGCATCAACCGTTTTTGTCTCTGAGGTATAAGTGGAATTCCTTGCTGTTCTGTGTGTGCTGGTCTTACTGACCCCAGGAATCTCAGCCGCCTCGACTATAGATACAACTGATCAGACCCAGGAGAACCAGTCCGGACCGGCCCCACAGCAAACGCCTCCGCCTGCCGCAGCTCCAGCGCCTCAGTCTGCCGATCAACTTCCCGCTTCGCGCGACACCATTCACTTTGCGCCCTACGAGCCGCTCAAATCGATCGAGGGCATGAGCTCCACCTATATTCCTTTAGACAGCTGGATGTATCCGGCAGTGATGCGTCTCTATGGGCTGGGCTTTGTAGACACCGTCTTTCTCGGTATGCGTCCATGGACGCGTCTGAGTGTAGCCCACATGCTGGACCTAAGCTCAGACAGGATCACGGGCAGTACGAGCGACGAGGCCATTGACATTTACACCGCGCTCGAAAGGGAACTGCAGCCCGATATGCGCATCCCTCTCGATCAAAGGTATGGGCGAGTCGGGCTCGACTCGGTGTACCAGGGATTCATGGGGATTGCCGGGACGCCCTTGCGCGACAGCTTCCATCTCGGCCAAACCGACGTCAACGACTTTGGCCGCCCCTACGCAAGCGGCCTCAACAGCTACACCGGCTTCAGCACGCGCGGACACTACGGCATGTTTTCCGTTTACTTTCGCGGAGAATTCCAGCATGCCCCGTCGTGGGAAGGCTATTCGCTTCCCTTATCAGAAGTCCTGGCCACCATCGACGATTTCGCCACCTTTAGCTCTGTACCTCTCTACAAAAATACCACTATCCCACTGGGCCCGGTGGAAACGGTCAACAACTTCACCGTGCTCGAAGGCTATGTCTCGGCCCACATCTTCGGCAACGAAATCTCCTTGGGAAAAATGGACAACTGGTACGGGCCCGGAGTGGGCGGCGGTATGGCCTGGAGCAACAATGCGGAGAATATCTGGAGCTTTCGCATCGATCGCGTTGAGCCGCTATACATCCCGTACATCTCCCGCATCGTAGGGCTGATCCGATACGACTTCTTCGTGGGACCGCTTAAGGGCCATAACGATCCGGTGAGTCCCTGGGTCCATGCAGAAAAACTTTCTGTCAAGCCCACGCCTAACTTTGAATTCGGATTTGAACGCACCGTCATCTGGGGAGGCGTGGACCACGCGCCCATTACGCTGGGTACGTTCTGGCATAGCTTCTACAGCATCAGCGACACCAACGGAGGGGAAAAGTTCTCGCGCAACGACCCCGGCGCCCGCTTCAGCGCTGTGGACTTCTCCTGGCGCCTGCCCTATCTGCGCAAGTGGCTGACGTTCTATTGCGATTCCGAAGTACACGATGACGTCTTCCCCATCACCGCACCGCGCCACGCCGCCATCCGCCCCGGCCTTTACTTATCCCATTTTCCGGGTGCGCCAAAACTCGACTTGCGCGCCGAAGCTGCCTCCACCGATCCCGATACCGGCCTCAGCACCGGTGGGCAGGACCAGTACATCGAGGTGGTGCAGAGGAACGGATACACCAGCAATGGCTTGCTGATGGGGGACTGGATCGGGCGTGAAGATAAGGGAGGTCAGGCATGGCTCACCTATCATCTCTCGCCCCGTGAATGGCTTCAGCTTTCTTATCGCAGTGACAAAGCCGCCAAGGATTTTATTCCCGGAGGCACCACGCAAACTGATTTCCGCTTCGATGTGGTCAAGCGCCTCACACCGGATGTGGAGTTGAAAGCCAACGTGCAGTACGAACAATGGCTGATTCCGCTCTACAAGCCCGGCCGCCACTCCGATACCAGCACCGCCATCCAGCTCACCTGGTATCCCAAAATTGACCGGCGCTTCTAGCGTTGTGTTCCATCGGCGCCGGAAACCGTTCCCCCGGTGGCTAAAGCCGAATTCGTTGCAAAGCCTTTACATACCGCCGTCAGAGTCTGCGTGAGAACTGCTCTTTCCAAATTGAGTCCCGAAGGGACGGCTGAGAGTAGCCCAGGACGCAGTCCTGGGCTGGATCCGACGTCACGGACCAGTCCCAAGGGACGGCTGAAAATCCCCCAGGATGCAATCCTGGGGTACCTCTACCTCTGGAATGAACTATTCGCGATTCGGGGCAGCCAACCTAGGACCATGTCCTGGGTAACTTTCAGCCATCCCTGCGGAGTCTGTGTCATAGCAAGGTCAGAAGGAGTAGGACGGGCGTCGCCAAATCGTACCTGGGCCGAAAGCGATGCGGCGTAGCCCCCATAAGAGCTAACTTGTTAAGGGTGTTTTTCGTCAATACTCCCACAAAATCGTCATCCTGAGCGGAGCGCCTCACAGATCGATCACGTGACAGAGCGCTTGTGGCGCGGAGTCGAAGGACCCCGGCGGTGCTTATCTTCCCATGCTTCAATTGTTGCGCAACGCAATCATTGGGTTGATGCGCGAAGCCCTTCGGGCCGGTATATATCCGGCGAGGAGCGCCACCATCAGCAGCAACAAAGTCATGCTCAGGAACGTAGCCCGATCGGTGGCCGGCGTTCCGAAGAGAAGCGACGCAATGAGATCGGCGATTGCCAAGGACGCAACCGTCCCGGTTGCAATCCCGATCAGTGCCAGCAACAGTGTCTTCCCGATGACGGCCAACTGCACCCGCCCCTGGCTTGCACCGAGCGCCATGCGAATACCGATCTCCTGTGTCCGCTGCGTGACCGAGTACGAGATCACGCCATAAATTCCCAGCGAAGCCAAAATCAATCCCAGCAAGGCAAAGATGCCGACCAACAGCACAAAGAAGCGGCGCGGTGAAACCACATGATCCACCAGCCGTTGCACCGGCCGGAACTCTGTCGCCGGCTGACCCGGATTGATTTGCCGCAGCGTGCTCATCACCGAGGAAGCCAGCGTTTCCGGCGGCAACTTGGTGCGTACCACCAGCTGTGCGCCATCTGGCCCAAACTGCGGCGAGGCTCCGGAGAGGTACATTTGCCAACCCGGCTTGCCTTCGACGCTACTCTCGCGGACGTCGGCCACTACTCCGATGACGCGGGCATCCATGCCGATCACATTCGCAATGCGGCCGATCGGGTCTTCGCCCGGCCAAAGCCGGCGTGCGATCGTCTCATTAATAATGACGACTCCTACTTTCTTATCCGTGTCGTCCCAACGAATGTCGCGCCCCTTCACCAGGTGCATTCCAATCGCGTTAAGGTACCCAGGCGAAACAATGTACACAAAGGGGGGTTCCAACTCCCCTTTGCGGTAGTTTTTGCCCTTTACGGAAATGCCCCAGCTTCGATTCCGGCTCATGGGCAGATTGTCCGTGATGCCCGCAGTCTCGACTCCCGGAATCTCCTCCACCTGGCGCAGAACCTCCTGCCAGAACACGCTTCTCTTGGCCGGATCTCCGCCATCGTTGTAATCGAGACTGATCGATGCGGCGCGGCTGGGCTCGAAACCGAGATCGACATCGAGGATGCGCAGAAAACTCCGCAACAATAATCCAGCGCCCACCAGCAGCACGCAGGCCAAGGCAATCTCGGAAATGATCAGCACCGAGCGCAATCCATCATGCTTCTTGCCGTCGCTCGCCCCATGACCCGAGTCTTTGAGCGACTCCTGCAAGTTGCCACCGGAGATCCTGAGGCCGGGAACAAGGCCGAACAGAACCGCCGCGGTTACCGCCACCAGCAGTGTCCAGGCCAGCGCCGCTGTATCGATATGCACGCTGCTCAGCAGCGGCAGCGCGATCGAACCCTGGTGGGCGAGATAGATGGTGATGCCAAGTGCAATGCCCAAGCCTAACAAGGCGCCCGCGAACGACAGGATCAGGCTCTCCGTCAGTAACTGCCGCAGCAACCGGCCCCGAGTAGCGCCTAAAGCCGTGCGCATGCCAAACTCCTTGCTACGCGCCGCTCCTCGCGCCAACAGCAGGTTCGATAGGTTCACGCAGACAATGAGCAGAATCATGCCCACGGCGCACCACAACACAATCAACGAGCGCCGCAGCTTGCCCGTCACGTAGTCCTTCAACCCCAACGGATTGCCGGTGTAGCCTCCGCCATACTCCGGATGCTTGACACTGAAATGCAAGGTGGGAAAAAGGAGATCGGCTTCAGCCTGTGCTTGCGCCAGGCTAACTCCCGGTTTCAGGCGGCCCAACAGCGCCATGGTATTGCCCTCGTCGCGGATATCGTCGTAGATCACCGGCCCGTACATATCCACCTTGTAACCGGGAGAAAAGATGGAGCCAAAGTCAAAGCTTTCCGGGAGCACGCCAATCACCGTGACCGGCTGGGAGTTCACATCGATCGCCTGGCCCACGATGCTCCGATCGCCGCCGTATTGCCGTTTCCAAAACGCGTGGCTCAGCAACACCACAGGGCGGCTGTTGTGCAGGCATTCCTCTGCCGTGAACACCCTTCCCAGCGACGGCTCCACGCCGAGGGTGTGAAAGAAATTGCCCCCCACCATCAGACCGGTGACGGGCATCGGCTGACCGTGCCCCATGAGCTTGAGGTTGTCGGGTCCGGAGAAGGCGTAGTAACCCGAGATCGATTCGAACGACCGGTTTAGCCGCTGAAATTCCTCGGTGGCATCCGCGGAATAGGTCATGCTGGATTCCCCACCTTTGGGGTCCTTGGAAAGAATCCGAACCAGTTCCTGCGGATTGCGCAACGGCAGCGGCCGTAGCAGGATCGTGTTCACGACGCTGAACACGGTAATGTTGGCGCCGATCCCCAACCCCAGGATGACCACCGCAATCACGCTAAAACCGCGGTCGCGGCCCAGGGTGCGAAAAGTGAACCGCAGATCCTGCAGCAGCACATCGAGCCAGGGCAAACCACGCGCCTCGCGTTGCTGCTCCTTGGCCTGCACCACGCCGCCGAAGCGGATGAGCGCCTGTCGCCGCGCCTCTTCCGCAGTCATACCGTGGCGAATATTCTCTTCCACCGCGAGTTCGAGATGCTCCGCTACCTCTGCATCCAATTCCGAATCCCGCTGCGGTTTTTTAAAGAAAGAGCGCAGACGTTCCAGTCCTTCGCGAACGGCGCCCATCACAGCTCCCCTTCCGCCGGCATGGCCAACACACGGCCCATCACCCGCGACAATCTGTGCCAGTGCGCGGCATCTTCGGCCAGCTGCTTGCGGCCGCCCCTGGTAATCGAGTAGTACTTCGCCTTGCGGTTGTTATCGGAGGTGCCCCACTCCGCGGCAATCCATCCCCGCTGCTGCAGCCGCACCAGCGAAGCGTAGATGGTGCCCTGGTTCAGCAGAATCTCATCGCCGCTTACCTGCTCGATACGCCGGGCAATGCCGTAGCCGTGCATGGACCCCATGGTCACCAGCGTCTGCAGGACCATCAGGTCGAGCGTACCTTGCAATAGGTCTAGTTTCGATTCCGCCATCAAGCACTCCTGTGTGAATGCCACATCAGGATGTCATATTTTCTGTGGTATTGCCACAGGGCAGTAGAAACGGGCGCAGCGCCCTCCCGAGTTTGAGTCCATCGCTATCAGAATGAGGGGTACATGCATCCTGTAGCGCTGATAGACTGCTGGCACCGTACTTAGCCACTTAAATCCAGCTGCCCTGCTAGGAAAGATGACAATCGCAGAGGGAACACAGTTTGGCCCGCACAAAGTCCTCGAGAAGATTGGCTCGGGAGGGATGGGCGAGGTGTACCGTGCGATGGACACGCGCCTTGAGCGCGAGGTCGCGCTCAAGCTGGTTTCAGAGAGCTTTCTCGGAGTAGATACGGAAGGCAGCCCATCCCCCAAAGGCGCCACTCCGCACTCACGCGTGCACCTCACCCATGAGCGTTTCCTGCGCGAAGCGCGCTCGGCGGCGACGCTAAGCCATCCCAACATCTGCGCCATCTTCGATGCCGGCGAGCAGGACGGGCGGCCTTATCTGGTCATGGAACTGCTGCACGGCGAGACGCTGAAGCAGTATCTGGCAAAGGCAGGACGGCCATTGCGTCCCCACGAGGTGATCGCCTTCAGCAAGCAGTCGGCATCCGCGCTCGCTGCGGCGCACAGCAAGGGCATCATTCATCGCGATATCAAGCCGGCAAATCTGTTTGTGAACGAAATGGGACGCGACCGGCGGCAGATCAAGATTCTGGATTTTGGGCTGGCCAAGAAGCAGGGCGAGGCGGCCTCTGGCGACACACGTCCCTTCACCGCGGACGCGACCGCGACGGGGGAAGCCTCGGCGCTGGATCTGACCAGCCCCGGAAGCACTATAGGGACGGTGGCCTATATGTCTCCGGAACAGGCGAAGGGCCTGCCGCTGGATGCGCGCACAGACCTGTTCAGCCTGGGCACGGTCATCTACGAAATGGCCACCGCGCGCAAGCCGTTTGCCGGCGAGAGCACCGCGGAGGTCTTCGTGGCCCTTCTTCGCGAAGACCCACCACCGGTGAGCACGATAAACCCGGCAATGCCGAAGGATCTCGATGGAATTGTCGCCCGGCTACTGGCCAAGGACAGAGAGAACCGATACCAGAGCGCAGAAGATCTGCTGCAAGACCTGGAGACTCTGGAGACGGTCGAGGCCATGGAAGAGCGCGCTTCACGCGGTTCCAGCAGTCGAGTGGCCGCCGCGGTGAGCGGAACGACACCGGCGGCGACGGCCGTAGCGCAGCCTCCGGCGCGCCCCGCCAACCGAAAATGGCTGCTTGCTATGGGACTGGCTTTGCTCCTAGTGGTGGCGGGCGGCCTGGCATGGTGGAAGCTAAGGCCGAACGGAAAAGCGGCGCCTGGCGGAACGGTGGCAAGCGGCGCTGCTCCCGCGGAAGCAACACCTACACCAAAGTTGGCGAAGGACTCGATCATCCTGGCTGATTTTGTAAACAAGACCCACGATCCGGTATTTGACACCACCTTGAACCAGGCATTGCAGATCGATCTGGAGCAGTCCCCGGTGATCAACATCGTGAGCCAGGAGCACCTGAGGCAAAGCGTAAAGTACCTGGGCAAGCCGGACGGCACGCCGATAACGCCAGAGATTGCCCGGGAGATCGGCGAGCGCGAGGGCATGAAGGCAATTCTCACCGGGACCATCGCCAGCCTGGGCAAGGAGTACGTAATTACCCTGGCAGCGCAAAATACCGCCACCGGAGACGAGATCGCCAGCGAACAAGCAACCGCCTCGGATAAGGAGCAGGTTCTTGGCGCGCTCGCCTCGGCGGCCGCCGCAATGCGCGCCAAGCTGGGTGAGGACTTGGCCAGCATCAAGAAGCTGGACACGCCCTTCGGCCAGGCGACCACACCATCGCTGGAAGCATTTCGCGCCTACGCGCTGGGGGATGAGGCTCACCAAAGGGGACAGAATATCCCCGAGGCGGAAGGCCACTACCTGCGCGCCCTGGAGCTGGACCCGAACTTTGCCATGGCGTGCGCGCGGCTGGGGGTGGTTTATATCAATTCGGGCCAATATGCAAAAGCCAACCAGTTCTTCGCCCGAGCCTTCGCGCTATCCACGCATGTGAGTGAGCGCGAGCGCTTCTACATAGCCGGCCACTACTACCAGAACGTAACCGGCAACCTGGCCAAGGTGGTCGAGACCCTGCAGGAGTCCATCCTGACTTACCCCGGGCAACTGGACAGCTATGTCAATCTCAATGCGGCGTATGTCTATATGGGCCAATATGAGAAGGCTTTGCCTTTTGCGCAAAAGGCGGTAGAGCTGCAACCCGAAGACACGATCAGCTCACAGAATCTGGTGGGCAACTATATCGGGATGGGAAGGATGACGGAGGGCCAGCGAGAGATCGAGCGAGCGCGGAGGCTGGGGATGGACAGCAGCACAAGCGCTGCGCAATCCCATCTGTATGCTTACTTCCTCATGGGAGACCCGCAGGAAGTACAGCGGATTGTGACGCAAACGGCGGGATTGCCCGATGCTTTCCTGGTAGCCGAGGCCCTTGGGTTTACCCAACAATTCGCCGGAAGATACCGGCAGGCCGCAGCAACTTTCGCCCAGGCCTTTGAGCAGGCTGGTCACGCGAAAGCTCCCGATGTGCAGGCCGGTGTTCTTCTGATGAACGCGGCCGGCCGAGGACTCGCGGGCTTATGTGACGGCAACCAGGCGGCGGTCGAGCAGGCTCTGGCTTTGGACAAGAGCAGGCAGACGCAGGAATACGCACTGCTGGCGTTCGCGGCATGTGGCAACGCAGCACTCGCGCTCCCCATGGCGCAGGCATTGGACGCCAAGCTGCCCGATGATACGTTGCTGCAAAATGTCTTCGTTCCGCTGGCCCGCGCCTTTGTGGCTTTGGCCGCGGGCCAGCCGCAACAAGCGGTGGAATTGGCCGCGCCGGCGAAGCCATACGACTGGAATTATCCCGGATCTTATCTCCAGGGCTTGGCCTATCTGCAGCTGCACGATGCCGCGCATGCAGTGACTGCTTTCCAAGCAGCATTGCAATCGCGGGGAGGCTCGTTTCTTGGACCAGAGGAGCCGATGCCGAGCACCTACGCCCAAGCGCAGTTGGGCTTGGCGAGGGCTTATGCAATGGCCGGAGACAAGGCCAACGCCAAAAAGGCGTACGAGGCGTTCCTGTTGACCTGGAAAGACGCGGACCCCGATTTGCCTATGCTGGTGGCGGGGAAGAAAGAATACGCGGCACTGTAGCCGATCAATCCACTTCCGTTTGCTTTCCTCAAGGTCCCAGCGACCGGCTCCTACACTCATCTGGAGCTACAATCATCGTAGTGTGGCAATCGGTCGGCATTGCCTTGCTGGCCAACCTCCCCGCATCTGCCGGGTCCCTAGCTCATGGTCAGACTACAGAAGACCAAATGGTTCTTCGCTGCGGCCCTCATACTCACGCTGCATGACGGCGGTCGTGGATCAGCTGCCTGGGCATCGAGTCCCGCGGTAACGGACTTCCATCACGATATGTGGACTTCAGAGAATGGCCTGGGAGCCGTCTTTGACATCCAGCAGGCGGCCGATGGATACCTCTGGCTCACCACCTCGACCGGGGTCTTCCGCTTTGACGGAGTGCGCTTCCAATCCGTCGAAGAAACCACCAACGGGGCCGTACGCAACAGCGAAATTCATGCTGTCTTCCTCTCTTCCTCCGGAGGGGTGTGGTTGAAGACACGGGCTGCCGGGCTCCTCTTCTGGAAAAATGGGCTGCTGACCACGTATACCGATCGGCGCTGTACCCCGGTCTTGGAAATGGAAGGAATCGCCGAGGACCTTGACGGCTCCCTGTGGCTGCAAGGGTCGGCTGGTCTCTTCCATATGCGCGGTTCTGTCTGTGAGCAGATTGGCCCGGAACATGGATACCCTGGTGGTTTCCCCGCCGCCGTCCTGGTGGACCATAAAGGAACAGTCTGGGTGAGGACCCTTGCCGGAGCGATCCTGTTTCTGCCCCGCGGTCAATCCAAATTCCAACGAATGGAATACGACGCCGGCCCCAGCTCCGCCGCTTTCATTCTCACCCACGACACCTACCTCCATGAAGCCCCCGATGGCTGCATCTGGCTTTCGGACGATCACGGCCTCCGCCGCGTGACCGACCAAGGGGGCGCACACATCCTGAAACCGACGTCCGGCAAAGGTCACAAATATAAGGAAGATGTGAAATTCGGTGACTTTACCTTCACCAAAGACGGTTCTATTTGGGCCGTGAGTAACAGAGGACTGCGCCGGTTTGATCATGTTGACCAATGGGCAACGCTACAGGCGACGGCGAGTGCTCCGGGAGAGAGCTTCACCACCAAACGAGGACTTAGCTCTGACGCCGTGTGGAAGGTGTTGATCGATCGCGAGGGCAGCATTTGGGTGGGAACGAATTCCGGCCTCGACAGGCTTCGCCTCTCCGTTCTCTCCACTTTGGCTCTTCCGCCGGCAGAGGAGCACGACTTCAGCATTGTCGCCGGAGATCATGGTTCCATATGGACGGGCAACAGGAGCCTGCCGTTGACCCATGTGGCTGCTGACGGCAGCGTCACCAGCTTTCCTCTGACGCATGGAACCATATCTCTTCGACTCGATCGCAATGGAACGATCTGGTCGGCCGGCGGTGACTCCCTCTGGCATTTTTCAGGTTCACGGCTCTTAGCCATGCACTACCCGGAAGAGGAATTAGGCCCCATCATTTCTCTCGCGGTCGATCGCAACAATGAGTTATGGATCTCGACTGCGACCGGAGGAACGTTCCATCTCACGGGCGGGTCGTGGACCAAAGAGAACGATGCCCTCCAAAGGAAGCCTGGCGTACTCGGCGCACTGACGGGCGATGAGGCAGGAAACGTTTGGTTTGGTTTCTCCAACTTCTTGATCCGATGGGACGGAAGCCATTACCAGCGATTCTCCTTTCCAAACGGTACCCGTGGTGTCTCGGAGACTACGTTATCGGTCCGGGGCGACCACGTCTGGCTCGGTGGATCCGGCGGAGTCTCGCTGTTTTCCAAAGGTCATTTTGAAGTTTTGCGTTGGAAAGACCCAAACCTGCCGGGTAGAGTCTCGGGCGTGTTGGAGACGGAGACCGGAGAACTTTGGATGAATGGATCTTCCGGCATTACCCACGTCTCGGCGGACGAACTGACGAAATGGCTTCACAACCCGAGCTACTCCGTTGCCGGCGAGCGCCTCGATGCGCTGGATGGGCTCCGCGGGCTCTCCGCAGAACGCACCCCAGAACCGTCACTGGCGGAATCGCAGGACGGCCGGATGTGGTTTGCCACCACCCGGGGCGTCGCCTGGCTCGATCCGGCAACGCTGCACAAGAATCGCAACCGCTTACCGCCCCCAGTGCTGATCTCCTCCATCACCTCCAACGGAAAGACCTACCCTGGTTCCAGCGACTTCACGCTTCCTGCGCATACCGAGAGGCTGGAGATTGACTACACCGCGCTTAGCCTGGCGATTCCCGACCGGGTGCTGTTCCGTTACAAGCTCGATGGTGTCGATTCCGAATGGCAGGACGCGGGAACGCGCCGCCAGGCCTTCTACACCCGGCTGCCTCCGGGACACTATCGATTTCACGTGATCGCCTGCAACAACGATGGCGTATGGAATGAGACTGGAGCGAGTCTCGGCGTTTCGATCAAACCGGCTTTCTATCAGACGTGGTGGTTCACGGCGCTGGTGTTGCTCGCAGCCGGCGCCCTCCTGTGGTGGGCGATCCGTCTCCGCATCCGGAGCATCGCACATCAGCTTCAGGGGCGGCTCGCCGAACGAGTGGCGGAGCGCGAGCGCATCGCCAGGGAGCTGCACGATACCCTTTTGCAAAGCCTGTTCGGGCTGACCCTCCGCTTTCACACCGCCGCCAGCCGCCTGCCTGCCGATGATCCTGCTCGGGAGGCCCTGGATGAGGCCTTGAAGCAATCCGACAGGGTGATGCAGGAGGGGCGCGAACGAGTACTGAATCTTCGCAGCCGCCGGATCGACAGCACCAACCTGGCGGACGCCCTGGCCGAGACTGGTAATCAGCTGCGCACCATTCACCCGGCGAACTTCGAAATCTCCGTGGAGGGCCGTCCGCGGCCGCTGGACGAAATCGTGCAGGAGGAAGTTCTGCTCATTGGGCGGGAGGCGTTGACCAACGCCTTCACCCACTCCGGCGCGCAGAATATTGTGGCTGAGATCTCGTACCAGCCCGGTGCTCTGCACGTGCGCGTGCGGGATAACGGCCGCGGCATCGATGAGGGTGTGCTGAAAACGGGTTATCGCAAGGGCCACTGGGGCCTTCCGGGCATGCGGGAGCGCGCGGACAAAATGCGTGGCGAATTGCGCGTTCGCTCCTCCAGCGAGGGCGGGACACTGATCGATCTGCAGGTTCCGGGGAACCTCGTCTACCGCCCCGAGAGCCCAAAGAGCCTGTGGCCATGGAGTCTTTTTCGCCGCCGAAGGACGCAAAAAGCCGATTTCGCCACGGACTAGCGTACTGCGTCCCTGATAGACGCGAGTATTGCTGGCCCAGCCCCAAAGGCTGCAGGTCACTAGCCAACCAAAAGTAACCTCCGAAACGATGACCGGCGACTCAAGAAAAGAGTCTCGGCGGCCAAATCCGATTCCGCAGCGCTGTATCCTGTTAGTAGACGATTTCGGCACAGCGGGCGGTTCTCGCCACCTCCCACTGGTCGGCAGTTGCCGGTAGTTTCGGCCTAAGCGCGAGCGAAGGACAGTTTTAACGCTGTCCGGTGTCACACCCAATCCCTGTCACAAAATAAGGCAATCCAAGCATCTCGCTGCGGCGGGATTTTTTATTGCCTATAGCTTCTCTCAAATTCCAGTCTCAAATTTTAGGAGCCACCTATGCCCAAAAATAAAGTCAGCGACCCCATCACCGATCAGGAAATAGCCTTTGCCCGACTGGTCCTCTCTGGCACGATGACCGACCGTCATGCCGCCGAAGCCGTCGGCCTCAACCCCGACCCCGCCGCCTATACCAAATCCAAGCCCCGTGTCCGCGCCTACATGCTCGAGCACCGCGCCGCCGTGCAGCAACAGCTTGTCCAGCAAGAAGCCGACCTGTCCCGGCGTGCCGCGGAGGGACAGCACCGGCTGAACCTGGACCGAGAACGAGTTCTAGCCCGCCTCTGGGAAATTGCCGACCTCAGCCCCGAAATGACCCGAGGCAGCATCACCGGCCAAGTCAAGGCCATCTCCATGATCATCGCCATGCAAAACTTCATCCCCGACCGTCGCGCCGTCGACCGTCTTGCCGTCTCTTCAGACAAGAAATCCGCCCCTGCCCACTCGGTGGCAGAGGCGCCTCCGCAACCTGGCCCCAGTCCGTCCACCGTCGCGAACCGCACCCCCTCGGAAGCCGCGCGACCGACCCCTTATGTCCCCCTGTTCAATTCTGTTCCAGACCTGGGAGTGGGTTTCTCAACAATAAAGAACCCCTTTGTCCACCCCCGCTGAGTTGCCAATCCGCAAAACGACCCAAAAATATCAAATTTTACAAAGGAACTCTCTGGACTTCAGCCCTGCGATTATGGGCTGAGCTGACGACGGCTGACGCACTACACTAGGTAGGCATATTTCCTATGAAAAAAGCATTGGTCGCAGGAGCGCTGGGGGTCAGTGGACGAACGCTGGTCAATCATCTGGTGGCGCTTGGTGATTGGGAAGTCATCGGGCTGTCTCGACGCAAGCCGGAGTTTGAAACGCCGGCCCGGTATGTCGCAATCGATCTGTTAGATAGGTCTGCTGTGGATGCATGCATGAGTGAGCTGGGGAAGGTTACGCACATCTTCTACGCCGCGCTGCAGATGGTAGGGAATTTCTTTGAAGAAATTGCGCCTAACCTGGCCATGCTGCAAAACACAGTGGAAGCGGTGGAGCGCTCGTCTAGTGGCTTACGCAAGGTCGTGTTGCTGGAAGGAGCCAAGTACTACGGCGCGCACTTGGGTCCGTACAAAACCCCGGCGAAGGAGAGCGACCCGCGGCATATGCCGCCGAATTTTTACTATGACCAGGAGGATTATCTTGTGGCGCGCTGCGCAGGAAAATCCTGGTCCTGGACGGCGTTGCGCCCCTCCTGCATTTGCGGCTTTGCCGTGGGTAATCCCATGAACATGGCCACCGTGATTGCGGTATACGCCTCGCTGTGTAAGGAGATGGGCTTGCCTCTTCGCTATCCGGGCTCGAGTGCGTCCTACGGAGTACTCATGGAAATGACCGACGCCGAGTTGCTGGCCAAAGCCATGGTGTGGGCGGCGGAGAGTGACGGCTGCAGCGGGCAAGGATTCAACATTACCAACGGCGACTTCCATCGCTGGCAGCATCTCTGGCCGCGGCTGGCGGAGTTTTTCAAAATGCCCTACGCGCCCCCGCAACGTTTCCCGCTGGCGCAATTCATGTCTGACAAAGGGCCGTTGTGGGATGCCATGGTCAAGAAATACGGCCTGCTGCCTTATTCATTCCGGGACGCAGCGTCATGGCAGTTCGGCGAAGCGGTCTTCAATTTGGAATACGACGTGATGTCGGATATGACGAAAGCGCGGCGATTCGGTTTTCATGAAGCGATGGATACCGAAGAAATGCTCCTGCGCATGTTCGCGCAGTTTCAGAAAATGCGATTCATCCCGGGTTGAAGAAACGGCACTTGCCACGAATGCTTCCCTGCGGCTCTTTCAGCCACTAGTCAATTGATCATGGAAGCACAACCCACCCGTTGTCATCCCGAGAGGCTGTGACTTTATTGATTGTTCCCTCGAAGTGATCGAGTTTTAAAAACGAATTTGTCATCCCGGCCTGCTGTTTCTTTCTGTCCATCCGATCTGACGGCTCCTAACAAGAGTCACCGTCCTCCACTTTGTCATCCCGAGCGTACTCCGGATTTCCTACTACGTTTGAGGAAAGCCGCATGAGGTTCACCGAAGCCACCAAGCCTGACAGGAAATCCGGAGGTAGCCGAGGGACCTGCAGTTCCACTTAACCCCAAGTCGATCCATTTATCTGAAGGGAAAGCGCTCGCGCACTTCATAGAGAGCTCCAGTGGGCCTGGTCACGCTTTCGTAAAGAACGAATTCCTCAGCGACAAAACTCGTAAATGCAGGCTCGCGGTGAATCTTGGATTTCAGTTCGTGGAGTCCGTGCGTTCGTCCTTTGCCTTTGGTGCGTGCGAGAGTCACGTGGGGATGATAAGGGCGGGTCTCGGGGATGAATCCGCAAAGGCCCGTCGCCGCAGTGACACGTTGTTGCAGTGCCCGCAGTTCAGGCGTGAGACTAACGCCTGCGAAAAAAACTCCAGCGCGCTCAAAGAGACCCAGGCCCTCCAGTTGAATAGGAACGGTGGGCGAACGGAACTCGCGTAGTCGCGCGACCGTGCACTCGTATTGTTCCTGGCCGGTATTCCCCAAAAACTGCAGTGTGATGTGCCAGGATTCCGGCGCGGACCAGCGCAGGCCGTCGGCGCTCGATCGCAGCCGTACGGAGATCGTAGAGAGCTCGTCGATCACCGCGGCTGCGAGTGGGATCCCGGCAAAAAGGCGCATATCAGAGAGTGTAGGTGCTACTCCTCAGGCGTTCCGCGAGGGCTCAACAAACCGGAGAGCCTTTCAAGAAAAGGCGCCTGGCTTTTCAGAATGCGCTCTTTCGCCTCAGCGATGGAAAACCAATCTCCTCGATCCACTTCAGGAATCTCGATCTGGCGTCCGGATCGCGGCGGCCACTCGATTTCGCAGCGATTGCTGATTAGCTTACTGGGGTCGCAATCTCCCTCGAAGGCCCAGGCCGACACTACCTTGCCGCCTGCCTGCTGCACAGCGCCCAGTTCGAGGAAATCTCCTGTCGCAGCAAATCCCGTCTCCTCCTCAAATTCACGCCGCGCCGCTTCGAGCGGAAGCTCTCCTTCCACGTACTCACCTTTAGAAATAGACCAGGCGCCCAAATCCTTTTTCGCCCAGAATGGCCCGCCCGGGTGCACCAGAAAGACTTCCATCTGGCGATTATGCCGCCGGTACATCAGCAGACCTGCGCTGCGCTTGGGCATGCGTTGTTACCTGGTTGGGCTCGGATGCGAAGGAAGGCTCCCGCGCTAAGATTGTAAGCCAGCCCCATGTCTTTACCCCGGCCACCTGAGTGCGTTCCCGGCGATGAAGCGCTTGAACGCGGCGCTTGGGCAGAAGCTCGCGCGGCTTTCGAAGCGGCACGTCGCATACGTGAGATTCCCGAGGCGCTTGAGGGTTTGGGCAAGGCCGCCTGGTGGCTCGACCTCGCCGATCTTGTGTTCGATGCCCGCGAGCGCGCCTATCGCCTGTATCTGACAAGCGGCGATCACGCCGCGGCGGCTCGTATCGCGGTGTGGCTGGCGATGCGCTGGCCAAGGGCGCCGCCACCAACAAAACCCTCGCTACTGCGGCTTCGCGCTGATGCCTGCCGGCATGAATCACTTTGCCTACACGACGGCTCAAGAAACAATTATTGTGCTCTATGGACAGGGCCCTGTGGAATTCAACTACGTGAATCCTGCCGACGATCCGCGTAACGCTAAGAAAGGCACGATGTAGTGGGTTAGTTCCGCTGATCAAGCGCGTGGATGGGATCGGCAGGACGAGATTCGGGAATGGTCATTTTGCGACTAAAGCGAATGAACTATGCTGGTCTCGCGCACCAGGAGAAGAACCATGCCCGAAAATCCGGGCTTCATGACGCCGGCTGCGATGGAAGGGCAGGGCGGATACAACCGAAGCTCGCAGGTACAGGCTGCGGGACTTTCCCCCGCCGTTCCCATGCTGGAGCACGCCGCGAGGACGGTCGCACTGCCGGCTGGATCACTGCCGATCGTAATCGCCGACTACGGTTCCTCGGAAGGTCACAATTCTCTGCTGCCACTGGGCGCAGCGATCGCCATCCTCAGGGAACGAATCGGGCCGGACCGCGCAATCTCTGTCGTTCACACCGACTTGCCCGAGAACGATTTCTCAGTGTTATTCGAACTATTGAACAGCGACCCGAACAGCTACTTGCGCAGGGATCATGCGGTCTTCGCATCGGGTGTCGGACGATCTTTCTATGAGCAAGTCCTTCCCACGAGCACCGTGACGCTGGCGTGGAGTTCCTGGGCGGTGCAATGGCTGAGCCGCGCCCCATGCCCCATTCCCGATCAAGTGCAGGTTGCCTTTAGCCATGATGCGCCGGCGCGGGCTGCGTTTTCCAGGCAAGCCGCAGAGGATTGGCAGCAGTTTCTCACCCACAGGGAACGCGAGCTGTGCCCGGGAGCCAAGCTCGCCGTCATGACGATGGCGGTCGATCAGGACGGAGAGTTTGGTTATCGCCCTTTGCTCAACGCCATGTGCGCCGCGCTCGTCGACATGGTCGAGAGCGGTTTCCTCAGTGGCGAAGAAATGCGGCGGATGGTTATCCCCACCGTTGGCCGCAGCCGAGCAGACTTTCTAGCTCCCTTCGGAGCGGAAGGCCGCTTTGGGAGTCTCCGCCTGGAGGAGTTGGATATCTTTTTCGGGGAGGACCATTTCTGGTCGGATTTTGAACGGGATGGAAATGCCCAGAGATTCGCGGCTCGCTGGGCGGCCTTCTCGCGCGCCTCTGTCTTCCGTACCCTTGCCCGTGGTCTGAACGGCGGCCGGGACGACTCGCGGGCGGGTCAATTCATCGAAAACCTGGAATCTGGCACAACGATGCGGCTCGCAGCCAACCCCGGACGTATGCTGATCCCGCTGGGCAGGGTGCTGCTGGCAAGAGAACGGTAAGCATTCCGGTTGTTGACGGCGTCACATCACGCCGGAGGTTGAGGCACTCAGACGAATAGCGGTTTCGCGTATCTCGTGAATCGTGTGCTCTAGCTCCTCGTCGGTGGTGTAGAAATGCGGCGAGATGCGTATCCCGGCGCCGGGCCGGTAGTCGACCAGCACTTCGCGCCGCCCCAATTCCCTGGTGACTTCCTTGCCGTTGGGCACATCGAGAATCACCACTCCGCCCCGCCGTTGCGGCTCGCGGCAGGTCCGCAAGGCAATGCCTGCCTCGTCGGCCAACTCGATGAGACGAGTCGTCTGGCGCACGGATTTTTCGCGAATTGCCGCCACGCCTATCTGGTTGATGATCTCGTATCCGGAGCGCGCCGAATAGAGCGCCGGCACGTTAGGCGTGCCGTTCAGAAAGCGGAAACTATCGTCCGCATAGTGAATCGGTCCGGCTTCAAACGCGAAGGGTTCCCGATGCGCCATCCATCCGGTTGCGGCCGGCTCCAGGCTCGGCCACAGATCGCGCCTTACATACAGATACCCCGCGCCGGGCCCGGCGCACAGCCACTTCACGGAACCACCCGTCGCAAAATCCAAATCGAGAGCGCGAACATCGATGGGGAGGATGCCGGCGGACTGATAGAGGTCGGCAACGATATACGCGCCGACTTCGTGCGCACGCTGGGTGATCGCGGCCAGATCCTGCACATACGAGCTACGGAATGCGACGTGGGAGACTGAAACCAACTGTGTTTGCTCGTCGATCGCTGCCAGCATGTCTTCGAGTTCCAGGGTCATGCCGTCGGCGGAGGCGACCGAGCAGACGCGGGCGCCCTGGCGTTCGAGACCGTGATAGATGTAATCGTTGGAAGCGAAATTCAGCCCGTCGGTGACCAGCTTGTTGCGTGGGCCGCGCCAATCGAAGCACGAGGCAACGATCCATTGGCATATAGAGACGTTCTGCTGCATCACCACTTCCCCGGGCGCAGCACCGATAATCGAGCCGACCAGGCTACCGATGGTGACCGGTAGCTCCCACCAGCCCTCCTCCCAGGCGCGTATGCCACGCGTTGCCCAGGTCTCGCCGAATTCCTGCAGGGCGGCGAAGGTCCGCCGCGGCATGGCGCCGAGCGAGTGGCTGATCATGTAGGTCGTGTGGCCGAGGATGGGGAATTCCTTGCGCCACTTCAGTAAAGGGTCGGTTGACTGGTCCACCGCATGATTCTATGGCAATTGATGCATGATTTCGGCATGAAACAGGAGCAGACTTTACCATGAAACACATGGCAAACACCTTCCGAACCTGTAGGAGCGCTGGGGTTATCCGTGTGCCTGTTTGGCTTCCACTACTTATGGGCGCAATCGGCGGAACCCGGCTACGCCTTGCGCGGCACCCTGGTCACGCCCGCCGGCATCGTCGAAGATGGAACCATCCTGATTCAGCAAAACAAAATCATAGCCGTCGGGGCCAAGGTGAAGCTGCCGAAGAATGCAACTGTTATCGATACCCATGGGGTCATCGCGCCCGGGCTCATCGACCTGCACAACCACCTCACCTACAATGTTTTTCCTCGCTGGCATCCTTCGAGCGAGTTCGGCAACCGCTACGACTGGCAGCAAAAGCCGATTTACCAGACTTTGATCGAGTCCCCGCATGCCTCGATGGTGGCAGACGGCCTCGAATGCGAGATGGAGCGCTACGCCGAAGTCAAAGCGCTCTCCGAAGGCGAGACCTCCGCGGTCGGCAGCCTGGCCGAGGCCTGCAGTACCGGTCTCGCGCATAATCTCGACAGCGAAGACGAATGGCATGTCGCGTACAACGTATTTCCCCTGCAGATGTCTGAAAGCGACCTCGCCCCCATTCGCCAGGGGCTGGCAAACCATCAGCTGCATGCCTTCTTGATTCATCTCAGCGAAGGCGGTCACCAGGACGCATCCGCGGCGCGAGAGTTCGTCATGCTGAAGGGACGCGGCTTGCTGATTCCCGGGGTCGCGCTGATTCATGGCGGCGCACTGCAACCTGAGAATTTCGTGGAGATGGCCGCTCATGGAGTCAGCCTGATTTGGTCACCACGGAGCAATCTCGAGCTTTATGGCAGTACCGCCGATGTGGCAGCCGCCAATGCGGCTCACGTCAAGATCGCGGTGGCGCCAGACTGGAGTCCCACCGGCAGCGACGGTCTGCTCGCCGAATTGAACTACGCCGCCGCCTGGAACGACACCCAGAAGCCCCCTCTCTTTAGCGATCGCGAGCTGGTTGCCATGGCTACCTCAGTCCCCGCGGACCTGATTGGGGCAAGCAATCGCCTGGGCGCTCTCGAGCCCGGCCACGATGCCGACGTGCTGGTCCTTCGTCCGGAGACAGGCTCTGCAAAGCACGACGCCTACTGGACGCTGACTCACGCAACCGCGGCCCAGGTGACGCTGGTGATGGTAGGGGGCGAACCTCTCTATGGCGACCCTGATTTGCTGGAAAAGATGGAGCCCGGTCATCCCTCTGAGCGGCTGGAGGTTTGCGGCAGCAGCAAAACTCTCCTCTTCACCGGCCTACACGGACACGTGGACGCCGCCGATGAGACCTGGGCACATACCGCGTCCACGCTCCAGGACGCGCTGCGTCACTACGGCCGCAATCTTGCACCGCTGGCGGAGTGCGGCCAATAATCCGCTCAGGCTTCGCCGATGCACTCTTTCCATAGATCCGGACGGATGCGCTGAAACTCGGCGATCAGGTCGATACACTCCTGTGAGTGCAGGTCGACGATATCGATGCCCTGCTCGCGGAGCCAGTGCATGCCGCCCTGGGCATTGACGCTATCGCCCACGATCACCTGGCGGAAGCGAAACTGATAGATCAAGCCGCTGCAGTACCAGCACGGAGCCAGCGTGGTGACCAGGATGGTGTCATGCCATGTCGGCCGGCGTCCAGCAGCGCGAAAGGCATCCGTCTCCCCGTGCAACGACCCATTGCCTTCCTGCACCAGGCGGTTGTGCCCCACCCCCAATAGAGTGCCGTCGGTGTGGAAGATAGCTCCGCCCACGGGGACGCCACCCTCGGCAAATCCAATGCGCGCTTGTTCCAGGGCGACAGCCAACATTCCATGTGCATCCAGAGTAGCTCCAACGACTGGTTCCATCTCCGGAGCCTAACATCGGCGATCCTCTCGACTCAACCGCGTCTTTCGCTTAGTGGGCGACGACCTTCTCGCCGCCGCGCGGATCGTTCCCCTGCAAGAAAAACGTCAGGCAGAACATGGAGCCGGCGGCCACCGTCAGCAGCCAGAATGTATCGATATACGAAAGAGTGGAAGCCTGTAGTTGAAGTGTTCGATAAACTTGCCCGTAAGCATGATTGAGCGCATCGTGGGCACTAAAGCCGCTCTGCCGCAACTGTTCTGCCAGGCCGTTTACCGTGCTGCGGAAGGCTGGATTGCCCGCTGTAATATTGCTGCCGATCCTCTCCTGGTGGAACTGGTCGCGCCGCGCGAGCACCGTGGTGACCACGGAGGTCCCCACACTGGCGCCGATATTGCGCATGAAGTTCACCAACCCGGCAATGGCGTTGTTCTTATCCTTGGGCATGCCGTAATAAGCAGCGGCGGTGGTAGGGATAAAGACCAGGCCTAAAGGCGCGTATTGGGCGATGCGCAGCCAGGTAGCCGAGCTGAAACTAATCAGCAAGTCGATTCGCCGGGTCGATAGGAACATGCTGCCGGTTAGCAACAGCCATCCCGTGGCGATCAGATAACGACCCTGAAAGCGGCCCGCCAGCATGCCGATGAATGGCAATGCCCCCAACAAAACAAAACCCGCTGCGGAAAGCACCATGCCCGCCGACTCCGCTGTGTACCCCATGTTGGCTTGCAGAAACTGTGGCACCAGCACGGTGGTCGCAAACGACATGCCGCCCACCACGAACATCATCATGCTGGAGGTAGCGAAATTGAAATGCCCAAACAGCCTTACATCCACGATTGGGTTCTTCTGATAGAACTCCCAAATGACCAGCGTCGACAGGCAGACAGTGGCAATCACAGTCAAGGTGACAATAAAGTGAGAGCCAAACCAATCGTCTTCCTGACCCTTGTCGAGCAGAATCTGCAAAGCGCCTACGCCCAAGGCAAGCAAGGAGAAACCAACGTAGTCGAGCTTGACACGCCTGCCCAGAGCCCGCGCCCGGGTGAGATAGGGCGGATCTTCCACCAGCTGGTAGACCAAAATAATCGCCAGGATACCCACCGGCAGGTTCATCAGAAAAATCCAGCGCCAGGTGTAGTTGTCGGTGATCCAACCGCCAAGCGTCGGGCCAATTGAAGGCGCGAAGATCGCCGTCACCCCATACAGCGAAAAGGCCAGCCCACGCAGGCGGGGCGGAAAGGTGTCTGCGAGAATCGCCTGCGCCATCGGCTGCAAACCGCCCCCTCCGCCACCCTGCACTACGCGGGCGACCAACAGAATCCCCAGGCTGGGCGCGATGCCGCAGGCAAGAGAACTGATGGTGAAGATGACGATGCAGGTCATGAAGAACCGCTTGCGCCCGAAGACGCTCACCAGCCAGCCGCTAATGGGTAGAACGATGGCATTCGAGACCAGGTAGGAAGTGAGGACCCAGGTGCTCTGGTCCTGGCTGGCGCCCAGGTTTCCCGCGATATGGGGCAGGGCCACGTTGGCAATACTGGTATCGAGCACTTCCATGAATGCCGCTAACGAAACCACAAAGGCGATCAGCCAGGGGTTTGTTTTGGGCTTCCAATCATGGTCTGCCTGCGTCAGTGTGCTAGCTGCGGCGGCGCTCATTCGGTCCTTATAGGTTTGGTGTAGCCTGTACGAGGGCGGTGACGATCACGTTTTCGGCTTTCAACACAGGCCCGATGAGCGGCAGACAACTCGCCATAAAGGATGCGAAAAGAGGAAAGTTGATGCGAATTCTGCTGCACTGAGTAGGTTACTACTCCTGTTAAAGGAGACTGGACAGTCCTAGGAGATTGACATCGGCAAAGCCTCCTTTTTAGGATGTTGTTTGTGGTTTCTGCAGCGCTTGTGGTGGAGTTGTCGAGACCGATTGATCACCACTATCGAAAAACGTCTCCCTTATAAGCGATGATCATAGTTAAAGACGTTACAAAAAGGTACGCTCGCGCGGTCGCGGTCGATCACATTTCATTCTCCGTAGCCAAGGGCCAGATTGTTGGATTTCTCGGGCCCAATGGCGCGGGGAAGACAACGACAATGCGCATTCTCACTTGCTTTCTCCCCCCATCGGCAGGTACGGCTTCGGTTGCCGGCTTCGATGTTCTTGAGCAGCCCTTCGAGGTCAAGAAGCGCATCGGATACCTGCCCGAGACCCCTCCCCTCTATCCCGAGATGGAGACGGTCGAATATCTGCGCTTCGTGGGCAAGCTGAAAGGCCTTGTCAGGAAATGATCTGCAAAAGCGAGTCGACTATGTTTGCGACCGCTGCTTTGTGGCGGATGTAAAGACCAAGCTACTGGGCAAACTCTCCAAAGGCTATCGCCAACGAGTGGGGCTGGCGCAGGCCATCATTCATAACCCTGATGTGTTGATCCTTGACGAGCCCACGGCGGGCCTCGATCCCAAGCAGATCAATGAAACCCGCGACCTGATCAAGAGCCTGGCCGGCGACCACACCATCATCCTCAGCACCCATATCCTGCCGGAGGTCGAACAGACCTGCGAGCAGGTCATCATCATCAACAAGGGCAAGCTGGTAGCGACCGATTCGGTGCGCAACCTGCAGGCCCGGACGCGCGGCGCCGAAACTCTTCTGATCGAGATTGCGGGCCGCGATGGCCAGCCGGAATCCGTGCTGGTGCAACAGAAACTCGAAGGTATCCCCGGAGTCAGCCGCGTGTCGTGTACCGAGCGCAAAGAGCAAGGCCTGGTCTTTGAAGTGGAGAGCCAAAAGGGACAGTTGGAGCGAGGAGACCTGGCGCGTGCCGTGGTCGCTTCCGGCTGGGATCTCTATGAACTTCGTCCGGCCGCAAGAAGCCTGGAAGAGATCTTCCTCCAACTCACCGGCAGCGAGGCGCCGGTTGAGACTGAGAAAACTACTCCGAATGAGCCGCAAGCATGAGAAATACCTGGACCATTTGCAGTAAAGAACTGCGGAGTTATTTCGTATCTCCCGTCGCCTATCTGCTGTTGACCATGTTCGGCCTGATCTTCGGCTTCTTCTTCTGGAATGCGCTCGGTTATTTCGTGATCGAGGGAATGGAGATGCAGCTGCGCGGCCAGGCATTCCCCATGAACGTGAACGAGCAGATCATCCGGCCCCTGCTCTCCAACGTCAGCGTTGTCGGGCTATTCTTCATCCCCATGATCACCATGCGCCTCTTTGCCGAGGAGAAGCGCACCGGGACGATTGAACTGCTGACCACCTCCCCGATCCGAGATGTGGAAGTCATCCTGGGCAAGTGGCTCGCGGCCATGATCCTCTACGCGTGTCTGCTGCTGTTTACCGCGCTCAATTTTGCCTTTCTCTTCCGCTACGGCAACCCGGATTGGAAGCCGCTGGCCGTAGGCTATCTGGGCCTGCTGCTCCAGGGAGGCACGCTGCTTGCGCTGGGAACCTTTATTTCGACACTGACCAGGAACCAGATCATTGCCGGCGCCGCCACCTTTGGCGTTTGCCTCCTGCTGTGGGTGCTGGAGTGGTCCAGCGGCTATGATTCGTCCACCTGGGCGCGGGTGCTTGCCTATCTCTCCGTCATTACCCACTTCGACTCCTTCGCCAGGGGAGTGATCGACTCGAAAGACGTCATCTTTTATCTCAGCGGGATTTTCCTCGGGCTCTTTCTCACCGCGCGCTCGATGGAATCCCTGCGTTGGAGGTCGTAGATGGCGAGTCAGTGGCTTAAAGCAAGACAGACCAGGTACGGCGCATACGCGGGCATCTATCTGCTGGTTGTGCTCGCCATCCTGGTGGTGGTGAACATCCTGGCGAACCGCTACAACAAGTCCTTCGACACCACATCGAATAAGCGATATAGCCTCTCTGAACAGACACAAAAAATCGTAAAGGGGCTGAAGCAGAATGCAACCATCACTTACTACAACCAAAGCACGCACTTCCAGGAAGGGAAAGATCTGCTCGACGAGTATGCGAACCTCTCCACCAAAATACACGTCGCGTATGTCGATCCGGATAAGAGTCCGGAGTTAGCGCGCGCGGCGGGCATTCGCAACTTCGGCACCGCGGTGGTGCAGGTGGGCGCCAAGAAAGAGATTGCGAAAGACATGACGGAGGAGGGCATCACCGGCGCCTTCATCCGCGATCTCAAGGGCACGACCCGCACTGTCTGCTTCGTGACCGGCAGTGGAGAGCATCAGATCGACAACACCGAGCGCGATGGCCTTTCCCACTTTAAAGATCTCTGTGGCCCGGGATGAATACCAGTCGAAGTCCATCGATTTGCTGCAACAATCTGTGGTGCCGGCCGACTGCACGACGGTGGTCATCGCGGGCCCTACGCACGATTACCAGCAGCCCGAAATAGACGCGATCAAGAACCTATGTCGAAGGCGGCGGCCGGGCGTTATTCATGCTCGATCCGCCGATTCAGTTCGGGAGCTCTGAGATCGCCGCGAATGATGCGCTCACCAGCGTGCTGGAGAGCTGGGGCGTGACCCTGGACAAAAATATGATCCTCGACCTGAACCCTGTGGGGCAGCTTGCCGGACTTGGTCCCCAGGTGGTGCTGGTCACCACTTACGCTTCCCAGCCGATTGTCTCTGACATGCGGGGAAGCGCAGTGGGCATTCCCCTCTCCCGTTCACTGGATATAAAGGATACCGGCAAGACCAGCGTGCAGAAGTTGTTCGATTCTTCGGGGAGCAGCCTGGCTACTAGCAATCTGAGTTCCGCCGAAGTGAGTGTCGCCGATCCCAGGAACCGGAAGGGACCGTTCACCATTGCTGCGGCGGGCACGTACAACACCGGCAAGCCCAACTCGGAGGGCCGCTTCGTGGTCATCGGCAGCTCCTCCTGGGCGGCCAACCGCTTCCTTGGCTTCAACGGCAATGGCGACCTGGCATTGAATGCAGTGAACTGGCTTTCCTCCGACGAAGACCTGATCTCCATTCGCCCCAAACCGCCGGAAGACCGCCGCATCACCATGACCCGGGCACAATTGATCCTGGTGCGGACTGTCAGCCAATTTGTGCTGCCTCTGATCGTGGTGATCGCCGGAACCATGGTCTGGTGGAAGAGACGGTAGAGCCTGGCTTATGAATTTCCGCGGTTTGATCGTTGCAGTGGTTATTCTCGCCGGGCTCGCCGGGGTCCTTTACTGGTCGCAGCACCGCAAGCCGCCTGAAGACAACGCGGCCACCTCGGCCAGTGCCGCGCCGGTGATCCTCAAAGTCAATGCGGCGGATGTAACCCAGCTCACCGTTAAGCAGAAGCAGTCCGATCCGGTCGTACTGCAAAAAGCGGACGCTAGCAAGTGGCAGATTACCCAGCCGAAGCCCTATCGCGCCGATCAGGAAACGGTAGCCGGGATGCTGTCCACCCTATCGGGGTTGAGTGCAGATCGAGTGGTCGAGGACAAGGCATCCAACCTCAAACAATATGGATTAGATCCGCCCGCGGCTGAATTGGATATTACCGGCAAGGGCCAAGGGACACGGCAGCTGCTACTGGGTGACGACACACCCACCGGAGGCGACGTCTATGCGGCGCTCGCTGGGGATCCCAGGGTCTTTACCGTCTCCAGTTTCAACAAGACCAGTCTCGCCAAAAGCCTGAATGACCTGCGCGACAAGAGCCTGCTGACCGTCAGCCCTGACAAAGTAAGCCGGGTGGAACTGGTAAGAAAGGGTCAGGAAATAGAGTTCGGCCGAACCAAAGACGGCTGGCAGATACTGAAGCCGCCTTCTTTGCGTGAGGACAACACCGCGGTGAGCCAGCTGGTTAGCGGTCTCACCAGCGCCCGGATCGACCTTAGTGCTGGAACCAGCGACGCGGCCACCGCATTTGCCAAAGGCGCTCCTGTTGCAACCGCAAAAGTGACCGCTGACACCGGCACACAGACCATTGAGGTGCGCAAGAACAACAACGACTATTACGCCAAATCGAGCGCGGTCGACGGCCCTGTCAAAGTCGACTCCACTCTAGGAACGGCGCTCGACAAAAACGTGGACGACTTCCGCAACAAGAAGCTGTTCGATTTCGGCTTCGATGAACCCACCAGGATTGAGCTGCACAGCGGCTCCCAGAGCTGGGTCTTCATGCGCAGCGGACAAGACTGGTCGTCTGACGGAAAGAAGGTCGATGCGAGCAGCGTTGGATCGTTGATCTCAAAACTGCGCGACCTTACCGCAGTAAAGTTTGTCACCGCCGGGTTTACCCATCCGGAGATTGAGGCAACGGTCACTTCCAATGATGGAAAACGGGTCGAAAAGGTATTGATCTCAAAATCGGGGAAAGACTCGCTGGCCAAGCGCGACGGCGAAGCCACTCTCTATCAATTGGATTCAGCCAGCGTCGACGATCTTGCGAAACTGGCCGGCGAGGTCAAGCCGGTCGCGAGTTCCGGCAAGTAATTGCACCGTCGAATTGGCGGCGCACCCAGCTTCGAACGTTCCGGTTTTCACGGCTGTGATGCTTTGTATCAGGGCACGACTTTAGTCGGGCCGTACAGGGACTAAAAGAGAGTTGGGCTTTAGCCCCTGCTACGGCGGACCCCGCAAGAAGGTGCAGGGTGTTTTTCCGCCAGGAGACAAATAAGAAGCCCAGGGGCTAAAGCCCAGATTTTTGCTGGACGTTTACGGCCGACTGAAGTCGTGCCCTGATACAAAGCATCACAGCACTAAGATCAGGCGGTCGCGTTCGCGCTGACCTCCACCCGAAGATCGCCACCCGTCATCCTGCCCGGCTTCTCCAGGTTGAGCATGCCCAGCAAGGTGGGTGAAATGTCCCGCAGCGAACCGCCCGTGCGCAACTGGTACTTGCCCGCATCGTCGCTGACCAGGATCACCGGCACCGGGTTAGTGGTGTGCGCGGTGTGCGGTCCGCCCGTCACGGGATCGATCATCAACTCGGCATTGCCGTGGTCGGCAGTGATCAGCATCGATCCACCCCTTTGCTTGAGCGTCTGATAGATGCGCCCAAGGCAAAGGTCGATCGTCTCCACACCTTTAACCGTCGGCTCGATCTTGCCCGAGTGCCCCACCATGTCGGCGTTGGCAAAGTTCACCACCACCAGGTCGAAGGCCGGATCGCCGATCGCCTTGATCACCGCATCCGCAATCCCCGATGCGCTCATCTCCGGCGCCAGATCGTAGGTCGCCACTTTTTGCGAAGGAATCAGCACGCGGTCCTCGCCGGGAAACGGCTTCTCGATGCCGCCGTTGAAGAAGTAGGTCACGTGGGCATACTTCTCCGTCTCGGCGATGCGCAGGTTGCGCAGATTGGCCTGGGCCAGCAAATCCGCCAGCAGATTCTCCATCGACTCGGGCAGGATCACCATGGGCAGGGTGAACTGCTTGTCATACTGCGTCATGCACACGTAGTGCAGCCGCTTTGGCACCTCGGATCTGGGAATGGCCAAGTCTAGATCTTCGGCCCCGGGCAGCGTCTTGCCATCATCTTTGGTCAGGCCGCTGTTGCGCGCCAGCACGCGCGTGATCTGCCGCACGCGGTCGGCGCGATAGTTGAAGCAGATGCAGGCATCTTCATCGCGCACAGGGCCTACCGGCTTTCCCAGCTGGTCGAGCACCACAAACGGCTCCACGAACTCGTCGGTCACGCCGTTGTTGTAGGACTCCTTTACCCGCGCAATGGGATCGGCATACGCACCACCCTCGGGAACGCCAACGATCGCGTGAAAGGCCTTCCTCGACCGCTCCCAGCGCCGGTCCCGATCCATGGCGAAATAGCGGCCGCCCACGCTGGCGATCTTCCCTACTCCAATTTCCCTGATCTTTCCCTGTAGCTTTTCCAGGTAGCCCACTCCACTGGTGGGCAGGGTGTCGCGGCCATCGAGGAAGGCGTGCACAAAGACCCGCTCCACACCATGCTGCTTCGCCGCTTGCAACAGGGCGTAGAGGTGAGCCTGTTGGGAATGGACGCCGCCATCGGAGACCAGCCCCATCAAGTGCAGGGCGCGGCCCTTCTCGCCGGCATGCTTGAGCGCCGCCACAATCACCGGATGACGGAAGAATTCTCCCGACCGAATCAGATCGTCGATGCGGGTGATGTCCATGTGCACCACGCGGCCGGAGCCGATGTTCAGATGGCCCACTTCGCTGTTGCCCATCTGCCCATCGGGCAAACCGACGAAGTGGTCCGAAGCATGAAGCAGCGTGTTAGGAAACTCCGCCAGCAGCTTGTCGTACATGGGCTTACGGGCCAGCGCAACCGCATTGGCGAATTGCTCCGCCCGGTAACCCCAGCCATCCAGAATCGTCAGCACTATCGGTTTTTTCGGCGACACGTCTACTCCCCGGCGTTCACGGCCGCGCGGCCGAGGAACTCAGCTCCTTGCCCCAGCTCCTCCTCGATGCGCAGCAGCTGGTTGTACTTGGCGATACGATCGGTGCGCGAGGCGGAGCCGGTCTTGATCTGGCCCACGCCCGTGGCCACCGCCAGGTCGGCGATGAAGCTATCCTCGGTCTCGCCGCTGCGGTGCGAAATGACGGAGGTGTATCCGTAGCGCCGCGCCAGCGCAATCGCCTCGAAGGTCTCGCTGACGGTGCCAATCTGGTTCACCTTGATCAGGATGGAGTTGGCCACGCCCTGCTCGATACCTCGCTGCAGGAACTCGGTGTTGGTTACAAACAGATCGTCGCCCACCAACTGGATCTTATCGCCCAGTTCCTTGGTCAGGAACTTCCAGCCCTCCCAATCGTCCTCGGCCAGCCCGTCTTCGAGCGAAATAATTGGGTACTGCCGCACCCAGCTCTCATAAAATCGGGTCATCTCTTCGCTGGTCTTCTCGCTGCGGTCGCTCTTCTTGAAAACGTAAAGCTTCTTTTCCTTATCGTAGAACTCGCTGGATGCTGGGTCGAGCGCGATCGCGACCTCTTCGCCGGCCTTGTATCCCGCCAGCTCGATCGCTTCCAGGATTACTTCGATGGCTTCCACGTTGGACTTCAAAGAAGGTGCGAAGCCGCCCTCATCTCCCACTGAGGTGCTGTATCCCCGCTTCTTCAATACGCCCTTCAAGGTGTGGAAGACTTCCACGCCCCAGCGTAGCGCATCGCCGAAGCGCTCTGCTCCGACCGGCATCACCATGAACTCCTGAAAGTCCACGTTGTTATCCGCGTGGGCTCCGCCGTTGATGATATTCATCATCGGTACCGGAAGCACCGAGGCATTCACCCCGCCCAGATAGCGGTAGAGGGGGATCTGCAGGGCGTTGGCGGCGGCCCGAGCGCAGGCCATCGAAACCGCAAGGATCGCATTGGCGCCCAGCTTGCCCTTATTTTCGGTGCCGTCCAGCGCGATCATCGTGGCATCGATCAGGCGCTGGTTGGCCGCATCCATGCCCGTAAGCTCGGGGGCCAGAACACTCTCCACATTTTCGACCGCGTGCAATACACCTTTGCCCAGGTAGTGCGCCTTGTCGCCGTCGCGCAGCTCCACCGCTTCGTGCTCGCCGGTGGAGGCCCCGCTGGGTACAGCTGCCCGGCCTATGGCTCCGCCCGCGAGAAGCACATCGGCTTCTACCGTAGGATTCCCCCGGGAATCCAGAATCTCGCGCGCGTGGATAGCAACAATCTCGGTCATATCACTCCTTGAAATGCGATGTCGTAGGCGGTCCTTGAGACGAGCGCGGCGATCGACGGCAATTGCTTTTCCATCTACTCCGCCGATTGTGCTGATGAAACTCCCCATCTCCGAGCCAGATCGAATTCTAACAAAGGGCATTGAAGCGGGGATTTCGCGCGTCGCATGTTACCCCCGTGGTTCTTTCGGTTTGTTGTTAAAATAGTAGATGTAAGCTTGAACTAATCTGTAAGTGCAGTGTTACTACTGTAGAGACAGCTTAGGTGCAGCGATGACAAAGACACGTTTTTCCCTGACAGCAGCCGCCACATTGGTTTTGAGCACAACGTTTCTCTCAGCGCAATCTGCTCCGGCCGACTCCGGGCAGGCCGCCAAGCCAAGTCCCTATCAGGGTGTCTCCGTGCCGCCGGCGAACGACGCCATCACCACGACTGAGCAGGCGCCCGCCGCTCCTGCGGCCGCAACTAAACCTGCACCTCCACCTGCGGCCGCCCCGGCGCCACCGCCGGCCGCCACCAGCAATCCGGACGCAGGCATCGTCGAAACCCCGCTGCCGCCGTCCGCTCCCAGCTCGAACGCCCTCAATGCGCGGGGCTTCGATTCTTCGAAGGACAATACCGACGAGGGCATCGTCACTTATGTTCCCGGGCCGGCGAACGCGTTACCCGAGGGAACGGTTTTCCGGATTAGCATGCTGCAGGATATCGAAGCCTACAACACCGCCCCGAATACGCCTTTCAGTGGCAAGGTCACCCAGGACATCATGCGCAATGGCAAGGTCATTGTGCCTGCGGGTTCGGAGCTGCACGGCCGAGTCGTATACGCCACCTCCGCCAGCCGTCTCCACGGCGGATCCACCCTCCACCTCCGTGCCGATGAATTTGTCCTACCCGACGGTACCCGCTACCACGTGCACGCCCAAGTCATCGATACGCAAGGCTCCGACACCAACGCCAAGGGCGAAGGTAACATTGTCCCCAGCGCAGAAGTGAAGCGCAACCTTGCTGTACTAGGCGCGGGTGCGGGCGGCGGAGCGATCGTGGGCGCTGCCATTGGGGGCGGAGTCGGCGCGATCGTGGGCTCGGCTATCGGCGCCGGCGCAGCCACCACGCATTGGTTGCTGGTGCAAAGGTCGGTCAATCTTCCGGCTTCCTCCGTCCTCATCTTCAGCCTCACCGATCCCATGCTTCTGAACCCGGTTCAGGACCAGAAGACAGAGTTACTGCCGCAGACCTTCTGAGCGGGTTGAGGAAAACTGCAGATCCCTCGGCTTCGCTCGGGATGACAAAAGGGAGGGCGGTTACTCACCCATAACCCGCGAGTCGGATGTGGAGATTCGTTGGACGCTGTTGCAATTGGATCTCCCCATCCAATTCACAGGAACCTGAGGGAAGCGATCACCCTCCCCTTTGTCATCCCGAGCGTACCCGGATTTCCTGTTCGCGGCGCTAGAGGGAGCAGCGTGTGCGGTTTTCTGTAAGGAAAACCGCGTGGAGTTCGCGACGCCACCAACCTTGACAGGAAATCCGGGGCAGCCGAGGGACCTGCAGTTTCTCTTCCCTGACAACTAATCCCCTTAAGTAAGTTTCTCTGTGGGAACCCGCTCCAGCAGGCGCCGCCAGGTCTTTTGGTTGACTCGGTGGCTCTTCTTCAAATCTTCCAGGATGCGTTCGAAATCGGCATGACCATGCAGCCTGTTCCATGCCGGGTTCTTTGAGAACCAGGGATAGTTCTCGTTGCCCAGGTAGATCGCGCGCCGCAGCCAGTGGAGCGCCTCGCTCTCATCCCCTTCAACAGCGAAGTAGGTTGCCAGGCGATAAGCCATCTCGCTATCGACCTCCGCAGCAGAAAGCGAATCTTCTTCGATCAGCGAGGTAGCCCGCTCGCGCTCCCCTACCTGCACGTAGCACAAGGCCAGCGTGGGGAACGCTATGCGCATGCTCTCATCGTCGTGGATCACGGCTTCCAGAATCCCGATCGCCTGCTGCATATCTCCCTGGCGCATTCTCTGGTACGCGACTGAGGTACGCAGCAGAGGATGCTTCGGTTCCAGGGTCAGTCCCTTCTGCAGTTCTTCTTCCGCCAGCTCCAGCTGGTTCTGATATTGGTAGACCCGCGCCCGGTGGTTATAAATGATCGGCGCGTTGGAGGGATTCAGCTGCAGGGAGCGATTGAACTGCTGCAGCGCCTCTTCGTACATCCCGTCCAGGCGCAGTGTCTGGCCGGCCACCAGGTGCACGTCCCAGTTATTGTCCGCGGTCAACAGCAGGTGCTCGATGCCATGCCGGGCGCTTTCCTTCTCTCCCCGCGAAAGCAGCATGTAGACGCGATAGAGGTTCGCCTCCAGCGATCCGGGATCGATTTCGAGGGCCCGGTCAAAGCTGCGCCGCGCTGCCAGCAGGTGCAGTTGGCCGCCCAGTCCGTGCCGCACATATTGCAGGTGCGTGATGCCCAACCCGCTCCATCCGGGAGCAAATTGCGCGTCGCGCGCTACCACGCTCTCAAACATCTCCCGCGCCTTATCCAGGTCAACACGGGCGCCGGAACGCGACATGAACGACGAGAGCAGCGCCCGGGCCTGCAGGTATTGCTCCGACAACGCCTCCGCCAGTGGTGCGCTGTGAGCCGACTCGCCGTTCTGCTGCAGTTTCCCCAGCCCCTGAAGGGTGGCGAAGACTTCATTGCAAATCTCCGTCTGTACCGCGATGAGGTCGAAGGAAGGTACGCTGATGGTGCCGCCGGAGCGCACGCTCTGCCCGGGCACGTCCAGCAGCTGCCAGTTCAGGTCGAAGCCTTGTTCCGAGCGCATGAAGTTTCCCGCCAACACAAATTGCACCAGCAGCTTCTTTCCCACGGACAACGGGTCCATCTGCTGCATGGGCACGGGCAACTGCATCAGCGAACTCGAAGGCCGCACCACCAGCGAAGACATGCGCGCCAGCCGCGCGGCAATGGCGTCCGCCAGTGCGTAGCCGTACAGTGGGGATTCGCCCGTCTGTCCGAAGTTCTGGAAGGGCAGCACGAGAATCGTATTCTGCTTCTGCTGCAAATCGGCCGACTCGCGAAAGCGCTCTGCCAGCATGGAAAGAAATCCCGTCGCCCGTTTCTCGCGCTCAGCCGCAGGCACTTGTATGTTGGTTGCGGTATCGCCGGGCAGAATGCCGGTCTCGAACTGCATTGTCTTCATGATGGTCTTCAAGGCTTCGCGGAGATCGGCAGCCGAGGAATAGCGGCCGCTCGGAGTCTTCTGCAGGCAGGTCGCGATCACGCTAGCCAGCTCGGAAGGCACCTCAGTCAGCGGCAGCGGATCGGCAAATTGAATCGCGCGCACAATCTGAAACTCTTCCGCCTCCGGCCGTACGAATGGATGGCGGCCGCTCAACAGTTCATAGAGTGTCACGCCGACGGCGAAGATATCACTCTGCACGCTGGTTTGGCCGGTCACGAATTGTTCCGGCGCCATGTAGGCGATGGTGCCGCCGCGTGCCGTGTAGGTGGTGCGCACCTGCTTCTTCGACGCGTCCTGGCGCGGCTTGGACGGATCGAACTCAGCCTCGGCTGCCGAGAGTCTCCGAGCCAGGCCAAAATCCAGGATCTTGACCACCCCCCCATCGGTCAGCATCACGTTCGCGGGCTTCAGATCGCGATGGAAGATTCCCAAGCGATGCGCCGCGCTCAAACCGTCCGCGATCTGAATGCCCACCGAGAGTCCAAGCTGCACGCTGGCCGCGCCGTTAGAGATGATCTTGTCCAGCGAATCGCCGGGCACATACTGCATAACGATGTAGGCTTCGTCTTCTGACTCGCCCACTTCGTAGATGGCGCAGACGTTCGGGTGCTCAATGGCCGAGGCCAGCCGTGCTTCGCGCAGCACCGTGCTGCGCATCTGCTCGATCGTCAGCGCGCCCCGCTTCAATATCTTCAGTACTACCGGCCGCATCAGCAGCGTGTCGTTGGCCAGATACACCACTCCACTGCCGCCCGCGCCCAGCTTGCGAGTCACTTCATAGTGCTCAATGAGCCGCCGCTTCATGCTTTCAGTCTACCGGTTGGGGGACCGCTCTATAATGCTTCGCATGGCCGACCGCGGTAACAAGAAGCGCAGCGCGCGCTGGAATTGGCTTCTCATCCTTCCTGCCCTCGGCCTGCTTTTTCCCGCGGTCTACGCGCGGCAGACCCCCGCGCTCTTCGGCTTCCCTTTCTTCTACTGGTATCAGTTTGCCTGGGTGTTCCTTACCGCGGCCATCACCGGCCTAGTGTACTTTCTGGTTAAGGACTAAAAATGGAGTGCGCCGGCTGCTCGATGCGCGGCGGCCGCTAACGCAATCAGTCATGGTTGCGCTTCCCCTGACCGATCTGGCCGCTTCGATACCCACCTTCCTATTGCCGACGACAATAAGCAGCTGCAACTGATCTTCGAGCCGGCGACCGCCAAGGCCGAGGTGATCTTTCACAAGAGCATTGAGTTCGCGGAAATTGATTGGAAGGAGCGGGAGGAGATCGGGTATGACGACTACCGGGCAGATTTCACTGCGGCCTTCCACGATCTACGGGGTGTCGTGGACGAGGCCCTAAGCCCCAGCAGCTATGTGCGATCGCAGCAACTGGCTGTGGAGCTGCTCGAGCTTGGCTCGCTGGGCATCATCTATCCCAGCGTCCGGCGGGAAGGTGGCACTTGTATTGCTTGTTTTCGCCCCAGCGTTGTTGCCAATGTGCGCAAGAGCACACGTTACCGGCTCATCTGGACTCCGCAGCGGGCCCGCTTCGTTCGCCAGGACACCGGGACCGGCGTCAGTTCCCGGACCACTTGACGTCGTTGCGGCGAACGTCGTCGAGGGTAGAGGGCTTCCAGGTTTTGCCGCGATCCACGCTTACCCAATGCAATTCTGTTGTACTCCGCAGAAGTACAGCAGCATAGGTTTGCTGATCGGAGTCTGATCTCGGGGCCTGGCCGCTTCCCGGCGCGGCGGTCAAGGGCGGTATGCCAAGGAGCTCAACCGCTTTGCCGTCCCACTGCTGACGGACCTGATGCCAATGCTTACCCTGGTCGTCTGAGCGAAAGAGATTTCCATTGCTATCCAATGCTAGCGCGGAGCGTTCCACCACCAGTTGGCTCACCGGAGCCAGCCCGCTGGGCAGCGCCGGCGCTGCCGGGGCCGAATTGGATGGGGCCGTGGAGATCTGCGCCAGGGATGGGTAATCGCCGGTTGATGCGAGGACCCCGAACGTCAGCAAAGCAATCTTGAATGGACTCCGAATGGCATGGTGGAGGAGAGTCATACGTAGAAGCTTATCGGCCATAGAAAAACACGCAATCACTCTTCCGTGGCGGTAATGTGACGCTTGCTGTCCCACGAACGTGGGTCAAACAGGGTCTAGCCCGGATTTCCTGTACGCTGCTCCAACCATCGTCCACGAGTGCGGCTTTCATCAAGGAAAGCCGCATGTGGTTCGCTCAACGCTACCGACCCTCACAGGAAATCCGGGTCTGCCGCACCATCAATAAGCTGCCGCCGACGTGCGCCAGACCGGGGTGCGGCGGTACTTCGACCCGCGTCTGCACGGCAAAGCCTCCCTTCTCGAACACGGCACAGGCGGCAAAGTTGTCGGCCCACACGTTTGCGGTGAGGCGGGCAAAACCGCCTGCGCGGGCCTGCTCGATAGCCAACTCTATGAGACGCGTGGCGACGCCCTGCCGGCGATGTTGTGGCCGAACAGCGACGCCATTCACCAGAAAACTCTCCCAGTCCTGTGCCTGGTCGATCGGATCGAGTATCTGCACCCGGTCCTGGGGAAGGATATCGCGGTCCTCCTCCCGCAGCCATGCGGCCGGAAAGGCGTTGATCATTCCGACCACGCCCTTATCGTCGGCGACGAAGCAATAGCGCCAGGAGAAGCCACCTGTATCCTGCTTCATGGTGCGCGCTATCAGCCCGGCGAGCATCTCCCTGGGCGCCATCTCTTCCAGTAGAAATTCATACATGCCGTCGCCGGCCAGGATCGACAGCTCGGCCAGCGCATAGGCATCGGCCGGCGATGCAGGCCTAAAGACAATTCCTGTGGTCATCAGGCAGTCGAGGCCGCGCCCAGCTTGTTACGCGGCGCAAACTTTCTCTTGTAAAACGCGGTGGTTAAGGCAATCGCTGGAATGCCAATCGCTGTGGGCAGCACCCAGATCACCCAGCCGCCATGGACAAAGCGGCCAATTGTCACGACGCTGAATGCCGTCCACGCCGCGATGTAGCTGGCCAGCATGTTACTCAGATGCGCATACCACCAGAACATCTTCTCCATAGGTGGATGCAGGAATTGCCAGATCGACTTACCCGCCAGCCGCATGCCGATGATGCCAAAGACGATCGCCGGAATACTCAGGTTCTGCACCAGCACTGGCTTGAACACTCCCAACAACGCCAGAGCCAGGCTCGAAGCGAAGGTAAAGACGGCCGCGCCCCAGTCGGGCCAGGTCACCTTTTCCCCACGCGGCAGGTTCTTGTGGAATAGGACCCGGTAGGCGGCAAATGCCGCATAAAAGCTGAACACCGCGACCAACGCCAAGAAGAGCACCGGCCGATACAGGGCGAGCACGATCGCCGTCGATCCAACCACGGCCATGGACCAGAAATAGACCTTGCCCCAGCGCCGGTGCGCCTTGCCGCCCTTGGCCGTTAGCAAGGCGAGGGGAGCCATCACAAAGGCCGTCGACCCGGCGGCGATGTGCACTCCCAACAGGGACTTTATCCAGACAGGGTCTTGCATTTCAGCCTCCTGCATCGATCTGTCCACCATATACCGATACTATGAAAACCATGGCCGTGGTCATCGCAATGCTGCGCGGCGTCAATGTTGGCGGCCACCAGAAACTCAACATGGAAGCCCTGAGAACACTGTGCGGTGGGCTTGGACTGCGCGACGTGCAAACCTATATCCAGAGCGGTAACGTGGTATTCCGCGAAGATACCGGGGATCCAGGGGCGGCGGCCCGCAGGATCGAGGATGGAATCCAAAAAAACTTTGGCTTTAGGCCGAACGTCGTCGTTCGCACGACTTCTGAGCTGCGGAAGGTGATTGCCAATAATCCCTTCGCGGGGCGGCCTGAAGTCGAGCCCAACAGGCTCCTGGCCGTCTTTATGGCCAGCGCGCCCACGCGGCAGGCCCGTGAGCAGGTCCTTGCCATGCCCTGCGAGCCGGAGGAAATGCACATCAAGGGCCGCGAGCTCTATGTCTACTATCCCAACGGGATGGCTCGCCCGAAGATTCCCCTGGTGCGCATCGAGAAGCTGCTTCAAATCCCGTCCACCGGGAGAAACTGGAATACCGTCAACAAGTTACTGGCCATGGCGGAGGAGCTCGAAGGTTAGCACTGCTTGGGGCTGCGCCCGTCTTCTGGCCCCGCCGCTGAGGCAATTCTCGACCGGCGGTTTAGACTGTAGGGAGCATGATACCTACCCTTGAATGGACTGCCGACGGCGTCCGCTTCCTCGATCAGACTCGCTTACCTCTTGAAGAGACCTATGTGCTGGCCACTACCAGCGACCAGGTGGCTAACGTCATCACCACTATGGTCGTGCGCGGGGCGCCGGCGATCGGCGTCGCCGCTGCGATGGGCTTCGCATTGGGGGTCAAGAACAGCTCCGCCACAACAATTGCGGCGCTGACCGGCGAAATGGAAGGCATAGCCAAAACCCTGGCAGCCACGCGCCCGACGGCTGTCAATCTTTTTTGGGCAATCGAACGCATGCGCCGGCGTTTCTTCGCCCTGGCCGCCAAGCCCGGCGTGACCCTCGAGGCCATTAAGGCCGGCCTGGTCGACGAGGCACGCATCATGTACGACGAGGACATCGCCGCCTGCCGCACCATGGGCGCGTACGGCGCAGAGCTGATGCCCGCTTCGGGTGGAGTGTTGACCCATTGCAACGCGGGGGCCCTCGCCTCCTGCGGCTACGGAATGGCGCTGGGGGTGATCCGTTCTGCCGTCGAACGCGGCCACCAACTGCACGTCTACGCCGATGAGACGCGACCGTTCCTGCAGGGCGCCCGTCTCACCGCCTGGGAGATGATGCATGACGGTATCCCGACCACCGTCTTGTGCGACAACATGGCCGCCAGCCTCATGCGCCAGGGTAAGATCCAGGCAGTGATCGTCGGCTCCGACCGGGTCGCCGCGAACGGCGATGTCGCCAACAAGATCGGCACCTACGGCGTAGCCATCCTGGCCAAGGAACATGGCATTCCCTTTTACGTCGCCTGTCCCTGGTCAACCATCGACCTGGCGACCCCGAACGGCGACGCCATCCCCATCGAACAACGCCCCGCGATCGAAGTCACACACCACGGCGGCAAGCAGCTCACCCCGTATGGAGTCGGTATCGAGAACCCGGCCTTCGACGTGACCCCGGCGCGGTATGTCACCGCCATCATTACCGAGCGCGGCGTCCTGCGGCAGCCTTACGGAGAGGCATTGCGCGGCCTGGAAGCAGCCGCAGCCTCGGCCCGTTAGATCAAACAATAAGCCGGACTCTTTCCATCTCATCCGGCCTGCTCCCCAACCCGGCCGTCGTCTTCGGTAAAGTAAAGGCGACGGCGTGGCTCTCACCCAATGGTTTTCAGCGCTCTGAACCCCCGCAATCGCTCGCTGCCTCGAGGCACGGCACTGGTTCTTTGCAGCTTGATTCTTGCCTTCCCGCTGTCCGGCTTTCCCGAGGATCGTGCCTCGCTCAAACTGCTCATTCCTACTCTCCTGGCTGCGCTCGGAACCTTGGACACCATACGCTGCCTGCAGCATCGCTGGAGCTTCTATCACGGAGCAGTCGTGGTGCTGATCTACATGGACATCATGGCCCTGTGCATGATCCTCTTCCTGCTGCTGTATCCCTATGGCCGCTGGCTCTTGTAGACCGCCTGTAACCCTGTTTCACGCGGCGCGAGCTCAAAAAACATTAGGAGGTGGACACCGGCTCGTGCTGAAGTAGAATTCTCGGGCAGACCGGCCAAACAAAATCCCTCCCTTCAGGAGAAAACAATGCTTAAAGGATTTCGCGATTTCATCCTGCGCGGCAATGTGGTCGATCTTGCCATAGCCGTGGTCATCGGCACCGCATTCACGGCAATCGTCAACGCGCTGGTGGCCGACATCATCAACCCGCTGATTGCAGCGGTCGTCAGCAAGCCGGACTTTTCTTTCCTGCTGCTGCATGTTCACGGCGGCGTTATCAAGTACGGCGACTTCCTCAACGCCCTGATCTCTTTTCTGATCATCGCCGCGACGGTTTACTTTATGGTCGTGTTGCCAGTCAATACCTTGATGGCCAAATTTAAACCCAAGGTAGTTGAAGCGCCCACCACCAAGCCCTGCCCGGAGTGCCTGAGCGAAATCCCGATTGCCGCCAAACGCTGTTCGCATTGCGCTCAACTGGTGGCGTAAATACCAGGGGATTGCTGCCCACCAGGCAGCAGTCCCTTTCGTACGGGAGAGATAGTTCATTGGTAAAACGATTTGTCCTCTGTTCCCTGCTTGTCATCGTGCAAGCACCCATCCTGGCCCAGGTTTCTCCTTTTCCTGATCGGGTCCTTGGCTACCACGACTTTACCCGTCAGGCCAAGATCGACCAGGATTTCCTGGCGGTGCCCGATGCCAAGCTGGCGGAAGAAGAGCTCAAGACGCTGACCGCCGCTCCCCACGTCGCAGCCAGCAAAGAGGACTACGACACCGCCGTCTACGTGGCCGGCAAGTTCAAGGCTGCCGGCCTCGATACGCAGATCGTTCCCTACAAGGCGTGGCTGAATCTGCCCCAGGAAGTCTTTCTGCAGGCCAGCAATGCCGAGGGGAAAGTTCTCATGAGCGGACCCAGCCGGGAGCATGTGGACAACGATCCCTATCAGGATGATCCCCGTGTGCTGCCCGCCTTCAACGGCTCCTCCCCATCCTGTGACGTGACCGCCGACGCTGTGTATGTCAATTACGGGCGCCCCGAGGATTTCAAGAAGCTGGAGGACATGCACATCAGCGTTGCCGGAAAGATCGTTCTTGCCCGCTATGGCATGAACTTCCGCGGAGTCAAGGTCTACCTGGCGCAGCAGCGGGGCGCTGCCGGCGTCATCATCTATTCCGATCCTGCCGACGATGGCTACTTCCAGGGTGACAAATATCCCCACGGCCCGTGGCGCCCCGATACCGGCGTGCAGCGCGGCTCGGTGCAGTACATGTTCAAATATCCGGGCGACGCAACTACGCCGGATGTCGCCTCCACGCCAGGTCTCTCAGCGTCGCGACGCCTGCCGGTCTCGCAAATCACCAGCCTGCCCACCATCCCCTCGATGCCGCTTTCTTATCACGATGCTTCGCCCATGCTGGAAAACATGGGCGGTCCGGTCGCGCCGCGGGAGTGGCAGGGCGCCCTGCCCTTCAGCTACCACGTTGGCGGAGCGGGTTTAATCAAGGTGCACATGCGGCTCAAGATGGACTATGCCGAACGGACGATTTGGGATGTGATCGGAAAGATCCCCGGCACCGACCTTCCCGATGAGTGGGTGGTCGCCGGGAATCACCGCGACGCGTGGGTCTTCGGAGCTGTCGATCCGAGCAGCGGGACCACGGCCATGCTGGAAGCGGTCCACGGCTTCGGCTCCCTGCTTGCGCAAGGATGGAAACCCCGCCGCACCATGTTCTTTTGCAGCTGGGATGCCGAAGAGGAAGGCCTGATCGGCTCCACCGAATGGGCCGAGGATCATGCTAAGCAACTGGCTCACGCTGTCGTCTACATCAATACCGACGCCAGTGTTTCCGGCCCTCACTTTGAAGCCTCCGCAGTGCCCTCGCTGAAACAGTTCATCCGCGAGGTCACGATGGAGGTCGCGAGCCCCAAGGGCGGTTCCGTTTTCGACGAATGGAGAAAGGATCAAGGGGATTCCTCGGCGCGGCGCCGCAACGTTTTCAACGACTCCTCCCAGACAAGCACACAGGTGAGCGGGGAGGTCCGCGTCGGCGATCTGGGCAGCGGTTCGGATTACACGCCTTTTATTCAGCACCTCGGCGTCCCGTCAACCGACATCGGCTCCACCGGGCCCTACGGTGTTTATCACTCCGCGTTTGACAACTACGCCTGGTTCATCATGAATGCGGACCCAACCTTTGTCTATGAGCAGCAGATGGCCCGCGTCTTCGGACTCGAGGCGCTGCACATGGCGGATGCTGACGTGCTGCCCTACGACTACATCACCTACGCCCGGCAGATCCAAGCTTACTTATTTGCCGCGCAGGCACGAGCGAAGGACGCCGGCATGACGAGCGTTGATTTCGGCAATGCTCTGGGTGCAGCCACCCGGTTTGCGGCCGCGGCCACCGTAATGTACTCCAAGCAACTCTCCGCAACTGGGAACGCAGATGCGCTGAATGCTTCGTTGCGCGCGGTGGAGGGAGATCTGCTTACGCCCGAAGGGCTGCCTGGCCGGCCATGGTTCCGGCACACCATCTTCGCACCGGGAGAGTACACGGGTTATGCCGCGGTCGTCATCCCGGGAGTGAATGAGGCAATCGATGCCCGCGATCCGGCGCGCGCCCAGGCGCAGATGGCCAATCTAACGGCCGCACTGGTGCGGGCGGCGGCCACGTTGGAGGGCGGGATGTAGGGGCGTGTGCTTCTGTGTGCATCTGAGGGTGGTTAAGAGAACTGCAGGTCCCTCCTGGAAGTGATTTCGACTGGAGCGTAGCGCAGAGCCTGCCCTGAGCGAAGTCGAAGGGGACCTGCTGTTCCTCTCATTCCTAACCGGGGTTTGGCTGGTTGGTCAGGATTTCTTCACGAACGTTCTTGAGCACGGCCAGCGATCGCTGCACGCCGACCTCTCCGCTCAGGATTGGATCTTCGTTCTCGATGCTGAGCATTCCGTTGTAGCCCACTTCCATGTAGGCGGCGATGATGTCCTTCCACGCACTTGCCCCGTGGCCATAGCCCACGGCGCGAAAGAATTCCGACGCCTCGTGGTCGTCTTTCTTGCCGAAGTTCAAGACCCCGAAGCGGTCTACGTTCTGGGGGAAAAAGGCGGTGTCTTTCATGTGGGCGTGATAGATCGCTCCCTGCTTGCCGAGAAAGCGGATCACCTCGACCGCGTTGCACTGCTGCCAGAAGAGATGGCTCAGATCGCAGTTGGCGCCGATCTCTTCGCCCACAGCCTCGCGCAGGCGCAGCAATGACCGCGGATTGAAGACCACGAAGTTGGGATGCATCTCCAGCGCAATGCGGTGAACACCCTGCTGACGGGCAAACTTCACCGTCTCAGTCCAGTAAGGAATAACGCGCTCCTTCCACTGCCAGGCGAGCGCGGCGCCGTGCTCCGGCGGCCAGTCATAGATCACCCAATTCGGCACAGTGTCGGTTGCTGAGCCGCCGGGACAGCCGGAGAAACCTACCACGGTGGGAATCTCCAGCATGCCGGCGAGCTGCAGCGTCTGACGAAATTCCTCCGTAGCCTGCCGGGCCTTGGCCGGATCCGGATAAAGTGCGTTGTTATGACAGCTCAAGGTCATGACAGGAATGCCGCGGTCATCAAACTTCTTCTTCCAGGCACGCGCCTTGGCTGGGTCCGCTACCAGCTCCGGACGAGGACAGTGCGGCGAGCCATTGGGACCGGCCGCGCCGACCTCGACGGCCTCAATGCCCAGGCCGGCAAACTTGTCCAGCATCTCGTCCAGAGAAAGCTTATTGAAAGGAGGGTCAAAGACGCCGATGGGCAGGCTCTTGCTGGAGGCGGCCGGCTTATCCGGCGAAGTTGACTGTGCCGCTGCCGGCATCGATAGCGGAGCGGAAGCCAGGGCCGCCGCTGTAGTACCTAAGAACTGCCTGCGATTCATGAAATGCTCCAAAGCATAGTGGGGTTAGTCAGTACGTAGCCCGGCCGCCGCTAGCGTCATAGCATTGCGCGGTGACGAATGAGCACTCACTGCTGGACAGGAAATGAACCACGTACGCGATCTCCTCTGGCTTCCCTGTGCGCCGCATGGGAATGCGCTCCGTCATGTATGCTACCTGCTCCGGGGTAAGCTGATCCAGGATCTGTGTCTGGACCACTGCGGGGGAGACGGCGTTCACGCAAATGCCGTCCGTGGCCAACTCTTTTCCCAGCGATTTGGTGAGGCCGATCACGCCGGCCTTGGTCGCTGAGTACGGGATCATCCGGGGATTCCCTTCCTTGCCCGCGATGGAAGCGATATTTACGATGCGTCCGTAGGATCGGCTGCGCATGTGAGGCACGACAGCCCGGCAGAAATTGAATACACCGGTCAAATTGATGGCGATATTGCGCTGCCAGTTTTCGTCCGTCTGCTCCCAGATAAAGGCCGCCGGCCCGGCTATGCCCGCGTTGTTTACCAGGATGTCTATCTGGCCGGTTTTTCGCAAGACCTGGTCGACAGCCCGGCCAACCGAGGCCGCATCGGCAACATCCGCCTCGACGGCAAACGACCCATTGGGCAAAGCCGCAGCCACTTGCTGCGCTCCGGCCAAATTCAGATCGACCACAGCCACGGTCGCTCCTGCATCGGCCAGCCGGATCGCAATCGCCTGGCCGATGCCGGTTGCGGCTCCAGTGACGATGGCAGTTCTTCCCGCCAGGCTGAACATATGGGGATTCGCTGCCGCCATCTTGAAATCCTCTCTGGAACGCGCTGCCGGGGATTATAACGCGGCGTCCACGGCCCTTCAGGCGGACGGAGGTCAATTCGTCGATATCGCCTCAGGATCGAATACTATCGTTCGCTGTGCCCGTCAAGCAGTGCGCTCACACGAATTCTGCCGTGCTTCCCCATGCAATTCACCGCAGGTTAACGTCGCTGTCGAACACTAGAAAGCGTCGCATGAAAATATCCTTATGGGTCACTGTTGTCGTTTTATGCCTCACGCACGGGTTTGTACGGGCCGAGAGCAAATGCCCGCGCCCGGATCTCGGGAGCGTGGTCGAGGAACCAGAAGATCTGCGCAGCCAGAACGGTGTTCTGGAAGCGCGGCTCACCGCGAATGACGCGGCGGATGCAAACGGCGCTATTCGCTATTGCTACACCGATGCGGCCGGCCACGAATCTCCTAATTTGCGTGTGCATCCTGGCGACCTGGTCGTACTCCATTTAACCAATGCCCTGACCGACCTTAGCCACGACACTACTGCACCCATGCATGATCACGCTCATTCTGCAGGAAACCCCTGCACCAGTGGAGTCATGAGCCCGGTGTCGACTAATCTGCATTTTCACGGCCTTACCATTCCGCCGGTCTGTCATCAGGATGACGTCATGAAGACGTCTGTGCAGCCCGGGGATGCGCCTTTTGAGTATCGCTTTCGTATTCCCGAGGATGAACCGCCGGGGCTCTACTGGTACCACCCGCATATCCACGGCTTCAGCAAAAATCAACTTCTCGGCGGCGCCTCCGGCGCGTTGATTGTGGAAGGGATCGAGCGCGCCAAGAAAGCTACAGCAGGCTTACCGGAGCGGGTGTTCATTATTCGCGATCAGGACCTCATCAATCCTAATGCGCCGCCGGCTAAATCGGAACCGGTGGTGGGCAAGTTCCTGATCGACAAGGATGGAGACGCAGCCAACACCGGCACCGGCTTCGGCAAACCGGCGAAAGATCTCTCCATCAATTATGTGCCGGTTCCCTACCCTGACTACCCTCCCGCAACGATCGAGATGAGGCCGGGAGAACGGCAGTTGTGGAGGGTGTTGAATGCTTCGGCCATCACCTACCTCAATCTCGCAGTGCTGTGTGACAAACAGCCGCAACCGCTGGGATTAGTCGCCATGGACGGCGTGCCGATGAACCAGAATGATTCTCTGAAAGAGTCGGTAGACTCGCAGACGCATATCGGATTGCCACCTGGCGCCCGGGTGGAATTTATCGTAACCGGTCCTACTGAAGGCGAGACCGGCTTGCTGGTCACAAGAACCGTCGACACCGGCCCCGGAGGCGAGAATGACCCCAACCGGACGCTGGCGAAGATTGTTGCTTCAGCAAATGCACCTGAAGCCCGATCAAAGTTACAAAGTTCGCCCGAACCTCTTCCTCCATCCAGCGAAAAATGGCTCGGAGCTGTGTTACCGGTGCGGGTACGCCATCTATATTTTTCTGAGAAGCTGGTCGATCCCAATGACCCCACCAGCGCGGTCGAATTCTACCTGACCGTTGATGGAGCAGAACCCAAGATGTTCGACATGAGTTCGGACATCCCCAACATTGTTGCGCAACAGGGTACGGTCGAAGACTGGATCATCGAGAATCGTTCGCGAGAGCTGCACGCCTTCCACATTCATCAGCTCCATTTTCTGTTGCTCGAGTATATGGGAAGACAATTAAATGAGGACTTTTTGCGCGATACCGTAAACGTGCCTTTCTACGATGGCCGCTCTCTTAGCTATCCCAGCGTTCGCCTGCGCATGGATTTTCGCGATCCGAATATCGTGGGCACCTTTGTCTATCACTGTCATCTTCTTGAACACGAAGACAAAGGCATGATGGGGTCGATCCAAGTGAATCCTGCACGACCCATGTCAGAACACATTGCGAACTCCCGATGATTTCCACAGCGCTGCTGTAAGGAAACATCTACGCGAATTCACCGCGTGTTCATTGGACGAGAAAGCTATCTTAATCTTAGTTCCACTTTCTTACACACGAGGAGTTTCAAACCATGTAAATGCTGCGCAACGCTGTTCATAGCACAAAGCATTTCCACACTTGTTACTTTGGGTACATCAACCTTTATTCACTGCGCGTTCACGGAATAAAGATGCGTCATTAATTTTGCGGGCCTATTTCTCGAACGGGTTGCGGCCTAGAGCTTCAACTCGGGAGGAAGTATGACTGCAAAGCACCTCGCATCCACAGCCATGCACGCTGTACGGACGGGACTTATATCGACGGCCATGTTCCAGCTTGCCATAGGCAGCGCATTCGCTGCCGGCCAGACGGACACTGGAGCAAACGACGCCGTTACCACCACGCCCATCAAACACGTCATCGTCATCATTGGCGAGAACCGCACCTTCGATCATATTTTCGCCACCTATGTACCCGCGAAAGGACAGACGGTATTCAATCTTCTTTCCGAGGGAATTGTGAAGGCCGATGGCACACCTGGTCCAAACTTTCCAGTGGCGGAACAAAAAGCTGCGTACGATGTAGCGCCGGACGCATTTATGTTGAGCCCAAGCGTTACCACCTCGTTCGACGGAAATGTGCTTCCCGCCCCCATCAATGGCGGCCCCACAACCTCTTATGTAAAGGACGATAGCCTCACTCTCGCGCGGCAATCGGAAAACGGCCTTCCCGCAGATTATTATGCCTACCTGGTGACCGGTGGCTCGGGCCTGACAGGTAAGGTTCCAGACACACGCATCAAGAACGTGACCGCACTCCCTCCAGGACCGTTTCAGTTGACGAATGGAGACACGTTTACGTACAACGACTACGCGGCCAGCCCCGTGCACCGTTTCTATCAGATGTGGCAGCAGCTGGATTGCAGTATTGCCCACGCGACGGCCACTAATCCTTCCGGCTGCGACTCAGCGCTGTTTCCCTGGGTGGAAACGACCGTAGGCGCGGGCACAAACGGCCTGGCGCAAGCGGTGAATTTCAGCACCGACTACTCGCCCAGTGCCACAACCACTGGTGAAGGTTCGACCGCCATGGGCTTCTATAATGTGCAAAACGGTGACGCTCCATACTTTAAGTACTTGGCGGATACCTATTCCATGAGCGACAACTTCCACCAGTCGGTAAACGGTGGAACGGGCGCCAATCACATCATGTTCGGTCATGGCGACATGATCTTCTTCAGCGACGGCAACGGCAATCCGGCCACTCCTCCTCACAGTGTTGAAGTTGCCGCGGGCACACCAAATGCGGGCATTGTGGACGAGATAGAGAACCCCAATCCGGCTACTTCCACCAACAACTGGTACACGGAGGACGGTTACGGCGGCGGCTCCTTTGGCGCAGCGTCCTACGGGGGCGGATCTTACACCAACTGCGCGGATACAGGGCAGCCGGGTGTAACTCCGATCGTCACCTACCTGGCGTCGCTGAAGACACCGATTAAACCCAACTGTGAAGCGGGGCACTACTACCTGTTGAACAACTACAACCCCGGATATTTCGGCAATGGAAACAATGCTTATACCGACACCAACGCCAACAACACGGTCTTTACCATTCCTCCGTCTTCGGTGCCGAGCATCGGCGACGACCTGATCAAAAATAACGTTTCATGGAAGTATTATGGCGATCAGTGGAACGCCTATGTGCCGGATCCATACCAACTTAACTACGGTGCCATCGGTAAGGACACGGATGAATACTGCAACATTTGCAATCCGTTTCAGTACGACACTTCCATCATGGCCAATGCCAGCGTCCGCACTGCCCATATACAGGACACTGCGAACCTTTACAGCGACATAAAGGCCGGAACACTGCCGGCCGTCTCCATCGTCAAGCCGAGTGGACTGGTCGATGGCCACCCATCCTCGTCAAAACTGGATCTGTTCGAAGGCTTCACCAAGAAGATCGTTAATGAAGTAAAGAAAAATCCCAGCCTGTGGAAGGACACCGCTATCTTTATCACCGAGGATGAGGGCGGCGGTTACTACGACTCAGGATACGTGCAACCGCTGGACTACTTCGGCGACGGCACCCGTATCCCTCTTATCGTTGTGTCTCCCTACGCCACGGGCGGTAAGATCAACCACAACTATGCTGACCATGTTTCTATTTTGAAGTTCATCGAAGCCAACTGGAAAGTCCCGCCGGTTACCAGCCGCAGCCGCGACAACTTCCCCAATCCGACTGCCACGACAGACAACCCCTACGTGCCGACGAACAGTCCGGCCATCGACGACCTCATGGGCCTATTCACCTTTTAGTAAATGTAATTGTGGCAAATATAGCCGGGGTTGGCTTGCCAACCTCGGCTTTTCTTCTTTGTGTGGAGTGCTTTTCGCCAAAACTCCCACAAAATCGTCATCCTGAGCGAAGCGCCTCACCGATTTATCGCGTGACACATCGTTTGGTGGCGCGGAGTCGAAGAGCCTGTCCTGAGCGTAGCCGAAGGAACCCCGGCGGCGATTATCTTACCCTTGCTGCTCGGAGCTTCAACCGCCGAGCCCGCACCGGGTGGCCCGCTACGGTTTTGTTACGCGCCGGCTCCCTTTTCCTTGAAGGTGACGGTTATGTTGCGGGTGTCCCCGCCGGCATGCTCGATCAGGATTTCCCCATTGCTTCGCTTGACCACGTTGGGAAATTTTTCGCCCCACTCCACCAGCAGGATGGCTTCTTCCGTGGTCAGCTCATCAAAGCCTATGGTTTCCAGCTGGCGCTCGTCCTGGATGCGGTAGAGGTCGATATGGTAGAGCTTGATATCGCGCTCCTTGCCATTGACCCTCTGCCTGCCGTCGTATTCGTGAACCAGGGTAAAGGTGGGGCTGGTCACCTCATCCGGATCGGCGGCATCCAGTGCCTGGGCGATTCCCTTTACCAGCGTAGTCTTTCCCGCGCCCAGGTCTCCGCGAAGAAAGAGTAAGGTCGGCGATGAGAGCATCCGGGCTATCTCCCCACCGATCTCTATGGTTTCCCTGGGACCGTTGCTGACGAATCGCCGAACGCTCATTCCCTCTCCTTCAACATGCCTGGAATGCCCTGCAACCAAACATAGCCACCCTGGTCCTCGGCCCGGAAGCGGAATGCTTCATAGAGATGAGCCACCGTGTCCATGGCCAGCAGAGTATGTTGGTCCTGCCAACGTACCGCAAAATCGGCTGCCAGTCCGTGAAGATATATCGCAGCTTCCACTGCTTCGGCCGGCTGCTCGGGATACTGAGCAAGCATGGCGGCGACGATCCCGGTCAAAATGTCCCCGCTTCCTCCCTTCGCCATGCCGGGGTTACCGGTGGTGTTGATGGCGATCCGGCCATCCGGATGGGCGATAATCGTGCGCCAACCTTTGAGCACCAGGGTAACCGCATGGCTGGTCGCGAACTGCCGGGCAATGCCCTCTCTGTCTGCCTCCACCTCGGGAATGCTCATCCCCGCGAGCCGGGCCATTTCGCCGGGATGCGGAGTAAGCACAAGCAGCCGCCCGCGGCCATTCAATTTGCCGGGATTCGCCGCCAGCGCATTGAGAGCGTCCGCGTCGATGACCATGGGAACCTTGGTCCGTTCGAGCAGCCCCAGGAAGAACTTGACCGCTTCCTCCTCCTGGCCCATGCCAGGGCCCACGGCGATGACCGACTTCTTTTCCAGAACCGGATCGAGCAGCGCGGTTTCGAGGTTCCGGCTGGAGATTTCGCCCCGATCTCCTTCCAGCAGTGCAAGCGTCATCAGCTCCGGCGTGACGGCGGCGACGGTGGGCAAGATCGATTGCGCGATGGCAGCGGTAACCAGGCCAGCGCCAGTACGCAACGCTGCCACAGAGCTCATACAGGGGGCCCCGGACTTGCCCCTGGCGCCGCCGACCACCAGGACGTGCCCGAAGCGGCCTTTGTTGGAGTCGGCAGAGCGAGGACGGTCGGCAATCACTTTGGAGCTGCCGGCCCAAGTCAGGCCAGTCGCGGACTCGACCGCTTCCGCCGGGGAACCGATGGGCGCCACCACGATGGGCCCTTGCTGATGATTGCCGGGAAGCGTGGCGCCGCGGGTGAGCATTCCCGAAACATGGGCCAGCTTGGGCGCGGTGAAGGTAACTACGGCATCGGCGCGATATGCTTCGGGTGCGAAGAACTCGCGTGCGTCCGCATCCCATCCGGAAGGCAGATCCACGGCGACCACCGGGGTTTGTGGATAACGTTCAAGCAGGTCGCGGCCGGCCACTGCCAGACCGCGCATAGGGGGACGAAAACCGGTACCCAGGACCGCGTCGACAAAGAGCTGAGCACGCTCCAGGAGGCCTTTGCAACCGTCACGGTATAGGTCGGGTTCTTCCTCGATGACGATGGGGGTCACTGGAAGACGATCCAGGTTGACCTTTACTTCGCCATGCGCTGCCGTGGGGTCTCCCAAGATCACGACGGAGACAGCACAGCCGGCTTCCGCCAGGTACCTCGCCACCACCAAGCCGTCGCCGCCGTTGTTGCCTCTGCCGCAGAGCACCACAATGCGCCGGCACTGGGGCAATTCACGCAAAACGAAGCGGGCCGTGGCGCGCCCGGCGTGCTCCATCAGTTCGAGAGAAGAGATCCCGAAGCGATCGGTCGTGACCTGGTCGGTGAGCCGCATTTCGTCAGCGGTCAGTATCTTCATTTATAAGCATCGTAGAGCATTCCTGGGGAGAGATGCTTGGGAAGCACATTGGTTGCTGATGGAGGGACCTGCAGTTCTCTCCATCAGCAACCAATGCCGCCTATGCGGGGGCAAAGGAGAAGGGCCTCCCCAGAGGGGAGGCCCTTTGTGAATCTTTCCTCTTCCAGCTATTGGGTGACGGTTTGGGTTTGGGCGGATGCGGTGCTGGTTTCCGGCTCAGCCGCGAGCTTGTCGGCGAAATAGCTGTGGTCCCAGAGATCGCGGTAGAAAACACCAGTCAAGGCGGCTGCCTTGGGGCCAAAGGTGGGACGGCCTCCCTCCAGGAAGAAGACGGTGACGATGCGGCCGTGAGAGGTGTTGGCAAAGGAAGCAAACCAGCCGTAACGCGTGCCATTGTTGGAGCACGTGCCCGTCTTACCCAGAATAGGAAGTTGATTAAAGCTGGCGTGCAGCGAGCGCGCAGTGCCGTAATCGACCGCGCCCTCCATGCCAACAGTAACGTCCGGGATCAGGTTCGCAATATCCAAAGTCCGCTTCACCCGGGGCTGGAAGTTGCTCACGTCTTCAGGTGAAGTGGGGTGCTGCAAGTAGTAAAGCGTTCCGCCGTTGGCAATCGAGGCCACCAGCGCGCCCAACTGCAGCGGCGTCATCGAGATACCCTGACCAAAGGAGCACATGCGGCCGACCCCACCCTCGCTCTCGGGCAGCACCTGCTCGGGATAGATGCCCAGCTGCTCGCCGGGTATGTTCCAGCCAGCCAGCTCGCCCAGGCCAAACGAATTGGCGTAGTGGCGCACGCGCTCGAAGCCGAGGCGACGGCCAACGGTCTCGAAATAAAGGTTGTTGGATTTAGCCAAGGCTTCGGTCAAATTCACGCGGTAATTGCCACCCAGGTTTACCGGGGTGTCCTTGGTGACGATGCCCTCTTCGAGGGCAGCCAGCGCGACCGACACCTTAATCGTCGAACAAGGCTCGGCACCGCTGGAGAGAGCAAGCTTCTGATTCACCATGGCCAGGATGCGGCCATTGCTGGGGTCGATGGCTACGACCGTGCCATACATGTTGCCCAAGGCGTCGATCGCCGCCTGCCGTACCACTGGATCTTCGCCCGCGGTCACATCGCCCTGGGTGAGGTCAGAGTCAGTAAAGGAGCTGGCGGAGAAATGCTCGTAAGAACGATGACGCACCAGGACCGCACGGCGGACATGCCCTGATCGAGTTCGAACTGTGACGTAAGTACGCTCAGTATCTACCGGGTGGGTATGCCGCAACTGCGCCATGTGCCGGCCAGCATGGGCGGACTCCTGTACATGGGCAACATGGGTGCGATGGGTAGTAGGGTGCGTGGGACGGGCATGGGCAGGTTTCGCAAAGGCAGCGGAGGCCAGACCAAGGACCAGAGCAAAATAAGTGATACGCCTAAGAAATTGTCTGTTCACCGCGCGTTGTCCTCTCGAAACCATGGCATTTAAATATGATACGTGCCCCGAAGGCCGGGTACTCAAGTAATCCCACCACCACAGGGCCGAGTTCCTTGAAAGGACCCTCGATTTCCTGCCGCGAACCTAACCTTATTAACCCTACTTTGCCATAAAGTCTGTCCGCATTTCCATATTCCGATGAAAGTCACACAGTGTCCGTACCACAATTGGGTACACGCCCGTAACGCTCGCTCGCACCCAATCAATGCCCGGGTCATGGGCCGTTCAATTCACAGGCCTTCGCAAGAAAGCGGGTATATCTAGATTGTCCAGATGCGGTTCACCTTCGGTACGGTTCGTATTTTCATTTCCGGCGGAACCGGCGCGTTCTTCGGCCGGCTTGCTGGGAATCAGGCGGGCATACTCCTCTTCAAACGGCTCGTCGAAATTGATGTGCACCGCGGGAGTGACAGGGGGCTTCGCTGCCGGGGCAGAACGCGGCGGCTCAGGAGCCTCTTCGATCATGACTGGCTGAGGCTCCAGTGCGAACGGCGCCGGTTCCGTCACTTCCTTCGCCGCAGGCTTCTCGGCGGCCGGGGTACGCTCCGCCGCTTTGCGCGACTCAAATAGCGGAGAAAGCTCCTGGTCCTCAAGCTCTTCGCTGGCGAAGCGCGGAACGGAGGACCGCTCCTGTAGCGAAACGCGAGGCACTGCCGCATCACTGGCCGTGCGCTGGCGCCGGCCCATATGATCCTGGCGGAAGCCGGTGGCGATGACGGTGATTTTGACTTGGTCGCCCATCGTTTCGTCCAAAACCGCGCCGAAGATGATGTTGGCGTCTTCGTGAGCTGCATTCTGGATCAAGGTAGAGGCTTCGTTCACCTCGGTTAATTTCAATGAACTCGACCCGCTGATGTTGATGAGGATGCCCCTTGCGCCGTCGATCGCGCCGGCCTCCAGCAGCGGAGACGCCATGGCTGCCTGGGCGGCGGCGATGGCGCGGTTGTCGCCACTACGCACGGCGGTGCCCATGACCGCGTAACCCATGCCCGACATGGTGGTCTTCACGTCGGCGAAGTCGCGGTTGATGATGCCCGGGATGGTGATGATGTCGGAGATGCCCTGCACGCCCTGCAGCAGAACATCATCGGCAACGCGGAAAGACTCGAAGAAGCCCGCATCCTTGGCCACGGCGAGCAATTTCTCATTGGGGATGACAATCATGGTGTCGACCCCTTCGAGCAGCTCTTCCATGCCGCGATCGGCCTGCTGCATGCGTCGCTTGCCTTCAAAGGCGAAGGGACGGGTTACGACCGCGACCGTGAGCGCGCCCATTTCGCTGGCCAGCGAGGCGATGACGGGAGCCGCACCGGTGCCGGTGCCACCGCCCAAGCCGGCGGTCACAAAGACCATGTCCGCGCCCTCCAGGGCTTCAATGATTTTTTCCGAGTCTTCCAGGGCCGCGCGCCTGCCGACGTCGGGATTGGCGCCGGCGCCCAGTCCACTGGTCAGCTTGACGCCCAACTGCAGCTTGACCGGCGCCTGGGAGAGCTGCAGCGCCTGGACATCCGTATTGGCCACAATGAACTCGACCCCCTCCAACTTGGCCGCAATCATGCGGTTCACGGCATTGCCGCCGCCGCCGCCAACGCCTATGACCTTGATCTTCGCTCCGCGAGCGATTTCATCGTTGTAGTGAATGCGTATTTCGTCGGAAAGATTCATCGGGTTGAGCTCCATTCTCGTATCGTACTTAGATCCGGTCGTACTGCAAACCTATAAAGTCGACTACAAACTTCCTGCGAACATAGCGCGCAGCTTGGCCCGCAGGCCCTGGTCTTCCGCCGCCCGCAGCACGCTGGTGCGGTGGGTGTATAGCAGCATGCCGATGGCGGTCGAAAATTCCGGCTGTATCAATTCGTCCGGCATTCTGGAGAGCGGCACCGGATAACCGAGACGCGCGGGAACACGCAACAGGCTTTCGGCTACCTCGAGCAAGCCTGCCAGGCGGGCGCCGCCGCCGGTGAGCACGCAGCCGGCGCCCAGCGCACCGAGCACGCCGCCCTGGCGCAGATTTTCCCGCACCATCTGGAAGAGCTCGCGGGCGCGCGGTTCAAGAATCTCGCTCAGGTAGCGTTGCTTGATGGTGCGGATAACCTGGCTTCCGCCGGCAATCAACTCCAGCTCGCTGGAGGACGGAACCGAGGTCACTACGCAGTGCCCGTAGTCCAACTTGATTGCTTCCGCTTCCTGCACCGACATGTGCAGGCCAACCGCAAGATCGTTCGTAAAGTGGTCGCCGCCGAGGGGCACTACGGCGGTGTGGGCTACTGCACCTTCAAAGAAGACGACCAGTTCCGTGGAGGCAGCACCGATGTCGAGCAGGCAGGCGCCGAGCTCGCGCTCGTCCGCCGAGACCGTGGCTTCCGCTGCGGCAATAGCCTCAAAAACGGTGTCTGTCACTTCCAGCCCAGCCTTATTGGCGCAGGTAATTACGCTTTGCGCCGCGCTGGCCGAACAGGTGGAGATATGCAGATTCACCTCCAGCCGGTTGCCGACCATACCGACCGGGTCATGGATACCTGGCTGATCGTCGAGGATAAACTGTTGCGGCAACAAGTGAATAATCTCCCGATCGGCGGGTAGGGAGACGGAGCGCGCGCGGTCAACGGCGGCGCGTACATCCTCGCGGGTAATCTCGCGCAGACGGTTTCCCAGGCTGATGCCGCCCTGGCTGTTGACGCCGCGCACATGGGGACCGCCCAGGCCGACCACACAATTCGCGATCACCGCCTGGGCCATCTGTTCGGCCTCCGTGGCCGCGTGGTTGAAGGCTCTGCTGGCGGGCTGGAGATCACTGATCACCCCCTTGCGCATACCTTCCGCATTCACTTCACTGTGCGCCCGATAGCGCAGTGCACCTTCATGCAGCTCCGCTACCAGGACCCGAATCCTGGAGCTGCCCGCATCCAATACCGTGAGTAGGTCTTCGCTCTTCTGGCTCATTAGCCTTTCGCTTTTCCCGCTTTGAGCGATTTTGGAGCGGGCTTTACCGCAGTGTGCCCGGTGTGTTTTGTTTCCGCGGCGTCGGCCTGGTGCGCGCCGGCCGCCCCGTCCTGCCCGGAATCCTGACGGGCCATATCGAGCACCACCTGGTTTTCATAGCGCATATCGACTGAGGCAAGATGAGGATACTGTTGCCGCCACTCCGGCAGATGCTGCTGGTAGCTGCGGTAACGGGCCAGGAAATCGGAATCGCCAAAGTGCACCTGGATATCAGAGCCCTGGGCGGGCAAGAGAGCCCAGACATCTTCTGGATCGGAGATGTCGACCTCGCTCAGCTGAGTGGAAACTTTGGCGCCGCCGGAGTCAAGATCACTAATGAATTGCTGGTACAAGTGCATGCGTGCGGCGCGCACCGGCAGCGTGTCCTTATCGGAGATCCCGGAGACGACCGGGAAGGAGTAGTGCTTCGCGGCCATGACTGCCGGAGGCAGGTGGAGGAAGACTCCGTGGGCGTCCACCAGGCCGATGGCGTTGCCCTGGCGCACAAACGCAACCGGCGTGCGTTCGATGATGGCGACCCGCAACTGGTCGGGCAGCAGGCGCATGACGATCGCATGCTCCACCCAAGGCAGCTGTTCCAAAGAAATGCGGCGCGCGCCCAGGGGGATGAAGAAGATATTCCGGCCCAGGTCCGATCCGAAAACGGAGAGGAGCTCGGACCGCGTCACCTGGCTGTTGCCCATGATCTGAATGGAGGAAGAGGAGGCAATGCGGAAACGGGGATCGTCACGGAAAAAGTTGCGTATACCAATCGCCACCAACCATAGTGCGCAGATCGCGAAGACAAGGGCTGCCGCTACACCGATACGACCCGCACGGCTGGCGGGAATGAGCCCGCGGCGGACCGGGATGCGGCGCCGTGCGCGCAGAAACGCATCTTCTTCGCGGTCTTCGCCATCGCCGCTAGCCTGCTGGGCCAGCCTGCGTGCTGCGTTCCGCTCCGATGCGGTCTCCTGCGTAATTTTGGCGCGCGCCGGCGATGGGGCCGTGGGGCGATAGAACTGTCCCATCGCCTCGTCTGGTTCTACACCCGCGTACACCGCTCCACGGCTTGCATGTGAGTCGATTTTTACCACGCCCGAGTCAGGTCGTGAGATTTGCCATCCAAACTATAGCTTGGTTTCCTAGGGATTGCTTGGGTAATTCCGGGGAATCTTAGGGGTATCTCTGTTGGAAATAGGGTCAATAGACCTTGATCCAATGGTTCCTCACCTGGGGCCGCACCTTCTTACCGGCGAAATCGAAGACGATCAGGTTGGTCTCCTGCTTAGGCATGTGGCAATCGATGCAATTGTCTGAGACTTTGTGATTCGGCTTGGCGAAGGTCGCGGAGTCTGGTTTGTGGCAACTCAGGCAGTGCTGGGAGAACTCAGCCAGATTGTGCTGCGGGGCATGAACGTTGTGGCAGGTGAGGCAGGTCATGGCTGACTCACGGAAGCAACGGCTCTGCTTCAGCATCTCCACCTGGTTGCCATGGACATCAAGCGACGCATTGGGATCGGCCGGCGGAAAATGAATGAACTTGTCCAGCTGATCGCCGGGACGGTAAGAAAACGACGGCAGCAGAGGTTGGCCGTGGCCGGCGTGGCACCAGGCGCAAAGGTCCATTTGCCGCTCGCGCGGGAATCGTGCCGGGTTCAGGATGGCCGTGGGGGACTGCGGCTTCGACTTCTCTTGTTCCACATGTTCTCTTCCCGGGCCATGGCATTTTTCGCATTGGATGCCCAGCGAAGAGCCGGTCGTGCTATAGCGGTTGGATGGCGGAGGAAGCGCCTGGAAGTAGGTTGCGTGACACTCCAGGCAGCGGGGAATGATGGGGCGCTCAAAATCCGCAGTGCCATCGCGATAGCCAGGGCTGTTCACCCAGCCTAGATCAGTCCAATACGACACGGGCAGCTGAAAGAGCTGATCTCCGTCCCAGAACAAGTAGGTTTGGCCCTTCTCGCCGGACCCAACTACAACCGCGAAGCGTTCCGCGCGCGAGCTGGTTTGGGGAGGCGCGCCTGCCACCGAGGTTTGAAAGAAGCCGCCTTCCTTCGCGTCCATCTGGAAGTAGAGATTCGGGTTCACGGTTTTGAGGATGTTGTCGCCCGGCGTGAACTTGCCCAAAATGGATTTCTCGGTGGGCGCGCTGGAGGTGAGAAAGTGCGCGGTCTGGTGGAATGAATCGACCTGGGTGGCATGACAGGAGCGGCAGGCATCGTCACCCACGTAGTTGCTTTGTGACGCGGGAGATTGGGGCCGACCTGGCGCTGTGGCCAACAGCAAGAGGATGATTGGGAACAGTCGACTCATCTGTACTGCCAGTTTAGCCGCTCTAAGACAGGCAAAAATCTTTGGTGGGCTTCGCCCATAAGCGCTAACTTAGGGTGTTTTTCGTCAAAACTCCCACAAAATCGTCATCCTGAGAGGTTGTGACTCTTTTGATTTTGCGCGTTTTTGTCACGCCCAACTAGACTGTTGTTTAAAAGCTCCACAAGGAGTCATCCTGAGCGAAGCGCCTCGCAGATCTACTGCTTAACAGAGGATTTATGGCGCGTAGTCGAAGGACCCCGACGATGCCGGTTAGCCGGTGCTCTTCATAGCTTTCCGGCCACCAAAACCTAACAGAAATCAAAAAAGTCACATCCTCTGAGCGGAGCGCCTCACAGATTGATCGCGTGACACAGCGCTTGTGGCGCGGAGTCGAAGGACCACGATTTTGTGGGAGTTTGACGAAAAACATCCTAAACAAGTTAGCGCTTATGGGGCGTAGCCCTTCTTTTTCGGCCCAGGTACGCTTTGGCGAACCTGGGGCACCCTTCCCTTCTTTATTGGAGGTTTGCTACATGGTTGAGTGAAACTGCAGATCCCTCGGCTTCGCTCGGGATGACAAATTTGAGTTTGGTTCCGAACCTTTAAATCCACTAGTGGGATCGGTAGGTCTGTTAGTGGGGGGATACTAGGTTTTTGCGATCAGTAGAGTAGATAGGGCTTTCGTTTGATGTTGAAATCTTGTAATTGCTGCTGCCAGTCCTCGGCTATGCGCTGAGGATCGCGGTCCGCCTGAAGCGCCTCGAGCACACTCCGGTTGGCAAGCAGGGCGTCGATCTTGTTCAGTTGAAATTTGTCCGCGTAGAGCTTGTGCAGCGCGGCTGCGATTTCAAGGCCTAGTTCCGGTGAGTCGACAACATTGCGGTCGGTTACGATCAGCTCAATGCCATGGCAGAGCTGATCCGCATACGGATAAGGAGACCGGGGCGTAAAGTCCACCGGCACAAATCGCACTCCAGGCAAGAATCTGGCATTCAGCGCGCGCGCCAAAGCCGTGCCTTCGATCCAGGGAGCGCCTACATAGGCAAATGGAGTGTCCGTTCCGCGGCCGACCGAGATATTGGTCGTCTCAATGAGGCCCAGGGCGGGATAAAGGATCGCTTCCTGCAGACTGCGGAGATTGGGAGAAGGATTCGTCCAGGTGAGGCCGGTGGCATCGAACCAGTCGCCCCGCTGCCAGCCATTCATGGCGATCACACTCAGCGGGGCGTGCAATTTGTATTCTCCATTGAAATAGCGAGCAAGCTCACCCAGCGTCATGCCGTGGCGCACAGGAATCGGCGCCACGTTCACGTAGCTCTCGCTCCCGGCGTCGGAGACCGGGCCCTGCACAAAGGCACCCCCGAGTGGATCGGGACGGTCCAGGATCACAATCTCGGTACCGGTCTTTCCAGCTGCCTCTAGAAAATAGCGGACTACGGTTTCGTAGGTATAGAAGCGGACGCCTGCATCCGCGAGGTCGATGAGGACAGCATCGAGCGAGCGCAGCGTTGCCGGTGAGGGACGGCGCTGCTCCCCATAGAGGCTGATCACTGGCAGTCCCGTCGACGGATCTGTCGAATCCTGAATGCCTTCCTTATCGAGTGCGCCATTGATGCCGTGTTCAGGGCTGAAGAGTAGCTTGAGCTTGAGTCCGGGAACGGCTTCTTCTGCGTCATGAGCCAGAACATCGATCGTTCTCAGGCCGTGCGCGTCGAGGCCCGTCTGATTCGTAAGCAGCCCCACACGCAACGTGCCGGCGTGTTTGGCGGCGAGCGCGGCAAGTTCCGCGAAGTCGTCTTGTTCCAGCATGTCGATGCCGGTCGAGACCGTTGCATTGCGGTCATGCCAAAGACGCTCACCCGCGATGGATTCGTTGTAGCCCGTCAGCCTGGCCACCAGGTTCCCGTTATCTGGATGCAGCTTCACCCAAGCGGCGACCACATTTGCGACCGCCCCGCGGATGGCGTTGATGCCGGTGGGTCCGTTGGGATAAACGGAATTCGACATGAAGACGACATAGGTATCGCTGGTTGGGTCCATCCAGATGGAAGTTCCGGTGAAGCCGGTATGGCCGAATGAGCCGACGGGGAACAACTCACCCCGGTTGCTGGAGAAAGGTGACTCGATGTCCCAGCCGAGTCCGCGAAGCGCGGTGCCGGTAGCCGGCTGGCCGGGGGTGGTCATCTTTTCCAGCGTCAACTGCTGCAGAGGAAAGGTACTGGGCCTGCCGGCAAGGCGATCGAGCAGCTCTTGCGCGTAGATGGCGACATCGCCGGCGGTGCTGAAGATTCCGGCGTGCCCGGCGACGCCGCCCATGCGACGCGAGGTCGGGTCGTGTACCACTCCCCGGAGCATGACGCCATGGTCGTACTGCGTGGGCGCAATGCGGTTGCGCCAGTCTTCAGGAGGCAGATATCGCATGTGCTCCAAGCCCAGCGGCTGGGCCAGGTAGCGCTGCTGGTATTGATCGAGGGTGAGACCTGAAAGCTTCTCGACCAGCGCGCCCAGTACGATGAAGTTGATGTCGCTGTAGCGAAATTGCACTCCCGGAGCCGTGACCGGCGTGGATGCGAAGGCGCGGCGCAATCCCTCCTGTTTGCCCACCCACGGGTCTTCAAGCGAAACATCAGCAGGAAGGCCGGAGTAGTGGGTGAGCAACTGGCGAATGGTAATGTCCTGCTTACCGTTGACGGCGAACTGAGGCAAATATTCTGCTACCGGATCGTTGAGCCGGAAGCGGCCCTGTTCGTAAAGCTGCATGACCGCAGGCGCCGTCGCCAAAACCTTGGTCAGCGATGCGACATCGAAGATGGTGTTCTCGGTCATCGCTTCCGGCTCGGGCGTCAGAGAGCGGTTTCCGTAGGCCTTTTGAAAGACGATGTGGCCGTCGTGACCGGCGATCACCACCGCCCCGGGGAACTTTTTGGTCGCGATGCCAAGAGCAATAATGCGATCGATTTGTTGAAACCCGGGCTCGTCCGCCGCCTTCAACTGCGCGGTTGAGGCAAGCAAAACCAGCAGCAGAATTACGATCTTCGGAGCATGCTTTTTATTGGGCAAGATCTTGCTCATTGCCCAGCCCAGAACAAACGTTAGCAGAGACCCGATCAGCACGAACCACGTCCACGCAATTTTAGGAAACAGGAGCTCCACCTTCCCAAAGGTAAAGGGCAACGCATGAGGTTGCTTCCAGAGCAGTATATTGGCTGCTAAACCGCCGATCATGCCGATCATGGCTCCGGTTTCGGTTGCGGTTTTGGTGAGCGTGCCGAGCAAGAAGACTCCCAACAGAGCTCCGTAGGCGACGGAGGCAATCGACAGGCCCACCTCGACCACATGGCCGCCCCCGCGCGACAGCAAGGCGAGCACAAACAGCAGCGCGGCCCAGAAGAGCGTCATGACGCGCGATAAGCGAGCGCGCCGGCGTTCGTCGGCGTCGGGGTTCCAGGCCATATAGAAATCCACCATGCTGCTCGAACTCAGCGAGTTCACTGCTGCGCTCAGATTCGACATCGCCGCAGCCAGGATTGCCGCAACCATCAGCCCAGCCACGCCATGGGGCATCTCCGTCACAATGAAAGCCGGGAAGACACGATCCGGACTCCCCGGGGCCATGCCATTGGTCACATTACCGTAGAAATAGTAGAGCCCCGTCCCGATAGCGAGAAAGAGTGCGAACTGAACCAGAATAACCCCGCCGCTGCTGAGCAGGGCGATGCGCGATTCGCGCAGGTTCTTGGCTGCCAATAGGCGCTGGACCATCAGTTGATCGGTACCATGGCTGGCCATGGTGAGGAAACAGCCCCCGATAAGTCCCGCCCAGAAGGTATAGGTCTGGCTCAGGCTGAAGGCAAAGTGGAAGATGGTGAGCTTACCGGCGGCTGTCGCTACGGTGTGAATCGCGTGCCAGCCTCCAGGAATGCGATGTCCCAGCAGGATGACGCTGACGATAGTCCCGGTAACATACAGCGCCATCTGCACCACGTCGGTCCAGATGACGGCGGCCATTCCGCCTTCAAGGGTGTAGATCAACGTCAGGACGCAAATAATAGCGATCGAAGTTACGTCCCGGGTACCAATCGCGATGCCCACCACGATAGAAACGGCGAAGACGCGGACGCCTTCGGCCGCGGCGCGCAGAAAAAGAAAAAGAAATGCGGTGAGCTTGTGCAGCCGCGGGCCAAAACGCTCACCAATCACTTCGTAGGCGGTGAGCAGCTCGCCACGAAAATAACGGGGCAGGAAAATAATGCAGACGACGATTCGGCCCAGGAGATAACCGAGAACAATCTCCAGAAAGCCCCAGTCTCCGGTATACGCCAGGCCGGGGACGCTGATGATGGTCAGCGTGCTGGTTTCCGCGGCCACGATGGAGAGCGCAATGGCCCACCAGGGGATCTTGCGATCGGCAAGGAAATAGTGGGTTAAGGAACGGTCTTTGCTACGAAAGCGCAGGCCAAAGAGGGTGATGCCCGCCAGATAGATGGCTACTAGAGATAGGTCGACCGAACTCAGGCGGTGGAGCATCAATCCTCTGCGCACTCAGGTCTTCTGGAGGCCTTCGCCCTCGATGATGGTGATGTATTTGTCGATGGGCAGTTCGCTAAACTTTTCCGTTTTGCCGCTGGGCTCGGGCCATTTCACTTCTAGCCAGTCAATCTTCGGCCGCTTACCGATGCCGAGGACTGCTCGCGGATCGTGCGACGACAAGTAACTTCCGCCGCCAACTTTCGTTCTGCTGCGCTTGAGGTCTCCGGCCTGATAGGTAATGCGTGCGCCAATGGCGTCGCGGTTCGACTTTTTCCCCACCAGCTTGATTCCCAACCAGTGATTGTCTTTGGCCGCGGTGTTGCGCAGCAGCAACGGAGCATCGTCGTTCACGGAGATAAGGACGTCCACGGCGCCGTCGTTATCGAAGTCGCCGATGGCGAGGCCTCGTGCAGAGAGATTCCGGGCAAAGAGCGGACCGCTTTCCGCGCTCACGTTGTGCAGCGTCTTTCCGTCGCTGTGAAACAGCAGCAACGGCTCGCGGTAGGTCACGTCCTTCTGCATGGTCTCGATCAGGTCGTCGGGATTGCCGTTGGCCAGGAAGAGGTCGAGGTTGCCGTCGTTGTCGTAGTCGAAAAACTTAAGTCCCCAGCCGCTCATCAGGCGGGTGGATGATCCGATCGGGGTCGCGTCGGCCTGGTCATCAAAGGTCTCGTCGTGATTGTTCTGGTAGAGCGAGAATTCCTCGTGGTCGATGTTGGCCACGAAAAGATCCATCCAGCCGTCCTGATTGAAGTCGGCTGAATCCACTCCCATACCGGAACGGGGCCGGCCCGTCTGACTGTATCCCACACCGGCCAGGGCGGCAATCTCTTCGAACTTGCCGTTGCCGCGATTCATGAAGAGAAAGTTCCGGGCAGTGTCGTTGGCGACGAAGAGGTCCATTTTGCCGTTGTTGTTGAGATCGGTCGCGACCACACCCCAAGCCTTACCCAGGTACTTCGCAATGCCCGACGACTGGCTGACATCGGTGAAGGTGCCATCGCCGTTGTTATGGAAGAGCCAGCTGGGTGACGGTTTGTAGAGCGTCGGAACACAATAGCCAGGTTTGTTGTAGGCGACGCAGTTCAGGTTTTTGGATTTGCTGAACTCGACGAAGTTGCAGACAAATAGATCCAGCCGCCCGTCGTTGTCGTAGTCAAACCACACCGCGCTCGAGCTCCATCCCGGGGCCGCAAGGCCGGCCTTCTCCGTGACGTCCGTGAAGGTGCCATCTCCATTGTTGTGATACAGGATGCTTCTTCCGTACTGGGTCACATAGAGATCGGGAAAGCCGTCGCCGTCGTAGTCGCCCACAGCGATACCCTGCCCGTAACCGCCGGCACTCACGCCCGCCTTCGCGGTGACGTCGGTGAAAGTGCCATCCCGATTGTTACGATAGAGCGCGTTGCGGAGGGGAGGATTGGGATCATAGAAGTCACACTTGCCGCTGTTGACGAGATAGATGTCCATCCATCCGTCATTGTCGTAATCGAGAAAGGCGCAGCCTGCACCGGTGGTTTCGGGAAGGTACTTTTGCGGTGACTTGCCGGCGGTGTGCACCCAGGTGATCCGGCTGGAGGAGGACGGCACTTCTTCGAAGGGATAGGCGGCAGCAGCGTAAGCAAAGCGGCTCAGCGCGGTCGACCCGGCGGCGCCGGCCAGGGTCTTGAGAAAACGGCGGCGGGATAACCCTGGGCTATTCGAAATCACTGCGGATTCTGGGCTCCCTGTGCGTTCGCGCCCCCCGAAGTCTGCTGTTGCAGGGCGAATTCCCGTTCGGCATCTTCCTTGCGTCCGGTGCGCGCGTAGGCGGTCGCCAGACTGTAGTGCCCCGCGGGATTGCCGGGCTGAAGTTTGACCGCCCTTTCCAGCGGAGCAACCGCCTCGGCGTACTGCTTCTCGGTTAAGAGCGACATACCCAACCCCAGGTACGCATCGGCGAAGTTGGGCTCGAGCTGTGTGGCCTTGGAGAAATGTTGTACCGCAGTTGGTAGATCCTGGGCTTGGCGTGCCAGCTCTCCCAAGACGTATTCCGCCCCCGCATTGGCCGGATCGATTTCGAGTTCCGCTTGCAGCTCCTTCTTTGCCTGCTCGGCGAAGTCCGGCGCGGGATTTGGCTTGGATAGCAGGAGCCGAGCCAAGCGGAAGTGAATGCCCGGGTAGCGCGGATTTTGCTCCAGGATCTTGCGGTAGTCTTTTTCCGCTGCGTCCCATTTGCCCTGCAGCTCGTTCGCGTCAGCATCCATTTCGATCGCAGGGATTGAATTCGGAGCGGTGGTGGCCAGCTCTCGTTCGGCGCGCGTGGATAGATCGGAATAGGCGTGCGTCAACACGTACAACACTTCGGGATCATGGGGGAACTGCCGGCTCAACATGCGCATGAAGTCAAATAGAGCATCCTGCTGCGCCAGAACGGTGGCACAGCGTACGCCGTCGAGGCCAATTCGCTTCTGCAGCTCTTTGTCAGCGACGTGGGTCGACTTGGAAAGCAGGGGAAGAGCCTCCGCACAGCGACCGCTCTCAGCCAGCGACGCGGCATGCTCGGCGGCTGCCGGGGTCACAGCCGCCGTCTTGCTCGAAACCTGCGCTATGGCGGAAAAGCCGACTGCGAATGCGAACCAGATCGGAGGGCCCAGCTTAGACAATGTACGCGACATTCACCTACCAATAGAAAAGGGGCAGACGCTGTTGGAACAGCGTCTGCCCCTGAGTTTATCAGGCCGCTAGAAGTAGAACTTCAGCGCGAATTGGATGTTCCTAGCCGGCTGTGAGTGTGATGTCAAACCGAAGGTCGAACTGGGGAAGGTGGTAGATGGAGCCCCCAATTGGACATTGTTGAAGGTGTTCAGGAAGTCGCCCCGGAACTCGAAATACCTGGCTTCGGTTAAGTGGAAGGCCTTCACTAGCCCGATGTCAGTATCCGTGTACCCGGGTCCCCGATCGGGACCCTGCGCGGGACAGTTGCCAAAGGTTCCTTGCGCTGGTTCCGAGTACCCATTCGGACTCAGCCATTGATACCCCTGGAAGGCACCGCCGACGACGCTGGGTTGGCGGCCCTGGACATGTGTCAATCCGCAGTTGGGACGGGGCCCGCGTCCGTTGGTTCCTGAGGTATCGGTAGCGTTGTAAACCGCCAGAGGAAACCCGGTGTGAAGAGAGACGATGGTAGAAGCCTGCCAGCCGCCCACAACCGCATTGACGACGGGATTCATGTTGTTGCCGAACGCCCTACCGTGACCAACGGGCAGATCGTAGGTAGCATAGGCGGCCAGCACGTTGTTGGAGTCAGAGTAGCAGCTGGCGTAATCGGCGTGAGGATTGTAGAGGTTCTGGTAATACGGCGAAGCAGGCGTCGCCTGGGTCGCAGTGCCCCAGGTACCGTAATATCCGCTGTTGTTGGTCAGGCAATGGGACCAGGTGTAAGCAACTTGCCCCTCCAAGCCATTGGAGATGCGTTTTTGCAATACAGTTTGAAGCGCGTTGTAGGTGGTGAAACCTGTCGAAGCGGTGCCGGATACCTGGGAAATATCGTTGATCAAAGCGGGATTATCCCGGAAAAAGGTACTAGGCCCGACCACGCCGTTATTGAGTGTGCCCTGCAAGTAGGGAGTTGGAACCATCAAGTGCGTGTCATGGCCGCCAACGTAGCCAATCTGGAAGGTGGTGTTCCGGCTGGCTTCGGTTTGCATGGTCAGATTCCACTGCTGATCCATGGCAGGTTGAACCTTAGGCGCCCAAACGTACATAACAGCTCCCGCGAAAGGATCGCCGGGAACGGCGCCACCCGGACCAGACTGGGTCTGGACGGTAGGGACGGTGTAGGATGCCGTCACTTCTGTTGGCGTGAAGGGTGGATTGCGCGGGAGCCGTAGGTTGGTGCCGGTTCCTTCCAGGTAAGAGGAAATGGTGTAAGCGCCGCGGAGGACCGTCTTCCCTGCCCAGAATGCCGGCGACCAGGCAAAGCCGACGCGAGGTTGGAAGTCCGGCAACCCGTAAACAGAGTTATAGAGGGCGCGGCTGTTGCCGTCCACACCCGCGTACTCGAGGGCTCCGGTGACCAGATTCAGGTTGTCCTGGCGATTGTTGAGTTCCACCCAGGGAGTACTCGCTTCGTAGCGCAGTCCGAGATTCAGAGTCAAAGTGGGGGTGATACGCCAGTCATCCTGACCGTAGCCGGCATACCTCCAGGAAAACTGGTGCCAGGTGCCACCGGTGCTGACACCCTTGCCGGTTGCCACTGGATAGCCGGTGTAAAAGTCGGATGACGGATCACCAGAGAATGAGCCGCCGAACAAGATGGAGCCATACTCGCCGCTGTTGCCGCTGTAGAAAGTGTTGAGGCGGAAACGCCACATCTGGAAGCCGGCCTTGAAGACGTGCTTGCCATGGGTAATGACCACCCCGTCGTCAAACTGGATCACGGTGTCGGCGAAATTCTGATCGATGACGTTGTTGCCGACGTTGGTGAGTGTTCCCGAGCTGCCGGGCGAGGGAGCGGTGCCGCCGTCGAAGCCCAGCAACAGCAGGCCAGGCCCAACTGTATTGGCGCCGGCAATGCCGAGCTCTGTGCCCAGGTCACCGATGCTGGGGGTGAAGGCGGTTCCGGTAAGGATCGTGATCCAGGAAGCGCCCACACGAGCTTCGTTCAATATGTTGGGGCTTAAGGTGTGGGTCCAGGTTCCGACCGCATTGTGCAGGGGAACATGGGTGGAGGAGTTTCCGAGGATCAGCAGCGAGTTGGTGGATGGGTCGTTCTGATACGCCTGCGTGTAACGGGCGGAGAGACGATCCTTCTCGGTGATGTTCCAATCAACCTTGGCGTCCCCCTGATCGGCGTTGAAGGCCGAGCCGGTTTGGTTGATGGCGTTGTTGGTGGGATTGCCGTTGATCGGTGTCGGATAGTACTTGGAGGCGAAGAGAGCAGCAGCCACCGCGTTTTCCTGAGCCGCCGGAATCATGTTGCCCGGGTAAGGCACGCCCGTGATCGGATTCTTCAGCTGGGTCGCTGGAAGGAGCTGGGAGAAATTACCGGCCCGCTCAGCGTTGGTGAACACGGTGATGAAGTTGCTGGTCGTAGGATGGTCGAAGCGCTGTCCCTGATAGTCGACAAAAAAGAATAGCTTGTCTTTGATAATCGGGCCGCCAAACGTGGCCCCGAACATGTTCCAGCGCAGAGCCTCTCTGGGCAATTCGGCGCCAGGACCAAGGAATTTGTTTTCCCACTGGTTGGCATTGAGGACATTGTTGCGGAAGAACTCCCAGACATCGCCGTGGAACTGGTTAGTGCCGGACTTGATTGAGGCATTGACGATACCGCCGGAAAAGTTGCCAAACTCAGCAGGGGCGTTGGAAGTGATGACGTTGAACTCCTGAATGGAGTCGGGCGAAGGGGTGACGGCCAAGTCATTTTCGGAGGTCTGGTTGTTGTCCATACCGTCCAGGATGAAGTTATTGGACTGCTCACGGTGTCCGTTGATGTATGGACGTCCGCCTTCATTGACGTTATCCCCGTTATTAAAGGTGGAGTTATCCACCGTGACGCTGCCGGGCGAGAGCAGAGTCAGCTCGACATAATTACGGGTTGCCAGCGGAATAGCGGTGATGGTGTTGGAATCGATCAGGGTGCTGACCTGGGTGGTATCGGCCTGGAGTTGCGGAGCTTCGGAGCTCACCTGCACGGTGTTAGTAACCGCGCCCACCTTCATTTTGAAATTGAGACGCGCGACCTGATTGAGCACCAGGGTGATGGGCGGCTCGACAGCCGTGTCAAAACCCGCTGCCTCTGCTTTTACTTCGTAGGTGCCAATAGGAAGATTGGAAAAGGTAAACACGCCACCCTGAGTGGTCTTGGTGGTGACGGCCGTACCGCGCTCAGTGTCGCTGGCCGTAATGGTGGCGTCGTTGAGGGCCGCTCCGGCGGAATCTTCGACTGTGCCAGTAATGCTGGCGGTGATCGTCTGAGCTAACAGGGGTTGGCTGGCGCTAGAAAGCCCCAGGACCATTACGAGGGCTAAGCCCCATAAGGTAAATCGTTTCATACTCGCCTCCAAAGATCTACAGGGGCCCTACAAATACAACTGTTAGCAACTCTTCTGGGGTTTGCTTTCTAATCGACTATTATGAAGTCGGTACTTGCACTATAACGAGAGCCTGACGACAATGCAAGCGAGAATGTTGCCGGAAACAGCACTTTTTTTGTTGCAATTTTCATCCGTTCTGCAACGCGTTAGGCTTAACAATCGCTTGTCTTCTACTGTTTACCCGGCGCTAACCCTTCCACAAGAATCTCGGACAGCTTCGATATAAGCAGATTGCCCGGATTGTCCACTCCGTAGTTGACTTCGGGAATATTGTTTACCGTGATTGCCATAGCTACAGGCCCGTGCGGCGAGTAGACGATGGCGACATCGCTTCTCAGGTGGTCCAACGCGCCCGACTTGCTGGCGATGACGGTGTTATTCATATCCCTTCCTACGCCGTCATGATCGTGCTGGCGCTTGAGAACGCTGATCATTTCGCCGGAAGCCGCTTTGCTCACCAACTCGCCACGGTAGAGTTTTTCGAGAATAAAAACCATGTCGCGAGGACAGCTTCTACCAGTACCCCAGCGATCGTTTCCCGGCTTCTTGCCCTCGTCCGTCAAGCCCTCCGGATGCGGCTTAGCGTTTGGATCCGGAAAGAGCTTGGTTTGCATGATTTTGCGCATCACGGCGGTTTGTTTTAGCCCCAGCTGGGCCATGCGAACGTTCACCGCATTGCCACCGATGCGGTCGAGGATAAGGTTCGTTGCCGTGTTGTCACTGACGACGATCATCAGGTGCATCAGGTCGCGTATGGGTAAGGCGTCTCCCGCAGAGAGCTCCGTGAGCACACCGCTGCCCGACACTTTGTCCTGATCGGTCAGCACTAGTTTCTGGTTCCAATCGAGCCTTCCCTCCTCTGCTTCAGCAAAGAGCTCGACCATAATAGGGAGCTTGATGGTGCTGGCGGTAGGAACAGGTGCGTCTGCGCGCAGCCCATAGCTGACACCGGTGTCGAGGTTCGTGGCATAAAGGCTGACGCTGCCGGGAAAGCCCTGCATCGCAGCCTCGATCGCAGCCTGAATGCGGTGATCGATCGCCGCCGCCGGTTCCGATTGCTGGGCTTGCGCCGGCCAGGTAGCAAGGCTAAGAACGGCCACAGATATAACGAGGAAGATGCGGTTCGCCGGCAACGTACGCAGAGATTCCATAGGCTCCATATAACATTGATTCCGCAGCTCGCTCAGGAAGTAGCTTGAGTTTGAGGTAAGAATGCAACACGATGTCGCTCAAAGAACCCTCCCGGATGCGATCCATCCACCAGCGACTATCCCGCGCTCACGACTGTTGCTCTTGTCCCTTCTCTTCTTCTTTATTTGCTGCGGCCTCGGCTACCCTATCCTCAATCGGATCGATTGGCGGCAAGCCCCCGGGGGACTGGAGGACGTTCTCACCTACGGGCATCTAGTGACTGCGCCCCCGGCGCCAGATCTGAATTATCATACGCAGTTCCGGGTTCTCCTTCCCTACCTTGCAAGGCCCATCTACTGGGTCGCAAAGAATCACCTTGGGACATGGGATCCGATTATGTTCAGCCTGCTGGTGGTCAATTCTTTTTTCGTAGCTCTCACCGTAACCCTTCTCCTCATCGTGGTTCACCGCCAACTCGGAAGCTACGCTGTAGCACTCGGCTCTGCCTTGATTTACCTGCTCAACTTCGCCGTTCCCAACCTCCGCCTCGCTGGAATGATTGATGCGGGCGAAGGCTTTTTTCTTATGGCGGTCGTCTGGAGTCTCATGAACGAGGACTACTGGATGCTGCCTATATGGGCGGTCCTCGGAGCGGTCGCCAAGGAGTCTTTTGTCCCGTTTCTGATGGTCTTTACATTCTCGTGGTGGCTCTGTTCTAGAAACCTGCTACGCAGCCCCTCAACCGCGGGGGCCTGGATGGTCACCTCGTGGTTTGCCGCGATGTGTTCCCTGACTGCGCTGCAGTGGTGGATTACACACGTCTTTCGCTCGCCGCTGCGCTTCGGACTGGACCTTCACCAGAATTCGGCGTATTTGGCTCACTTCATCTCATCATTCCGGGACCGCAATCTCTGGTATATATTCTTCTGGCTCCTGCCTCTATCGCTCGTGAGGTTGAGGCGACTTCCGCGAAATTGGCGCGTTGCCACTGCCGTGACCGGCGTTACCGCGTTTGCTCTCGATGCCTACTATGGAGGTAATCCAGGAACAATTGGCCGGGCTCTGTTCAGCATCGCGGGACCACTTCTGTGCGCCTCGGTTGCGCTGCTGCTGTTCACGGACGTGACCACCGAGCCCGGAGTGAGACGTGCCAACCAATGCCTCTAGTCACCGCAGTTCCGGACGTTCTGCAACTGCCTCAGCCTGGATCGTCATCGATCCGCCGCTTAAGCCAGGAGTACTGGCCTTAACGGTGATCGCTCCACTCTGCCGCGAGGTACGCACCACGACGAGTGCGCGCCCTTGAAACAACTTGCGTCGATCACCTTGGTACGAAGCGTCGTCTTGCCCGTCACCGTTCCCGACAGCTGCGATCACACCTGGTCCGCTGATGGAGAACTGTACTTCCTGGTCTGCATCCGGCAGCAGACGACCCTCAGCATCCACCGCCTCAACTGCCAGGAAGGAGAGGTCTTGTCCGTCGGCCTGAACTACCGCGCGGTCTGCAGTGACGCGTAGACCGGTAGCTTTGCCGGCTGTTGTCAGGACACTCTCAGCAACCGCCCGATCACCCCGCATGCCCACCGCTTTCAGCGTACCGGGCGTGTACGGTACCGAAAAAGTGGCTTTAAACTCCTGCTCCCGGCCGGTTGGCTTCTCCCCAATCAGCTTGTCGTTCAGAAACAAACGGACCTTCTCAGCGCCGGAGTACACCTCTACCTGCAGCTCTTTGCCTTCTTGCTCCGGCCAAGTCCAGCTAGGCAGTGTTGGATACACGGCCCAGCCGATAGCGATGATCTTCTTTCCTTCCGGTTCGGGGAAGCGCACGGTGGCGTACACGCGATCGCCGCCGTTCCATAAGATGCCGCGATAATAGGATTGCGGCTTCCGATAGCCGGTTAAATCAAGATCTCCGCAGTCCGACGCGTGCCATGGATACCCGGGAAATACGACCGCCATCGCGGCTTTCATGGCTGGGTCAGCCGCGCCCTGGGCAATCGCAGCCGTCATATCCACTCCATTGGCCATTCCCACGAACATCTTGTCCACGACGGACGTGTTCAACATAGCGCCCATGATCTGTGTTGCCATCTGCGCCTGTTCCGGCGTGCCATAGGACCACGCGCCAATCCCGGACTCGCCCAAATAGTCCATCGCAGTCCAGGTAAGATCACCAATAACAAACGAATTGTCCTGCGAAATTTGCCACAACGGAAATGCTTTCGCAGGATACGACTCGGTCGTCAGCATGATCCGCTTTGGCAACTGTTGATGGTCTGCCGCATAGCTCGGAATAAGGTTGTAGTTGTATCCAGTAATGTCCAGTAGTGAAAACACGGCTTCTGCGTTCGTTGCGGTGGTGGTGCCGGGAAACGCCAGCGTAAGCGGGCGCGTCTGGTCGAGCGATCGCACCTGGTCGGCCAATTGCTTACCCATCTCCCGGCCTCGTTCGACCTCTAACTCTGGAATCTCATTGCCAATTCCCCAGATCACAATAGAAGGATGGTTGCGATCGCGCATCACCATCCCCGAGATATCCCGCTGCCACCATTCATCAAAGTCTTTGCCGTAATCGAACTTGACCTTGTTCGCCCTCCATGTATCGAACGGCTCATCCAATACAAGTAAGCCAAGCCGATCGCACGCATCCAGGAACGCGGGTGACGGCGGGTTGTGAGCTGTTCGCACGGCGTTGTAACCCGCTGCCTTCAGTAGCTCTACTTTGCGTTGCTCTGCACGGTCGAACGCCGCGGCCCCAAGCGGCCCATTATCATGATGGACGCTGCCACCCGTGAGCTTGACCGGCTTTCCATTCAGAAGCAGCCCCTTCTCCGCCGACCACGAGAGTGACCGGATACCAAACGGTGTAGCGACCTGATCGACAACCTTGCCATCTGTGCGTATCCGGGATACGGCACGATACAAGGCGGGCGAAGCAGGCGACCATAGGGCCGGGTTGGTAACCGCGATCGTTTGCACAGCTTCCATTTCTTTGCCCGGAGCAATCGTCAGGGTCGATTCGGTTGTACCCGCTTCCTTTCCTGCGCGATCGTACAACGTGGTCTCGACCGTGACTCCCGTCGACTTGGCGGATTCGTTTGCCACTTTTGTTTGGATTGAGACCAGCGCCGATTCCTCCGAAACCTTGGGCGTGGTGACGAAGACTCCCCAGCGCCCCACATGCGTGGGGTCTGTTACAACAACGCGGACGTGCCGGTAGATTCCTGACCCGCTATACCAGCGGCTGTTTGGCTGGGCAGAGTTGTCCACACGCACAGCCAACACGTTTGGGCCTGCGAAGTTCAGGTTGGGAGAGAGATCGAAGGCGAAGCTCGTGTATCCGTAAGCATGGCTTCCCAACTTGTGGCCATTCAGGTACACGGTCGCATCTTTGTACACCCCGTCGAACTCGACGCTCACTCGCTTGCTTCTCCAGGCAGCAGGAGCGCTGAATGTCTTGCGATACCAGCCAATCCCGGCTGGGTAGAACCCCTCACCTGCGCCGCCCGGATTGTTCGCGTCGGGCCGTCCTTCGATACTCCAGTCGTGTGGCAGGTCCACCTGGCGCCAAGCCGTGTCTTCGAATGAGGGCGCTTCTGCACCGCTCGGATCACCAAGCAGGAACTTCCAATCGGAGTCCGCAGGCAGCTCCAGCCTGGGCGCACTTGGCTCTGCTGCGTTCATCGAAATGGAAGCTAGTGAGAGTAGCGTGGTGCAGATTGCAATCACGGTGCACAGATGCAGTTTCACGAAGACCTCTTTCTGGTTGTTTTCTTGCGAGCTGTCACCCGCGGAGAAGGCTTGCTGGTATTCGAGTGAGTGGCGCGTAGACCAAACACGATGATGCGAATTGTTTCCCGGAAAAGCCGGTCTATCGGGTGTCCGAATTCCAGCTCGACCTTATCTCCCAATGAGGCGAGACGCCGCTGCGCCGCGACCACCGCGTTGATCACCGCATGCAACGTCAGGTCGGGGTCTAAATCAGAGCGGAGAGAGCCATCCGCGATGCCTTCGCGGATCAACTTGCGGAAGACTGCGAAACCTTGATCATAGATTTGCCCCTCCAGTGTCAAAAGGCGTTCCGCCGGCCAGTCTCTTGCGTACATTGCATCGAACTGCGCCATGAAGCGAATCCTGGCCTGATTCTTCGAAAGCTCATCGGCCATGTACTGAAGCAGCGCGCTGATCTTGACCAGCCCGGTGGTTGCGCCCTCGATACATTTCCTGGCCCGCCCGCTAGCTTCCTCCAGCACATCACTGAGGATTGCCCAGACGATGTCATCTTTATTCGAGAAGTACTGATACATCGTGGAAGGGCGAAGCTCACTCGCGGAAATCACATCGGCCATTGTGGTTCGGTCGATACCACGCTCGTCGAAGAGCTTTTCGGCCGCACTGAGAATACGCCGCCGCTGCCGCTCCCGATGAGCGTGATAAGCATTCGCCGCCGGCTTTCGACGTTTTCTGGGCATCTTCTGCAAATCCGTACTATCAATTCGAATTCGAACTAATAGTACGGATTATAACGGATCCAAGTTCCGAGACGGAATAGGGGACAGAGTTCGGTCTGCGATGGTGGAAAATTCTCGTTCAAACAAGGCAAAATGAGCAGCAGAGTCAACATGACCGCTGTCTGGGCGTTGGGACTGAAAGTGTCTGCGTGAGAACCTGCCGATAGCAACGATGGCTTGACCCTGGAGCGAGCGGTTATCGCGTTCACCCACCCGAGTCGCTTGACTGGGTACTCCTGATTCGCAACCCGCTGGCTACTAAGCCCAACTGAATCCGCTGCGCTGAAGTGGCAAGGTGCGTATTCTTTTGCCGGTCGCCGCAAAGATGGCATTCCCAACCGCAGGTAGAATCGGCGGCAGTGTCGGTTCGCCAAGCCCAGTTGGCGCGTAGTCAGTCTTGCGCCAATACACTTCGATTTTTGGTACTTGCCTCATGCGCATAAGTGGGAAGTTAAAAAAGTTGGACTGCTGTACCTGGCCGTCCTTCAGCGTGATTTCCTGGGCCAGGTGGCCCATACCTTCCATGATTCCGCCCTGCGCCATGCTCTCCGCCGCGTTGGGATTGATGATCTGGCTGCCCACATCTCCAACGGCCCAGACCTGGTGCACGGTAACCCGGTTCTGGTTATCAACGCTGACATCGGCAACCTCGGCGAAGTAGCCCAGGTGGCAAAACCATACGGCTATTCCCATTCCGCGTCCTGGTGTTTTCTTCCGGTTCGCCCAGCCTGATTTTTCTGCGACTAACTCCAACACGCCTTTGTATCGCTCCGGGATAAGAACAGACTGTCCCGTTGGTTCGTGATCGCCCACGGCATCATGTTCCCCTGCAGACCAGGGCATTTGCTTGTTACTTAGCAAGTCGAGTTGGAAGTCGAGCGGATCGCGCCCGGCAGCACAAGCCAGCTCGTCAAGGAAGGACTGGGTCGCCCAGCAATAGGCATTGTCGCCGGGCGCGCGCATCGCTCCCGTCCGCAGCATGAGCGGCTGCATGGATGTGTAAAGCGCATAGGCTGGAGGAAAGCCGGCTGGATAGGCGTCCTGTCCGATGCCCCCGCCGGATGTTGCGTGCTTGCCGTCTCCAAAGGTAATGAAATGCTGCCGCCAGGCAGTCATCTTTCCCTGCGCGTCAAGGCCTGCTTTCAGGCCAAACGTCCCGCCTGGACGAAAGGGGTCATGGGCGATGTCATCTTCGCGCGACCAGAGCAGCTTGACCGGCGCGTCCACGCGTTTCGCGATCCAGGCGGCCTCGACCAGATAGTCGTTCTGCAGCCTGCGGCCGAAGCTGCCTCCTGAGCGCACCATGTGCGTCGTTATGTCGCTTTCCTGGATGCCCAATGTCTTGGCCACCAATGCGCAACCATCACCCGGCAGCGTGCTGGTCGACCACATCTCAAGCTTGCCGTCTTTCCAGTGCGCAGTGGCGCCCTGGGGCTCGAGGGTGACATGGGCAATGAATGGGAATTCGTAAGTCGCCTCAACAACCTTTGCCGATGAATGGAGCGCCGCATCCATATCTCCGTATCGGCGCACAGTATTCTCCGGCGGCGCCTTCAGCAACTCAGCCGCCTTGGTTGCAAATCCTTGACTGCTCTGTGTAGCCGCGGGGCCCAGGTCCCAATCGACCTTGAGTTTCTTGCGCGCCTGCTGTGCTTGCCACCAGGTGTCGGCAACGACGGCGATGCCCGGTTCCATGCCTGGCTCCCATGGCGTAAAGGCTGCGGGGGTGATGCCGCCATCGATAACCAGGACATGACGTACGCCGGGCAGAGCTTTAATCTCTTCGAGATTAGCGCTCTTCACCTTGCCGGCAAACACGGGAGCCTTTTCGATGCTTGCATACAACATTCCAGGCAGTTGGACATCGATGCCGAAGAGCGGCTTGCCGGTGACGATCTTACGAGTGTCGACGCCCTGCTGCGAGTGGCCGATGATGCAGTAGTCCTTGGGATCTTTGAGTTTTACGCTCGCCAGGTCGGGCGCGGGCAATGCGGCAGCCTTGGCGGCAAACTCCCCATAGCTCGCGGAGCGCCCCGAGGCAGTGTGCATCACGCGGCCGGACTGAGTGGTGCATTCAGCCGCGGGCACGGCCCAGGTTTGCGCAGCGGCCGTGACCAGCAACTGGCGTCCGGCTGCGCCGACGCGGCGCATCGGATCCCATCCCATCGGCGTGTTCGCTGAACCTCCGGAAAACTGTCGCCCGTATATCTTTTCGTTCAGGTCGGCCTGCTGGACTCGGACGTCCTTCCAGTCGACATCGAGTTCCTCGGCAATCAGCATCGGCAGCATGTTCCGCATACCCTGGCCTGACTCTGAGGCGCGCGCCATGATAGTGACCGCGCCATCCGGCGCGATGTGAATGAAGGCCTGCGGCGTCAGTTCCGGCGACTTCTCCGGATCCTGGGCTATAGCCAGCGGAGAGCGATAAAGACCCAGGGCAAGCCCGCCGCCCGCAAGGGCCGTCAACTGCAGAAATGATCTCCGGTGCATGCGCATAAGTATGCCCGTCCTTTACTGTTTGCTTGCTACCGCGCCTGTTTGCGCTGCTTGATGGATTGCCTGGCGAATGCGTGTATACGTTCCGCAACGGCAGATGTTCCCGCTCATCGCTGCATCGATCTCTGCATCGGTAGGGTGCGGCGTACGATGCAGCAGGGCGGCCGCCGACATGATCTGGCCTGCCTGGCAGTAGCCGCACTGTGGCACGTCGATTGCCTCCCAAGCCACCTGTACCGGATGCTGCCCATCCGGCGAAAGCCCTTCAATGGTAGTCACCGGCCGGCTACTCACACTGCTCACCGCCGTCTGGCAGGAGCGCACCGCCTCGCCGCCAACGATTACCGTGCAGGCCCCGCAAAGCCCAACGCCGCAGCCGTATTTGGGGCCTTTGATGTTCAATACATCGCGCAGCACCCACAGCAGGGGCATATCCGGTGGCACGTCCACCGTCGCGGCCACGTTGTTGATAGTCAATTTAGTGAGCATCTGTTCACTCCACGATCTGGCCAGCAGAGGATCGGCAAGAATTAGATCTGGCTCCGAATTTTATCAAGTATTGACCTATCCGTTTGCGTACTTGTCCAAATTAGCTTTTTGGTAGGTGTGGGGACCTTGTTGTTTGACTCTGTCCCTCCACCTCCACCACTGCCAAGGTGGGCCGCCACCCTTCAATTTGTCATCCCGACCCGGATTTCCTGCACGTGGATCCATCCATGACTGCGTGTGCGGCTTTCACTAAGGAAAGCCGCATGAGGTTTGCCAACGCCACAAGCTCCACAGGAAATCCGGGGGAGCGCACTCCGGATTTCCTACTACACCGCACCAATCGACGGCCACGTATGCGGCTTTCCTCCAGGAAAGCCGCACGAGGTTTAACGACGCCACTAAGCTTGACAGGAAATCCGGAGGAAGCCGAGGGATCTGCAGTTCTCTCTCCCGCAAAGCAACTCCGAAGGGTCGAACTTGGCGGCGTTGGACGGTCAAGCAAATGATAGCCATCCACTTCCTTCGATTTGCCGTTAATAAGGGACCGCATAGAATCTCCGACTGGAAACGTGCAGATTCGTAGATCGCAACGATTCGACCATGACGAATGCCACAAGGACCAACATCAACGTGTAAATGCGCTGGCAATCAAGCGCGTCAGCCAGATGTTTTCAGGTGAAACTCTTTGCAGCCCTGCCTGATCCACAACTCTTTGGCCTCATCGCTGCACTCGCACTCGTGCTCCGGCCCATAGCCACAGCCACCGTCGACTTGTGAGCAACGCCAGACTGCTGGATCCGGTTTGAAAAGACTCGTAATGAACTTGAAGATATAGATCGTGGCTGCTATGCCAACGAGTGCAGTAATCATGTGGTTCCCTTCCCTGTGAATCGTCACTGACGCCTACCCGGATTTCCTGTGAAGCTTGTTGGCGTTGATGAACTCTATGCGGCTTTCCTCGATGAAAGCCGCACGCGTGGCGGTTGATTGGTGCCGCGTACAGGAAATCCGGGGGGTGCGTCTCATTTTCACCTCACGAGCGTTCTCTTGACAGTCTAGAGGAGCCGCTGTATTCTCTAGACTGTCTAGAGGAGCAGGTACTTGGTATTGAAGCACATTGAAACCGATCCCCGTGGATCCAAGTCCAGCGATCTGATCCAGGGAACCTTGGAGATGCTCATTCTGAAGACACTCGCGCTTGAGCCGATGCACGGCTACGGAGTCGGTCTGCGCATTGAGCAAATCAGCGGCGGAGTATTCAAGGTAAATGCTGGATCGCTGCTTCCAGCGCTCAGCCGGATGGAACGCGCAGGCGATGTGAAGTCTGAGTGGCGGGCCACAGAAAAGAATCGCCGAGCGAAATACTACCTTCTGACCGCCAAGGGCCGCCGGTCTCTCTCCGCGGAAACCGAACAGTGGCAGCGGCAGATCGGCGCTATCGCACGCATTCTCGAAGCGTGATATCGCAGATCGAGCGCAAGCAAGGACGAATATGAATTGGCTCAAAAACTTCGCCAAGGGAATCGCGTCGCTGCTTCACCGTCAGGATGTTGAACGGGAACTCGATGAGGAGTTGCAGGGCTACCTTGAAGCCTCCGCCGCCCATAAACGGCGCGACGGCATGACTGAAGAGGAAGCTCGTCGCGCGGCCCGTGTGGAACTCGCCGGCAGCAATTCTGTGAAGCATCAGATCTGGTCTTCGCGCTGGGAATCGACGTTGGAAGGAATTCTTCAAGACGTACGAGTCAGCGTGCGCACTCTTGCTCAAGAGCCCCGGCTTCACTGCGGTCGCGCTGCTGTCTCTGGCGCTCGGCATTGGCGGCAACACGGCCATGTTTACGTTGATCAATCAAGTGCTGCTTCGCAATCTCCCGGTCCGCGAACCGCAGCAAGTGTTCGCATTCGGCGATTCCATATTCGGTGGGGTGGCGGGCGGGATTAATCTTGGCGATTTTGGCGGCTATTTTCCGTGGGATTTTACGCGTCAGCTGGAGGCTAATCCGGGGCCCTTTCAGGGCATAGCCGCATACGGAAGCTTTTCAAATACAGGTCAGCATCCGGAGGCTCGGAGCCGGCGGGGCGGCCGACGCAAATTCGCCCGCTATGCTGGCTCCCGCCAATCTTGTTTCAGGCAACTACTTCAGCGTGCTGGGAGCTCAACCTCTTTTTGGCCGCACGATTGTGCCGTCGGACGACGCTACTCCGGGAAGCGGAGCGGTGGTTGTGCTGAGCTATCACTTCTGGCAACGGTCTCTCTCTTCCGATCCGCGCATCGTGGGAGAGTCGCTTTCGATCAACGGCACTCCGTTTGAAGTGGTAGGTGTGATGCCGCAAGAATTTCACGGCATCAAGCAGGAGTTGGAGACAGCGGAGTTGTGGGCGCCGATCAGCATGCAAACCGTGGTGCTGCAGCAGCCGTCGATGCTGACGCCGCACTCGGGTTTGTATTTCCTGCATTTATTTGGACGGCTGAGCGCGGGAGCGGCCGCGCACAAGGCGGAATTCGCACAGAGCCAGAACTGGCTGAACCAGCAGGTTCGCAATGGCATCCGGGAACGCGAAGGGGCGAACCTTTCCACCGGCCGCCAACTGGAGATCAGCCGCATCAACGTGCCCCTGATTCCGGCTGCGCATGGCGTGTCCCTGCTGCGCACCCAGTATGGCGATTCGTTGAAGATATTGATGATTGTGGTTGCATTGGTGCTAATGATTGCGTGCGCGAACCTGGCCAACTTTCTGCTTTCGCGTGCCGCTACGCGAGAACACGAAATTCTGACGCGCCTGGCGCTGGGGTCGAGCCGCATGCGCATTGTGCGCCAGGGGCTGATCGAGACCTTCCTCTTGTCAATTGCCGGCGGAACGATGGGCCTGGGGGTGGCGTTCGCCGCAACGCGCGCGCTGATTGCATTTGTGGGACGCGGCAACGCATACATCCCCATGAGCCCTGCGCCTGACGCGGGCGTGCTGCTGTTTACCCTGGGCGTTTCCGTTTTGACGGGAATTCTTTTCGGGCTGGCTCCGTCAATCCAAGCGGCGCGCGCGGGATCTCATGGAACCCTGAGCTCCGGCGCGCGCACGGTGCAGGGCAGCGGCGGCAAGCAGGCGCGATTCTGGCCCAAAACCCTGGTAACCGCGCAGGTGATGTTGTCGCTGGTTCTGCTGGTGGTCGCCGGGCTTTTTCTGCGGACATTGCGCAATCTTCAGGATCAGGACTACGGGTTCGAGCGGAGTCATTTGCTGCTGGCCGACATTGGGGAGCACCTGGCCGGATATGAGCCGCACCAGGTGGCGACGCTTCACCAGGGTCTGCTGGATCGCCTGTCCGCGATACCGGGTGTTCGCTCGGCGGCGCTGGCCGCAACACCGCCGATAAGTGACGGGGGTTGGAGTGCCAATATTGCGCCTTCCGGCTACACGCCCGGTCCCAAAGAAAACATGGTGTCGAATCTGAATCGAGTCTCGGGGCAGTATTTCGAGACAGCGGGGATATCGATTATTGCGGGGCGCGGCATTACTCCGGCGGACACGGCGAACAGTCTCAAAGTCGCAGTGGTGAGCCAGACAATTGCCAGGAAGTACTACCCGAAGGGCGACGCGATCGGCCGGCAACTGACAATTGGCATCGATTCAGTGAAAGGGCCGTGGCAGATTGTGGGGATCGCCAGGGACACGAAATCGGGCGACCCGCGCAACACCGATCCCGTGAGAATGACTTATATTCCGCTATCGCAGATCGAGACGTTTCTGCCTGTGGATGCGGCCGCAGCGGCGAATGGCAAAACCGCGTCTCGCGAAGAAAATCAAGATTGCTATGCGCATACCATTCTGATTCGCACCTCGAGCGATCCCGCGAAGACGATTGCGGATCTTCGCGCGGCTGTCGCGGGTGTTGACCCAAACCTTCCTCTGTTGCAGATCACCACGATCCACGATCAGGTTTCACAGCTAATTTCGCACGACGAGCTCATCTCTACGTTGACCAGCATCTTCTCGGTGCTGGCGCTGCTGCTGGCGGCTATCGGGCTCTATGGAGTGATGAGCTACAACGTGGCTCGCCGCACCAACGAAATCGGAATCCGCCTGGCGCTGGGAGCACAGGGTGCGAATGTACTGCGGATGATCATGCGCGAGTCGCTGATGCTGGTCGCCATAGGGACGGGACTGGGGTTGCCGCTAGCGATGATGGCGACGAGGATCATCAGGCAACAACTGTTTGCGATGGACGCGATGGATCCCGCCTCGTTCGCTGCCGCACTGCTGGTGGTGAGCCTGATGACAGTGATTGCGAGCTGGCTGCCGGCTCGCCGTGCGGCGAAGGTCGATCCCGTTACCGCCCTCCGATGCGAATGAGATCGAATTGGCCCTAGGCGGCGCGCGAATTCGCACGCAAGACCGCAGCCGGCGCTGGGTGTTTTTTAAGATCGAGCCGTCAGGCTCGATCGCTCGATGAGTTACCAGACCCATCCAGAAAATACGAGTAAAATTCCGTTGACATGCTTTGGGGCCAAGTTGACGTAGTTGGGCGCCCACATGCCTCGGCTCAACAAAGCCGGCGAGGGCAAATATGGCAAGCATTTCGCTTCAAGTTAACGGCAAAGCGCACGTGATCAACGCCGCGCCGGACATGCCGCTGCTCTGGGTACTGCGCGACGTTCTCCATCTGACGGGCACGAAGTTCGGCTGCGGTATGGCTATCTGCGGAGCGTGTACAGTCCTGGTGGATGGGCATCCCATTCGATCCTGCGTGACTCCGGCGGCGGCTCTGGTGGGAAAGCGCATCACCACCATTGAAGGTCTCTCGAGCGACGTCAGCCATCCCGTGCAACGGGCCTGGTTAGAGGAAGACGTCCCGCAGTGCGGCTACTGCCAGTCGGGCCAAATCCTGACGGCGGTCTCCCTGTTGGCGCGCACCGCGCAACCGACCGATGCTGATATCGATGAAGCACTCAACGGCAACATCTGCCGCTGCGGCACCTACAATCAGATCCGCGCGGCGATCCACCGCGCCGCCGGCCTACAGCGCCAGGGAACGGAAGCGCCAGTCACTCACAAACCAAGCGGAGATGTCGCATGAGCGGCGAAACTATTCTGAAGATCGATTTGCTCAATCGCCGCGATGTGCTGCGCGGGCTGGGCGGGTTGCTGGTCGGCTTTGCGCTGCCGGGTGGGCGGAGTGTAGAGGCACAGCGTTATGGTGCTCCGCTTCCGTTGAAGCCAAACGCCTACATCCATATCGATTCCGACAGCGTCGTGACCTTCGTGATTACCAAGGCTGAGATGGGGCAAGGCACGGTAACGTCGCTATCGCAGATTCTGGCGGATGAACTCGATTGCGACTGGAATTGCGTTCGCACCGAGTTCGCCCCAGTCGATCCCTCGTGTTATGGCCCGATGCAGGGCGTTTTCGGCAGCACGAGTATCCGTACGCAGTGGATGCCGCTGCGCAAGGCCGGCGCGGCAGCGCGGCAGATGTTGATGGAAGCTGCGGCGCAGAAGTGGAATATCGATGTGGCGCAAGTGCGCACCGAGCAAGGCTTTCTGGTGGCGAACGGGCATCGCATCAGCTACGGCAGCGTGGCAGAAGCCGCGGCGAAGTTGGCAGTCCCTGCCAACATTCAGCTCAAAGATGCGAAGGATTTCAAACTGATTGGCACGCCTGCAAAACGGCTGGATACGCGTGACAAGATTAGCGGTGCAACGAAGTTCGGCATCGATGCGGAAGTTCCGGGAATGTTTTACGCTACGCTCGTGCGCTGCCCGGTTTTTGGCGGCAAGGTGGCGGGCTACGATGCAGACAAGGCGAAGGCCGTGTCAGGCGTTCGCCAGGTTGTGCAAGTGTCCAACGGCGTCGCTGTGGTGGCAGACAACACGTGGTCGGCGATACAAGGCCGCAAAGCTCTCAACATCACCTGGGACGAAGGTCCGAATGCCACGCTGTCCAGCGCCATCATTCGCTCACTCATGGCTGAGCTGGCGGAAAAGCCGGGTATTGCCGGCAGAACCGAGGGTGACGCGCCGGGTACGTTGGCACGCGCTGCCAAGCGCGTAGAAGCGGTATATGAAGCGCCTTATCTGGCGCACGCCTGCATGGAGCCGCTGAACTGCACGGCTAGCGTTCGCCCGGACAGTTGCGAAATTTGGGCGTCCACGCAAATGCAATCGGGCGCGCGGCAAGCGGCTGCCCGCATCACCGGATTAGATCCTGCGCGCATCCAAGTGCACAGCATGTACATGGGCGGCGGGTTCGGGCGCCGCGGTGGCATCGATTTCATTTCCGAGGCCGTGGAAATCTCCAAGGCCACAGGCGCTCCGGTAAAGCTGACGTGGATGCGTGAAGACGACATTCAAACCGGGCCATATCGGCCCGCGGCCTACGTCAAATTCGCCGGATCACTTGATGCGCAAGGCTGGCCTGAAGCATTTGTGGCACGGGTGGTCTGCCCTTCTTTCGGCGGCGGTCGTGGGGGCGAGGGACTCGATGGCACCGCAGTGGAAGGCATTGATGACCTGGAGTATCGCTTCCCCAACTTCGCGGTTGAGTTTCATCGAGCCGACGGCGCGGTGCCAACCTCGTACTGGCGCTCCGTTGGCTACTCGCAGAACACCTTCTTTGCGGAATGTTTTTTGGATGAACTGGCGGCGGCCGGCGGGAAAGATCCCGTAGAAGTGCGGCGTCGCCTGCTGGCGGACTCGCCGCGTATGGTCGCGGTACTCAACCTGGTTGCGGAAAAGGCTAACTGGGGCAAGCCTGCACCGGGCCATTACCAGGGCGTTGCATTGGTAAACAACCTGGGCAGTTTCACCGCAGAGGTCGCAGAGGTCTCCCTCGCAGGCGGCAAGGTGAAAGTGCATCGCGTGGTATGCGCCATCGATTGCGGCCAAGTGGTGAATCCTGCCATCCTCAAACAACAGGTCGAAAGCGGAATTGCCTATGGTCTGACGGCGGCGCTTAAGGGCGCCATCACCATCGACAGGGGACGCGTGCAACAAGGGAATTTCAATACCTACGACATGCTGCGCATGAGCGAAATGCCGAAGATCGATGTACACATTGTGCGCAGCAGCGAAGCGCCCGGCGGCGCAGGTGAGGCAAGCGTGCCACCGATCGCACCGGCTATCGCGAACGCGATCTTCGCGGCCACGCGACGTCCGGTTCGCAAGCTGCCCATTAAAGTCTCCGTATAGCCTCGTCTTCCGAGACGAGTTCCTGGCCATCCGAGCTGATGCCATCCTGCGCTCAGACGAATCCCCGAAGCGGCTGCTTTCTCTCCCGGCGGCCGGTGATGATACGATTACATTTCGTTTAGAGTTAGCGATTCAAATCGTATTGAAGCGTTACAATCCTCAAACGGCCCAATCGAACTGCCATACCGCCGCCCGCGAAAGGGCCGAATTCGTCGGAGGCTATCGTGATCCCTGTGTTCTGGCGCTATCTCCGGATGTCCATAGTGAAACGCTTTGACCGCTCGCAGATCCTCTTCTTGTACGGGAGGCGATGGAAAACTCAGCCCTTCTTGCTGCTTTTGTGGCTTGCGATGGGGGCTTTCCCGGCGTGCGCCCAAACGGGAGCGAGCCTTTCCGGCGTGGTGACGGATCAAAGCGGCGCAGCCCTTCGCGATGTCGCGGTGACAATCCGGAGCGTCGACACAGGTGCAACGCGCACGATCGCAACCGACGGCGTGGGACACTATCAGGCGTCCGGCCTGCCGCCGGGGCTCTTCGAGATTCGAGCGGTAAAACAAGGGTTCGCCGATGAAACGCCCGCGGGAGTCAATTTAGGGGCGGGCCAGGAGGCCACGGTCGACATTAAGATGCAGCTGAGCAAACCAGATGCCTGCGCGAGCGGCCACGAGTTCGCCACCACCGATTGCACGCTGACCTGGCATGGCATCACGCTGTTCGGTGCGTATGACGTTGGCGTCGGCTGGGTCAGCCACGGCTTACCGGAAAATGGCTATAACTACGAAGGCGCATCTCTGGTGAACCGAAACGGCTATCAAAGTCGATTCCTCGTCGCACCGAACAACCTGCAGCAGACCGGTGTGGGCATCAGGGGCAAGGAAGAGTTTCACCCTGGCTGGTCCGTTGTGTTCAGCGCAAACACTGGCATCAATCCGCAGTCCGGCCTGCTCGCCAACGCGTCGGCCACCCAGACCATCAACAACGGCCTTCCCCGTAAAAGCTATTCGTACGCCATCGACGGCGCGCGCGCGGGCCAACCTTTCAATGACGAATACTATGGCGGTGTATCGTCCACGCTTTTCGGCACGCTGACCTTCGGTCGTCAGCGGTCTCTCGGTACCGATGCGATGCTGCTTTACGATCCGGCCAACGGCGGCTATGCGTTTTCGTACATCGGGTATAACGGCACGATGGCCGGCGGCGGCGATACCGAAAACAGCCGTTGGGACTCCGCCGTGAAGTATCGCCTCATCTATGGCCCGGTCCATTTCGGGGCGATGTATAAATTTGCCGATGGTAATGGCGGCTGCTACTCGGCCTCCGCAACCTGGACTGCCGCCAACTGTACGCCGGAATCGGCGCATAATAACGCCTTTGGATTCGACGGCGGCGGAAACCTCGGTAAGCTCTCCGCCGACGTGGTCTTCCAACTTTACAACCAGGCGATCAGCGTATTGAACCCCTTGCTGGGGCCTCAGAGTCCGACGGCGTCATATCAGTCGACCACCAACAGCATCAATACAAACCCCATCACCGGGCCCAATCTGATCGCCACGAACAACACCGTATATGGCATCGTGACCAACAACAAGGCCATTATGGGCGCTGTCAAGTATACGTGGGATCCGTTCAAGTTCTTTGGCGGCTACGAATTCATCTGGCAGAATAATCCGACGGACCCGTTGGGCGTTGGCGCCTCGGTCCAGGGTGGTTACATCATGAGCGGGGTCGAAGACAACAATCTTGATTCTGAAAAGTTAGTGCAGGTCTGGTGGACGGGCGTGAAATACGCTTACGACAGCAAAACCGACATCACTTTCGCCTGGTATGGGCAGGCGCAGAACACCTTCCGTGTTCCGTCGACCTGCTCGGTCGCAGCCGGCTTCCGCAGTTCCTGCTCGGGCGACCTCGAATACGGGTCGCTCTATCTCGATCATCACTTCACCAAGCGTTTCGACGCTTTTACCGGACTTGCGTATTCCTTCGTCACCGGCGGTCTGGCCATCGCCATTCCTCATGGCCCCGGCGTCCCCTATCTCCACAACAGCAACTTTGCTCCGGTGCTCGGTGGTCGTTTCAGCTTCTGATCGTTGCCGCGGCTGGCTCAGGGAAGCAACGCTTCGGCTTCGATTTCCACGCGCCACTTCGGATTAAGCAGCGAGGCGACAACCATCGTCGCTGCCGGGCGGATCTCTGCGAACACTTCGCCGTGGGCGCGGCCGATATCCTCCCAATCTTCCTGGTGCGCAATGAACATACGGGTGCGGTACACATGCTCGAACTTCGCACCTGCCTGTAAGAGCGCGGCTTCAATCAGCTTCAACACAACGCGTGTTTGCTCGGCTGGGGAAAGATCGTCGGCACCAACCGGGCCGGTGCCGGACACATGGACAACCTTGCCGATGCGCACGGCACGTGAAAAGCCGATTACCGGCTCATAGGGACTGGTTCCAGGGATATTTTGTCGATCCATAACGAATGAGTGTAGCCTCTCGCTACTCCGACCGCCTAGATCCATGACGCCGGCAAAGTCGCGGGCGTTGTCGATGAGCTTTTTCGACTCTGTCCATCCACCTCCACTCGTGCCAAGGTGGGCCACCCCCCTCAACTTTGTCATCCCGAGAGGTTGTGACTTTTTTGTTGGGTAGTTGTTGTCGGTTCAGAAAACAGCAGATCCCTCGGCTGCGCTCGGGATGACAAAGGGTAGATTTGTTCCTTCGTCTACAGTTTGTGATGTGGATGGAAGGGCCGTTCGCTTCGCGCTCTGCGTACAGCTCTCTCAATCCCTTATAACAGCTGCTGAGGTGAGCGCTACCCTCCACTTTGTCATCCCGACCGGAGCGGACCCGGATTTCCTGGACAGGAAATCCGAGGTAGCGTAGCGGAGGGACCTGCAGTTTCACTCGGACCGCACACAAATGCCAACAAGCGATCCACCCGATTCTGATTGGGATGAAGCCGGTTCCATCAATCAATGGATTGCGTGCACGGCCATAAACGCCCAACAAAGACCTGCGCTTCACAGCTAACGGAAACCCGCTCAATCAGAGGGACGTCGTTACAGGCTGCGAAAAAACTAACGCTTTGTATCAGGGCACGGCTTTAGCCGGGCCGTAAACGCCCAACAAAGACCCGCGCTTCACAGCTAACGGAAACCCGCTCAATCAGAGGAACGGCGTTACAGGCTGCGAAAAAACTAATGCTTTGTATCAGGGCACGGCTTTAGCCGGGCCGTAAACGATTGAGAATAGGACGGGCTTTAGCCCCTGAGGTATTCCCTTCCTGCCCGCCGCAGACCTTTTTCCGCAGCCCGTAAAAACCAGCCTCCCAGTAAACCCAAAGTAACCTCGAAACGATAACCATCGACTGAAGAAAAGCGTCTCGGCGGCTAGATCCGATCCCGGATCGCTACATATCCTGTTAGAAGACGATTTCGGCACCGGCAGACTCTCGCGTCGCCGCCGGCTAGCCGGCAGTTGCCCGTATTTTGAGCCTAGTGCGCGAGCGAAGGACGGTTTTACCGCTGTCCGGTGTCACACCCGATCCCTGTCCAAAATCAGCCAATCCACCATCTCGCTGCGGCGGGATTTTTTATGTCTAAAACTTCTCTCACATTCAAGGAGCCACCTATGCCCAAAAATAAAGTCCACGATCCCATCACCGATCAGGAAATAGCATTTGCCCGCCTGGTCCTCTCTGGCGCCATGACCGACCGTCATGCCGCCGAAGCCGTCGGCCTCAACCCCGACTCCGCCGCCTACACCAAATCCAAACCTCGTGTCCGTGACTACATGCTCGAGCACCGCGCCGCCGTGGAGCAACAGCTCGTCCAGCAAGAGGCCGAGGGACTGCATCGCCTAAACCTGGACCGCGAACAAGTACTGACCCGCCTCTGGGAAATCGCCAACCTCAGCCCCGAAATGACCCGAGGCAGCATCACCGGCCAGGTCAAGGCCCTCTCCATGATCATCGCCATGCAAAATTTCATCCCCGACCGTCACGCCCTCTCCGCGCAGAAGAAATCGGCTCCCGGCTCTGTTCCAGAGGCCCCTCCGGCCCCTGGCCCCAGCCAGTCCACCTTCGCCGACCGCGTCAGCCCCTCGGAAGCCGCGCCACGGACCCCTTATGTCCCCCTGTTCACTTCTGTTCCAGACCTGGGAGTGAGCTTTTCAACAATAAAGAACCCCTTTGTCCACCCCCGCTGAGTTGCTAATCTTCAAAACGGCCCAAAAATATCAAATTTTATAAATAACTTCACAGGCTGCGAGAAACTCTCTAGACGAAGCGCACGGCGTTAAGCCGAATTACCTACGGTCTGAGGAGCCTGCGTGCGAACTACCCTCTCCAAATTGGTGCCGGATCGAATCTTTCGGGAGTCCTCATCCATCCAAGGCAGCATAGGTGGAGCAAATGCCGAAAGTAGTTCGCTTTCATGAAACAGGCGGTCCGGAAGTACTGAAATTTGAAGAGGTTCCACTGCAAGAGCCCGGCAAGGGCGAGGTCCGATTGAGGGTGCAAGCAATTGGGCTCAATCGTGCCGAGTCAATGTTCTACCACGGACGATATGTCTATCCGCCAACGTTGCCTGCGGGGCTTGGTTACGAAGCGGCCGGCAGGGTGGAGGCCGTGGGACCCGATGTCGATAAGAGCTGGATCGGCAAGCAGGTCTCGACCATTCCGGCATTCACGCTCAACGAATACAGTATGGTGGGCGAAACGGCATTGGCGCCGGTTGCAGCGATTGCCGAGTACCCGGCGAATCTATCTCCTGCTGAAGGTGCTGCCATCTGGATGCAGTATGTCACCGCCTATGGCGCCCTGGTCGCCATCGCCAAGGTGACGAAAGGCGATTTCGTGGTGATTCCCGCCGCCTCCAGCAGCGTTGGGCTTGCGGCCATTGAGATCGTCAGGGCCGAGGGTGGCATCTCTATCGCAACGACGCGCACTCGAGACAAGAAAGATCAACTGACAAAACTGGGCGCCGACTTCGTGATCGCCACCGACGAAGAGGATTATGTTGCCAGGGTCGCCGAAATCACCAAGGGAACAGGCGCCCGCGTAACCTTCGATCCGATTGCCGGGCCATTTATGGAAAAACTGGCAGAGGCCGCGCAACCCGGAGGCATTATTTTTGCCTATGGAGCACTCTCCGGGCAGCCAACTCCGTTTCCTCTGCTCACGGCGCTCAACAACAGCCTTTCCATTCGCGGCTATACCTTGATGGCCATCACCCGCGTCCCGGAAAAGTTGGCTCTGGCAAAGAAATATGTCTATGACCGATTGGCAGATGGGCGTTTCCGTCCCAGGATCGCGAAGACTTTTCCTTTTGCCCAGACAGTCGATGCGTACAAGTACCTCGAATCGAACGCGCAGGTGGGAAAAGTAGTCGTCACTGTGCCGTAATCTGCCGGTGGCTGCCTTCTGCAGGCAGCCACCGGCATCGATTCAAATAGATAGGTTAAGGATGCGGTTGAGGCGTTGCACGAAGACGGCCGGGTTCTCGAGCGGTACACCTTCCATGAGCAGGGCCTGATCGAAAAGCAACCAGGCCGCGTCCTCTTGCGTGGCGTCATTGGACCGTGCCAGCAACTTGCGGATGATCTCGTGATCGGGATTGATCTCCAGCGTGGGCTTGAGCGCGGGAATATCCTTCTGGCCCATGGCGCGCAGCATCTGCTGCATCTGCATGGAGGGCTCCGCTTCGTCGGAGACGATGCATGAAGGGCTATCCGCCAGCCGCACCGAAGCGCGTACATCCTTCACGCGATCGCCCAGCGTCGCCTTCAGCTTGTCAAGCAGCGGCTTGAGCGACTCGGCCTTGTCGGGCTCGGCCTCATCCTTCAGGTCTTCGCTGGTCGAGGCTTTGTTGACGGACTTGAGGTCGACGTCGCCGTACTTGTCAATGCCGGAGAAGACGATCTCGTCGAAATCATCGTCAAGAATAAGGACTTCGAGATCCTTCTTCTTATAGATCTCCAGAAGAGGCGAGGTGCGGAGCAGGGATTCGCTGCCGCCGGTGATGTAGTAAATGCTCTTCTGACCCTCCTTCATACGCGACTTGACGTCCGCCAGGCTGGTGAGGCCTTGCACCTTAGTGGACTTGAAGCGGACGAGATCGAGCAGCGTCTCACGATTGGCATAGTCGCCGTACAGACCCTCCTTGAGGGGACGGTTGTACTCGGCAATGAACTTCAGATACTGATCGGGTTGGTTGGCCGCAATGTTCTTCAGCTCGGAGAGAATCTTCTTCACGCTGGCAGTGCGGATGCTGGTGAGCACACGGTTCTGCTGCAAGATTTCGCGGCTGACGTTCAGAGGAAGATCTTCGCTGTCGATGATGCCGCGAACAAAGCGCAGATATTGCGGCAGAAGCTCCTTGGCGTCGTCCATGATGAAGACGCGCTTCACATAGAGCTTTACACCGGTCTTGTATTCAGCCTGGTAAAGATCGAGCGGAGCCTTGGAAGGAATGTAGAAGAGCGTGGTGTACTCGAGGCTCCCTTCTGCCTTGGTGTGGAACCAGAAGAGAGGATCCTCCCAATCGCCGGTAAGGGATTTGTAGAGCTCCTTGTAATCCTCATCCTTGAGTTCGCTTTTCGAGCGGCGCCAGAGTGCACTGGCGGCATTGACCTGCTCGGTCGTCCGCTTCTTCACCGACTTCTTCTCGGCCTCGTTCCATTCGCTCTTGTCGTAGGTAAGAAAGATGGGGAAGGCGATGTGGTTGGAGTACTTCTTGACGATCTCCTGCAGGCGCCAACTGTTGGCATACTGCTGGCCTTCTTCGTTGAGGTAAAGCAGTACCGTGGTGCCGGCCGTGGAGCGCTCTGCGGATTCAATGTCAAAGCCGCTCTTGCCGTCACTGGTCCAGCGCCAGGCTTTGTCTTCGCCGGCCTTGCGGGAGACTACCTCGACGCGGTCGGCGACCATGAAGGCGCTGTAAAAGCCGACCCCGAACTGGCCAATGAGGTTGGAGTCCTTCTTGGCGTCTCCGGAGAGCTGGGCGAGAAAGGTTTTGGTCCCAGAGCGGGCGATAGTGCCAAGGTGCTCGATCAGGTCTTCCTCGTTCATGCCGATGCCGGTGTCGGCGATGGAGAGGGTTTTCTTCTCCTCGTCAAGCTCCAGATCGATGCGGGGCTCGAAAGGAATGGATTTATAGGCCTCGTCGGTGAGGGTCAGGTGACGGAGCTTGTCGAGCGCATCGGAGGAGTTGGAGATGAGCTCGCGCAGGAAGATCTCAGGATGCGAGTAGAGAGAGTGGACGATCAGCTGCAGCAGCTGATTGACTTCGGTCTGAAATTCACGTTTCGACATATATATGGCTTACCAGAGGTATTCGTTAACTGCCTTTATGAGTATAAGGGCGAGCGTCGGCCCTTCGACCGGGTTAGATACGGGTAGGCGGGCGGCGGCGATTACGGCCATCTAGCCAGAACGAGGGGCTGGTAGAAACCGCTCTCGGCGGGCATGAGCCATCGTACATCCTGGAAACCGGTGGATCGCAATACCTTGGAGAATTCACTGCGTTGTAAGGCGCGATACTCCGATACGAAGTGGTGGGTCGTCCAGGCCTGGTCAGACTGGCTGGTGATGAAAAGATGCAATGTATACCTCGCCTCATCGATCCAGTCCCAGACCTGATGAACGATTCGCCGTTTTCCTTCGGTGCCGTAGAACGCAGGTTGCTGCATGGTTGGTTTCTGCAAAATGAGCGCGTCGTAATCTCGAATGCTCGCGAGGAACAGCCCATTTGACTTTAGTTTTGAGCCTATGGCTTTGATTGCGCTAACGAGTTGGTCCGACGTGAGGTGCGGGAGAGCATTATCCAGTGCGGCCACGACATCGAAGTCGCGGTCTGCAATCTCCTTAAGCGAGGTCATATCCGAGACGTGGAACGAGATGTCCAGGCCACGACTCTCAGCCTCGCGCCGCGCCCTGTTTACCGCGGCTCGACTCAGGTCAGAGGCGACTACACGATGGCCAAATCTTGCGAACCCGAGCGCCTGGGTTCCGATCCCGCAGGCACAGTCCAAAATTTTCAATGGATGGCCGCAACCTTGCGCCGCAAGAAGCGGATTCAGAGTCCTGGCTTGCCGCTCGATCGACTTGTCCCAATCGTCGAAGATCAGGTGAAAGTGATCTGCGAGCGGTTCGTAAAAGCTCAGGACTTTCTCGGCCATGATCCCACACTTTCTTTTCTCCATGGTCTAATGACGCTCTTGTCAACTGTAGACTCTATGAAGTTCAGGCGCCCCGTTATGATCAAGACCAGGTTTGGCCCGGTACGCTACCCATGTGTACTGTTGCTTTTCGCCATGCTAGGAAGCCTCGCACCCCGGGCCACGGCTCAGGCTTGCGGCGCGAATGCGCAAAGCCCGATTGCCACGGACCGGCCGCAGATCACCAGTTCGAGTATCGTCGTCCCCTGCGGTAGCCTGCAGTTTGAAAATGGGTTTCAGGAGACCGGCAATGGTGGCCAGAGGAGCTTTGACTTCCCCGAAACCTCAGTGCGCTTTGGCATCGCCAACCGAACCGAGCTTCGTTTTGGAGTTCCGGACTACTTTCAGAATGACGACACTTCGTCCGGTTTCGCCAGCGGATTCGGCGATCTAAGCCTGGGTTTCAAACAGCAGCTTGGACCAACCCGTGGTGGATTCGATGTCTCCCTGATCCCTTCGGTCAGCTTTCCGACAGGCGCGAATGCAATATCAAGCCATGGCTATGATCCGACGGTCCAACTTCCCTGGTCGCATTCGCTCAAGAAAAACTGGACCGCTGCCGGCATGTTCTCCCTGATGTGGCCAACGGAGGGACCACGGCGAAACTTGACCGGCCAGGCCAGCCTGTATTTTGACCGGCAGCTTACGCAGCGCTGGGACGCTTACGTGGAGTATTCCGGCGCCTTTCCGCAACGCGGCGGACCGCAGAACGTGATCGATTTCGGCACGGCCTATAAGCTTTCGCCGCATCAGCAGCTCGATTTTCACTGCAATTTCGGTCTTTCGTCGGCAGTACCCGACCACTCGATCGGCTTCGGCTATTCCTTCCGCCTGCAGGCGATTCGCTCGAGATGACGCAAACTAGATCTTTCTTCTCTCTGCATATTGCAATGCAGCTTCTACCTGCGCCAGGATTTCAGTCGCATCTTTGGCGGCCTTTCCGGCCTGAATCAGCAGGTAGGAGTCGCGTAACCGCGTCAGCGCGGCTGCCAAGTCGATGTTGCTCTCCAGAGTCCACCGGATCCAGCTCTCCATCTGCGCATCAATGATCACTTTGGGCACTGGGAACTCCAGCACCTTTTGCTTCTTCGAACTACTGGCCGCCTGCCGCGACTTTCGATGAGTCCTCTGTTCCGTAACCTGTGGCTTGGCGGCGGGGAGAAATACCCGTCGAAATGCCGGCCACAAGAAGAGGGAAAGCCAACTTTCCCCTTGCTTGACTCTCTCATCCCCCAAACTACCTATCGGTGTATCTGCTTTCGAAATCACAATCAATTCCCTCTGCTTAAGGGTTGCAGAGAAGAGAGGGCTCTGTCGTTGCTCACAAGCAAAGAGGATGGCGGTCTTGAACTTCTCTGGCACCTGCCACGGAAACATGGAGTCTAAATCGTAGGGTTGGTCCGAGCTTGTCGAATCGGCGTATGCTAGTTCCGTCGTGGCGAAGGAGGCAGAGATGTTAAAGCGCGCGTCGACTCTGTTGGCGGTGAGTCTGCTGGTGACCCTCGGATTCGCCAAGGACAAAAAAAATAGTCTACCGGCCTACGTTTTGAGTGCTAAAACCGTGGCCGTTATCATCGACCCCAATGCCGGTATTTCGATCGACGATCCGCGGGCAAATCAAGATGCGCAAAAGGATGTCGAGGCGGCTCTCCTGAACTGGGGAAGGTTTGAGCCTGTCCTGTCAAAGCAAACGGCGGACTTGATCATCGTATTGCGCAAGGGGAATGGGCGCATGACGAATCAGACGATCCCCGATCCTCGGCAAGACAACCAGGTAAGTGTGATGACTCCTACGAACAATGGAGTGTCCATGGGGGGGCAAAACGGTCCCCAGCCCGGGATATCGAGTCGATCGGGCCAGCAACCTCCTAGTCCCCAGACGGAAATCGGACAGGCGGACGATTCGTTTGTTGTCTACAAAGGCGGCGACGAAAGGCCGCTCGACACGCCCCCTGCGTGGAGGTATGTGGGAGCGGATGGCCTCAGCCCTCATTCGGTTCCCGCAGTGGCGGCGTTCAGGAAAGCGGTGGAGAACGCAGAAAAGGCCGCAGCAGCCAAGAAACCTTAGGCACGAGACAACGAAGCCCGGAGCCACCTGAATACTGATGGCTCCTCCACGTAGGCTGTGCAGATCCTCCTGAACCAAGAATTGGCGCCGCCGCAAAAAAACTCGCGTTGCCTCGTAACCTTTGGAGGCGAGTTGCTATCAGAAGTGCGTGGATCATCATGGATGAGCGCGAACATAACTGCGGCCCGGTGCCTTCTGAAGGCGAAAAGGCCGGCTCGGCGATTAATGCTGAACTGAGTGCAACGCAGCCGACCGAGCCGGCGGCGGCGAAGTTGGTCGAAAACGATCCCGTCGTGTTGGACGCCGCGCCGCCACCCGCCCCCATCGCCCTGGAAGAAATAGAGAAAGCGCCGGTTTCCCCCAGGATTCGCCTGGATAAAAAGCATCCTCTGGCGATCCGCTGGATGCACTGGATCAATTTTCCCGTGCTTTTCACCATGATCTGGAGCGGCCTGCTGATTTATTGGAATGACTCGGACAACGCTTACAAACATCCTCATGCGGTCTACTGGATCGGCGTGGGCCCGTTCACGCTCGTCCGCTTTTTTCCGCCCTGGTTCTGGAAGGCAATGAATGCTCCCTACCATGTGACCCAGGGGTTGGGGTATCACTTCTTCTTTATGTGGCTCTTCGCCATCAACGGAATCCTCTATGTGCTGTTCACTCTCTTTTCCGGCGAATGGCGCTTCGTGGTCCCCGACCGGAAAAGCCTTAAAGAAGCGATCCAGGTGACCTTGAAGGATCTTCACCTGACCAAGTACCTCCCTCCGCAAACCAAGTACAACGGGGCACAAAAAATTGCTTATACCTCTGTCATTCTGATGGGCGCTGGGAGTCTCATCACTGGCCTGGCTATCTACAAACCAACCCAGGCGCATTGGGTAACGACTTTGTTGGGTGGGTATGAGATGGCGCGCTGGGAGCATTTCCTGCTCACCATGGGCTTCTGCGGCTTCTTCCTCATTCACGTAACGCAGGTGGTGTTGGCGGGCTGGAATAATTTCCGCAGCATGGTGAGTGGACTCGAAGTTAAGCCGGTGCACGAGCCGTCGCTTGAAGCCGAGAGAAAGAGTTGGGGATGAGCGATCTCGACGATAAACAAGTGGACTCAGCGGCGGAGCAGGCGGCGGCCGACGCGGCGGTATTGCGGGAAAGCCGCAAACACACTCGGCGCAGCTTCGCCATCGCCGCGGCGGGCGCAGCCGCCGGCTGGGGCATCTACCAATGGATCGATAACAGCGCGCGCCTAAGCATGCAACCGAAGCCGTTTCGCAAGGCATTCGATACCAATGCCGAGCTTGCACGCGCGGTGTTCGACGACCGGGCGCTGGCGCCGACCTACCCGCTCAAGCGCGCTGAGGATCTGCGCGTCAACGGCGTCTACGGCTTGAAGCAAGCTTTGGTTCCGGAGAGCTGGCGTCTGCAGTTGACCGGAGTTGCGAATGCGCAAAGCTATCCTCAATACTCCGCGGATGTGACGGCCTGGGAGTATCGCTATGCGGATGTGAAGACCCACGAAGACCAGGGCCACGACACCAAGGTGGCTCCCAGCGCCGACACGGCGGAGAAGATGGCGCCGGAATCGATGGTTGCCGGTGAAAAAGTCCGCGAGGAGCGCGCCCGGCGCATGCCGCGCGGGCTGGAGGAGGCAGGCGAAAGCCGTTCCACCCTTGCCCCTGGCACACCCGGTCTGCTGCTGACCATGGACGATATTCTGAAGCTCCCGAAACATGACCTGGTTACGCAATTCAAGTGCATCGAGGGGTGGAGCCAGATCGTGCATTGGAGCGGAGTGCGTTTAGCAGACCTCATTGCGGCCTACCCACCTGAGAAAGGGGCCGACGGACGTCTGCCGCGCTACGTGTACATGGAGACGCCTAACGGCGACTACTATGCCGGTTACGATTTGAAGGTCTGCTTGCATCCTCAAACGCTGCTGGTTACGGAAATGAGCGGCAGCGCGCTGACGCAATATCATGGCGCTCCGCTACGGCTGCACGCGCCTACCAAGTACGGTTACAAGCAGATCAAGCGTATCGGGCTCATCGCCTATACCGATCAGCAGCCCGACGATTACTGGACCAAGCTCGGTTACGACTGGTACGCGGGCCTTTGAGTGTTGTCCCTCGGGGTGAAGCGTTCTCCGCAAAAGGATACCCAGGACTACCATAAGCACTAACTTGTCTAGGATGTTTTTCGTCAATACTCCCACAAAATCGTCATCCTGAGCGGCTGTGACTTTATTGATTTTCACGTTTAAGTCATCAAGTTTTAAACGAAATTGTCATCCCGACCGAAGCGAAATGGAGCGACTGTTTCTTTTCTGTCCATCCGATCTGACTGCCCCTAATAAAAGTCACCACCCTCCACTTGTCATCCCGAGCGCAGCCGAGGGACCTGCAGTGCGCCCCGGCTCCCGCACAAAGGTCTCCGTTCCGTTAGTTCTCCCACAGAATCGTCATCCTGAGCGGAGCGCCTCACCGATTGATCGCGTGACACAGCGCTTGGTGGCGCGAAGTCGAAGGACCCCGACGGTGCTTAATTTACCCATGCTGTTCGAAGCTTTTCGACCACCGAGGCCCAACACAGGGTCTGCGATACGCACTTGATAGCCACGGGTACATCTTTTCATGTACTGTAATCACCTTCCATCCCCAGGATGTAGGCGCCGGACATAGCAAGATGCTGGCAAGTTCTTGGTTCTCGGCCCCACGGAAAAACCGTGGCCTGCCTCGGTGGTCGAAAAGCTCCGAGCAGCATGGGTAAATACACATCGCCGAGGTCCTTCGACTCCGCGCCAAAAGCGCTGTGTCACGCGATCAATCGGTGAGGCGCTCCGCTCAGGATGACGATTTGGTGGGAGTATTGACGAAAAACATCCTAGACAAGTTAGCGCTCATGGGACCATGTCCTGGGTAATTTTTAGCCGTCCCTGCGGGTCAGGGGCCTACGATTGCGCGGGCACTGGACCGAGAGCTTCGAGCACCATGCCGGCCGCCTGCGACACGCTTCCGGCGCCCAGAGTAACGATTACATCGCCATCCGCGGCCTCCGCGACGACACGGTTTACCGCTTCATCGAAGGAGGCCGCATACTGGACCTCGTTACGGCCCACGGCGCGTACCAACGCAGGAGCATCGACACCGGCAATGGGTTCTTCGCTGGCGGCGTAGATGTCCAGCACCTGGACGGTATCGGCTTCATCGAATGCGGTGGCGAACTCCGCCATCAGGTCGCCCGTGCGAGTGTAGCGATGGGGCTGAAATATCACGTGCACCCGGCGAAAACCAGACTCCCGTGCCGCGCTCAGCGTGGCGCGTATCTCCGTGGGGTGATGGCCATAGTCGTCAATGACCGTCACTCCGCGAACGCAACCCTTCAACTGAAAACGGCGATCCACTCCGCGGAAACTGCGCAGAGCATGCGCGATGTGCTCACACGATACGTCGAGCTGGGTGCCAATGGCCACCGCGGCGGTTGCATTAAGTACGTTATGCCGGCCAGGCACATTCAGGGCAAAAGGGCCGAGCACCAGGCCGCCGGCAGCCACCTCAAAGCGGGATCGCACGTCCTCCGCCGGGGGAAGCATGCGCAGCACATAATCGGCATGCGGAGACACGCCATAGGTAAATACCCGCCGCTTCACGCGCGGCAACAGCGCAGCCAGCTGTGGATTGTCGATGCATGCCGTGCACGCGCCATAAAACGGAACCCGCTCCATGAATTCGAGGAAGGCGCTTTCCACGTCTGCCATGTCGCGGTAGCAGTCCATGTGTTCGCGATCGAGATTGGTGACGACGGAGAGAATAGGCGAAAGCTTGAGAAAGGAGCGGTCGCTCTCATCGGCCTCGGCAACCAGGTATTGCGACTTGCCAAGACGGGCGTTCGAACCCAGCGCATCCACCCGGCCGCCAACCACTACGGTTGGATCAAGCCCACCGGCGGCCAGCACGGTGGCAATCATCGATGTGGTCGTGGTCTTGCCATGCATGCCGGCCACCGCGATGCCGTATTTGAGCCGCATGAGCTCGGCCAGCATCTCAGCTCGTTGGATGACGGGTATCTTACGCTGCCGCGCCTCTACCACTTCCGGGTTTTGCTCGTTGACGGCGGAGCTGGTAACCACCACCCCGGAGCCCACTACGTTGCCGGCGGCATGACCTTGAAAAACCGTCGCGCCAAGGCTGCCCAGACGGTCGGTAATGCTGGAACGGCGCAGGTCAGAGCCGGAAACGGCATAGCCCAGGGTGAGCAGAATTTCCGCAATGCCGCTCATCCCAATGCCCCCAATGCCAATGAAATGAACGCGTTGTGCTTTTGCAAACATGGCGGGGGAGGGTAGGGTGGCGAGGCTCACTCCCCACTACTGTATCAGCCGGCGGGTTCTGCTTCCCCTTTAGCAAGCAGTGCATCTAATATGTTGTAAAGGTTAGGCCAGAGGGTTGAACGGGCGAGGCGGAACGTACTAGTCCGATGGATAGCTTTCGCTGATCGCAAGATAGGCAATTTGCTTGCCACACCCTCGACAGAGGCCGCAACTTTTTACGGAAAGTGTGGTTTTAAGTAGTAGGCGCCCGAAGATAACCAAGGGCGCTGGAAGTATCGCCAAGCGGTTGGTTACGAACTGCATGATGCCTTGGCGCGGAGGCAAGAAAATGAAGCATCTAAGATATTTCCTGCTGCTCAGTGCGCTGGTGATTCCCGCAGCGTTGATGTCGACTCCGGCTAACGCTCAAATAGGTGTAGGTATTGGGGTTGGTGGTCCCGGGTACGGGGATTACGGCTACGGGTATCCCGCTCCTGTCTGTTCGTGGGGCTACTACAACTACTACCCCTACGCATGCGCGCCTTATGGCTACTACGGCCCGAGCTGGTTCGTCGGTGGCATCTTTATCGGGGCTGGCCCTTGGTATCACGGATATTGGGGACGCGGTGGCTACTATGGTCGCGGCGGATACTATGGCCGCGGTGGATACTACGGTGGAGTTGGGTATCGCGGTGGTGTAGGCTACCGCGGCGGCGTAGGCTATGCTCACACCGGTAACAGCTTTGCCCGCGGCGGAGCCGGCTATGCTGGCGGCGGCGTTTCACACGCGGCGGGCGGTGCAGGTGGCTTCCACGGCGGCGGCGCTAGCATGGGCGGCGGTGGCTTCCACGGCGGCGGTGGTGGCGGGTTCCACGGCGGCGGCGGTGGTGGTGGTTTCCACGGCGGCGGCGGTGGTGGACACCGGTAAGAGTTAGAACGATCAAATGGAAAACGGCTGGCGAAATCGCCAGCCGTTTTTCTTTTGCCTTGTCTTCTGTTTCTACTGAGCAGCTGCTTTGAGGAAGGTGTTCACGTTTGGAGTCCCATAACCGGTTACATTGTCCCAACCCGTCGTAACCGTCAGCGACGTATCCAAACCGAAGGCGATGGCAAAGTCCGTATCGCTGCCCGCATTCAATACAGCACTGGTGAACCCCGTAGCACCGTAGACTTGCCCGTCAAAGAGACTGAATGGCGAGTAAAACGTGGCGCCCGTGCTATCGTAAATGGTCCCGGCCACATTAGTGACGCTTGAAAGAGGCAGAACGTCCACCAACTCCCCAGGCTTCAACCCTGCGATTGTGAGTGCGGCTTGACCCAACGAATGGCCAGCATATTGCTCAGCGATGGCCCAGAGAGCGGTAATGATGGGGCTTGCCAGGCTAGTACCTCCCCATCCAACCTGTACGCCCTGTACTCCGTTCGCGGTCAATACGATGGGGACCCCAGTATAGGGATCGGCCAAGGCAGAGATATCGGGAACCTGCCGGCCAGTCCCAGCAAGACTCGCTTGCCAGGAGGGTTTGGGGAAGTAAAGGCTCTCTCCTCCTCCGCTCCCACCAAAAAAGGGCTGCTGCAATGGCGGATCGAGAACGCCCTGGTAATTGAGCTCGACGAAGTCGCCGCCCCATCCGAGCGTTTGGCGGCCCGGCCCGTTGAGGTTATTCAGGATGGATGTGCCACCGACGGCCGTCGCATGCGGTGAGTTGGAGGGTACACCGGGTGCTCCGCTGGGGGTGCCCAGGCCCCCATCCCCACCGTCGCCGCTGGAAAACTGGAAGGAGATTCCCTTTGCCGCGGCTGTTTCCAGCAACTGATCAAAAGCCTGCTCCTCCAGCGGACCCGAAAAAATATCCTGGTCAACTTCCCAACTGTCGTTGATGGTGTTACCGATATTATTCGTGATGATGTAGTTCATCGCGTCCAGCAGGCTTTCATTATCTTGTCCTGCCGCCGCGACGACCACAATTTTGGCGCCCGGCGCGATGCTGTGAGCCCACTGCACATCGATCGCAGTCTCAATGTCCCAATTTAACAGCGCAGCCGCAGCCGGACTCACGGGCGGCCCCTGCGGATAAACGACGCTGAAATTGGAAGAGGTCAACGGGGGCAAGCCAGTTAGCTGGCAGAATGCATTGGCATCCGCCTCGATGGTCGGATACCCATAGGCCTCGAGCAGCACGATGGTCTGCCCTGTTCCATCGAATCCTCCTTTGTAGGCAGTGCGCAGACCATAATGGCCCTGAAGCTGCGCTGGAGTATAGTCGGGAAACAAGTTTGGGTTTGCACCGTAAACGTTCCCGTAATACACACCCACAGGAAGCGCCGCACCCGGCGTCGTGAAAACAAAGGTCGCCGGCGTGTAAAGAATCTGATCAGTGATGATGGAAGCCAATCCGCCGGACGCTTCCACCTTGCTCAGAGCTACCGTTGGCGGAGGTTGGTTGGTCGCGCGATTCACGGCGCGGCGTAACTGAGGCTGAGCCTGATGGCTCTCAAGACCGGCCACACCCGCCACGTAGTCCCCGGCAGCCCCGGACAGTCGCGCACTCACCACGTTAGCGCGGAACACTTTACCGTTGCGCTGAAATTCGTGAAGCTCTGTGTTGAACGCGCTCTCTACGTTTGCCGTGGTACCGCGAGCACGAATCGAGAAGCCATCGGCCGAGAGAATTTCAAGATTGTGGCTTTCAAGTTCTTTCCGCACGGCGTCAGATTGCTCCTTGGCGGGTGCGTACTTCTTCAGATCTTGATCCGTAAGCCAATGGTGAAAGGTGGGAGAGGCGTGATCGTACAGTGCGTCCACTGCCTTATCGAAGGCGGCTTTATTCTGCAGCTGGAGTTGTACGGTAATGTTGATCTCCTGTGTGGATGCCACGCGGCCCAAATCGCTGGCTTGACGTATCCCTTCAGGAACGTTGTCGGCTGTCCGCTGAGCGACGGCCGCCGGAAGAATCAGTGCTGCGATGGAAATCAGCGAGGACGCTGCCACAAAGGGCAAGTTTTTGAAACGCATCATGGTTCTCCTAAAGTCTGGCTACATGTAGTGAACAGCGGGCCCAAAAGCCAGCGCACCCAGATCTCAGTCCTTAGAGTTGAACCTTTTTATGTACACTCGAAAGGCGCGTAGCAGATGGAGATTGCTGTAGCTCGCCTTCGGTGCCGCGCGGACCATTGGAAACAATGCAAGGCAGAAGTTGAGAGAACGTGTAGACGGCAAGAAAGAAAAGACCTGCAGATTTAAACTTGAATCGAGTTACGATGTCAATCGATTTTCCCGCCTCGGTCACGGGCTGGTGCAAGCCCGGCAACGATCTCAGCGATTCTCGCGGCCGCGCGGGGATGTGCGAATGTACGGGCGCGAACAGACATTTCGCTCAGCTCCTCCCGATTCTTAAGCAGGCCGGATAACGCAGCCAACAACGCCGCCTCACTCATCTCTTGCTCCAACAGCATTTTCGCGGCTCCGCCTTCAACCAATACTTCGGCATTTTTTCTCTGATGATCGTCGGCTGCCGTAGGGAACGGCACCAGCAGCGACGGCTTGCCGCTGGCAGCAAGTTCTGCGACTGTGCTGGCTCCGCTGCGCGCGAGAATCAGATCCGAGGCCGCAAACTGCGCCGGCATGTCCTCGAGAAAGGCTTGCACCTTCCAGCGGTCTGCGGCTGCCCCACTGGCAGCGTACGCCGCCTCTGTTGTCTCGGCATGGCGGGCTCCGGCCTGGTGCAGGATGGTGAGGCCAGGGACGGAATCCAATAGTGCCTTGGCAATCTCCGGCATCCGCTGGTTCAGCGCGCGCGCACCCTGGCTTCCACCCATAACGAGTAGCCGGGGCGGGCTTTCCTTTGGGCGGGGAGGGAGCGCGAAGAACTCGGCGCGCACGGGAATCCCGGTGAGCTCGGCGTTGCGGAAGTAGGCCAGCGTGGGAGCAAAATTAACCGCGGCTGCGCCGACGCGCTTCCCGATCAGCCGGTTGGCAAGACCGGGCACGGCATTTGGCTCAAAGGCCAGAGTCGGCACGCGTTGCAGCAGAGCGGCCAGCATCCCCGGCCCCGAGGCGTAGCCGCCTACACCCACCACCACCTGCGGTTGCCAGCGGCGTAACAGGCGCATGCAATAGAAAATGCCCCGCGGCAGGGCGACCAGCGTCTTGAGTTGGGTCGCGAGGCTGACGCGGTTGAGCTGGCCGACATCGATCAATTCAAGAGGATAGCCGGCCTGCGGCACCAGGCGGGTTTCCATCCCCCGCGGCGTGCCGAGGAAACAGACTTCCGCTGCATATGCCGATTTGAGAGCACCCGCTATCGCGAGGGCGGGAATCACGTGGCCGCCGGTTCCGCCGCCGGCAATCATGACCCGCATGCCCGTCAGTCGATCTCCCGGGTAAGACTCAGCAGCACGCCGATACTTGCCAGGGTGATGAATAGAGACGTACCACCGTAAGAGACGAAGGGCAGCGTGATGCCTTTGGTGGGAACCAGCGCGAGCACCACGCTGATGTTGAAGAAGGCCTGGATCAGGATGGTCGCGGTGATGCCGAAAGCCAGAAAGCGCGCGAAGACGTCTTTGGAAAGGCTGGCCGCCCGCAGGCCGCGATAACCGAGAGCCACGAACAAGGCGATGATGGCCAACGCGCCAATCAATCCCAGCTCTTCGGCGATATTGGCAAAGATGAAGTCGGTGTGTGGCTGCGGCAGGTAGAAGAGCTTCTGCCGCCCTTCCATAAAGCCGAGCCCGTGTATCCCGCCGGTGCCGACCGCGATCAGCGACTGGATGGTGTGGAAGCCGGATCCCTGCGGGTCCGCTTCCGGATTCAGAAAGGCCAACATACGCGCCCGGCGCCAAGGCACGCGGAAGAGCAGGAAGTAGAGCACGGGCGCGGCGGCAAGCACGGCGTAGCCGAAGTATTTCGTTTCCGCGCCTGCCAGGTAAAACATTAGCGCGGCCACCGCGGCGCAGACCAGGGCGGTGCCCAGGTCGGGCTCCTTAATGATGAGCAGGATAAAGACCAGGGTGGGCAGAGCTGCGGGCAAGAGCGTGTGGCGCCAATCGCGAATGGAATGCAGCTTGTCCTGCAAAAACCAGGCGAGAAAGAGAACCAGCACGGGTTTGGCAATCTCCGATGGCTGAAAGGAGAGGCCTGAAAAGCGGATCCAGCGGTGGGTATTGTGCGAGTCGCGCAGAAGAAAGACGCCCAGCAACAGCAGCGTGGTGACAGCCACCGCGGGGAAGACGACGATCGGCCGGTTGAATTTGCGGTAATCGATGCGCATCAGCAGGGTCATCGTCACCAGGCCAAGAACTGCCCAACCGACCTGCTTGCTCACAAAGTTATAGGGCGAACCATACCGGTCCTCAGCCATGACTGCGGACGCGCTGAAGATCATCAGCAGGCCAATGAAGGTCAGCAGGACGGTCACGCCGAAGAGCCACTTGTCGACCCCTACGCGTTTTGCCATACGCCTGCTCCTTCGCCTGCTGCTTGACGTGCCATCACCGTTTGCTTGAAGACCCTTCCCCGATGTTCGTAGTTTTCGAACTGGTCGAAGCTGGAGCAGGCGGGCGCTAGCAGAATCACATCGCCGGCCACTGCCTGGCCGGCTGCCTGGCTGACAGCCGCCTCGAGCGTACCTGCTCGAGTTATGGGGACAACTCCGGCGATCTGCCCTTCGATCTTTTCCGCCGCGGCGCCGATGGTGTAGACCGCCTTGACCCGCGCCCGCAGCAACGCATTGAGCTGCGTGTAGTCGGAGTCTTTATCCTTGCCGCCAAGGATCAGGTGAATATTTCCCGGGAAAGAAGCAATCGCTTTGGCCGTGGCGTCCACATTGGTGGCCTTGGAATCGTTGTAGTAGTCGACGCCGTGGATGGAGGCTACAAACTCCAGCCGATGCTCGACGGCATGGAATGATGCGACCGCACGTCCAATGACCTCGGCCGGAATTTGCGCAACGCAGGCGGCACAAACAGCCGCCAGTACATTCTCGATATTGTGCTCGCCTTTGAGTGAAATCTCGGCCAGCGGAACGATCGGCAGCGGTGAGGCCTGCTCCGATGCGCGGAACATCACCATGCCATTCATAAGGAAGGCGCCACGGCGGACAATTTTGCTGCGGCTGAACCACAGGACCTGCGACTTGGCGCGGCTCGCCGCCTGCTGGACGACAGGATCATCGCCGTTGAGGATCAGAAAGTCATCCCCGGTCTGGTTGGCGAAGATCTTCTCCTTCATGGCTACGTAGTTCTCGAAGGTGCCGTGCCGGTCCAGGTGGTCCGGAGTAATGTTCAGGATCATGGCGATGCGGGGATGAAAGCTCTCCGTGGTCTCGAGCTGAAAGCTTGAAACCTCGAGCACCGACCAGGCGCCGGGCTTGCTCTGATCGACCGTCTCGATCACGGGTAGGCCGATATTGCCGGCGACCAGCGTCTGCAACCCGGCAGCGCTGAAGATCTCGCCGCATAGTGTGGTGGTTGTGGTCTTTCCGTTGGAGCCGGTAATCGCCAGAACCTCTCCCTCGAGAAAACGCGCCGCCAGCTCCAGTTCGCCGATGATGGGCAGGCCGAGGTTACGCACTTGAACCAGCTCCGGCGTATTCAAGGGCACGCCCGGGGAGACCACGATCAGATCCTGGCGGCGAAAGGTCAGCAGCCCATGGCCTCCGGCTTCGACCACGATGCCCGCCTCCAGCAAGGAGGGAATTTCCTTGCTCAGCGCCTGGGCGCTGCGCAGATCGGAGACGGTGACCTGGGCGCCGCGACGGCGCAGGAAGAGCGCCGCGGCAAGGCCGGACTTGCCGAGCCCAACGACCAGTACTTTTTTGCCCTTCAGTTCCATCCAGCCATCCACCTGAATTTCAACGCAGTTTCAGCGTGGTGAGTGCAAAAAGCGCAAACACCAGCGCGGCAATCCAGAAGCGCACAATTACTTTGGACTCCGACCACCCCATCAGCTCGAAATGATGGTGCAGCGGAGCCATTTTAAAAATACGCTTCTTGCGCAGTTTATAGCTTCCCACCTGCAGGATGACACTGATGGCCTCAATCACGAAGATGCCCCCGATAAACGGCAGCAGCAACTCCTGCTTGATGACGACGGCCACCGTACCGATGGCGCCACCCAGGGCCAGCGAGCCCACGTCACCCATGAAGACCTCTGCCGGGTGCGCGTTATACCACAAGAACCCGATGCTGGCGCCCACCATGGCCCCGCAGAAGACAGTGATTTCGCTGACCATGGGCATGCGCTGCAGCTCGAGGTAATCGGAGAACACGGCGTTTCCACTGACGTAGGTCAGCATGGTGAGCGCTGCAGCGGCAATGATGGTGCAACCGATGGCCAGCCCGTCCAATCCATCGGTAAGGTTCACCGAATTGGTGGCGCCGACGACGATCAGGGTGACAAAGAACACGAACGGTAAAAAGGCGATCACACCCAGATGGGGAATCGCGCCCAGTGCATGTATGGATAGATCGGGCCGAAAGCGCTTGAGGAACGGCACCATGAGATGGGTGGAGTACATGCCCTCACTGCGCATGGCCAGCAGCACCAGCGCAATGGCCACGCCGGCGATGATCTGCAGGCCGATCTTCTGCGCCGGGGTCAGGCCGAGATTCCGCCGTTGGACGACTTTGATGTAGTCATCGGCAAAACCAATCGCGCCGAAGGCCAGCGTGGAAAGCATCACCAACCAGACGAAGGGATTGGAAAGATCGCTCCACAGCAATGTAGGTAAGAGGATGGCAATACAGATGAGCACGCCGCCCATGGTTGGAGTGCCGGCCTTTTTTTGGTGGCCCTGGGGACCGTCCTCGCGAATGTATTGGCTGATTTGAAACTCACGCAGCTTCTCAATGACGAACGGCCCGATGAGCAGAGCGATGAGCATCGCGGTGAGACTGGCAAACGCAGTGCGAAACGTCAGATACCGGAAGATGCGGAAAGGTCTGAAGTAGGGAAAAAGTTTTTGATACAGCAGCCAGTAAAGCAAACTTCCTCCGCCACCCGCGCAAAGAATTCAAGCGTTTGGGGTTATCTTACAGGCGATCGCGTGCGTCTATGCGTTTGCATTTGCGCACGAACCACAGCGGCAACTAGTGTAGTGCGCACTCATAGAGTCGTGTATCTGGTTGGGTCGGAGCACCCGTGGTAGCCAACAACAAAGCCCACTTCCCTGGACGGGTGCCCCATGTTCGCCTGACCTGCCCCGGCGTGCCGTGGGGCGTACATGGGCCTCAAAAGATGGTGCGCAGCCCAGGGCGAAGCCCCATAAGCGCTAACTCGTTTAGGATGTTTTTCGTCAAAACTCCCACAAAATCGTCATCCTGAGCGGAGCGCCTCACAGATTTATCGCGTTATACAGTGCTCGGTGGCGCGGAGTCGAAGGACCCCGGCGATGCTTATCTTACCCATGCTGTTCGGACCTTTTCAACCACCGAGCCTGCACCTGATATTCGCACAGCCATCGCTAGGGAAAAATAACTCAAAGACTGGCGGCGCGCAAGGAAGCTCAGCCTCATTCGCACGATCAATCCCGAGTTCAAAGGCCCTGCAAAGACCTGGGGATGGAAGATGATTACAGAGCATGAAAAGATGTACCCGTGACCATCAAGTGCGTATCGCACCAGATCCTGTTTTCGGGCTTCGGTGGTCGAAAAGCTCCGAGCGGCACGGGTAAAATAAGCACCGCCGGGGTCCTTCGACTCCGCGCCACAAGCGCTGTGGCACGCAATCTACCTGTGAGGCGCTCCGCTCAGGATGACGATTTCGTCAGGACAGAGTTGACTCGGTTACTCCTGCAGGACGCGCAGCGCTTGCTCGAGGCCCACGCCGCGGGATGCTTTGAGCAACACTGCATCGTCTTTTCTCAGCTCTGCTTTCAGCCACTCACCGGCTTCCTCGGGCGAGGCGAGAAAGATGGCCAAGGCGCCGGCCTCGCGCGCGGATTGGACAAGATGCTGGGCGTTGCCTCGCACTCCAACTACCAGGTCGATGCCGCTTTCTGCAGCAGCCGTGCCGCACTGCTGATGCAGAGAGACGGCTTCGCGGCCTAATTCCAACATCTCGCCAGCCACCAGGATGCGCCGCTTGGCCGGCATGGAAGCGAGGGTCGCGATCATGGACTTCAGCGCTTCCGGATTGGAGTTGTAGCAATCGTTGATGACCGTGGCTCCGCCGATGTTCAGCACCTCGCCTCGCTTGTCAGGAGGGCGCAGGCGCCCAGCGGCCGCAGCACACTCTACCAGCGGAATACCCGCTTCGAAGCCGGTCGCGATCGCCGCCATCACATTCCAGATGTTGTGGCGGCCAAGCAACGCCAACGTCACGGTTGCCTGCTCTTCGCCGGCCGTCACTTGAAACCTCACTCCCGCAGCGCCAAGCTCCTCAATATTTGCGGCCCGCGGATCGGCACACGGACCCATGCCGAAGTAGATGGAACGACCGTGAAAATCGCGCCCGAATTGTCCCACGTAGGGGTCATCGCAATTCAGGAATGCGATCCCATGAGCAGGCAGGCTTTGCACCAGCTCATACTTGGCGCGCGCGATGCCGGCCACACCATCGGGAAAATTCTGCGCGTGGGCGCTGCCGACGTTCGTAATCACGCCCCAATCGGGGTGAGCGATCCGGGCCAGCGCCGCGATTTCGCCGGCGTGCGACATCCCCATCTCGACCACGGCAATTTCATGCTCCGGCTCAAGCTTAAGCAGTTGCAAGGGCATGCCAAATTCATTGTTGAGGTTTCCCTGCGATCGCAGCACATGGAAGCGTGCCCCGAGAACTTCCGCGACTGCTTCCTTGGTGGTGGTTTTGCCTGCGCTGCCGGTGACTCCGATGACGCGCTTGTTCCAATGCCTGCGCACTGCAGTGGCCAGCGTTTGCAGGGCGATAAGCGGATCGTCCACAATCAGCAGCGTGTGGGTATGCGCCAGGTCGAGGAGATCAACCACTTTGCTGCGAGCGACGACCGCGGCTCGAGCGCCTCGCTCCAGCGCCGCGGCGACAAAGTCATGTGCATCGTAACGCTCACCGCGGATGGCGAAAAAAAGATCCCCGGGCGCAAGCGTGCGCGTATCGATGGAATATCCCGTCGCCGGCTGCTCCGCGGGATCGCCTGCGCGCAGCCTGAGATCAGCCCCCATCCAATGAGCGATGTCCTGCAGTTGCAGCTTCATTTGCTTATTTCCCCGGCCAGCAATATCTGCCGCGCGATGGCCACATCATCGAACGGTATCACCCGCCCGCCGATGGTCTGAGTTTTTTCGTGTCCTTTGCCGGCCAGAAGTACGAGGTCGGCCGGCCGCGCTTGGGCGATGGCCAAGGCGATCGCGCGATGACGATCGGGCTCGACGAGGACGGTGGCCGGGGTCTGCTTGAGGCCCGGCAGCACTTGCTCGATGATGGCCAAAGGGTCTTCTCCTCGCGGATTATCCGAAGTAAGTACAACCACTTCGCTGCCCGCTCCAGCCGCCTGACCCATCAACGGGCGCTTGCTTCGATCACGATCGCCGCCGCAGCCGAACATGGTGATCACGCGCCCGCCTCCCGGGCTCACAAACGCGCGCGCTACGGCGATGATATTGCGCAGGGCGTCGTCGGTGTGGGCGTAGTCGACCACTACGGCAAATTTCTGTCCGCAATCGACAGACTGGAATCGACCCGGCACATAGTCCAGGAAAGCCGCGCCTTGAGCGACCTCGTCCAGCGTCAGGCCGCGGGCAACGGCAGCTGCGCTCGCCGCCAGCAGGTTATACACATTGACGCCTCCGGTAAGGCGGGTTGTGATGGGGACAACTCCGTGCGGGGCGATCATGGTAAAGCGCATGCCTGAAGGCTCCATCTCCAACCCGTCGGCCCAGAAGTCGCCGTGGTCCATTCCGTAGGTGTAAACCAACTCGGACCCCGCCGCGTGCGCGGTCTCTTTCAGGCTGGCGCCGTATTCATCGTCATGGTTGAGGATGGCCGCACGCGGTGGTGGTCCAGCAGAGCCGTCGAAGAGCTTGCGCTTGGCAGCAAAGTAATTGGCCATGCTGCCGTGGTAGTCGAGGTGGTCGCGAGTGAGGTTGGTGAAGATGGCCACATCGAAATGCAGACCGGAGATCCGCTCCTGGTCAAGAGCGTGCGAGGATACCTCCATGACCGCCTCGGTCGCGCCGCCGTCCACCCCTTCACGAAAGAGCTCCAGCAGGTCGCGCGACTCCGGCGTGGTATGCGGTGCGGGAAAGACCCTGCCCGCGGCGTGGTACTCGATGGTGCCGGCTAGCACCGTTTTGCGGCCTTGATGTCGCAGCATCGCCTCGAGCAGAAATGCCGTTGTCGTCTTGCCGTTGGTTCCGGTTACACCACTGAGTTTGAGCTGCTCTTCGGGGTGAGCGAAGAAATTTGCCGCAATGGCAGCCAGGGCGCGCCGTCCATGCGCCACCTCGATCGCGGTTACAGCGGGATACTCGGTCGTAGCGGCGAAGCCGGCGGCGGAGTCAGTGACAATGGCTCGCGCACCTCGCGCGACCGCTTGCGGGATATAACGATTGCCATCCGTAGTGCCGCCGCGAAAGGCGACAAAGAGCGAGCCGTCGACCACCCGCCGTGAGTCATACTCGACGCCCATAACCGCAGGGCTGGGGCCCGCGCGTCTGATGAGATCGACACCACGCAAGACCGCATCCAGCTCCACTTATCCTCTATCCCTTACTCTTGTTGAAACGGATGGCCGTCAGCTTTGCCGAGACCGCCGCTATTTTGGTATCGATAAACCCGCGGCTTCGAAGAAGGTCCCGCAACGCCGATCCTTTTACCTCACTCTGCGCCCCCTTGGGATGCACAATCCATAAAGGCACACTGCAGGTTTTACCTTTAAACCACTGAGCCAAACTATGATCCAGCTCTGACTGGGAACTTGCGCAGATCAGGACCAGGTTCGCTTCGCTTCCGTCCACAGCGCCCGCTTCAGCGATTGCGGCCTTTAGCTCTTCGCTCTCGGTATTCCCAAAGACCAGGAGATTTGTCGTGCGTGAGATTCCTAGTTTACTGGCCAGGCTGGGGAGAGGAGTCGCGATGGCTTTCGCCCATCGCTGCGCGGCTACGGGACCGAGACGCAGTTCAACTGGCTCCCGTCCGACGCGAAATACCAGCTTGCTCCCGCGAGTCGAGACACCTGCCAGAGAAGATAACGGAACCCGCCGGCGTATGCCGAGGCGCAATATCAGCTCACCGCTTTCCAGCAGCACCTTGCAATCACCTTCCTCATCGCCCCACTTACAGTGGCAGGTGGCTTCGCGTCCCATGTGTCACCCCCTCGCCGAGCGAGCAGCGCTCGTTTGCATACTCGACACAGTGTAATGGGAAATCCTAGCGGGTGAAGCGGACCACGATCTCGGTGCCGGGGGGCACCATACTCCCGGGCGCGGGAACCTGCTCCCTGGCGATCCCGCTGCCTACAATCTGCAACGCCAAGCCGGCTGTGCTGGCCGCCTCGACAGCCACACGCAGAGGCTCACCTAAGAACGAGGGAACCCCGACCCGGTTCGCTGCCACGACGACACCATGGCCGGAAATATGCGGCTCGCGCGCGGCGACAAGGGGCTCGAGCGCAGGTGTTTCTTTTTTCGCCTCCGCGGCATGGACGGGCACGGTGGGCGCAGGCGGCTCAGGAGGCGAAGACGCGCCCATCGGGTCGGCATCCTCCGCAATGGTCTTTCGTGGTGTCTTTTCAGCAGGTGGGTGGGCCGCTTGCGCCTGTTCTGTGCCCGACGTCAGTTCACTGGCCGCGGAAGGCACCGGTTGCTGGCCATTTACTTTCCCGCGTAGCGGATCATCCGCGGGTAGATTGTTGACTTCGGCAAACAGCGCGTCGAGATCCCCAGTGTGGTCTGATGGTGCATCCTCATCTATCTCCGGGTCTTCATGTCGCTTGGCCAACTCTGGTTGCGGAACCAGAGGCGTATCGTGGGCCACTCCCAGGTATTCCAGCGCCTTCTGCGCCACCTCGGCAAACACTGGCGCAGAAACCGCTGTGCCGTAATACGACGGCCCCTTTGTTGGGTTGTCGATGATCACGGCAATGGAGAGGACCGGGTTATTGACCGGCGCGATTCCGATAAACGACGCGATGTGCATGGTCTTGGAATAGAGATGCGTCGCCGGATCGATCTTTTGCGCGGTGCCGGTCTTGCCGCCGGAGGAGTAGCCGTTGAGCTGCGCCGGTTTGCCCGTGCCGACGAGTACCACCCCTTCCATCATTTTGCGCATCTGCGCGGCGGTCATGGTGGAGATAACGCGATGCGCACCGTCGGGCAGCGAATCGGGCAGCTCTCCCTGGGCATGAAACGCGGCCGGATGCAGCTTATCCGCGGACTTGCCCGATTCTTCCATCAGGATGTGTGGAGGCAGATAGACGCCGCCATTGGCGATGGTCGAAACCATGGACACGAGCTGCAGCGGCGTGACCGCGACCTCCTGACCAATGGCGATCGAACCAATCGACGACGCTCCCCACTTGCGCACGGGGCGAAGCAGTCCGCGGGTTTCGCCGGGCAACTCCACCCCCGTACGTGCGCCGAAGCCGAAGTCGTGAATGTATTGGATGAACTTGTCGGGGCCGACCTTCAACGCAAGTTTCACCGCAGCCACATCGCTTGATTCCTCGAGGGCCTTGTGGACCGGGACCACCCCAAGGTGTTCGCCTTGATTATCGTGAATGATTCTTCCCGCGAGCTCGATCTTGCCTCCCTGGCAATCGATCATCTGGTCGGGACTGGTGACTTTTTGCTCCAGGGCTGCCGAGTAAGTCACAAGCTTGAACGTGGAACCCGGCTCATACACATCGCTTACTGCATGGTTCTTAAGCAGGCTGGTGGTGGCGTGGCGAAAATCGTTGGGATTGAAGGTCGGACGAATCGCCAATGCGAGAATCTGGCCGGTATATGGATCCTGGACAACGATGGTGCCATTCGAGGCATGGGTACGTTCGAGCGCGGAATCGAGCGCACGCTCCGCCATGAACTGGATGTTCTCGTCAATGGTGAGAACCAGGTTTTCTCCCGGGTCGGGCTCGCGTTCCTGGCTGTCCAGAACATGCCGGCGGGCATCGATCGCAGTGAGCATGCGTCCGGGCACCCCGTGGAGATCCTGGTTGTATTTGCGCTCCATACCCCCCAGGCCATTGTCGTCGGTGCCCACGTAGCCCAACACCTGGGCCGCAAGCTGGCTGTTGGGATAGAAGCGCTTGAATTCCTTTTGGAAATACACCCCCTTGAGATTGAGCGCTTTCACCCGCGCGATCTCCGCGGGCTCGAGCTTGCGTGCGATCCAGGCGAAGTTTCTCGAGGCGTTCAGGCGAGCAGCAATCTGATGCGCCGAAGTGAAACGGTCGGTAGGGTCGGTGTGCACCACTTTGGCCAGGGCATTGGCAATCGCCTGGCGCTTGGCGTCTCCACCCGGATCGCCCCGATCGGCGATCTCCGATGGCACCGCGTAGACCGAATCGGCGAGCACGGTCATGGCCAACTCATGCAGATTGCGGTCGTAGAGAATTCCGCGGCGCGGCGCGACCTCAAAGGTCCGTTGCTGCTGCCTAGCGGCGCGGTCCACAAAATCCTTGTGATGGATTATCTGCAGCCATACCAGGCGGCCACAGATCAAGACCACCCAGCATACAAAGAAGAGGGATATATGTAGCAGGCCGAGGCGGCGATGGATAGTTCCCGCCTGTACGGGACCAGCAGGCGAAGCCCCCGCCCGCTGTACAGGTGGCTTTGTGCGCGTTAGTTGGCGAAAAAACAAGAACTGCTTCAACCCGACCTGCCCTGCTCCCTATTGCATTAGGGCGGAAATGTCTAGCGCAAATGGGGCAGCGGCGATGCCTCTGCAATTACAGGCGCGTTGGCATCAAATGTGTTGTCTCCACGAACCACCTGGCCTGGCCGCGGCGCATCCAGCCCCAGTTGGCGGGCCATGCGATCGATGCGGTGCGGGTCGCAGAGTTGCGCTTCGGTAAGACGCAGCTCCCGATTCTGTTCCTCAAGTGAATTGCGCTGCTGCTTCTCAGCCTCAACCTTGTATCCATATTCAATGGCGCTGAAGTGCTGCCAACCGTAAAACATGATGCAGACAAAGAGCACGGTCATGGCCGCGGTGAAGATACGCATCTCGCGCACACGCACCGGATCGGCCGCCTTCACCAGGCGAGAATTGTCCAGCCGCTTACAGCAAAAAACTTCTGGGGTGGGTCCTCGCCGCGCACGCTGCTGCGCCGCGAAGAGATAAAGGTTCCGCTCCGCCACCTGCTGGCTGTTCCTTCTCGATCCGTATTTCAGGTCGTATGCCGCGATTGCCTGTGTCGCCATTTTTCCGTCCGCCTTCTAGTCCCTGTGGTTCTTGATAACCTTTGCTGCTTACCCTTACGTGTTCTGTTCCATTCGCTTTTCGGTTCTTTCCGCTGCCCGCAGCTTGGCGCTGCGCGCTCGTGGATTGCGATCCGTCTCCTCTTCGCTTGCCGTCGCCGGCTTGCGCGTTAGCACTTCAAAAATCCCTTGCCGCGCACCCTCGCGCAGGGCATCTTTTGCCAGCCGGTCTTCGAGCGAGTGGAAGCTGATCACCACCAGCCTTCCCCCAGGTTTCAGCAGCCTGGGCGCCGCCTGCAACAGCGTCTCTATCTCGTTCAGCTCGGCATTGACGTAAATTCGGAGCGCCTGAAAAATTCTGGTCGCCGGATGGAGATGATGGCGGCCTCGCTCAGATTTCATCGCCGGGGCGGCGGCTGATAAGACTTTGGCCAGTTGTGCCGTGGTCTTGATCGGCCGCGCCCTGACAATGGCTCTGGCAAATCTCCGCGATCTCCTTTCCTCTCCGAATTCGTAAATCAGGTCGGCGAGAACTTTTTCGTCGGCCTGGTTTACCACTTGTTCGGCAGTCGTGCCCCTCCGCGGATCCATCCGCATATCGAGTGGCCCGTCCGCCTGAAAACTAAATCCTCTGTGCGCTGAGTCCAGCTGCATCGAGCTGACCCCAAAGTCGGCCAGCAATCCATCCAGGCTGCCTTCCGCGATGTAGCGGCTCATGGCGGAGAATGGTTCCCCGTGGAGCACCCATTGCGGCATCTGCTCGCCCAGCTCTTCGCTCAGTGCCTGGAACCTTTCCCGGGCCAAGTCCAGCGCGTCGGGGTCGCGGTCGAAGCCGATGAAGTGGCCTGCACCGCCCAGTTCCCGGGCGACGGCTGTGGCATGCCCTCCCAACCCTAACGTGGCATCCACATAAGTCCCGCCGGCCCGCACATTCAGATATCGGATCGCATCTTGTAAAAGAACCGGCACATGCCGCTCGCTACTCGGTACCATGTGCTCCCCCTGGGGGGTTGTTTAAAGGCCAAAACTTGCTAATGTCTGCTGGTCGTCCGCGGTCAACGGATCGGTTTCCATGGCCTGCTTGAACTCGTCGTGGTTGGCCACTTCGAGATATGTCTGCTGCCCAAAAACCACTGCGTCTCCCGCCAGCTTTGCCGTTTCCCGCAAGATCTGGGGCAACAGGACCCGGCCTTGCGCATCCATTTCCGCCATCTGTCCGTAGTAATTGACCCGGTCCAGGAACTTCTTTCTGGCCGGATTCATGCTGGGTATTTGCGCCACCTTCTCCTCAATTTTTTGCCACTCTGACAAGGGGTAAATCTCAGCCCGCCGTCCATCCTTGCTGGTGATGTAAAACTGCGTTCCGTAACGCTCGTCCACCAGGCGCTTGAACTCCGCCGGCAGCTTGAGCCGGCCTTTTTCGTCCACGCGGGTTGGGTGATTGCCACGAAACATCCAGTTGCCTTCTCTTCTCTGCCGTTCACTTGCAGTCGCTCCCAGGGCTCGGGTTTGCCACTTCCCTGGAGGCCGGATTCCCTGTTCTCATCGCTTTTGCCCTCAAGCACGTGACGAAAGCAGTACTCTTCACTCAGAATCGTTTCTTTGTTTCCACTTTGGACCACTTTTGTCCACATCTTAGATCAGCAGAGAGAGCTGTCAAAGGGGAAATTCCAGCAAATCCTTCTGAAAGAGGGGGTTTCGTGGGCTGGGGGCAAAAACTACAATCTATATGCGCTTAAACAGTCTTTACCCCAACACGTTGTGTTGCCTTGGTTGATTCAGGCGGCGCGGGATTTACTTGTCAAGACGGCAGAACTCAGGCAGGCCATACGGTACTAAAGTGTTAGTCGCGACCAGTATTTCTTGTTCCGGGAGAGGAAGTCCTTGTTAATCAGCGCTTGCTGCCGAAGCCTGCTGGCGGGCGCGCACCTTATCGTTGACCACGACGGCCAGATAGACGAAGACGAGCAGGTTGAGGATGGTCAGCACTACCTTAAGCAAGGTGACATGGCGGATGATTTCGTAAATCTCCCAGGGTAGGAACGATCCGGTCAGGATCAGGGTGAAGTACTCCGCCCACACCTTTTCCAACACCAGCCCGGTGCCTTCGATAATGTCCAGCGCCGCGTAGAGAAAGATGGCGAAGCTGATCTCCTTGAGCCGGTGAGGGCTCAGCAAGGCCGACTTTTCCAGCAGCACATTGACTATGCGATTCTCGGGGTCGAAGCGGAGGGCGGTCGTGGCCCGCAAGAGGACGTCGGCGATATCTTTGTGCAATAGCTTGATGACGCCGAAACCCATGGAGACGAAGAGGACCGCCTTCAGAAGCTTCAAGACGCCAATTGCGATGAGCCAGCGATTGCGGTTTGGATGGGAATGCGATGTCAAAGCGCCGTATTAATCAACCCTGCATTCAAGCCGATGATACACCCTCGAATTAGGCCGGGGGTGAATGGCCATTTGTTCGCCCCAGCCCCGAGCAAGCTCGAAAAGAGCGACGCTTCCAGCCCTCACTGATATCCACAAGGGAATCCGTTGGCCCTCCAGGGCCGTACTACCAGTGAAGCAAACCGCAATATCAAGTGAAGGGAAATACCAATGAACAAGAGAACTATGCTCGCAGCTGCGGTAGCCCTGACGTTTGGATTTTTCGGTCTTTACGCGTCTGCACAGACGGATCCTATGGTCGGTGGCGCAGCGATGTATCCCACCAAGAATATTGTTGAAAACGCCGTCAACTCAAAAGATCACACCACACTGGTCGCCGCAGTGAAGGCGGCCGGCCTGGTCGACACCCTGGAGAGCCCAGGACCATTCACGGTGTTCGCGCCCACCAACGAAGCCTTTGACAAGCTTCCTGCAGGAACGGTGGATACCCTGTTAAAGCCGGAAAATCTGCCTCAACTGAAGAAGATCCTCACCTACCACGTAGTGGCGGGTAGGCTCACCGCGAAAGAAATCGCCAAGCAGATTAAGGCGGGCGGCGGAAAGGCGACTCTAACTACAGTGGAGGGCGGTACCTTGACCGCGATGATGCAGGACGGCAAGCTCGTTCTCACCGACGAGAAGGGCGGAACAGCGACAGTTACGATCGCGAACGTAAATCAATCGAATGGCGAAATCCAGGTAATTGATACCGTGTTGATGCCCAATTAAGGGACCGTTTGTTTTTCTGTTTCTTTGGTTCTCGAAAGTAGGCGCTCACCGGCGCCTGCTTTTTTCTGGGCTTTAGGGTTAAGGCACAGAATACCGCTGATACTTTTGTAGCGGAATTGAAGGAAACCGCAGGTCCCCTCCACTACGCTACGCTCCGGTCGGGATGACAAATTTGTTTGGGCACTGGAATTCTGGGCCGAAACAAATTTGTCATCCCGACCGGAGCGTAGCGCAGTGGAGGGACCTGCGGTTTCTTTATTCTGACGCGAAGAGTGCTTTTACGCTAGCGGGCGACGAGGCGTTTGCGGGTCCTGTGTTGCAGATAGGGCGCCAGCTTTTCCATTGCGCCTTCAACACTGATGCCGTACTTGGCGCGCAGTTGGTCGACTTTGCCGTGCTCGATAAAACGGTCGGGCCAGCCGATGCGGACCACAGGCGCCTCCAACTGCATATCGCTCAGGGCTTCGAGCACCGCGCTGCCAAATCCGCCCATCAGCACATGATCTTCCAGGGTGACGATCACACCCACGCGGCGAGCGTACTGAGCGATCAAGTCGCGGTCCAGCGGCTTGACGAAGCGGGGATTGATCAGAGCAGCGGAAACGCCTTGCTGCCGGAGCTCCGCGGCCAGTTGCTGCGCCAGCGGCAGCAGTGCTCCCAGGCCGAAAATTGCCACCTCGTCGCCGTCGCTGATAATTTCCGCCTTGCCAATCGGCAGGGCCACCGGATGAGCCTTGACCGTAGCGCCCGGCCCGGTCCCACGCGGATAGCGCACCGCGGTCGGTCCCGGCTGTAGTAACGCTGTATACATCATGTCCGCCAGCTCATCCTCATCTTTGGGAACCATGTGGATGATGTTGGGAATACCACGCAGATAACTGATGTCAAAAAGACCGTGATGCGTCGGTCCATCATCGCCGGAAAGCCCACCGCGATCCATACAGAAGACGACCGGCAGGTTCTGCAGGCAAACGTCGTGCACGATGGGATCGAAGGCGCGCTGCAGGAAAGTAGAGTAGATGGCACAGAACGGGCGGAAGCCCATAGTGGCCAGCCCGGCGGCGAAGATGACGCCGTGCTCCTCGGCGATGCCAACATCGAAATACCGGCGCGGGTGATGGGGGCGGAAGAGGTCGAGCGCGGTTCCGTTGGGCATGGCCGCGGTGATGGCCACCACTTTGGGGTCTTCGTCCGCCAGCTTGACCAGGGTGTCGGCAAAAACCTCGGAATAGGTGCGTTGACCCGCAGGCGTCGTTTCGCCGGTGTCCGGGTCGTAGGGGCCAAGGCCGTGAAATTTTTTCTGCTTATCGAGCGCCGGTTGAAAACCGCGGCCCTTTTGCGTAATGGCGTGCAGCAGAACAGGACGCTCCTGCGTCTTGAGGAACTGAAATGTCTCTATCAGCAGACCGATATTGTGGCCATCGAGCGGACCGTAATACGTGAGCCCAAACTCCTCAAAGAGCAAAGAGGGCCACAGCATGCCCTTGGCGGCTTCTTCTGCTTTGCGCACCATTTGCCGTGCGGTCCTGCCGCCCAGTTTTTCCAGCAGACGGGCTGCGGAGTCGTGCAGATTGGTGTAGCGCTCGTTGGTGACAATCTTGTGCAGGTAGTTGGCAATGGCGCCTACATTGCGGTCGATCGACCATTCGTTGTCGTTCAACACCACGATCAGGCGCTTGGTTTGCTCCGCTATATTGTTGAGCGCCTCAAAACTGATGCCATTGGTGAACGCCGCATCCCCGGCAAAGGCAATCACGTTCTCTTTGGTACCGGCCAGATCGCGGGCCACCGCCATGCCCAGGGCAGCGGAGAGCGCAGTGCCGGCGTGGCCCGCGCCGTAGCAATCATGATCGCTTTCCGTGCGCAGCGCGAAACCATTCAGGCCGCCCGGCTGGCGCATGGTGCGGAAACGCTCACGGCGGCCGGTCAGCAGTTTGTGAATGTAGGCCTGGTGGCTAACGTCAAAGACAAACTTGTCGGTAGGAGTGTTGAAGACGTAATGCATAGCCAGCGTCAGTTCGACGACGCCGAGGTTCGGCCCCAGATGGCCGCCCGTTTTCGATAGTACGAGGATCAGCTGCTCACGTATCTCCTGAGCCAGCGCCTCCAGTTCCGGCACGGTAAAGCTCTTGATATCCGCGGGCGAGTGAATCGTATCGAGTAGTTTCCCCATGGTCTCTCGTGTATGCCTTACCGCTTGCTCCGCTTCATCACCCCATCAAAAAAGACCCCTGCTGGGGCCTACCGGTGCGCCTGAAGCTGCTCTGACCTCCAAGTATACCAAGCTTGCCCGGACCCCCCACATTATCTTTGCGCCGGGTGTTTGGTTCCTGTGCACTGCCCGCTCTTACGGCTCGGCCACCGGCAGGGCGTCCATGGTTTCGATTGCCGGCGCCTCGGAGCCAAATTCGCCTTCCCAGCGCGCGACCACCACCGAGGCCAGGCAATTGCCCACCACGTTTACAGTGGTGCGCGCCATATCCATCAGGGCGTCGATACCCAGGATGACAAAGATCGGCTCTTCGGGCAGCCGGAACATGGCTACGGTCGCCAGCAGCACAATCAGCGTTGCACGGGGTACGCCGGCCACTCCTTTGCTGGTGAGCATGAGTGTGCCCACCATGAACATCTGCTGCTTCCAACCCATGTGCACACCTGCTGCCTGGGCCACAAAAACCGACGCCAGCGCCAGGTAGAGCGTGGAACCATCCAGATTGAAGCTATAGCCCGCGGGGATCACAAAAGCGACGATCCGGCGCGGAACGCCCAGGGCTTCCATCGCTTCCATGGCCCGCGGCAGCGCCGCCTCTGAAGTACTGGTAGCGAAGGCAATCGTCGCCGGCTCAGCGACCGCGCGCAAGAATCTGCGGATAGGCACGCCCGCGATCAACGCGACGGGCAGCAAGCCGAACAGACCAAAAGCGAGCAGCGCGCCATACAAGGTAAGTAGAAGACGGCCGAGATGAAGCAACACGCCCGGTCCCATCTGCCCCACCGTGTAGGCCATCGCGGCCCCGACTCCGACGGGAGCGTAGTACATCACCACGTTGGTGAAGGCAAACATGGTTTCAGTGAACGATTCGATCACTCGCAGCAACGGCGCGCGATTCTCCGCACGCAACCGGCCCATCGCCAGGCCAAACAGGATGGCGAAGACCGCTACCTGCAGAATCTGGTTATCGGCCACAGACTTCGCGATGTTCTCGGGAAAGGTGTGCAGCAGCACTTCATCCCAGCGCAAGGGAGCCGCCTGGGTAGGCAGCGGGACATTGGCAGCCGCATGCTGTTGCGGCACATCCAACCCCACACCCGCGTGTGTGATGTTGATAGCCGCCAAGCCAACCAGCATCGCTATGGTAGTAAGCACCTCGAAATAGACCAGGGCTTTCAAACCCATCCTGCCCAAGCTGCGCATTTGTCCGTGGGCGGCGATGCCGGTGATCAGGGTCCCTAAGATCAACGGGGCAACGATGGTCTTGATCAGCCGCAGGAAGATGTCGCTGAATACACGCAGGCTGACAGCGAAGGCCGGAGCGTCAGCTCCCAGCTCGCCGCCGGCGAGCATGGACCAGAAGATCCAGACGGTCAACGAACGCTGCCGCCAGGCGCCCCAACCCAGCAGCACCAGCCCGGCAATCCGGAAAGGCACGGAGACGTGCCCCGCAGCGTGGCTCAGAGTGGCCAGTAAACCCACGCAGTAGAGAGCCGCTCCTGTTGCTGCGACTGCATGTCTGCGCGCGATCACCATGCTTTTTCTGCTCCCAGTCGCAGCGTGTCCCCGGGCGCAGTGTAGCAGCAAGAATGGCGCACTTGACGTGAGCTGGTTTGGGGCGACTTTGATGACGCGCTGTTACCGGGAATCGTTACCTTCCTGTTAGTGAGAGCCAGACCGTGGGACGGAACCGAACGTAGGTAACCTGCTGTCTGCAACTTCGGGAGAATGTTGTGACCTTCCCGCATACAGGAATACCACTCTCAGGTTAGGATGTACCCAGTTCTTGTCGCTCACCCCCCAAAGGCGATTGCATACCCCCGTTGGAATCGCGAACTTGTTTTCGTTCGCAATCCATCTACCCCCGGTAATTGGTTGATTTGGGTCGTTGTGGGTGATCATCGAGCGTGAGTCGGTGATTTAAAGGATGCAGAGAACTCCGATGCTTTCAAGTTCAACCACGGTGCAGCATGACGAGACGGAACGGCTCAGGTCTCTGCTGCAATACGACATTCTCGATACGCTTCCCGACCCCGCCTTCGATGAGATCGCGCGCATGGCGGCTGCGATCTGCAATGCGCCGTATGCGTTCATAGGCTTTCTTGATTGGTCGCGCGTATGGTTCAAGTCCAGTATTGGCTTCACCGGCCGCCAGATACGCCGCAACGGATCGCCCTGCCAGTTTCTGCTGCTCGAAGCCAAGCCACTGATCATTAGCGATGCCACATCGGATCACCGCTTCGGCGTGTCGGGCATCGTGCTCGACAATGGCCTCCATTGCCGTTCCTACGCGGGTGCTCCTCTGATCTCTGCCTCGGGCACCATTCTGGGCACGCTCGCCGTTTGCTCCACCGAGCCCGACGCATTCGGCCGCAGCCACCTGGAGAGCCTGCAGGTTCTTGCCCGCCAGGTCGTCACCCGCCTTGAGCTCTACGCCACCGGTCATTCGCAGGAGAATGTTGTCCGCTCCCGTCAGCGTTCCGAACAGGCGCTCACGGTAGAACGAAATTTTGTCGCCGCGGTGCTCAATACCATCAGTGCACTGGTGCTGGTATTCGATACAGCGGGCCGTATCGTGCGCTTCAATCGTGCCTGCGAGACGACCTCCGGCTACACCTTTGCCGACCTCGCCGGCCGCTCGTTTCCAGAAGAGCTCTTTCCCCCAGGGGAACGCGAGACCGCCATCCGCATCTTCGAGGAGGTGCGCGCCGGCAACGCAAACCAATCCTATGAGCTCGACTGGCGCACCAAGGCAGGACGGGTGCGGCGAATCGCCTGGACCGCTACCTCGCTGACCAATGCCCAGGACGAAGTGAGCTTCGTGATCATGACCGGCGTGGACGTGACCGAGCAACGGGAAGCGGAGACCGCTCTGCGCACCAGTGAATTGCGCTACCGGCAGCTGGTAGAAAGCAGCCTCGGCTTCATTTGCACCCACGATCTGGAAGGCGTTCTACTCTCCATCAATTCCCATGCCGCCGCCACCCTGGGCTACGAACCGGAGGAGCTGATCGGCACTCCGCTGCGCAATTACATCGATCCCGATCATTTGGCGGACTACGATGCCTACTTCGCGGCACTGAAGCAAGATCCGGATCAGGATCACCAGGGACGCTTTTATCTGTGGGGAAAAAGCCAGCAGCTGTGCATCGTCGCCTATCGCAACAAGCTGTTGCATCTGCCGGGCGTGGATCCATTCGTGCTCAGCCACGGCATCGACATTACCGAGCAGACGCACGCCGAAGAGGAACTGAATGCACTCACGCGCCAGCGTCAATCGATTCTGGACTCAGTCGGTGACGGCATCTTTGGCATGGATCTGGCGGGCCGCCTGACCTTTGTCAATCGCAGCGGAGCTGAGATGCTGGGCTACTCACCCCAAGAGTTGCTGGGAGAGAACATGCACACCCTGATCCATCATTCGCGTGCAGACGGCACACCGTACCCGACGGAGGAGTCTCCCATCTTCGGCAGCGTGCAGCGGGAAACTCCCTTGCACGTCGATGACGATGTCTTTTGGCGCAAGGATGGAAAACCGTTGCCGGTCGAATATGTTGCTTGCTCGCTGCTGGAAAGCAACCACGTGGACGGCATCGTGGTTGCCTTCACGGATGTTACGGAACGGCGCCGCCTGGACCGGATGAAGGACGAATTTATCGCCACCGTCAGTCACGAGCTACGCACGCCCCTCACTTCGCTGCGAGCTGCGCTGGGCCTGGTGGCCAGCGGGGCACTGGAAAAGCGTCCGGAGAAGATTCCGCAAATGCTCGATATCGCCCTGGCCAACTGCGACCGGCTGGTTCGCCTGGTCAATGACATTGTCGACTTCGAGCGCATCGGCAGCGGAACGCTCCCTCTGCACAAGAGCGAATGGAATGCGATTGACCTATTGCGGCGGGCCATGGACCCGGAACGATCCTCCGCCTCCCGCGCAGGCCTTCATTTCCGTATCGACGCAGAGCCCGTCGACGTATGGGTGGACGGCGACCGAATCCTACAGGTAATGGGCAATTTGATCCGTAATGCGATCAAGTTTTCCGAGAAGGGTGGGGAGATCCGTCTGGCCGCGACGGCAAGCAGCGAGACGGAAGTCACCTTCGAGGTCCAGGATCATGGCGCCGGCATTCCAGAGGACAAGCTGGATTTGATTTTCGACCGCTTTCAGCAAGCGGACGCCTCGGATACGCGGTTGCAAGGTGGGACCGGCCTTGGGCTGGCGCTGTGCCGTGGCATCATCAATCAGCATGGGGGCCGTATCTGGGCGAAGAGCAGTCCGGGCAACGGCAGCACCTTCTATTTCACAGTGGAACAATATGTGCCCAAGCCTGATTCTGAGCCCGAAGCAAAGACTGAAGCCAGCCAGGACGAGACGCTCTCCTAGTACCGGACCCGTATCCGAAGCAGAAACCCAGTGGAGGGGTTGCGCCCCATAAGCGCTAACTTGTTTAGGATGTTTTTCGTCAACTCCCACAGAATCGTCATCCTGAGCGGAGCGCCTCACAGATTGATTGCGTGCCACAGCGCTTGTGGCGCGGAGTCGAAGGACCCCGACGGTGCTAGCTCACCCATGCTGTTCGGAGCTTCTCGACCACCGAAGCCCGAAAACAGGATCTGGTGCGACACGCACCTGATGGCCACGGATACATCTTTTCATGCAAGTTCTTGGTTCTCGGTTCCAGGGAGAGACCGTGGCGGGCCCGCTCGGTGCGGGCTCCGCGGTTGAAAAGCTCCGAACAGCATGGGTAGGCTAGCACCGTCGGGGTCCTTCGACTCCGCGCCACAAGCGCTGTGGCACGCAATCAATCTGTGAGGCGCTCCGCTCAGGATGACGATTCTGTGGGAGTTGACGAAAAACATCCTAAACAAGTTAGCGCTTATGAGGCTGCGCCCCGTCTTTTCGGCCCACGTACGCTGAGGCGAACGAGGGGCACCCGTCCGGTTAGCAGTTGAATTATCTGGAGTCGGGGTAACGAAGGGGACCTGCGGTTTCTCTTACTCTTCTGATCCACGCAATTGTGCGATGACGGTGAAGTCTTCGAGGGTGGTGGTGTCGCCCTTGATTTCGCCGCTGGTCGCCAGCTCGCGCAGCAAGCGGCGCATGATTTTGCCGCTGCGCGTTTTGGGCAGAGCCTGGGTAAACCGGATGTCGTCCGGGCGCGCTAGCGAGCCAATTTCTTTGGCAACCCATTCGCGCAACTCCTCTTTGAGTTGCGGCGAAGGATGGTGGCTGCTTTCGAGGGAAACGAAGGCCGCGATGGCCTGCCCTTTCAACTCGTGCGGACGCCCGACCACGGCCGCCTCAGCCACCTTGGGATGCGCCACCAGCGCCGATTCCACTTCCATGGTTCCGAGGCGGTGACCGCTCACGTTGATGACGTCGTCGACGCGGCCCATTAACCAATAGTCGCCATCCTGGTCCATGCGCGCACCGTCCCCGGTAAAGTAGCAGCCAGGAATCTCCGACCAGTAGGTCTGGGCGTAGCGATCGGGATCGTTGAAGATAGTGCGCGCCATGGATGGCCACGGCCTGCGAATCACCAGCAATCCGCCGCTGCCGGGAGGCACGGTTTCGCCCTCGCGGGTGACGATGGCAGGTTCGATGCCAGGAAATGGACGTGTAGCCGAACCCGGCTTGGTGGGAACCGCTCCGGGCAGTGGCGCCAGCATGATGGCCCCGGTTTCCGTCTGCCACCAGGTATCGACAATAGGACACCGTCCCTTACCGATCATCTCGCGATACCAGATCCAGGCCTCGGGATTGATCGGCTCCCCCACCGTGCCCAGCAGGCGAAGACTGGCCAGCGAATGCCGCTGCGGATAGTGGTCGCCCCACTTGATGCAGGCGCGGATCGCCGTCGGAGCGGTATAGAAGACGCTGACTTTGTGGTCATCCACGATCTTCCATAGGCGATCCGCCTCGGGATAATTCGGCGCGCCTTCATACATGACCGTGGTCACACCGTTCTGCAGGATGCCATAGACGACATAAGAGTGCCCGGTGACCCAGCCAACATCGGCCGTGCACCAGTAGACGTCATCCGGCTTGAGGTCGAAGATCAGCTTGCTGGTGAGGTAGGTTTGCACCGAATAACCACCGGTAGTGTGCACCAGGCCCTTTGGCTTGCCCGTTGTACCCGACGTATAGAGGATGTAAAGCGGATCTTCCGCGTCGAGCGGCTCGGCCGGGCACTCGGCCGGCGCTTTGTCCGCCAGCTCCTGCCACCACTGATCGCGGCCTTGCTTCATATTCACCGCCGAACCGGTGCGGCGGTAAACAACCACATGCTTGACCGTCGGGCAGTTGACGAGAGCCTCGTCGACGATCGCTTTCAGCCGCACCTCCTGTCCCCGGCGATACGAGCCATCTTGGGTGAGCACGGCAACGCACGACGCATCGTTGATGCGATCCACCAGAGCGTTGGCCGCGAATCCTCCAAAGATGACGGAGTGTACGGCGCCAATGCGTGCGCAGGCCAGCAGGGCAATGGCCAGCTCCGGCGTCATGCCCATGTACACCGCGACCCGATCGCCCTTGCGGATTCCCAGGCCCTTGAGGACATTGGCGACTTTCTGCACCTCCAGATAAAGCTCGCCGTAAGTCAGCTTGCGGACCTCGCCCGGCTCCCCTTCCCACAAAATGGCAACTTTGTCCTTGCGGTTGCTTAAGGCATGACGATCAACGCAGTTGTAGCAAAGGTTGATTTTGCCGCCCACGAACCACTTGGCCCAGGGGGGCTTCCATTCGAGCACACTGGTCCACGGAGCAAACCAGTGCAGCTCAGCGGCAATCTCCGCCCAGAACTTTTCCGGATCCTCAATGGAGCGGCGATAAAGCGCCTCGTATTCCTCAAGACTCTTCACGTACGCTTGCGCGGCAAACTCGGCTGGAGGGGGGAAGACTCTCTTCTCGCGCAGGATCGAATCCAAATTGGGTTGCTGCGAAGTCGCGCTGGATTCCATTGCTTCTCTTCCTCTCACCGTGCGCCATACTGCTCTGTGACTATTACGAAATGGGCATCTTTCAGGCTGGTTCGCTTGGGTAGCGCTGCTGCTGCCACTCCCAAGCGCTGCGCACGATATCGTCGAGCTGGATGTACTTCGGCCTCCACGCGAGGTCGGCCTCGATTTTTGCCGAGCTGGCGATCAACACCGCAGGATCTCCCGGCCGGCGCGGCATCTCCTCCACCGGAATTGGATGCCCGGTAACCCGGCGAGCTGACTCCACCACTTCACGGACGGAAAAGCCTAGTCCGTTGCCAAGGTTGTAGATCATGCGATCGCGCACATCGAGCCCCTCAAACGCCAACAGATGCGCCTCCGCCAGGTCCTGCACGTGAATATAGTCGCGAATGCATGTCCCGTCCCGGGTTGGGTAGTCCTGACCAAAAATCTTTATGCTCTTACGCCGCCCCAGAGCTACGTCAAGAATGAGGGGAATGAGGTGGGACTCCGGCTCATGGTCTTCACCGCGGCCGGGAACCGCACCCGCGACATTAAAGTAGCGCAGGCTGGCATAGCGCAGACCATGTACGCGGTGGATCCAGGAGAGCATCTGCTCCACCAGCAGCTTCGATTCGCCATACGGATTCGTTGGAGCGAGGGCAGCATCTTCCAAAATGGGCGTGCTCACGGGTTCGCCGTACACCGCCGCGGTCGAGGAAAAAACCAACTTTTTTAAGTTTTTCTTCACCATGGCTTCCAACAAACCGAGAGTCGCCGCCGTGTTGTTACGGAAGTAAGTCTCCGGCTTGCGCATGCTGTCACCGGCCTCGATGAGGGCAGCAAAGTGCATGACGCCGGCGAAGGAATCGCCGGCGAAGATCTCCTCAAGCCGTTTGCTGTCAGCTACATCGCCCTCAATAAAGGTGGCCCCGGCGGGCACCATGGAACGCCGGGCATGACACAGGTTGTCATACACCACGACGGCGTGTCCGCGCTCCAACAACAGCTTGGTAACAGTTCCGCCAATATAGCCCGCTCCGCCTGTCACGAGAATCTTCACGAGTTCACATGCCCTTCTTGTACTCTTAGTGCAGAGCCTAAATGGCCGTCACGCACCGGCAACAAAAAGTCGACGGTGCGAATCAAATGGTGGTGGTTTATGGGCGACGCTGAGTTGGTTTCGTCAAGGCGCTCCCAACCGGAGTATTCGCAAGCTTTGGGTTTGCAGCGCCACTCGCAGTTGCAAGCTATGGACCTCTTCATGCCTTATCCATACACTTCTGTTTCCAACGGCTCCACCTTTGGGTTACTGCATCCCTGTAAAAACTCGTCTATCGTGAGCATATCCGCAAGTACTTTGGTACTGAGAATTGGCACGGGGCGGAAGTCGATACAGCCTGCAGGATCCTCGGCAGGAACTCGGGAGTGTTAAGCATTCATCTCGAGTGTGCGTCTTTTGAATGTACGAGTTTTTTCGCTGCTTGATCAACACCCTGGTGGCTCGCACATTACCTTACGACTAGAGAGAATTTAGGGAACTTTAATTATGCCGAAAGATTTTCCGATTCGCGACAGCTTCGGACTCCTCCCAGAACCCGAGGGCCGTTGGGGCTCCTTTGGGGTCAGTATGGTCACCAACCTCACCATTATGGCGTTGGTAGTCCTGCTGACTGCTGCGGTCCATAAGGTGGAGAAGCAAAAGTATATCGAGCACATGGTTTTCGTGGAGAAGAACACACCGCCTCCGCCACCAAAGCCGATCATCCCCAAAGTGAAGGTGATCGCTCCTCCGCAGCCGCAAGTGGTCAAGCTGGAGCCGCCCAAGATTGTGATGCCGAAGATCCAGCCGCCGCCGGAGCTTCCTAAGCCTGTGAAGCTCGATACGCCGGATCAACCCAAGCTGCCGCCTGCGCCGCCGAAAGCAGTTGCGCCTCCGCCACAGCCGAAGGTGGGACTGTTTGCCAGCGCGAAACCGACTGAAGTAGCCAACAACCAGGTGAAACCGGACGTCAAAGCCGGTGGTTTTGGCGATCCGATGGGGGCCAAGCCGAATCCTAATTCGACGCAATCGCAACTGGTTGCAACGGGAGCATTCAATGCTGCCCCCGGGCCGAATACTGGAGCCGGTGCTGCCCGTAAGGGTGCGGTTTCCGGCACTTCCTTTGGCGCAGGCGTAGCCAACGGTGTTCCCGGCGGCCATGACATGGGCAAGGTGGCTTCGGCCGGTTTTGCTAACGGCGTCGTTGGTGGCACCGGCAAGCCCGGTGGCACCGGTACGGTGGCTTCGGCCGGCTTCAGTATGGGGACTGCACCAACCCAGGTGGCCATCAAGACAACGGAACCGGCTTTCACTCCTCCGGTCGTCATTTCGGAACCGCATCCGGAATACACTCCGGAAGCAGCTCAATTGAGGATCCAGGGTGAGGTAACCTTACAGGTGCGTTTCCTGGCTACTGGCCAAGTCGAGGTATTGCGTGTCGTAAACGGGCTGGGGCATGGTCTGGATGAGCAGGCAAAGCGTGTTGCCGAGCAAATCCGGTTCAAGCCCGCGGAAAAAGATGGGCATCCGGTAGATCACACGACTTTGATCCACGTGACCTTCCAGCTGGCGTAGCCAGTGGCTGCCCCCCGGTTCTAACGTTTCTTTAAGTTCAACCGATTTCAGTTTTATGCATTCAGCAACAGTTACCAATCGTTCAAAGGTTACAGGAGCCAGGAAATGACCCTGCGTCGAGTTTGGATTACCAGTCTGCTGCTGACGCTAACCGCGTCCGTGGCACAGGCCAAAACCAAGTATCAGCCCCCCCAGCCTCTATCGCCGGAACAGAGCGCGCTGGTGCAGAAAGCGATTGCGGCCGAAAAGGTCACCATCAAGCAGATCCAGAAGCACTCTCCGCTGGTGCAGACCTATATCCAAAACATGAGGCCGGATCAGGTTCTGTACGCGGTGCCGGAATCGGATCAATACCTGCTCGGCCGCGTCGACTTCGGCAAGTCGATCACGGACACTTCCTACTCCAGCGAAGGCAACAACCACGGAATGTTCAAGGGCTCGGTGAAGTACATCTCCGGCCTGACCAAGGCGTTCAAGATGCAGTACATCTCCGCCGGCTTTATGGAGATGATGTTCCTGGACCCGATCTCTTTCGACCAGCAGCACTATGACTTCAGCTACGTCCGCCGCGACTTCCTGGGCGCGGTGCGCACGTTGGTTTTTGACGTGCACCCCAAGCCTGGAACGGGCAGTGGCCGATTTACCGGCCGTATCTGGGTGGAAGACCAGGGCGGCAACATCGTCCGCTTCAACGGCACCTATACCGGTGGCAACCAGGACGACGACAGCTCCAGCTATTTCCACTTCGACAGCTGGCGCGAAAATCTGCAACCTGGTCTCTGGCTTCCGGTCGGCGTCTACGTAGAAGAGACGCAGAAGAGCTCCGAGCACCCGGTCTCCTTCAAGGCCCAGACCTACATTTGGGGATACGCCCTGAAGCTGCCCACCCACGAGTCTGACAATGAGTCAGTCAAGATCGACGACGTGCAGGATCAGAGTGAGCAGAGCCAAGACCTGAGCCCGTTGGCCGCCCAGCGGGAATGGATCTCACAGGCCGAGGAGAACGTCCTCGATCGCCTGGTGCAGGCTGGATTGCTGGCGCCGCCCAGCGACTTTGACAAGGTCCTGGAGCAGGTTGCGAACAACATCGTGATCGGCAACAACATCCAGATCGCCGATGCCATTCATTGCCGGGTACTGCTTACCGCTCCGCTGGAATCGCTGGCGGTGGGCAACACCATCATCCTCAGCAAGGGCCTGATCGACGTTCTGCCCACCGAGGCCGATCTGGCTGCGGTCCTTTCCTTCCAGCTGGCGCACATCGTGCTGGGTCACCACATCGACACTCGCTACGCCTTCAATGATCGCCTTCTCTTCCCTGATGAAGCGACCTTTGAGCGCATCCACATGTCGCACTCCGATCCTGACAACGAACTGGCTGCCAAGAAGGCCATCGACCTGCTTAACCACTCCGTCTACGTCACGAACCTGTCCCAGCCGGGCCTGTTCTTGAACCAGCTCGATGCGCGCTCGAAGCAGCTCACGGCTCTCAACACGCCGAGGCTGGGAGATTCGTTGCTGCGCCCCACCGGTGAGCCATGGTTGAACGGTCTGATGTCCAAGGCACCGAAGCTGGATATGAACAAGCTGGATCAAGTCGCGGCCCTTCCTTTGGGCAGCAACTTGAAGATCGATGCCTGGGATGACAAGGTCATTCGCTTGAATGCCAGAATGCCTCCCATCATGAACGCGCGGGACAAGATGCCCTTCGAGGTCACTCCAGTCTTCTTCCGCCTGACCCGTTACGCGCCCCCCGTCGCCCCGGCTGCCGCCCCGGCGGCAGGATCAGCCGAGACGGCGCCTCCACCGGCGGTCGACACGCAGCAGAGTGCGGCTCCGGCACAGGCTTCGGCCACTCAACCGAGCCCCCAGTAAACCCCTTGTAAACAGTTACCAAGCGGGTTTCTCCAGGGTCAACGTAAGGCAAAGGCGGGGTAGACTAAAACCTACCCCGCCTTTGCATGTGTATCTGGGGAAACCATCTGAGTGGTGCGCATGATCAAAAGGTTTCTGCTGTCCGGCCTGCTCTCCCTTTCCATGAATGCAGTTCTCCATGCACAGGTAGTCCCGGCCGGCCGAGGGGGCGCGCACGTGGTGGCTGGAGGCTTCTTCTCCGCGTACAGTCCCGACTACGGCCCCAACGAACTATATGGCCTCGGCGGCTTCGTGGACTTGAATTTGCACGGACATCTGGGCGTGGAAGGGGAAATGCGTTTTCTTCGCTTCAACCAGGTCTACGATGTGCACGAAGATAACTACGAGCTCGGTCCCAGATTCCGCTGGCGTTTCGGCCGTTGGGAACCCTACGGGAAATTCATGATCGGCAACGGCCAGTTCAACTTTCCCTTCAGTTACGGCCACGGCGGCTACCTTATGCTGGTGCCGGGTGGAGGACTGGACATTCACTATCATCGCTTCACGATCCGCGCGATCGACTACGAATACCAGCACTGGACCAACTTCCAGAACAGTTCCCTGAGCCCGGATGGCTTCAGCTCCGGGATCGCCTACCGCATTTTCTAGCAGGCTGCGGAAGAAGTGGCTTTCGGGAAGGTCCGGGCTTTAGGGTCTGCGTGAGAACTGCCCTCTTTAACTTGAGTCCCGTAGAGACGGCTGAGAGTAGCCCAGGACGGACCCGGATTTCCTGTGTAGCTTGTTGGTATCAAGGAGCCTCGTGCGGCTTTCCGTGAAGAAAGCCGCATACGCAGACCTGTCCGGAGCAGCGTACAGGAAATCCGGGGTAGTCCTGGGAAAAGATTCGAGAGACGAACCAGTCCCGCAGGGACGGCTGAAAATACCCAGGATGGAATCCTGGGGTACTTCTACTACCTTCGAAATGGACTATTCGTTGATTCGGGCAGCCAACCCAGGACCAGGTCCTGGGTAATTCTCAGCACTTACACCCAGCACTCACGTGCTGGGCTATTTTCAGCCAGAGCTGTCCAAATTAGCGGATTGGTCGACCCTGTAGCGTTGATTTTATTGGACAAACGAGTGCTGCAACCGGTCATTGCAAAATCAGGTTGGGGTGAGGGGAGCGGTAGATTGAGAAACGTGCTGTCCAAGTGTTTTGCTATAGAGCTCCCGATTGTAGGGCGATTTAGGTTTTTTGACGGTCGGCTAGGTTTCAGCTGTCCTAAAGAAAGCTAAGAAAATTAGAGCGCCAGCCGAAGCTGATCATGAATTCCTGCCAGGGCAGGCGGCGGTTCAAAAGGACAATCTAACCAAGCCCACAAGTCGCGGTATACGAACAACTGCTGGCGCAATAAGGCCACTAGATTGGAGAGCGACCAATCGAAGGTTGATTTCAGCTTCAGATATTTCAGAATCAACATGGCGATCAAGGCGGTCCAGATCTGCGTCTTTAGGGCGTTGGCGCTGGTGCCTACAAATGTCTTGACCCGCAAAGACTGCTTGAGGGCCTTGAAAAAAGTCTCGATCTGCCAACGATCGCGATAGATTTTCGCAATCGTGCTGGCAGCAAAATCCAGTTTGTTGGTAAGAAATTCGAACTTCTTGCCTGTCTCTGGATCGCGCACTGCCACCCGCCTGACCGGCACCCCGGTGCGGTAACCGCGGTGGCCCAACAGCACCATCTGATCGGCCAGGATGTTGCCCTTTTCCGGGATCGGCAGCTCCTTGACTACCTTCCGATAGCTGTTCCACCGTTGCCGGGTCACGAAGTACACACCTTGCGCGGTCAAGCTGGCGAACCACTTGTAATCGGTATACCCACGATCGAACACCAAAATCGTGCCCGGTTCTAAAACCAGCTTGCGCGCTACCTGGATTTCCGCCTTGCTGGCTGGCTCGATCACCGCGTACTGGGGCAGATATCCGTCGTGATCCAGCAACAAATGCAGTTTCACTCCACCTTTGGTCCGGCGGAACCGGGCCCAGTCATACATCGTCGCGCTGAGGTCAATCACACTGCCATCCAAACTCAGCAACTTGTTCTTAAAGCGGAATTTCTTCCCTCCCCGCACCTCCCGCTGACACTTTTCCAGCAACTGCTCAAACACCGTCTGGTACAGCTCCCATGGTCTATGTTCGTTGGCGTAGGCCAACGTCGAACGCTTAGGGCACTGATCCACCCCCAGATGCCTCAACTTGCCTTCGCAGGCCGCCAGCCCTCCGCAGATCTCTCGCAACGACTGCGCTCTGCCCAAATGACAGAACAACATCGCCACCATCTGGCTCCAACTGCTAAATCCACGAGCGTGATGCTCCGCTCGATGCTGGCAAACCGCTTGTTCAAACTCGACCCGAGAAAATACCCCCAAAACCTGCGAAAAAATACTGCATACTCCACTCATGGCGGAAAGCTCCTCCTGATTGAGATTGGTTTTCCTGGAAGAAATCCCAACCTCAACCTAGCAGGCTTTCCGCCTCATTCATAAAACCTAATTTGGACAAGACTGATTTTCAGCCGTCCCTGCCGGGACTCCTTCTGAACCGGCGGTTCTCACGCAGAAGCTTTGGCCCCGACATCAACCGGCCAGTTCTTCGCTACCCTGCTAGGGATCTTTTCCCGCGGTAGTAAAGCTAGAAGTGGTAGGCGATACCGATAACCGGGTTGTAGACATTGTAGAAACGGCCCGTCTTCTGCGGTTCCAGACCGAAATTTGGCGTCTTCATGAGCAGGCCCCGGTACTCTGCGCGGATGTCCCAGCTCGGACTGAGCTCATAGGCCACACCGGCGCCGTACATCGCTCCAAGAATGGTTTGCCCCTTCACATCGATCTGCGTAGTGCTGGCGTCGTCGAGCGGAGTAAACATAAAGGCCGCTGGACCACCCTCAAGGAAGGGATTCCAGTTTTTGAAGTTTGCATTCAACACGTAGGCGCCGGAAAACTCCTGCATACGGTCGTGGACTCTCACGTTGTTGAAGCTGGTGTAGTACTTTTGCGCATTCTGCGCGTATTGATAGTTGAGCTCGAGGCCGCTTCTCGGGGTCAGCATGTAGCGGTAGCTCACCAGACCGCCCAGTCCATTGGTTCCGGTCTGTTGCACATCATTGCCAGTAATAAACGGTGGAAAGATCCCGGTCACGCTCACGCTCACATCCTGACGGCTTTCCTGGGCGTGACTAGCAACTGCCATAAAAGGCAGAAGCAGAAATAACAACAGCGTTTTCTTCATTCGTTCCTGAACCTCTCGCCTGCGACCGCCAGCAGGCTCCACCCGCCTCTCGGGCTCGTCGATTTTCCTTGAAGAGTCGAATCCCTGACCCACTTTCGCAATTGTACCTGCGCCCAGCATTCGAGGCGACACCTGTACCTCAGCGCGCACGCCTAACCAGTGCGTTCCACGCGAAACTCATACGGCGCGCCGCGCTCCAGCGAGAGCGAGCGCACCACCTTGAGAAAGGCAATCGCGGCGTGCGACAGGTTGGCTCGCTTGCGATGAACCAGGCGAAGGTGACGTTCAAAACGCAGCGCTTCCACCGGCACCTGGACCAGTTCCCCGCTGGCGAGCTCACGCCCCACCGTCAATCCGGGAACCAGGGCCACTCCATTGCCCATGGCCACGAAGCGCTTGACCGCCTCCAGGCTGGGCAACTCCACCCCCATGTTCAACGGCGTTTTATGCTTTTCGAACGCGGCAACCACTTGCCTGCGCACCGGCGAAGGAACATTGTGGGCAACAAAGCTCTCTGCTCCCAAGTCTTCAATCGCTACGCTCTTCTCTCGCGCCAGCGGATGATCCGGATTGACCACAAAAGCCAACTCGTCGGTATAAACAGCGATCGACTTAAAGAGATCCCCTTCGGGGCGAAAGGACAAGATACCGATCTCCACCGTTCGCTGCAGCAGATCTTCCGGGATCTTGCTGGCCAGCGAGCGCTGGATGCTCACCCCGATCTGCGGGCAGAGCCGGCGAAACCGATCCAGCACCGGAAGCAGGTAGAGACAGGTGAACTCGTTAGCCGCAATCTGCAGCCGGCCGCGATCGAGCGACTTTAGCTCCTCCATCGCGCTGACCGCTTCTGTCCTTAGCGCCAACATTTTGCGCGCGTAGTCGCGTAGCACCTCGCCGGCCGCAGTAAGGGTGCCGTCTCTTGCGCTGCGTTCGAACAGCACCTCGCCCAGGTCGCTCTCCAGCTTGCGAACAACCTGGCTGACGGCGGGTTGGGTGCGGTGCAGCCGATTGGCGGCGCGAGAGAATCCTTTTTCCTCGGCCACGGCGAGAAAGGTCTCCAGTTGATGAATATCCATAACGTTCAGCCGCTCATCTCATGCGTTCGCTGCTCAAGTATAAGTACTTATTATGATTTTTAGAAGAATAATAAATTTGATCTATGCATGCAAATACTGGAAAATGATAATGAAGAGGATGCGGAGGGCGGCGCTTCCATGAACCAACCTTTCTCCCAAGACGAGCAAAGCGGCCAGGATCGGGTTTTCTTCTTCGATACCACCCTGCGCGACGGCGAACAGTCTCCAGGCTGCAGCATGAACACCCCGGAAAAGCTGCGCCTGGCCCATGCTCTCGAAGCACTGGGCGTCGACATCATCGAGGCCGGCTTCGCCATCGCCTCGCCCGGTGACTTTGCCGCCATCAGCAGCATCTGCCGTGAGGTGCGCGGCCCGCGCATCGCTTCTCTGGCGCGCACGCGCCGCGAAGATATCGAGGCAGCCGCGCGATCGGTCGAAGGGGCCGACCGCTCGCGCATCCACGTATTCCTCGCCAGCTCGGATATTCACCTGGAGCACAAGCTGAAGATTTCGCGGGCGCAAGCGCTGGAGCAAGCCGGCGAAGCGGTGCGCCTGGCCCTGACCTATGTGGACGACGTGGAGTTTTCTCCCGAAGACGCAACCCGATCGGACCCGGATTTCCTGTGCAGTGTGGTGGCCACGGCCGTCGACGCCGGGGCGACCACGATCAATGTGCCTGACACCGTCGGCTATTGCGTTCCCAACGAGTATGGCGCCATCTTCCGCATGCTGCGGGAGCGGATTCCGCAGGTAGCCGGCATCACGCTTTCCTCGCACTGCCATAACGACCTGGGCATGGCGGTTGCGAACAGCCTGGCGGCGATGGAGGCCGGGGTACGGCAGATTGAGTGCACCATCAACGGCATCGGGGAACGCGCCGGGAACGCGGCGCTGGAAGAAGTGGCCGCTGCCATGCTGGTGCGTCGCGACAAGTTTCCCTACGTACACGGGCTGAGGCTGGAGCAGCTCTACCCCACCAGCCAGTTGCTGGCCGAACTAGTCAGTTTTGCCCCGGCGCCGAACAAAGCGGTGGTGGGTAGCAATGCCTTCGCCCACGAGGCGGGCATTCACCAGCATGGCATGCTGGCCCACCCGCTGACCTACGAGATCATGACCCCCGCTTCGGTGGGCGTGCCTAACAACCGCATGGTGCTGGGCAAGCACTCGGGCCGGCGCGCTTTGGCGCACCGCCTCAAGGAGCTTGGCTTTGCCCTCGATACCGCCGATCTGGATGTGGTTTATCACCGTTTCAATGAGCTGGCAGATCGCAGAAAAGCGATCTTCGACCAGGACCTTATCTCCCTGCTCCCGGATCACCATCGCCCCAGCGGAGTGGTGGTCCCAGAAGCGGAGTTGCAGATCTGAAATGGGAGGTAAGTGACAAATGAAATTGAAGATTCTGGTCGGAGCCGGAGACGGGATTGGTCCCGAAGTCACTCGCGAAGCAGTGCGCATCCTGGTTTCTGTCGCGGAGTTCGGCGGCTATGACTTCCAATTCAGCGAGATGCCCATCGGCGGAGTTGCCATTCGCCAGAGCGGCACACCCTTGCCGGCGACGACGCTGGACGCTGCTCTGGAGAGCGACGCCGTGCTGCTGGGAGCGGTGGGCGGCAACGAATTCAATGGGCTGCCCCCGGACCGTAGGCCCGAAGCCGGGCTGCTGCAGCTGCGCCAAGCCTTGGGTGGGTTTGCCAACCTGCGCCCTTCCTTTGCCTACCCGGCCTTATCCGCCAACTCTCCCCTGCGCCCGGAAGTGACCGAAGGCGCGGACATCCTGTTTGTTCGTGAGTTGCTGGGCGGTCTGTATTTTGGGGAACCGCGCGCTTGGGACCGGGAGACGGGAGCTGCATGGAACACCATGCGCTATACCCGGGACGAGGTCGCCCGGGTGGCCCACGTGGCCTTCCAGCTGGCCGGGCAGCGCCGTAAGAAGGTTACCTCGGTCGATAAGGCAAACGTGCTCGAAGTGTCGCAGATGTGGCGCGCCACGGTGATTGAAATTGCCCAGCAGTACCCGGGCATCACGCTGGAACATCACTACGTGGATGCCTGTGCCATGCACTTAATGAACACGCCGCGCAACTTCGACGTGGTGCTGACCGAGAACCTTTTCGGAGACATTCTCAGCGATGAAGCGGCGGTCATCACCGGGTCTCTGGGCATGCTGCCGTCGGCGACCATTGGCGGCTCAGTCAACCTGTACGAGCCGGTGCACGGCTCGGCTCCCGACATAGCCGGCAAAGGGATCGCCAATCCGCTGGGCGCTATCCTCACCGCGGCCATGGTGCTACGCCACTCGGCCAATTTGGAACAGGATGCACAGGCGGTCGAACTGGCGGTACGCAAGGTCCTGGAGCAGGGCTATCGCACCGCCGATCTGCTGCACCGGGAACAGGCCGGCCAGCATGTAACCACCCAGCAGATGGGCAGTCTGGTGCACCAGACCCTCAATGAAATCATCGACCGCCGGCAGGCCTTGCACGCCGTGTAACGGACGCCCCACATCTCGCTCGTTTTCGCGAGATGTGGGATACCACAAATCTTAACGTCGCTTGTTTTATGAAGAACAAGCGCGATGGCTGAGAGTGACGGGTCCAGCGCCGTGGTATCCCACATCTCGCGAAAAACGAGCGAGATGTGGGGCACCCATCGATCTTCGGTTAGGAAAGAGTTTTGAGGTTTCGGGCAGTTTCTAGCAAATGGGAAAAACAAATATGTCGCAAGGCGCAAAAACGCTCTTCGAAAAGGTTTGGGAATCACATGTGGTCGTAGCGCCTGAAGGCGAGCCGGCGCTGCTGTACATCGATCTGCATCTGCTGCATGAAGTCACGTCACCGCAGGCCTTTGAAGGACTTCGCCTGGCAGGACGAACCGTCCGCCGCCCCGACCGGGCCATCGCCACGGTGGACCATAATGTCCCCACCACGGCCAACCGGCTCGTCATCGCGGATGCGATCGCGGCCAAACAGATGGATGCCTTGCGCGCCAACTGCGCCGAGTTCGGCATCCCGCTCTATGACGTGCAGTCGCCCGAACAGGGGATCGTGCATGTGATCGGTCCGGAGCTTGGCGTTACCAAGCCCGGCATGACCATCGTCTGCGGCGACAGCCACACCAGCACCCATGGAGCATTCGGCGCGCTGGCATTCGGCATCGGCACGTCAGAAGTGGAGCACGTTCTGGCCACCCAGTGCCTGCAACAGTCGCGCCCCAAGACTTTCCGCATTACGGTGGAAGGCGAGCTGGGCCCAGCCGTGACGGCAAAGGATATCGCCCTGGGCATCATCGGCCACATTGGAACCGACGGCGCCAGCGGCTGTGTGATCGAGTATGCGGGTTCGGCCATTCGTGCGCTCTCCATGGAGGGCCGCATGACCCTATGCAACATGAGCATCGAAGCTGGGGCTCGAGCGGGCATGATCGCTCCCGACGAGACCACCTTCCGCTACCTGAAAGGGCGGCGGTTCAGCCCCACCGGCGCCGACTGGGATCGCGCCGTGGCCGAATGGAGATCGCTGGCCAGCGATGCCGGCGCCAGCTTCGACCGCGAACTGGTGCTCCATGCCGAAGATCTCGCACCTTTCGTCACCTGGGGCACCAGCCCCGGGATGGTCGTGCCGGTCACCGATCGTGTGCCCGACCCCGCCTCCAGCCACTCGCCCGCGGAACGCCGCGCCTGGGAACGTGCGCTCGAATACATGGCACTGGAGCCAGGCAAGGCTATCGAAGAGCTGGCTATCGATCGTGTCTTCATTGGCTCGTGCACCAATGCCCGCATTGAAGATCTTCGCTCCGCAGCCAAAGTAGTCAGCGGGTACCACGTTCATCCCCAGGTGCGGGCGATGGTCGTTCCCGGATCGCAGCAAGTGAAGAAGCAGGCCGAAGAGGAAGGTCTCGATGAGGTCTTTCGCGCCGCTGGTTTTGACTGGCGCGAGCCCGGCTGCTCCATGTGCCTGGGCATGAATCCCGATATTCTGGCGCCCGGCGAACGCTGCGCCTCCACCAGCAATCGCAACTTCGAAGGGCGCCAGGGGCGGGGCGGCCGCACCCACCTGGTGAGCCCCATGATGGCCGCCGCGGCCGCGGTCTCCGGCCACTTTACCGATGTCCGCAAATGGCAGTTCAACCCGGTTCCTACCCATGAGGTGTCGCTCCCATGAAGCCATTCCGCAAACATAAGGCTGTGGTCGCACACCTCGACCGCGAGAACGTCGATACCGACCAGATTATCCCCAAGCAGTTCCTCAAGCGGATCGAACGCACCGGCTACGGCCCGTTCCTGTTCTACGATTGGCGGCGCATTCAGGAGGGACCAAACGCGGGCGAGCCACATCCGGATTTCATCCTCAATCATCCCGACTACCAGGACGCCGAAATCCTGGTGGCGGGCAAGAACTTCGGCTGCGGGTCTTCCCGGGAACACGCGGCGTGGGCGCTTTCCGACTACGGATTTCGCTGTGTGATCGCGTCTTCGTTCGCCGATATTTTTCATTCCAACGCGGGCAAGAATGGCCTCCTGCTGGTCACGTTACCAGAGGAACATGTGCAGACTCTGATGGCGCGGGCCGCGTCCATCCCGCGCTATCAGCTCACGGTATCGCTCGAAGACGAGATGCTGCATGACGACCATGGCCTATCAATTCCCTTCTCCATCGACCCCTTCCGGCGCGAGTGCCTGCTGCTGGGCCTGGACGATATCGGGTTGTCGCTCAAACATGGGGGAGCGCTGGAGAAATTTGAACAAGACCACGATAAAGAGTTCTGGCTTGCGCCGCGGCCGGCGGATACCAAGACCTACCTAGGAGCACTATGACCAGCCAAGATGGAAAAACCCGTCTCACGGGCGCGGAGATTATCTGGGCAACACTCGAAGGGGAAGGAGTGCGTGAGGTATTCGGCTATCCTGGCGGCGCCATCCTGCCGGCGTACGATGCCTTGCGCAAATTTCCTATCCGTCACATCCTGGTGCGCCATGAGCAGAGCGCAGTGCACATGGCGGACGGTTATGCCCGTGCCTCGGGGCGCGTGGGAGTAGCGATTGCCACCTCCGGGCCTGGCGCCACCAACATGGTCACCGGCATTGCCACCGCCATGCTGGACTCGATTCCTGTGGTCTGCATCACCGGCCAGGTGCCGAGCAAAGTCCTCGGCACCGATGCCTTTCAGGAAGTGGATATTACCGGCATAACGTTACCGGTGACCAAGCATAACTATGTCGTGACCCGCGCCGAGGATATAGCTCCGGTGCTGCGCGACGCCTTCCGCGTTGCCAGTGCGGGGCGCCCCGGGCCAGTACTGGTCGACATCACCAAGGATGCGCAGCAGGCTACTGCGGAGTTTGATTTTGCGGCGGCGGCTCCGGAAAAGCTCCGTAGCCACCCCATGCTCCATGTGGCGGAACAAAGCATCGTCGAGGCTGCGGAGCTTATCCGTTCCGCAAAGCGACCCCTGATCCTTGCCGGCCACGGCATCATCCATTCGGGCGCGATGGAACAGGTGCGCACGATGGCCGAGCGGGCCCAGATCCCCGTCGCCTGTACCCTGCTGGGCCTGGGCAGCTTTCCCGCCTCCCACGAATTGAACCTGGGCATGATGGGCATGCATGGCGAGTCATGGGTCAACCACTCGATCCAGGAAGCAGACCTGCTGATTGCCTGTGGTATGCGCTTTGACGATCGGGTCACCGGCTCGCTGGCGACGTATGCCACCAAAGCGAAAAAGATCCATATCGACATCGATCCTTCGGAGATCAACAAGAACGTGCCCATACAGGTGGCCTTGATTGGCGACCTGGCCCAGGTGCTGGACCAGCTTTTACCGCTGATCCGCCCACGCGACGGCGCGGCGTGGATTCACGCCATCAACCAGATGAAGGGCGATGCGGCCGTCCTCGATATCAAGAACCTGCCCGACAATGGTCATCTCTACGCCGCGCACGTGATCAACGATCTGTGGCATGCGACGTCAGGAGACGCGGTAATCACGACCGACGTGGGCCAGCACCAGATGTGGGAGGCGCAATACTACAAGCACGAGGAGCCGCGCTCTCTGATCACTTCCGGTGGCCTGGGGACTATGGGTTTCGCTTTACCCGCGGCCATCGGCGCCAAGATCGCATGTCCGGGCAAGGAAGTCTGGGCCATCGCCGGGGACGGCGGTTTTCAGATGACCTGCCCTGAGCTGGCCACCATCGCCCAGGAGAAACTCGATATTAATATCGCCATCATCAACAATGGTTACCTGGGTATGATTCGCCAGTGGCAAGAGACGTTTTACGAGAAGAACTACGAGTGCTCTCCCATCTTCTCCCCGGATTTCGTCAAGCTGGCGGAGGCGTTTGGCATCCCGGCTGTGGCCGTTAAGACGCGCTCCGAGGTGCTGAGCGCGGTAGAGGCGGCGCGCACCCATAAGGGCCCATTTCTGATCAATTTCCTGGTGGAGCAGGAAGACACCGTCTACCCGATGATCGTGCCCGGAGCCGCCCTGCACGAGATGATCCGGCGGCCTTCGGGAAACCCGCTGGTGGAAACTGCTTCGGACGCCTAGAAAGGTAAGTATGCAGCACACATTCGTCGCCTACGTGGAAGATAAGCCTGGTGTGCTCACCCGCGTGGCGTCGTTGTTCCGCCGGCTGAACATCAATATCTCCTCGGTCACCGTGGGGGGTTCGGAGCGCCCGGGCATCTCGCGTATGACGCTGGTCGCCGATGCTCCCCCGGCCGCCGGTCATCGCATCATGGCGTCGCTTTACAAGCTGGAAAACGTGGTCCAGGTGGATGACGTGGGCCGTTTCTCCTCGGTCAGCCGGGAATTGGCATTGATCAAGGTGGCCACCACGCCCAAGACGCGTTCTCATATCTTTGAACTGGTGAATGTTTTCCGCGCCCGCGTGGTCGATCTTGCGCCCGGTTCGCTCATGATCGAAATCACCGGCAGCGAGAGCAAGATCGAAGGCTTGCTGCAGGTGCTGAACGAGAACGAAGATCGCGTGCTCGAGATTTCGCGCACCGGCCGCATGGTGATGCGCCGCGGCCACCATACCAGCCGCGTACTCGAAGCCCTGGGTGATGTCGAATCCCAGAACGGCACCGTGGCTTTACCCATGGCGGAGGCACTCCCTGAGGAAGAGGAGATTGACGGCTTCCCTAGCGATAGCGATCTTCCACAACAAAAAACGTAACTACCTCTGTACACAAAGGAAAAGGGAATGACCAAGACTTATCACGACCAGGATGCCGATCTCTCGCTGATTCAAGGAAAGAAAGTAGCGATCGTTGGCTACGGATCCCAGGGCCATGCCCACTCGCTGAATCTCAAAGACTCAGGCGTCGATGTGCGCGTCGGCTTGCCGGCGACGAGCCGGTCCATCAAGAAGGCCAAGGCCGCCGGCCTGGAAGTACTCTCCGTGGCCGATGCCGCCAAGTGGGCGGACGTCATCATGATTCTGGCCCCGGATACCTCCCAGGCAGCTATCTATCACGAACACATCGCTCCTCACATGGGCAAGGGAAAGACGCTGATGTTCGCCCATGGCTTCAATATTCGTTATGGCACCATTGTTCCGACGAAGGAGATCGACGTCAGCATGGTGGCGCCGAAGGCCCCTGGTCACCGGGTGCGCGAGGTGTTTACCGAAGGCGGCGGCGTTCCCGCCCTGATCGCAGTGCACCAGGACGCCTCTGGTAAGGCGCACGCCCTGGCCCTCTCCTACGCCAAGGCTATCGGCAGCGCGCGCGCCGGCGTGTTGGAGACCACCTTCACCGAGGAGACCGAGACTGACCTGTTCGGCGAGCAGACTGTGTTGTGCGGGGGCGTCAGCGCGTTGGTGAAGGCCGGCTTTGAAACTCTGGTCAACGCGGGTTACCAACCGGAGGTGGCCTATTTCGAGTGCCTGCACGAGTTGAAACTGATTGTCGACCTCATGTATCGCGGCGGTCTTGCTTACATGCGCTACTCCATTTCTGACACTGCCGAATATGGCGACTACACCGCCGGGCCGCGCCTGGTTACGGATGCCACGCGCGCGGAGATGAAAAAGATACTGGCCGAGATTCAGGACGGGACTTTTGCCACCAACTGGATCCGGGAAAATGAGACCGGGCGCAAGCAATTCGACCAGATGCGGAGCAAGGAAGCCGCGCACCCCATCGAGGAAGTGGGCAGCAAATTGCGCGCGGCCATGCCTTTCCTCGATCCGGTAACGGTCACGGTAGACAGCCCGGGCGCCGCACCACGCCTGGCCGAACCGGTCGGCGCCTAAAGCCGGGGCAGGCATTCGGCCATGGATTAGGCGAAATTTGGAGAGGGGTTTTTTCGACCTGGGAAGCCCGGCCCCTGTATCGTTTTGGCTTCCCTTTGGAGGGTGGCCCTGCAGTTTTTCACGCACCCCTTACGACCTTTTTCGAGTCTACTCAGCATGCGTGTGTCGCTGGCTTTACGGACCTCCGTCTTCACTCTGCTCTCGAGCCTTTGCCTGGCTACCATGACGGGGCAGACTGGGCAGACCCGGAACCCACAACCCACAGCAGGGTGTCCCGCGCAGCCGAGCACCCTGCGCGCCATGCGTAACTGCTACCACCCGCTCCTGGTCTTCGCTCCCGCGATGGACGATCCTCAACTGGTCGAGCAGTTTAATCAACTCAAGGCCCATGCCGCCGAACTCAGGAGCCGCGATCTGTTGTACGTTCCGATCGTCCCGGAAGGTCACAACCAACCCATTCCGGGCTCCAGGATCCACACTGCCAGCCTTAGCGAAGATGAGCTGGCAGCTATGCGTCACCACTTCAAAGTCGAACCGGCTGAGTTCCTGGTGATCCTGATCGATAAGGATGGAGGAGAAAAGCTGAGCAGCCGAACGCCGGTGCCGGTGGACCAGCTCAAACAACTGACCGACCCCGCGCCCGTGCACAGGGGCGAGATGCAACCGGGACCACAGGGCGACGAATAGACTCCCGAGTTCGTCGCCCGGCCTTAGAAAACATAACCAAACTACCCTTCTCCCTTCCGGCCCCGAAATTCCCCTTCGAACCCGCGGTCCCGCCATCTGGCGGGATTTGAGGGCGAGACTCTACCGCATCGGCTAACATCAAAAGAACACCGCGAGGTGCCATGTCGACACAAGCCACAACCCCTGCTTTACCTACAGTTCCACCTCCATATCGCGCCCCTCATGACCCGGCGCGGGTTCCCGAAATTGTGGCCGCGCTCAAGAAAGTAAGCCCGCTCCACGATCTACAACAGGCGGAGTATGAGTGGCTGGCCAACCACGGTACCGAAGTGTTTGGCGAATCAGGCGCGGTCGTCTTCCGTGAAGGCGAGCCCGCCAACAAGATGATGGTCTTGCTCCAGGGGGAGATATATGTGCGCCGCGAGCACGGAGGACCGGCGGCTCTCTTTATTGGCCGCTCCGGGCAGATCACCGGCCTGCTTCCCTTCTCCCGCATGAAGGCTTACGGCGGGCTGGGTTACACCTCTGCCGCAAGCTGGTGGCTGGAATTCGACCGGTCCCTCTTTCCAGAGATGCTCAAGACCATACCGGCGCTTACGGAACGAGTCGTCGGCATTCTTCTGGATCGCGTGCGCGAAATTACGCGGATGGAGCAGCAATCGGAAAAGCTGAACGCGCTGGGCAAGCTTGCGGGCAACCTGGCTCACGAACTGAACAATCCCGCTTCAGCAGCGCAGCGTTCCGCCGCCGGCATCCTGGAAGAGTTGCGCGTTTATGGCCACGAACGCTTCAATCTTGGGCGCCTTTGTCTGGACGCCGCGAAGACCGAGAAGGTCCTGGACTGGGAAGACCAGCTCCGCGCCGAAGCCAAGCGGCTGGGCATGCCGGCGGAAACGGAGCAGACCCGCCGCGAAGACGAGATTGTCCGGTGGCTCGTGCAACATGAAATCCAGGAGTCATGGCACATCGCTCCGGAGCTGGCCGAGTTTGGTGTGGTGCCTGGGCAGCTCGAGGCACTCACCGGCTTTCTTGACCCGGGCACCATCGCGGTGGTGCTCTCCCAGTTCACTTCTTCTCTGCGCACGGAGAGGATCGCCGAGGCCATGCTCGACTCCACGGCCCGCATCTTCGATTTGATCCGCGCCATCAAGGATTACTCCTATATGGACCAGATGCCCATTCAGGAGGTCGATATTCCTCAGGGTCTGGAAAATACGCTGGCCATGCTTGCCTCCCGCCTGCGCCAGGTAGATGTGATCCGCGATTACGAACCCAATCTGCCTTGCGTCAGCGCCTATGGACGGGAACTCAACCAGGTGTGGACCGCATTGATCGAAAATGCTTTGGATGCGGTGCAGGATAAGGGTGAGATCAAGCTCATCGTGCGCACCGCGGGGGATATGTTGCTGGTGGAGATCTGGGACAATGGCCCGGGCATTCCAGTGGAGCTACAGGCGCGCATCTTCGAGCCTTTTTTCACCACCAAGGCTCCGGGAAGCGGACTGGGGCTTGGCCTGGACGTGGTCAGCCGCATCGTTCGCATGCACCGCGGTTTCGTAACCGTGCAATCGAAGCCCGGCAGTACCTGCTTCCAGGTCCGGCTTCCATGGCAAAAGGTGCAAGCTTACTAAAGGGCTACTGCGGCGAATTCACAGCACTCGGAGCGACCACCTTTACGACCCCGCAACCCACGTGGTTGCCTGCTGTGTTCTTTACCTCGCCCTTTTGCCCATCCACTTTAAACTCCAGCGTGGAGCCCACAACAAACTGCGTCGGCTTGATCGAGCTGCCCAGTTTGGTGCGGCAAACGTATTCGTTGGTCGGCGTGTCGACGACGAAATCGTATTGCTGGTGCTTCTGCTTTTTGCTCGTGGTGCCCACAGTTTGCAAATCTTTAAGCGTCGCCGATTGGGTCACGCTGGCGGCCAAAGCGGCCGTGGAAAGCAGTGCGGTAACCACACACAGACCAGTTGTTTTGTAGAACATCATCGCTTCTCCTTCTGCGCTACCAATTATTAGGCCCCGACAAGTTTGGCGCCAAAAGCCAGCAGCAATGAACCCAGGATAATACGATAGACAGCAAAGACAACGAAACCGTGACGCCGCACCCATAGCAGGAACCACTCCACTACGCCGAGCGCAACCGCAAAGGAAACGATAAAGCCGATGGCCAGCACGACCCAGCCGTGGGTGGTCATCACCAGCGGGACCATCACCTCTTCTCCCGGCACCTGCTTGGGATGAACCGTGCGAAGGAATTCATAGCCGGTGGCCGCGAACATGACCGGAATGGACAAGAGAAAGCTGAACTCGAGGGCGGCGGTGCGCGTCATCCCCACGGCTTGGCCGGCCGCAATGGTAGACATGGATCGCGAGACGCCAGGAAAAACCGCCGACGTCACCTCCCACAGGCCAATCCAGATTGCCTGGAGGAGCGACATTTGCTCCACATCCCTGGTTTTGAGATCACGGCGTACGCTCAGCGCGTCTACTACCCACATCACAATCCCGCCAATTAGCAGGGAGAGCGCCATCACGCGGACGCTTTCCAGGTGCTTGCCGATCACCTTGATGAGCAACAGAGAAGGAACTGCGGTGCAGACGAAGGCAACCATGGTCAGGGAGATTGGGTGGGTGAAGATCGAGCGGTCGCCGTTTTCTCCTTCGGGAAAAGTGCGGAAGAACTCCAGGATTCGCCCCGTGAACAGCACCACCAGCGCGAGAATCGCGCCCAGCTGGATCACCACCGTGTACATCTTCCAATAGGAGCTGGCCAGGTCGACGTGAAGCATCGCCTCCACCAGCCTCAGGTGCGCCGTGGAGCTGACGGGGAGGAACTCGGTCAGTCCTTCGACGATCCCTAACAAGACCGACAGAATGTAATCGTTCAAAAGGGCCCTCCGGCAGCGGCAAGATTACTGGCGAACATCACTGGCCGGTCATCACTGGCGATCCGTGCCGTAAATGGGAATTGATTCCTGCAATTGGTATACCAGAGTGGCGGCGCGGGCGGCATAGTCCGATTGGGGATATTTGGTAGCAATGGTACCTGCGATGGTTACGGCTCTCGCCTTGGCCTCGCCGGCCTTCTTATCGTCTCCATTGGCGTTGTACATATCGTTCAACGCGCCCTGCCGGTAGACGGCGTTATACAGTGCTTCCGGGGCCCGTGGCGATTCAGGATGCTCCTGAGCGTACTTTTCATACATCTCGGCTTCTTTTTCCGGGCACTTGGTGGAGCCCTGCCAATCGCCACAGACTTTGTTATCCAGCATGGCCCAATCGGCCAGGTCGGCCCACTTGCTGTGGGGGTAGTTCTTTTTCAGCTTGCGCATCTCTTCATCGTCAATCTGCTCCCGCATATAGGCGTCTTTTTCATGCGCCGAGGGCAGGGAGAGGGCGTCGGCCTTTTGCAGTTGCCAGCGAATATCGGCGGAGCGCCAGGCAGCCTCGGGCGCTAGTGGCGACTGCGGGAAAAAGTCGGGGATGCGCTGGTATAACAGCCGCGCCGCCTGGGCGAACTCCTGGGGTGCGTGCGGCAGGTTGGCATCGATCTCTGCGCTGGCGGCTGCGCCGAAAAGAATCAGGTCTCCTTTGGGCGTCTCCACACTGACCACGCCGGGAGCCTGCATCCACCCGGCGATGGGGACAGCAGCCGCGTCCTGGCCAAATACCGGTGCGTCCTGTGCCTTAGAGGTTTGCTCGTCGGTGTTGGCAAAGACGCGCACCCATGGGCCATTGCGCTCCCCGATGACCATCTCGCGTCCAGGTGAAATTTCAGCCATCCGCGCAGAAGTAGTGTCGGGCGCAACGTACAGGTTGGTGTTGCGAATGACCGTAGCCTTAGGGCCAAGGCTGGGACCTGGGGGTTTTGGCGCCGCTGTCAATTGGACCGCGCATACCAGGAGGGCAGAAAAGGCAAAGAATCCATTCCGCATAAATGCTTAGACTCGACAGACCTAGAATACGCCCCCGCCTCGAGCGAAACCGCAGGTCCCTCCACTACGCTACCCCGGATTTCCTGTTGAGGTTGGTGGCGTTGGCGAGCTTCATGCGGCTTTCTTTAACGGAAAGCCGCACACGTAGACGTTGGTGAGGGCCGCGTAGCAGGAAATCCGGGTTCGCTCCGGTCGGGACGACAAATTTGTTTGGATACCAGACCCCACCACCCAAACAAATTTGTCAGCTCGATCGGAGCGGACCCGGACTCTTTCAATCCCAATCTCGACTCTCAATGAGAGCGCTACCCTAAACTTTGTCATCCCGACCGGAGCGAAGCGCAGTGGAGGGACCTGCTGTTCCACTCGAGGCCGCCACGAATCTCTTACGCATCCAGCACGCTGCGCAGCATGGCCGCCGCGACGTTGCCACCGGTCATGATCGCCACTGTCTCCCGGGCGCGGGGCAACTGCTCCCGATGGAAGAGGGCGGCCGCCACGGCCACCGCACCGCTCGGCTCCGGCACCAGCCGCGTGGCAAAGATTATCCGCTGCATGGCTTCGCGGATCTCCACTTCGGTCACGGTTAAGATGTCATCGACGAAAGCCTGCATGTGAGCAAAATTCAACACGCCCACGCTCTGGCTTCTCAGCCCATCGGCCGCGGTCTGGCTCTGGTCGCCGGTAAACGCGATGATTCGACCTGCCTTGAAGCTCTGCGCCGCGTCTGCGGCCAGTTCCGGCTCGACCCCGACCACTCGCGCTCCGGGACAGGTCAACTTCACTGCAGCCGCGACACCGCTCAGCAGTCCGCCTCCGCCCACCGGGACCAGGACCAGATCGACCGTCGGCCGGTCGGCAACAATCTCCAACCCGCAGCTTCCCTGCCCGGCAATAATGTCGCGATCGTCATAAGGGGGAATGATGACGTATCCGAATTCGGCGGCAAGCTCTTCTGCCTTGGCTTTGCGCTCCCCGGTGGTTGGGCCGACGGTCACGATCTCCGCTCCCAACGCCTGGGTGGCATTTACCTTTACCTGCGGCGCATTACAGGGCATCACGATGACGGCTTTCGCGCCCAAAGCTCGAGCCGCGTAGGCGACTCCCTGGGCATGGTTCCCGCTGGAATAGGTGATCACGCCACATGCGCGCTCGCGGGCCGACAATTGCGCGACTTTGTTAAAGGCGCCGCGTAGCTTGAAACTGCCGATGGGCTGCAGCCCCTCGGCCTTGACCCAAAGCGCCACCGGCTCGCCAGGTATTTCGAAAGCAACCAGCGGGGTGTGTACGACGACCCCGCGGAGCCGCTCCTGGGCCGTGCGCAGCTCTGCCAGCGTGACCAGTCCTGTCGGTTTCTCAGACAATTAGATTTCCAGAATGATGGGCATGATCATCGGCCGGCGCGACGTGCTCTTCTGAATGTAGCGCTTGAGATCGAGACGAATCTTCTCTTTCATCACGCCGTAGTCGGCCTTCTCTTCTGCCGAGGACTGATCTAATGTGCGGTTGACGATCTCCCGCGCCTGGTCGCTAAGCGCGATCTCGCCGGTCACAAAGCCCCGGGTCACCACTTCAGGCGCGCTCTCAACCTTGCCGGTGCGCTTGTTGATGGTGATGATGGCGAGCACGAGGCCGTCCTCGCTCAGATGCTTGCGATCGCGAATCACCAGGTCTTCGACCACATCCGTGGTGGAGCCGGCATCGATGCAAACCCGGCCCGTCGTAACTTTGCCCGCCTTGACGGCGGTGGTTGCGTCCACTTCGAGAATGTCGCCATCCTCCAGAAGGAGCGCCTGCTGCACCACCCCGGTATTTTTCGCCAGCTGAACGTGCTTCTGCAGATGACGATAATCCCCATGGACGGGGACGAAGAACTTGGGCCGCAGCAGGTTGATCATCAACCGCATCTCTTCCTGGCTGCCGTGCCCGCTCACATGGATCAGTCCCGATTCGCCATCGTCGTAGATCACGTTGGCCTCGCGGCGGCAAAGGTGGTCAATCACGCGGTAAATGCTCTTCTCGTTCCCGGGAATGACGCGGGAACTCAACACCACTGTGTCGCCGCGCTCGATGCGCGCATGTTTGTGGTTGTCGACCGCCGCCCGGGAAAGAGCTGACATGGGCTCCCCTTGTGTGCCGCTGATCAGAATCACAACTTCAGACGGCTGATAATCGCGGATCTGCCCGGGATGAATTAATAACCCGGCCGGCACAGTGAGGTAGCCAAGATCCTGAGCGATCTCTGAGGACTCCACCATCGACCGGCCTACGATGGCCACCTTGCGGCGATGCGCCTGCGCCAGTTCGAGGGCGATACGGAGGCGGTAAATGGAGGAGGAGAAACAACTGAAGAACAGCTTCTGTTTGGTACGGGAGAAGATCTCGTCCAAGCGCGGCCGCACCGCCCACTCGCTGGGGGTGTATCCGGCGCGATCAACGTTGGTCGAATCCTGGAACAGAGCCAACACGCCGCGCTTACCGTACTCTGCGAAGCCGTGCAGGTCGAATGCCTTGCCGTCCGGGGGTGAGAGGTCGATCTTGAAGTCACCGGTGTGTACGATCACGCCCACGGGGGTCTCGATGGCCAGCGCGACACAATCAACCAGGCTGTGGGTCACCCGAATGGGCTCGATGGTAAAGGCGCCCAAGTGGAACTTCTGCCGCGGCGTGATCTCGATCAGCTCTGCCGTTTCGAGCAACCTGTGCTCTTCGAGCTTGCCTTCGACGTAGGCGAGGGTGAACTCGGTTGCGTAGACCGGCACCTTCAGTTCACTCAAAATCCATGGCAGGCCACCGATATGATCCTCGTGGCCGTGGGTCAGGACGATAGCACGGACATGCTGGCGGTTTTCGATCAGGTAGGTGATATCGGGGACAACAATATCCACCCCCAGCAATTCGGTCTCGGGAAACATGAGACCGGCATCGATGACGATGATGTCGTCTGCCCAGCGGAGCGCCAGGCAGTTCATACCGAATTCGCCCAGACCGCCTAGGGGGATGACTTGTAACTTACCGGAAGACATCAACGTTTAATGCTACCACGCGAGCTTAGCGCAATAGATCCTCCAGGGTTGAGCTTAGATCCGTCTTATCGTCGCGATATTTCACAATGACCGGCGTATACAGGCTCAAACCCCATGCGGCCTCTGCACCCGGGCCGGCGATTCCACGCTTCAACTCTCTTGCCCCCGGCACCACCACGGCCCCTTCCGGAATTACCAGGGGCTGGTCGCCGGAAGCCCTGAGGACTTCGCCGCGCACGATATCGTAGACCGGCGTGCCCCGGGTCAGGATCGTGCCCGCAGCCAATACCGCGCGCCGCCGCACCAGTGTGCCCTCGTAGACTCCGGTGTTGCCGCCAATCAGCACGTCATCTTCGATGATCACCGGCGTGGCGTTGACCGGCTCCAGGACCCCACCGATCTGCGCCGCAGCGCTCAAGTGCACTCGCTTCCCGATTTGGGCACAGCTGCCTACCAAGGCGTGGGAATCGACCATGGTGCCTTCGTCCACGTAAGCACCGGCATTCACATACATCGGCGGCATGCAAACCACTCCGCGAGCAAGGTAGGCGCCCTCGCGGATGGTCGAGCCGCCCGGCACCACCCGCACTCCTTCCTGCAGCCCGAATCGCCGCGCCGGGTAAGTGCTCTTGTCCACGAAAGAAAACTCATCGCCGCCCATTCTCTCGAGCGTGCCCAGCCGGAAGCCGAGCAAAATCCCCTGTTTGACCCAGGCATTGACCCGCCATCCCAAAGGATTTTCAGGATCCGGCTCGGCCGCCCGCACCCGGCCCTCGCTGAGCGCGCTGCGCAGCTCCAGGAAGGCGTCCATGGCTGCTTGGTCACCGATGGCATCGACGCCTGCGGCAAAATACTGTTCTATCTTCGTCTGCAGCGTTGTCGTGTCAGTTGTCAATTCTTCTCCAGATCATTCATCCTCTGTACGGGTGCCCCACGTTCGCCTCAGCGTACGTGGGCCGAAAAAGATGGGGCGCAGCCTCTTCCACTGCTTTCGGTTCACTCGTCTAGTGAAAGCAATTGAAAAAACCATTTTCGGCCCAGGTACGCTGAGGCGAACGTGGAGCCAGTTACCTTGGCCTTAGTGGCACGTTTATGGCTTCGGCAGCAGGCCTAGTTCCTCAGCCAGCGCTTGCAGCTTCTGCCGGGTCGGCGCAGTCACAGGAACCATGGGCAGGCGATAGTTTTCCTTAAGACGCCCCATCATCGCCATCACGCTCTTAACCGGCCCAGGGCTCGCCTCCCAGAAGTTGGCGGTGATCAGCCGAAAATACCGGCGATTGAGGGCACGAGCGGTCGCCCAGTCGTCATCGAGTGCCGCCGCGACCATGCGCGTCATCTCTGCCGGAATCTCATTCGACGCCACCGAAACCAGCCCCGCTCCGCCCAGGGCGATTACCGGCAGAGCCATCACGTCGTCGCCTGCCAACACACTAAAACCCTGGGGCAGCAAATGAATCAGCTCGGCTATCTGCTGCACGTTGCCGCTCGATTCCTTCACCCCCTGGATATTGTGCACATCTTCAGCCAGTCGCAGGATCGTTGCCGGCTCCAGGTTGGTCCCGGTGCGACTGGGGATGTTGTAGAGCACGACCGGGCACGGAACCGCCTCCGCGATCGCGCGGAAGTGGCGGTACTGTCCCTCCTGCCCTGGTTTGTTGTAGAAGGGGTTCGCCGTCAACAGGCCGCTGACCCCAGGCACAGAAGCGGCTTCTCCCGCCCGGGCCACTGCTTCAAGCGTGGAGTTGTGGGTGCAACCAGCCAGAACCGGCACCCGCCCAGCGGCGGTCTCGGTTACGATACCAATCACCCGCAGCCACTCTGCGTGATTCAGGGTGGGAGTTTCAGCAGTCGTTCCGCAGGCCACCAGGAAATTAATGCCACTGGCAATCTGCCACTCCACCAGCTTGCTGAGGGTTTCCTCATCGAGGCTGCCATCGCTGCGAAAGGGAGTCACCAGTGCCGTGCCACAGCCGCTGAGGGTCATAACAAATGGAGTCTACTGCAACTGGGGATAGATCTGCTTGAAGTCGTAACAGCCAGTCTTGCCGCAGAGCCACTCCGCTGCCCGGATCGCGCCCTCGGCGAAACTACGGCGGGAGAGTGCTTCGTGGCGGATCTGAATCACATCGTCTCCCAGCCGGGCGGTGATGGCGTGCGTGCCCACAGCCTCACCTTCGCGAAGCGAGACAATCTCCACCGTGAGCGAAGAATCGACTTCCAACACGGCCTGCTTGAGGGCTAACGCCGTACCCGAGGGCGCGTCCTTCTTACTTTCGTGGTGGGTTTCGCTGATGCTGATCTCAAATCCACGCACCAAGGGCACCAGTTCGCGGACCAGCTTATACATCACCTGGATGCCGATAGAGAAATTCGCACCGTAGAGCAGGGCGCCATTCCGCCGTTCGCAAATAGCGCGTATCTCGTCGAGCTTGTCGTACCAACCCGTCGTGCCCACGACCATGCGCGCCCCATTGGCCAGGCAGGCGCGCATGTTCGTGATGACCGCCTGCGGGGTGGTGAAATCGATCACCACGTCGAACTGCGCCAGCATCGGAGCGGTGAGGGCCGAAGCATTGGTGTTCTCTTCTTCGCCGATGACCCGGACGCTGTGTCCGCGCTGACTGGCAACATCAGCCACCACCTGCCCCGTTTTGCCCCGCCCCAGCACTAAAAAGATCATGGTTACAAATGCACGCTTTCCACCTTCGTTTTGCCGCCATCAAGCTCGGTCCCGATCGCGGCCGCTTCGTTTCTCGCCGATACATCGAAAATCTCCGGGTCCGGATCGACAAAAAAGGCCGCGTGCAGGGATCGCACCGCCTCATCCACATCATCCTCGTCAATCATGAAACTCATGTTGATTTCCGAGGCGCCCTGCGAAATCATGCGCACGTTGATGTGGCGGACCGCATGAAAGACTCGGGCGGCAATGCCATTCTGACCGCGGATATTGCCTCCCACCAGGCAAATGAGCGCCTTACGCCCCTCATAGGTCACGTCCGCCAGCTTGCTCAGGTCGGCGGCCAACGCCGGCAGCTGCTCGGTGGAATCGACGGTGAGCGAAATGCTTACCTCGGAAGTAGACACCATATCCACGGCGCATTTGTGCTTATCGAAGACCTCGAAGACGGCGCGCAGGTAGCCGTGCGACAGCAACATGCGGCTGGCTACCAGATCAACGATAGTCAGGCGCCGCTTGGCGGCGATCGACTTGAAGGGGCTGCGGCAGTGGGTCGCCAGCGCCGTGATGCGCGTGCCTTCGTTATCCGCATTGCGCGAGTTCAAAACCAGCACCGGAATGTTCTTCTGCACCGCGGGCAGAATGGTCGCCGGATGCAGCACCTTGGCTCCGAAATACGCCAGCTCCGCCGCCTCTTCAAAGCTGATGGTCTTGACCCGGAGTGCATCCGGACAGACCCTGGGATCAGCGGTCATGATGCCGTCTACGTCCGTCCAGATCTCGATCGCCTCCGCGTCCAGGCCGCCACCGATCAGCGCGGCGGTATAGTCGGATCCACCGCGGCCCAACGTGGTGGTGGCGCCCTCGACCGTGGAGCCGATAAAGCCGGCCATGACGGGGACGTTCCCAGCTTCAATCACGGGGCGCAAATTCTGCCCGCACCGGGCCTCAATTAGCTCCCCGTTGGGTGTCGCTTTGCCATGCTGGGCGTCGGTAATGATACAGGTCCGGGCGTCGACGTGCACCGCCGGAATGCCCTGGTCGCGAAATGCCTCGGCCACCAGGCGGCTGGACAGCCGCTCGCCGAAACTCACCACCAGGTCATTGGTCCGGGGCGTCAGTTCACCCACCGCGGACAACCCGCGCAGAATTTCGTCAATCGACTCGAATTCCTGCTGGATCCAGTTCTGCAGTTCGCCCTTGCGGTGGGCCGGGAGCAGCAATTCTGAAGTGTCGCAATGGCGGTGGCGCAACCGCGAGCTTATGGCTAATGCTCCATTTCGATCCCCACGCCCGGCGGCTTTGGCGGCGGCCAGAAGCTGGTCGGTGACCTTGGCCATGGCGCTGACCACAACCACGGGCCGCTGGCCACGGGCCCGCCTGCCTGCGACAATTTTGGCGGTGCGAAGGATCGCCGTGGCATCTTCGACCGAAGTGCCGCCAAACTTCATGACCACCGGCTTCATGCGGACACAGCCACGGGATCGTGGGCGCCGCTGGGCTTCACGCCGGGGGGCACAAGCTTGCCCTGCGCAGCCAGGAACTCGCCATTCAACACCGCCGCCCCCGCGCCGCCGCGGATGGCATTGTGCGAGAGTACAGTGAACTTCCAGTCCAGCAGCGAGCAGGGGCGCAAGCGGCCCACAGTAGCGGCCATTCCGTTGCCGCGCATGCGGTCCAGCCGCGGCTGCGGGCGATCTTCGGCGGCACTGAACTCCACCGGCTGTAGGGGGGCGGTGGGTAGCGTATATCCGGTGAGCGGCGCAAACTCATTCCAGGCGGCGAGGATCTCTTCTCGTGTCGCCCGCGCCGTCAGCTTGATGCTGACACTCTCGGTGTGGCCGTCCTCCACCGCCACGCGGTTGCAGTGCGCACTTACCTTCGCGGGCAGAGCTTCCACCTTGGTCCCGTTGAGCTTGCCCAGTAGTTTCAGGGTCTCGGCTTCGAGCTTTTCTTCTTCGCCGCGGATGTAAGGAACCACATTACCCAGGATGTCGAGCGAAGGGACGCCCGGATAACCGGCGCCACTGACTGCCTGCATGGTGCTGACAAATACGCTCTCCAGGCCGAAGCGATCAGCCAGCGGCTTGAGCGCCAGGACCAGCCCGATCGCGCTGCAGTTGGGGTTGGTCACGACGTAGCCGCCGGATTGCTTGCGCCAAGCCTGCGTCTCGAGCAGGCTCAAGTGGGCCGCGTTGACCTCGGGAATCACCAGGGGAACATCCGCCTGCATGCGAAATGCGCTGGAATTCGAGATTACGGCGCAACCGGCTGCGGCAAACTTCGGCTCTAGTTCGAGCGCAATGTCGGTGTCGACCGAGGCGAAGATAACGCCCGGCGCCCCTTCAGGAGCCGCGGGTGAAACCATCATCGCGGCGATGCGGCTGGGGAGGGGAGTATCCAGCTTCCAGCGCACGGCCTCGCCGTAGCTTTTGCCGCTGGATTTGTCACTCGCGGCCAGCCACGTGATTTCAAACCAGGGGTGCCCCTCGAGCAACTGGATGAAGCGCTGACCGATGACTCCGGTAGCGCCAAGAATGCCTATCTTGTGTCGTGTCTGCATGGACGTATCGTCGTGAAAAGATTCTGGTTAATTCTAGACTATTCCGCGGGCGACAGGCTTTACCCGCATCACGGCGGTCAATGCTGCTTTGTGCTCACAGCGCAGCCAGGATGGCGCCGGTAAAGGCTTTAGTACCACTGTTTCCGCCCACATCACGCGTAAGGGTCTTCTTCTCGATGTAAACCTTTTCCAGCGCCGCGTGCACACGATCGGCAGTGCTGTCCTCGCCCACGTAGCGCAGCATCAGGATGGCTGATTGCAGCAGCGCTGTGGGGTTGGCCATGTCTTTGCCTGCAATGTCGGGCGCCGACCCATGCACCGCCTCAAAAATCGCGCACTCGGTGCCCAGATTGGCGCCCGGCACAAGTCCCAGGCCGCCCACGAATGCCGCGCACAAGTCGCTGATGATATCGCCATAGAGATTTTCAGTTAGCAGGGTGTCGTATTGGTACGGGTTCATGACCAGCTGCATGCAGGTGTTGTCGACGATGTGCTCACCGTAGGTAATCTCGGGAAAACCTTTCGCCACCTCGCGCGCGCAGCGCAGGAAGAGCCCGTCAGACATCTTCATGATGTTTGCCTTATGGATGGCGTGAATCTTGTGCCGCTTGAACTTGCGCGCGTATTCAAAGGCAAACTTCGCAATGCGGGTCGAAGCCTTCTCGGTGACGATCTTCAGCGACTCCACCACTCCCGGCACCACTTCATGCTCCAGCCCGACATACTCGCCTTCGGTGTTCTCGCGCACGATGATCAGATCGACACCCGGATAGCGCATATCCATCCCCGGCAGGTTCTTGATCGGGCGGAAGTTCGCGAACAGCTCGAACTTCTTGCGCAGGTGCACATTGATGGATGAGAAACCACCGGCTACCGGCGTGGTGACTGGGCCTTTCAGCGCCAGGCGGTTGCGCTCGATCGAGTCATACACCGCCTGTGGAATGTACTCGCCATACTTCTCAAATGCGTTGGCGCCCACCAGGAAGGGCTCCCAGGCGAACTTCGCACCGGTTCCCTCGACTGCCGCTTCGAGGATACGTACTACGGCCTCGGTCACTTCCGGTCCGATGCCGTCTCCCGCGATCAGTGTAACTGTGTGTGTTCGGGCCGAGCCCTGTGATCCTGCTGCCATTCCTTCTCCTGCTTGTGCCGCTCTATCGTCTGCCGGTCTTCGATGCTTCCCTGGTATTCAGTAACTGCTCCAGCTCTTCCTTGAACTCGCGGACGTCTTTGAAGTCCCGATAAACACTGGCAAAGCGAATGTAGGCCACCTTATCGATCGTCCGCAGATGGTTCATGATCAGCTCGCCGATCTGGTTGGTAGTGCGTTCGCGCTCCGGCGAATCCACGAGAAAGGCCTCGGTTTCATCTACGATTGCTTCCAGCTTGGCCGCCGAAACGGGCCGCTTCTCGCATGCCCGCAGCAAGCCGCTCAGCACCTTTTGGCGCTCGAATTTCTCCCGGCGGCCGTCTTTTTTTACGACCATGTAAGGGATCTCGTCGATGCGCTCGTAGGTGGTAAAGCGCTTGTTGCAACCCTCGCATTCGCGACGGCGGCGAATCGAGTCCGCTTCTTTGCTTTCGCGCGAATCCACCACTCGATCCTGCGCGAAGCCGCAATAAGGGCATTTCATCAGTAGCTAAATTCTAGCAGTCGCGGCACGGTGCACCCGCAAACCAAAGGAACGGGGGTGTGAGCCCATGCTCTCACCCCTCTCCTGCTCTCTGTCACTCTGCCCGGGCACTCACCTCGACCATCACGCCACCCGGTGCGTGACAGTAGAAGCCGAAGGTGTTGTCTCCTCCGCGCTCCAGAATGGCAGGCACCGGCGCCTCGAAGCCCGCTTCCGTGATGCGCGCATGGTGCTGCTTGACGTCTTGCTCAGAGCCCAGCAGAAAACCAACATGGAACAGAGCAGGGTAAGTTGTGGCCGTGACCTTCTTGTCGTGCATGAGAATGAGGGCAAAGCCCTCTTCGCCCAGCAGCACGGCAAATTTGCCCAAGCCGCGCTGTTCCGCCACGCGGAAGCCAAAGCCTACCTCAAAGAAGCGGGTTAGTTGGGGAACATCCGATACGGCCAGATTGATGTGATTGAGTCTTGTCATTGATGCGATCTCCTTCGGTTGGAAGCAGTCGCATGGAAAAGCACCGGGAAACCGCAGTCTGCTAACCCATGCGACAGTCAAGCAGTGCACGCGCACTACCGCCATCGCCGTGGGTCTTACCCTTCCGGGTAGACAGAGGCTGCGAGATGGGGTCCCGCAGGAGGCCGGGCTTACCGAACCGGCTGCGCCTTTTTCGGCTTTTTTTGGATTGACTCGATCGTTACCGCGATGCAGAAAATTGTTAAATTGGAACTGAGCTTGGGATCAGAGAGATTGCGCTTGATACTCAGGGTTGACCCTTTTTGATTTGTTCATATCGCGCCATCACGAACGCTTCAATAGGCGGCGACGTGCGGAACCCGTATCGACGAAGTTGCTCCATGGCTTCTGGGAAGTCGATGTAACCCCGTACGGATGCTTGCAAAAGAACAGCGAGCGTGCCGGCTACCGCGATATGCCGAGCTTCAGCCGCCCTTCGGCCAGCCCGCTCGTCGATCAAAAGAAGGTCAGCATGAACCTCAAGGGCAAGGCTAATCGCCTCGCGCTCTCCTGCTCCAAGTTCCAGCGAAAGACTCGTATCTAGTTGCTTCGCTTGTGTCTCCTCAATCCACACAGGGGGCGCAGATGCCCAGGCGCGTACCTCGGCAGGGGCCTCCGGGTGCTTCAACTCAATCAAGACAGAACGTGGAAGGAGCACGCGGCCGTAGATGTTTCGAAGAAGATCAGATTGGCCAAGACGAATGAGGTAATTAAGCGGACTGGTATCGGCAATAACGATCATGCCTACAATTACCGGGTCTTACTAGCAAGCAGCCGGTCCAACGTGGCCATGTCCTTATCCAGATCCTCGACAGTATAGTCGTAAATCTCACGCGCCTGAAGGAAGGCATCCACCTGCATGCGCGTTCCAAAACCGAGGAGTTGGCGCACCTGCTCCATAGTCAGCCGACGATCCCGATATGCCCCAGCCACCGCTTCTTCTAATAAAGCGCGGGCGGCATCGTGGCCTGCGGGCACGATGTGCTGGACGAACTGGTCAGGGATTTCTACGGTAACCCGCATGAATAAAGCGTAGCAGACCGGAGAGGCTAAAGCCACCAACCGTTATCCCTCAGAAACTCCACCGGCCAGCGGGATGGTGCAGTCGGTTAACTCGATCTCCGTGGGAGCGCTCAGGCCTCGCTGACCGCCGGCTCCGCATCGTCATGGGCAAACTGCTCCGACTGTTCGGAAACCTTCTTGAGCGAAACATGCTCAATCCGAGCCCAAATCAGGCCGACCGGTATCACGCACATGAACGTCACGATGAGCAGCATCGTACCGCAGGCCAGCGCCGGCTCGAACTGCACATGGAAGACCTTCTGCATCACCCCGGTGGTAACGCCGATCTGGGTGAACCACCCCAGCACCGGCAGTTGGACCACCGAGCCAACCATGCTGGCCGCCATCAAGACCATGCAGCGTGCAAGCGTCATCGCAGACAACTCCGGCGAAAGCACGAAAGCCCGGGTAGTCTCCAGATAAGCCGCTGAGATAAAGCCCCACATCAGCAGTGAAAACCCCAGGGAGCGAAGGAAATCACCTAGCGTGGCTATGGAGTCGAGACCGTCGCGAAAGGCGTGAATCTTGACCCCCACCGAATGACCGAGCGTGTGCGATATGGAGCTCAAGCTTTTTTCCGCCAGGCGGGCAACCGCACGGCCCGAAGCGCGCACGGTGATGGCGAAAATGGCTATTGCAATAGCCACCACCAAGCCGCCCAGCGCGGCGTGCTGCAAGGCCTCGTGATAGGGCAGCGTGGCGCGGTCCGGCGCCAACAGCAAGGCGCCGGAAAAGATCAGCGCCATCGCGCCCAGGTCGAACATGCGCTCCACCGTGTAGACCGCTATCTGGGAAGTAAAGGTCAGGCTAGTTCGCCGCGCGACCAGGTAAAGCCGCACCAGTTCGGCCAATCGGCCGAAGAGGGCGACCGCCGTAAAACCAATCACCTGCGAGCCCAGCAAGGAGAACGAGGTGACCTTCTTCTGCGGCTTCACCAACACCGCCCAGCGCGCCGCGCGCAGCCAGTAACAAAACAGGATCATGGCTACGCCGAGAGTGATGCGCCACCAATCCACATGCTGCAACTGATCGCGAAAAACGCTCCACTGAAAGTGGACCCGGGTGTGGACCACCCACCCCAGAACTCCCAGGAGAATAGCTCCCGCGAGGTACATTATCCATGGATGCTTTTTCACGATACGACTCCAAAATGTGACCAGTCGACGGGTTGAGAGCAGCTTGGCAGTTTACTGCTTCGTTCCAGAGGCGCTGATGCTATTGATCCGCAGCTCAGCCTTCTCCAGCTGCTTTCTGCGATTGAATTCACGGATCACCCGCGCTACATAAATGCGGGTCTCGCGGTAGGGGGGCACACCGTGGTACTTGTCCACCGCTGCCGGCCCGGCGTTATAGGCCGCTAGCGCCAAGGCCAGATTCTCGTGATACCTCACCAGCAAAGCGTCCAGATACGCGGTACCGCCATTGATGTTTTGATCCGCGCGAAAGCTGTCTGCTACCCCGAGCTGCGCCGCCGTTCCAGGCATCAACTGCATCAGACCCTGCGCCCCGGTTCGGCTTACGGCATGGATGTTGCCGCCGCTTTCTGCCCGCACGACGCTCGCCAACAGGTCTACGTCCAGGTTATGGCTCGCCCCAGCCTTGGAGATCAACTGGTGCACATCCGCATCCGTAAGCTTCGGCTCAGCGATTCCTCCGCTGGGCGCCGCAGGCGGATCGGGAACCGTGTCCACTGAGGCAATCTCGGCCGCATCCACTTCCACGAAGTTGCCGCTGCCCTGGCTCATATACAGCCGTACCCTGCCGCCAGTTTCCTCCCGGTGATCGCACAGAAGGTGAAAGCCATTCGTCAAGGTGACTTCTTCGGCTGCGTGCACGGCGGGGACTGCCCCCAGCAAAGCGAGGAACCCCAGCCAGCACCCGAAGGTGGACATTTTGCTCATTGGGCAAACTCTACCACGGCGTTCCCGGCAATTTCCTCGACGCCGTTACCTTCGGCATCCCGCTTTGCCAGGGTCTGGCGGATTACCTCTTCAACGGCCAAGGCCACGCCGTCGTCATCATTCGAGGCGGTAACCTCCCACCGCCGGCGCGTGGCCAGGGCGAGGACCTCCTCGCTGGCATTGGCCATCACCACCGCACGCCCGGCATATTCCAGCATTTCTAAGTCATTGAGGTTGTCGCCGATGGCCATGATCTGGTTCCGCTCCAGTCCGCGGATGCGGGCCAGGCTATCGAGCGCTGCCCCCTTCGAGCAACCGGGAGGTAAAAGGTCTAGAATGCTTAGGTTACGCGCAGCATATTCGGTGCGGTGCATGGCAATCTGCCCCGCCACGTCGCTCAGCAGCAACTGCCTTTCCACGGCGATCATTTCCGCAACCGTGCCGCAGACCATACCCTGGATGGGCTCCTCGCCGGCATCGAAGGCTCGCTCGATGGGCTGCACCTCGACCAGGTACGGCCGATTTGCCTCCACCCAACGGTCGATGCGGGCATGGAGCTGTTTGAGGTTTTCGATCACCAGGGAGCCCGTCCCTTCGCGGTCGAAGGTGAACACCAGGGTACCGTAGCCGCGCAGGGCAACACACAGCTGCCGGGCTGTTTCCACGGGCAGAAAGCGGCGATCCAACAACTGTCCATCAAAACCGCGCACCACCGCTCCATTGGAAGAGATCATCACCGAGTTCTCATCCAAACCGACCTGGGCAATCAGCGGCATAGCGAAGGCCTGCCTGCGGCCGGTAGCAATGACGATTTCAATGCCGGCGGCTTCCGCCGCTTGTAACGCCGCGCAATTGCGGGCGCTGATTCGGGGGCCGGTGGAAGGCGTTAGGGTGCCGTCGATATCAATTGCAATTAGCTGGATACTCACTCCTCTATTTTACCTGTTGCCTCCCCTCGCTGCCGGTGACGCACCCAAATGGAAACCCTCAAATATCATGAATTTATGCCCTCGATTGCCTATCTGGAATGCTCCCGCTGCCGCACCCAAATTACGGCCGAAATCCCGCAAAGCCTTTGCCCTCAATGTGGAGGGGTGCTTTTCGTGCGCTATGACATGGCTGCACTGGGCCGATCAGCTTCCCGGGAGGATATCCAGGCCCGGGCCGCAGCCGCCCCCACCTCCCTGGGCATGTGGCGTTATGCCGCCGTTCTGCCTGCCGCGGAGCCGGTTACGCTGGGCGAAGGCTTCACTCCCATGCTGCGCAGCCGGCGCTATCCTAACCTCTTCCTCAAGGAAGAGGCGGCCAACCCCACTGGCACCTTCAAGGCGCGGGGGCTCTCCATGTCCGTCACTATGGCGCGCCATTACGGCTTGAGCAAGCTCGCTGTGCCATCCGCCGGCAACGCCGCCGGCGCCTTGGCGGCCTACGCGGCAGCGGCCGGCATTGAGGCCCATATTTTTATGCCCCGCGACGTTCCCCTGGCCAACTACCTGGAAGCCGTAGCCTACGGCGCGAAGGTAACGTTGGTGGACGGCTTGATTTCGGATTGTGCCCGCATAGTCGCCGAACGCAAGGAGGCAGAGGGCTGGTTTGACATCTCCAGCCTGAAGGAGCCGTTTCGCGTGGAAGGCAAGAAGACCATGGGATATGAACTGGTGGAGCAATCAGGCTGGCAATATCCCGACGCTGTGTTCTATCCCACTGGCGGCGGAGTTGGGCTGATCGGGATGTGGAAGGCCTTCGAGGAGATGGAAGCCCTGGGCTGGGTAACCGGCCGCAGAAGACCCAAGATGATTGCGGTGCAAGCCTCGGGCTGTGCTCCCGTGGCCAAGGCGTTCCGGCAAGGTGAGCCTGTCTCGCAGATGTGGCCCAACGGAGCCACCTTCGCCTCCGGCCTGCGTGTCCCAAAGCCCTATGGGGATGCGCTTATTCTCGATATTGTCCGGAAGTCGGGAGGGATTGTCCTGGACTTCGACGATCAGCAGATTTTAGACTCGCTGCTCGATTGGGCACGTCATGAGGGGCTGTTTCTCTCTCCCGAAGGAGCCGCCGCGACTGCGGCGTACGATCACCTGCTAGCGAGCGGATGGCTTTCTCCCGAGAACAAAGTGGTGATTTTCAACACCGGAGCAGGTCTTAAATACGCCGACGTGACGGCCGCCGCCATGAACCTGAAGCTTCCCGCGCCGGCAGGCCACAGCCGGGAGGAAGTAGAAAAGGACCACCGGGGAGTGACTCTGCCGGCGCGGCATCGCGCCGGCGGAATCATCACTCCGCAGTGACAACGGGTTTCGTTTCGTTGCCCGAGCTTGGCTTTTCCCGTATCTTGAAACCCATGGAAGTGCACTTCTCCCCGGAGACGGAAAAGAAGCTCAAGGAACTCGCAGCGCTGAGCGGACGCGGGACGGCCGACGAGCTTGTGCAGGATGTCGTAGCATGCTACTTCGACGAGCTTGCGCGGACGCGAGAAATGCTCACCGATCGCTACGAGAACCTGAAAAGCGGCAGGGCCAAGCCCATTTCAGGCGAAGAGATTGTTACCCATTTCCGTGAAAAGAGCGCGACCGCGCGTCGTTCAGCTCCCGGTTCATGACCGGATACGCCTTCCACCCAGAAGCTCTTTTGACCTGGACGAAATTTGGGAATTCATTCGTGCGGATAGTCTCGACGCTGCGGACCGAATGATCGCGGAAATTTTGGAATCCATTGAGGAGCTCGTGGCCTCTCCAAATCGCGGCCAGAGGCGGCCGCACCTTACGTCACAACCTCTGCGCTTCATTCTCGTGCGCGAATATCTGATTGCTTACGCGCCAGAGGAAAAGCCGTTGTGGGTCATCGCGGTCATCCACGGACGGCGGAGCCCACGCCTAATGGCCGCGATTCTTAAAGACAGAGAGTGACTCTACTTGGCCTATTTCTTGCCCGTGACAAGAAGAACACCGCCGCCGAGAATGGCAACCACGCCCAGGATCGGGGGTAACGGCACGGTGCTTGTTTCTTTTTTGGAGGCCTGAATGGGCCCCAGATCAACCACCTTCTTCTGGTGCGTATACGTGAATCCGCCGTAAGCCAGAGCCAGCACACCCAGAACGATCAGTACTACACCTAACGCTTTCATTTGTACCTTTCACAGTCGGTCGCAAAACACTAAGGAAGATCTGTCCTTTTCAGCGCGTCTCTTTCCGCAGCCCCCTCTCGCTCGGCCGCGACTTCGCCCTTGACCGTGTTCTGGTGGAGCCGCGCAGCCAGATCCTTGGCGGCATCCTTTACGTCGCCCCACGCCTGGTGTGCTCCACCCTTAACTTGATCGAATTGGCCTTCGGCTTTCAGGCGTTCATCGCCCGTGAGCGCACCAACAGCCTCCTTGATGCGGCCGCCTACTTTCTCGAACCCGCCCTTCACATGCTCTTCGCTCATCGCTTCACCTCGAACGCTTGGGATGCCCGCTGCGGCGAACGAGGTTGCTCACTTTGCCTGTGAATCGACGCGAGTAACAGCAGGAATCAGCTCAAGCCCGCAATGTGGGGTGGGGAGCGAGCGAACTGACGTGTTCAATAGTGACAGAATTCCCGTGAGTGTAATACAACGCGATCGCAATCAAGAGCACCACCGCCAACAGCGCGACGACCAGAACCAGGTATCGCAGCATATCTTTCCGGTGCCTTGATGCCCGGGTCGGCTTGACAACTACGGCGCACTTGATCGGCTCGCTCATGTCGACATGATGCGGGCGTTCCACGCCTGCAATGATGGGAACTTGCATGAGCGTCCTCCCTTCTTAACACTTAAATAGACGTTCTAAGCACCCTGGAGGTTGTGTAGATCGACAAACGAGGTGTGCCTTTGGAGTAATAGTGCGATTCAGCACGGCGGCGTTTCCAACCTCTTGGCCGCATGGTGCATAAGCAGTAACTGCCTGATTGCTCTAGAATGGAAAGGTGAAGCAAGAGTTAACAGAACGAGCGCCAATCAGCATTGCCGGCGTCGCCGGCAGTGCTTCGGGAGTGCTCGAGCCGCGGACGCGTATTGGGTTTGTGAGCCTGGGTTGCCCCAAGAATCTGGTCGACAGCGAAGTCATGATGGGCCTGCTTGACCGGGCCGGCGCGGAGATTACCAACCGCCCGGAGACGGCAGACATTCTGGTGGTTAACACCTGCTCTTTCATCGATAAAGCCAAGCAGGAGTCGATCGACACCATCCTCCAGATGGCGGAGCACAAGGTATCCGGCAGAGCACGCAAGTTGATCGTGGCCGGCTGCCTGGTGGAACGCTATCGCGACGAAATCCGCAAGAACATGCCCGAAGTGGATTCCGTGGTGGGCACCGGGGAACTGGAGGCAATCCTGGCCGCCGCCGGGCTCGAAGCGCCCGACCCGCCGCCGCTCGATCCACCACAGTTATTTTCTATCCTTCGCAGCGACGCCGGCCAGAACGTGGCCTCGCGCGCCGAGGGTGATCTGCGCGAGTCCCAGGGCCGCTTTGCTCGCGAAACGTGGGAGGGCGCGCAGCCGAAACTCCCCCAATATCTGTACGACCACACCACGCCCCGCCTGCTGGCGACGCGCAAATCCTCGGCGTACATCAAGATCGCTGAGGGCTGCGACCATCCCTGCAGCTTCTGCGTCATCCCCAATCTTCGCGGCAAGTTTCGCTCCCGGCGCTTCGCATCCGTGGTCGCCGAAGCCGAGCAGCTGGTCGCCCAGGGCGTGCGCGAACTCACACTGATTGGCCAGGACACTACCTGCTACGGCGAAGACTTGGGGCTAAAGGATGGCTTGGCGCAACTGCTCGACACCCTGGCCCGAATCCCCGGCCTCAAATGGCTGCGCTTCCTGTACGCCTATCCCAACAAGATCACCGGGCGACTGCTCGACACCATTGCCCGGCATGAAGTGATCTGCAAGTACCTTGACATGCCGCTCCAGCACGCCTCTGGCCCGGTGTTGAAAAGCATGCGGCGCGGCGGCAATGCCGACATCTTTCTGAAAACCATCGAGCGTGTGCGGGCCAGTGTGCCCGGCGTAGCTATCCGGAGCACCTTCATCACCGGATTTCCCGGCGAAACCGAAGCGGACTATGCCGTCCTCAGCGATTTCGTCCGCGCTGCCAAGCTCGACTGGCTGGGAGTTTTTAGCTACTCCGACGAAGAAGGCTCGGGGGCCTTCCACCTGGGAAATAAAGTGCCTTCCCGAACCATTGAGGCGCGGCGCCGCTCCCTGATGCGCCTGCAACAATCGATCAGCCGCAAATCCAGGGCGAGCCTGGTAGGGCGGAACTTTGAGCTCCTGGTGGAAGGAGCTTCCGAGGAAACTCCGCTGTTATGGGAGGGCCGCACGGAGCATCAGGCGCCGGAGATCGACGGCAAGGTCTTTATCAACGACTTCGGACCCTTTGACCAGCTGGACCCCGGGCATTTTTACCAATGCGAAATTACTGAGTCGCAGGATTACGATCTGGTAGGCAGAATTGTCGGCCGTTTGACCCACAAGGAAATGTAGAGATGAGTCCCTCGGGGAAAAAACTTAAAAGCCTGCGCTGCCCCACATGCGGGCAGATTGTCACCGTGAACGATCCGGATTTTCCCTTCTGCAGCGAGCATTGCAAAACCATCGACTTGGGAAAATGGGCCAGCGGCGTATACCGTATCTCATCGCCGGTCCTCGATCCCGAACTGCTGGAAGAGATTGAAGGGATGCGGCCTCGCTCGTCCGGTGATGAGTGATGCAGCGATAGGCAGAAAGACAGCATGGGCCTGGGCGGTGGCGACTTTTCTGGGCGCCGGACTGCTCCGGCCCGGGCCGGGAACCTGGGCGTCTGCCGCTGCCGCCCTGCTCTGGCTGGCGGCGGCCATGGGTCTACATCTGGCTCCAGGGCCGCTGGCGTGGCTTACGCTGGCAGCTGCCTTGGGGGCCCTGGCGATCGGAATTCCCGCCGCCACCCGCGTGGAGCAGGAGAGCGGACGGGAGGATCCGGGACACGTGGTGATCGATGAGGTCGCCGGGCAATGGATTGCGCTGATTCATTCGCGCGTAAACTTGAGTCACTTGCTGGCCGGTTTTCTGTTCTTTCGTTTATTTGACATCGTGAAACCATGGCCTGCCAGACAGCTCGAGGGCTTGCCCGCAGGCTGGGGAATCATGCTCGATGATGTCGCTGCGGGCGTGTATGCTTTGCTGTTGATGCAGGCGCTGCAGCACTGGATTGGGTAAGAAGACAAAATGCTCTAGCATGCAGGGATTCAGCCGATGCGATTCTCCAAAGAGTCACCTACTCCGAACTCACCCAGGATCGATTCCGCGATGCCGGATGCAGCGCTTCCAGGCGGTGAAGTCGAGGTGCGCGGTACCCTGTTGGGCGCCGTGCGCTCTCGCCTGCCGGTGGCCGTGCTCGACGGGATCCTGGCTCCGGTTCTGCTCAGCCGTTCCAACCGCATGATCGTTCGCATACCTGAGGATGTGCAGACGGGGAGACTTGAGATCCGGCAAAACGGACAATCGAGCAATACGATTCGTCTCAAAATCGCCCGCCTGCTGGCTGGAAATCTGCATCCGGTCGGCAATCCCGCAGTGGATGCCGAGGGCAATATCTTCTCCACGGATTCCGGCCCGCGGGGGCAAAAGACCGCGGTTTCGGTCTACCGCATCACTCCTGCGGGAGAAATGCAACCCCTGGTGAGCGGGATTACAAATGCCACGGGCCTGGCGCTCGACTCCCATGGCTACTTGTATGTCTCTTCGCGGCTGGACGGCACCGTACACCGCGTCTCTCCCCAGGGTGTGTCCTCGGTGTATGCCGAAGGCATGGGCATCGCTACCGGGATTGCGTTTGATTCCGCCGGCAACCTCTATGTGGGCGACCGCAGTGGAACCATCTTCAAAATCGCCCAGGACCGGCAGATCTTCGTCTTTGCCACGCTGGAACCCAGTATTGCTGCTTATCATCTTGCCTTTGGCCTGGATGGAACGCTCTTCGTGACCGCTCCCAGCACCTCCAGCTATGACTCGATCTATGCCATCGATCACGCCGGCGTGGTGCGGGTGTACTACCAGGGATTGGGCCGCCCGCAGGGATTGGCGTTTGATGTCGCGGGCAACGTGTATGTCTCTGCCTCCTTCCACGGCACCCGCGGAATCGTCTGCATTACCCCGGCGGGACAAGCCTCCGTCGTCCTCGCGGGTTCCGGCATTGTGGGTCTCGCGTTTGTACCCGGTGGCAACGCGATCCTGGCTGCCAATGGCGCCGTCTATGATGTACCGTTGGGCATCGAAGGCGTGCGCTTGTTCTAGAACGTTTGGCGCGTGCCCAGGCGGGATACCAAATTCTTAGTGGAAACAGGCAGGCAACGAAGTCGGGATGAATTGCGAGATTATTGCTGTTGGTTCAGAACTGCTTTCGCCTTACAGGCAGGACACAAATTCCCTCTTCCTCACTGATCGGTTGCTGCAGCTGGGCGTAAACGTGGTTTTCAAAACCATCGTTGGGGACCGCCTGGGGCACCTCATCAGCGCGGTTCGCATTGCGCTGGGACGCACGGACATCGTAATCACCATGGGTGGTCTGGGCCCCACGGAAGATGATCTGACGCGCCAGGCAGTTGCAGAGGCGCTGGGCATTCGCTTGCGCCGCCACCCGGAGATTGTCGGCGCACTTTATGCGCGCTTCGCTGCCCGCCGCGCGCAGATGACGGAAAACAATGCTCGCCAGGCCGATGTGCTGGACGGCTCGGTGGTGCTTGAAAATGCCCGGGGCACGGCTCCCGGGCAATGGTTGGACACCGTCTATGGTGAGCATCGCAAGCTGGTGATTCTGCTGCCCGGGCCGCCCTCGGAAGTGAAGGCCATGTTTGACGCGCAATGCATGGACCGGCTGCGCGCCGTGGTCCCCAAGCGAACCATTGCCACGCGCACGCTCAAGATTGCCATGATCGGAGAATCGCAGGCCGATGCGCGCATCGCGCCGATCTACACCAAATACAAGGACGTGGATACCACCATCCTTGCCCACACCGGCGATATCACGCTCATTCTGAACTGCTCCAAGGGGGACCAGGAGCTAGCCCAGGCAAGAGTGGACGAGCTGGCGGGAAAAATCGAAGAAGAGCTGGAGGAGTATATCTACTCTTCGCAGGGCGAGTCCCTGGAACAGATCGTTCTCTACTACCTGGGCATGACTGCGTCTACGCTGGCGGTGGCGGAGAGTTGCACCGGAGGCCTGGTGGCGCAGCGCCTGACCAGCATCAGCGGTAGTTCGCGATCGTTTCTAGGCGGAGCGGTGGTTTACAGCGACCGGCTCAAGAGTCTCTTCGCCGGCGTTCCTCCGTCCATGATCGAAGCCCACGGCGCGGTCAGCAAGGAGGTAGCGGTGGCTCTCGCCGAGGGAATTCGCAATAAGACGTCCGCAACCTTTGGTGTCGGGGTCACCGGCATTGCCGGTCCGGGAGGTGGGTCGGAAGAAAAGCCCATCGGCCTGGTTTACGTTGCGGTCGCCGATGGCAAGCAAACCGACGTGGTGGAACGGCGCTTTGGCGGCGACCGGGAACACATTCGCTCCTGGACCAGCCAGCTGGCGCTGGATATGGTTCGCCGCAAGTTGAAATAGACTGCAGAAAACCGCAGGTCCCTCCACTACGCTTCGCTCCGGTCGGGATGACAATTCTGTTGCTGAACGGGCGCTAGGCGTCTCGCCCTTGGCCCCAAACGGAATTGTCATCCCGACCGGAGCGAACCCGGATTTCCTGCTACGCGGCACTCACCAACGTCCGCGTGTGCGGCTTTCCTAGAGAAAGCCGCATGAAGTTCGCCAACGCCACCAACTCCAACAGGAAATCCGGGGGAGCGTAGTGGAGGGACCTGCGGTTTCTTTTCGGATACCCGGGAAAGGGACCCAGAAGGTTCTGGCGAGCGCCCTGACCCTCAGACGGGGCATGCCTCCACAGCTTCAGCCTCGCTGTCATAGACCTTGAACAGGCTGAGGATACCCACCATTTTGAAGGTCTTGGCCGCAAAAGGCGATGGACTGACCAGCTTCGCGTCCCCACCCACCTTCTTGGCTTGGCGCAGGGCGTCAACGATTGCACCGATCCCGCTGGAATCGATGTAGGGCATCGCGGAAAGATCCAGCAGCAGGTGAATGTGTCCGCTGCCGAGCGCGCCCTCGACCGCCTCGTCAAGCTGCTTGACACCTTCCCCATACTTGAGCGGGCCCTTCAGCTTCAGGCAACAAATAGTTCCGCTCTGTCGAATATCAAGATCCACGGCGTCCTCTCCCGGCCACGAATTTGCTTTACACCAAAATACCGCTTGCTAGAGTATTTTCACTTCTACTCTGCACGAGCCAATGTACCCATGTGCGGCTTTTCTTCCAGAAAAAGCCGCGCCGAAAATTGAAAAATGCTGTACTCTCCGACCAGATTAACAATCAACCTATCCTGCCACATACGTCAAGCAGACGCGACAGGTCCATGAAGATTGAAACCGGCAGTCGGCTGAACAGCGAACACTTCTCGGAGCTAGCCCAGTCCCTGCTGGCCTCGCCCGAGGTCGCCGCGCGCGCCGCATTGCTGGCCGATGCCGTGCACAAGGCGCTCCCCGGCAGCGCTTGCGCACTCTACAGCTTGCGTTCGAGCGCAGAAGGGGCCTTCTGGACCGTGCTCGGCGTATCCGACGAGATTTCGGTAGTAGACCCGTCCATCGCTGCCACCGCGCCCCTCTTCGCTCCCTTGCTGGGATCGCCGCGCCCCACAGTCTACTCCGCCGGCCAGCTGGCCCGCGAAGACTACGCTCACATTCACGTGCTGCGCACCATCCGGTCCATTGGATACTTGCCCCTGCTGCGGGAGCAAGAGCTGGTCGGGACCTTCGAGATCGTCAGCTTCAGCGACCCACTTACCGAGACCGCATTGCAGGCGCTTGAGGGGCTAGCACAACTGGCCGTCACTGCCCTTGGGTCGGCAGAGCAGTACGAGGAGCAGCGGCAGAATCTGCTCGACTCCATCCACCGCTTGACCCAGCTTTATGACCTGGAAAAATCGCTCAACGAGACGCTCGATTTCGAGCCCCTGCTGGAACTGATTCCGGTCAAGGTAGCTGCGATGCTGCCATGCCAGGCCATTCATCTATGGATGTTCGATGGCGGCCGGCTGCGCCTGGTCTCCGCCTGGGGAGAGGATGCGACTGCCGAAGTGGGCGCCACGGAAGACGCCGGCGAAGGCTATGTCGGAGATATGGCGGAAGAAGGCGCGCCGCTGTTGATCAACGATCCTGAAGACCCCCGGCTGAAGACCCGCAATGCGCGAGCCCCCGGGGGCCCGGCGGTCACCGATGTGCTGCTGGTACCGCTCATCGAGCATACGCAGGATGGCGGCGAGAGCGAGCTGGGCGTCCTTGAGGCCATCAACAAGGCGGGAGGCGCAGGCTTCACGGACGACGACCTGTTCTTCATGAACAGCATGTCAGAGACCGTGAGCAGCGCGCTCAAAAACGCCAGCCTGATGCATGCCGAGCGCAAGCTGGAGATTCTTGAAGCCCTGGTGCATGTCAGCTCCGAGATCACTTCCACCCTTCGGCTCGAGCGCCTGCTGCAGATTATTGTCAACAGCCCGCAGTCGGTGTTGCCCTTCGAGCGTTGTTCGATTGCGCTGGACAATCGTGGACGGCTGCAATTGAAGGCCGTCTCCGGCATGGAGAGTATTCCATCCGGCGACGTCCAGGTGGAGCACCTGCGCGAACTGCTGCAATGGCTATCTAACTATGACCGCCAGCTGTTAATCCGCCAGCATGAGGAGGAGCCGGAAACCGAGGACGCCCAGGTGCGCGCGGCTATCGGCAAGCACTTCGAATCCAGCGATTATCGCGCCCTTTTTGCCCTCCCGCTGTCCGACGACCAGGGACGGGTGGGACTGCTGCTCTATGAAAGTAGCGACCCGGATTTTCTCGAGGTAGCGCACATCGAGATGATCAAGGTCCTGGCCGGGCAAACCACGGTAGCCATCCGCAACGCCCTGCTCTACCGGGAGGTACCGCTCATCGGGCTGCTGGAGCCGCTGGTGCAGCGAAAACAGGCATTTCTGCGCAGCGACCGAAAGCGGCAAGGGACGATACTGGGCACCGTGGCGGCGGTGATCCTGTTGCTCATCTTCTGCCCCCTGCCGCTGCGCATTGGCGGCACAGCCGTGGTGGCTCCGCAATCCGTCGCCACCCTCGCCGCGCCGGTTGAGGGAACGATCGCGAACGTGTTCGCCCGGGAGGGCCAGCACGTGAGCCGGGGCGAAGTTCTGGCCACCATGGACGACTGGGTATGGCGTAACCAGCTGACGGCGGCGCAGGCCAAATACGAAGCAGCCATGCTGGCCATGCAAGGCGATTTGGCCCGGCACTCCGCACAGGCGGGGGAAGACCGGACCCAGGCCGACTACCTGCATGCGGAAATGGAGCGGACACGGTTACGGATTGCCAATGCCCAACTTCGCTCGCCCATCGACGGCATCGTAATGACCCCCGATCTGCAAAACGCCGCGGGCGAACACCTCGACGCCGGCGCAGCCTTCGCTCAGGTGCTCGACTTGGCGAGCGCGCGCATTAACATCGCCGTGGATCAGGAGGATGCTCACCTGGTGCAGGCAGGGCAGCAGGCCGCCATCAAGCTGAATAGCTTTCCAGCACAAACCCTGCACGGGCAGATCTTCAGCGTCAGCCCCGAAGCACAGCCCAGCGCTGACGGACGTGTTTTTTACGCCCACGTGCTGGTGCCCAACGGGAGCGCAGAACTGCGCACCGGAATGGATGGCCGGGCCAAGATCTTCGCCGGTTTTCGACCAGCAGGGTTTGTTTTACTGCGGGCGCCGGCATTATGGCTTTGGAAACAGGTTTGGGATTGGATCGGTTGGTAACCATGCTGCGAAGTCAATTAAAAGGCAACCGTAGCGCTTGCGAATGGATCGCGGCCGCGCTGTGCTGCATTGCCGGGTTCGGTCTAGCGGGGTGTAGCCAGGGACCCGCGGCCCCAGTGGCTCTGGCTTCCACGCCGGCATCCGGTGCGGCTGCGGAGCCGGTGGCCGCAGCGACATCCCCGTTGGTGGGCGGATCCGCCTACCTGACGGGGCCAAACGCGCCTCCTCGTCCCACCTCCCCGCCAACGGGCGAAGCGCGTGACTTCACTACCGTCGGCCCGCTGGTCGTGGAACAACAAGCCGACGTCGTGGCCGAACGCGACGGCCGCGTTACCTCGGTCAGGGTTGAGATTGGAGATCATGTCCGCCGCGGCGAAGTGCTGGCACTGCTGGATGATCGCGCACTGCAGGCTGCACGAGCGGAGAAGGCGGCCAGGATTGATTCCCTGGACGCCCAGGTACAGACCTGGGAGGCTGAGCAAAGGAGCAATGAGGCGGATCTACGGCGAGCCGATGCCATGCGCGCGGAGAAAATACTCGATGACGAGGACTGGGAGCATGTGCAATACAAGCTCACCGAAACCAAGTCCCAGGTGGCCCGCTACAAGGCTGAGGAGGCCGCTGCCGAAGCCGAGTTGCGTGCCGCGGATGTCGAGCTCACCCAATCGCGCATCACCGCTCCCTTCGACGGCGTGGTAGGCCGCCGCTCGGTGCATGACGCCCAGGCGGTAAAAAAGGGCGATGCCCTGTTCTGGATCACGGCGCAGGCACCCCTCCGTGTTCTTTTCACCGTGCCCGAGTCCGCGATGGCTTCCTTTCCTCGGGGCGCGAAACTTGAGCTCACCACCACGGATTATCCCCATCTCAAGCAGCCGGCAATCGTCTTCCGCGTGAGCCCGGTCGTCGATCCGGCGAGCGGCAGTATCGAGGTCATTGGCAATCTGGAAAAACCCTCACCGTTGTTGAAGCCGGGCATGTCGATGCAGGTGAAGCTGAGCCCACGATGAACCTGAGTGAGGCACTCGACGCGGCACTACCCGAGATACCCCGCACCAGGCTCTCGCGCAAGAACCCACCGCGGGTCGACCCTGACCTGATCATTCGCGAGGACGTCACCGACGGCGAGCCGATCGTCTCGGTCTATCAGCGAAGTACCGCCAACCTATTACGCCTAAAGCCGACGCAATGGCAACTCGCGCAGCTGTTCGACGGAGTGCGTTCCTACGAAGAGATTGCAGCCGCGTTCGAGACCCAGACCGGCATCCCGCTTTCCCCGGAAGAAGTGCGGACGTTTGCCGAAAATATGGACGAGGGCGGCTTCTGGTACCAGAACCCGCAAGAAAAAAATATCGCCATGAATGAGAAGCTGGCGGCGCAGCGCAGCCGCCGCGCCAGTGGCTCCAGCTTCAATGTGGCGCACATCTCGTTCTCAGCCTGGGATCCGGACCAGTATCTTACGCGCCTTGATGAGAAGGTTGGGAAATACGTCTACAACCGATGGATGGTGCTGGCGGCGGTGCTGCTCTTCCTCTTCGGAGCTGTGGTCTTCACCGCCAAATGGAGTGTTTTCGCTCCGGACATTGAGCTCTATTACGACTTTGGCAAGAAGACCTTCTCCGATCTGGTAGAGTTCTGGCTGCTACTTTTCGCGATCGGTTTCCTACATGAGAGCGCCCATGGGCTCACCTGCAAGCACTACGGCGGCGAGGTCCACAACATGGGACTGATGTTTCTCTATTTCACGCCTTGTTTTTTTGTCGACGTCACCGAATCCTGGGTTTCGGCCAGCAGGCTGCAGCGCATGGCCACGATCATCGCCGGCATATGGGTCGAGATGATACTTTGCGGTGCGGCGACCATCGTGTGGACCAACACCCAGCCCGGCGAGTGGGCCCATGATTTCTGTTACAAGCTGATTCTCCTCACCGGATTGGCGGTGGTGGTGATCAACCTCAATCCGCTGATCAAGCTCGATGGCTACTACTTTTTCGCGGAGTGGGTGCGCGTCCCGGATCTCAAAGAGCGCTCTACTACGTTTCTAATCGGCTGGGTGCAGCGTCACATCTTCCGCATGCCTGTGGATGTTCCCGTGGTTTCCCGGCGGCGGGCGCCACTGTTCTTCTTCTATGCCCTGGCCTCCGGCCTTTACAGCTACCTGCTGCTGCTGTTTTTCGTCCGCTTCAGCTACAACGTCTTCTTCCACTGGTTCGCCGAACTCGCTGTGGTCCCCGCGGCGCTGCTGGGGTTTGTGATCTTTCGCTCCCGGCTGCGTTCGCTGCGGAGCTTTTCCCGGGATTTCTACCGCACCAACGTCGCCGCTTTCCGCCTGACACCGTTGCGCGCCGCGCTGGCCATGGCCCTGCTCGCCCTTCTCTTTGTGCCGATAGTACGCAAGCGAGAGAATGCCTATTTTGTGATTGAGCCCAGGGAGACCCACCAGGTGCACGCCGGCGTTCCGGGCAAGGTAGTCGCCGTCTACGTGAAAGAGGGAGACCCGGTGCGCAGCGGACAAGTGATAGCCCGGCTGCAGAGTATGAATGCGGCCAGCGCCAGCGAAGAGGCAACGTCGCTGGTGGCTTCCTCGCAAGCTCGCGTCTTCACCGCGGAGCTCCACCATTCCGGGCTGGGAGAGGCGCTAGCGGCCCAGCAGGCTGCTCGCAGCAGCAGCGCCACCGCGCGGGACGAGGGCGCGCATTTGGCGGTGGTCGCGCCTGCCGCAGGCGTGGTTGCGACAGAGGATCCGCAAAGCCTGCTGAACCGCGACGTCACCACGGGTGAGCCGTTGCTGACCATCGTCGATCCCACGCAACTGGTAGCCAGGTTGTTTGTTCCGGTATCTGAAATGGATCGCGTTCGGGTTGGGGATCCTGTCTCCCTGCAGCTACCTTTTCAGTTCTCCGAGATTCACGGGCGGCTGGGGACGATGGAGGGTTCCGCTGTTCCGCTGCCTACAGGAGTGACAGCTAACCAGGGTTACAAGGGTATTGCACTGCCCGCCTTTTACACTACGCGCATCCCGGTTGAAGCTAAGGAGGGCGAAGTTCGGCCAGGTTTGAGCGGGGAAGCAAAAATCTTCGGTGCGCGCCATAGCCTGGCTTACAGGCTAGCCATCCTCTTCGCAAATGTGGTGCGCACCCATTTCTGGTAACACGAAAAAGCGACAGCGGCTAGCAAGCCGCTGTCGCTTTTATCAACGCAGATCAGCCATCACCCGTGTATTTTTTTTGCCGTCACCAGCCTGGCCGTCGAGAGCTTTGCAGTTGCCAGCTTCGCCATTGCCAGTTTCTTAGACAGGATCATCTGTGGAGGCTTCTCGCTTTTGCCATCCGGGTCGACACGGCTAGCCTGTGGTTGGCTGGGCTTGGCCTTCTCGACCCCTTTGAGCGATTTCTTTTTGATAGCCATCTCTATGATCCGTATGAGGAGATGCGAACCCCTGTGTTTGATTCGTTCGGTGGAGAGTGTTGTCTAATTGGTGATTGGCAGTTTGCCATGTGGCGAGTAAGCTGCAACGACTTTGCTTGCGGCCGGCTTTGAGGTATCAACCTTGGACTTGGAGGTCTTGCCCTTGGTTGCGGTGGATGACTTCTTGCTCACGAGAGACTTCTTTTCCATAGCCATTGTGCTTTCTCCGAAGTTTGATTTTTTGTTGCCCTACACGGTGACTACTGCATGCGAAATGCCAAACTTTCGCGCTACGGCCCAATACGCATGAATGGGGTGGCGACTTTGGTAGCCGAAGGCTTGGTAGTGTCAACTTTACCTTTGACGTTCCGCTTGCTCTTGCTTGCGGGTGTGGTTAACGCCTTCTTGCCGGCCAGCGGTTTCTTTTCCAGAGCCATTTTTGTCTCCAACGCATATTTGATTAACTGCACTGTCCCCTAGTGCAAGCAGAGTGCCAAACTCCGAAGAGCCAGGATGCCTTGCGTGCTCGAAGAACTGGAAGCAAACGGAGCTGCAGGGGTTAATTTTTAACCTAACGGGGCTAAAAATTAACCCCTACCGACTAAAGCGAATATTTGCGGCAGAGATACTTCATCCGCTGTGAGTCAAGATGCAGCAGCCGGGCCGCGGCCGTCTTGCTGCCATTGGATCGCCGCAGCGCCGCTTCCAACAGCGCCACTTCCAGCTCCCGTATCTCGTCGTCGAAGCGCACTCCACCAGATGGAAGCAGAATCGCTTCATGGGCGGTTACGCTCTGCGCCAGCAGTTGCTGGGGCAGATGCTCCAGATCAATGGTAGGGCCGGGCACCATGATCACCAGGCGTTGGATCAGATTCTCCAGCTCGCGTACATTGCCCGGCCAGGAGTGCTCTTCCAGCGCCGCCAGGGCGTCAGGCGCAAGACGCTTTTGCTCCAGGCCATTGGCCGTTAGATGAATTCGCAAAAAGTAGTCCGTCAGCAGGGCAATATCCCCGGTTCGCTCGCGCAGTGGCGGCAGCTGGATCGGCACCACGTGAATACGGTAGTAGAGGTCTTCACGGAATTTGCCATTGCGCGCCATCTCTTCCAGTGGCTCGTTGGTGGCGCAGATCAGGCGGAAATCGATCTTCCGGCCCTGGCGTCCACCCAGCCGCTGCACCTGCCGGTCTTCGAGCACGCGCAACAGCTTGGTCTGCAGTGGCATGGTGAGGGTGGCGATCTCATCGAGGAAAAGCGTACCGCCGTCGGCCAGCTCAATCTGTCCTGGTTTGGCCTCGTTGGCGCCGGTGAAGGCGCCCCGCTCGTGACCAAAAAGCTCTGACTCGATCAGGTTCTCCGGCAGGGCAGCGCAGTTCAGGCTGATGAACGGCTTGCTCCGCCTGCTGCTTAGGGCGACGATGGCGCGGGCGACCAGTTCTTTGCCGGTGCCACTCTCCCCGCGTACGATCACGTTGATCCGGCTGTCGGCGACCTGCGAGATCGCGTCGTAGACGCGGTGCATGGCTTCGCTCGCGCCCACCAGGTCTTGAAACTTGCTGCGCTCGAGCACCTGCTGCTGCATGCGCGCGCGTTCCATCTCCTCGATGCGTCCTTCGAGCGTGGTCTTGAGCACCAGGCGCAGCTCAGACGGATCGATCGGACTATGGAAGTGAGCATCGCTGCCTGCTTCGACAGCCTGCTTCTCGACGCCCCGGGCGCGTGAGCGGCTGAGCGAGATCAGGACCAGGCCACGTTCTAGGATGCGCAGCTCGCGCAGCACCCGGACGCCGGCGTGGGCTTCCTCGCCCTGGGTGTCGATATCGACCAGCACCGCCTGGGCCCGCTGTTCGCGAACCCAAAGCGCGGTATCGCCGTAGTGGTTGCGGTGCCGTACCCGGTACCACGGCGCCAGCTCCGCTTCGATCTCCCCCTGAAAGTCCTCGTCCGCGGTGATCAAGCAGATCGCGGGCAGGGTCTCATCAGCAAAGCCGGTGGAACGATGCGGATTGGGCATGTGTCAGTTCATTCTACGGAGCAGGCCCAAAAAAGGAACAGCAGCTCGCTCATTGTCCCCAAACCTGCTCCAGAAAAAGATACCGGTCGCGATGCGGGTCCGGAGCGGCTCCAGGGTCCGGGCTCAGACGCATCACCTGCCAGTTGCCGGCCGCATCATAGGCTGGCCAATGCGGTGCGCCGGCACTATTCGGATCGCCAGACTTGGCAAAATTTGTCCAGAAGGTCTGGATCAGCTCTGAAAGCTTGTAATCCTCTGGCCTGAACGCCGCTCCTTTGCGCGAGTCAAGGTTGCCGAAGACGTACTCAATCTCATCGGAGTGGAAGGCACCGGCAGAGACGGGATGGAAGGGATCTCCTGGCGAGGGCTGCGCGAATAGATACCGGTAGGCCGTGTTGCCGGTCTTTACCTGCGCCTCGAGCCACGCCCAGGTGGAGTAAACCAGGAAGTTGTCGCCGGCGAAGTCCTCCGCGGCGCGCAGCGCTTCAGCATCATCATTGGCGTGATACACCTTGAGAAATTCTTCGGCCCGCGGGCCGAATTCCTTAACAGCCGTTGCGCGCAGGCCCTCCGTTGTCCCTGTTTCCGGTGCCCTTACTACGTTGCTGGTTCCTTCGTCCTGGTTCCAGCCCGCGATCAGCGGCACGTGCGCTTGTTGGCCCGCAGCAAAGATCGCCGGGACGCTCTGGGGCAGGAAGTAACCGTCGATATCGGGCGCGAAGGGAGGTCTGCCCAGGCCTTTGTGGGTGGCCAGCTTTAGAATCTCTTCGCTGCTCGCCGCGCGCAGGCTTGCGAGACGGCTGTCGCCACCAGCCTGCCGAATAAATTCCTCATTCGTCCTCTCAGCCTCTTGCAGCGGCGGAAAGTTCAATCCCTTGCTGGCAAACGCTCCGCCGCTTTCTCCGATGGCATGCGCGAACAGGCCCTTGGCCAGCGGCGATGCCATCTGCGCGCTAACGGCAAAGGAACCGGCGGACTCGCCGAAGATGGTTACATTGTCCGGGTCGCCGCCAAAGCGGGCGATGTTGCGCCGCACCCACTGGATGGCAGCCAATTCATCGAGCAGTCCATAGTTACCGGCTGCGTGATGGGGATCCTCGGCGGCCAACTCCTGGGTGGCGAAAAACCCGAAAATCCCCAGCCGGTAATTCATGGAGACCACCACCACCCCTTTGCGGGTGAGGTGTTCGCCGTCCTGACGAGGCTCCGAGGTACCACCCCCGGCAAACCCGCCGCCAAAGATCCAGACCATTACCGGCAATTTGCCCTTGGGTTTGGCGGCGGGTGTCCACACGTTGAGGGTGAGGCAATCCTCGCTCTCACCCGGATCGCGGAAGACCATATCGTCAAAATGTTCCTGCTGGAAACACCTGGACCCGAAGCTGGTGGCTTGGCGCACGCCTTGCCATTTGGCCGCGGGTTGCGGCGGCTTCCAGCGCAGCGGACCGACGGGCGGCGCCGCGAAGGGGATGCCAAGATAGTCGCGCGCCTGACCGTCGGCGCTTGCCTTTCCCTGGACCTTACCCTGATCCGTCTTGACCACCAGTGGGTTGCCCGCATGAGCCGGTAACGCGAAGGCGGCCATCCCCGCAGCGGCGCAAAGATACCTCGAGATAAACCTGCTGAACATGCGCCCTAATCTACCAGATCGCCGAGTTAGCGTTGCTTGCCACAAGCGCTGCTACACTCAAACCGGATGCAACCATGTCTTTGTCTTTGATCGTAATCAGCGTGGCGTATCTGCTGGGTTCCATCCCCTTCGGGTTCCTCCTGGTGCTGGTGGTGAACAAGGAGGATATCCGAGCCAAGGGCAGCGGCAATATCGGCGCCACCAATGTGCTGCGCTCGGGAGCAAAGGGATTAGGCATCCTGACCTTTGTGCTCGACGGCGCTAAAGGTTACGCCGCAGTGGCAGTGGCAGATCTGCTGGGCCGCAACCAGGGCCCGGCGACCATGCATAACCTCGCCATCCTGGCCGGACTGTTCGTGATTCTGGGCCATATGTTTCCCGTCTGGCTGCGCTTCAAGGGCGGCAAGGGCGTGGCCACTGCTTTTGGCGTCTTCCTCGCACTTTGCTGGCTGGCGGCGCTCACTGCGCTGGGGCTATGGTTTGCCGTCGTGGCCTTGACCCGGTATGTCTCCCTGGCGTCGATCCTGGCAGCGGTTGTGCTTCCCTTCCTGACCCTGTGGCTCTCCCCGGGCAGGTACGGCTACGCGTCGGGGACCCTTGTCTTCGTTTGCTGCTGGATCGTCATCGTGAAGCACCGGCAAAATATCCAGCGCCTCATGCAGGGCACGGAGCATGGCTTCGGTGCATCAAGGAAAACGGGAGCATGAGCCGTATCGCCATCGTGGGCAGCGGCTCCTGGGGAACCGCTCTCGCCCTGAGCCTCGCTCGCCGAGGAGACCACTCCATCGCCCTGTGGTCTCATTCGGCAGCAGTGGGCACCTACCTTCCCGGGTTTCCAATTCCTCCGCAGGTAGATCAATTGACGGATCTGGCCGTAGCCGTGGTGGGCGCGGATATTGTGATCAGTGCCGTGCCGTCGCAGCATGTGCGCGCAATCTATCACGCTATGGCGCCCTTTCTTGTGCCGGGACAAATCATCGTCAGCGCCACCAAGGGAATCGAGGACCAGACCTTCCTGCGCATGACGCAAGTCATCGAGCAGGTGCTGGCGGAGCGAATTCTCAATGGCAGCCTGCCCTGCGGCGCGCTGAGCGGGCCGTCGTTCGCGCAGGAAGTGGCATCCGGCGCGCCCACTGCAATCACCATCGCTTTGGGCGATAGCCGGCTCGCCGGGCGGCTTCAGGAGGAGCTCAGCGCACCCGCCTTGCGGCTGTACACCAACGATGACGTGATCGGCGTGGAGCTGGGTGGCGCACTCAAGAATGTCATCGCCATCGCCGCGGGCATCGCCGCCGGGCTGGGACTGGGCCACAACAGCGCCGCGGCCATCATCACTCGTGGAATAGCAGAGATCACCCGCCTGGCGGTCGCCTGTGGGGGGCGCAGGGAGACGCTTGCCGGGCTTTCCGGCTTGGGTGACCTGGTGCTCACCTGCACCGGTCCGCTTTCGCGTAATCGCTCGGTGGGCGTTGAACTGGGCCGGGGGCATAAGCTTCCCGCCATCCTGGCGCAGCTGCAGGGCAAAGTCGCAGAAGGCGTACGGACTACCTCGGCGGCGCTCGGACTGGCCGCAGCCCACGGCGTGGAGATGCCCATCACCGAGCAGATGGCCGCCATTCTCGAGCATGGAAAGTCGCCCCAGGACGCTATCCGTGAACTGATGGCCCGGCCGGGCCGCGACGAATGACCAGTCCCCTCCCATGAACAGAAATCTGTACCGGAAATCAAAACCTATCAGGGAATCGCACTCTGGACTTCGACGAACCCAGAACCCCGTCCCATAAGCGCTAACTTGTTTAGGATGTTTTTCGTCAAAACTCCCACAGAATCGTCATCCTGAGCGGAGCGCCTCACAGATCGATCGCGTGACACAGCGCTTTTGGCGCGGAGTCGAAGGACCTCGGCGGGGCTTATCTTGCCCATGCTGCTTGAAGCTTTTCAACCACCGGGCCTGCACCGGGCCAGCCCGCCACGGTCTTACAAGTGCGTATCGCAGCACATCCTTATTGTCGGGCTTCGGTGGTCGGAAAGCTTCCGAGCAGCATAGGTAAAATAAGCACCGCCGAGGTCCTTCGACTCCGCGCCACAAACGCTGTGTCACGCGATCGATCTGTGAGGCGCTCCGCTCAGGATGACGATTCTGTGGGAGTTTTGACGAAAAACATCCTAAACAGGTTAGCGCTCATAGGACTGCGTCCCTTCCACAAACGCAGGCTAGTACACTCAGGTCATGCCGTATCGAGATGCCTTGTAAATGATTCAGACCCTTTTTGGCAGCCTGGACGAACCCGAAAAAAAGAGCATATTCGGCCGCATGAAGGAGGCCGTCTCGCGCACGCGCGAAACCCTGGCCGACCGCATCGAAGACATCGTCGCCCTGACCCACGAAGTCGATGAAGCCGCTCTGGAAGAGTTGGAGATGAGTCTAGTGGCCTCGGATCTGGGTATCGGAACATCCACCGAGATCATCGAAGCCCTGCGCGGCCGGATGAAACGGCACGAGATCCGCAACGGCGCGGAGTTGAAGCAGCTACTGAAGCAGGAGATCCAATCCATCCTGGATGCCCGGGCAGAAGAGGACTTCTTCAAGCCAAAATACACGGCGCCGCCCCGGGTCATCCTGATGGTGGGCGTGAACGGCACCGGCAAGACGACCACTACCGGGAAACTGGCATTTTATTACCGCCGCCAAGGCAAGACCGTTCTGCTGGCTGCTGCCGACACCTTCCGCGCCGCGGCCATCGAGCAGCTTGAGGTGTGGGGCCAGCGCACGGGCGTGGAGATGATCAAGACCAAGCAAGGGGGAGATCCCTCCGCCGTCCTCTTTGATGGCATACGCGCGGCCCAGGCACGGGCCATCGATGTCCTGATCGTCGACACAGCCGGCAGATTGCACACCAAGGACAACCTGATGGCCGAACTGAGCAAGATGCGAAGAACTGCGGAGCGGATCATTCCCAGCGCCCCCCATGAAGTCCTGCTGGTGATGGATGCGACCACCGGGCAGAATGGCTTGCAGCAGGCCAGGCTCTTTACCGAATCGGCGGGCGTCACCGGCATCGTCCTTACCAAGCTGGACGGCACGGCCAAAGGCGGTATTGCCGTAGCCATAGCGCGCGAACTCAAGGTTCCTGTTCGTTACGTCGGCGTAGGCGAAAAGCTGGAAGACCTTCTACCATTTGACAGCAAGGCGTTCGCAGATTCCATGCTGGGTGACTAGAAGCATGCTCAGTGACTAGAAAGAGGAAGATGCCGGAAACTGACCAGCACTGGATGGAGCTTGCGTTAAAGCAAGCGGAGCGGTCCGTCGGCCTCGCCTCTCCTAACCCGGCCGTCGGCTGTGTGCTGGTCAAGGGCGACTCCTTGGTGGGTGAAGGCTTCCATGAGTATGATCGCCGCGACCACGCCGAAATCATTGCCCTAAAGCAGGCCGGCCCTCTGGCCCAGGGTGCGACCGCCTTCGTAACCCTCGAACCCTGCAGTCACCAGGGACGAACCGGACCCTGCGCGGACGCTTTAATAGCCGCGGGGATCACACGCGTGGTGGTGGCAACCGTCGACCCCAACCCGGAGGTTCACGGTAAGGGCATCGCCCGCCTGCGTGCGGCTGGGGTGGAGGTCAGCACTGGCGTGCTGGAGGAGCCGGCCCGCAGGCTTAACGACGGCTTCGCTAAATTCGTCACCGCGTTCCTTCCCTTCGTCACCATGAAGGTTGCCGCTACCCTCGATGGCCGCATCGCGCCCGCGCAGAGCTCTGCCCGTGGTCACTTTTGGATCAGCGGCAGTGAAGCTCGTGCCGAAGTGCATCGCATGCGACACGCCGCAGATGCGCTGATTGTGGGCGTGGGAACGATCCTCGCCGACGATCCTTTGCTCACCGATCGCAGCGACCTGCCGCGGCGGCGGCCGTTGCTGCGGGTCGTGCTTGACACCACGCTGCGGACTCCGCTCGACTCGCAGCTGGTCAAGACCGCTTACCAGGACGTGCTTATCTTTTTCAGCCACGCCGATGTCGCGGCGCAAAAGGCGCTCGAAGCCCGCGGTGTCCGTCTGCAGCAGATCGCGCATCACGGCTCGCGCGTTCCTTTGCAGGGTGCACTGGTGCGGCTGGCGGAGATGCAGATCCCCAACGTGCTGCTCGAAGGCGGTGCTGAGGTCTACACGTCGGCCCTGAACCAGGGCCTGGTGGATCGACTCATGTTATTTTATGCGCCCACGTTTCTTGGCCAGGCTGCGGTGCCCATGCTCAGCTCGATCGACGGGCTGCCCCCGCTTGAGAACTATTCGCTGAAACAGTTTGGCCACGATTTCGCGTTGGAAGCCCGCCTGCATGATCCCTGGTCCGAAGGGACCTGATTAAGTCTGAAGTGATCTAATTAAACCTGACATGTTTACTGGGCTGATAGAAACCACGGGAACCGTCCTTTCCGTCGAACAACGCGATGGTTCGCGGCGGATTGCCGTTGCCTTGCCAATCGGACATGGCGTTGCGCTGCGCACCGGCGACAGCATCGCGGTCAGCGGTGTTTGCCTGACCGCGCTGGATATCGAGCCCGGCCGCTTTCATGCGGATCTGGCGGCGGAGACGGTGGCCCGCACTTCCCTTTCCCTGCTTACGCCGGGATCCACTGTAAATCTGGAATTGCCAACACCGGCGGGGGCTCCTCTCGGGGGCCACGTGGTCCAGGGCCATGTCGACGGCACGGGCACGCTCTTAAGCCTCCAGCCCGTCGATGCGCACGCCGATCCCGCACTCGCCGACTGGTGGCTCAGGGTGGCCGTTCCCGCCCCGCTAAGCCGCTACATGGTGGAGAAGGGCTCGATTGCGATTGAGGGAATCAGCCTGACCATTGCCCGGTGGGAACCGGGTACGGCGGAGGGCGACGTGGTGTCGGTTGCCATCATTCCTCACACCTACGCGCGCACCAATCTGCACACCCTCAAGGCTGGGCAGCCAGTCAACATCGAGGCCGATGTACTGATCAAGTTCATGGAGCAGCGGTCGCTCGAAACCCGGTTCGATCTTAGCGTCGAATACCTGATAGCGAACGGGTACTGAGAAGCTTTTTCGCTTTTTTCCCGGCCCGTCCCCAGTGCTATCATCAAGATGTGCCGGGTCCTACGCGACGCAACCCCGCCAACCCCGCCAGGTCCGGAAGGAAGCAACGGTAACGGGTCAGTGCGTGCGCAGTAGGTTGCCCGGTACAAACGATAGCCCGTGATCCTGCCACCCTATCTACTCCTCACCCATCCGATGAATTCCCGGCAGTTTAGTTCTGGAGAAAAATATTGAGCATCGAATTGCGTCCGCGTGCACAACGGCGCGCCAAGATCAGCGCTCTGGGAACCTATGTGCCGCCGCGCATCCTCAGCAACGCCGACCTGGCAACCATGGTAGACACGTCTGACGACTGGATCATGCAGCGCCTTGGCATCCGCGAGCGCCACCTGGTCGAGCCGGGGATGGCGACCAGTGACATGGCCGTGGAAGCAGCGCGACGCTGCCTTGCCCAGCGAGGCATCATGGCCAGCGAGGTAGAGGTGGTCATTGTGGCCACGGTTACGCCCGACATGTTCTTCCCCGCCACCGCCTGCCTGGTGCAGGACAAGCTCGGCGCCCACGGCGCCTGGGGCTTCGACCTTTCCGCAGCGTGCTCTGGTTTCCTCTACGCCCTGCAAGTGGGGGCCAAGCTGGTCGAGTCCGGCGTTCATTCCAAAGTTCTGGTCATCGGCGCGGATACCATGTCATCGATCATCGACTACACCGACCGTGCGACGTGCGTCATATTTGGCGATGGCGCCGGTGCGGTCCTGGTCGAACCTACCCAAGAGGGCGAGGTCGGGCTCATCGACTTTTGTCATGAAATCGACGGTTCCGGAGCGCCGGCACTCAACATGCCGGCGGGCGGCAGTCTCTGCCCTGCTTCCCCCGAGACCATCGCGGCCAGACTGCATTATGTCCACCAGGATGGCCAGGCGGTTTACAAGTACGCCGTGCGCAAAATGGTGGAAACATCCGCCAAGTTGCTCCACGCCAACAATATCGAGGCCGGCGACTTGGGCTGCTTTATCCCTCACCAGGCAAACAAGCGCATCATTCTTTCTACTGCCGAGCGCCTGGGCCTGCCGCTGGAACGGGTGGTCATCAACATCGACCGTTTCGGCAATACCACCGCCGCCACCATACCCCTAGCCATGCAAACAGCGCTCGACGATCACCGCCTGAAGCGCGAAAGCCTGGTGCTGCTGGCTTCGGTAGGAGCCGGCTTCACAGTAGGCGCATGCCTGCTTCGCTGGGAGATGTAAAAGGACAGTCCGACATCGGCTCCCTGGACGGGTGCCCCAGGTTCGCCAACCTGCCCCGGCTTGCCGTGGGAGCGTACCTGGGCCGAAAAAGACGGGGGGGCGCCCCATAAACGCTAACTTGTTTAGGGTGTTTTTTCGTCAAAACTCACACAAAATCGTCATCCTGAGCGGAGCGCCTCACAGATTTGTCGCGTGATACAGAGTTTGGTGGCGCGGAGTCGAAGGACCCCGGCGCTGCTTATCTTACCCATGCCGTTGGAGCTTTTCAACCACCGAGCTCGCACCGGGCGGGCCCGCTACGTTTTTTCCCTGGGGCCGAAAACCAAGAACTTGCTAGCACCTGGGAATGGAAATGATTACAGTCCATGTAAAGATGTAACCCGTGACCATCAAGTGCATATCGCAGCGGATTCTGTTGGCGGGCGTCAGTGGTTGAAAAGCTCCAAACAGCATGAGTAAGATAAGCACCGCCGGGGTCCTTCGACTCCGCGCCACCAACCGTGTACCACGCGATCAATCCGTGAGGCGCTCCGCTCAGGATGACGATTTTGTGGGAGTTTGACGAAAAACATCCTAAACAAGTATTTCACTCCCGTTTCTAATTCGCGCTGAGCGCAGCGGCCTGTGGCGCTGCCGCCTGTCGTCCCTGGCGGCGAAACTTCCAGACTCCGTACAAAATGCCGGCCACCATCAAGCCCAAATACACCCACATGAGGATGGTGCTCCAGCCGGCCAGATAATGGCGAAAGGCACGGACCATAGCCCTGCCATAGGCAGCGGCAAGCCAGGCCACCAGCGAATAACGGAACGCACGCGCCAAGCCGAAGGAAAGAAAGAACTTTTTGCGCGAAACCCCCAGGGCGCCGGAGGCCAGCACGAAAGGCATCAGCGGGAATGGCGGCGGAAGCAACGCTGATGTGGCGACGGCGAGCATGCCGTTCTTCTCCACCCAGCCCGTTAGGCGGCGCGCAAATCGTTTGGGAAGATAACGATGCAGAGCTGCTTCCCCGCCTTTGGCGCCCGCGCTCCAGGTGAGATACCCGCCTAATATCGAGCCCACAAAGGCAGCGATCGCGGCAAACACCGGATCCGCGCCGTGGGCCACCAGCAGAACGAGCAGCAGATCGGTACTGCCAGGCAGCGGCAGCGGAATGATCGAGGAATCGATCGTCGAGACGACGAAAAGCCCCAAGGTGCCGAAGCCCATGAGCCAGTGCAAACCGTGCGTACTGTGGCTAGCCTTGGCCGACTTCACGGCCTGCCGCGCCACCCCGTGTTTGCTGGATACCTGGATCATGCCCTATTGGACGCAGACTCGAGCATAACTGTCGCAGGCCCAATCGAATACCTCTAAATCAGCCGCAGCGGGGGCGCCGGCGGAAGCGCCCCACATTCAGCGGCATAGCGGTAAAACTGGTCCAGTCCGCGGAGGCAGGCCTCATCTAATATGTAGTGGATATTTTTGGTCAGATAGAAGCGGATCGTCTCCGCCGGCACCGCAATCCGGGTCGACCACTCACTCACCAGGTCCTCGATGTGCTCGAGCCCATGGTCCCGTGAGGTCTGGAGATCCTCTATCAGCTTCGAGGCGCTGATCACGGTCTCTTCCAGGGCGCTCGGCCGGAGCGCCCAAAAGGCGGAAACCCAAGGCAGTCCGGTAAAGCCGTGCCATTCATGCGCCAGGTCCAGGTAGAGCAACTGCTCGCCGGTCCGGGCGGCGCGGGCTTCCATGTCCTCCAACGCCAGCAGGGCCGGGTCCCCGATCAGCAACGCCGCATCGGCGGCCGCAAGCATGGATTCAAGATCGGGGATGTGGGGAATGAACACCGCCGGAACTTTCCAGAAGATATCGAACAGGATGCGGGTGTAAGCGCAGGACGTAAGCGATGAAGTGTCCGCCGCAATGGTGCGCACGGCTCTTACCCCGCCCTCGGAACGAACAACCAAAATAATGGAACGCACGCGATCGAGTGCGGCCACAGCGCATCCCGGCACCACCAGAAGCGATGGCGTGGTGGCGTGCGCGGCCACAGGAACCAGGCCGATATCCGCCTCGCCCGCAGCCAGTTCCGCGGCGCAGCGCGAAGGTGTGGTGTAGCCGATCTGGTAGAGCTCACGCAGGTAGCTGCGCTCGGGCTCGTGCTCGAAGTCCCACATCAAAGGAGCAGGATTGAGGAAGTGGATAGCCGCCATACGAACGCGGCGCTTGCCTTGGAGAGTCACTCAGTAGTGTACCTTGGCAGTCAGCAATGAACGGACCGGAACCACTGCCCCCAACCGCGTCAGAGAATCGGCTCGCCTGGGTTGCGCTCACACTGACCCCGGGCCTGGGACCGAAGCGCATTCTGAAAGCCGCGCAGACCTTGCAGGATGTATCGCGCCTCTTTCAGCTCTCCCTGACGGAACTCGAGGCGCTGAATTTTCCGGCGCCCTCCGCCCAGTTCCTCTTCAGCGGCAAAGCGCGTGTCGAGGCAGAGCAGGAGTTGCAACGCGTGCGCGAACAGCGCGGTGCCATTCTCGTCTACGAGGATGAGGATTACCCCGAGCGGCTGCGCGAGATCTTCGATCCACCGCCGGTGCTCTGGACACTGGGCGACGTGCGGCTATTGGCTCGCCCGGCGATCGCGATCGTGGGCACCCGTCACCCCACGCCATATGGTACGGGTATGGCCGAAGTATTGGCCCGCGATCTGGCTAGCCGCCGATTGGTGGTTCTCAGCGGGATGGCGCGGGGCATCGACACTGCGGCTCATCGCGGTGCACTGGCGGCGAGCGGGAGCACCGTCGCTGTCTGGGGAACGGGCATCGACGTGATCTACCCTAAAGAAAATAAAGCTCTGGCCGAAAATATTCTCGTTGCTGGAGGAGCCATCATCTCGGAATACAGACTAGGAACTTTTCCCGCGCCGCAAAACTTTCCCAAGCGCAACCGCATCTTGAGTGGCATGAGCATCGGTGTGCTGGTGGTGGAAGCGGGCGAGAACAGCGGCACCCGCGTGACCGCGCGCTGCGCGCTGGAGCAGGATCGCGATGTCTATGCGGTGCCGGGCAACGTGACCACCAAGAATGCCTGGGGACCCAACACGTTGATTAAACAGGGCGCTAAGCTGGTGGCGACATGGGAGGATGTGTGGCAGGAACTGCCCACCCCGGTGCGGCTGCAGCTGGAAGGGGAACTAGGTTTTGCATCGTCAACGGAGCAAGCTGCATCGATTGTGGAGGAACTTCCGCTACAGGAGCCAGAGAAGGTCGTGCTCAGCGCACTGCGGCACGACGAAGCCGTGCAACTGGATGAGCTGATGGAAAAGCTCGAGTCCAGGCTGACATCGTCTGAGATCTTCACGGCTTTATTCGAGCTCGAGCTAGCTAGCCGGATCAAACAACTTCCCGGCAAAAACTACGTCAGACGAATGTAGCTTCCGCGCTCATCTTGCACAGAAGTTGCAGACCCGGAAGTTGCAGACGCGACAGGAGAAAGCGCGTCTTATGGCGCTCGGATCCACGCTCCTGCCGGCACGCGGATCACGATAAGTAAATAACCATGAACCTTTCAGGTGGTACAGTCAGTCCCATCGGAAGAGCTTTTTTGAACGGTACGGGCTACCTCGCCGCAGCGAGCTTCAGCCCGTACATAAGTAGTAGGAATCGGGTTTAAGGAACGCAATGAGTAAATCACTTGTGATCGTCGAATCACCTGCCAAGGCAAAGACGATCAGTAAATATCTCGGAAAAGACTTCACCGTCGAAGCTTCCGTCGGCCACATTAAAGATCTGCCCAAGAACAAGATCGGCGTAGATCTGAGCGACGGCAGTTTCGCGCCCGAGCTAATCGTCATCCCCGGGAAAGAAAAAGTCGTCGACCGGCTGAAGAAGCTGGCCAAGGCGGCGACTGTAATTTATCTGGCTCCTGACCCTGATCGTGAAGGAGAAGCGATCGCGGCTCATCTTGAATATGAACTGCGCGGTCTCTCCAAGGGAAACTCGATTCGCCGCGTAACCTTTAATGAAATTACCGCCAAGGCGGTACACGACGCCTTTGAACATACCCGCGACGTTGATCGCAATCTTGTCGACGCGCAGCAGACGCGCCGCGTCCTCGATCGCATCGTGGGTTACCAGATCTCGCCCTTGCTGTGGGACAAGGTGCGCCGCGGCCTGTCCGCAGGCCGGGTGCAGACCGTCGCTCTGCGCCTCATCGTCGAACGGGAACGTGAGATCAAGGCCTTTGTGCCGGTCGAGTATTGGACGCTCGATGCCCAACTCACTCCGGTAAGTGAGAAGACCGAGTTCACTGCGCGCTTCATCGGCATCGATGGTGAGAAGGCTACGGTTGAGACCGTGGATGCGCCGGCACTGCCCGGCAAGCAGCCGATGGATGCCGTAGTGGCCGCGCTTGAGAAAGCAAAGTGGTCGGTACAAAACGTAGAGAAGAAGGAGCGCCGGCGTAATCCCACCGCGCCCTTTACCACCAGCAAACTGCAGCAGGATGCATCCCGCCAGTTAGGGTTCAGCGTACGCCGTACCATGGGAGTGGCGCAGCGTTTGTATGAAGGCATTGAACTGGGCAGTGAGGGAGCAGTAGGTCTCATCACCTACATGCGCACCGATTCCACCCGCGTCTCGCCCGATGCCATCGCCGATGCACGCAAGTGGATTGAACAGAACCACGGCAAGGACTACCTTCCGGCCACGCCTAACGCCTTCAAAAGCAAGAAGGACGCGCAGGATGCGCACGAGGCGATTCGCCCCACCAGCGTAACCCTTCATCCGGAAGAGATTAAGCGCTATCTCAGTGACGAACAGTATCGTCTCTACCGGCTCATCTGGCAGCGCTTTGTGGCGTCGCAGATGGTCCCCGCGGTCTTCGACCAGACCACGGTCGAAATCGTAGCCAAGGCGGATCGCAGCTATAACTTCCGCGTGACCGGCTCGGTGATGAAGTTCGACGGTTTCCTGAAAGTCTATGAGGAAGCCAAAGAGAAGAAGGACGATGAGGATGAGGAGCTCAAGAACCGGCTACCTGCCCTCGAGAACGGGCAGGCGCTGGCACTGAATGCTCTGCTGCCCGAAGAGCACTTCACCGAACCACGGCCACGCTTCAATGAAGCCTCGCTGGTGAAGGAGCTCGAAGAGCGCGGCATTGGACGCCCCTCCACATACGCCACCATCATCAATACGATTCAGGAGCGCGAGTATGTGCAGAAGGTGGGCACCGGCCGGGGAGCCAAATTCGTTCCCACTGAGATCGGCTTCGTGGTCACCGATCTGCTGGTGGCCAACTTTCCTTATATCTTCGACCCGCAATACACGGCCAAGCTGGAAGAAGAGCTGGACGATATCGAAGACGGCAAGGAGTTGTGGACCGACTTACTCGGTGCTTTCTATGGGCATTTCGAAAAAGAGCTCGCTCACGCCGGCAAGCACATGGAAAACATCAAGCGGATGGAGAAGCCGACGGACGAGAAATGCGACGTCTGCGGTTCTCCACTGGTCTTGAAGTGGGGTAAGTTCGGCAGCTTCTTCGCCTGCAGTACCTACAACAAGAAAGATCCGGCCAGCTGTACTTTCACCAAGGAGAATTTTGCCGCAAAACCGGAGATGAGCGCGCAAGAAGGCGAGGAACAGGCGGAAGAATACTGCGAAGCCTGCGGCCGGGTCATGGTGCTGAAGCGGGGACGTTTTGGCGCCTTTATGGCCTGCCCTGGTTACAGCGAGGATCCGCCCTGCAAGACCACCCGCAAGCTGACCCAGAAACAGCAGCAGAAGGCGCCCCAGCCACTGGACGAGAATTGCCCCAAGTGCGGCTCACAGCTGGTGCTGCGCAATGGCCAATATGGAGAATTTGTTTCCTGCAGCGCTTACCCGAAGTGCAAGTACATCAAGCAGAACATTATCGAGGGGATGAAGTGCCCCAAGTGCGGCGACGGAGACATCGCGGAGCGAAAAGCGCGGCGCGGCAATCTGTTCTACGGCTGCACAAATTATCCCAAGTGTGACTTCACTTCAAACAACAAGCCAGTCCCGGAGAAATGCCCGGAGTGCGGCAGCCCCTACCTGCTGGAAAAGACGCGGGTGGCCGGGGTTTACCTGGTCTGCCCCAATAATCGCAAGTCAGCCGCGGAGGACGAGGCGCCCAAGAAGCGAGCCAAGAAGGGTGCGGCGCCCGAGGCAGAGGGGCAGGTGGTCTGTACCTACGCCCGGAAGATTGCCGAGCCCCAGATGGAATCCGTCGAGGCGATGCGCTACCAGACCAAGGCAGAGGCACTTCCAGTCGCTTGAGCCCTGTCAAAGCGGCGGGCGTCCTGCCCTTGCCAGGATGGGAGCCTGAGCGTACAACTCAAAGTGCGGTTGTTTAACCTCATTCGATCGCATGGAGCGGAAATGAAACTATTTGCGGTGATTTTGGCATTCTCGACGATACCGGCTTTGGCTGCGGACATGAGTGCCGCGAAGGTGAACGGTTATATCAGCGATTCCAAGTGCGGTGCCATGCATAACGGCAGTACGCCCAATGCCGCCTGCGTGAAAAAGTGCGTCGATGGCGGAGCAAAGCCGGTCTTTGTTGACGACGCAAAGAAAGAGGTCTACACCATCGACGATCCCGACTCAGTAAAGGATCACTATGGGCACCACGTCGCTGTTGTCGGCAAGGTCAACGAAAGCGATAAGACTATCCATATCTCCAACGTGTCCATGCTTGCCGACCAGGGTAAGCCGAGTGGCCCGTCGGAGATGCACTAAAATCTGTAACTAACCCTTCAACTAACTGCGGCAGTAATCCGGCCTTCGCTCGGGTTCTGCCGCGAACTACCCCTCGGTTCCTGCCGGGTGGGTCTGCCTGCACCTCAACGGTGCTGGCGTATCTCTGTATCAATCACCTGCTTCAAAACAGCTCATCGGGCAGGATGTCAGAGTGGGCATCCATCTGCTAAGGTGGGAGAGGGTAGGAAGGAACGCAAGAATAAACCCAGTTATGGCAAAGGCAACCTGGAACGGCAAAGTAATCGCGGAGAGTGACACAACAGAGATGGTTGAGGGCAATCTCTACTTTCCGGAGAGCTCACTTAAGCGGGAATACTTCCGGCCCAGCTCGACGATCTCGACCTGTCCCTGGAAGGGGCAAGCGAGATACTACAGCCTTTTGGTGGACGGACAAGAAAATCAGGATGCCGCGTGGTACTATCCGGACCCCAAACCGGCAGCCCGCAACGTCAAAAACCATGTAGCCTTCTGGCGCGGAGTTGAAGTCGAAAAGTAGGATCCAGGGCCGTGCCGGCCTAAGCATGGCCGTGCCAGCCATGCTCCTGAGCCTGGTGATTCTGGCTCCCCGCCGGGCGGCCAGCCAGGTCCCGCCGGATCCTCAGTCCAACCAAACACCAAGACAAGCGGACTCGCAGAGAGACCTTGAGGTTTTGCGGCGGCTGGAAGAAGAGTATCTGCGAGCCGAGATTGAAGACGATACGGCGATCGCGGGTACGATTCTTGCCGATGACTATCTCGGCTTGAGACCGGATGGCTCAACCGCCAGTAAGGCGGATGTCCTGAGCAACCTGGGCCGCCATGACCGCCGTCGCGACCCCTACCAGATCACCGCCACCAACATGCGGGAGCACCTCTTCGGCGATACCGCCTGCTTGACCTACACCAAGATCTACACCAAGCCTGGAAGCCAGGCCGCATACAGCGAGAACGTCCTCCACCTTCTCATCCGCCGCAACGGCGTCTGGCGCCTCCAACTAAGCAGCCCACTGCCCGCCCCCGCGCCGAGAGCGAAGTAAAACCTCCGCTCCTTTCCCTTTCTCGTTGCAGTCAAAGCACTTCGGCATCAACTATTGGGGAGTCACGGAAACGGTTCCCCGAGGTTACTCCGGGGCGCTGATTTTGTTTTTCCAGCACCTATCTCTGGGATAATGGACCCACTCTGGCGTTCTGAATTGGCGGCCGCTCCTGGCATCAGCGCAGGCGGCAAGTCCCGCGTATCCCCCGATGAAGCCACTCGAACTGGCACTGACCCCGACCCGCAACCGTCGCCTGAATGAAGTCACGGGCATGGTGCTTCTTGTGGCCGCGAGCCTCCTCTTCCTTGCGCTGGCCTCGTATCACCCGACGGACCCGTCGCTGAACACCGTGGGGAGCTACGCCGCCGGGCGGCAGGCACACAACTGGACCGGGCTGATTGGCGCGACCGTCAGCGACCTGCTGCTGCAATTGGAAGGGGTCGCCGCCTTCTTTATCCCCTTGATGCTGGGTGCTCTGGGCTGGACGTGGCTGCGCTCGTGCCCTACCAGTTCCCCAACTGCGAAGACGTCCGGGGTTCTGCTCTACCTGGTATTTGCGCCCGCTATCTTCGGTCTGATCCCAGGCCATTTACGCTGGATGCGTGCCCTGCCAGTGGAAGGCCTGACCGGACGACTGGTGGTGGATACCCTGGTCCACTACCTCAACCTTCCCGGCGCCGCCATTGTGATTGTGAGCATGGTGGTCATTGCACTCTATCTCTCCACCACCTTCAGCTTCAGTACGGCGCAGCAGTGGATGGCGGTTCGTTTCGCCTTCGCTTACGCGTGGCGCGACCGCCTGCGCAACTGGCGCCTGGCTTGGGGCAAGACCCGGGCGGAAAAGAATGCCGCCAGGCGCGATGCCCAGCAAGACAAGGCGCTGATGAAAATGCAGAAGACGGCGCGCAATGCCGCGGGAAAAGCTGCCGGCCGGCAAACCCAGTGGGCACAAGACGGGCGTGCCGGCTTTGAGGACGTAAGCGCGTCCGAAGCCGCATCGATGCCCGATCCGAATACCCCGTCGCTGTGGAACCAGATGCCGCGAACCAGTATTCCCGATCGCGAGCTGGATGAGTTCGAGTCTGAATCCTATGCGCCCCACGAACCAGAGGAGCCCGCACCCGCCGTTCGAGCCCAGACACAACGTCCCGCGCCGGCCACACAAGCAATCTCCGTAAAAGGGCGCGCCGACGCCGACGCCAAGCTGGTCACTCTTGCCCCCCGATCGGTCAGCGGCTTCAGCTTGCCGCCAAGCACGCTGCTGCACCGCAGCGACGAGTCGCAGGTGGTGCGCGAAGAGGATTTGCGTGGTCAAGCCCGGATTCTGGTTGAGAAATGCGGGGAGTTCGATGTGCGCGGCCAGGTGGTGCAGATCAATCCCGGTCCGGTGGTGACCACCTTCGAATTCCGCCCTGAAGCTGGAGTTAAGTACAGCCGTGTGACCGGCTTGGCGGAAGACCTATGCCTGGCGATGCGCGCCGAGAGCATCCTGATCGAACGCATGGCGGGAAAGAGTACTGTAGGCATCCAAGTGCCCAATCACGACCGTGAAACCATCTGGCTGCGCGACGTGATCGAAGCGGAAAACTTCACTGAAACCAAGTCCAAGCTAACCTTGGCCATGGGCAAAGACATCAACGGGCGCATCGTGACGGCCGACTTGGCGACCATGCCCCACGTCCTGATCGCCGGTTCCACGGGCAGCGGCAAATCGGTCGCCATCAACGCCATGATCATGTCCGTGCTGTATAAGGCGACCCCGCAACAGGTGCGGATGATCCTGGTGGATCCCAAGCGGGTAGAGCTGGGCATGTATGAAGGCATTCCCCATCTCTTCACGCCCATCATTACCGAGCCCAAACTGGCGGCCAATGCCTTGCGCAACGGGGTGCGCGAAATGGAGCGGCGCCTGAAGCTGCTGGCCTCCCGCAGCGTCCGCAATATCGATCAATACAACAAGCTCTTCGATAACCAGACGCCGAGCCTCTTCGATGAAGGGGAAGCGGAGCAGCCGTTGCCCCACATCATCATCATCATCGACGAGCTGGCCGATCTGATGATGTTGGACAAGGCCAACGTCGAAGAGGCGATCACCCGGCTGGCGCAAATGGCGCGCGCGGTCGGCATCCACCTGGTCCTGGCCACGCAGCGGCCTTCGGTCGACGTCATCACCGGCCTGATCAAGGCCAATGTGCCCACCCGGATTTCGTTCCGCCTGGCCACCAAAGTGGATTCGCGGACGATCCTGGACTCGAATGGAGCCGAGGCGCTGCTAGGACGCGGTGACATGCTGTTCCTGCCCCCGGGGACCTCACGCCTGCAGCGCCTGCACGCTCCCTTTGTCACCGAAAAGGAGATCGCCGCGGTGGTTGGTTTCTGGAAGAATCAGGGCGAAGCGCAGTACGTGCAAGGCTTTCTTGAGTCTCCCCGCGACGACAAGGGCCGCGACCTGGATGCGGAGCCGGAGGATGGCGACGGTAACGACGAGCTATTCGAGGACGCGGTACGGTTGGTCCTGGAATTCGGCAAAGCCTCCACTTCCCTGCTACAGCGGCGCTTGCGCATTGGCTACGGCCGCGCTGCGCACCTGATCGACATGATGGAGCGCGACGGAATCGTCGGGCCAGCCGACGGCTCGAAGCCGCGCGAGATCCTCAAACCCCCCGACTGGCTCAATCAAATTGAGCCCGCGATGCGCTAAACCCGCTGCAGGTGGAGGAAACTGCAGATCCCTCGGCTAGCGCTCGGGATGACAAAGGGTGGGGTGGTGCTTCCACAGGAAATTGGCTAGTGGATGGAAAAGCTGTACGCCAAGCGCGAAGCGAGCGGATCCTTCCATCCGCATCACACCTGTGAAGGAAAGAACAAACCTAAACTTTGTCATCCCGAGCGCTAGCCGAGGGACCTGCAGTTCTCTCCACCAGCAGCGAATCCTGATGGAAGCTACACTCTCTCCTTGTCATCCCGACCGGAGCGAAGCGCAGTGGAGGGACCTGCGGTTGTCCTCCCTACCCGCGCAGACGCAGCCAGTCTCTTTGATACGCGAAGCTGACAGCCAGCAGCAACACACCGAGGAAGAGAAAACTAAGTACGCGGTACCCCTGGCTCTCGTGGCTGACGCCATTTAGAAAAACCATCCCGATACTGAACGCGAGTAGAACCAGGGCCTGCCAGCGCAGAAAAGCACTGCGCCGTAGAAACCCCACCGTCATAAGCGCCGAGCCGTAGAGCATACACCAGGCGCTGTAGCTGAAACCGGCAGCAATGTCGCGGCGCTCTCGCTGGCCATACCCGCCGCAAAAATCGCGAGAGAAGGGCGCGCCGCAATACCAGTAATGGTGAATCTCCAGGCTAACGGCAACCAGCAGGGTGAGGCTGAAAGCGACACTGGCGAAACCAGCCAGATAAGTCCAACTACCAAAGGCCCGGGCCGGCGAAGGATGGGCGCTCAGCTCACCGAGACTGAGGTAAGTGACCGCGGCAAATACCGCCGCGCCGATCAGGCTGGTAGCAAAGTGCATGTTGGCGACGACCGCTACTGGCTGCGGCGTCGAAGCGATCCAGTCCACCAGCAGAGAGAACGCGGAAAGGGTCAGCACCGCGGTGGCAAAGACGCGCATCGCCACGTGTGAGCCGTACTTAGCCAGCGCAACCAGCACCAGCGATTCGCCCAGCCAGCACAGAGTCTCCATGTAGCCGTGGAACTCGAATGAAACGGCCACAGTGACGAAAAATACGCCCAAACCTAGATAGGTGCGGGCCATCGCAACCGCCGCCGGAGCGCGCAAGGCGGCTGCTATCGACAGACAGCACACAGCCAAGGCAACCGTGACCCAGGGGCGCACGGGACGCTGGTCCATAGCGGAGAAAAGCACCATTAGACCCAGAAAGGTCGCGGTCCCATTGGCGATGGGGAAAACGACGGGAAACACCGGATCCGCCACATTGGCCTTGCGCACGATGAGAAATGGCGCCGCGGCAACATCGGCGATGGGGAAGACGACAGGAGACACCGGATCCGCCACATTGGCCTTGCGCAGGATCAGAAGTGGGACCGCGGCAAAAACGGCAAAAAAGAGACCTAGAAAACATCCCGTAACCAACAGGCGAGAGGCATCGCCCTGGCTCACGGTCCAGCCAATGTAATAAACCGCCGTGCCCAGCAAAGCGGCCCAGGCCAGCCGCATCCAGGGGTGTAGCGCGAGCAACAGCAGTGTGCCCCCGTTCAGCAGCGCCAGGTAGGAAAAGAGAACGAGAGCGCTGTCATGCCCCATGGCCAGCAACGCGGGCGTCGCCAGGCCCCCAGCGAGGGCATATATGGCCAACAGCTCTGAATTCTGACGTCGGGCAAGCGCCGCATTGAAGGTGGTGACCGCGGTCATGGCGAGAAAAATGAGCCCGGTGGGAGCCAGATGAAAAACGCTGGATGCAGCCCAAAGCGAGAGGTATGCGATGCTGGTGCCCAGCCCCTTGAGGCTGTAGGAAAAGGCGGAGAATCCTCGCCGGCGAAAGCGCTCCGACCAAAGCACCAACGCGCAGGCGCAGGCCAGGCCGATCCAGATCCGAATTCCAGGCCCGATCCAGTTGCGATCAAAGGCCAGCTTCAGAAACCATGCCATGCCAATGAGCACAGCCAGAATACCGATGCGGTTTAAGAGCTGCGCTCCGATCCGGCTCTCGAGCGAGGAAGCCGGCTTCGCGCCTGCAGTCGATGCACGGGCGGCCCGTGGAGGAGGTGGTGGAGTAGGGGTGTTCCCGCTCACTACGGGGTCAGGGTGGGCTGCCCGTAATCCCGCCACCGCTGCCTCGAGAGACGCGATACGGGCTGACAATTCCGCCACTTGTTGCCGGAGATCGTCGTCGGGAGCCATAGCAACGACTCTAGAGCATTTTCCCGGTCGAACCAGGGTTTCCTGTCCGACTCAGTGGCGTTGGCGAACTTCATGCGGCTTTCCTTACCGAAAGCCGCACACGCGGGGCTGGTGAGTGCAGCGTAACAGGAAATCCGGCTGGAGCAGGAGCGGACCAGATCTCCGGCGTCTTGCCCGTACGTTACCAAGGTGTAGTCTGGTAACTCATAATGGTACCGTTTTGCAAAGAATGGCTTAATCTTCGAGAGTGAGCCTACTCAAGGAGAACGATCCCCTTTGATTACCAGGTCGACTGGAATCGAGACCCGGCACAAGGTTCTGCTGGTGGACGATGATGCCGTGAGCCTTGAACTGATGGCGGTGCTGCTCGCTTACGAGGGCCACCAGGTACTCCGCGCCAACGACGCGGGGACCGCGCTCGAGCTGCTCGCAGCCGACAAAGCGGCCCGCCCGGATGTGTTGCTCGTAGATCTGCAGATGCCCGGTGTCTCCGGCGGACAACTGGCGGAGAAGGTCCGCGCCCTGGAAGGACCGGAACCGCTGCTTTTTGCGATGAGCGCGACCGAGGTCCAGCGGCAGCAACTTCTTGCCTTCGACGGGTTTTTGCTCAAACCACTCGCTCTGGGTGACCTGCGCAGGGCGTTGAAGCCGAAAAAACGTGGCCGCGTGCCCGCGGTGCGGGTCGCTCATCCCGGACAGCCGGCAGCGATACCCGCCACCAAGCCCATAACAACAGCCGCGATTGCGCCGGCCCTCGACATGGCGGTGGTCGGCAAGCTGCGAGCCATGATGCCGGTCGAGGCCCTGCACGACGTGGTGGCTGCCTGCATTGCGGATACCCGGGCCACCGTGGACGTGATTGAGAACCAGATGCGGGCCGGGGACACGGCCGCTGTACGCCAGTCTGCCCATCGCATCAAAGGCGCGGCTTCCATGGTCGGCGCCACCCATCTCGCCAGCCTCGCCGCCGGGCTAGAAGTGGGGGGTTACAAAGAAGCGGCCACCCCAGTTGTTTTAAAGGATTTACTGACTGCATGCAATGAGTTGGAGCGTATGCTTTTGGCAGGTAAATTTGCGTCAACCCAGGGCCCCCAATGACCACATCGACCATCGCAGCGACACCTAAGAACAGCAACGACCGCCTCCACCAGATTCGTATCGTCATCGCCGACGACCACCCAGTAGTGCGAATCGGCGTACGTAACATGCTGCAGAGTGATTCCGGCCTCGATGTAATTGGTGAGGCGTCCGATGGCGATGAAGCCATTACCGGAACACTCGAACTGCTGCCTGACATCCTCCTTCTTGACCTGCAGATGCCCCGTCTGCCCGGCCTGGAGGCGATGCGCGCCATCATGAGTGGTTCGCCAACCGTCAAGATCCTGCTCTTAACCAGCACCATTACCACCCAGCAAATCATTGAAGCGCTGCAGATCGGTGCCCGCGGCATTGTGCTTAAAGATGCCCTGGCCGATCACCTCACCACCGCTATCCGGGCAGTCTCCTCAGGGGATTATTGGATTGGCGGCAAACGGGTGGTGAACCTGGTCGGCGCGTTGCATGAGTTGATGCAGCAGGCTGCCGTTCCCGAGCGCAAAACTTACGGGCTGACCCCGCGTGAATTGGAAGTCGTCGGTTGCATCGTAGAGGGTTGCAGCAATCGCGATATCGCGAAGCAGTTCAGCATCAGCGAAGAGACCGTGAAGCGGCACTTGTCGAACATTTTTGACAAAACCGGGGTTTCCACACGTCTGGAACTGGCACTGTTCGCCATCGCCCACCAGTTGGTTGCGCTGCAGACCTAACTCCCCCCCCGGCTCGACTCTTACTTCAAACGGCCTTAACCACTTCCCGAATCGGGTTTCCGATTCGGGAAGTTGCTGTTTGGAGCACCTTTCTCAACGCAATCTTTCCAATTTGCATCTGACTAGACGACGGTGCCGCTTTGGCGCCGCGCGGGGTTTGCCCGCGCTCGATGATCGAGTCCATCGCCGTTGAACGCGCTTTGAGCCTTGAACTGGAGTTTAGCCAAGATGATCACAGAAAGACTGATCCTGGTTGCTTTGCTTTGCACTGCCTCCGGCACCATTTATGCGCAGGAGCCAAACCCTACCGCCCAGCAACAGCCACAACAGCCCGTCATGCCGACGGAGACCGAGAATCATGTTCCCCTGTACCGGATCCAGGTCGTTGGCCGGGATATCCCAGCTATCAATTACTGGCATCGCAGCGGGAGCACGAAAATCGGCTTTGCAGGGACCAGCCTCCTGCCCCAGGGAAAGGGAGAGGCGAACGTATCCAGCAAAGGGCAAACTTTCATCAACGCTAAATTTCAAGGCTTTGTGCCGGCCAACAGTTTCGGTGTGGAATACCTGACCTACGTACTGTGGGCGATCACTCCGCAGGGCCGGCCGGTGAACCTGGGTGAAGTGATGCCTGGCAACGGCAAGGCCGAAATGAATGTGACCACCAGCTTCCAGCAGTTTGCGCTCATCATTACTGCCGAGCCCTACTTCGCCGTAACCACACCGAGCGACCTGGTCGTCATGCAGAACACGGTCAAGAGCGATAAGACCACAGGCATTATCGACACCGTGAATGTGCACTTTAACCTGCTGCCGCGGGGCGCTTACATGCAGACGGCGGGTCAGCATGCGGTGCTGAACCCGGTGAAGCCAAACGACAAATCGCCGCTGCAGCTGTACGAGGCCATCAATGCGATCCAAATCGCGGAGGCCACGGGCGCGGCTCAATATGCACCGGATATCCTGGCCAAAGCTAAACAGGAACTGGAGAATGCACAGGCGCTCGACAGCAAGAAGAGCCAGCGCAAGGAGATGATCACCTATGCTCGCGGCGCGGTGCAGGACGCGGAGGACGCGCGCGTAAGCACATTGCGCAAACTCGTGGAGGAGAAGCAGCGCCAGCAGCAATTGGCGGTACAACAAGCTCAGGACGCTGCGCAGCAGGCCCAACTCGCTGCCCAGCAGGAGGCCCTGCAGAGGGCTCAGGCCGATGCCCAGAGGGCCCAGGCGGAGGCAGCCGCAGCAAATGCCAGGGCGGCGCAGGTTGCGGCGGAACATAGTGCCCAGCAGGCAACCGACCAGACTGAACAGATGCGGGAGCGCCTGAAGGCGCAGTTGAACCAGGTTCTACAGACCCAGGAGACAGCGCGCGGATTGATCGTGAACTTGTCCGACGTCCTGTTTGACACTGCCAAATACACACTCAAGCCGGACGCCCGGGAAAAGCTGGCCAAGGTGTCGGGAATCCTTCTTGCCTATCCAGGCTTGAAAGTGCAGGTAGAGGGTTACACCGACAATGTAGGCGGCGATCAATACAACCTGACGCTTTCGCAGCAGAGAGGCGATGCGGTGCGCGCTTATCTCGTTTCGCAAGGCGTCAGCCCTGACAACATCACCGCGACCGGTTATGGCATGAGCAACCCTGTTGCAGACAATGCGACGGCCGCTGGAAGAGCGCAAAATCGCCGCGTAAACCTGGTAGTTTCGGGCAGTGCGATCGGCGTGCAGCAAACCCAGCCTGCGCCCGCGGCAGCTCTACCCCAAGGTACGAGCAATCCGCCCCAATAGGATTCAAGTCCGTCGAGCGACTAGGCGGGCGCCCAGGTTGTCCTGGCCGCCCGCATTTTTTGTCCCAGCAGGTTGCGGAAAAACTCAATTCCCTGAAGGGCTCTGTTCGGGGTGTTGGCGGTCATTCGTCCTCCGCTTTCCGGCTTGCTCACCAGCCTTGCTCCCTGGACGGGTGCCCCATGTTCGCGGACTTTCGCGTACATGGGGCACCCGTCCAGGGAGCAAGGCTGGTGAGCAAGCGCGAGATTTGTCGCACAACCAGCCGCATGACGTTTACCTCCGCATGTGTCGCCAGGCCGGTTGTTCATTAGGACCGGAGCGAAGCTCAATCAGTCGCCGGGTCAGGCTCAGGAGAGCAGGGCAAGACGGGATTCAAGATCGGCTAAGGCCGCTTCCAGCGCAGCCCTGCGCACCGGGCTCGACGTGCGCTCCGAGAGTACGCGTTCACGCTGCAGGACGAGTTCCTGTTTTTGCCGCTCGCGCTTTGCGCGCTCCAGCCCGTCCCGCTTGTTAGCATCAAGAACCGCCCCCGAAGCACTGAGCTCCGCGGACGATTGCTGCTCTTCAACAGATTTGCTCTCCCAGCCACGCGCCATATCTTTATGGTACGTCATAGAGAGTGCTGCTCGCAGATTAAGATCGTGCTTTGGGCGCCCTTTCGCGCCATGAGAGCAACGTTTCTATACTGGAACGGCTGCGCGGGAGGAATGATGAAAGCCTGGCAAATTCAATCGTTCGGCATTGAGCAACTCGTTCTAGAACACTTGCCCGAACCGCGCCCCGGGCTCGGTGAAGTCTTGGTGAAGGTTCACGCAGTCTCACTAAACTACCGCGACCTGCTGATGGTCCGCAGCCACTTCAACCCCAAAATGCCGTTGCCTCGTATTCCCTGCTCAGACGGAGCGGGTGAGGTGGTCGAGGTGGGGGAGGACGTGGAGGCCGTCACGGTGGGGCAACGAGTGGCTGCAATTTTCATGCAGAATTGGCTCGATGGGCCTCCGACCGCGGAACGAAGCCGCGGTGCTCTGGGCGGCGATATAGATGGCATGTTGGCTGAATACGTGTTGTTGCCACAGAGCGGTGTCGTGGGCATCCCTGAACATCTCTCATACGCCGAAGCTGCTACGCTGCCCTGCGCCGGTGTCACCGCATGGAACGCATTGGTCAACGCGGGGCAAGTGAAACCGGGGGATGTGGTGGTCACCCAAGGCACAGGAGGAGTCTCGGTCTTTGCCTTGCAATTCGCCAAGATGATGGGAGCGACAGTGATCGGTACTTCCAGCAGCGATGAAAAACTGGAGCGGGCGAAGACCCTGGGACTGAACGCCGGCCTCAACTATCGACAGACTCCGGAGTGGGCAAAATGGGTGCTGCGAGAAACCAGCAACCGTGGCGGCGACTTGATTGTCGAAGTGGGCGGAGCCGGCACCTTCACAGCCAATCCGTGCAAGCGGTACGCATCGGCGGCACGGTAGCCCAGATCGGACTGCTGAGCCAGTCGGACCAGGCGCTGGCGATTGCGCCGCTTCTCCACCGCCAGGTCCGTGTCCACGGCATATATGTGGGTTCACGAGCTCACTTCGAGGCCATGAACCGGGCCATCGCGGCCAGTCATCTACGGCCCGTGGTGGACAAAGTCTTCGCCTTTCCCCAGGCTCGCGAGGCTCTCGCAACCATGGAAAAGGGCTCTCATTTCGGGAAAATCGTAATCCAGGTTGTTGCTTGATGGCCGGAATCCGCCCCGAAGGAAACGTCTAACTGATTGAATCTGCTGGGCTACCAGAAGGCCAGTAACTTTCGGGTGATCCGCTGGGACGAAAGCTGTATTTTCCCTACGACAAACGCCACTTTTTCGTGCAGAATGCATCTTAAGAGTTCGATTTTGCATGACAACCCGACGTTTGATGGGGGAGCGATTTTATGACCACATGGATTCAAAGCCTGCTTGGTTTCTTCTACGACATTCTCTTTGGCTGCCGCCACTGGAGTCAGACGAGGCCGTTCACGTTGGAGCAGCAAACCTATAAGGTTTGTCTGGACTGTGGGAAGCAGATCTACTACTCAACGGAGCGCATGACGCCGTTGAGCGCGCGGGAAGTGCGCCGCATGAAAGCCACCGCCGCCGGTTCAGTCGCTGTGATTGGTACGTCGATGCCCGCGTCCAGTCTCTTTGCCCGGCGCGCGAATAAATCGAACGCGGCTGCTTAAAGTATTCAGCGAACACAGCCGGCAAAGTTGAAGCTCCGTATCGAGTGGCGCACACCGCGCAGCCCGATACGGAGCTTCTCTTTGTCGGGACAACCCAACTCTAAAATCAAATCGGGGTTTCCCTTGATGTGGTGGGCAGCCGGCTGCCTGCAAGGTTGGGATCAGTGATCGTCGAAATCCGGGGCTTGACCAAGGTCTACGAAGAAAAGCAGCGCGTGATCGCTGTCGATGGCATCGATCTCTCCGTCGAGCAAGGCGAGATCTTCGGTTTGCTGGGACCAAACGGAGCAGGAAAGACCACCACCATCAGCATCGCAACTACCCGTGCGTTGCCCACCAGTGGCAAGGTCACGATTGCCGGGGTGGATGTGGTCGCAAAGCCGGCAATGGCACGGCGCAACATAGGAGTGGTCCCGCAATACAACACTCTCGACCGCTCCCTCACGGTATTCGAAAATCTCTATTTTCACTGCAGGTATTTCGGGTTTTCCGGCGCCGACTCGAAGAACCGCGCCCAAGAGCTACTGTCACAGTTCCATTTGCAGGAGCGGGGAGCTAGTTTTCCCTCTCAGCTCTCCGGAGGCTTGCAGCAGCGGGTACAAATCGCGCGCGCCATCGCCCATCGTCCCGCGGTTCTCTTCCTTGACGAGCCCAGCGCGGGGCTTGATCCGCAAAGCAGAATCGCCATGTGGGAGGCGGTCAAGGGATTGGGGGGAGAAGGAATCACCGTGGTGCTGACTACCCACTACATGGAAGAAGCCGATGAAATCTGCGATCGGGTAGCGATCATGGATCATGGCAAATTGCTGGCGCAGGATACCCCCGAGCTGCTGAAGACCACGTTAGGCGCCCAGACCATCTTCGAGCTCAAGCTGCGTCAGATGGAGGGCTCGACAGCGTTGGTAAAAACCCTGGAAAGGCTGCCCAATGTAGCCTCGGTCGAAGCCACCGGCGATGGAATTCGCGTCTTCGCCCAAGGCACGGACGGCTTGTTGCCGCAGATTGTGCAGGCGGCGCTGAGCCTGGGCCTGCGCGACATCTCGATCAATGAACCGAGCCTGGAAACAGTATTCATCCGCCTCACGGGGAGGGATCTGCGTGAATAGAATGCCCTACGCTTCAGCCTTCCTGGGCCTGATGCTGCGCGACTTGCGCGTGCTGCGGCGCGAGCTGGGACCGTTTGTGGTCCGTATCATCATGCAGCCGTTGCTGTTTCTCTTCGTCTTTACCTATGTCTTTCCCCATCTGGGGCAAGGCAATCCGATGCCTGGCGGTGGCGGCGGTTTCGCCACCATTCTGCTGCCCGGCTTGATGGCCGTCGCCATCATGTTCAGCGGGATTGCCGCCGTGGCGCTGCCGCTGTCGCAGGAGTTCGGCATTACCCGCGAAATTGACGATCGGGTCATGTGTCCCCTGCCGGTCGCTGCGGTTGCCGTGGAAAAGATGTGCTTCAGCGCGTTGCAAAGCATGCTAGCTGCCCTGCTGGTGGTGCCGCTTGCCTATTTCATTCCCGCGGTGCCGGTGAAGCCCCAGGTAGACAACTGGCCATTGGCGATCCTGGTGCTGGTGCTCTCCAGCCTGGTGGCCAGCGCGCTGGGACTGGCCATCGGCGCCAACATCAAGCCCCAGCAGATTGGCTTGCTCTTCTCTATCGTGGTGGTGCCAATCACCTTCTTGGGCTGTGTTTATTATCCCTGGGCCTACCTGAATCACCTGCGCTGGTTGCAGATGGCGGTGCTGATCAACCCCATCGTGTACATGAGCGAGGGTCTGCGCGCCGCGCTCACCCCAAGCATTCCTCACATGCCGGCGCTACTTATCATTTTTGCCCTGCTCGCGTCACTCACCATTTTGGGTAGTATCGGGATCCGAGGATTCCTCAAGCGCGTAATTTCATGAACCTCTGTGGTCCCCGTGACATATCCTTACTCTTGCCGTAGGCCCTTCCGCGATCCCTTCCGTCTGATGAAGCGGAGAGCAGCTAAAGCGGTTTCGCAATCACTGTGGCCAGATATAGGGTCGCGAGGTGTGGTTTTCCTTGGGAGAAAACCACGAAAAGGGCTTTGGCTTCGGTCTACACCAATTGCGAAACCGCTATACGCGCAAGGATAGATGGAGCGGCAATGCGCAACCCCGGTCTGAAACTTCTATCGATTGCCACCCCATTACTGCTCTTACTCGCGGCAGGCTGCGGAGCCGTGACCGCCCCTGGCGGCTCCAGCCCGGGCGGGCTCCTTATTAGCGCGGAAAAGGCCACCATCGATACCACCACCACCAATCAGTTAAGTGCCAGGCTGGCCTCCGGCGCCTCCGCGAACGTTCACTGGGCCATCGTGGCGGGGCAAAACGATGCTTCGCTCGGTCAGGGCACTATCAGCACAAATGGCTTGTATACGCCGCCATCCTTGCTTTCACGAGACCAGGTGCAAATCCAGGTCATGGCGACAGCCCAAGGCGATCCGGCGGCGACGGCAACGTATCTACTCACTGTTACCCCTGGATTCGTCCAGGTGCTTACGCCTGAGACAGCCAGCCTTGCGCCTGGGGGCACCGTTCAGGTCACGGGAGAGATCGCTGAGGTAAATGCCGGTTCCATCCAGTGGTCGCTGGGGACCACGCCCGGGGGTGAAATAGACCCAGGTGATAGCTACGGCAGCATCGGCGAAACCAGGTGCTCTCACTCCAGCCGTAGCTATACCTCCTGTACCGCAACCTATACCGCTCCCCGTGCGCTCCCCTCGGGCAACCCTTCAGTCTTTGTCGTGGGGCTTGCCGCCGGAAATCCCCACTCCGCCGCCGCCCTTCACATCCTTCTGAATGGCGCCGGGTTCTCGAGCTCGGGCCTGCAAAACCAATCCGCACAGACCGGCTACATCGAGATGGGCTCTTCCGGAGGCAATGCCAACGATTACGACTCCAAGAAGGACGGCGGCGGAAAAGAGTACGTGAATGACTGCTGCGGCGGCACGCTGGGAGCGCTGGTCGCGGACAAGAACAGCGATCTCTTCATTCTTAGCAACAACCACGTACTCGCCGAATCCGATCAGGCACGAACCGGGGACACCATCGTTCAGCCCGCGCTGGTCGATCTCAACTGCAATCCACAAGCCGGCCGCGCAGTGGGATCTTTGCGTTACGTGGTGCCCCTTCAAAGTACCCAAAGCAACGTGGATGCGGCGCTAGCTGCCGCCACTCCCGCAGTCGACGGAAGCGGGGCGATCCTGCAGCTGGGACCGTCGATCAATGGCGTCCTCAGCCCCGCGGCGCCGGCGGCGGGCACTGGGGAGGCGCTCACCGCGGGCGTGCTGAACCAGTTGCGCGTGGTCAAGAGTGGGCGAACCACCGGCTTGACCTGTTCGACGGTGAACACGGTGGACCTGAGCGTGCAGGTGGATTACTACTACGATTGCGCCGAGACCCGGCCGTACTACACCAAGACCTACGTTAACCAGATCGGCATGCCCGGGGCCAGCTTTGCGGATAGCGGGGACTCGGGGGCCCTGGTGCTGGACGCCGGCAATGCACAGCCGGTGGGGCTGTTTTTTGCCAGTGGCGCAGACGACAGCAACCACGGTTTCAGCGTGGCCAACCCTATTCAAGATGTCCTCAGCGAGCTGAGCCAGGCTGGCCACTCAGACGGGCTGCAGATCGCCGGTGGGGCTTCGCATCCCATCACCTGTTCCAACTACGATGAGCACACCCCACCGGCGACGCGCGCCGTCAGCCCGGCCCAAATGGTGGCGGCGAAGTCGGCGGTCGAATCGGCGGCCGCCCTGCTGACCAGGCCGGATAATGGAATCCTGGGCGTTGCCACCGGCCAAAGCCTGGACAACCCGGGCGAAGCAGCCGTAATTGTCTACGTCGACAAGAACAAGGCGGGCATTGCGGTTCCCAGGGTAATCCAGGGCATCCGCACCCTGGTGATTCCTACGGACGCGGCCAGCATGAGCGCGGGCACTGAGCCCACGAGTCTGCCCCAGGTAGAAGGCATCCATTTACCGGCGGAGGTGCTGCGTGCCGCGGCCGGGGTGCAGCGGCAATTTGCCCCCCAGTTGATGGCAGACCCGGCATTTTTTGGCGTAGGTGTCACCCAGAGCTATGACAATCCCGCAGAAGCGGCGCTGCTTGTGCTGGTGGATCTGACCAAGACTCCGCTGTCGATGCCCGATCAGGTTGGGGGTCTGCGGCTGCGCTACCTGCGCGTCAATCGCTTGCACGTTACGCGCTCGAAACTCGCCCCGGTGGAGCAAGCGCCGCGCTGCGCCCTTCCATCGTCGCCTTAATTATCGGCTCGGAGGCAACTCCTTCAAGTCGGATACCCCACAGCGTTCCTGGAATGGGTCCATGTCGGATAACCCACAACGTTCCTGGAAATGGACGGGTGCCCCAGGTTCGCCAAAGCGTACCTGGGCCGAAAAAGATGGGCGAAGCCCCAACCATTGCTTTTATTTACTGAGACAAGGAAGGTGCGGGTGAGCTATCCAGCGAAAGCATTCGAAACAAATCGTTTTCGGCCCACGTACGCTGGGGCGAACGTGGGGCACCCGTCCCAAGCCACTACTGCAGTTTCAGTTCTGGCTTCCCTTCTACGCATCCTGTGTGGCGGCGACCGAAGCTGCCATCGGAGCTGCGCCGATCCCGCCCTCCGGGAAAAAAAGCATAAACACCGTGCCGGACGGCTTCCCGCTCCCGTCAGCCGCACGGCTGGCAACCCGGACCGTCGCCCTGTGCTTGGCGATAATCTCGCTGCTCACCCATAGACCCAGCCCAGTTCCAGTCGTCTCCTTGGTGGTAAAAAACGGCTCGAAAATCCGCAACCGCGTCGCCTGGGTCATCCCGCAACCATTGTCCGCCACGAACAACCGGATACCCGGTGTGCCGTCCACCCAGGAACGCGAGCGGCGCACCGCCAACCAGAGATGCCCTCCGTGGGCCATGGCGTCGATTGCATTGCCAATCAGGTTGGCAAAGAGCTGGCGCAGTTCACCTGAGAAACAATAGAGATCGACATCGGGTCCGACCCGGTGAGAGACCTCGATCTGCAGCCCAAGCAGCCTTCCCTTGTAGAGCGTAACCACTGAATCCAACAACTCGGAGATATTGGCAACCGCTGGCGACGTGGATTGGCGGTAGAAACGCAGCGTCTGTTGCGTCATTTCGGCGACGCGCGAGATTTCGTGCTGCGCCAGATCGGCATAGGAAATGGCCAACGAATCGAGCGATGGCTGATGGCGCAAGAGGTATAGCAGATTGGTGACCGCCTCCAGAGGATTATTGATTTCGTGTGCGATGGAAGCCGCCAGGCGGCCTGCGGCGGCCAATTTCTCGGTTTTGCGCAATGCATCCTCGGCACGTTTTCGCTCCGTGGCTTCGACCACGATCGCTCCGACCCACCGCACCGCCTCAGACGTCGTCTTGACCGGATACACATTGATGAGCCAACTGCGCGCCTGGGTCACATCCCCGGAAAGAGCCGTATTCAGCTCAAATTGAGCCACCGGTTGCCCGGTTTCAAAGACACTCTGGATGCAGCCCTGCAGCATCGCAGCGGCGGGCCCGGGGAGCATTTCATCGACGGTGCGTCCCAGGTGCCTGCTGATGGGCACGTGGTTCATCTCCGCCAAAAACTGGTTCACGCGCACGTAGCGAAACCTGCGATCAAAAAATGCGAACCCAATAGGCGCGTTCTCCAGCATGGAGTCGAGCAGAGCCAGCGTATCGCTAAGTCCAGCTCTCTGCTCCTCCATGGAGGTCACCATCAGGTTGAAGGCACGGGTAAGGTCCGCCGATTCGTTGGCGGAGGTCACTTCCAATGGAAATCCTTCTTTTGTTTGCGGATCACGAATCAACTTGCGCGTAGCGGCGAGCAAGGCCCGCAAGGGCCGGGTGATGGACCGGGCCAGAGTTCCGGCAATGATGGCCGTGCCCAGAGCCCCTAAGCCGGCGAAGATAATCGTGATGCGGATGAGGGAGGAAATCTCCTGCAATGCCGCGCTCGCATCCTCGTACACCCAGGCAAAGCCGGTGAGTTGACCACCTACGTGGACCGGCAGCACGGCTTCACGGGCTCCGCCAGGCACACGAAACAGCACCGCACCGGCGGTATCGGTCAGGTGCTTCTTTTCCAGGCGCGTCAGCAGGTTCTTACCGTTCATGTTGGGATCGCTGCTGGCCATGACCCGGCCGTCGACGTCAGTAACCACCGCTGCGCGGATACTGGGGGAGTTGGTCATGGCGCGGAGGATCGGGACCAGGTACCCTGCCTGGCCCTGGGCTAGCGACTCCTGGCTCTGCAGCGCCAGCAGGTTCACCTCCGATTCCAGCCGCAGGCGCGCCCTCTCATGGATCTCAGAGGCCTGCTCACGCACCAGAAGCGTAGCGAAGGTAATTACCAGCAGACCTTCGAAGAGGATAAGACCGGAGATGAGCTGACCTCGAATCGAACGAGGTCTTAGCCAACTCATGAGGCGGCAACCTTCCCTTCAGCGCTTAACGCATTTTCACTACCAATCGGCACATGCAAGTTTAGCCAAGTGAGTCTTTTCTCGAGGAAAAGCCGCGCCGGCTTTCGTTCCTCCGCATACACCAGAGATGAAAATGCTGTCGGGCGTCTCGTATCAATCAAAGTCACAGTAGCAGTAACAGTAACAGACTCAGCCGACCCTCACGGAGGTCCGGCCGGCGAGTTTGGCCTCGATATCCTGGGCAATCTGACGGCCATGGAAACGGCCGTTCTCGATGAAAATCTCGTTGGTGCGCATGCCGGCAACGATCACTCCGGCGAGGTAGAGACCGGGTATATTGCTTTCCAGCGATTGCGGATCGCAAGCCGGGCAGCGGTCTTTCCCTTCCGTCTGCACTCCAACGGCAGCTAGAAAATCAAAGTCGGGATGGTACCCGGTCAAGGCAAAGACAAAGTCATTATCCAGAGTTACCAATCCTTTCGGCGTAAGCAGCTCGACCGAATCTTTTGCGATGCTGGTCACGGAGCTCGAAAAGTATGCAGTGACTTCACCGTTCTTAATGCGATTGTTGATGTCCGGCAGAATCCAGTATTTCACATGGTGGTGCATGGCCGCACCGCGATGCACCAACGTCACGTGTGCGCCGTGGCGCCACAGGTCCAGGGCCGCGATCGCCGCCGAATTCTTGCCTCCAATCACCAGCACATGCTGGTCGTAATACGGGTGCGGGTCATGGTAGTAATGCAGGACCTTAGGCAGCTCTTCCCCGGGCACCTCGAGGTAGTTGGGCAGGTCGTAGTAGCCGGTGGCGAGAATTACCTTGCGCGCGCCGTACACGCGCTGCCTGGCGAACCGATCGACAGTGGTGATGACGAATTCGCCATCCTCCCCAGTGAGGCTGGATACAGTTTGATACAGGCGCATCTCCAACTGGTAATGCTCCGCGACCTTGCGGTAGTACTCCAGTGCCTCGTTGCGGCTGGGTTTCTGGTTGGGGCTGGAAAATGGCATATCCCCAATCTCCAGCAGCTCGGGGGTGGTAAAAAACGTCATGTTCGAGGGGTAGTGAAAGAGGGAATTGCAAAGACAGCCCTTGTCTACCAGAACAGTGCGCAGTCCGGCGCGCTGCGCCTCGATGGCGCAGGCCAAGCCGGTAGGGCCAGCGCCCACAACCAACACGTCAAAGCTTTCGTTTATGGCAGCGCGGCTATGCTCCATCCTTATAGCTTAGACGATGAAGAGTCGCTGCCGTAGCAGTAGCATCCGTAACATGACCGAAGTGCTTGGGGGAAGCCAAAGCACGCCCTCCCGTTCCCAGCCGGGGCCGGTCGAGCTACCTCGGTTTCAGGTTCACTTGGTTGATTACATCGCTGACAGCCTGAGAGATTGCTTCAGGCTTTTGCTGCTGCATCAGATGACCTGATCCCGCTATGGCCCGAAGTTGTCCATATCTCGACCGGCGGGAAAGATCCACCTGAAAATCGTGCCATGCGCGGTTGATCTGGTCACATTGCGCCTGGGTCAGGCCGGGAAAGGCGCTACAAGGAGGTAGTTCTGTTCGTTCGAGGATAATCATCGGCACGTCATCGTGCCACGCCAAAAGCCGCCTTGGCGGAAGAAGACCATTCTCCTGAAGATATTGCGGATTACTCCAAACCGGATCAAAGCTGGTGGATATGGCCGCATCGCGCCATTCCATTTCTTCATGGGCTGAGTCCACGAAGACGAAGCCCGCGACCTCTGAAGGGTATTGCTCTTCATACTGACGAATAAGCACTCCTCCCAGCGAATTGCCCACGAGGATGAAGGGGCCGGGTATCTGTGCAGAATGGAAGAGATCGTGCATGTTCTCGACCACCTCACTAACCGGGTGTGATCCGGGAACGTGATCGCTCTCGCCCGCACCCAGCGGGTCATAGCTGCAAACTCTGGCAAACTCTGAGACTCGCGACTGAACCCGGGCCCAGCCCTGGTAGGAACCAGTCCCGCGCCCGGTTGCCAAGATGACTGTAGGTGCTGCGTGGGATTCACCCGTGCATTCGAGGAACATCCTGTGTCCCTGAGAAATCGGGACCAATTTGCCGAAAGGAGCATAGCTACCCGAGCGTGATTGCAATGCTTCGGCCAGCGGGCGGCCATGGACGACGATAAGCGCGCATGCCGCTAAAGCAGCCATGGACAACCAGGAGCAGATGGCCTAGGTACATCGCTCCCACGAGGGGGATCACGCCACGGGCAGTTGAATGCTCAAGATTGGCTACACCCATCCGCCTGTCGTTGAACGTAGGCGTCCTTGTTCCTTTACCGGCTCTCATAGTCGCGCTCCGACTATATCGGATTCCGACTATAAAATCAATCCACATTTTTTTTCGGCAGCAGGGCTAAAGTGCCCGATCTGCCCGCCGTTAACAGAATCGGGACTTTTCTATGGGAAACATGGCGGCTAAACCAGAAGACCGTACTGCGCACTGGTCGAGGGGTGACCTTGTGAAGGTTCGCGCGAAGTCAGCTGACCACTGGCGCGACGCATACGTGTTGATCCAACACGGACGCAATCTATTGCTGGTCATACCGGAGGGAATGATCCACCCCGACGGTACTCGGCACACACGCTTGTCCCTCATAGCCGAGGAGGAGCCCGGAGCCTATCACCGCTCTCTTAATGGGGCGGACTACGAAGTCCTCCTTCGCTAACCAACTGAAAATACAGTACTTACAGGGTCAAATCGTTGACTCCATTAGCCTTCTTGCGTACGGCTGTAGTAGGATCGATCGTTTCACGCTAGAGGGCAGTTTAGGAGCCACCTTCTTATGTCTGATCTCCGCAAAGAAAAAGACTCGCTTGGTTTCGTCGAGGTACCCGCAAAGGCCTACTACGGTGCGCAGACAGCGCGGGCAGTTGAGAATTTCCCCATTTCCGGTATGCGTGCCGATCCCCAGCTCATCCGCGCCCTTGGGATGGTGAAACGAGCAGCCGCGGAAGCCAACATGGAACTCAGCCTGGTGGACGCCCAGCGTGCCGATGCCATCATCCAGGCGGCCCAGGAAGTCATCGACGGCAAGTGGAATGCTGAGTTCGTGGTGGATGTTTTCCAAGCCGGGGCGGGTGTCAGCCTGCACATGAACACCAACGAGGTCATCGCCAACCGCGCCAACGAGATCCTGGGAGGAAAGTTGGGGGAGTACGCCCAGGTGCACCCCAACGACCACGTCAACTACGGGCAGTCGACCAATGACGTCTTCCCCACCGCCATGCGCCTGGCCACGTTGCTCGCCCTGGATACCTTCTACCCCGTATTGGACAACCTGGCAGCCACCTTTGCGGAAAAAGCGCAGGCCTTTCACGGCATCATGAAGTCGGGCCGCACGCACATGCAGGATGCGGTTCCGATGCGGCTGGGACAGGAGTTTGCCGCGTATGGCCTAGCTTACGAAAAGGGGCGTAATTTCCTGGTGTTGGCTTCCGCGACCCTGCGCGAGTTGGGGCTGGGCGGGAGTGCGGTGGGCACCGGCATCAACACCCATCCGGATTACCGGGTGAAGGCAATCGCCCATCTGGCTCGCATTTCGGGCCAGCAGCTGACGCCGGCCCAAGACATGCGTTGGGCCATGCAATCCAATGCATGCATGGCCGATGTGAGCTCGGCTTTGCGCGGGATCGCGTTGGAGACCATCCGCATTTCGACTGACATTCGCCTGCTCAGCTCGGGGCCCAATACAGGCCTTGCCGAGATTTACCTTCCCGGCCTGCAGCCCGGCTCGTCCATCATGCCCGGCAAGATCAACCCTGTCCTGCCGGAATTGGCGGCCATGGTCAGTTTCCAGGTGATTGGCAACGATACTGCTGTGTCTTATGCCGTTCAGGCTGGACAGCTGGAGCTGAACGTGATGATGCCGACGATGGCCTACAACGTGTTGCAGAGCGTGACCATCCTGGCCAACATGCTACGAGAGTTTGATGAGCGGTGTGTGCGCGGTATCACGGCCAACGAGAAGCGTTGCGAGCTCTACGCGCAGAGCACGGTGTCGTTGGCCACGGCATTGAACCCGTACATCGGCTATGCCAAAGCTGCGGAAATCGTGAAGGAATCTGTCGCCACGGGCAAGTCGATTATTGAAATCGCCCGCGCCAGGAAGCAGCTCACCGAAGAAGAAATCGCTGAGATCCTGGACCCGGTCAGAATGACAGAGCCGCAATATCCCCTGGAAGCGGCAAAAGAACGGGACAAGGCAGTCACGGCGTAAGGCTGCAAACAGCAGGCTCTCCACTGCGCTGCGCTCCGGTCGGGATGACAAATCAGCTTTGATACTGAATGCCAGTACCCAAGAAAAATTGTCATCCCGACCGGAGCGCAGCGCAGTGGAGAGCCTGCCCTGAGCGAAGTCGAAGGGGACCTGCGGTTTCTCTTAACCCCCAAGCCAATGCTGTTTCCTGCGATTCTTTCAGCCGCTAGCTAATTCCCCATGGAAGAGCCCCTCCACCCTTGTCATCCCGAGCTTAGCCGAGGGACCTGCAGTTTCCCTACTCCACACCTCACTGCCGCCCGAATCGAAAAACAATGCCGGTAGTGAAGCCGAGATTCTTCACCTGCGGGGTGCCGCCGAACGTCGTGAACCAGTAGTTCGGCTGCAAACGCACCGCGAGTCCGGGACCGAGGTTGTAGTCCACCGGCACACCCACTCCAGCGCTGAAGTTGGTGCCGTTGCTCCAAAGCCCAATGTAGGTGCCTGGTGGAACCCCGGAGCTGCTCGCATTGAAATTGCCTTTAGACCCGCCCACCAGACCCTGTGCACTGATGGCCCAGTGCTCCCTGCGTACGAAACGATACTGCGGCCCTATCATGAAGCTGTACTCGCTGATGCTGGGCTTGAAGATGTTGTACGGATTGGGTGTGATGAAGGCGGTCCCATAGTAGCCGCGCAAGTCCGCCGTAAGCCCCAGGCGCCCCCAAAGATAATCGGTGAGCCCCCCATTCCAGGCCGCTTCGTTGTTGTGCTGGAGTGGACCGCCCGGGCGGAAGCGGGTGTAGCCGCCCCCTCCGTAAGCCTCGAACTTGTGGCTGTATGTATCCTCAACCACGCGCTGGGTTCGCGCCTGGCGCCGTGCGCGTATTCTGGCTTGTGCTTCCTGGGCCAGACGAACCTGATTTTGCTGTGGATTCTCCTCCGTCTGAGTCTGTGCGGGTGCGGGAGATCCGCTGCCGGTGGAATTCTGCCCTATGAGCCCTGGTGCCGCGAGAGTGATCAAAAAAAGAAGCGGATACACGTGGCATCCAAAACGCTTGCTATGATGCATGAACCTGAAAGCCTCCACTGCCTGCCGCCATTCGGCGAAGAAATAACTTTTGCTGTCCTGGTTAGTATTAGAGCATTTCTCCCGTTGCTATATCCTGCTCGGGGGCGAACAGTGCAGCTTTTCTTGTCCCACAGGTCAGGAAAGCTATACGAGACCCGGTTGGCTGCTCAGAAAACGAAAGGGTAAAAGATAAATGAGATTCCTTCTCGGCCTATTGATCGGCTTGCTGTTGGTGCCGCTTGGCATTGCGGCGTATCTCAGCTTTGGAAGCCTGCCGGTCGCCACCAGCGACGCACCTCTACCTTTCGAGGAGAGGATCGTCCACCTACCCCTGCACGCGCGCATTGATCGTGAGCTGATCAAGACGCCCCCGGTCGAAGCCAGCCCCACCAACCTGGAAATCGGCGCCCACATCTACCGCCAGCAATGTGCGGCCTGCCACGGCCTTTATGGGCGTCCCGCCAGCTTTGCCAAGGGAATGTACCCGGAGGCGCCACAACTTTGGGAACCGCACCGCGACGGAGTGGTCGGCGTCAGCGACGATCCGCCCGGAGAAACCTATTGGAAGGTGGCCAACGGTATCCGGCTTTCCGGCATGCCGGCTTTCAAGAAATTCCTGAACCAGACAGAGATGTGGCAAGTGTCGCAGCTGCTGGCCAACGCCGATAAGCCGCTACCTCCCGGCGTACTGACGCTCTTAAAACAGCCCCTGGACCTCGATCCGGCGGCGCCGCAGCAATAGCGGAAACCCCGGACCCCCTTCATCTGAAGCGAGAAGGGGAGACCGGGGTTCTTTTCCGCCGCTTCTACTTGAGGGTATAAGTCACCCCCGCGGTGAACTGGAATGAGTTCTTCTTGCTGCCCGCGGCCGGGTCGTTCAGGAAGTCGTCCAGCGTCCCTATGGTAAAGCCGAAGTTCTTGTACACCGGGAATAGCAGCCCCGCCGTACCCGTAGCCGACCATGCATTGGTCTGATTAAACGCGGGGGTGATCACCGCCCCCTCGTTGAATACCAACCCATGGGGCAGCTTCAACATGTAGGTGTCTCCGAAGTCCATCCCGATCAAATTCTTGCTTGGCGTGAGGGGAGGGGGAGGAACGATGTTCGGGGTTATGAAGTATTGCTGCTTTTCGTAATGCACGTCGAACTTTACATCCAGCTGCTGCTTCTTGTCCTTGATGACGGTGTAACCCATTCCGCCTCCATAGGATTGCTGCAAACTCAGGCCTTGCGAGTAATTGTGATCCCAGGCCGCATCCACCAGGAAGTAGAAGCGCGGCGAGAAGTACCAGTCATGTTCTGCATCGCCGTGAATGATGTTCGTCTTGGTCCCAGTGGTGCCGGGCTGGGTAACCTGGCCGTAGGCTCCGGTAAAGTCCACCAGGGTGCGGTCGCGCGGGTCAAGCCAGGTCACGCTGGGAATAGCCCTCACCAGCGCTGCCGAACCGGTAAAGTTGCGGCTGTTCTGCGTGGCCTCGACCAGCGTAGCTCCCGCGGTGAGCCCCCCCGTCCAACCCGAGAAGATGCCCGGATTGCCGCGTAGTTCCTTGGTATAGGTATCCTTGTCGATCACGTATTGCGCATCCTTCACAGGAATGTCTTTGGTCGCACCGCCCGTGCTTTGAGTCACCTTGACCTGATTGTCCTCAACCTGGACGCTGCCCTGGACAATGTCAGCATCCGCCGTCTTGCGGGTGACATGCTGGCCCTGCTGAATCACGGCAAACTGCTGCCCGGATTTAATGGACTTGATCTTGTCCCAGGTCACGGTGATATCGCCGGCCACGTCGCTATGAAAGATCACACTGCCACTGGCCTCGCGCACGAACTTGCCCGACAGCTGATCGCCGTTGGTAAAGAAAATGACATCCGGAGCCGCCGCTGCGGCAGCGGGAGTTTGTGCTTGCATGGGTAAGGTGAAGACGAGCCCAAGAGCAGCCGGCAGGACAATGGGCAAGGTGTTCAGCACGCGTCGCAAAAAGCGGCGACTGACAATTCTGAATTGAGGCATTTGGGGAACCCTTTCACGAAGGAGATAGGTAGCGAAAGACAGGCAGCGCTACTCGGTAATGAAATGGCCCACGTTCCTGACACAATGGTAAAACTTCGGATGCGAACGCACCGCAAGACCTGGAATGCAAACCCGATTGTGATAGGGCGCAAACGGCCTCTTAACGCCACCCGGATGCAGCTGTATAGGCTCGAGCGGCGGACGAACAGGGTCCCGGATCGCTTAAAATGACCACTGAGGACCACTTCTCTTGCACTGTAACACTGGATTGTCGGCTGCCATACCCGTAAAATAACTAGGTGGCGATTACCAGGACGCAAGCTCTCGACTACTTCCGCTCGGACGACCTCATTGGCCTGGGCATGGAAGCAGATGCGCTTCGGCGCAAACTGCATCCCGAGGGCGTGGTGACGTACATCATTGACCGCAACATCAACTATACAAATTTCTGTACCGAGTATTGTAGCTTTTGCGCCTTCTACCGGCCGCTTAAAGGCAAGCTCGCCGCGGAAGGCTACATCCTCGACTTCGAGACCATCTACCAGAAGATCGCAGAGACGGTGGAGATGGGCGGCACCGGCGTGCTGATGCAGGGTGGTCTGCATCCCGACCTCAAGATCGAATGGTTTGAACGCTTGCTCACAGGCATCAAGCAGCGCTTCCCTCAGATCTGGCTGCACTGTTTCTCGGCGTCGGAGATACTGGCCATCGCCGAGTACAGCAACCTCTCGGTGCGCGATACCATCGCCCGGCTGCGGGATGCGGGACTGAACTCAATTCCGGGCGGCGGCGCTGAGATTCTTGACGACGAGGTGCGGCATCGCATCGCACGGCTCAAGTGCTCCACCGGCGATTGGGTCCATGTACACCGCACCGCCCACGAGTTGGGCATGCGCACCACGGCCACGATGATGTTCGGCGTAGGAGAAACCTTTGAGCACCGGGTCAACCACTTCGAGCAGGTACGGCGCCTGCAGGAAGAAACCGGCGGCTTCACCGCCTTTATTCCCTGGAGCTTTCAGCCCACCAACACCGCCTTGGGGGGACGCAAGTGGGATGAGGCTACATCGGTCGAATACCTCAAGGTGCTGGCGATCTCGCGTCTCTACCTGGACAATGTGGAGAATGTGCAATCCAGCTGGGTGACACAGGGATTGAAGGTGCTTCAGCTAGGTTTGCGCTTCGGCGGTAACGACGTGGGTTCGGTGATGCTGGAGGAAAACGTGGTGAAGGCCGCGGGAACCTCCAACTGCACCACCGAAGAAGAGCTGCGGCACGTGATCCGCGGCGCCGGCTTCCGGCCCGTGCAACGGGATACCCTGTACACCACGTTTTTTCTCAGCTGATTCGGTCAATTGATTTCTGGGTAATGCAACATCGGGCCCTATGAGATGAGCATCTTAGGAAATCATGCGGATGACGTGCGGAGGCAGTGCCCTGCTGGCAATGATTGCTGACAAGCTAAGCTACCTCCCCATTGCGGCCCTGCGCGGTTACGCGTGGACTCTTGCCTTGTGGTCGAACGGTCCGCAGCACGGTCTGCAGCACTACTTCAAGACCCACTACGCCGATCGCACCTTCGAGCACTTGTATCACTGGAACTCTTTTGACACCGCCCTCCTGATTCCCTACTTCGTGGTGATGATTGTCCTCTCCTTCTATGGCATTCACCGCTATCAGCTGGTTTACCGCTACTACAGGTACAGCAAGAACGCCGCGCGCGAGCCGGAGTCGCTCTTTGCTAAACTTCCCAGCATCACGGTGCAGCTCCCCATCTTCAACGAGCAATTCGTGGTTGACCGGCTGATCCAGGCCTGCTGCAACCTGGACTATCCCGCCGACAAGATGGAGATTCAGGTTTTGGACGACTCCACCGACGCCACGGTAGAAGCTGCCCAGGCGGCCGTAGAGCTTTATCAATCCCTCGGACACAGAATTACCTACATTCACCGGGTCGATCGCCACGGCTTCAAGGCAGGGGCTCTGGATGAGGGTTTGCGTGTGGCAACGGGTGAGTTCATCGCCATTTTCGACGCCGATTTCGTGCCTCCCAGGGAGTGGCTCATGCAGGTCGTGCACCACTTTGCCGATGCCAGGATCGGTATGGTGCAGACGCGCTGGACGCATCTCAACCGTGACTACAGCTTCTTGACCCAAGTGGAAGCCATCCTGCTCGATGGCCACTTTATTCTCGAGCACGGCGGCCGATCGCGCACCAACGCCTTTTTCAATTTCAATGGGACTGCCGGCATGTGGCGCCGGACTGCGATTGATGGATCGGGAGGCTGGCAACACGACACCCTGACCGAAGACACCGACCTTAGCTATCGCGCGCAGATGAAGGGCTGGAAGTTTCGTTATCTGCAGGACGTTGAGTGCCCGGCCGAGCTGCCGGTAGAAATGACCGCCTTCAAGACGCAGCAGGCGCGTTGGGCAAAGGGCCTGATCCAGACCTCGAAAAAAATATTGCCCATGATGTTCCGCAGCGATGCGCCGTTCCACGTGAAGCTGGAGGCGTTTTACCACCTGACGGCGAATATCAGCTATCCGCTGATGGTAGTGCTCTCCACGCTGTTGATGCCGGCCATGATCATCCGCTTCTACCAGGGATGGTTTCAAATGCTGCTAATCGACGTGCCTCTGTTCATGGCCTCAACCTTTTCCATCTCTTCGTTCTACCTGGTTTCACAAAGAGAGCTATTTCCCGGCCGATGGTATAGGACATTTTTGTATCTGCCGTTTCTCATGGCTTTAGGGATAGGCCTGACGATAACCAACACCAAGGCGGTTTTGGAGGCGTTATTCGGCATCAAGACCGCATTCAAGCGCACGCCTAAGTACCGCATCGAGAAGCGCGGCCAGATTCCGCAGGCCAGCAAGTACCGCAAACGCCTCGGAATCGTGCCCTGGATTGAACTGTTGATCGGCAGTTATTTTGCGCTGACCATCTGGTATGCAATCGTCAATGAGAACTATTTCACCGTGCCGTTCCTGCTGCTCTTCGTGCTGGGTTATTGGTACACCGGTCTGATGTCGTTGCTGGAAGGCAGATTTGAGCGCCTTCGCATCGGAGCCAATACAGAAGAAGCCTCGCCCAAGCCCTTTCCCGTGGGCGTTTGAAGAGAAAAGCCGCTCTGGATGCTACGTCTCAGTTTTGTATCAGGCCACGGCTAAACAGGCTGCGTAGGTCCGGGCTAGCAACCAAGGCTGGGTGCCCCATTCAAGCCCGGTGTTGGCTTGAGTGGGATACCGCGAACCTCAATATTCTTTGCAATTAGGGCGGAAAAAGCTGCCGGTCTGTCTCGGTGGTATCCCACTCAAGCCAACACCGGGCTTGAATGGGGCACCCAGCGGATCCCTCCATCCGCATCACAACTGTGGAGGAAGGAACCAACCTAAACTTTGTCATCCCGAGCGAACTCCGGATTTTCCTACCACGCTGCTCTCAAAACGACCACCTATGCGGCTTTCTCTAAAGAAAGCCGCATGATGTTCACCGAAACCACTAAGTCTGACAGGAAATCCGGAGGAAGCCGAGGGACCTGCAGTTCTTTCCACTGGCAGCGAATCCGGAGGCTAGCGCATAGCTGGGGATACGGGGCACCCGTCTCTTTGTGAGGGAACCAGAGCCTATGAGGCTGAGTTCGTAGCCCGGACCTACCCCTTCCGCAACTTACCAGCGGAAGCCGAAGGTTACCGGAATCATCCCTACCGTGCCCGTGCCGAAAGCATTCCCTGAGGTTGCCGGAGCATCTACCCAGACGTAACGCGCCTCTGCGTAAAACTTCGCCTTACCATCCGCGTTGGGTTTAAAGGTGACCCCGGTTCCGATATTGAGACCGCCCTGGTTGCTCGAAAAGTGGCTGAGAACTTCGGTGCCATAGGCCGGATAGCAGCCGAAGTAACTGCAGTAATCACCCTCATAAACCGATTCGGTAAAACTCGTGAGCTTGCGATAGAAGCCCCCGCCGCCGGTCACGTAACCGCCAATGCGTCCGCTCGTCTTGTAGTAGAAGATAGGATCCAGGGTCAGCGACCATACGTGGACATTCCCATTCGGCTCGCCCACATCGGTCAGGGTGTTTTGTGGAATATTGGCGCGATTAAAGGTGTATTCGGCCAGCACTCCGAAGCGATCGTTGAAGTTCCAACCGCCGCCCAGGTTGATGCTATAGCCCACGTTCTGCCAGGTTTTGGTATTGCCTGTCGGCACATTGAATCCGGCGCCCGCTTCAATTGCGAGATGATCCTCCCAGGTATCGCTATGGTGCGTGCTGTAGCCTTGCCTGTTATATCCGCCCTGATTGGGATACTGGTCCTGCAGCAGGGCGTCAAAGGCCTCATGATTTTCCGCGCTCGAACTTATTTGCGAGAAAGCACCAGGAGCCAAGCAAGAAGAAAGGGCAGACACTATCACTAAGAACCGAACGAAGGAACCGGGACCCGACAACATCGTGTAATCACCCTTGGGAAATAAGATTTTAAGAGCGACCCGCAAAAAGGGTCATTCCCTACTAACACCTATGTGACGGTTTTGACGCGCCAAAGTTTGCATTGGATGACGGAGTAGCGCTATTTGGCGTGGCAGGACCCTGCCGCTGACAGGGTCCCGCACTGTTACTAATGGATATCGAACTGCTCCGGATGCAGCGTGGGATCGCTCTTGACGATGATCGTCTTGCCGCTCATCTCCTCCAGCTCCGTGAGCCATCGCGCGTTGCCCAGCTTCAGCGTCTTGACCACTTCAGGATGGACGCGCAGCAGCACGTCCTGACGCTCCAGGTGATTCTGCATCTTGCGCATCTCGATATAGATTTCATTGCAAACCGTGGTCGGGCTCTTGACCATGCCGGTGCCGGCGCAGATGGAGCATTGAATGCTCAGCGTGCGCTCGAGCGACTGCTTCACCCGCTTACGGGTAATTGCGACCAGGCCAAAGTCATTGAACTGCAACACTTTAGAAGGAGCCCGATCTGACTTCAGCTCGTCCTCCAGAGCCTGCATTACCTTGTTGCGGTTCTTGCGTTCGTCCATATCGATGAAGTCGATCACGATGATTCCACCCAGATCGCGGAGACGAATCTGGCGCACAATCTCGGGGATGGCATCGAGATTCGTCTTGAGGATCGTGTCCTCCAGACGCGCCGTCTTGCCGACATACTTGCCGGTGTTGATGTCGATGGCCACCAGCGCCTCCGTCTGATTGATCACAATGGACCCGCCAGACTTAAGCCAGACCTTGGACTTGAGGGCCTTGGTGATTTCATCCTGAATGCCGAACTGTTCAAAGAGCGGCGTTTCCTTGGTGTACAACTTCACCCGGCGCACCAACGAGGGCTGAAAACGGTTCAGGAAGCGAACGATGCGCTCATATTCCGCCTCCGTATCGACCCAAATGGTAGAGAAGTTGTCGCTCACCTGGTCACGCAGGATGCGCTCCACCAGATTCAGATCGTGATAGATAAGCGCCGGCGCCTTGGCCGTATCGGAACGCTGTTTGATCTCCGTCCATAGGCTGATCAGGAAGCGGATATCTGCGCGCAGATCCTCTTCGCTGGCCCCATCCGCCGCAGTGCGCACGATAAAGCCGCCGCTGACGGTTCCCTTCTCGCTGATCAGGATGCGCTTGAGACGCTGGCGCTCCTCGTCGGAGGAGATCTTACGCGAAACGCCAACATGATTGACCGTCGGCATGAAGACCAGGAAGCGGCCGGGGAGCGCAATGTGGCTGGTGATGCGCGCGCCCTTTTTCGCAATCGGCTCTTTGGCAATCTGCACCAGGATTTCCTGCCCCTGCTTCAACAGTTCACTAATGATCGGCAGGTCGCTGGTTTGGGTGTTTTGCCGGCGGCCATTGTGGCGGCGGCGGCCGTCGTTACGCTGTCCCCGTCCTCCACGGCGCTGGTCGTCGCGAGGACGGCGAGCCGGCTGCCCGGCCACTGCGGCTACCTGCCCTTCTTCCGATTCTGTTTCCTCGACCCCCTCAGCGGCCTCCATCTCATCTTCCGCCTCCTCCTCCTCAACGGTGAGAGCGGAAGCATCGCCATCAATGCGCTGTTCAAGGTGGGAATCGCGCACCATTTCGCCAATCTCACCGCCGGCCGCAACTTCCTGGTCGAGCGTCTCCTCTTCCAGTTCCTGCAGGTCGTGGTCTTCGCTCTCGACATAAAGAGGCGTAAAGTCGTACTCCTCTTCCTCCGCGACCTCTTCTTCCTCCACCAGGCCGGTTGCCGGAGCTCCAGCGTCCAGATCCTCGTCCTCCTCCTCTTCAATGTCCGTTTCCAATTCGACCAGGCCCAAGTTGGGCACGACGAGTACTGCAGACTCCTCGCCGCCGGCGTCCGGACGCGTATCTTCAATGTGCTGGAAGGCTTCCTCTTCAGGAGCAACCTCCTCTTCCTCGGCCAAGCTGGAAGATGAGGAGGCAAAACGAAATTCGCTGGGCGCCGAAGGGTCAATCCGATACGAGGCGGAAGCTTCCTCAGGCTCAAACTCTGCCGCCGCGGCCAACGGCTCGTCGGCGAGGATGCTCTGGACTTCTTCCTGTGTTTCGCCAATCACTACGGCTTCAGGCTCCGCTACTTCAGGCGCCCACACCGTTTCCTGCGCCTCTGCTTCATGAAGCGTGGGAGCTTCTTCTCCCCCGGCCACAATGGCATGCGGCTCCAAATTCTCCGTGGAGACGGAAATTTCCTCGTTATAGGCCGTCTCTTCCTCCTCACCAGGAGAGGCAAATGGCTCGTTGTGAACAGGGGTTTCCTCAGCGGCTCCCCGATAGCGGGAAATGGATTCGCCAGGGAGCGGACCGGCGCCGTCCCACGCCAGTGGGGTCTCAATCAGCGTCGAGGGCTTGGCAACGACAACATTCGCTCGCTGCTGCGGCGCGCGGCTGTCGACCGGCAGGGTGGGCGTGGGGGCTGCGCTCTGAACGCCGTACTTGGAGAGCGACTCCCCGGGAAGAGAGAACGCGACCGGAGGGCGCGGGCCGGCTTCCACTGATACAGGGGCTTCGACGGCCGCGACGTCGCGGGATGACCCGTCGCTGCGGGGTGAGGCAGCCGTTTGTTCCTGGGCTCCCTGCTGGCCGCCCTGAGGTGGGCGAAAGCCCCTGCGGCGCCCACGGCGGCCTCGCCAGCGCCGGGTTCCATCCTCAAACTCACCCGCAGGCCCCTGGCCGGATGCCGGCCCTCCCGAACTTACCGGGACGCCGTTGCGCCGTGGAGCTTCTTCTTCTCCGCCGGATGCGGCACGCGGCGGGCGTGGTTCGCGGTTCTCCCTGGCCTGCGGTTCGCGCCCCTCCTCGGGCCGGCCGTTCGCTGGGATCCGCTCAAAGTCGGAGGAGTCTTCCTGCTCCTCCATAAAATCGGTGACGTAGAGAAACGCGTCGCGCTCCAGGCCCAAGTCGACGAATGCCGACTGCATACCGGGAAGCACACGGGTAACGCGGCCCTTGTAAATGGAGCCGGCGAGCGTGTATTCGTTCTCGCGCTCGTAATAGACCTCTGTAAGTTGGTCGTCTTCAAGGATGGCCAGACGCGTCTCGTGGGGCGTGCTGGAAATACAAATTTCTTTTGACATGCTGCCTCTCCTGTCCGCAGGTCTCACCTGGCGGACGGCCGGCGCGGCAGAATCGGAGGGGAGCTGCTATCCCTCTCCCGGGGTACCGGGGAGGATTAGGTCAGCGAGCAAGCCTTGGGCAAAGGCGCGTGATCCATGGGGTGGAATCCAGCGAAATTCTTTGTGCGGGGATGCCGGCACAACACGGTAGCGACCGGGACCGGTCTCTGTGCTGGCTGGCGTTCCAAGGCTCTCTAAACGCAAAGAGTCGGTGACCACTTCAACCTTGTTTTCAGGCGGGGCCGTTACCCTTCTCTGCGTGTTCATTCCTAATCCTGCCCGGCCCGGTGATTCAACTGGCCGGCGTATCTAAACTACTAAAAAACTTAAAGTTACTGACGCCGCCTGTGATGCGGCCCGACTGCAGGCCGGGAACCCTGCTCTAATTCACAAAGCGGCTCATACGAACGTTCATCGCCATACCCAGAGCCAGGAAGGTGAATAGTACCGAGGATCCCCCATAACTCATTAAAGGTAGAGGAATTCCCGTGACCGGCATCAGTCCGACGACCATTCCGACGTTAACTGCAATCTGAAAGATGAGTACAGCGACAACGCCCATGATCAGGAACGTACCGGATACATCCGCGGCTGTCTGAGCATTTTGAATCAAACGCGTCAATATGAGGAAGTATATCAGGAGTACAAACACGGCGCCGACGAAGCCATGTTCCTCGCAGAAGGCGGCAAAGATAAAGTCCGTATAGGGAATAGGCAGGAAGTCGCCCTGGGTCTGGGTACCTTTGGTGGCTCCCCGGCCCCAGACGCCTCCGTCGCCCACGGCGATCAGCGACTGTTTCACTTGGTAGCCGCTTCCTCTGGGATCGGTGTCAGGGTTCAGGAAGCTGGTGAGCCGTTGCTTCTGGTAAGGCTTGAGCACTTTGGCCCAGACCGGAACCACCAGGACCAGCCCGGCGACCACCAGGATGACCCCCTTCTTCCACTCCAGGCCGCCCAGGAAGAGCCCGATAATGAGCACCGGGATGTAGGTGAGCGAGGTTCCCAGGTCTGGCTGCTTCAGCACCAGCAGCATTGGCAGCCCGACCATCAGAAAAGCCTTGAAGATGTCGCTCCAGGTCAGATCCCTGCCGGCGAGGCCTGCAAAGTATCGCGCCATGGCGACAATCAGCACCACCTTGACCCATTCCGACGGCTGAAAGTGAATGCCACCGGGCAGCTTGATCCAGCGGCGCCCCCCAGAACCTTGGTGCCAAAGATAAGAACCCCTACCAGGGAGATCAGGCAGAAGCCATAGACCCAGTGCACCGCCTCCAGCAGCCGGTGGTAATTGATCAGCGAGAAGAGAAACATCGCGGCCAGGCCGCCGATGAGCCAGAAGATCTGCTTGGTTTCAAACCCCACAAACTTGGTGTGCAAGGTGGCGCTATAAATCTCCAGAATGGAGATGACCGAAAGCAGCAGCACCAGGCCCAGGAGCAACCAGTCGAAATCACGAAATGAGATAAATCGCCGCATCGTTCTCCGTGTCGTTCCTTATCTAGCCCCGCCGTAAAACCCGCCAAAACTGGACGGCTTTACAAGTTCCAGAAAACCCGGCTTTGTATCAGGGCACGGCTTTAGCCGGGCCGTAAAACATTGAGAATACGTTGGGCTTTAGCCCCTGAGGCCCCGTCTCATTGCGCCGGCACCGTGAAGTGGCCTCCGTGCATCGCGGGGGCAGCGTCCTTCGCCGCCACAACAGTTGGCTTTGCGGCGCCCGCGCCCGGCGACTTGCTCTGGCTGTTCCGACCATACCGCCCCTACCTCGACCTTGTTTGCGGGCGTCGTGGCTTCCTGAAGGTTGTTATCCAGCCGGCGCTGCTTATCCACAAAGGCTTCGATAACCCGAGCAGCCAGAGGTGCGGACGCCTCTGCTCCCCAGCCACCATGTTCCACCAGGACCACCACGGCGATATCCGGATTGCGGCGCGGAGCGATGCCCACAAACCAGGCGTTGGCGCGCTCCGCACCGGTGCCGAGACTCTTCATGCCGGCGCTGTGGTTCACCACCTGCGCTGTGCCTGTCTTGCCGGCAAAGTCGATATTTGCCAAATGAGACGCCGCTGCCGTACCGCTGTTGGTCGTGAGGGCCATGCCGTCGGTGATGGTTTCCCATACTGCAGGACTGATCGGTATCGTCGCGTCGCCACTGCCCGGATACGAGTCATAGATCGCATGGCGATAATCGGCCGGCAACTGATCGGGCTCGACTACGTGGGGGCGCTTGAGGACGCCGCCGGAAGCAATTCCGGCAATCGCCCGCACCAACTGGACGGGGCTGATGGCAACCGCTCCTTGCCCGATACCTACGGAGATCACCTCGCCCGCATACCATTTCTCGTGGAAGGTCTTCAGCTTCCATTCTTCCGAGGGCATGGTGCCGCTGACTTCCCCGGGTAGATCTATGCCCGTCTTTTGCCCTATGCCTACCTTGTGCGCCCAATAGGCAATCTTCTCAATGCCCAGCCGTTCCGCGAGCGTGTAGTAGTAGGTATCGCAAGATAAGGGGATGGCGTGCAGAATGTCGACCGGGCCATGGCGCTTATCGCAGGCAAAGAAGCGTCCGTAGAACGTGGCGCCGCCGGTGCAGTTCACCTTCAAATCCTGCGCCACATTGTCTTCCAGGCCGGCCAGCGACATGATGATTTTGAATGTGGATCCCGGCGCCAGCTGGGCCTGAATTGCTTTATCCAGCAGAGGATGGCGAGGGTCGGTGATGAGCTTGTTCCATTCGTCGCGGGAGACGCGCACGGAGAAATCATTGGGGTCGAAGGCGGGCCGTGAGACCAGCGCCAGCACCGACCCAGTATGGGGGTTGATGGCAATAATCGCCCCGTTGCGATCGCCCATGGCCGCTTCAGCCGCGCGTTGGATATCGAGGTCGATAGTCAGCTTGAGGCCCTGGCCCGGAACCGCCGGTTCCCGGCCCAGGATGCCTACTTCCCTGCCGTGGCTGTCCACGATAATGTCCTGCGAGCCATCCTGGCCGCGCAGCAGTGAATCGTAGGTTTGTTCCACCCCCGATTTGCCCACCACATCGCCCGGCTCGTAGTAGGCATAGCGCGGGTCGTTCAGCATGTCGTCGCTCACCTCGCCGACGTAGCCGATGAGGTTGGCGGCAAAGCCGTTGCGGGGATAGAGCCTGCGCTGTTCGTCAATCGTTTCCAGCTCCGGCAGCTCGTCGCGATGGGCCTCGATGAACTCCACCTCGTCCGGTGTAATGTCCTGCTTGAGCGGGATCGGTTCATATTTGGGCGCCAGCGCGTAGTGCTTCATGGTGGCTTCCAGCTGTTCCGGCGTCATGTGCAGGCCACGCGAGATCAGGGGAAAATCCGCCCGCAAGTCGCGGCCAGGCTCGCGGATGAGAAAGCAGGAGACAGAGGGATAGTTATCTACCAGCAGGCGCCCTTCGCGGTCGAACAGTTTGCCCCGGGGAGCGAGGATGGGCACCTTGCGGATACGGTTCTGCTCCGCCAGGGTGCGGTAGTTTTGCGCTCCGATGACTTGCAACCGCCACAGGCCCGAGAGCAGCACCATCAGAATGGCCACGATCGCGTATTGCACGATCGTCAGCTTGAACGCTGGTAGTCGCTCTTCCCGGTTAACCGATGAGTAATCGTCCATATCTACGGCCCGCTTACAGTTACTGTGACGCTTCCGACCCGAATTCGCTGCATTTTTTCAGCTCGGCTTTAATCCCGTGGCCTTACACGATCCAGGATATCGAAGAAAAACACGCCCACAATGGAATTGATCACCGCCTTGATTACCTCATGCAGCCAGTTGGTATTGACATTGAAGGCCAGCATGCGATGCATGATGAAGAGATAGATCCCGATGTTCAACAAGGTGAAAGCGAAGTTGATCAGCAGGCGGGTGCCGGGATTCTCGACGTCGATCTTGACCCCCAGCGAGGCGGCAAAGAATCCCACCACGCACTGCGAGATCCCGTTGATTCCCAGGGGGCGGCTGGTCAGCGCATCCTGAATAATCCCGATCACCGCTCCGGTGACCGTCCCGGCTATTGGATTACGCCAGCCGACGGAGAAATAGATCGTCACCAGCAAGGGGAGATCGAGGATATCGAACTTGGGGATGAAGCGGGGGATCAGGGCCTGCAAGAAAATCGCCAGCAACGGAACCAGCACCACCACAATCAAGGGATAGCGCTGAACATCCAGCTCACGACGCGCTAGTGATGCCGACATTGCCATGAAAGTCTTTCTCCTACCCGCAAAGCACTCTAGACACCCAAACCACCTCGTCACCTAACCCACCACCGACGGGTGCTCCACGTCCCCAGGTCTGCCGACGGGCGAACCCTTTAGCCCAGCTCATTGGGGCGGGCTCCCGTTTCCTGAAGCTGCCGGAGGCTCCGCACCAGGTTCCGCCGTAGCCGGCTGATCCGCCGGGGTCGCTTTTGGGGCCTTGGGCTTAGCCGCTGCAGGACGGGCCGTACCGGGTGCAGCCTCCTCACCAGGGGCTGCGGGGCTGGTGGCAGGATGATGCACCGCAGGCTTTGCCGCATCCCCCTGGCCCCATTGCTGATCCCCACTTTGCCCCGCCGAATCATCGCCTGGTTCCGGTTTCTTACTCTCCGGTTTGGCCGCGGTTGTGGCGGCGGCGGTGCGTATTTGGTGTCGACTATGGCCTGCCCTGGGGTCAATGCACTGGCCGGAGCGGTCGAGTCGGGGCTGTAATGATCGGCATGCAAGGCTGGCGGCGGATGCAGCTTCGGAGCAACGGCCGCAGCCGCAGCCACCGCCGCGGCAGTCCCGGCGGCAACGCTGTTTGGCTGACCGGGCGTATCGGCCAGCGCACTGGGGTCAGTCAGGCCAGGCAGCCGCTCGGCAAGGATATCCGACGCCCGCTGTTGGGTCTCGGCCATGGCCCCGGCGGCAGCACTCTGCGCCAGATCCTGCTTCTCCTTCTCCGGCATTTGATCGCCCGCCTGGGTGATCACCAGCAACTCTTCCAGGTGCCCTAGATTGGCGGCAGGCTTGATGAGGATGTCCATGTAAGGAGGGTTCGAAGTATCCGGGACCACCTGGTCGACCACCCCCACCGGCAGCCCCCGAGGATAGATCTGGTCCCCGCCGCTGGTGACCACACGCTCGCCCGGCTTAACCCGCTCATCGGGAAGCATATTAATGATCTGCGGCTGGCCCAGCGCATTGCCGCGCAGCACCCCGCGCAATCGTGTCTGCTCCAGCACCACCCCGGCTCCGCTGGTCTGGTCGGAGATCACCAGCACCTGCGAGGTGCCCCCATAGACATCCTTCAACTTGCCCACAATGCCGTCGGGGGTGATGACTGCCATATCCGGCTTAAGACCGTCTTTGGCGCCCTTATCGATGTACAGGATGCGTGACTGGTCAGTTCCCGAGGTCCCGATCACCTGGGCCGGAACGGTACTGTAGATGTAGTGCTCTTTGAAGGCCAGCAGCGCCTGCAGCCGCTGTCCCTGGCGGGCATCCTCGAGCAGCGATGCCTGCTCCAGCTGGAGGCGTCTCACCCGTTCAGTCAGCTCTTGATTCTGCTCCCGGACGTGGCGCAGATCGAGATAGTTCGACCACAGGCCGCGCAGGCCGCTTCCGCTGCCATGCAGAGCCTTTTCCGGGGGCGACATCAGGCCGATGGCCCAATAGCGTATCAACCGCACCGAAGGCGCATCCCCGCCATTGGGGTTGGGCCGGCGCACCTGCACGGCTAACCCAATGATCTGGGCCACCAGAACCGCCACCAGGAACAGGATGTTCTTATACCGGCTCAAAACAAATCCATGGCTGCGTTCGCGGACGAATGCACCATCCGTCCCCTTCTCGGTTTATAAGTCGACTCGCTGACTGGTTAGTCGATCTTGATTTTGCGCAGCAAACGGAAGTCACTCAGCATCTTGCCGGTGCCCAGCACCACGCTGGCCAGGGGATCATCGGCGATCGAAACCGGCAGACCGGTTTCTTCGCGGATGCGCTTGTCAAGGTTCTTGATCAGCGCGCCGCCCCCGGTTAGCACGATGCCACGGTCACTGATATCTGCGCTGAGCTCCGGCGGGGTGCGTTCCAGGGCTACGCGAATAGCATTGAGAATGGTCGAAATGCATTCCGTAAGTGCTTCACGGATCTCGCTGTCATCGATGGTAATGGTCTTGGGCACGCCTTCGATGAGGTTGCGCCCTTTGATCTCCATGGTCAGCGGCTTGTCCAGCGGATACGCCGATCCAATGTCGATCTTGATCTGCTCCGCGGTGCGCTCACCGATCAGCAGGTTGTACTTACGCTTGAGGTAATTCATGATCGCTTCGTCCATCTGGTTGCCGGCCATGCGGACGGAACGGGAATAGACGATGCCGGAGAGCGAAATGACGGCGATATCCGTGGTGCCGCCACCGATATCCACCACCATGTTGCCGCTGGGTTCGGTGATCGGCAGGCCTGCGCCGATGGCCGCGACCATCGCCTGCTCTACCAGGAACACCTCGCTGGCCTTGGCGCGATAAGCGGAGTCTTCCACCGCCCGCTTCTCCACCTGCGTGATCTCAGAAGGCACGCCGATGACGATCCGCGGGTGCACCAGCATCTTGCGGTTGTGCGCCTTCTGAATGAAGTAATTCAACATCTTTTCGGTGATTTTGAAGTCGGCAATGACGCCATCTTTCATCGGCTTGATGGCGACGATGTTGCCGGGAGTGCGGCCAAGCATCTCCTTGGCCTCTTTGCCAACCGCCTCGACTTCGCCGGTATTCTTGTTGATGGCGACGATCGAAGGCTCATTGACCACGATGCCTTTGCCACGCGCGTACACCAGGGTGTTCGCCGTGCCTAAATCGATTGCCAGATCGCTCGAGAATACGCTGAACAGCGAACGCACACCGTGCGTCCGAGAAGAACGCGAATGGAAACCGTTTGATGACATGAATGCCCGGACTTTTCCTGACGACCGGATTTCATTGTACGGCCACGGTTGCATTGTTGCACCGCTACTCTTTTGAGTCTTTACCACCACTTTTAGGGCATACGCCCCGTTTTGGATACTGTGAGTTATGCTCGGAAGTTCAACGAAGGGAAATAAGACATGACGATGAAGAGTTACAAGAACTTGATCGGCGGCCAGTGGGTGAGCTCGGAGAGCGGCAAGACTTTCCTTAATCACAATCCCGCTAATGTCGACGATGTGGTGGGAGAATTTCAGGCCTCTGGGGAAGCCGACGTGGACCGTGCGGTGAAGGCGGCCCGGGCGGCTTATCGCCACTGGCGGCTGGTCCCGGCACCCAAGCGGGGAGAGATTCTTTATCGCACCGGTGAGCTGCTGTTGCGGCACAAAGAGAAGCTGGCTCGGGATATGACGCGCGAGATGGGCAAGGTTCTCAGTGAAACGCGAGGCGATGTGCAAGAGGCGGCTGACACTGCCTTTTACATGGCAGGCGAGGGACGCAGGCTCTTCGGCCAGACTACGCCGTCGGAATTGCCTGACAAGTTTGCCATGTCTGTGCGCATGCCGGTGGGGGTCTGCGGCATGATTACGCCCTGGAACTTCCCCATGGCGATTCCGTCATGGAAGCTCTTCCCTGCCCTGGTTTGCGGCAATACCTGCGTCATCAAGCCGGCGGAAGACACTCCGCTGTCGACCATCAACCTGGTGGAGTTGTTGTTGGAGGCCGGACTGCCGGATGGCGTGGTCAACATCGTAACCGGCTTTGGTCCGGATGCGGGTGCGCCTTTGGTCACGCACGCGGAAGTAAACGCCGTTTCCTTCACCGGATCGAGCGAGGTGGGCCGGATTGTCGGCCAGACGGCTGCGGGGCTATTCAAGCCGTGCTCGCTGGAGATGGGGGGTAAGAACGCCATGATTGTGCTCGAAGACGCCAACCTCGATCTGGCGTTGGATGGAGCGATCTGGGGCGCTTTTGGCACCACGGGCCAACGTTGCACGGCGACCAGCCGCATCATCTTGCAGCGGAGCATCGCGGGCGAGTTTACCCGCAAGCTGGTAGAGCGCGCGCGGGCGCTCAGGGTAGGCGACGGCCTGGACGCGCAGGTGGAGATGGGGCCGCAGATCAACCAGCAGCAGCTAGAAACTTCTGAGCGCTACACGGCGATTGCGCAGAAGGAGGGCGCCGGCCTTTTGACGGGCGGACAGCGCCTGGGTGGTGATGGGTTGAGCAAAGGATATTTCTTTGCCCCCACGGTTTTCGGGGGAGTCGGTGCGGAGATGCGCATTGCCCGGGAGGAGGTCTTCGGCCCGGTAGTGAGCCTGCTGGAATGCGACAGTTTCGATCAGGCGATTTCTATCGCGAATGGAATCCAATATGGGCTTTCCACTGCTCTATATTCCCGCAACGTAAACCTGGCGCTGAAGGCGGTGCGCGACCTGGAGGCGGGCATCACCTACATTAACGCGCCGACGATTGGGGCTGAAGTGCATCTGCCCTTCGGCGGGGTCAAGCAGACCGGCAACGGGCATCGCGAGGGGGGCACTGGCGCGCTTGATTTTTACACTTCGTGGAAAGCGGTCTACGTGGATTATTCCGACCGCCTGCAACGAGCCCAGATCGATACGGGGGAGTGATGTGTAGGGCCTCTTTCTCTGTAACGGGGGCCGGAGTTCTGCAGATCTATCCATCCGTATAGCCAATGCCGAAGTCCGCCAACCATTTAAACCTTGTCATCCCGAGCTTAGCCGAGGGACCTGCAGTTCCCCCCTCCGCTGCAACCACTGTCAGCACTCTCCATCCGAATAACCACCGCCAAGGTCCGCCAACCATTTAAACCTTGTCATCCCGAGCGTAGCCGAGGGACCTGCAGTTCCCCTCCGCTGCAACCACCGTCAGAACTCTCCATCCGAATAACCAACGCCAAGGTCCGCCAACCATTTAAACTTTGTCATCCCGAGCGTAGCCGAGGGACCTGCAGTTCCCCCTCCGCTGCAACCACCGTCAGAACTCTCCATCCGAATAACCAACGCCAAGGTCCGCCAACCATTTAAACTTTGTCATCCCGAGCGTAGCCGAGGGACCTGCAGTTCCCCCTCCGCTGCAACCACCGTCAGAACTTTCCATCCCAATAACCACCGCCAAGGTCCGCCAACCATTTAAACTTTGTCATCCCGAGCGTAGCCGAGGGACCTGCAGTTCCCCCTCGGCTGCAACGGAGTCAACGATGAGCAAACGCGACCACCACTACTACGTCTATATCGTTGCCAGCAGAACCCGCGTTTTGTACTGCGGCTTGACTAATAGCGTTGCACGCAGAACGGAGGAACATCGAGCGGGCCTCATTCCTGGCTTCACTGCAGACTACAAGTGCCATCGCCTAGTCTGGTTTGAGCATTATCGTTATGTTCATAACGCCATCGATGGAGAGAAGGAAATCAAGCGCTGGACACGGGCCAAAAAGATAGAGCTCATTGAAGAGACGAACCCTTCCTGGGCCGACTTAAGCGAAGCGTGGAGAGTAGAAACTGCAGGTCCCTCCCCTCCGCTACCCCGGATTTCCTGTCGAGATTAGTGGCGCTGGCAATCTTCATGCGGCTTTCTTTACGGAAAGCCGCACACGTGGCCGTCGGTGGGTGAAGCGTAGCAGGAAATCCCGGTTCGCTCCGGTCGGGATGACAAAGTATAGGGCGGTTACCTTGAAGAAGGCCATCCGCGTGGGATGGCAAAGCTTTGCACGGCTACCACCCACAAACAACACCCCCCTGCATTTGCTAGCATTCCCTTGCGAGGCAAATTTTAGATGATCATTGGCGTTCCCAAGGAAGTAAAAGACCACGAATCCCGGGTCGGGATCACCCCTGCTGGCGTAAAGGCGCTGGTCGATGCGAGCCACACCGTCCTGGTGGAAACCCATGCCGGCGATCTCTCCGCCTTCTCTGATGACGAATACCAGTCCGCAGGAGCCGAAATCGTTGGCGCCGCCTACAATGTCTGGAGCCACGCCGACATGATCGTCAAAGTGAAAGAGCCCGTCGAAAAGGAATATCAATTCTTTCGCGAAGGCCTGGTGCTGTTCACTTACCTGCACCTCGCTCCCCTGCCCGCGCTGACCGACCGGCTACTGGCCACGAAAGTAACCGGCATCGCCTATGAAACCATCCGCGACCGCGCCGGCACTCTCCCACTGCTCACTCCCATGTCTGAAGTCGCGGGAAGAATGTCAGTGCAAGTAGGCGCAACCTATCTGGAAAAAGAAAAAGGCGGCCGCGGAGTGTTGCTGGGTGGAGTGCCCGGAGTACCGCCGGCAACGGTCTGCATCCTGGGAGGCGGCATCGTGGGCACCAACGCCGCCAAGATTGCGCTGGGCATGGGCGCAAACGTAACTATCGTTGATTTGAATCTCAACCGGCTGCGCGAACTCGACGATATCTTCAACGGCCGCGTGTACACCCTGGCCTCAAACTCCTATAACGTCGCTCGGGCCGTGCAAGGCGCCGACCTGGTCATCGGCGGCGTGCTGATCCCCGGAGCCTCAGCTCCTAAGATTGTGACCCGGCAAATGGTCTCCAGAATGAAGAAAGGAGCCGTCGTTGTCGATGTCGCCATCGACCAGGGCGGCTGCATTGAAACCGCGCACCCCACTACCCACAGCGACCCCTCCTTCCTGGTGGATGGAGTGGTCCACTACTGTGTCACAAATATGCCTGCGGCTGTTCCCAATACCTCTACCCTGGCCCTCACCAACGCTACTTTCCCATACGTGCTCCGCCTGGCGCAGCACGGCGCCGCTGCCGCTATAAAGACAGACCCGGGAATGGCCGAAGGAGTCAATACATACGCCGGACAACTCACCTACAAGGCAGTGGCCCACTCCCTGGGCAGGGAGTGGAAGCCAGTGCTTGATCTGCTGGAGTAAGTGCGATTTGTTTGGGTGGGGTTACTCCGCTGCGGGTCCGCCGGCCGGAGCTGCGCCGTGCTCCTGCATGTGTTCCTGTCTCCGCTGTTGGTCCTGAGCGAACTTCTGCTTCTGACTATCGTTCAAGAGTGCCGAGATTTTGGCGCTTGAGTCGTCGCGGATGCTCTTCACCTTGGCCATCCTATCTTCCTGGGACAAAGAGCTGTCCTGACGCAGTGCCTGCATTTGCTGCTGCTGGTTGGCAAGAATAGGCTTGATTTGCGCCTGTTGGTCCGAGGAGAGATTGTAGCGCTTGGTCATGCGCGCAACCTGTTCATCTGGAGTGGGGGGTTGACGGTGACCACCTTGCTGAGCGGAAGCGTCGGGGGCGGGCGTATCCTGCTGCGCAAAAGCGGCAGCCGAGCAAAGGGTCAGTCCAGTGGCCAAAAGACCACTGATCGCTAAACGACAAAGTTGGTTTTTCATGTTGTATCTCCTGCATTTCTACTTCAGTTGTAGGAACCCACACTCCGGCGCATGGTTGCGAGGAACGCAACGCAAGGAGGCTCAAGACTTTGGCGGCATGGGTACGGGAGCGGACCGCAAACCACAGGAGAGAAGCCCTGCCGGCTGGTTAGGGCCGGCAAGATATGCGTAGGCGAAGACCACCTGGTACTCACGCTCCCCAGGATAAGAGCACATCGGACAGCCAGGCTTGTATGCGAGGACAGGGTTCTCCTGCTGGCTTTCGATCCATTCCATGGACCGGTGTGCCTTGAGCGTGAGGAGCTTGGTCTCGGCCCCCGCCGCGGGAGCGTACACCACCACTCGGCCATGCTCGTTGCCTGCGTCCAGCAGGCTGCCGCCGGCTCCATTCGATGCCCTCCACATCCAGCGGCCATGCGCGCGCGCATACCAATGTGAGCTGGAAGGAACCGGCTGCTCAAGCTTGATCTCCCGGGCCGTCCGGTTAACCAGCACGAAACGAAAGCCCGGAATCTGATCCGGGCCGACCGCGGCGAGATAATTCGCTGATAGCGACACGCCGGAGCAGAGAGGGACAGAGCGCACCGGCCTGGTGGACACGCTGCTGCCGCCCAGCCCGGCATGCAACCAGAGGCTGGCTAGCAAAAGAAAGCGGAAGGCTATGATGCACCTTCGGATCCAATCCAGGCAACACGGCAAAATAAACGACATCGTTACCAATTATAGGAAGTGCATAGCATACAGTGAGTGAATCGATGCTTTGAGATTCCTCAGTCCATGCGCAAGATAATACGCATCCTGGTTCTCCTGGCTATTTTTGCAATCCCAGTCTTGCTGGGATTGACCTGGCTGGATCACTTCCGGGAGACTAAACTGTCCCAGCCTACAGGCCCGTTCGTCGTTGGCCGCGTGACCTACGACTGGAAGGACCCAAGGCACACAGAGCTTTTGGCCTGGATCTGGTATCCCGCAGTCCCAACCCAACCATCCCAGGCGACCAGCGACTACTTACCGCCCTGCTGGCGGTCGCCTGTGGAACACAGCGGGGCAAGCTGTTGACACAGTTCCTGACCCGGGATTTGTCGCGGGTGCGCACGCATAGCATGCGCGACGCCAAGATATCCGATGAGCAGCTTTCCTATCCGGTGGTAGTGATGCGAGGAGGATTTTCGGGCCTCGTGGCGGGCTATACAAGCCTCGCCGAAGACCTGGCGAGCCATGGCTACGTGGTCGTCGGTTTCGACGCACCCTATCTCACCTCCGTAGTGGTATTCCCCGATGGGAGGGTCGTCGAGCGCGCGCCCCTGGACAACTTCGACGAACTCGTCAAGGAATGGAGCGCCGATATCGGCTTCGCGCTCGATCAGCTGGAACGATTGAACGAGTCCGACCCCTCAGGCAAATTCCTGGGACGGCTCGACATGCAGCGGGTCGGAGTGTTCGGGCACTCACTCGGTGGCGCCACAGCCCTGCAGTTCTGTCATGATGATTCCCGGTGCAAGGCGGGCATCGATGTGGACGGGGCTCCTATCGGCAGTGTCATCAGCGAAGGCGTCTCTCAGCCGTTCATGTTTCTCTGGAGCGATCATAGCTGGGAGCCCGAGTCGGAAACCCGTCCGATCACGGCGAATGTCCGCTCCATTTACGACCGGCAGGCTGGTGACCGCAGGTTGCAAATTTTAATCCGCGGTGCGAATCACTACATGATCTCCGATGATGGAGCGATGCTGAAGAGTCCACTTCTGATGCGCGTGATGCGCGTGTTGGGCATCGTGCGCCTCGATGGCCGGCGCCAGGTTCCCATTACGGCGCACTACATCGTCACTTTCTTCAACGTGTATCTGAAAGGGTCACCCGTGTCGGAGCTCAAGAGCCCGGCGGGGTATCCGGAGATCGAATACATCCACTGATGGTGGGACCTACAGGCTTGAAGTCAGAGCCGCTTTACCATGCGGACGATGGGTAGCGATACGCCTGGTCGGAGCGGAACCTCGCGGTGCTCCTCTTCGACGTAACCGCGAGCAAGGTACAGGGGTACTCCGGTAAGAGTGGCCCCCATCTCCAGGCTTCGAAAACCCGCCGCCGCTGCTGCTGCTTCACAAACTTCCAGAATTCTGCTGCCCACTCCGCGCCGCGCCCAGTGGGGATGGACGAAGAAGGCGCGTATCTTGGCCGCATCGTGGTCAGGATCAAGAAGAGCATCTTCGCGGCCGGCGCAGTGGTCGCTTCCATACAGCGTCTTGCGCTTGCTCCAGCCTCCGCAACCGGCTATGACCTGGTCCCCGTCCACCCTGGCTTCCGCCACAAAATACGTGCCATCCTCGATCAGCTGTGTATCCACTCCGAACACCAGCTCCAGAGCCTGCTCTCGCTGCTCCGGCGTATAGTCCGCCGCCTGCAGCCCCAGGACGGACGCGCGTATGAGCTTCTCGAGCGCCGAAACATCGGCCAGAACAGCTTGTCGGACCATGAGGAGCATGCAGTTGCAGAATAGCAAGACCGACACAAAGGTTGCTTTGGTAATTTATGGGGCCGCTTCGACATTCGGCCGGGATTGAGTCTGCTGCAAATACTGAATGTATCCAAGCAGCGCTCCCCAGTGATAAAACCTGTCACTGCTGTGCACATCGTCTCCAAGTCCGGTCATAGCGTTATAGTTCTCGTGCACATGACCATTCTTTTTCCATTCCTGGAGAAAGAGTTCGTCGGATTTCTGCGCAAACTGGCGCGAGACCTCCGGGTCGTCATAATTACGCAACCCAAGGTAGACGAGATAATTCATCGGCCCCCAAATGCGGCCGCGCCAATATTCCTGATCCTTAAAGGCCGGATCATCGCGTGCGATCGAAGGAATAACCCACTCACCCCAGAATTCCTTAGGGTTCAGCAAGTGGTTCCTGATCATGGCCTCGGCCTGTTGCGGCGTCGCTGCTTTCGCCAGCAGCGGATAAAAATTGGTAGGCGAAAGGCGAGTACTGAACTGGCCGGTGTGTAAGTCCTTATTCAGAAAGATGCCCGCATCGCTATTCCACAAGGTCGCGAGCTGCGTGCGATAGCGCACACCCCGCTCGCGAATTTCTTTCGCTGACGCAGCCTCGCCCAAAGTATCAGCGACGGTTGCCAATGCGTCACAATCGGCGATGTACATGCTCATGAGACCGACGTCTGCGAACTCCAGCTTGTGCGTGGTCGCGTCGTAGACGGCATCATCATACATGGGACTGTTGTCCAGTCCGGACTCGAGAATGGCGCCTGCGCGCGTTCCCCGCGAAGTGTCGTCAAGGTTCTCCGGCGCATTCTTCCCATCGCTTCCCCACGTCAGATAGCCCTTGATATCGCGGTTTTCAGCCCACCAGCGATTCCAGCGCAGCAATGGCGCGAACGCCTCCTGGAGGAACCAGCGATCGTGGAATCGTTGGTAGAGGCCGAGCACAGTAATGGATCCCACGGGAGGCTCGGAGCGGTCAGAACTTTTCCAGTCCCCGGAACGGGCATAGTTCGGCACAAAGCCCTGCTGCGTCTCACCGCGCAAGGTCTCAATAGCATCAGCATAGGCCAGGTCGCGGTCGCCAACAGATGCCATCGTCGCGGCGAAAAACGTATCCCAATCGAAGATGACATAGCCGCCCCAGGTAACACTCCAGACCCGGCTCACGGGTGAGATAACCCGGCGGCCTTCCGGCTCGTAAATCGTGTCCCATCCCAGAACGGTCTGAATCGCATCCACCACGTCCGCAGTCTTCCCGTTTTTCGCAACGGATTGCTTATAGGTTTCGCTCGCGCGTTCGACAATTGCCTGAATCCTATCGACGCCGAGAGGTGCGCCCGTGCTGATCCCGACGGCTTGAACAAAATCCGTGGAGAAGTAAGGACCGCTTACGGGTAAGTTCACATCTTCTTGCTCATTTGCGGTCTTCTCGCAGGTGCAGTAGATCGCGATGGAGCGGCCCGGCCCGCGCGCCTCATTCCGGCTGGCCTCTTTCGTAACGCTGCCAGGCCGATCCCAGAGATAGTTCACGGAAAAAACGATCGTCGCCGGGAGCGGGGACAAAGGCCGCGACGGGAGCGGGGTCGCAAGCATGACCAGGTTGCTGCCATCATGTGCCGTTTGCAGGCGCAGCTCGTGACCTTTCCAGGAAAGGCGCAAGTCGGTGTAACTGCCCTCCCAGGAATGTGGACCGGGAAAGACCTGCTCCGCGTCTGGGGTCAATCTCCCGATGAGGGCGTCGCCCAAAAACGCATCTTGCGACAAAGTGGAGTTGTGCTTCAGTCCCACATGGATGGCCAATCCGTCGGGCAACAGCACCTGTGTGGTCACACTATGGACGTCCCAGGTGTTCCACCCTGCGGCCAGCCGCTGTTGTAATTGTTGATAGCGAGCAGAGCTCGGAGCCAAAGGCGCTTGCGCCGCGTTTCGGGACCTTGGCGATTGGCCCCGAGCGATCAGTGGTAAGGCGGCAAGAACTATCGCGACGGACCAGGCTGCGCCGAGCCGCTTCATAGACTCCTCTGAAAATCCCGATGATAGCAGGCGTCAGGTTTTTGAGAGAGTAGTCTAGGATTTAAGTTTCGCTCACCAACTGGAGGCCGGTCATGCCCGGGCCCCGCTCTCACGGACTCCCCAACCCTACAGTCTGCGCATGGATTGTTATTGCCATGCTCGCGATGATCATTATTCCCGCCGTCATCACTCTGCAAACCGTCCACCACCCTGCCCCGCCCATTCCTGTCAGCCAGAACTCTACACCGCACGGCTATACATTCAGCCTTCTGCTCTTCGTTGTTCCCACGGTGTTCATCGCCGGTTGGTTTCTGCCCAGCGAGGGATTGCACATTCCCAAACGGGCTTTCTGCTGGACTCTCGCCATCCTCGTACCGCTGGGCTTCATGCTCGATTTCTTCTTTGCCCAGTGGTTCTTTGACTATCCCAATGTGGGCGCGACCCTCGGCTGGCGCGCTCCCGCGCTCGGCAGGCCGGTTCCGGTGGAAGAGTACGTTTTCTATTTCACCGGCTTTCTTGCCGTCCTTCTTCTATACATTTGGCTGGGAGAGTTTTGGCTGGCAGCCTACAACGTGCTTGATTATCCCGGCGAAGCCAAACAGGTGCGCCGTCTCCTGCAATTCCATCCCACATCCTTCATTCTCGCCGTCGTTCTGATTGGTGCGACTTGGTATTACAAAAAGCACCTTGCTCTTCCTGAAGATCAGGCAGGCTTTCCCGGCTACTTCACGTTTCTCGTCGCCGGAGCGCTGTTTCCGGCAGCGAGTTTCTTCCCGGTGGCGCGCCGCTTCATCAACTGGCGCGCCCTCAGCCTCACGCTTTTCTTCATGCTGCTGGTCAGCCTGCTGTGGGAAGTGACTCTGGCTGTCCCCTACAACTGGTGGAACTTCCAGCATCGTCAGATGATGGGCATTTTCATCGGCGCCTGGTCCGATTTGCCCATCGAAGAAGTTTGTGTCTGGGTCGCCGTGACCTACGCCACGGCGATCATCTTTGAAGTAGTTAAGGTCTGGCTGGCATCTGAACGCACCGTGCACGACGCCTTCATGGGTACCAAGCAAGGCTCCTAGAGGTTCCTCGACTAGCCCTGTCGTACGCGCGGATTCAGGGTGTACGTGCCGGTAAGACTGGCTTGCGCAAGCACGTGACCGGCGATCGCGAGCCTTGCATTAGCGCCTGTCAGATCGCCGTGAACGTCTAAGGTTGGCACATCCAGCGCATAAAGGGTGAAAACATAGTGGTGCAGTCGCAGGTCGTTCCACGGCGGGCACGGACCATCGTATCCATAGTAGTCACCGCGCATATTTTCATCGCCGGCAAACCACTGCGTGTAATTGTTGAGACCGTGGCGCGCCCCGTTTGGACCAGCTGGCCCAGGTTTGCCTCTTGGCGTAATGCGATCGCTGTGGCTGCCCGCAGGAATCTCGCGAGCGTTTGCGGAGATGTCTACGAGCACCCAATGGAAAAACACATCGCGCGGGAACGACTCCGGAATCTCACGATCCTCTTTGTTGACATCGTCGGCGCGGTTGGGCACATCGGCGTCATGACAGATCAGCGTGAACGACTTGGTGCCTTCAGGAACAGCGCTCCACGCAAGCTGCGGGTTGCGGTTCTTACTCAGCGCGATGTGGTTCACCGGATCGATCACAGCGAAAGCGAATTCTCCAGGAATGGCAGCGCCGTCGCTAAAACTTTTACTGGTTAGTTGCATTGCAAACGTCCCCTTCTTCTATTATCTACACCCACAGCGCTGCGGATCCGCCCACCCACTCGAGGTTTCGGTTGTGATCCACGCCCATCATGATGCCTCGACCCATGCGGAGCAGCGGCAATACGGGCATCAGCTCTTGCCCCTCAGGCCATACAAACATGATGCGGATTTCGGCTTGGGTCAAACCGTGCGGGGTGTCAATCACCGGCTCGAAGCGCATACGCTCCTGGAGCATGTACTGATGACGCTGCTCCGCGGGTATGGCATCCACATCTGCCTGCGTGGGATTGAACTTGATACCAAGTCCGGCAAAGGAGTAGAGCGGCTTCAGCACGTAATTTTCGTTGTCCTGCGGCACGGTGGTGTTGCGGTCCAACAGCCACGTCTTGGGCACGCACGTGTGCTTTAGATACGGAATAGAAAATTTGCTGATGCGGTAATACCAGTTGGGATGTCCCGCCCACTCCACTTCGAGCGGCTGAGTCAGATCAAACGGCAGCTCGATACCTTTGCGCTCCAACTCATCTACGATGCAGCGGTTGTAGATACGGTGTACCGGAATTTCGTGGCCGTCCTTATCGTAGAAGAGCCGCTCACCGCGTTTCTTCAGGTCAAGAATGTCCACTACCGCAATGCCAAGGTCCTTTCGCGTGAGAAGAAAGTCGCAGAGCGTCTTCTGTTTCTCCGGATAGATCTCCAGCAGGATCACATTTTCGGGGTCGTGGCCGGCGACGATCAGCTCACGCATCCGTTGCTGATACGTATCATGATTAAGGCCTGCAAGGTAGATTCCCAGGTCAGCGGGCAGTGCATACGACTCTATATACTTCTGAGCCAGCACCGGCTGGTATGCGTAAAGCGACGGAAACGCCTGCAGCTCGACCAGTTTCGGCTCAAGCTCGCCCTGCGTGTTGCGCACCAGGCCGAAGTCCACTTGCAAGAACATGGGGCGCGGCGACTCGTTAGCTACGTTGTATCGCTTGGGCACTGTGACGTCCGACGCACGTAGATAGTCCGGGTTGTTCACCAGCTGTAGAACGAGGTCGCGGCCGTACTCCGCCATCTGATCCAACAATGCCTTGGGCAGAAAGCAGGGGGTCTCAGAAACCCGAAAGCCAATCGGCGTGCCCACGCTCGCCTCCAGACTCTTGAGGAACTGCTGGTAGGTCTCAGGGAGGAAATTACTATTGAAAGCCTCGCGCAAAGCGGGGATCATTGTCAGTCCTCTATCAGGAAGCGACCCTTCTCCATGATCTGGCGCCCGTCGACCCAGATATCGAATTGGCGCCCAACCACGTCGATGTGCGTGCCGGAGTACCACTTGGCCCCGGTGTGCTCCCCGTAAGGATTGCCAAAGGCGATGTGAATGCCGGGGAACTTCTCGTCCTGCAGGATCTGCCCGATCACGTCGGTTAATTCAATATTGGTGCCTATGGCGAACTCGCCTACGCGATCACTGTTTTCGTCGGTGTGGGTGTAAGACCAGAAATCCTGTTCCAGCGCCTTGTTCTCGCTAAAAGCTTCGGTAATGCGATTGCCCTTCATGCGGATGGTCAAGGGCTGATGCTCGAGATCGCCGTATTTGTCACAGAGATAATCACCAACCACGCCGTCGACGACATACACACCGTTCACTTCTCCAGGAGAGGTAAAGATCTCGCCCCCCGGTAAATTGCCCCATTTGTCGCGGCTGATAATACCGCTGGTCTTGATCCAGCGATACTCGGGATTGAGCGCTCCTGTGAAGTGGCAGCCCGCGGCCGTTTTTCCGGTGATCTCCTTCGCCTGGCTGACAATCTCCATTACCTTGCTGCTGAGCGAGTCGACATGATTGAAATCGGCGCGCATGCCTTCGAGCATAATCCGGCGGTTGATATTCACCATGTGCGCGTGGCGCATGCGCCGGCGATTGACAATCGCGGTCATCTCCATGCGGGACTTCAGCTCGTTCGGCTGTACACGCACGGCGAAGATGCTCACGTCGCTGGTCTCCATATCTTCCGCGATCTCGTGAGGCAAGCCGGCCAGGGGACGCGGAGCGAGATCTTCCAGCAGAAAGGCCTTGAACGCACAGCCAACCCTGGCCAGCTCCTGCGCGATGCTGGCCGCAATTTCCCGGCAAGCATTGTCAGTAATCAGCGTGACCTTCTCTGATGGTTGAATGCGCAGGCAGGTGTTTACAGCATTGTAGGCGCCGGGCGAAAACTGGGGATCGAATTCGATCCGTGTGATATCGGTCAAAACGGGCTGGGCCAAGCAACTCCCTCTCTTTGCTTATTCTACGTCTGCAACGCCGCCGTTTCCTGCATCACGCCCACACGGGTCTCCGCCACGATGTAGTCGACCACCTTCTTCAAATCCCCGGTTTCTTCATAGACCCTGAGTTGCCGGTCTGCGCCCGTGCCCATTCTGAGCATTTCGTGGATGTACGCGATGTCGCGCTCGCACCCGAGCTGCTTGGCTGCGTCGGAGATAAGGTCGATGTACTCGAGCATCAGGTCGCGCATCGGCACCTCTTCTTCCCGGCCGAAGTCGATCAGCTTGCCACCGATGCCATAGCGGGCAGCGCGAAACTTGTTTTCCATAATCAGCGCCCGGGAATAAATGCGATAGCTTTTGTTCTTGGCATGGAGGTCATAGAGCATGCCCACGGTGGCCTGGATCAGCGCCGCGATGGCCATGGTTTCGTCGAGCCGCATCGGGATGTCGCATACGCGCACTTCCAGCGTATTGAAAAAGGGATGAGGGCGAATATCCCACCAGACCTTCTTGCCGTTATCGACGCAATTGGTCTTGACCAGCAGGTTGATAAAGGTTTCGTATTCCGCCCAGTTGGCATAGATGTCCGGGATGTTGGTACGGGGGAAGCGCTCAAAGACTTTGGATCGATACGACTTGAACCCAGTGTTCATCCCCTCCCAGAAGGGTGAGTTCGAGGAGAGCGCGAGGATGTGGGGCAGGAAGTAGCGCATCGAGTTCATGATGTGGATTGCAGTATTGCGGTCCTCAATGCCCACGTGGATGTGTAGCCCGAAGACCAGGTTGGCGCGCGCAACCAGCTGCAAATCTTCCACCACTTGCTTGTAGCGGTCGTCGGGGTAGATATCCTGCGCCCTCCAGTCGGCAAAGGGATGGGTGCTGGCAGCGGCCAGCCACATACCGCTCTCGCTGGTCAGCGTGATCATCTGCCGCCGAAGATCGAGAATGTCTTCGCGGGCTTCGTCGATATCGCGGCAAACCCTGGTGCCTACCTCCACCACGGCCTGGTGCAGCTCAGGCTTGGCGCGATCCATGGTTGCGAGCTTGGCTTTAGGCAGAATTTCAGAGTGGATGTGGGACCGCAGATCGCGGGTTAGCGGATCAATGGTCTGATACTCCTCTTCGATGCCTATGCTGAAACTGGGTCGGTTCATCGGCTTACCACCTCCTGTTCCACGCTTTCCGGGATGGCCGAAGGGCCGCCCAGGAAAGCACTCCAGCGATATTCGGTAACTTTGCCAGTATGTTGCCTGGCCCGGGCCATGGCGAGCTCAGCTACCTCGTTTACGATCCAGTCGAAGTTGGCCTGGCCCACGGAGTGTATATCCGCGTCGGGCGCCGGATTCATAAAGTCGATGGCGTACGGGATACCGTCTTCGCAGGCAAATTCCACGGTGTTCAAGTCGTAACCCAAGGCCCGGCACAGCGTCAGGCAGTCACGCTCTACGCGCGCCAGCAGCTTGGGGTCCACGGGCGCGGGATTCTTCACATAGCGTTCGTGAAAAGGCAGGCCAGGATCGTACTGCATGATGTGGACCTTCTGCTGGCCGACACAGTAACAGCGAAAGTACTCCTTGAACTTGACTGCGGTCTGCAGAGTCATGCAGAGGTCGCGCGTGTGCTCGTAGGCGCGGAAGAACTCGCCGGGCGAATTCACCTTATGGACATCTTTCCAGCCGCCCCCATCGAAGGGCTTCAGGAACGCGGGAAAGCCCACGTAGTCAAAAATGCTTTCCCACGGCAGGGGGTACTGCAGGTTGCGCATGGAGCGGTCTGTGGTCCCGGGTGGATGCTCTTTGTGGGGCAGCAACACAGTTTTGGGGATGGCTACGCCGAGCTTGGTGCCCAGGGCAAAGTTGAAGAACTTGTCGTCCGCACTCCACCAGAAGGGGTTATTGATGATGATCGATCCGGAGAGCGCCGCGTTCTTGAGGTAGCCGCGATAGAAGGGAATGTCGTGGGAGATGCGGTCGATGATCACGTGGTAGGGAGAGGGCTCAGCCATCCGCACTTCGCCGATGCTGGCCAACTCGGCCTGGACTTCCGGGTCGTTGAAGGAGTTGATCTTGTCGACCAACGCGGGTGGAAAGGTCGACTCCATCCCGAAGATGATTCCAATTTTCTTCACGGCGGCTCCTTAAAGACAACACGAAACCGAGTGCGCTTGAGAGAGAGCAGGCCCGAAACATTACGATGTGGTGGCCCAATTCTAAAGCATATCCCGTTTGAGCCACATTTCCTTTTTGAAGTTGGCTGAAACCGCCCTATGATCGGGAGAAATGGTGCGTTTGACTGCTTCTTGGGGTATAGAGTGCGGGCCTGTTGGGAGCTAACACGGAAGTTTCGATGGATACTGTTGGCCGCTCCCCTGATGGCATGGGGACAAACCCCGCTGCCTTCGGACAGTTGCCATGTCCATCGCGTGACAAGTCTTCCTGGAAGTCGCCAGTTTGCCAGCGATTTTCTTGAGGCCATGGCCAACGATCCCGACCCCAAGGCCAGGGATGCCAACGTGGTGTGGGGTCTTACCGCAGACCTGAGCAGCTTGGTTCCCGCCCAGGACCGGGCTATGTACATATCGAAATCGGCCGATAGCGGAAAGACCTGGACGCTGGTGGCGCGCATCGACTCCAGATACTTCGATGCAGACATCGGTGAGGGCGAGCGTAACGGCTTAGGAGTGGTTCCCGGTGGACATGAGTTTGTGATCACGACCCAGCTGGGGGCCTTTCAGGTTTTGCCCCGGCCGGGCACAGCGGATCCCGTGGTGAGACCGATCAAGGGACCCCGCGTCCCTGAACCCGATCCGGAGGTAACCATCCCCAAGAAGAAGGGTGAGCCGGTAACGGCAGGCGTAGTAAAGATCACGGCCGACGGCAAACATATGATCGTCGGCTATGGCTACTTTGACCTGGAGCCGCAAATCTTTACTTACCGCAAAGGTAGAGATGGCTCATGGATCGAAGATAAGCCTCTGCCGCAGTTGCCGACCGACATGGACATTCTCTCCATGGAATTTGGCGCGGGTTCGCTGTATGTGGGAACTGGCGATCAGGCCTACCGCCTGAAAACGCACGCACGGCAATGGACGCAAATCGATGGAGTGGGTGAGGACTCAGCAATACAGGGAATCAGCACCGTGGGCGGCCCACACCTGGCGGCCTGTTGGGGCGTTTACAACCCAGTGAACGCGGATACGGTGGAGCGCGTGATCCATGCGAACTTTCTTTTGCATCGGGATGAAGATGAGGCCGGCCCCAACATTCGAGCCTTCGGCGTATGGGTCGACCCGGCGAGACCGAATCATGAGGTGGTCACGTCGCTTACCGGTGTGTACACCAGCAGTGATCGTGGCCAAACCTGGCGAAGGCTCAATGAGATTCCCGACGGAGAATTCCGTTCCGCGCATTTCAACGCGGCAGATGGAACAGTGATTGTCTCTGGAATCTTTGGAACCTACCTGGCCAATCCATTCTCGAAGACTTGCTCGACTCAGCTGAGAACGCGGTAGAGAGGCTTCTACTCCAGGTACATCCTTGCCATGGGCTTCCAAAAGGGCCAGTCGTGGAAGCTGTGATCGCCCCAGACATATAGCTCATGCCGTATGCCCTTGTTGCTCAGGACCGCCGCGAAACGCTCGTTCTTCTCCCAGCAAAAGTCCCACACGCCGGTGGCGAGCACGGTGCGGATATGGTTGTACTTCCAGGGATCGGTGCAGTTGGCGAGGTAATCGGGAGGATTGTTGAAGTAGAGGTCGTCGCCGTACCAGCCGTCGACAAAGTCCTTCATGTCGAAGGCGCCGCCCATGGTTACGATGCCGGTGACCTTATCGGGATGGCGGAAGCCAAAGTTTGCGGCGTGATAGGCGCCAAAGCTGCAGCCGGTGGCGATCAGCCGCGGCGTCTGGTTCTTCTCGCCCATCAGGGCTAGCACATCGTTCACGATGTAGCGCTCATACTGCATGTGCCGTTGCACGCGCCAATAGGGGTGGGCATGCTTGTTGTACCAGCTCTCGCCATCCACGCTGTCGACGCAGTAGAGCTGCAACTGGCCGTTGTCGATGCGGTCGGCCAAAGTCCCCACCATACCGGTGTTCTCGTACTCAAAGAACCGGCCGTTGGAGGTTGGGAAGACCAGCACTCTGGTTCCTGCGTGGCCGAAGCACAGCAGTTCCATGTCGCGGCTCAGATCCTTTGACCACCAGCGATAGTATTCGCGTTGCAAGCGTCACTCCTCACCATTTGGTTTTGCTATGCTAAAGGACCACGGTGCGCGAAGCCATAGCCAAAGACCAAGCTCCGCCCCCGCGGCTGCACAAGCACGAGGACTTTGTTTCGAGGCTGGTCGACGATCACCACGACCTGCTGGTCTATCTTCCGCCTCTGTACGAGACCGAAGGGGAACGCCGGTTCCCTGTTTTGTACATGCAGGATGGGCAAAACCTCTTTGATCCGGAGACCTCATTCATCAGGGGAAACTACTGGCGCATGGGGGAAACCGCGGATGCGCTGGTCGTCGCAGGTGCAATAGACCCGCTAATCATCGTTGGCATTTACAACGCGGGGGTTAAGCGGGTGGACGAGTACACGCCGGTCGAGGACAAGCGCCTCGGCGGCGGTCATGCGGATGTCTATGGCCGCATGCTGGTCGAAGAGCTGAAGCCCTTCATCGACGCGCATTACCGAACGCTGCCCGGTGCGGATCACTGCGGAATGGGGGGCTCCTCGTTAGGCGGTTTGGTCAGCCTGTACCTGGGCTTGCGCTATCCGACGGTATTCTCCAGGCTGGCAGTGGTGTCGCCTTCGGTCTGGTGGCGCAACCGCACGATCCTCAAGACGGTTGCGGCACTCGCCGAAAAACCTGCACTGCGCATCTGGCTGGACATCGGCACCAAAGAGTCGACTCGGGCCGTACCCGATACGCGGGCACTGCGCGATGCGCTGATCAGCAAAGGCTGGCAGCTCGGCGAAGACCTGGCCTACTTCGAAGCGGAGGGTGGGGAGCACACAGAGTCCGCCTGGGCCCAACGTGCCGGCCCGATGCTGCGATTTTTGTTTCCGGCTCAGAAAAGCAAGGGCTAGCCTTGGCCCGCTAGATGAAGGTCGTCGAGGTGGGGCAGCAGGACGACGCTTTCCTGTTCGTTGGGGTCGGTGCGGGCGATCACGGCGACGGCGCTTTCCGTGGTGCTCGGGTTGTAGGGCAGGTGGGGCATGTCAGCCGGAATGTAGAGAAACTCCGTGGGGCTAAGTAGCACGTGGTGCTCAAGTTGATCGCCGTACCACATGGCGCCTACGCCGCTGAGCATGTAGATCGCGCTCTCATGGGAGGCGTGTTTATGGGCCTTGGCGCGGCCTCCGGGCGGTATCGTGAGCAGCTGCATGTGGATGGCCTGGGAGCCAACCGTTTCCGCGGAGATGGCAGGGGCATACATGAGGCCCTGTTTGCCCTGGAACGCTTCGCCCGCGCGGACAAGCCGGCAGGTAGGGTTGACGGCGGGAGCTTCGGTGATGGGCGCCATGGCGGTTCTCCTGCTATGAATTGTCTACCAAGGTAACGATTGTGCGGCGCTAAGTCGATAGTAGCTGGGAATGCATGGACACATTAGCGCAGGAGGACGGTGCCAATGCGCACCCACCACGGCGAGGCGTGTAAATAGGTTTGCATGCAGAAAACCTGGAGGATGATGAGCAGGGGAAAGGCGTAGAGATACACCTTGTGGACCCGGCGATCGACAATGAGATCGCGCACGATGCCGAGAAGGACCAGTACGTCGACGCCGGCGGGCGCATAGGCGAGCGGTATCAGGGGAAAGCGGGCCCAGGCTGCATCTGTAAGACCGCTCGAGGCGATCAGCATAAGGCGCCGATGGAACTCGGGCCGCCGGCGCCAGTAGATGGCGAGCACAAACGGAATAGCAAAGCAGACCAAGTCCATCAACTGGATGATGAGGAAGGCGGGTGCACCGGCATAGTGGAGGCGCTGTAGGAAGAACCGGTCCATGCCGGTAGCGGTCAGGTAGCCGATGACGAGAACGCCGGCCGCGAACGCAAGGCCGCACCATCCGAGGGTGCGATGCAGGCGCACATTGCGGGAGCGCACCAGCGCGGATTGGAGAATGAAGAAAAGCACCCACCCGGGAAAAACGAAGGCATGGATGGTGAGGATGAAGGGTGGAATGGGCGAGGCGTGGAGCAGGTTTTTCCCGATGGTGTGGCTGAAGCCGTAGAACGCCACGACGGCGATTAGCAGCGACATACAAAAGTAGAAGTACTGGCGAAGGAAAGACACCGGCCTTGCGTGCTGGCGCGGGAGGGCCGCGGGCGCAGTCGTCATCACGAACTCCTAAGCAGGCCCGGTGTGCCCCTAGTTTTTGTGGTGGGGGAATACTAACAGGTTGGAGCTAGCTCAGCAGTTCGAAGGCGGAAATCCTCGGCAGCCATGCGCCATGGGGATATTCCCAGCTCCTCTCTTTTTGAACCCATGCCGGAGGTAATGCTGTAAATGGCCTTAAACGCACAGCGGCGGGTGCAACTGGGCATGCTTCGCTGTCTAATCCACTGTTCTCCCCCGTTGGTACTCTGGCGCGTGGAAACTATCGCAATTACTTTCTCCTTCACTCGCAGTGCGCGAGCATCTCGTGAAAGGTCAACGGAGGAAGCTTTGAAGAGAACTCTACGTGGAGTGCCGTGGTATCGCGCGCGGATCGCGCCTGCTGTGCTGACACGAGCGGACTTCAATAGGGCGAAGGCGAGAGCAACGGGCCCGATAGCATCCGGCATGATCGCAACGATTCCGCTGGCACAGCCCTCTGATGCCTTTCCTCACGGACCGTAGATTTCGGCGGACGGTAAGTCCGCGTTTCTTCCCGATGGGGTGGGCCTCTCTTTACTTTGAGCGCGGCACGCTCCGTTTGCGAGGGGCGGGAGCTTCGCCCGGTTGACAGGTCGGGCACCAATAGAGAGTGCGGCCAGCCAGGTCTACCCGTTGGATGATGGTGCCGGAGACAAAGCAGGGTTGGCCATGCCGGCGGTAGACATAGTGGACCTCGTCGTCCTGTACGTTGCCTTTTGGGTGGGGCCGGTCTTTGGCCCGAGTTGTCACGATGCGCCGGTCCACCATGCCGTCGGGCATCAGCTTCACCGCATCACGCCAGAGGGCGTTCAACGTTTTTTCGGAAACATCCTTACCCCGTGCGAACGGGTTCTGCCGGGCGCGGTAGAGCAATTCGGCACGATAGATGTTACCGATCCCTGCGAACACGGTTTGGTCCATCAGGAGCGCGGCGATAGGCGTGTTGGCCTTGCGTATATAAGCGATGGCAGGGGAAGGGTCGGCGTAAGGCGCGAGCGGATCTGCACCCAGCCGGGCTTCGACCGCTTGCCATTGGGCATCGGAATAGACGGAAACGTCGGTGGCCCCGCGCAGCTCCAGCCAGTCGGTCGCGGTGGACCAGCGCATGCGCAGGATGCCTTTCACTTCGGGAAAGGGCATCTTGCCTTCGGTGAAGTCGCCGAAGCGGCCAAGGTGGATGTGCAGCTTGCGATCGCGTCCAAAGTCGTAGGCCAGGTGCTTGCCGTGGGCGATCACGGATTTGAGCTTGCGGCCAGTCAGTAAGGCAGCACCGACGAAGCGGCCATTGGGCGATTCCACGCAGATGGTCTTGCCCACAAAGGTCGCGGTATGCAGTTTGGCGAAGCGGTGTACCTCGTTTCCCTCTGGCACGTGTGGTTCCCTTTCCTTCCTCGGCCTGGCGGCACGGCTTGAGATTCAGGTAGCAAATCCACCTTCATCGGCGATGGTGGCAATATCGCGGGAACCATGCAGGACGCGAACGATGATGATCTCGTCGGGCCGGGGAAGGTAGTAGATCGCGTATTGCTCATAGAAGACCACGCGCAAATCCTGTGAGAGATGGGGACGGGGAGCGCCGGAGAACGGGAACTGCAAAGCCTGAATGAATCGGTCTCCTACGCGGCTGAGAAATTCGGTGGCGATTGATTCGGAGGTTTCATAAGCGAGGTAGTTCCAAATCTCAGCCAGGTCTATTTCTGCTGTCTCGGTAAGGCGGAGGTTGACCGGTCCGCTAATAGTTTCCTCCCGCGCGCGATGATGCGCTTGGCATCGAACTTAGCGAGCCGACCCTCGGCCACATCCGCCAGGCCACGGTCAATGTCGGCCTTCAGCTCCGAGAGCTGGCCTAAGCGCAACTCACGCTTCATCTTCCAGTCGCGCAGCGCGTCGCGGATTACCTCGCTGGAAGAAGCATAATCCCCGTCGTCGACGGCCCCCTTTACCAGCCTCGCCATGTCGGCAGGAAGCGTTATGGTCAAGCGCTGAATATCGCCCATAGGAGATCCTTATCCCACTCTTGCGTGCATACTTTATCATACTCTGGTGACGCACCTAGATTTACTGCGATAGGTATCAGTGTGTCGGAGATAGATGTGAATCTGCTCCAGAAATGCACTTCTTGTGGGAGCGGAAGTCACGTAGGATTGCCTGGTGAGCAAGCGATTTCGAGTTTGTAGCCACGACCAGCCTTTTTTGCTTCCTCCATCGCTGCAGGACTGGCTGCCTGAGAATCATCTGGCACGGTTCGTAGCCGAAGTGATAAACGAGTTAGACCTGTCCTCGATTTACGCCAGCTATGAACGAAATGATGGACGAGGGTTGGCAGCGTACCATCCCGCGCTGATGGTGCGGTTGTTGCTTTACGGTTATTGCATTGGGGTCACGAGCTCCCGCAAGATCGAACAGGCGACCTACGACAACGTAGCCTTTCGCTATCTGTCTGCCGATCAGCATCCTGACCACGATACCCTGGCCTCTTTCCGTCAAGAACATCTTCAAGCGCTATCGGAACTGTTTGTGCAAGCCTTGCGGCTGTGTCAAAAGGCAGGCTTGGTGAAGTTGGGCAATGTCGCCATCGATGGAACCAAGATGAAGGCGAACGCCAACGCCTGGCGTTCTATGAACTTTCAAAAGCTCAGCGAGCGGGAACAACACTGGCGTGCCGAGGTTGCGCGGTTGCTGAGCCACGCACAGCAAATGGATCGTGAAGAAGATCAGCGCCCTGAACCGGGCGACCGATTGCCTGACGAGTTAGCGAATGCCCAAAGGCGGCTCGAGCGGCTGCAACAAGCGAAGGCAGCGCTGGAACAAGAAGCACAAGCCCAATTGAAGGCGATCTCAGCGAATCGCCCTCGGCGCAAGCCCGGGCCTCGTAAAAAGTCGGAGCAGACCAGCCAGCAGCCAGATGATCGCAAACAGCGGGAGACGGACAAGAAGCGGCGTCTACGAGCGAGAAAGAACGCCGCTGCTCCCGGCCGTCGATATAACTTCGTTGACCCGGATTCGCGTCTAATGAAAGGTAGTGGGCAAGCAGGCCTTATGCAAGCCTACAACGCGCAGATCGCGGTGGACTCGCACGCTCAGATCATCGTGGCCGCCGAGTTGACCCAGCAGGCATTCGATTGCCAGCAACTGCTACCCATGGTGAAAAGCTTACAAAACACGGTTCACGGTACACCAACAACGATCACCGCAGATGCGGGTTATTGGGACACACACAGCTTACTCGATCCGTCATTGAACGGCATTGAAATGCTGGTACCTCCTGACTCCAAGCCGCAAGTACCCGGTGGCTCTCTGTCGCCCACGGCACCTCGCCATGAAGAAGCGTTCCGCATGAGGCAAGTCCTGGCCACCGAACAGGGAAAAGCTCGCTACGCACTTCGACAATCCACCGTTGAACCTGTATTCGGTCAGATCAAAGAAGTGCGCGGCATTCGCAGATTCTACTTACGAGGCTTGCTGAAAGTGACGTCGGAGTGGAAGCTGATATGCGCCACGCATAATCTCCTAAAACTATTTCGCCACCGCAGGACCCTTGCTTATGCCTAACGCAGCTCGCAGGGTCGATTCCCCCGCAAGTTCGGTTGCTGCACGCGTACGCTTCCAAAAGTGTTCCATTTAATCTAAGCGTTGAACCACAACCTCTGCCTCAAAAATGAAGCATTTCTCTCCGACACACTGGTATGCTGTCCCCTAATCTACCCATTCATTCATCGCGGAGCAGAATCATCGGATCAACGGCGAGGGCACGTCGAGCGGGGATCAGGGCAGCGACGACGCCTACGCAGAGCATAGTAAGAATGACGCCGCCGAGGATGACCGGGTCTTTTGGCGTGGCCTGATACACGATAGACGAAAGCACACGGGTGGCCAGTACACCGAGGATCATGCCGGCGATCGATCCAATGGCGAGCAGCCGGAAAGTACGTCCGAGCGCTGCGCCGAGCACTTTGCGTTGATCGGCTCCAAGGGCTATGCGGATACCGAGTTCACGGAGACGCTTGCTGACGGTATAGGCGGCCATGCCGAAGATGCCAGTGATGGCAAGCATCGCGCCCAGCAAGCCAAGCACGCCGAGAGAAACGGTGGCTACGCGAGCGGCGAAGAGGGCGGAATCCAACTCGCTGTTCCAGGTCCTGATTTCGAGCGGCAGCGATGGATCCAGGCTGCGCATCGAGCGTTGCAGCGCTGCGGCGATCCCTTGCGGGTCCCGTTCCGATCGAACAATGAGCCAGGTCTGGCTGGAAGCTTGCTGGAGGAAGGAAAAGAACATGGCGGGCTTGGAGTCTTCGGTGAGCGTCTGGTATTTACCGTCTTCCACCACGCCGATCACTTCCGCCCGGTTGCTGCCGCCCCAGAATTTGAAATGCTTACCTACTGCATTATCGGCGGACCCGAAGACCTTGCGCGCAAATTCGCGATTCACAACGGCCACCACAGGAGCCTTGTCTGCGTCGTGCATGGTGAAGGAACGGCCAGCTAGAAGTGCCGTTCCAGCAGCCCGGAAATAGTCGGGCGAGACCTGGAAATTCTCGGCATCGGCGGCAGCGTTTGTGGGACGGAAATCGCTGGTGGTGTCAGTGTATACATTGGAATCTCCTCCGCCGATACTGAGCGGAATCCGATCGGCATACGCCACGGCGCTGACACCCGGGATCGCCGCGGCAGCATCGAGCATTCGCTTCTGCATCTGTACGCGCTTGTCGGCATCATATCCAGCCATCTTCAGATCGGTCTTTACCAGCATCACGTTCTTAGGCTGAATACCGTAGTTGCTCTGTAGCGAACGAGCCAGGCCGCGCACGGCGACGAGCGAAGCGGTGACTAAAACAGAGCAAATGGCAATTTGCAAACCGAGCAGAACGTCGCGCAAGGTCAAGCGGCGTGCGCTGCCGACGCTTGTGCTGCCGGAGCGAATGACCTGCCAGGGATCGGAGCGGAGAATCTGGCGGACGGGGACCAAGCCGAAGAACAGCCCACTCAAGACGGCGAGCAGGAAGGCCAGAGCGTAGGTTTTCACGTCAGGATTGACCGGCACATTGATGGGGATATCCGGAATCGGCCGCCAGGTGCTGAGGGCACGCAGAATAACCGCGGCTCCCGCCATGCCACAAATACCGCCAGCGAAAGAAACCAAGACTGCTTCCGTGAGGAGCTGGCGAAGAATGAGCTGGCGGCGCGATCCGAGAGCCATGCGGACTGCGATTTCGCGCGAGCGATCCGCCGCACGCGCGGCGAACAGGCTACCAAGATTGGCGCATGCGGCAAGCAGGATGAGACCTGCGAGGAGCATGAGCCCGAACATAAAAGCGCGCGTGGGTCGACCTAGAGTATTTCCGGCGAGTCCCGGGCGGGACAAGGAAAATTTCAGGCCATCATCGGATTTGGGATAGGTTTTCGCCAGCGAATTTGCAATGGTGTTCAAGTCCGCAGCAGCCGCGGCTGGTGTGACTCCGGGCTTGAGGTGTCCGATCGCCCAGGCGTTATGGTTGCCACGCTCCTCGAGCGAGAACCAGTCACTGATTTGCTGCGAATTGACGATGGGAGCCCACAGATCGGGCGCGAAAAAAAGTTCGGTGCCGCGGAAGTCCGGCCGGGCAACGCCGATGATCGTGAAGGGGTACTTATTGATCTGCACAGTGCGGCCCACTACAGCAGGGTCACCATTAAAGTGGCTGTGCCAGAGCGCATAGCTCAGAACAATCTCAGGCATGCTGTTCGGCCCATGTTCTTCGGAGGCATGGATAAATCGGCCAAGATAGGGCTGAACGCCCAGGGCATCGAAGTAATTGCCGCTTACGGTGTAGGGCCAGACTACGGAGGGATTTCCGTGGCCAGTATCGAGCCCAACGCCGCCCATGATGTTGTAGAGCACCAGCGAGTCGAAGCTGCGGTTCCTGTCCCGCAGGTCGCGGTAATCCGGATACGACTCCGAAGGAGTTGTATCTGACCCGTAGGCGCGCTCCAGCATGAACAGCGTCTCAGGGTGCGGCACGTTGAGCGGTCGCAGGATCAACGCATTCAGTACGCTGAACACGATTGCATTGGCGCCAATGGCGAGTGCCAGTGTGAGCACGGCGGTCAAGGCGAATCCAGGTGCTTTTCGCAACTGCCGTAAAGCGAGTCGTATATCGGCGTTCATGCTCCCCCCTAATTACGCATCATCGTCTATCTTGCTCGGGTTCCCGGGGCTTGTATCGGTTGTACGCACGCGCTGAGGCGGCGGTTCCATTTGGCATCGGGGGCAATTACCGGCTCATCGTTGCGAGAGTGGAGCGGTCCGGGTGGTGGGGTCCTGGCGGGGTGAGGGAACGGCGCGGAGGCTGAAGCTTGCGATGGTGGCGGGGTTGGAGTTCGGACGGACCTGGAGGGTGCCGAGGACCTCGGTCGCCAACGGGGTCTGGTCACGGAGCCGAAAGACGAGGACGCCGGGCAGAACCTCTTTGGCAGAGAGCAAGAAGAAGCCGCCGGTCTGCCGCCGGAGTTCCATCTGTGCGGCGGTCGCAGGGGCGAGAGCGACATTGGGCAGAGCATTCGCAAGCGCGGGGTAGGATGCCTGATTAAAGGCGGCGAGCCAGTTGTAGAGCAGGTGGCCGGCGGGGGTGTTGGGGATGAAGCCCACCTGGTCGCCGGAGCGAGGAAGGCGAACGATGATGGTGGGATGAACGGGGCTGACGTGATCTCCGGGCCGGGCGGGCACCGGAGCTTCGGCGGGATCGCCGAGGACGATGGTGTCGATCTGATTTGGATCGTCATCGTCTTTCTGGCCGGCAGCTGAGGCGGCCCCGGTTGTGGCGCTGGCGGAACGATCAGCGCCGGAGCCGCCGGAGGTGAAATGCGTAGGTCCGGTGTGACTCAGGGCATAGAGGACCGAGGAGAGCGCACCGACGGCGATAACGATAGCGAGCAGGATGGCTGTGGGGCGGAGCGGCTGGCGGCCAGTGATATAGAAGGTGGGAGCGGTGAGTGTGGGGACGCCGGTGGGCGGCAGCTGCCGCGTGAGTGGGTGTGGGTCGGGTTTTCCCGGCGCGAGCCGAGTCGGGGGAGGTCCGGCGGGGTTGGCCACACTGATAGTTTAGACGCGCTGCCAACATGGGGTGTGCGCCGATGACCGGATCGGCAATCCCCTTATCTCGCCTTATCTCGGAAATGTGTATCGACGGATCGTGATCTCTGCGTCTGGTCTCTCCAGATCCACTTCGACGACTTCGTTCACAAGCTGGTCGACGTTTCCGATCTCATCCAGAGCGGCCGAGAAAAGTTCGCATTGCAGTTCCAAGTTCATTGCAGCCGGACCATTGATACAGACCAGTCCCGCATGGATGGTCACATCTGCGTACTGCCCCCGGGTGCCGGGATCTTCGGCTGGACCTCGAAAGTCGACGCTATCCCGCGTGACAAAAGTCCAATCTCCATCCAGGATGAAGGGTTTCAGCTCCCAGTCCTTCCATCCCGCTTTGCCCAGCCACACAACGTGGGAGCTTTGAGTGAAACCGCGGTCCCGGGCTAGGTCTACCAGATCCAGGCCCAGACACTCATCGATCAAGAATTTGACCACGCATTCATCCTCCTATGGAGGAGTTGCGCAGTCTTTTTTTAGAAACTGATACTGTGACGATATCCGGCCGGTCGGCGCGCTTCGGCCTGCCCCTGGGAGGGACTGCTCTTGCGTAGAGAGAGGCTAGTTCGATCTGCCATTCCTTCAGGCTTGGATAGGACTTGAGAATTTGTTCCATAGGAGTTCCTGAATCGAACAAGGCTGCAATGTCGTAAACGGGGATTCGGGTACCCTTGATGACAGGAGTTCCGCTCAGGATTTCTGGATCTTCTATCACCATTTGACGAGCCTTTGTCAGCTGCCGAAGCCGCTCATCCACGGCCTTCCAAATACCGCCGAAGTGAACGGTCAGGGAGTGATCCTCAATCTGGCAAGTTCTCCACTGCTCCCAAGTGGAGCAGTGCTCCATCGCGTTTCGGATCGTCCGCAGCCGAGCCTGCGCCGTTAGCGAGTCTGCCGTCTCGAAATAGAAAGCGATGAGAACACAAGCTTCGGTCCGAAAGGTACGCATTTGCGTCGTGCTGTAGAGGTCCTCGGGCAGTATTTTCTCGTCGATGATTCTGTGAATTTGCGTGACTGATACGCCGGCCGCCACCGCCGCTTCGCTCGTGGTTAGCCGTTCCATGAGAGCTTCCATACGTACCCTCCGTCACGACCATTATAATTGTTCTGACGCGCCAGAACAATTATTTGAAATTAGGCCCTTAGCGAGCGGTGTCCCGTCGGATCTAATGGCTTGCGAGCTGATCTGGCCAGTAAGCCGTCGCCTCAGCGGAGTGCAACGGGGGAAAAGATATCATCTCGCTGAATTTGTCATGTTGTTACTGTGGGGCGTGGATGCCCCTTTTCGGTTTGAGGGCTGACTAAGAAATTCGGAAGCCGCTCATGTGAATAGGGCTGCAAACTCGCTCGCGGATAGGATCCTCGTGGTTTTGTGACGAGCGAGCAGCAGCAGCCCATTCTTGTCACCGGTCACGAGATAATCCGCCTGGCCTGCCTCAGACAGGGCCAGGAGAAAATCATCCGTTGGATCGGGAGAACGTTCGACGAGTGGCAGTGGTCCAACGATCTCAGCGAGGTCCTTCAGCTGGTTAACTAAGCGGCCGGCATTGTAGGGTTTAATTCGCGCAGCGATTGTTGGCTTGCGCAGGGTGGCTCGCAGTTCGTCAAGCTGCTCCGCACAGACCACCAGCGCGAATGCTCCTTCTTGCCAGGCACGATAGATGGCGGCCGGATGGCCCGCCTGGATCAGGAGGGCGGAAATCAGGATGTTGGTATCCAGTACCACGCGCATCAGGCTTTGCGGGCTTTCCCTTTGGCGCCCTGCTCAGCGCGGACCTGACGCACAGCAGTATCAATGAGGCGCTGCAACTCGCCGGGGTCCGTGTCGGCATTCTGTTCCTTGATACTTTGCACGGTACGATGAAAAACGCGCCAGCGGACAGCTTCTTCGATGAATTTCGAGAGGTCGCCTTTTTTCATGCCCTGTGAACCGAGATAGGTGCGTAGTGTGAGGTCGGTCTCCTTCGAGACCTTGATGTTCCATCGAACAGCTTCTTCATCCATACAACCCTCTATACACTCAAGCAGATAAACACCTATACGTATAGGATAGCAGCAAAGACTGGGCACTACGTAAGCCTGCCGAGCCTTTCGTCCCGCCAGTCTGTTCCCGCCAGTCTTGTCCCAGTGGCTTGAGAATTCAGTGGTGGGCGGCGGCTAAGTCCTTTGTTTTACGAAGATGGTCAAATTTTATTTTTCCCGCCCCCATAAGTTATTTAGGGGACCACTGCGTCAGTAGGTGATTCGTTTCCCGGCAAGGCCCAAAACCAGGCGCCGGTGAAGGTTTCCTTGGAGCTCACGACGCCCAGATCGAACTTGGCGCGGCGCAGGGTCGTCATGCAGACACCGTCCTGTCGAGCGGCAAATTCGATGTTGTATTGCGATCGCTCACCCTCGAGCAGATATTGACGCAGCCATTCGGCTGCGCGCTTTCGTTTAGGAAGACCGGCATCGATGGGCCGGTCCATCATGACTTCTTCCGGGGTGAGCGCGCTGGGTCCGGTCCATGAGAAGACGCCAGTGCTGTCGATGAGGTAGCCCAGCGAACCCGCGAGGCAGCCTAAGTTGGATTTCACCTGCACCAGCGCAGGCCGGGTGGGCGCATCGGGACTGCTGCCGGCGATGAATTCCGTGCGGACAGCGGCGGAGAGCTCGATCGAGGTAAGTCCGCGGCCGCGCTTGCGGAGATGGCGGACAAGGAGGATACAGCAGCGATGCTTTTCTGCCAGACGGGCCAGGCTGTCGAAGGCTCGGGCGGAATCGTTGGCACGGTGGCGATCGGGTGCCCACAGGTAGCTGTGCAAGGGGTCGATGATGAGCAGGCGGGCCTGGGTTCTCTCGAGCGCGTCTTCGAGCATGGGTGTGTCGCGGAGGCTGAGAGAGGCGGGTTGGGCGGAGGCGGTGAGGACTCCGCGCAATAAGATGAGGCGCGCGGGATCGCCGTCGAGCTGGGCAAAGCGGGGGCGGATGAGCTCGGCCGCTCCATTGGCGGCGGGGGCGTAGAGGACGGTGCAGGGTTGGAGGGTGTGGTTGGTGGAGGGGACTCGACCACGACTGAGCGCGGCTGCTATGGCCAGGGCGACCCAGGTTTTTCCTGAGCCGGGATCCCCGGAGAGCATGGCCAGGGTTCCACAGGCCAGCCTGTCTTGCCACAGCCAATCGATGGGGCGGGGTTCGATGTCTGCCAGGCAGACGAGGTCGGCGTGGCGATCGATGGCAGCGCCGGGCTCGTCTGGTGCGGGCGGACGGATGGCCGGTGAGGGCTCGGCCTGCTGAGGGTTGGGGCCAGGGTCGATGTCTGCCGTTGCGTTGGAGGGCTGCGCGGCAGGGGGCGCGGGCGGGATTGCGGCATGTGGGTTGAAGGCGCCGCGGAAGGGCGAATTGGTGATGTGCGATCTAAAGATGGTCATGCAGGGCCTCTGTCAGTGGATAGGGTTCGTTTGCGCTGGAGCGGTGTGCCGACTCGATGGATGGTTGGTTTTTCATTTTTGAGCGCACTTCTCCGTTCCGCATGTTGCGGGTTATGAGTTCCATTGGGGGAAGGAGAGGCTCGAGTAAGTTGGAGGCTCTTAGTTGGACGGTATTACGGGGCTGTTTGGGCGTCCAGGGCAGTTAGAAAGAAAGATGAGGATAAAGGGTAGGGGAACTCGTTAGAATGCTGGAAATTTGTTCTGTTGCGGCGCCGTTCGGCGAGCAAATTCTGACGGTGAGGTGCTGATTTCATTGGGACGCCACTTACTCCCGGGGAGCTCATATGCGCTGGCCGCTTACCGCCCGGTTGCCGAAATTGACGCTGGGAAATAGGTGTCACCGAATTACCCCCTGTTTCCCTCGCTGTCCGGGACGTCGGATGATCGCCGTCGAAAGATAGGCCTGGGCCGCCTTGGCGTCGTTCGGGTCGTAAGGACCATCTTCCGGCGAGTACGGGATTGGATCGCTCTCCCCGATCGCCTTTACCCGTTTCCAGTCAGTCTGGCTCTTGCGCTTGCTCATAGACCTCTCTCTACTCTTGGGGCAACTCGGAGCGAGATCACCTGTACGTCCGTTCCGCGCTCAGCGAGCAGCTTCACGGTCCGGCTCAAAACTGATACGCAAGCGGGTGCGAGTGGCTTTCGCAAACCGCTCGAGCGTGCGCGTTGAGGGCAGCACTTTTCCACTCTCAAGGCGCGCTACCACTGCTTGCGTCGTTCCCATCGCTTCCGCAACCTGTTCTTGGGTCATATCGGCTTCGCTCCTCGCCTTGATCAAGGCCGATGCAAGGGCGAACTCCTCTCCCAACGCCTCATATGCAGCAACGTACTTCGGGTCCTTCCTCCATTGCCTGAAGGACTCTTCTGCCGGGATGAACTTACGCTTCATTGAATCTCCTTGGCTCGTTTGAGGGCGGTCATGATTCTCCCGGCGGGGTGTTGTCTGCGTCTTTTTTGCAAAGACATGAACGATGACGATTCTCTTACCAACGGCCGTAACGTAGATGGCACGGACAATTCCACTACGACCCTTCATGCGCATCTCCCAAAGCGGACCCTCGAGATGCTTCACGTAAGGCTCCCGAACACTTTCCAGAGCGTTCCACTCCTGCGTTGCACGGGGCAAAGCTTAGCGAGGTGCGTCTTTTCTTGAGGAAAAGCCGCGTGGAGATTGGTTGCGTTGTGTAGACCAGAAGCGAAACGCTCCAGGCCGTGAGATTGAATCAGTTCTACGATGCGCTGGAACCTCGCTCGAATATCCAGCGGGAAACCATCGAGCGACTCCTTGACGTCCTCATTCAGGAACTCAACACCCACGCCATTACCCCAATCATACCTTTTTTGCAATGTTCGCTGGTATGGTTTTTGCATGTGTTTTTAGACTGCGCATAGAAGTCACCGGACCCACCCGCCCCGCGCAGGCAAGGTGCAGGGCATCAAAGGCTCCATATCCACGCGTCGGGCATAATAAAGGAGGAGGGCCCGACTATGGCGGTCTTGATTGGTCTGAATGCCCCGCCGTCGAGAGCATTCCCGGTAAGGTCAGTGGCGCGTGGGTTTTGAAAGGCACTCGAATGCCCGTATCCGCCGTTTTTGAGAATCTCGAAGCCGGAGCCAACATCGACGACATCATGGAATGGTTTGACGGGCTGGACCGGGACCAGGTGAGAGCCGTCATCGAGTTTGCTGCACGAAAGTCTCGATAAGCCGCCCGTTTATACCTCTTAGGATGCGAGTCATTTTCGATCAGGCAAC
>CAWBBY010000029.1:0-53850 GCA_963787145.1 uncultured Acidobacteriaceae bacterium
TTTAATAGCTTGTGGCGTGATCATCGCCGCGATAGTGGTCCTAATATTTGTCTCGGGCGGCGCTCGCTCTTGGAGACCCTTCCGGAAACAAAGTCCGCTCTGGAAGAAGTCTGGTCTCCGTTGCTCACCAGCAGCAAGCCTATCTTGTTCTGCGTGGGCGAAAAGGAGTTGTTTTCGCCTCATGATTTAATGACTCAGCTCCAAAGCGGGGCCGATGACGACTCGTCTGTTCCGGCGGTCGCGGACAAGAACGACTTTGTTCCTTTTTCTGACGTGCAGATTCTCAGCAGATTCGTGTCTCTGGCCGGAGCTCACGGACATGCATTCAGGGTTCAGAATTCCCGGACGACCGTTTCCTCTCAGCTTCGGGAAGGGCCGGTTGTTCTGATTGGAGCGCTGAACAATGACTGGACGCTCAACAGAACATCCTCACTCCGGTTCCATCTGCAAGGGCTTGAGGGCCCAGATAGGGTTTACTGGATCGCGGACACACAGCACCCCGAGTCACGCGCCTGGCAAGTCAGAGCACAGGCTCCGAGGAGTTCTGTCGTCAAAGACTATGCAATAGCCGCCCGCTTCACGGACGAGAGCACCGGCCAGGTAGTTCTGGTCGTGGCGGGAATTGCAGGCAGTGGAACCAGGGCTGCCGGTGAATTCCTGACCGACGAAGAAAGCCTGAAACAGTTGGCAGATAGCGCTGGCGTCGACTGGGGTCGAACGAATTTCGAAGTTGTCCTTAGCTCCCAGGTAGTCAATGGGATGCAAGGCAAACCTAAGGTAGAAGCTAAAGCATTCTGGTGAGTCATCCTTCGCGCCACACACACGGTGGCGCTTGACCCTGTCCATCATCTGGTCGCGTCCGCGTCCTGGGCGCTCTCGCCAATGATGTCGTACTGGGATTCTTTCGCGCCGGTCCGGACATGCACATGCTTCCCATCGTTCCAGACGGCCACCGCGGCACCTGCCGGTTGCTTCCAGAGAGACTCGCGATGAGGGTACGTCCCGTACGGTGTCAGCGTGTAGACCGTTTCCCCAGCTTTCACGGTGTAGACGAGCATTTCCGCGTCGTGACAGGTAGTCATGCTGCTGCCGTACCCGATCCCATCGCAGTTCATACGGACTGATTCCGCGTGAGCGTCCTGGAAAATGGCGACCTGGTACGTCGGGCCGGACCTGTCTTTGGCCGACGCTGCGGAGCAGAGGATGAGCGTGACTAGCAGAGTTTTCACGTCGAAGCCTCTCGCCAGTTCTACATTGCGGGAGACAAGCTGGGCTTTAGCACTTTTGGCTCATTACTTCGGTATCTTCCATTTGTCAGCAGCCTCGCCTTGACGGACCGCTCCGCTTCCTGGTCGTCCAGGACGCGCGCAAGCATGAGAAAGATTCGCAACAACTTACGCGCGCTCCCGGAAGATCAAGAATCAGGGCTGCAGCCTCAGTAAGGGTTTATCAACAATCGTCAACTTGCCACCGCCGCCGTAGGCTCGAGAACATGATCGCTTAGGCTACTTGGTTTCCATGTGCTCAGGATGCTCTTGGCTTTGGCTACTTCATCGGCAGTTCCATGAGCGACGACGACAAAGTTGCCGGCCTTGACGGCTGACTCATACTCCACGATGCTGTCCTTCGGGATGCCCAAACTATAGAGACCGGCCCCGATAGCGCTCAGCCCACCCACGAACACCGCACCCTCCAGGGCGGCGACAATCCAGGCCACCAGCGGGCCGCCAACCAGCACCGGGCCTATGCCGGGTACCCAGAAGAATGCGGCGCCGAACAATAGACCCCACAAGCCACCCCAAAAGGCTCCGAACTTGCCCCAATGCTTCATGCGGTCGCCCGCGTTATAGTAGCCTACGACGTGATCTTCGGTGTGATAGTCTTTGCCGACGACCGACAATTTCTTCATGTCGAAGCCGGCCTTTTGAAGTTCCTTAACCGCCTCGTCTGCTGACGAGTGGGTGTCATAAACGGCAATCACTGCATTTGTATCTGTCATAGAGGTTCCTCTTTGTAAACTGTGTTGGGTTGTGCGAAGTTTCGCGGCGGTAGCCCGGCTACAGCCGAATCCACCTGCTCATTCTGATACCCAAGATTGTGCAGCGGCTTCTTGAATCTTTGAAAAAGATTTGTCTTCGCTCAAATTCGACCAGCACCCCCCGCCGTCAGTGAAGGCCTTACTCAGGTGTTGCCCAAAAGGCGGTACCGCGATGCACAGTATCCGAAGCAAATTTGCGGACGTCGATCCGGGAGGATCCTCCGTACAGCCTGCAAATATCTGCTTATATAGTCGCTTAGCTCCCGGCCAAGGTTTCGAAGGTCATGTGCTCCGGAGCGAGAGCGCGTAGGAAACTCGGCGCATCGAACAGCTCACCCGGTGCAAGAACTCCGACCCCCTCAGCGGCGCCATCGAGGATGCGTTGAGCGGCTTCGACTACAAGCGGCGCCGTGAAGGCATAGATGTCGCGCCCCCGCGCGATAGCGCGGCGTGTATCCATTCCATTTCGAACGATCACGTCTACCAGAAAGATCTGCGCCGAACGTCCCGTCTCGTCAGCCGCTTCGGGCGGGGGTGTGCTGGAATCGCGAAGATCGCGCAGCGGCGCCAGGTTTAGGTAGGTATGGAGATGAGACACCCGCAAATGGCGGCCGATCACGATAGTTTCTGTCAAAGGTACTTCCGTGACCTCCTGGACGCCGAATGGTTCAGGAAACGTCCATGCCGATGTCGATGGCGGATTGCCCAGCGGCGCCAGCTTGCCGCCGGCGATGACAAGCCGTGTGGCCGTGTTCCGTTGCCCGGTGAGCCGCGTCCCCAACGTCGGCCGCCAGCTGTCCAAGGCAATCCCAATACGGATTTCGTCGGCCGACGCCCAGTCTCCCATGGCGGCTGTGGCTAACAGGTCGCCGAGTCCGCCGTAGAAGCCCATCGCGGGAACAACAACGATTTTGGCGTCCCGCGCGAGTGTGGCAAACTGCTCGAAGGTCGCGAGCGCACTGGACTGTTCGGCCGTTACATCCAGATAGTGCACTCGTGCCCGCAGCGCAGCCTCGATCAGTGGCTTTGCCGTGTCGAGAAACGGGCCCGCGCAATTTATGACCGCAGCCGCGCCCGAGAGAGCCCGGTCGAGTGACGCTGGGTCTTCCACATTTGCGGTCCTGTTCTCCAGGCCGCGGTTTTGAAAACCAGACGCGGCCCACCGCGACGCATCGCGGCCAATCGGAATTGGCCTGAACCCGCGCCGCAGCAGCTCCGCCACGACGAACCGTCCGGTGTGGCCCGTAGCCCCAAAAACAGCGACGAATCGCCCCGATTCCGGAGATATAACATTCTGGACACTCATCAATCCTCCAGCGGGTTCTCACACAGACGCTTTCTGCCCCATTCTTAAATTTCTTCGATTTGGCGTTCCGAATCGCGCAGCAGAGTTAGCTCATTCCAGTCGAGTTGTTCTTGTAGCCCCAGGTAGTCGATGGGGCCGATCTTATCCTCGCTACGAAGGTTTTCGAGTTCAGCGCGTTCTGCATGAATTGTTGTTAGTCCGAGGTCGCGGAGCCGATCTAACGGTCCACATCTCTCCCTGTCAACGCATCTCTGCAACTTCAGGGAGAGCCGATACCTCAGATTCTCTGCTTCCGGGCCTTGCTCATCTGCCATGCTCGCGAGAGCAGTACGTGCTAGTGTGACGCGGGCAGACGCAAGTTCAAACAGTGCTTCCTCGGAGCGGTCCAGCCCGAGACGTCTTACCAACGGTGCCAGCGTGAGGCCCTGAAGAACGAGAGTTGCCAGAACGACTGAGAACGCCGCGAGGACCACGGTATCCCTGTGCGGGAACGAATTGGGAAGAGCGAAGGCGGTTGCAATGGTGACGAAACCTCGCATGCCGCACCATCCCATAAAGATGGCCTGTTTGAATGTTCCGCCGGATTTTTGTCGCCGGGCTTCCAGATAACTGTAGCCAAGAACAACGATCATGCGAGTGAAAATAACTGCGAGCACAACCAATGCGGCGAACGCAAGAGCCTCTCGCAAGTGAGCCCCATGCATACGCGCTATGATCGATTTCGCCTGCATGCCCATCAAAAGAAACGCAACTACATTGAGCGTGAAGACAACGGCACTCCATACGGCATACGATTGAACACGCATCCGGGCATCAAAATCGTCCGCGCTCAGCTTCTTGGCAGTAGTCATGGCGAACCCGATCACACAAAGTACCGCCGACAGGCGGAGGTGCTGCGCCAGGATCCACATAACATAGGCGGTCACGAACTGGAGCAGAACGCCCCCCAACGTATCTTTCACCAGGCGACTGACGCGGACGAAGGAATAGGCGCTGAGAATTCCTAACAGCAGGCCCCCAGGTACTGCGAAGCCCAGGCGCAAGCCTACCGGTAAAGAAAGCCCTCCGAGTTGAAGCACGGTTAACGCACCGCTAAAGAGAAGCAAGGCGGTTGCGTCGTTGAAGAGACTCTCGCCTTTGAGGACGGCATCGATTTGGCGAGGCAGGGAAAATTTTCGTAGCACGGCGGTTGCAGCGGCCGCATCCGGTGGAGAGACAACGGCGCCCAGGGCGATGCCCGCCGCGAGAGGCAAGCCAAGAAACGCCCAACTGATCCAGGCCACAACCGCCGTGGTCAACACGACAGCGATGACCGCGTATGTGACCAGCGGAGCAACAAAGCGCCGCGTCGCGCCCGGTGGAAAATCGAATGCGGCATCGACAACAGCCGGCGCAATAAACAGGGCGAGGCAGGTCGAGGGATCGATCGAAAACGACGGTGCTTTCGGGATCATCGCAACGATCACCCCCGCCCCGGCGAGCATCGTGGGATAAGGCAGCGACAGGCGGCGAGCTAGCTGTAATAAGACGATGGCGATGAGCAGGAGCGCAAGCAGGCTTTCGAAAAAGGTCATTCACTGTCTCCCGCTTCTTGTGGAGAAAGGATATTGTGTTAATTGCCTGAACTCAACCTCGACCGCGAATCGGCCGGCTCGGGGCTCCCGGCTGAGGCCCCGCGCTGACCCTTTCGTACCTCCGCGCGGCGCCGCACTGGCCATAGCTCCCGCTACTGGACGCCCTCCTCGATCACGGCGACGCCCCACGCAGGCAGAGCAACGGGGCTATTTTGCGGCACAGCTTCCCCGGACAGCAGGTTCTTTCCCCGGGGCAGAGCATAGGTTATCTGAGCTGGAGCAGCCGAATAGTTAAGCAGGTAGTGAACAGGGTGCCCATCGCTCAGCACACCGCTGCGCATGATCGTCGGAAAGTGGAGTGCTTGCTGCTGTCCCCAGAGGCCAGCGCGTTTGACGCATTCCTCCACAATCTTCTCCGTGAGTGCATCGCTTGGCATGAAGCCGACGTAGGTGACCTCGCCTTTACCGTAGTTGTTGCGGACAACAGCCGCGTATTTGCCCCAGACCGGATGGTGGTAGCGCGCGACGGTGATGGCTGTCGTCGGCGTCAGGAGCTCCATCCACCAGCGTGCAGTGTTGTCAGCAGCGCCGACGTGGTACGGATCATCTTCGAGCCCGACGCCGTCGGGGATGGTGAACTGGTTGTAGTGGACGCCGGCGGCCTCCGCGATAAGGCCGGGCTGTGTGGTCGAGCGCACCCTCACATGCTCGTCGGAGAACCCGCTCTTGAAGGTGTAGAGCAAATGGCCTCCCGCCCTGGCGAAGGCGTTCAGACGTTCGATCTCCGCGTCTGAAGCGGCGTAGAGCGCGGGCACGAGGATGAGCTTGTAAGCGGACAGATCAGTCGTCGAAGGATCGACGAAATCCACCTCGGCATTCATTCGGTAGAGAGCGTCGTAGAAGGGGCGAACGACGTCGTTATAGGTAGTGGTTGAGGTCCACCCAAACCGAAAAGAATTAAAACCCGTGAGTGCCTGGTTGCTGACGTAGATGGCGATGCGATTGTGCTTGCGCATGTTCACCAGCTGCGGACCCAGCCGGGCAAGATCTCTTCCGATCGAACCCGCCTCGTCGTAGGTGGGGTTGGGCTTAAAGTCCTGGCTGAGCAGACCACGCCAATAGGTTTCTATCGCATTCGCAGTGCTTCCCCAGTGCCAGTACTCGACCATATTGGCGCCGGACGCAAGATGACTGAACGCCTGCAGCCGAAGCTGGCCGGGATAGGGCGTCCACTCGGGAAAACCCTGCGCCTCGGTTTCGATGACGAGATAATTCTGACCTCCGCGCATCGAACGCGCCAGGTCTCCACCGAAGGCAATCTCCGTGCCGGTGAGGTGATCTTGCGTGGGATGGTAGATATCGATACCCGCTATGTCGAGCGCGCGTGCGGCCGCGAACTGATCGACCTCCGGCTGGATGCCGTAGGAGTATCCACGCCATTCGAGATCGAAGTTGTGCGTGACGAACTGGTCCTTCCGCGCATGATCGCGAACCAGACCTGCCTGCCACGCAAGATACTCGGTCACCAGGCCTCGCTGAAACTCGGCGAAGGCCGAGGAGACGCTGGCATTGATAGAGCCATTCACGGAGGGAAAGTCTGCCCAGTCATTGACCCGGTTGCTCCAGTAATCGAGGCCGAACTCCTTGTTCATGGCGGCGAGATCGGGGTAGCGCTGCTGCATCCACTTCACAAAGGCGGCCTGGACGTTGGGGCCGCTCGTGTCGTACGCCTTGGTCTCATTGTCTACCTGATAGCCGATGACGGAGGGATGATCCTTGACATGGTCGACCAGGGCGATGATGACCTGCTGCGCAGCCTCCCGAAAACGCTGGATTCGTAATGTCCATGTTCTGGCGACGGCCGTATTCGGCAGGTCCCTTGGGAGTCACGACGAGAACCTCCGGATGCTCTCGTGCCAGCCACGTGGGGATCGCGTAGGTCGGCGTTCCCACGATGACCTTGATGCCGGCCTTGTCCATGGCGGCGAGCACCCGATCCACGTGGCTAAAGTCGAAGACGCCTGGCTTCGGTTCCAACGTGCCCCAGGTAGACTCGGCGATGCGCACGACGGTGATCCCGGTTGCCTTCATCATGCGCACGTCTTCATCCAGACGGTCCGTCGGGGCGTACTCCTCGTAGTAGGCAGCACCGAAGAGGATCGTCTGCTGACTCTTGACAGACTGCGCGATGACTTGCCAGGCGCTCGTAGTGCAGAAGGCGGCGATAGCAGCGAAGGATAGCAGCCGAGGTGCGCTTCATGGGATTCATCTACGCCGAGCCTCATCGATATACGGCATCCCGCTATTATGCACAATCTGGTCGCCTGAGGTGGATCTGGCGAGCTTTGATTGAGCGTTGCATCGGCAGGGATCCACTTGGTATAAAGCCGCTTATGAAACTGAAGGCGGGGGAGTTGTCGTTCAACGTGCTGGACAGCGGTTCGGGTGAACCAGCGTTATTGTTTCTTCACTATTGGGGTGGATCGGCACGCACCTGGAGCGCCGTTACTTCGCAGCTCTCGACAAATTTCCGTTGCATCGCTTACGACCAGCGTGGCTGGGGCCAATCGGACGCGCCGGAGCAAGGATACTCGATTCGGGATTTGGCCCTGGATGCCAAGCACATAGTTGAAGCGCTACACCTGCGTCGATACGTTTTGGTGGGCCATTCCATGGGAGGAAAAGTTGCTCAGTTCCTGGCATCGCAGCGGCCGCCAGGGCTGGTGGGACTTGTTCTGGTTGCACCCGCGACTCCAACGCCGCAAAACATTCCGGAACCTGCAAGGCAGGCTCAGCTTCACGCCTATGATAATCGCGAGAATGCTCTCCAGGCGCTGGCGTTCCTTACTGCATATCCTCCGAGTGACACGTTGCGAGAGCAGATCCTCGCAGACAATTTCGCAGCTTCCTCCCAAGCAAAGCTCGCTTGGCCAACATTGTCAGCGTACGAAGATATTTCAGGAGTAGTGGAAGACATTGCCGCGCCAACATTGATCTTGGCGGGAGACCAGGACAGGCAGGATCCCTTGGAGCAACACCAGCGTGAAGTACTCCCCAGGATTCCGGGAGCACACATCAAGGTCATTCGCGATAGCGGGCACCTGATGCCCATCGATCAACCCGCTCAACTTGCGGAGGCGATTCAGGCATTTGTGTTTCCTCTGACCAAGGCCGGGGGAACCTGAACACTGCATTCATCGGCGCTCGAGCCGGGCTCCGCCATTGGAAGCAGCGCTGTGCGCAGGCAGTCTGGCACGCGACAGCCCGGATATATGATCACCGCAGGAACTCTTGATCCACTGGGATTTGCATCGAGTTGGCCAGGCTATTTGTTTCAGCAGCCATGCCGATGACCGCCAGGAACTCGGCATATTGTTCATCGGATAGGCCTTTCGCGCGCGCCGCGGCAGTGTGCGAATGGATGCAGTAGCTGCAGCTGTTGGCCGTGGAGATCGCTATATAGACCAGCTCTTTTGTAAGCGGATCGAGCACCCCGGGCTCAATCATCACCTGCTTGACGCTTGCCCACGTCCGTGCAAGAACGCCGGGCTGATTTGCCAGAGCACGCCAGAAATTGTTTACACAATCTGACCTGCGCGTAGCGCGTATATCGTCGAATACGGCCTTCACTGCTGGGACGGCTGCTACTTCGTCATCGGTCCAGAGCTTTACAGTGGCCATCCAGTAACCCTCCAATGGCAAAAGGTTGCGTTGTGTTAACCGTTCTTTTGTAACGCTTTCTCCCACCGTTACACCATCTCCCCGTAGTCCGAAAAGAAGGTCCCGAATGGATCTTCTATCGCAGTAGTGTTCAGCTCGCGATCCATCTCCCCTTGGAGGTATTCTTGAGGCAGAGCACGAATGCTGTACTAATCGCGGGAGCGGCTGTATTCATGGGCGCCATTTTCCACGCGCCCGCACCAACCCCGGGAATATTACCACTGATTCATTCTGCTCCGGGCGGTGCGCCCCCAACGATGTCACAGGGCGTCAAGGGCGATAGCCGATCCTCCCCCTGCACGGCCTACCAGACCGCGGATAGGAATGCCGATAGCGCTTCCTACGGAGCAGCTCTCAAGGTATGGCATCAATTCGAATACCCAGCAGGCGTGAAGAATCCGAACATCACATATGTGATTGCGTTGGCGCCTGACCCAATTCATACGCAGTTAAGTCTCTATTTTGATCGCACGATGGAGGCCATACAGGCTGCCGCCCGAGACGAAACCTACGTGTACGATTCCTCATGGCTGCCATGGCAACTGGATACGAAATCCTATCCGCAGCGGGCGGATGAAGATAGTGAAGAAGCCGCTGTTGACTCGCGAGAGGCGTGTCCCGGGCTATTGCTCTTTCGTAAGCGACAGGTTCCAGAGAATGATAATAATGCGCCCTATTCTAATGGGCTCGCCGTCTTTGTCGTTGCCGACGAACCGACAAAAGGAATCAACTCCGACGAGTGGAATGAGGCTCTGCGCCTGATAAGTGCGGGTGAAGTGGATTCGGATGCAAAAACCTTGCGCGTACTCGGTCCGACTTTCTCTGGATCCTTACCCTCTCTCGCTCGACTCCTGGGACAAGAGTCACTTCGAGAAGGCGGCTTCCGGAAGGTTACGATCTACAGTGGCGCCGTATCCAGTTGTGCATCGATCCAGCGATTCCAACGCTTTGCCGAGGATGCCGCGAGCGGAGGATTGCAGGGCAGAGAGCCACAGTTGCAGGTGAAGTTCGGGACGTTTAGTGAAAATAGCGAACTTCTAATCTATCGCTTGCTAATGTATTTCAAATCCATGAACCAGAGCTTGGCTAGCGTTGCTATCATCTCCGAAGATGAAACGGCATATGGCCAAAGTGATGCGGAACCGCACGGCAGCACACCGTCGCAGCTAGCCTCATGTGCGGCTAACTATGGGACCACCGATGTCCCCGTGTGGCTTTTCTACCCGCGTGATATTTCTGCGGTAAGGGTAGCCTACCTGGAGCAGTCCATCTTTAGCAGATCGCGTCAATCGGAGGGTGAGAGCACCCCCCCGCGCACCGTGCTGCGTCCAGTAGTACCGGTGGCTCCTCACTCCGATAACGACACCATTAACAGTTTTTCGCAGGATGAGATTCCGCTTGATGAGGAGGCTCGCTTATATGAACTGGTAAGCTTCCTACGCTCCCACCATTCCCAGTATCTGGTATTGCGAGGCTCAAATCCCGAAGATTTCATATTCCTGACACGATTCTTCCGCCATGCCTACCCGGAGGGTCGCATCATCATGCTCCACAGCGATGAACTGCTGCGGCGTGAGATCGATACTTCGGAGTTTCGTGGAGTGATGTCATTGACAAACTACCCCTTACTCCCGCGCGATCAACATTGGTCACGACTGATCCAGAATGACCTCGACGGGGCACGAGATCGACATGTTCATCGGATTTTTCCGGCCGACAATATCGAAGGGGAGTATCTGGCAGCACGGTTTCTCTTTGATCCAAAGCTACAACTCGATATATCAAGAGATCTCCCACTCTCAGGTATGCCCGGCGATGAGGCAGAACCTAAGGAAATAGAACACAAACAGGCGGAGTTTTCCGCCTTGAACGCCGCCCCGGGTGCGCTGTATACAGAGAGTTTCAAGGAGAATCTTCCTGACTTTGCCGAACCCGTCTGGCTACACCCTGATGCCACTGAAAAAGAACAAAGCAGTTGCAAACCCACCCCCTGCTACCCTGCACGGGGCAAATTTGTGTCCCCCTCTACATGGCTTGTAGCAAGTGGGCGGGACGGCTATTGGCCGATCGCGGTCATCACTAACGATCTGAATAAGACAATTCAGGCTCCGCCTAGCACTATCACCAAACTCTATCGCGGCAACGCAGTGTATTACTGGCCCAAGGGTGGCCGTACGAGTCCGGTACCTTGGAGCGCTCTTCTTATGCTGATCCTGGCATTAGGCTTTTTTCATGCGTTCGGCCTATGGAATTGTCTGGTCGATGCTCCGAACACATTAGGAACCGTTGGGCGTCAAGAGGTATTTCTACTCTTCGGCCCCAGCGCTCATTGGCGTCAGGGAGCTCTACTTGGGATAGCCAATGCAATCGTCTTTTGTGCGGCTCTTCTGCTTCTGCTCGGCCCCTGGCATTATCGCCAAGCCTGGGAACTCAACTACAGCGCGCGAAGTCTTCATTGGCTGACCGTCGTGCTATGTCTTGTCTTTTTCACTGTCGTCCTCGCGCTGATTCGGAACCGACAGCATCTCAAGGTGGCGTTGCCCGTTTTTGGGATCGTCATTCTAGTGTGGAGTGGGACCGTCTTCTTCTTCACAGATCAAGGTGGCCGCACGGATGGCTTTGGTTTGCTCTATCGCAGCGCACACATCACCAGCGGAGTTTCTCCTTTGCTGCCTCTGCTGCTCGTCTTGGCGGGCCTGTACCTTTCAGCGATCCTCAGTTTGCGTGCAATCGGACTTTTGGCGTCTGCGCCAGTCCGGCTACCGAGGGCAAACACGGGTAGCAACACATTACGCGAAAACAAACAGACAGTTGAGCGCGATGCGACGGCGGACGGTGGGTCGGGGCCGCTTCCCGAACAGTTTCTCTGGATCAGCCTACAGCTAGGCTGCCAAGTTGATGAGTCAGTAGTGCCGCTCAATGGTCGCCCAATCGCCTGGCTGCTGCCATTCGCAGTCGCCGGCGCGGCTTTTTGGCTCTTTGCAGATGAAGGTGGAAGCCTCACCCTCGAAGGCCCGCACTACAGCTACACGCTTTTGTGCTGCCTGATGCTGACCGCTGTCGTTGCCATGAGTCATGCATTGTCTCTCCATCAGAGCTGGATCACAATGAAGCTCATGCTTCGAGCCCTGGGACGAGAGCCATTGAGGAGAACCTTCGCAGCTCTCCGAGCTCTACCAGATTCCTCTATTTGGGCGTTGGGCTCAGACGCTCGCGGGGAACAAAGTCGTGCACTCTCAGACGAGATGGAAAGCCTCATTCACTTGCGTAACCTCATATCAGTTAAATCGTCCCGATCGCGCGACGTGGACGAGTATAGCCCTTGTTACGCAATCGACAAGTGTTTGTTTTGGGCGCGGAAGTATAAGGAGAGCTCCGCAGCCAACCTTCTCCGGAGCCACTCCAATGACCATCGGCGAGAGTTATGCCGTTGGCTTGGCAGAAGCGCGGAAGATGTGATGAATTGGATCCTCATACCGGCGTGGAACAGGGAGAAAGCCTCGTTGAATCTAGGCCTCGGTCCTGCTAAGAAAGATGGCGGTGGTCAGGATGACAGTTCGACGGCGGCTGGTGATGCGAGCTTACTCAGCCGCGATCCGACGGTGAGGGCCGCCGAAGAGTTTATCTGTCAGGTTTACGTCGCTTACATCAAAAGAGTTCTGAGTTGCATGCGGGCGGGGACAAAATCGATTGCGATTCTCTTCCTCACGCTTGGCGCAGCAGTTTCATGCTATCCAATCTTGTCACGAACCACCGTAGTATTTGCGCTGGTGGTGACCGTTGCTGTGGTCTTTGCCCTCATAGCGAAGGTCTACGTGGAGATGGCCCGAGATGAGATCCTTAGCCTGATGACCGGAACGATACCTGGACAACTCGGGACTGAGTTCTGGATCAAGATTGTGGGTTTCGGGATTGGTCCTCTACTGGGCCTGGTGGCGGCGCAATTCCCGGCAGTGGCAGAAACCATCCTCTCTGTCTTAGGGCCAAGTATGAACAATGCAAAGTAAGTTTTGCCTTTGCGACGGCAAGGACCCAGACGGCAATCCAATCCAGTTGTCCAACCGCTGAGTCTTAAGCAGTCTGCGTGAGAAACGGCTACGCCCAAATCCAAGCTCCCCACCCTCGACATGCCAGCACCTGCAGGCCATCGGAACCCACATCAGCCTCATCGCCCACATCACCCGGCGTGAGCTGGCCCAAAGTCTCCATCACACCGAAGCCCATAACGGCTTTGCCAACCGCTGCCTGTGGACCTGGGTGCAGCGTAATAGCTGCCACAGCGAACTCACCGGGGGCCGCCCCTCCACCCTCTGGTCGGCCACCGCCGGCGAAGAGCAAGGGCAGGGAGAAAACCAGGCATTGGAAGCCGATGCAGACCAGCTGGTGGCTCAAGAGGAGGGGACTTAACTCGCTTAATTTTTTTTTTGTTATGTCGCTTATGGCGCACTTTTATTTGGCAAAACGGTGGAAATGATCGACGCGTTGTTGGACAACTTTCTGCATCTGACCGTTCAAAGGAGGCACAACCGTGACTATCCCTCTCCGGTCTCAAGAATTCAATGACGCCCCTGTCCGCGCGCCTCAAGACCCGCGCAGCTTCCGCAAACATGTTTGGAGTTACGTGTCCCGCTCGCCCCTGCGCTCGCTGTGGGATCTTCAGGGGATACCGGTGCGTGTCATCGTGAAAAATACCTGGAACGCGATGTTTGCCGACAACCTCTTGGGGCGCTCCGCCGAGCTTGGTTTCTATTTTATTTTTGCCCTGTTTCCTACCCTGGTCACAGCCTGCTCCATCCTCGGCCTGGCGGCTCGCTCAGCCGTCACCTTCTATGGACATCTGTTGCAGTACCTTTGGATTGTGGTTCCTCCCACTGCCCTGGGGACCGTACTGGAAGCCTTTAATCAAACCACGGCCGCCGCGACCAGCGGGAAGCTGACTTTTGGCCTGGCAGCGGCCTTGTGGTCAGCTTCCGTGGGTTTTTCCGCGATCCAGGAAAGCCTCAACGTGGTTTACCGCGTGCAGGAAAGCCGCCCCTATTGGAAGGCTAGACTGTCAGCGATCGGCATCACCTTTATGCTCTCGATCGTCATTACCCTCATGCTCGCTTCATTGCTGGTTGCTGACCTTTTTGCCCGCCTCGCCCGCCTTCATATCTATCATCACTTTCTGGCTGCAAGCGCCTCCATCTCCCTGAGAACTATGGGATGGATCGTCGCCACAGCGTTTCTCTCCCTGCTGTTCGCGCTGATCTACTATTTCGGGCCGGACGTCAAAGTGAGCCGCTGGCATTGGCTCACGCCTGGCTCCGCCCTTGGCATGCTGGGATGGCTGTTGGCGTCCATGGGGCTTCGAGTGTACGTTCATTACATCAACAACTACTCGGCTACGTATGGATCCCTTGGAACTGTCATCATCCTGCTGACCTGGTTTTATCTGAGCGGGCTGATGTTGCTGCTGGGAGGCGAGATCAACAGCGAGATTGAGGCCGCGGTCAAGGAAAAGAGTCTGACGGCCGCGGGAATGATGAAACCAGAAATTGTGAGCACGCCCTCCGTTGCGCCGTCCTAGTTTGCAACGCCTGTCACCATTCATGCGGATCAAACCGCAACCCCGCATTTATGCATCTGAGGGTGTGATGGCGTGGATCGAGCTAGTTGTAGGATTTGCTTCGAATACTGGCTCGTTCCAGCGTGAATGAACGAAGAATGCCCCTGAATCGACGCTGCAAGGCGCTAGCCGCCTCTTGTCTCCTCATTCTGTCGACTGGACTGCAAGCCCAAAGCACCACCAAGCCCTCAGAGCAGCCCTCACAGCAGCCGAAGACCGCTCCAGCCACTGAGAGCATCCTATCCTCATATGAGGGCCAGAACGTCACCGGCGATCGAGGTCGCCGGACGTCCAGGCCTCGAGAGCAGCAAGTTGACGCCGCTCTTCCAGCAGCACGCAGGCGAGCCCTTCTCCCGGCAGAAGGTGGATGCGAGCATGGCAACGTTGAAAAGCGAGGGGAAATTCAGTGAAGTGCAGCTTCAGGTGGAACCCGAGGCCAACGGTGTGCGGGTTCTGTTGATCGTGGAACCAGCCATCTGGTTCGGTATCTTCGAGTTTCCTGGAGCGGAAAGGTTTCCCTATTCCAAGTTAGTACAAATCGCGAACTATCCCCCGCAAGCGCCCTTCAACGCCGGCGACGTGCAGAAAGACAGCGACGGATTGCTTCGCTTCTTTCAGCAGGAAGGGTATTTTGAAGCCGAGGTTCGTCCCCAGGTAAACCTGGACACCGGCCACAACGTGGCCAACGTGCGATTCCTGGTGAGTCTCAATCGCAAAGCGAAATTCGGCACGGTGGCGATCGCCAATACCACGCCGGAACAAGCCGCCAAAATGAGCAAGAGCCTGCAAGGAATCAAGGCGCGGGTGAGGGGAGCGGCGATCCGGCCGGGAAAGAACTACCGTCGCGCGACCCTGACCAATGCCCAGCAATATCTGCAAAAGGGCTTGGAGAAAAAGGACAAGCTGGCTGCACAAGTGAAACTGTCGGGGGCGGCCTACACCGCGGAGACCAACCGCGCGGATATCCACTTCGATGTGAAGGCGGGCCCTACGATTCATGTGCAGGTGAAGGGTGCGCACCTTTGGAGCTGGACGAAAAAATCGTTGCTGCCGGTTTATCAGGGCGTAGGGGTTGATCCCGAGTTGGTGCAGGAAGGCCGTGAGGCGCTGGTCTCTTATTTTCAGAAGAAAGGATTCTTTGACGTCGACGTCGACTCGCAGTTCCACCGTGAGGACTCGGTGGACACCATTGTCTACGTCATCACCAAGGGTAAGAAACACAAAGTGACCGATGTGAGTGTGGCCGGCAACAGTCAGCTCAAGACGCCGGCACTGATGGACCTGGTCACGGTAAAACAGAAGCACTTCTTCTCGCCCGGCAACTACAGCGAGAAGCTGGTTCGCTCGAGCGTCAAGAATCTTACCGCGCTCTATCAATCCGAGGGATTCAGCAATGCCAAGGTGACCTCGTCGGTGAGCAAAAAGGACGGCAACCTGATGGTGGCCTTTCACGTAGTCGAGGGGCCAAGGGATATCGTGAGCTCGCTCAAGATCGAGGGAGCCGACACCTTCCCGGAGTCAAAATTCGCACCCGGCGGTCTGAAGCTTGCGGAAGGCAAGCCCTACTCGCAAAAATTGGTCGAGACGGATCGCGCCAGCATCATTGCTCATTATCTGCAGGCAGGCTATCTCACCTCCAGCTTTCGTGAAACCGCCAACGTAGTCTCCAAGAGCGACCCTCATCACATCAACGTGGTCTATCACATCTACGAGGGCCCGCAGGTTCATACCGGGGATGTTTTAACTTTGGGACGCGTGCGAACACAGCAGCGGCTGATTAACATGGACGTGGCTTCGATTGTTCCCAATCACCCGTTGGAGGAAGGACAGCTGCTCACGGCGGAGAGCAACCTGTATAACCACACTGGAGTCTTCGATTGGGCAGAAGTGGATCCGCGGCGGCAGATCACCACGCAGACCACGGAAGATGTGCTGGTCAAAGTTCATGAGGCCAGGAGAAACACGATGACCTATGGCTTCGGTTTCGAAGTTGTCAATCGCGGCGGCAGCGTCCCCAGTGGCACGGTGGCGCTTCCCGGCCTGCCACCGGTGGGACTGCCTTCCAATTTCACCACCAGCGAGACCACCTATTATGGTCCCCGGGGCTCGATCCAATACACGCGCAACAATTATCGTGGTAAGGGCGAATCGCTCTCGTTCACGGGCTTTGCCGGACGCCTGGATCAGCGTGCGGCGGCCTATTACATCAACCCGAATTTCCGTTGGTCGAAATGGGGCTCGACCGCGTCGATACTGGTAGAGAAGGACGAAGAAAATCCGGTCTACTCCTCCCAGATTGAAAGCGCCAGCTATCAATTTCAGAGATTTCTGGATAAGAAGAAGGCGGATGTGTTTTTCCTGCGGTACAGCTTCAGCCAGACTGATTTGACGCGCATCCTGATTCCGGAGTTGGTGCCGACCCAGGATCAGCACGTTCGGCTCTCCACCATCGCCGCCAACATCACCCACGACACCCGCGACAACCCTCTGGATGCGCACAAAGGTACCCTGCAAACGGTGGAGATCGACTTCAATGCGAGCAAGTTGGGCTCCAGCGTCAATTTCGCAAAGCTCACCGCGCAGGAGGCGTACTACCGCACGATCTTTCACAATATCGTATGGGCAAACAGCATTCGCATCGGCCTGGCGCAGCCTTTTGCGAACAGCTACGTGCCCCTGAGCCAGGCGTTCTTTACCGGCGGCGGCAACACCCTGCGCGGCTTTCCGCTGGAGGGCGCCGGCCCGCAGCGACCGGTGCAGGTGTGCAGTACCGGATCTTCCACCGATTGTTCTTATATCCAGGTGCCCAGCGGTGGAAATGAACTATTGATTCTTAATACCGAGGCTCGCATTCCAATGCCCTTTAAGCAAGGTCTGGGCCTGGCTGTCTTTTATGACGGAGGGAATGTCTTTCCCACAGTCGGCTTCCATGACTTTACCTCGCTGTACAGCAACAACGTAGGGTTGGGCTTACGCTACGCGACGCCTGTCGGTCCGGTAAGAATCGATTTGGGTCATAACCTCAACCCGGTGCCGGGGATAAAGTCCACCCAATATTTCATTACCATTGGCCAGGCATTTTAACGGAGGTAATCTCGTGAGCACCGCTGCGGCATCGTCTTATCCCAAGCTTACGCCGGAACCTGGACGGCACGCGCGACTGCGCAGAGTCACTGCCTGGATCGCCGCCGGCCTGGTTGCCCTGGTGCTAATAACGGCGATTGCCGTCACGGTCTTGCTGCATAGCACGCGGTTCCACAACTATGTTCTTGCCACGGTTCAGAAGAAAGCCAGCGAGAGCCTCGGCACGCAAGTGCAGATACAGAACTTCGCTCTCCATCTATCGACCCTCAGCCTGGACCTTTACGGACTGACGGTTCACGGCGCGGCTCCGTACCCAAATCCGCCGCTGCTGCAGGTGGCTCACGCCGAGGCGGGCGTGCGCATAGTTTCTGTCCTGCATCAGAAGTGGTATCTGGATAGCTTCGTGCTAGACCGGCCGGTGGTGAAGGTGTTCGCCGATGCCAAGGGCGTGACCAACATCCCTGTCATCAAGAGCAGCGGCTCCAGCAGCAGCAACACCAGCCTCTTCGATTTGGGAATTCGTCACGCGGTGCTCGACCAGGGCGAGGTCTACTATAACAATCGCCAAAGTGTGCTCTCGGCGGACTTGCACAACGTAGACTTCCGCGCCGGGTTCGATAGCCTGCTGCAGAAGTACTCCGGGAAGTTGAGTTACACGGATGGCCACCTTCAGTCTGGAACCTTCAAGCCGATTCCGCACAACCTGGAAGCAGAGTTCGATGCCACGCCGAACACGTTCCACCTGACCCAGGCCAAGTTAACCAGCGAAACCTCGCAGCTAGTCCTGACTGCGACGTTGCAGGACTATAGCCATCCCCAGATGCAGGCGCACTATGACGCGACCCTCGATGGCAGCCAGTTTCGGAAGATCCTGGAGAACCCTTCAGTACCGGTTGGTTTCATTCGAGCCAGTGGAACCGTCGCCTACCAGGAAATAGTCAATCGTCCCTTGCTGGACACAGTAGTGGTGAAGGGCGATCTGAACAGCCAGCAACTGAACGTGCAAACGCCGGACCTTCGCTCGCAGATCAGAAATATCGCTGCCCACTACACGCTCGAAAACGGAGATGCAACGCTTACGGATTTCCGCGCCAATCTTCTAGGCGGCCTGGTCACCAGCAGCGGCAAGATGACCAATATCGGCGGCGACCCGCATACCCAGTCCAATTCCAAGTTCAATGCCTCTTTGCGAGGCATCCGGCTCGCGGATGTGAACCACGCCATGAAATCCTCGGCAGTGCCCAAGAACATTGCCTTGGCGGGCGTGCTGAATGCAGACGCGAATGCCGCCTGGGGAAAGACCTTTGACGATGTGGTGGCCCACGCAGATGCGTCCATGCACGCGTCGGTTTCAAAAAGTACCTCCCAGGTGATTCCGGTGGAGAGCGCGATTCACGGCACATATACCGGCGGCAACCAGGCACTCGCATTGAAGCAGAGCTATCTGCGCACGCCGCAAAGCACATTAACCATGAATGGGGTAGTGAGCCAGCGCTCGAGCCTGGACTTGAAATTTCAATCCAACAACCTCGCCGAACTCGAAACCATCGCGGATCTCTTCAGCACGTCGAATCAGCCACTCGGGCTTGCAGGCACGGCGCTGTTTCAAGGCACGGTCCGCGGATCCACCAGGGCGCCCCATTTGACCGGGCAGTTGACCGCTTCTCAATTCAAAGTCAACGGAACGGAGTGGCGCGTGCTGCGAACCAATGTGGACGTGAGCCCCTCCCTGGCCAGCTTGCAGCACGCGGATCTCGAACCGGCTGGGCATGGAAAAATCACCTTCGACGCCAGCGCAGGCCTGCACAAGTGGGCCTTCACGGAAAATAGTCCCGTGCAGGTCGATCTCAACGCCGCGCAGTTGGATGTCCAGGACCTGGTGAAGCTTTCGGGGCAGCAAGTACCGGTGACGGGTACGCTGGCCGCGAACATGCAGGTGCACGGCACTGAACTAAGTCCCGTCGGGCAAGGGAATCTCTCGCTGACCCACGTCACTGCTTACGAGCAGCCGATCACGTCTGCGAAGTTGACCTTCGAAGGCACCGGCGATGAGGTGCACGGCGACCTCGGCGTGCAACTTCCAGCGGGCAACGTGCAGAGCAAGGTGAGTGTTCGGCCGCGGCAGAAGAGTTATAACGCCCTGCTTACGGCGTCGGACATTCGCCTGGATCAGTTGCAGGCCTTGCAAGCGCAGAAGATCGACGCCAAAGGAGTGGTAAGTATCCAGGCAAAGGGAGCGGGAACATTCGACAACCCGCAACTCGATGCGACGCTCCAGATTCCGCAGATCGACATACAGAATCAGAAGATCGCGGACGTCAACCTGCATATGAACGTGGCTAATCATCTGGCTAACGCCAACCTGACTTCCGCGGCGGTGGGTACGCAAATCAAGGCGAACGCAAAGGTCAACCTTACGGGTGACTACGCCGCGGACGCCACGCTCGACACCCAGACGATTCCTTTACAGCCCATCTTCGCGATCTATGCTCCCGACCAGGCAGCGGATTTGACTGGACAGACTGAGGTACACGCCACTCTCCACGGGCCGCTCAAGAATGAAAAACTGCTGGAAGCGCACATCACGATTCCAACGTTGAAGCTGGCGTATGGCAATACGATCCAGTTAGCAGAGACCGCTCCCATACGGGTCGATTACAAGGACACTGTACTCACTTTGCAGCGTTCGGGTCTCAAGGGCACGGATACCGATCTACAGTTTTCCGGGTCGATGTCCACGGCTAAAAATTCACCCGTATCTCTGCTGCTGTTGGGCACGGTGAATCTGCATCTGGCGCAGGTGTTTGCACCCGATATCAGGAGCTCTGGAGAGCTCAAGTTCAATATCAATACGAATGGCGCGACGAGCAGCCCCAACTTTGCCGGCGAGGTCGATATCGTCGATGCGAACTTTGCCAGCGGGGATCTGCCGGTCGGCTTGCAGCACGGTAACGGAGTGCTGTCCCTAACCAAGGACCGGCTCAACATCACAAAATTTCAAGGCACCGTCGGCGGAGGCACGCTTACCGCCCAAGGCGGAGTCGCGTACCGTCCCGCGATCCAGTTTGACCTGGGGCTGGCTGCCAAAGGCGTTCGGGCGTTGTATCCCGATGGCGTGCGCGAAACCGTAAACGCCAATCTTCGCCTTGCCGGCACTACCGACAATGCCGTATTGGGTGGGCAGGTCAATCTTGCTGATCTGTCGTTTACTCCAGCCTTCGATCTAAACAGCTTCATCAACCAGTTTTCAGGCGGAGTTTCTCCGCCGCCGACGCCGGGAATCAGCCAGAATATTCAGCTGAACCTGGGCCTGAGTTCGGAAAACAATATCAACTTGGTGAGCAGGACACTGAGCATCAACGGCTCAGCGAACCTGCGGGTGCGGGGCACGGCGGCCCAACCGGTGATCCTGGGACGGGTGAATTTAAGTGGCGGCGACATCATTCTCAATGGAGACAGATATCTCCTCAATGGGGGAACGATTGAGTTCGTCAATCCTTCCGAGACTCAGCCGGTGGTTAACGTGTCGTTAAACACGACTATTCAGCAGTACAACATCTCGATGCGTTTCAACGGGCCAATCGATCAGCTGCGCACCAACTACTCTTCCGATCCTTCGCTGCCCGCCGCGGACATCATCAACCTGTTGGCATTCGGTACCACCACCGAGGCGGACGCCCAGACTTCCACTCCAGCAAACCAGGCGGCGGCGTCGCTGGTGGCGTCGCAAGTAAGCAGCCAGGTGACCAGCCGGGTCTCGAAGGTCGCAGGCATCTCCCAGCTTTCCATCAATCCGGTGCTGGCGGGCGGGACCAGCCAGGGACCTCCGGGCGCGAATATCACCATTCAGCAACGGGTCACGGGCAATCTCTTCGTGACGTTCTCCAGCAATGTAGCCTCGACGCAGAACGAAACGATCCAGGGGCAATATCAGCTTTCGCCTCGCGTCGCAATCAGCGTCACCCGCGATCAGAACGGGGGCGTTGCGACGGATACGCTGATCAAGAAGACGTGGTAGCGTGTTCCGGAGGCAAACACCTCGCCTGAGGTAGAACGATTTCGATCTCGAGGCCGTGCGGTTGGGCGTTTCGGGCGCGGATGGTCCCACCGTGGATGCGGACGACGCGGCCGGCGATGGCCAGGCCCAGTCCGGCTCCTCCCGATTCGCGGTTGCGATCATCGGCTATGCGATAGAAAGGCTGAAAGATGTTGGCCAGCTCCGATTCGGGAACACCGGCCCCGTGATCGCGAACGACGATAAGGGCAGAGGAGGGCTCCGCCGTGTTCTGTGTGGTCACGCTAACTTCCACAGGATTGCCGACCCCCGTATAACGAATCGCGTTGCGGACGACATTTTCAATCGCGCTGTGCAACAGCTCGGCATTGCCATGTACGAAGAACTGTCCTGGCAATGTGAGCTGCACGGCTGCATTGCTCTTGCGCAATTCCAAATCGGCGCTGCTGGCGATTTGCGAGATCAGCTCGGTTAGATCCACCTGCGACATGGCCACCGGAATCGCAGACGAGTCCAGTCTTGCCACGGTGAGGAGACGGCCGATCATCTCGTTCAGCCGTTCGAGGTCCTGCTCCATGTGATCGAAGGCGGGATCGTTGCCCTTCCGCCCGCGCGCGAGATCGAGCGCGACATTCAGTCGGGCCAGCGGTGATCGAAGCTCGTGAGAGATGTCATAGATGAGCTGACGCTGTCCAGAGACAAGCTCTTCGATGCGCGCTGCCATGGCATTGAAGTCCTGTACCAGAGCTCCAAGTTCATCGCGGCGGCGCTCCATGCCCGCGGCGGCGCGGGTGCTCAGATCGCCCTGCGCCAGGTGTCGGGAAGCCTCACGCAGCCGCAGAATGGGAGCAGTCAGGTACAGGGTAAGAACATAACAGATGAGCCCTGAAACCAGCAGCGGGACGCTCCAGCGCAGCGCGACGCCCAATGGACCGAGGCCTCCGGGCGGACCGCGGCGTTCGGCGGCTTCCGCGGCATAAATGTACACACGGCCGCTCCTTCCTTGCAGCCTCACGGCCACGCGGGCGAAGCCGCGCCTGGAGACCAAGGCGGGATCGCCGGAGGCTGGAGCGTGGGCAACCACCTCGTCAAAGACGGCGCAGTCACTGCCGGAGATAGCCTGTCCGGATGTATCGAAGAGACAGGTCTTGAGGTGGGACTTCCGGCTGAACTCTTGCAAGTAGGCCGACGCGGCGGAAGGACCCTGCCGTTCGAATTCATCAACAGTGGCGGTCCCGGACGCCCACGTGGCGCCAGCCAGGGTAGTCTGTATCTGTGACTGTACATTCTTCGGTTGAAGGATGATCCACGTCGTAAGCAGTGCCACTCCGGTTGCGATGACAGTGATCCAGAACCACAAAAACATCTTGAGAAACAGGCTGCGGATGCTCAGGATCATTTCGCAGTCTCTGAACGCAGCGCGAATAAGTACCCGCTACCGCGTATCGCTTTGATTCGGTCATCTGTATGTGCGACGCCGAGCTTCTTTCGCAGATTGCTGATATGTACGTCGATGACTCGGTCGAATGGCCCAAGGGTGTGGCCGAGCACCGTCTCGGTGAGAGCTTCGCGTGTCACGACGTGTCCCGCGTCGCGTAACAGGGTCTCCAGCAGAGTGAATTCCACACTGGTGAGATCGAGTTGCTTACCGTCAATCCAGGCTTCTCGTGCGGCAGGATCGAGCCGGATACCACTCACCATTAGCGAAGCGGCCCTCTCGGGCGAGGGCGAGGTACGGCGTAAAATCGCGCGGATGCGCGCAATCAATTCTCGCGGGTTGAAAGGCTTGGGCAGGTAGTCATCCGCGCCGATCTCCAGGCCGAGGATGCGATCCACGTCCTCACCGCGGGCGGTGAGGATCAATACGGGTACAGGAGATTGCGCTCGCAGACGGCGGAGAACGTCGAGTCCGCCCATGCCAGGCAACATGAGGTCGAGGATCACGAAAGCGTGCTCCCGCGACAGAACGCGCTGCAACCCGCGCAATCCGTCATGAACCGCTTCAAGCTCGAAGCCCTCTGTACTGAGGCGTTCACCAAGAAGCCGGCAGAGTTCTACGTCGTCATCGACGATGAGCACACGTTCCATATGTTCGTTCACTTCCGATTCCCATGGTAGTTCAGCGGCCGCGAGCTCCAGCTGTCTTTACAAAACTTTATGTGGCTTAACCAATCTTTATCGCACGTGCCGCGACTGAATGTTCGAATCCAAATTGTGGCAGAAGGAGTGGGGTATATGAAACGAATCATCATCTGGTCGTGCGTAGCGGCGCTGTTGGTCGCGTGCGGTGTGGGTATAGCGGTGGCAGGTGCACGGGGATGTCATCGGTGGGGCGGTCGAGGATGGGGTCACCGCGGCCCGCTCGGATACCTGTCACGTGAGCTGGACCTAAGCCGGGAACAGCGGCAACAGATTCGCTCCATGTGGCAAACCGAGCGGCCGGCGATGCTCACGCTGGTGCATGAATTCGCAGCTGAGAGCAAGGAGATGGATGACGCCACTGCAAAGGGAAATGTCGACGAGGGTAAAGTGCAGGAAATTGCGGCGCGCCAGGGCACAACGGTAGCCAGGTTTCTGGTAGAGAAGGAACACTTCAAAGCCAAGATCTACGCGGCTGTGCTCAATCCCGGGCAACGCACCAAGGCGGATGAGTTGCAGTCGCGCTGGCACGAGCGGCTCGGCAGACTATGAGGTGGTTGAACCTCATTGAGAGGGGGAAGGGAAGTATGGAGATGAAAATGAAATTGACGTTTCTAACCAAGCTCACGGCGGGTGGACTGGTTGCCATGGCCATTGCATTGTGGACCCAGTGGCTTTCTGGTGATCCGGCGTTTACCAAGTTTCCTCCTGGGCCGGTTATATTTATCGGCGTCGCGGCGATTGTTATCTACGGGGCGCGTTGGTGGTGGACGCCCATGATAGGCGCGCTCATCGCTCTACTGGTCACATCCGGATGGTTTGCCCGGCTGCCGCAGGCGATGCTGCGCCTTAACCATCCCAATGAAGTAGGCAAGTTCGCCGCCGGCATCTTCATCGGCAGCGTGCTGCAGATCAGCTCGCTGTTGCTGACAGATATCGCAGGATTGGCGGCCACGGTGCAGAACTTTCGCCGTGCGGGGAGCGTCGCGGACAGTGCCAGGATGGCTTGCCGGTTCTTTGGCGGAATCTTCGTGTTGATGGGCGTCCTGGTCGCTGTGGGCGGCATTGGCGACAAATACCACAACCTGATGCATCTGGTGTGGGGCGCGTTGGCTCTGGGCGTCGGGTTCCTTGGAACAACGGTAGCGAGGCGCTTCTGCATCGCATCCGGCGTCTTCTATCTGACGTTGGCGACTCTCGGGCTTACGATCGGAAACCCGGCGATGAACAGGGCGTGGTTCTTCGGTCCCATGCTTCTGCACACCGGGGACCACGTCTTCCACATGGTGCTCGGCTCCATCTTTCTCGCCATGGGGTTGCTCTCAGGCCGCCAGTGGGTTCGTCATCCGGCCTAGTGGACGAGGTGCCGGCGTTGCGGTAGATATGCTGAGTAGAAAAGACCTGGTAGGGTGGCGCGGGGCAGGTCTGCGCCAAAAGCGCCCAACGTATCAGCCGGCGTCTTCTACAGTAAGGGGGCGCGCCGGCTGATACTCCGAAGACTCGAGCTATTGGACGTCGTCGTCTTGCAGTTCGCTGGTAACCGGCGTCAAGGTTCCAAACAAGCCATTCGTCTCATTGTCAGGGCCCGCAGTGAAGAACAAAGTGCTACCCGGACCGGAGGCGCCACCATTGCCGAACGCGAGTGCCCACAGCCCGTCAATGTTCACCGTCGAACCGCCGGCGTTCAAGACATTTCCCATATATCGGCCGGTCCGTGGATTGAATGCCGCAACCGTGCCGCCACGGAAATTGCCAACCAATAAGGCATGGCTGAACTCGCCGAAGTCTGCCGGAGCCAGCACCACTCCCCATGGCGCATTGAACCAGTCTCCATGCTCAATGTGTGCAATGTTTTTGCCGTGGCCATCGAAGACCACAACATAACCTAAGCCCGCGCCCGCAACCGGATCGTGTTTTGCCGAATCCTGCTGGGCAAAGGTTACGTAAATGTTGGGCCCGATGCCCTGCACATTGAAGGGCGCAAAACCGGGCGGGATCCCATCATCGTGAAAAGCCTCCTCGGGAACGCTTACTGATTTAAAGTTGGAATCGAAAACGTCAATCCTGCCGCTGCGGAAGTTGGCGGCTAAAATGTATTCGCTGCCGCCAATCTCGGCGATGGTCGCTCCCTTGTAAACCGCTCCACTGTTTTTGTTTGGGGTTTGGGAATTGTCAACCTCAATGACCGCGGTGGTTGCATTCACCCCTGAGTTCCAGCCTTGGATCGTGCCGTCCTCGGTGACAAACAAGAAAACCGCCGGCTTACCCGGGGCCAGAAGGAAATCAGTTGTGCTGCCGTTGTACATTACGGAGGTGGGAGATCCGGGAGCCGGCTGGCTCGGGGCGTTGGGAATCTTGACACCATTTCCCGGTGCACCTCCAGGGGCGTTGAGCGCGACGATCGTCACTGGCACCAGCACCGGTGCTGGGGTCTGCCCTGCGGGATTTTCCGGATTTAAACCGGATGTGTTGTATAGCGTCGAAGTCCCGCCGGCGTTGTTTGAAATCCACCAGGGTGTGGTCGGCCCATGGACCAGTCCCCAGGCATTCTGAAGGTTGGGATCAGTCACAGAGGCTGCTGGAGTCACGGGCACATTGGATACTAGATTTGTCTGTTGATAGTGTTGCGCCAATGCAAGCGTAGGAAATAGCGATAGTGCGAAGGCGCGAACCAGTAATGGCCTCATATAGTTTCTCCTTTGCATGTCAAAAGTTTTCGTTTTTGAGCCTCCCTCCCCGCGAAGCTGCGCTTCAGTCCCGTCGAGGCAGCTGCAAGTCACGTTGCCCGTTCGAGTGGTAGTCCGGCTTATTTCTCTTCATTGGCACGGCGGTCTTCATTGGGGTTCCTATCCACGCCCAATGGCTGGGGAGAACTCCGGGCTCCGTGAGGAATCCTATTCCCCTTGGCCGCCCGAATTGTCACAGGCTTGTCATCCTGTCAAAGTTTCTGGAGATCAGGATTCAGGCGACAGAGGGGACAATCGCTCCTTACAGCAGCGGGACGTCGGCTCAACCGATCGGGAGCGGGTGCAGCTGTTCCTGAGCAGGATTACGCTGTCGCCGTCTTCAACTTATATACACGGTGCCCGTTTTCCCAAACCAAGGTATGGAAGAGCGTCGGTGTCGTATTGGCCTTCAAGACGGTGAGCGTCTCGCGGGCTACGCACTTGCCCGCCAGCCTGGCTGCGCCTGGATTGCCTCCCTGCGAGATACCCGCGCCGTGTCCGTCAGTGCACGAACAGTCGCTGCCAAAGAACAACTTGTCTTTGTGCCGCTTGAGAAAATCGGCGGTAAAGGAGGGATCGCGGGTGAGCGCATTATTGCCGGAGTTCGCCGAAAGGTCAGCGAAAAGGTTGGGATAATCAGAGAGCCATTTGTCGGTAATGCCGCCGCGCACGATGGGCGTTCTCGGGTAGTCCTTGTCGTTGGCATAGTCGGCGCTAACGTTGGCCCAGAACGCATCGCAATGTCCGACGAAGGTAGTCTTTGGAAATTCTTTCAGGACGGCGTCGAAGCGCTTGAAGCCGGTGTTGAATACGCCTTCAGTTGGGGTGTGCGGCACTTCTTGAAAGTGGATGGTCACGGGCACATCGAGCTCGGCCGCGGCCGCGTACAGGCGCTTCATCTCCGGCCCGTCGGCTTCGACATGAAATTTCACCTCGCCGAAGCCGTGCGCACCGGCCTTTACCGCCTCGGTCAGCAGCTTTACCGCGTCGGGCGCGGAGACGTTTGTGCTCACGGAGTAGCCGGCGAAACGCGTTGGCTCCTGGGCCATGAAGCGTTTGCAGTCGTCGGCCCCGGTAAGCCGCGCCAACATATATGCGGCCTGACAACCCGATCCGTTCAGGTGGGCGAGGTTCGCCTCCAACGTAGGCCGGGGATGAAAGTGACAATCGATCACAGGGCTACCCCATAGGTTCGCTGTCTCCGGCGGCAGCTGAGCCTTGACCAGGCGCGCCGCCGCGACCGCTACCATGGATGTAAGAAATCTTCTGCGATTGATTCCCATCAGGAAGCTCCTTTAGCCCGTTAACTCACGAGAGAGTATATGCCGCCCACGGTCTCCTATACCGGCACATACTGGTTGAGATAGCGCTTAGCCATGCGGAATCCGACCTTATAAGGTTCGCTAAAATCAGGGCCCGGATTGTCTGATGCGCCGTAGAGATTGTCTTCGTGCTCTATGCTCATAGCGCCGTCATAGCCGACGCTTTGCAGAACGCCGAAGAACTGGGGCCAATTGATACTGCCCATACCGGGAATGCGGAATTGCCACCACCGTGCTTGGTCTACCGGCACGATTCCGCCTCGGCGCACGATGTCCCAATGAATCTGGGTATCCTTCAGATGGACATCATAGATCTTGTCAACGAAGTCTTTCGCAGTTTGAATGGGATCCATCATCTGCCACAGGAGATGAGAAGGATCGTATTGCAGACCGACATAGGGGGAATCCTTGAAGCCGTTGAACAGCGCTTCGAATCCCACAGGGCTGGTGGCAATGTTGGGGCCCCCCTGCCAAGGCTCCCACAAGATGCGCACCTTGTACTTTTCGCAGGCGGCAAAATATTTGTCGTTGTAAACGCGCACGATCTCATCGACTTGCACTTCAAATGTCTTGGAGGCATCCTTGCCGGACTGCGTCCCTATATAGGGAACGCCTAGCTTACCAGCCAGCTCGATCGTTTTCACGAAGTTGCTGTTTTCCCGCTCGCGCACCGCGGGATCTGGGGCGATGTGATTTCCACCCACCTGAAGGGCCGAAACGTGCATGCCTTTCGAGGACAAGTGATCCTTGATGCTTCCGACTTCCTCGTCCGTGAGCTTCGTGGTATCCAATCCCGGGACACCTGCTCCGGCGTTGAGGATCATGTTGTTAAATCCTTCCTGAAGAGCGAAGTCCAAGTTGGCTGCGGTATATTTGCATAAAATGCCAAGACGCGGCTTCCATTCCGTCGGGCGCGCGCCCGCTTTAGGCAAGGCTGCCACGAAGGCTGCTGCAGTTGCGGATCCGAGTAAAGCACGCCGGCTTATATTTCCGTTTGGCATAAGGGTTTTTCCGTAGGGCGCCACAGTTTCCTCTATTCCTTGTATGGAGTGACATCGTTCATCCTCCAGCATTATATTGGTCCTCGGTTTCCCGGGCTGGCCGCTGCGCCTCGCTGGCAACTTCGTTCTTCAAAAGGTTACTGATGCTTAGGATCACTCGCCGTAAATTTCTCGGTTCCGTCGTAGCTGCCGGAGTATGCTCCCGGTTGGCCATCGCCCGTAAGGAGAAGCTGCGCATTGGTGTGACCGACTGGAACCTGAATCTGGGCGCAAACCCGGAAGCTGTACCACTGGCCGCGAAACTCGGGTTTGAGGGGGTGCAAATCTCCTTCGGGCGAAAGCTGGTGGATGACAAAATGCCGGCTGACGATCCGCAAGTGATTGCCCGCTACCTCACCCTTTCCAAGCAACATAAGATTCCGATCGATGGAACCTGCGTCGATAAGCTGCATGACAATGGGCTGAAGAGCGACCCGCTTGCCCAGAAGTGGGTACTCGACTCCATTCGGCTGACCAAGGCCTTGCACACGAAGGTACTTCTGCTGCCCTTCTTCTCCCGCTGGGCTCTGCGGACCAAGGAGGAAATGGATTATGTGGGTGATGCGCTGCGCGACTTGGCGCCGGAAGCCACTAAAGCGGGAGTCATCCTGGGCCTTGAGGACACTATTTCCGCAGAGGACAACGTGCGCATCATGGAGAGGTCACGCTCCGCAAGCGTCCTGGTGTACTACGACGTGGGTAACTCGACGGAGGCCGGATTCGATCCGGTGAAAGAGATCCGCTGGCTCGGGAAAGACCGGATTTGCCAATTCCATCTTAAGGATAATCCGCACTACCTCGGTGATGGGAGCATTCAGTTTGCGCCCATCATGCAAGCGATTCGGGATATCGGGTTCTCCGGCTATGCCAATCTGGAGACGGATGCGCCTTCGAAGCAATTGGAGGCGGATATGCGCAAGAATCTGGCCTACATCCGCGGGGTCATAGCGCGATCTTGACGCCACGGTCAGGAAGCAACTGCATTCGTTTGGCCGAGCGTTCCGGAGGGTGGTGCAAGGTGGGCTAACAACCCCGCCTGGGCTTGCGGCGGCGCGATCATCAAGAGGCGGTCGCCAGGCTGTAAGACGGTCTCGGGCCGAGCTCGCAAAACCGTCTTGCCTCGCAGTATGGCGGCCACCTTCGAATCTACGATTGAGCCCCCAAGAACGCGCGATTGCAGCTGCTTACCCACCCAGGGACTCTCGGGCCGAAGTGCTCCAATCATCAGCTGAGAACCATCGGGAAGATCCAGTGCCACCCCCGATTGCAACAGAGCTGCGAGGTGAAGATGAGTGATTGGTTCTGGCAGGGAAATCTTGCCTTGCTCCAGGAGCCGCAGTGCAATCTGAACGTGCTCGGCAATATGCGCGGGTGAATCGGAACGCCCGTCTACCTGGGCTTCATAAAGACTGCCGTACTTGAAGAACGACGAGAGATTGATTTGAATGACAAAGCTGAGCATGACAGCGAGTCCCGCGGGAACAAGAAGCTGATAACCGCCAGTCATCTCGACCACCATCAGCAAGGTCGCGATGGGAACGCGGGCTGCACCGGCGAACACGGCCGCCATCCCAACGATCACCAAACCCGCTGGAGGAACGTGTGCAACCGCCGCAAAGACACCACCCAGCATCGAGCCGACGAACAGACTGGGAGCGAAAATGCCTCCCGACCCGCCCGAGGAGACAGTAAAGGACAGCGCCAGCATCTTGGCGACGACAAGGACAAGGAGCAGCCCCAAGGCCAGCCGGCCGTCAATCGCTTCCTGAATCCAACCGTATCCACCGCCTAGTACCTGGGGCAAGCGGAGAGCCATTAAGCCTAGGAGTAAACCGCCGACGCCGGGCTTGGTCCACGCGGGTATAGGCAAAGCTGCAAACAGATCGCGGAGACGATAGAACACCTCGGGCAAGATGGAAGCGAGGACGCCACTCGCAGCCCCGAGAGCAATGTACCAACCGTAATCTGCCAGGCCTGCTGCATACAGGTGGGAGGGGACCTGAAAGAGTGACTGCCATCCGACGAACCACCCATTGACGGCGTAGGCGACGATTGCAGCCAGCATGCAGTAAAGAAGAGCCCCAGCCTCGAAGTCCATACCGCCGTAAAGAACCTCGACGGCGAAGATGGCGGTGCCGATCGGGGAACGGAAGATTGCGGAAAGCCCGGCGGCCATGCCCATTAAGACCACCAGCCGCCGTTCGTATTCGGAGCGGTGGAGCAGCTTTGCGTAGACTGAGCCAAAGCCAGCGGTGATAAGTGCGGTGGGGCCTTCGCGTCCCGCGGATCCCCCGGAACCGATGGTAATTGCGGAGGCAATCATCTTTACCGGGGCCACCCGTGCCCTGATGGCTCCTCCTGTCCAGTGCAGGGCCTTGACCACCGTATCCGTGCCGTGGCCCTCGGTTTCGGGTGCGAGGCCGTAAACAAGGGCTCCCGAGAGCAGTCCCCCGACGGTTGTGGAGAGCGGTATCAGCCACAACCCGTGAGGACCGATAACCTGGCGAAGAACTCCGCCCTCTTCCTGAAGTCCCGGAGGGTGGTAACCGGCGATCGCGAACAGGAAAATCCTGGCAGAGAAGCGTAACGTCCAAATGAATAACTGGGCGCTCAGTCCGCCAATAACGCCGAGCACAAGCGAATCTACAAGGAGTCGCGGCCTGTCTCCGGTTTTCACGAACTTTGTACCATCCCTTCAACCCACTGACAGACAATACCAAGCGCGACCTACGGGCAAGAAGACGGCGCATTGCCGCCCTGGCCACACCCTTCATTGGATTCCACGAGGAGTAGAATGGTGCAGTTCGAATAAGTCACGAATATTCGGGCTGAACACGAAAAAAGCAATGCGGCTGCGCAGGACAAAGGATCTCAACGGCTACACGATCGGAGCCATCGACACAGATATCGGATCCGTCTCCGATTTCTACTTCGATGATCGGCAGTGGACCATCCGCTATATTGTGGTTGCCACCGGCATCATCTTCTCCGGACGCAAGGTCTTGATCTCGCCCGTGGCTTTGCGGTATCCGGCCTGGAGCCCGCTGCACCTCTATGTGAACCTGACCCGGGAACAAGTGCAGAACGGCCCCGGCATTGATCTCCATCAACCTGTTTCCCGCCAACACGAGGCCGAACACCATCGACATTTTGGGTGGCCCTACTACTGGGAGGGAACTGGTGTGTGGGGGGCCTGGCCAACGCCTCAGGCGCTCGCGGATGCTCCAAGAATGGAGTCGAAGACGGCAATGAAAGATCGGTCGCCTGATCCCCACCTGCGAAGTACGCACGAAGTCTCCGGCTACCATATGGAGGCGACGGATGGGGAAATCGGACACCTTGAAGATTTTTTGTTTGACGACGAGACCTGGGAAATTCGGTACGTGATCGTAGACACGAAGAATTGGTGGCCGGGCAAGAAGGTTTTGCTAAGGCCGCAATGGATTAGGAGCGTGAATTGGGCCAAGCGGGAGATTCATGCACGTGTAGCCCGCCAGACGATTCAGAGCAGCCCTGAATGGAACCCCGATTCGCCGGTTAGCCGGGAATATGAATTGCGCCTGCATCAACACTATGGCTACGCACCTTACTGGACGACAAACAACAAGCGCAGACTCGCGGGTTGATGGCTGCGACAAGACCCTTCATAGAATGAAGGCAAAGGAACGCCTAAGGCGTTCTTGTGGCATCTCACAAGAGTTTCACCCGGGTGGCGGACAACCACCCGGGGCCGTTGTGTGCGTCCGCTGCGCTTTACCTAGTTGGTACGGATAAACAGAGCCTCTGGGCTGCCGTTCGCGAGCGTGGCAGTCACCCGCACCTGTTCACCCTTCCCCGGATCGAATTTCTCACCTTCCACCGCTCCCACGGCAGTCTCGGCCACTGTCTTCGGATCAATATGGAAGGACTGGCTGACGCCTGCGCTGTCTGTGATGGTGAGCAGATGCTCGTGCCTGTTGAACTTGGTAACCGATCCGCTGATCTTCTTAAGCGGTCCCCCACCGAGATCCTGCAATGCGACCGCCGTCCGCTCGTCGCCATCGCCGAAATAGTAGACGATCACGTGAGCCCCCTTTGTGGTGAAGGCGCCGGCAGGAGTCGAGTTCGCTCTGATCTCCTTTGCGAAGTCGAGCGATACGTTCGACGTCATATCTTTGAAGAGTCCTTCCGAGCCGTCGTCGGTGATGATGATGATGGTTTTGTTGGTTGGATTGATGTAAGTAACGGTCCCTGCCAAGGCATGAACGACCTGTTGAGCGTTTGCAGCAAGAGCAGATAATGAAAACAATCCTACGAGCCAACACGCTTGAGAGAGTGCTCTCAGCATAGATTGCTCCCCCCTTCTGGAGCGCCGCCATTATAACTCTCAAGGTTCCCAAAGGGCAGCGAAAATTGTGCATGTGACTGGCAGGTTTTGCCACGTCTTAGTCGATGTATGGTAAAAAGGGATGAGTCGAGGCGGAAAAGAGAGTCCGCCCGTGTTTTATTGGCGGTCGCTGACCTAAGAAGGCACCGCGCCGGAGGGGTGTGGCCACTTTACGGGCCCGCCGAAGAGAAGAACCCCCGGCAGCGTCGTTCGTTGCAGCAGGGAACCGACGCGAACAATTGTCTGCTCGCCTTGGAGGCTCCTGTAAGGTTTCTTCTCGCTATCCGGAGATAGTCTATGGAGTCCTCTGCTCGCGAGCCGTCACTCGGGGCGTCTTATAAGTCCAGTGACAACGCTTTGCGGCGCTTCGATGAAACCGGTACGCGGCTTGCCCTTCCGGGCCGGGCCATGATTTTCGAAGAGAGCCAATGCTCCAGTCAGGTGTTTGTCATCCGCGGCGGACGAGTAAAGCTTTTCAGCACCTCCAGAGAAGGCCGCAGGATGATCATCAGAGTCGCCGGCCCGGGAGATATTCTAGGCCTGAACGCGGCACTCAATGACTTGCCTTACGAGGTGACTGCGCAGACGCTGGAACCTTCGCAACTTATAGGCGTGCGACGTGGGGATCTTCTCTGGCTGCTTGAAACATACCCCGAAGTAGGCCGAAAGGCCGCGCAGGTGCTGGCCACCCAATATCGTGAACTGTTCTTAGATACCCGGCGACTCGCGCTCTCAGGTTCGGCCTCGGGCAGGCTGGCGCGCTTGCTGCTGGATTGGGCGGAACCCGCTGCCGATAGTATGCTTTCGCCCTGCTTCACTATGGTGTTCACCCATGAGGAGCTCGCCAATATCGTAGGGACCTCGCGCGAGACGGTGACCCGGCTGCTCAATCGGTTTGAGCGCAATCACATAGTCGAGAGGCAGGGTGCGTCGTTGGCGATTCTAGACCCTAAGCGGCTCGATAAGCTTGCACAATAGCTTCTGTCTGTTGCGCCAGAGGCGCGACTTGAGAGCTGCAGGGTGCGCCGGCTCGGGCCTGCATCTTCTCGAGCCGGCGAGCATTACTCGTCAAGCCGCCTTAACTTCGATGGTCTTCGGTGGAGCGGCTTTGGGCAGCGTGATTTCCAACACTCCGCTCGAAAGCCGGGCCATAATCTTCTCCGGGTTAATGGAGCTTGGCAAAGCAATACGACGGCAAAGTTCAGTCGCAGATAATTCACTGTATTTGACCTCGCCGCCTTTTTTCTCTTCTCTTTTCTGCTCGTTCTTACCGCGAATGTAAACTGCACCGGAGTCAGCCTGAATACTGAGATTCTTTGCGTCGAAGCCGGGCACCTCAGCGCGGATGGTGTAGTTTTCGTCTGATTCGCTCATTTCGATAGGAACGGGGCGTAGGAGCTCTGCCTCAGCACGGAACCAGTCATCTAAATCCCAGCCGTCACCACGGCCGCGTTGTTGAAAAAAGCTGAAGGCGCGCCTGGCTGTTTCCTGGCTCAGTGCCTCGAGTTCATCAAGAAAATTCATGGTTTGGGGGAACTGGATTGTGGTTTTGCTGGACATATTGGGTTTGGTTGCAATGGCTGTAGACATAAGTTCTCCTTTGGTGTTCTTGTTTGCGTAACCCGCACGAGTATCGATCGCATCGGCGGTAAGTGGACCCTCGTTGAGTTTTTGACAGCCCAGGAGATTCACCACGACACAAGCAGAACGTAGTGAAATCAAGGTCCCAGTGGTGTACTGAAGAAGAGGCGGAATTCAGGTCGGTGTTCCGATTACGCCGGTCTTCATGTAAAGCACGCCATAACGATCGAGAATCCAAAATCAATTGTGTGGCAAAAGAGGTCTGCTTGTCTGTGATAGGGATCACCAACAGAGAAGAAAGTCCACTCATTTCGACCCGGCACGCGCACGCCGTTGGAATGGCCTTGAGCGGTTCCCATCTGCGTAGTGTGGCCTCCCACGACCTCTGGACGCTAGCGATGATGGGGAATTAACAGGGCGAAAATATACGTAACCGTAACAGTGATGACTGTGGCATGGGTAGGCAGGCTCTCAAAAAACTGTCCCAAGAAATAGCTGGCTACTCGGTTCTCAGTGCCTTCATAGGTTCGATGGTTGCGGCGCGACGGGAGGGCAGATAGCAGGCAAGATAAGCAATGGCAACCACGCCCAGGGTGATGGTGACGTAGGTGAGTGGATCTACGGGGCTCACGTTGAACAGGATCGAGGACATCAGGCGCATGGTAAGAAAGGCGGTAACCAGACCGCACGCTGCGCCAATGAGGGTGAGCCCCAGTCCCTGGCGCACAAACATGGCCGTCAACGTCTCTCGCTGAGCGCCCAACGCCATGCGGATGCCGATCTCGCGTGTGCGTTGCGATACGGAATACGAGATGACTCCGTAAATTCCCACAATCCCGAGCAGCAGAGCCATGCTTCCCGCGACGCAGAGCATCACCAGGGTAAAGGAAGTGCGTGCCATGGATTTGGTGTAAAGCGTGCCAAGTGTGGAAACCTCCGCCAAAGGCACATCGGGATTGACCGACCAGACTATCTCCTGAACCTCGTCCATGAAGGCGCGAGAGCCGGCGCGCGGAGTACGCAGGGTGAAAGCGATATTGCGCCGCAGTATCTGTTTTTGGCCCTCGAAATTGTCGAGCATCACGGGCCAGTACGCCGAAGTGGGCGCGGCTTTGTCCACGCCGTCGTCATGCATGTCCTGAACTACTCCGACAATCTCGCGCCAGTCATCGGTGCTGGCCACGCGAATCCTCTTGCCTAACGCGCCATTCGGGTCATGCCAATACTGGCGCGCGAAATTCTCCGAGATGATGGCGACCGGTCTCTTCTGGTAGGTGTCGGTCCAGGTGAAATCGCGCCCGGCAAGGAGCTGAGTGCCCAGAGTCGCGAAAAAGCCGGGTGAGATGAATTTGAACCGGCGTATCGGCGGTAGTTCGCCCTCGCCATACACATGGTCCTGGGCGAACAGAACATCGTTGGAGCTGCGCCCATCCATGGGCACCGCGGTGGAGAAGCTGGCCGACGAGACTCCTGGAATCGCCGCCAGTTTGTTCACAATCTCTTCTTCCATGCGTACGACCCGTTCTGATTGAGCGTCTGGTATCTGCGCTTCCGGAATGGAAAAACGGAATGTTTGCACTGCATCCGGGGCCACGAAGCCCGGAGACACATGCATCAAGGCGCGAAAGGTGCGGATCATGAGCCCGGAGCAGATGAGCAGGACCAGGGCAAGCGCGACCTGCACCACAACCAGGGTCTGACGGGCGCGATGCCGTTCCCGGCTCTGGCTTAGCGCGCGGCCACCTTCGCGCAGGCCGCTATTGGCATTTGCGCCCGCATACTTGAGGACGGGGATAAGACCGATGAGCAGACTGGTAAAGAGGCTGAGGCCCAGGGTGAAAAACAGCACCGGGAGATCGATGCCAATTTCATGGACGCGGGGGAGGCCGGTGGGCGCCATCGACACCAGAAGGCGCAATGCACCGTAAGCCAATGCCAGCCCGATCAGGCTGCCGGTAACGCCGAGGACAACACTCTCGAAGAGCAGCTCGGCCGCGATTCTTGCCCAGCCCGCACCCAGAGCGGAGCGAATCGCCAGCTCCTGACGGCGCCCTTCGACCCGGACCAGCAACAGATTGGCAACGTTTGCGCAAGCGACCAGCAGAACCAGAACGATCGAGCCCATCAGAACCCACAACACGTTGCCCACATTACCGACAACGTCTTGCTTGAGCGGACGAAGATTGGGCGCGAGCCGCACTTTTTCAAAAATGCTGATGCTGAATCCGTCCGGGGCCGGGAAACTGCGCAAGACCACGGGAAGGAGCCGCGCCATATCTGCGCTGGCCTGGGCCATGGTGACTCCGGGCTTGAGGCGGGCAAGCGCGCGCTCACTGAAGTCGCCGAGTTTGGTTTTATTGCGATCCCATTGGAAGGGCAGAAACAGTGCGACATCCGGTTGATCGAGAAAGTGGAATCCCTGGGGCAGAACGCCGATGATTTCTCGCGGCTTCCCGTCTACGGTGATGGAGCGCCCAATGACAGAAGGTGCGCCGCCAAACTTCCTTTGCCAATAACCATAGGAGAGCACTACGGTTTGCGGCGCGCCCGCCGAATCGTCCTTGCGGGAAAATAAGCGTCCGACGACGGGAGCAACCCCCAGAATCGGCAGCGTGCCATCGGTAACGTCGAGTCCTGGCACGTGTTCCGGTTTCCCCGCGCCGGTCACGTCCAGCGAATCGCCGTCGTAGGCGCCGATATCCTGGAGTGTGGTGTTCTGCTCGCGATCGATAAAGTAAATGGATGGCGACATATTCAGTTCCGCGAAGCCGATCCCGGGCGCTGCATGCCACACGCCGATCAATTGCTCAGCATGGGGGTAGGGAAGTGGCTTAAGGAGCACGCCCTCCACTACGCTAAAAATGACCGTGTTTGCGCCCACTCCGACGGCGAGGGTAATCAGCGTAATCGTGGTAAACAGGGGGGCCCGGCTGAGCCTGCGCAGGACCTGCTTGAGTTGGTCAAGGAGCATTGTCATGCGTAGGCCTCCGTGCAGACGGGTGAGCGGCTGGCTGATGAGACCTATTACGCTATCGAGCAAAGGAAGGTTCCATCGACTGGGAGAAATCCCAGGACAGACTGATTTGCGGACGGATGCCCCATTCAAGCCTCTTTTTGGCTTGACCCCGATTTCCTGCCACGCTGCACTGGAGATAGGCGCGTGTGCGGTTTTCTCTCAATGAAAACCGCATGCACTGTATCAACGCCGCAAACCTCCACAGGAAATCGGGGGCAATGGGGCCCGGCTGGAGAAGCTATTGCTTAAGCCGCCCGGTGCGGAAGAGTCCAATCAGAGCGGACGTAGTGGCAAGTGTAGCCGTTTGGATATTTTTCCAGATAATCCTGATGTTCGGGCTCAGCTTCCCAAAAAGGACCTGCCGGCTCTACTTTCGTCACGACTTTACCAGGCCAAATGCCAGAGGCATTCACGTCAGCGATTGTGTCTTCTGCCACACGTTTCTGCTCGTCGGTGGTATAGAAGATCGCCGAGCGATAGCTGGTTCCGCGGTCGTTTCCTTGCCGATTCAATGTGGTTGGATCGTGAATCTGAAAGAAGAACTCCAGCAGCTTGCGGTAGCTCAGCTTCTGCGGGTCAAAGACGATCTCGATCGCCTCGGCATGGCTTCCATGATTGCGATAAGTGGCGTTGGGAACATCACCGCCGCTATATCCGACTCGCGTCGAGATCACACCCGGATAGCGGCGCAATAAGTCCTGCATGCCCCAAAAACAGCCACCGGCTAGTATTGCGGTTTCGTGGGAGGATGACATGTTCTATTTCTCCTTCTTGGACTCAAATACCTTGAGATATTCGCCGTAACCTTCGCTCTCCATCTCGTCGAGGGGAATGAAGCGAAGGGACGCCGAATTGATGCAGTAACGCAGTCCCCCGGCATCCCTGGGGCCGTCATCAAATACATGACCCAGGTGGCTGTCAGCGTGGGTCGACCGCACCTCAGTACGGCTCATTCCGAGACTGTTGTCAGACCGCTCCTCGACATTTTCAGGATCCACGGGTTTGGTGAAGCTCGGCCAGCCGCAGCCGCTGTCAAATTTGTCGAGGGAAGAGAAGAGCGGCTCGCCGGAAACGATGTCCACGTAGATGCCGGGGGCATCATGATCCCAATAGGCATTCTCAAAGGGACGCTCGGTGGCACTCTGTTGGGTTACCCGAAATTGTTCGCGCGAGAGGTGAGAGACAGCGTCAGCGGTTTTTGTGTATTGGGCCATGAGACCTCCTCATTAATCAGATCCTTCTGCCGGCAACACATTCGATCCCTTCAACTGCGAAATGGATGCAGGGAAATGAGGATCGCCCCCATACGACATGATACCTTTTGCCGCGGTTCGGCTGCTCGCCGGTAAGGCCGGCGCCGGCAGTCTTCAAGTAAGCTGGTTGCCATGAACCCCCTCGTCACTACCTCCTGGCTAGCCGGCCGTCTGCACGACCCAGGGGTCGTCATCCTTGATGCCACGCTTCCTCCGGTAGGTGTCACCCCACCAGTCGATACCCGTGCCCGCTATATCGCGCAGCACATTCCTGGTGCAATCTTCTTTGATATTGAGGAACTCTCCGACCGCTCCAACCCGCTGCCTCACATGTTGCCCCCGCCCGATGTTTTTTCCCGTAGCCTTTCGGCTCTTGGTATCGGCGATGAGATGGACATCATCATCTACGAGCAGGAAGGCGTCTTCTCCGGCCCGCGAGCATGGTGGATGCTCAGGACCGCCGGAGCCCCAAACGTGTACCTTCTCGACGGCGGACTTCGCGCCTGGATCGAAGCCGGTCTCCCTACAGACTCCGGAGACGTTCGCCGCGCATCGGCCGGCTTCCACATCACACTCGATCAAGATGCGGTGAAAGACTTCTCCCAGATGCAGCAGATGATTGTGGCCCACGGGCAAATTCTGGACGCCCGCTCGGCCGGACGCTTCGCCGGCATCTTACCGGAGCCGCGGCCCGGCATAAGCTCCGGACATATGCCCGGAGCTACCAGCGTCCCGTTCACCGAATTGGTCGAGGAGGGCCGCCTGAAGCCCGTCGAAGAACTCCGCCGCATCTTTGCCGCAAAAGGCGTGGATATGAAGCAGCCCATCACTACCACGTGCGGCTCCGGCGTTACGGCTGCTGTCATCGCGCTGGGCCTCGAAGTCGCAGGCGCAAAGCAGGTCAGCCTGTATGACGGCTCCTGGGCAGAATACGGCGCTCACCCGGAAGCAGTGATCGAGAAGACCGCTTAGCAATTTCGTGTAGTACGGCCCTTCTTCAGGCTACGATAGGCGCAATATATTTGCGATCAGAGGTGAAGTCGTGACCACTCTGCTGCAGGACCTCCGCTACGCCTTTCGCATGCTGCTCAAGTTTCCCGCATTCACGGCTATTGTTATTGTTACCCTCGCCCTCGGCATTGGCGCGAACACCGCGCTCTTCTCGGTCGTCAATGGCGTCCTCCTCAACCCGCTGCCCTATCCACACTCCACCCAGCTCGTCGCTCTGTACGAAAAGAGCGCGGGGATGGATCGGGCGCCCATCAGCTACCTCAATTTTCTCGATTGGCAGCGGGCCACGCAGACGTTTTCTTCACTGGCTATCTATCGCCATGAAGACTATAACCTCACTGGCCGCGGACAGCCCGAGCGTGTGAATGGCCTCATGGTTTCGGCCAGCTTCTTCCCTACGCTCGGCATCCATCCTGCCGTCGGTCGAGACTTCCGCTCTGACGACGATCGCATCGGGGCCGCCCCGGTCGTCATGCTCAGCGACGGCTTTTGGCATAGTCACTTCGGCGCCTCACCGAACATCGTCGGCAGCTCCATCGACCTGAACGGTACGGACTACACCGTTACGGGTGTCCTGCCGCCGGAATTTGCTTTTTACGGCATCCAGCGCGATATCTATACCCCCATCGGCCAGTGGAACGACCCTTCTTTCCTCGATCGCCGCGTCGACGTGAGCTCCCATGCGGTAGGGCGGCTCAAACCCGGCGTCACCCTCGCCCAGGCCCGCGCCGACATGGACTCCATTGCCCACCATCTAGCCCTCGCCTATCCCGAAGCTGACAAGGGCGCCGGTATCGTCCTCTTGCCTATGAAGGAGGACATGGTTGGCAACGTTCAGCCCTTCCTCCTCGTGCTGCTCGCCGCTGTCGCCTTTCTACTCCTCATCTCCTGCGCCAACGTCGCCAGTCTGCTGCTCGCGCGCTCCATGAGCCGCTCGGGCGAGTTCGCGTTGCGCGCCAGCCTTGGAGCCAGCCGCAACCGCATCATCCGCCAGCTCCTCACGGAGAGCTTGCTGCTTGCGGGCCTCGGGGGGACACTGGGATTTTTCCTCGCACTCTTCGGTACCAAGGCCGTCATCCGGCTCCTGCCCGAAGCCCTTCCGCGCGCCGCCGAAGTTTCCATGGACGCCCGCGTGCTGCTGTTTACCCTCGGCGTGTCTTTGCTCGGCGGAATCATCTTCGGCCTCGCACCCGCGCTCAGGTCCTCGCGCGCCAATCTGCAGCAGGTGCTGCGCCAAAGCAGCCGTGGCGCGGGCGACGCGCGCCATCGCCTGCAAGGGTTCTTTGTTGCTGTTGAGGTGGCGATGGCTTTCGTGCTCCTTATCGGTGCAGGACTCATGCTGCGCTCGCTCGCGGCTCTCTGGCGCGTGAATCCCGGCTACAATCCAGATCACGCCATCACCTTCTCGCTGTCTTTGCCCTACAATTCCAGAACCACCTCGGCTGAAACCCGCGCGCGCCTGCGCCGTTTCGACGCTGACATGCGCGCCATCCCCGGGGTTGAAGCCGTCTCCGTCACGCTCGGCTCGCGCCCCATGATCCATGATTCCGAATTGCCCTTCTGGATCGAAGGGCAACCCAAGCCGGCCAACTTCAACGACATGCATCAGTCGATGTTCTATCTGGTGGAACCCGGATTCAAGCAGGCCATGGGCGTCACCCTGGAGCGCGGTCGCTTCGTTACCGAGCAGGACAACGAGAACGCCCCCACCGTCGTCGACATTGACGACGTTTTCGCACGCAACTACTTCGCGAACCAAGACCCCATCGGTCAACACATCCATATCGCCGGATTTGACGTGGAAGCGGAGATCGTCGGTGTTGTAGGGCACATTCGGCAGTGGGGTCCAGGCAACGACCCGAAAACCGCCATTGAAGCGCAGTTCTACTACCCGTTCATGCAGCTTCCTCCGAAGCTCATGCAGTTGGTCGCCGACGGAGTCGCCGTCGTTCTGCGCACCCATGAAGATTCTGACGCGATCATGGGTCTGGTGCGCCGTAACGTCTCAGAGTTTGATCCAGGAGCCGTCGTTTATGCCGTCGAAACCATGAACGAAGTGATCTCCACCTCCATGGCCGCTCGCCGCCTCTCCATGATCCTGCTCGCCGCCTTTGCCGTACTTGCTCTCGCGCTCTCCTGCGTCGGCATCTACGGAGTCATTTCCTATCTGGTTGGGGAACGCACCCGCGAAATCGGCGTCCGGATGGCCCTGGGTGCGCGGCGCAGCGACGTCCTGCGTCTCATCCTCGGTCAAGGAGCCAGAATGGCTCTACTGGGCTTGCTGCCGGGCATCTTTCTCGCGCTCGGCCTTACACGTCTGATGCGCAGCCAACTTTTCGGCGTTACACCCCATGACCCGCTTACGTTCGCAGGGGTCGCGATGGTCTTCGTGATCGTTGCCCTAGCGGCTTGTTATATTCCCGCCAGGCGGGCGGCGCTGGTTGACCCCATGGTTGCTCTACGGTATGAGTGAAGCTCATTGCCCCACCTCCCTGGGGCCGGGTGAGACACGATATCGTGAAACCGCTATAGACTGGCTTGCGCGCCATTTCTGGGGGAACTTGCCAATGATTTGCCGAATCCTGGCGGTAGTGATCGCATTAAGCGGATTGCGTTGCGTTGCCGCGACGGAGCTCGCGCCCACTCCTCCGATGGGGTGGAACAGCTGGGATTCCTACGGGCTGACTGTCACCGAGGCTGAGTACAAGGCGAATGTCCTCTGGTTGCATCGGCACTTGCAACCGCTGGGATGGCAGTATGTTGTGGTCGATGAAGGGTGGTATCTGCAGCAGCCGGGCCAGAAGGGCGCCGCGCAGGGATTTGTGATGGATGCCACCGGGCGTTACCTGGTGGCGGGTAACCGATTTTCCTCGTCTGCGGGTGGGGCGGGTTTCAAGCCCCTTGCGGATTGGGTCCACTCGCTGGGGCTCAAGTTCGGCCTTCACATTATTCGCGGCATTCCCCGCGGGGCGGTGGAGAAGAATCTGCCCATCGCTGGATCTGGATTTCATGCAGCGGATGCGGCCAATACCGCCGATACCTGCAGCTGGAATTCGGATAACTATGGACTCAAGGCCAATGCTGCCTCACAGGCCTACTACGACTCCATCGCCAAGCTGTACGCAGATTGGGGAGTCGACTTCATCAAGGTCGACTGCATTTCCAGACCCTACCAGGCGGATGAGATTCACATGATGAGCGCCGCTCTTCGGAAGACCGGGCGTCCGATGGTGCTGAGCCTTTCTCCGGGGCCTACTCCCATCGAGGAAGCGGACGACGTGCGCAAATATGCGCAACAGTGGCGGATCTCGGACGATATGTGGGACACGTGGTCAGCCCCTGCGGCGGAGACGTTCCCGGCGGGGCTGGTGCGGCAATTTGATCGCACCGCTCAGTGGGCTCCCCACATCGAGGTCGGACACTGGCCCGACGCGGATATGCTGCCGCTCGGTTACCTTGGACCCAGGCCGGGGTGGGGGAAGGCGCGTGCTTCGCGGCTTACGGCGGATGAGTCGAGGACGTTGATGACGTTGTGGTCGATGGCGCGTTCTCCGCTGGTCGCAGGCACCAATCTCACCCGTATGGATGCGGCAACAGAGGCGCTTTATACCAACCCGGAGGTGATCGCGGTCGATCAGCACTCGCGGGAAAATCGTGAGCTTTTGCGGAATGGGTCGCTGGTCGTGTGGACGGCAATCCCTGAGTCCGGGGGCGGCCGTTATGTGGCGGTCTTTAATCTGGGCGATGCCGAGCAAGAGGTGAATTATGGGTGGAAGGATCTAGGTCTGTCCGAGGGCGGGCATGCAGTGCGCGACCTATGGGCGCGCAAGGAATTGGGTACGGCTGGTTCGCTCAAGACTTCGCTCGCTCCGCATGCGGCGATGTTGTACAAGGTGCATTGATTGAGGAATCTGTAGAATTGCAGATCTCTCGTAACATCCGATTCCGACGGACGCTCCCCTTACCCCACACCAGGAAGCCGGAACGCAGGTTCCGGCTTCCTGGTAGGTTTGTCGTAAGTTGGTCACTTGAGAGCAATCATGACCTCTTTGCCGGTGGTCGATGGGCCGCTGGCAACCTGCTGCATCTGCTTCTCCTGTTTGGAGGGTGAGAAAAGAATGCCCTTTGTGTCGGCACTTCCCCAGATCTCGGCCAGAAAGTACTGCTTGCCATAAGTATGGAAAACCAGTTTGCCCTGGCTGTGGAGGGGCGAATCCTCTCGGACCGAAGCGAGCGCGAGCACAGTCTTACCGCTCTCGCTGTTGTAGATCGTAACGATGTTGCTATCGAGTCTTACCTTAAGTTCGTAGTTGCCGGGCGGCAGCTGTGCCTGTCCCGCCTTGAACGCGAATGGCACATAGGCTTTTGATTTCGATTGAGAGTAGGCGCTGGTGGTGGTGAGCAGGAGAGAAAACACGACTAGCGGTAGTCCGATAATAAGGTTGCGTTTCATAACATCCTCCTTGGGGTTCCTGGCAGAGGAGCCCGAATTGAATTTGTCTCTCAAACTCCCAGCACCCTCACTGAAAGCTTGCGCTGACGCAATGATGTATTGCATGCTCGCCGCCAAACGCGAACGCGGCTTTCCGGCCGGCTATTACCTTTTGTTTGCAACAACATACGCCCGCTCGCCTGGCTCGCGGTCCTGGACGGGCAGCCAAACGGTAGTCGAACGGCTACCTATACGGAGCCAGTTGGTTCCGGCAAAGGTCTGCGGCCATTCAACAAATGCTTCTCCGGCACTTTGGGCTTAAACTGAACAACCGGAGGTTCGACGTGAGCAACCCGAGGCTGCTGGCGATTTCCGGTTCGCTGAAGGGAACACTTTGGTCCGCAACGGATGGCCCTCTGTTTATGGGCAGGGATCCGTCTAACCAGGTGCGTGCGGACGCGAGCGATGCTGCAGTTTCGCGCCGGCACTGCTCGGTTATGGAGGTCTCCAGCGGCGTTTTTGAAATAGCCGACCTCGACAGTCACAATGGGACTTTTGTCAACGGATCCAAAGTGAGCCGCAAGGCCATCGAGCATGGCGACCGGATTCGTATCGGAAAAAGCGAATATCTGTTTCTGACCAGGCCGGAGGATGCTGCCGAGCTCGTGTCTGACGGCCGCAGCCGCCTAACCAGCAGCGGGCTGAGAGTACTACCCCTGGATCGCTTGGGCCAGCCGTCCGATTCCTCAGGGCTAGGCCGAATGGCGCGCGATCTGAGCGCATTCTTCAGGATTGCGAATATCATTAATTCCACTCGCGACCTGCAAAACTTGCAGCTCGAGTTGCTGGTGCTGATCTCCGAAGTGATTCCGGCCGCACAGGGTGCGATCGTTCTTCAGTCGAACAACGAGGAAGCCGGCGCGCCTTGTACCTGGAATAGGAAGGGCCTCCCCCAGCGGGAGATGCTCATTCGGCAGGAGCTGGTGCAACAGGCGATCTGGGAACGGTGCGCCACCTTCACCGCGGCTCCGGTTGACAGCGCTTCGACCGAGCATGTGTTGTGCGTGCCCCTGGTGGCGGTGGAGAAAATCCTCGGCGTGATTTATCTCAGCTCACCCGCGGCCTTTGCCGAGGAGCACGCTTACTTCCTCAGCTCGGTTTCCCGCATCGCCGCGGTCACGTTGGAGAACTTGTCCCGGTTGGATTTGCTGCGCGCGGAGAACGACCGCCTGCGGGTGTACGCTCAAGCGGACGATACCCTTATTGGCGAGAGCCGGCCGATGCTGCGGGTCCTCGAGTTCATTGCGCGTGTGGCTAAGGGTGATTCCACGGTGCTTATTCGCGGCGAAAGCGGAACCGGTAAGGAACTCGTGGCCCGCTCTATTCACTCCAGGAGCTTGCGGCGCGACAAGCCGTTCATCGCCATCAACTGCGCTGCCATACCAGAAGCCTTGCTGGAGAGCGAACTTTTCGGCCACGAAAAGGGAGCTTTCACTGGCGCCATTGCGGTCAGGAAGGGCAAACTCGAAGCCGCCGGGGACGGGACACTGTTCCTCGACGAAATCGCGGAGATGGCTCCTCCATTGCAGGCCAAGCTGTTGCGGGTGTTGCAACAACGTGAGTTTGAACGGCTGGGGGGAAATCGCTTGCTACCGTTTGAAGGCCGCGTCGTGGCCGCAACCAACAAGAACCTGGAGCAGGCGATCAAGGCAGGCGAGTTCCGGCAGGACTTGTATTATCGTCTCAATGTGGTTTCCGTAGGTTTGCCTCCGCTGCGCGAGCACCGCGAGGATATTCCGTTGCTGGCCCTGCATTTCTCCAACAAATATGCGGTTAAGTGCAAGCGCGGTTTCAAGGGCATCACTGCGGAAGCGCGTACTTTGCTGATGCAATATAGTTGGCCGGGCAACGTTCGCGAGTTGGAGAACGCCATAGAACACGCCATCGTGATGGGACTGACCGACGAAATTCTGCCCGAAGACCTGCCCGAAGCCCTGCTCGAGGAACAGTCAGCAGGATTGGCCACGGCGCGCTACCACAATGCTCTGAACCAAACAAAAAAGCAGCTCGTTCTTACCGCGCTGGACGAAGCAGCCGGCAGCCCAGCCGATGCGGCCCGGCTCCTGGGAATTCATCCCAAGTACTTGCACCGCTTAATCCGGAATCTTCACTTGAAGTCCGACGCAAAGCGGCCGGGAAAGCCGTAGACCATCGACTGCGCCTATTTGATGGACCATCGCTTTCCCTGGGGGGGTCTGTGGGAGGCTAGAGCGGACGGTGCAGGAAGATCAGATGGAACCGCAACTAATTGCCATAAACCTGGCGACGACAAACCTGGTGCTAGGGGCGGAGCCAGCACTGAGGAAAACGGTCGGCTAAAGCGGCGGTGAGCTCCCCGCATTCGCGCGCATTTCCGGGACCGGCGGAATCGGCTCTAACGCGGATGCCCGCATCTGACAAGGCAATTTAATGGGCATCCACTTCCTCAACTGTGGCGATCATGGGGATGACCGTGTCCACATTGGTGAGTTTGAACAGTTCCAGGACACGTGGGCTCGCTCCCGCGGCAATAAACCGAACGCCTTTGTCTTGGCATCGGACATAATGCCTGACGACCATGCCCAGTCCCGTAGAATCCATGTACTCCACGTCGGTCAGGTCGAAGATGTTAACGATTGGCATCTCGCCGGTGGGCAACATCAATTGCAAATCAAACATCTGGCTCACTCCCTCGGGTGATTGGGATTCAAACACGGTGCGCGCGGTGAAGGGTCCGAAGAAATGGAAGATCACCGTGCCGGGAGCTTTGCCTTCTTCGCGTTCGAAGGTGAGAGGAAGAAGATTCGAGTTCTGAGCTTGAGTCATGGCATCAAACACTCCGTATTGAGGTCGTCCCCGAAAAGGGCCACTAGGGGTGGTTTCTACCACTCCCTAGTGAGGATGTTCGTCCGGGTCATGATACGCCGCCGCGTGATGATCTTCTACAAGAGGACCTGGCCCTGCCCGATAGGCATTGGCATAAAGGCTTTGGAGAAAGATACCGAGCTCGCGCAAAAAACTCATTTTGGGCTCGCGGGGGTTTACCGGAAATTGGGAAAGCGTGCCGACGCTGATCGCGAGATGAAGGAGTTCGAAGATCTCCAAGGTCGCAGGAAAATAGCACGGCACGGCGTTTTTCTTACATTGGTTGCCTCACGCAAACGAACCCCAGGTCGGCTAGACCAGTTCACGCACCTTATCGTGAGCATTCGTGAGCGCAATCTTCATCGTGTTGGGCTCGCCGCGTACCAGCGCTCCTCCCAGCTTCAAGGCCTGCGAGGCTTTGATTTTCGCCGGCATGGGGGGAGTGAACGGATCGACGACTGCCTCAATCAACACCGCTTCATTACGGCTGAGCACGCTGTCGAACAGTGCCCCGCATGACGAGGGATCTTCGACGCGCAGCGCCTCGATGCCGGCTCCGCGGGCAATGGTGACAAAGTCCGCCGGATAGAGGTCGCAGGCATATTCGGGATTCCCCAAAAACACCATTTGTTCCCACTTAATCTGTCCCAGGGTATTGTTCTTGATCACGACGATTTTGATGTTGAGCTTGTAAGCCGCTACGGTGATCAATTCACCCAGCAGCATATTAGTGCGGGCAGATTTCCTGGGAGAGTTTCGGCGACAGGGAGTTGGTTTACTCCGTCCAATCGCCGAAACTCATCCAATCCATAAGCTCTTAGACCTCTGTGCTATCGAGCGGATGCCTTGGAAGCATCGATCGCGAGACCCAGCTCGCGCTCTGCAGCATGGAGGTGCTCCTCGGCTTTGGCGCCGTGGCCCATCATGTCGAAGTGATTCGCGGCGCGTGCGCGCTCCATCTCATTAATGGATTCAATGACATGCTTGTGCACATCGTCAAGATCATGCCAATCGTGGACTTGTGCGGACAATACCGCACCTGCCGAAAACGCCAATGTGAGAGCAAAAGCCGAAACAAGCCTCTTCATCATAACTTTCTCCGTTCAAGTAGGTCTGGTTTAAAAACCCAACTTAACCTAAACGAATGAGTGAACCTCGGAAAGTTACCTTTTGGGGAGTTGTACCAGGATGAGCAATGAGTTCGTCAAGAGATACTGAACGCCGGCCGCTATTCCCATCTAAATAGTAAGTAACTATAATAGTGCCGATTGCAACGAAACGGAGGCTCATTGTGGCCGAACTTCCAACAGCAGATCTCCGTCGAACTCGACCGGCAGATGTGCGCTGTGTCCTGCTACCGTCCCCAGGCTTTTTCCTGTGACGTAGTCCACGACACTGTAGCTGCGGTCTTCCAGGCCGCGCAGTTCGACTGTCCCCTTCCACTGCTTGGCAAAAAAGGCGTAGTACATGGTCTGGTCCTTGCGGATTACATGCGTCTCGGGCACATCGAAGCCGATGTCATAGAGCTGCCCGAGATATTGTCCTCTCGACAACATCTTCTCGCGATAGATGCGAAGCCACTTTTCGAAGTCCTTCTCCCGCTCCGGAGTCAGAACAGATTTGCTCTTCTTTTGAACTTCAGAAGGAAGAACGAACTGTGTTCCCACCACCCCGCCCACCCCGATCGTGGACGCAAAGTCATTGCCACCATCGCTTAGTTCGACGTGATCGCCGAAAAAGGGAACGTTGTCTCCCATCAAAGCTTTTAAGGTTTTCGCCTTGGACCGAACTTGAAAAGAACTTTCCGGATCGGAAGCCACCGACATATTGAAGTGCGGCATGGTGAAAAAGGAATAGCCCGTGCCGCAAGGGCAGAACTCCACCAGTGCCCCTGGCTTGACCGCCTGTGCGGTGTCGTAAATGGCGCGGAAGAAATCCGGCAGAGCTTCGACCGAGTCCTCCGGCTGCGCGTGATGGTGAGCAGGGTTGTAGCAGGCTGGAACTCCATTCATATCCTGGCCATCGAGCTTCAGCCCGTCAAATCCCCAATCCACCAGAATTTTCCGCACCAGTGCCTTGTGGTATTCCACGACGTTGCGGTCTGCTGGGCACAAATAGAGCGAGTTCCACCAGGAAACTTTTCTTGTGGAGCCATCACGGTTCAATAACTCGTAGTCGGGATGATCGTGAAGCAGTTCTGAGCTTGGTACGGCGCTCATCGGCGACCACCACAGTTGGGCCTTGAATCCTTCCTGGTGAATACGGTCAACGAGGGCCTTCATGTCAGCGTCACCATTGGGGAACTTCTTGGGGTCAAGCTTCCAATCGCCCACATTATTCTGCCAACCGTCGTCCAGCGTGACCCACTTGAATCCCAATCGCTTTGCCGTCGGAAGCGTGTCGTAGACCTGCTTAGGCTGCACCGATCGGCCATATCCCCACGCGCACCAAATTGCCCCGAAACCATCCGCGGGGGCAGTGGCCATTTGAAACCCTTGTTTCATCATGAAGCGGCGGTAGTCGATGAGTGCGCGAAAGTAATCTCCTTGATGGACGGCGACGAAGGTGCGAAACGTATGAAAGCTTTCACCTGGGCCCAACGAGATTTCTTTGGCAAAGCGTACAGCAATCTTGGCGTGCGCGGCATCGGGCATGGAAACGGGAAGGGAAACCAGCTTCGGGCGCGTCTCGACGTGTCCCACGGCCACGCCAACGTCACGCCGCCAGACGTCGACGATCGGCGTACCGCCGCCGTAGTCGCTGGCATTCATGCCCTGATAATTCTCCTGCTGAAAATTGGCGTGCAGCGGTAAGACCCAGTTGGGACGTTTCTCGTAGGAGCCGCTCTGGTAAGACCAAAAGGCGGGCTGACCCGCATTGGGTTGCGCATCGATCGTGTACGCGTTGTTCGTCCAACTCTTGACCGCGAGTGGAGTTTTTCCGGTATTGGTGTACTGGACCTCGAAAAACGCCATCGTGGGGAAGTTGTCGTATACGGTGACCGAGACCAGCTTTGTGAGTGTTCCAGCCTTTCCCTCGACGGTGAGCCGCTCACCCTCCCCGAAAGCGTCTTTTGTACGCGTGTGTTTTTGCGAGGTGAGGAGAAAACCGGTCCAGAGCTTGCCGGCGGTGGTCACAGTCTCAGAGGCAGTGAACGGCCCCAACACCGTCTCGGTCTTGTCGAAACGGGCAACCACCCGGCTCTGCAAGCGGTTATCAAATTCAATGCGGAGGTTGCCGCCCTGAATCTGAGGCATAGCGGTAGGGATATCCGCAGCTGCTGCGACTGAACAAGACGTCAACACAATGGTGAGAATGAGCCAGGCTTTTGTGGTCGCTGGCGATCGAAGGAGGTTACGGTCAAGTCGCAAAGTCGTTTTTCCTGCTTGAAAACTGAAGATGATTGGCTGGTGGAATTGACCGCAAGCATTCGTAATACAAGGAAAGATTTCGAAAGTCAAATGATTTGATGGAGGACTTGCAGGAAGCGAAGGGAAGCGAGCGTGACCTGGTGTCATGGAGTGGTCTAGACGGACAACGGCGCAGACTCCGTACTAGAAAGTCGTGCCGGTCTCTACCAGTACGGGACTGCTCCCAACCTCCAAATTACCTCGAGGCAACGATCGCACATTGCCCATGAGATCACGGAGGTCGGTATATTGCCCTGGGACTTGATGGATCACCGTTTTGCCGGAGTTCCAAAGGACGAGTGCCTGATACCCTCCGGGCCGGCTCAGAGCGCAGCTCCAGGTACCGCTTGAATCAGTCATGCAACCTGAGATCATCGACGCCCCTAGCAGCCATTGTTGAACGATGTTGTACGCTGCAACGACCGGGTCAGCACCAGTGGCCGGACTCCATAGTCCGCCCCAGGAGCCACCGTCGTAGGCGTACCAAACGAAGCGACTTACCCCCGCAGACCATTGCAGCAAATAGAACTTGGCCATGAAGGCTGCCTGGTTTCCGCTTCCCTCAAGCACATCATCAGCATCGCCCGCCCAGTCAGCTTCGGTGTCCCATAGAGGCTTACTGCTCTGATCGTGTGCCGCCATTACTTTCTGGTATCGCGACACCACGGGGTTAATGGACTCAGCTTCGTCGTTGCAGTAGCCATGGAAGGAGATGATGTCAGCATAGTTCCCTCCGCCCTTGGAGAGATATGCATCGAGCCATGCGGGGCCGCCTGACGCCGAAACGCTGGGTGTAATTACCTGCGCGGCTGGGTTGATCGATTTGATGATTTGGTAAGCATGCTGCGCCATCGTAAGCAGCGTTTGCATGTCGCCGCAATAGTACTCCGGATCCTGTGGCTCGTTCCACAGTTCCCAATAAGTGATGCGGAGTCCGGCATGAGAAGCAATCGCCGTCACATAGTTATCCCAGTTGCGCAGATCGGACGGCGGGGCACACTGTCCGGGCCCGTAGGGACCGGGAGCCTCCGGTTTCGAGGACGCCCAGCGAGGCGTTCTTCCAAATGTGTAAATGACATCGGCGCCCCGCGCCCGGTTTCGTTGGAGGAAGGCATCCAGGTCTTGAAATTGGTACACGCCGGCGGAGGAGTTGATGTCCGCCCAGTCGAGCATAGGAAAAGAGTCCCAGGTCCTCGTAGTTCCGTAGTTCAGTGTGGGGGTTACGTGCTGGGAATCGAGTACCGTCATACCAAAGAACGCGCGCGGAATGACGCCGGAATCTCTGTTGACAAAAGCAGTACCACAGGACGTTAAGACGCTGGACAGTACGACAACGGACAACGAGGCACGTAGTTGTCTGAGTGTGCAAGCAATATTCAACCAGTCTCCGATTCGCCTGCCCAGACTACAGCACGGGCGATCCCGCAAAAATCCCACCAGGGTGGATGAATAGGTTCGCTCAGGGTCACACCGGTACCCTAATCGTTCCTTTGGACAACTCTCGGCCGTCCCTTCCGGGTCTGTGTCATAGCAAGGGAGAGGACGGGGTGCCCCCTTGAAAAATATCTGACGTCTTATGCAAAAAAGCGAAATGAAACGATATAAATGGAAACAGTTCGATGGTCCGGTCACTCCGCGAACAGGGGGAAGAGCCCCTGACGAGCGCGTGCTTCCGTTCCAGCCCACTCACCCAAAGTCTTACCGAACGGTAAGGAGGAGATCGTTCCGATGCAGCGTAGAGATTTTCTAAAAAGTACCGTCGCTGTTGCCGTAGCCGCGGAACTTGGAATCGGGAAGGCGCAGGGGAAAGTCGCCGCCCACAACTGGGGAAACTACGACTTCGGCTCTGGTCCGCGGGTGGCCGATCGCCTCAATCAGGGTCCGTTCCCTCAATACCCACCTGATGCCCTCATTCCCATGGACGATGTGGTGATGACCACGACTCCTTCAGAAGATGTGGTGCCGAACTATGGCAAGGGCCTGGTCACCTACATCACGGCAGACAGTGGGACGGAGGAAATCAAGTCAGACAATATTTCCCAGGCAATCGAAGACCTGGTTCAATTTCCCTTGGGCGAGCAGCTTTATATTCGTCCGACCTGGAGGGAAATACAGCCGCGGCCTGGCCGCATGGAGCTGCCCGATTATGTGAAGCTGGTTTTTGCATCGGCGAAGACCCACAACAAGCGGGTCGGATTCCGCGTGCAGATGTGCGCTCCAGACTATACACACCAGGCGGCCCTTCCGGATTTTGTGCTCGACAAAGTGCCCAAAGTAGATCTGGTGCTTAGCGATCAGGAAAACGCTGCTGAGTCGAAAAGATATTTGCAGAACCCCCATTCGCGTTATCAGCCGCGGTATGACGATCCGTTTTTTCAGCAGGCATTTAAGGAACTGGTGGGCCTGTTGGGAGCGGAATTTGATGGCAATCCGCAGATCGAGTTTATGGATACCTTCATGTATGGCTTCTGGGGTGAAGGGCACACTTGGCCATTTGGCAACAATCCTTTCCCTGATTACCAGACAGCAGAGCGCACCTGGACCGATATGCTCGAAGTCCAACTCGAGCACTTTGCGAAGACTCCTCTGCTGACCAATACGCAGCCGGACTTTAGCCGGGTTGGCAATTCAGAACTATTAGACCGCACGGTCCGCAGCAACAATTGGATTCGCAGCGATACCATCTTTATTGAGAACGAGCAGATTGAGGCGCTCAGCAATCGTCCGCCCTGGATCGCTGCCTTGCTCGAGCAGGGGCTTCCGGGTAAACCTCCCGATCCACGGCTCGCATATGAAGGAGTATCCCCGGCAGAAAACGTGATCGCTCATGTGATGGATGTTGGGGTCAATTACTGGTCGCTGTGGAACTTTCACCAGATCAGCGCAAAGAATCTGATGAGCTACTACCAGGCATATCCTGCGGCGTTCGACCGGATCAGTCGCCGGATTGGCTATCGGGTGAGGCCCTCCTTCCTCTGGAGCTATAAGGACGCTGGTTGCCTGGGGCTCATTGCCGGCTTTGCCAATGACGGCATAGCCGGTGTGCCGGGCGTGTTGAGGGTAACCGTAGAGAGCCAGGACGGAAAGGTGCTGAAGAGCGGTTGTCTTGACGCCGGTTACCCGTTGCCGGGGAAGATTCGGCAGGCACAGTTTGTGCTTCCGAACATCACAGATTGGAGAGGATTGAAACTTAGAGCGGAGATCGAGGTGAAGGGAATGCGCTATCCTGTGCGCTGGGCCTGTCACCAGAAGCTGAATGATGACGGCTCGCTCACCCTGCGTCCAAACCTCCGTCAGCAGGTCTA
>CAWBBY010000030.1:0-62189 GCA_963787145.1 uncultured Acidobacteriaceae bacterium
TAACTGCTTGCCTTGATGGGTGGTGATTTGCGTACCATCGGCCAGGGTTTGCACCCTGGTGGTCACGAATTCGGCACTAAACGGAACCCCTGTACGATATGTGCCGGGAGATGAGATGGAGGAAAGCCTCCTCCCCCGCCACTCCCGATCTGGCAAAAAGAAGGCAGGCAGAACAGTGAGCAGGCGAGAAAAAGCGAGCGGTGGAGAGCCATGGGAAAGTCCTCCTTCAGCCACGGCTTAAGTATGCCTTAGAGGCTAACCAGCCGCAAGATAGTGTGGTTCGCATTTCCTGAAGACATCGGTTTCAGTCTGGCGATTACCGTCCAGCTGCCTTCTGGCCGCGGAGCACCATGCAAGTGCACGCCGCCTTTGCCACCAATCTGTTTTCCTCGTCGGTGATGGTGCACTCTGCGTAGCCGACTGTGCGGCCCCGGGTGACCACAGTTCCTTCCGCTCGAAGCATTGTCTGCCACACCGGACGAAAGAAATTGATCTTCAATTCCACCGTTGTAAACGATTCTTCCGCCGCCAGTGTGCTTGCGAACGCGATTCCCATCGCAGCGTCCGCGATGTCGCAGAGGATCCCGCCGTGCAGCGTCCCCATCGGATTTGCATGTTGTGGGCCGGCTGCCAGGACGACGGTAGCCCTTCCCTCCCCAATCTCTGTCGCCTCAAATCCAATCAGGCGCGCTACCGGCACGTCGTTCACCGTCGCTCGCTGCTTCAAGTCGGGTTGAAACGGATTATCCGGAACACTCATCGCTCATCCACCGCCGTCTTGGTATCGTCTCGCACCAAATTTAGTTCGCCTCAGGAAACGCCGGGAACTAAAGCCAGAGAACCGACCGGTCAAGACTGCCAATCGACACACCGGTCAGTTCACTGCAATGGTAACCGTCTGCGGAGTGGATGGCACGGAGTGATGGGTGACGTCGTGGAAGCCGGCGCAGGCGCACATGGATGCGATCTCGCGTTGCGAAAACGCATCACCCGAGGGGGTCGTGGTGAGCATGGTCATGGCAAACATGCCGGCGCCTGGGGGCGTGATCCTATCGTCGTTGACCGCCATTTCCACGATCGCCATCTTTGCCCCGGGCTTCATGGCGGCGCGAATTTTCTCAAACAGGGCAATATTCATCGGGACATCGAAATGGTGGATGAAGTTGGTAACCAGCACCAGGTCATAGCCAGACCCGAAATCGGCGGCGAAGGCGCTGCCTTCGATGGCACGCCAGCGCTCCGCGACGCCAAACTTGATTGCGTTCTCATGGGCGACGGCTAAGACATTTTTCCAATCCAGGGCGCGGATTTCTGCTCCCGGATTATGTTGCGCTACAGTAATGCCGTACATGCCGTGGCCGGCGGCGATATCCAGCACCTTAATTGGGCCGGAGCCGGCGGCGAACCGCGCAATCACCCCGGCAGAGGGAGCAGTCAGCGGCGCCATACCCCGCGCAAAATTCACCCATATCGGGTTGTCGTCGCTGACCGAACCCTCGGTCGGGCAAGGTCGTTCCACCCTTGCGTACCGCATCGGTCACGTTCGCCAGGCCCTTCTCCAGGAAGGGGTGGAAGAGGAACGACGCCATGCCGCCCATGTAAGCCGGTGAGCTTTCCACCAGGAAGAGTTCTGAGTCCGGGGTCAACGCGTAGCCGGATTCGTCTTTGGTGAGGAATCCCGAGATCGTGAGAAAGTCACAAAGCACACGCAGCCCCTTGACAGACGCGGCGCACACCGGTGCCAGTGCCTCGGGCGTGCGCGCGCCGCCGGCGATGGCCGTGAAGACCTTCAGTTCAATGCCGGCGCGCAGCGCGCTGGTCTGCTGGTGCGCTTGCAGGGTTTCGAAAACCAGCATCGGAGAAGGTGGTTGCGTAGGCATCGGCAAATTCTACATTGTCTCGACAGAAACTTGCCTATGTTAATCCGGCTTCCGTGCCCACACCAGGGACATGCGAGGACCGAGCGCCAGGATGTCGGGGTTCTTTGTATCCCGGTCCATATCGGCAAGGATCATTTCCATCTCCGCGCTGGTGACCAGGCCGGCGCCGATAAAGGCCGGCGCAGCCTCCTCCACGGACCATTTCAAGAGAAACCTGTCCTCGCCTCGCACCATAGCCGGCTGGTGGATCTCAATCTCCGGCTCCGCGCATCCCGCTGCTTTTACCAGGTGGTAAAGATCACTCGCCAGCGCATAGTTCAAGCCCCGCGTGGGGCCCAGGCCTTCGAACAACTTCGCGAACCAGCTAAGAGAGCTGTCAGGAACACTGCCCGCCAAAGTCAGATCGCCGTCTTCCACCACCAACATGCCTCCCGGCTTGAGGATGGCGAGCATCTCGCGCAGACCTGCGGCCGGATCGGGAAGGTGTAGCAGCAGAAAGCGGCAATAGACCAGGTCAAACCCGTTACGTGGCAGGCCGGTCGCCGTCGCGCTTCCCTCTACAAAGTCTGCGTTGGTCAGTCCCTTCGCTCTGCATAGAATGCGCCCCTGCTCGAGTTGCGACGCACTTAGATCCAGGCCAGTAACATGCCCTGACGGCCCTACCAGCTCTGCCAGCATGCAGGTCGTCGCTCCCACGCCGCAGCCAAAATCCGCGACCGTCATGCCGGGCTTCAGCCCCGCCTGCAGCAGAACTCTGCGTCCAACCGGGGAACAGACCCGGTGTAGCGCGCTAAGCCGGCGAACCGCGGCTTCGCCGGTGGCCAGAGAGTATTTGCCGGCCTGCGATGTATCTTGCACAGTAGAAGATCCGCTCATCTAACTCTCCGCACCCACGGACACCAAACCTCAACACCCTGACTGGGGAGCTGGAATGACCTTTGGGAAGTATCGCGCAAGCTTACCAGAGCAAGACGGGACTGTGTTCCACAATGTTACGGTCCACTAGAACAAGGGCTTCAAGCCAAATTGAAAGACCCGCGGCGAGTTAGCGCTGGTGATCTGTCCATACGTTCCTGAGGACACGGTGGCGACGGGCGCGGTGCCCGCGTTCGCGGGATTTGCCGAACCCCTTAATTAAACTGCGGCGCACGATACTTCTTCCCCACGCTAAACAGCAGGACGGTCCCGATGAGCGGCATGAAAGCAACCATGAGGAAGACGGGCGCGTAGGAGTGACGGTCCACAATGATCCCGGTCAATAAGGGAAAGAGCAATCCGCTTAATCCTCCCGCCACCCCTGTCAGGCCGGTAGCTCGTCCGACACTTTGCTCAGGAAAGAGGTCGGTAACCGCCCCAAACATATTTGCAGAGAGGAAATTATCGGCCATCACCGCGATGCCAATCAGCAGGAATGCGCCGGAAACGTTGGCCAGATAGGGAACAGCCAAACTGGCCAGGCACAGCAGGCTGCTGCTGTACATGGTGATGCGCCGCACATTGAGAGTCTTTACGCCACGCTTCTGCAGCCAGCCGGCAGCCCAGCCTCCCGCGACGCCTCCCGTATCTCCGAGAAAAAATGGAAGCCACCCCACGACGCCGATCTGAGTAAGCGATAGGTGGCGAACGCTGTAAAGATAGCTGGGTATCCAATACCAGTAGAACTGCATGACTGGACCAATGAAGAAGCGGCATAGCATTACCGCCCAGGCTGAAGACTCTCCCAGCATTTCCCTGAGCGAGACCGCAGGCACGGCGCCGCGTTGTTGCACGGGCGGATCGCGATACAGGAAAAACCAGAACGGCGCCCACACCAGGCCGAGCAGCGCTGGAACGAGAAAGGCAGCACGAAAGCTGTAGCGTTGCGCCAGAAAGACGATAAGCGGAGGGGCCACAGTTGAGCCGATCATGCTCCCGCTGTTGAAGATGCCAATGGCCAGCGTTCGTTCACCCGGGGCAAATGCGCCGAAGATCGCCTTCAGGCCGCCGGAGTAGTTACCGCATTCGCCCGTCCCCATCCAGAAGCGCGTCAGTCCGAGCTGCAGTCCGGACTTAGTCAAGGTTTGCGCCCCGGTTGCGGCAGACCACCAGAGAACCGCGCCCATCAATCCAAAGCGCACGCCCCAGCGGTCCATGAGCCAGCCCATGGGAAACTCCCCGGTCGTCATGCCCAGCTGGAAGGCGGCGACGATCCTTCCGTACTGCGCATTGGAGAGATGCAGCGAAGCACGAAGCACAGGCGCCAGCACCGAGACCGTCTGGCGATCGATGAAGTTAATGATGGTGATGAGCAGCAGCAGCCAAAGCACAAGCCAGCGCCGCTTCGACGCCTGCTCGCAGGCGAGCGTCACGGTGCTACTTGATGGGGCGGAATTCATTGCCTACGAATTTCTCTGCCGCCGGGGAGCGGCCATCCTTGACGCTTGGGTCTGCGGAAAGAGGTAAAAGAGGAAATAGCAGTTCCGCCACACGATACGCTTCTTCAAGATGCGGGTATCCGGAAAGGACGAAGGTATCAATGCCGAGGTCGGCGTACTCCAGCATGCGTTGAGCAACGGTCGATGGGTCGCCGACCAACGCGGTTCCCGCGCCACTGCGCACCAGCCCGATGCCCGCCCACAAATTGGGGCTTAATTTCGAGGTTGGAAAGATTGCCACGAACCAACGATGCCATCCGCTTTTGGCCTTCTGAATCGAATTTCGACAAACCCTGTTGGGCCCGTTCGACGACGTCGCGATCGATATAGCGGATGAGATCGTTGGCTGCTTGCCACGCCTCCTTGTTGGTCTCCCGCACGATCACATGGAGCCGGATGCCGAAGCGCATTTTTCTGCCGGAACTCTCCGCCAGACTGGCGCATGCGGCCAATTTTTTCCGCCACCTGGGCGGGCGGCTCGCCCCAGGTGAGGTAGACATCTACGTGATCGGCGGCGACCTGCATCGCCGCATCCGAAGAGCCGCCGAGATACAGCGGGGGATGAGGGTGTTGGGTTGCCGGGTAGTAGACGCGCGCATTTTCCACGCGCAGATGCTTTCCCTCGAAGGACCGAGTCTCTCCGGCCAGAATGCTGCGCCATATCGTCAAAAATTCGCCCGTCACTTCATAGCGCTCATCGTGGGAGAGAAAAACGCCGTCGGCGGCCGCCTCCTGCGGATCGCCTCCGGTCACTACGTTGATGAGTAGCCTGCCTTGCGAGAGCCGATCGAAGGTTGCGGTCATGCGCGCGGCGAGCGTAGGAGACATGACGCCGGGGCGCACGGCAACCAGAAACTTGAGGCGTTTGGTGCTCGGCATCAGCGTGGAGGCCATGACCCACGCATCTTCGCACGAGTTGCCGGTGGGCAACAGCACGGCGCCGTAGCCAAGTTCATCGACAGCCTGCGCTATCTGCCTCAGGTATGCGTAGTCCGTCAGGCGCGAGCCATGGCTGGACCCGAGATAGCGCCCATCTCCCGTGGTGGGAATGAACCAGAACATTTCCATAGAAACTTCTCCTGTCCTACACCCGTAGCGCGTTCAGAGTCTGCGTGAGAACTCTTCAGGCCGCGTTCACCGAGGCCCGCCCAACGATGGCGCGTTCCAGGCGCTCTATTGAAGATACCGCAACGTCGCAGATGGCAAGGATACGGGTTCGCTTATCTCATCCTGGAAAGCTTTCTTGAGGGCTTCGAATGCCGGCTCAATCACGGACGCGCTGGGCTTCGAGCCGTCATCACGCTCTTCTTCATTGAGCACCCAGCCCTTCCAGGCGAGCTGCTTCAACGTCGCGGGAAGTTTGGTTGGGGATCGTTGCGCTCCAGGGGAAGGAAGATGTGGATGCCAAAAAAGGTGAGGCCGGTATTCGCAATGCTGATGCAAGCTTGAGTACGACGCGAAACTCCAGCGCTTTACCAACAACCCTGAGGCTAACCAATACCTGAAGCCTGCCTTCCGAAAGGGTTGGGAGCTGAAGTCGTAAAGTTCTCGCCGATGTCAATTCTCATAGACTAAATCACCCCGATTTCAGCGGTATCCTCCTCCGCTCTGGAATCTGGGAGCTGAGGCCATTCGGCCGCCGCCCCATAAGCGCTAACCTGTTTGGGATGTTTTTCATCAAAACTCCCACAAAGTCGTCATCCTGAGCGGTTGTGACTTTTTTGATTTGTCGGGTTTTCGACGCACTCCAACCATAATGTTTTTCGATCCTCACAAGACCGTCATCCTGAGCGAAGCGCCTGGCAGATCTATTGCTTAACAGAGGGTTTATAGCGCGCAGTCGAAGGACCCCGAGGAGGCTTGCTGGCCGATGCTCTTCAGGGCTTTCCGCCCACCAACCATAAAGAAATCAAAAAAGTCACAACCTGTGAGCGGAGCGCCTCACAGATTTATCGCGTGACACAGCGCTTGGTGGCGCGGAGTCAGAAGAGCCTGTCCCGAGCGTAGCCGAGGGAACCCCGACGGCGCTTATCTTACCCATGCTGTTCGGAGCTTTTCGACCACCCAAGCCCGACAACAGGATTTCGATCTCGAAGACGTAGAGCTGATGGAAGAAGAAACCGCCGAACCCGAAGAATACCCGCAGCGGTCGAATTAGCACGCTTACCACGCACTTTTTAGCCATTTCCCGAGAACCCCGGCCTTTGGGAGGTCCTCAGCAGCTTCGGGATGGCCGCGCCAAAGCTCACAAGCATAACCGGTCGTTTTCTTTGAACCTCTGCCAGGCTTTCCTACCTGGTCACGAAATACCTCGAGAACCACACGCTCTCGGCCTGTCTTCGTTACCCTTGCATCACAAGGGGTAATGTGGCAAGCTTCCTATGTATTCAAAGGGGAGCAGCAAAACATGGAGAAGACTCGCCTGGAACTGGTGCGCGGGACGCTCGATGTCCTTATCCTCAAGGCCCTTGTCTGGGGCCCGCTGCATGGCTATGCGATCACGAGCCTCATCCGTCGCCAGAGTGACGAAGCCCTCCTGGTCGAAGAAGGCACGCTTTATCCCGCACTTTGGCGCCTCGAAAGCAGAGGCTTCGTTGAAGCGGAATGGGGCCTCTCGGACAACAACCGGAAGGCGAAGTATTACAAGCTGACGAGCGAGGGCCGCCGTTACCTTCGCTCCGAAACCAAAACGTGGGAGGCATACGCTGAAGCCGTCGCCAAGATTCTGAGCGCAACGGCGCCACCCACACCGGAAACCTCATGAAGAAGGCTCCCCATGTGGCGCAGGTACGATGGCATTCTCGGTCCGGACCCAAGGAATGACATAAGAGCCGAACTGCGTTTTCACATCGACTGCAAGACGGAAGATCTCATCGCCGGCGGCTGGCGTCCCGAAGCCGCCCGTAGGGAAGCCGAGCGCCAGTTCGGCAACATGCTCGCTGTGCAATATGCAGGCGAGCGCATAGGAGAACGCATGGAACGACGCCGACGCATCAGCGACTATTACGCCGAGTGGTTGTGGGATACCCGCTACACGCTCCGCAGCCTGCGCAACAATCTCGCGTTTACCGCCGTCGCTATCCTGGTACTCGCGCTCGGTGTTGGCCTCAATGCCGCGGTCTTCAGCGTGGTGAACACCATGCTGCTGCGTCCCTTACCTTTCCCGCAGTCGCAGCAGCTGGTGTGGCTCACCGGCCGGAAAAAGCTTCGATGCCAAAACCCGCGCGGCCGGCGGCCTCTCCGCCGAAACGTATACCGTCGACGTCTATCGCGAGTTCCAACGCAACAATCAATCCTTCCAGTCGGTCACCGCATTCCAGACCTTCTACAACTCGCTGCAATACAAACTTACGGGGGTTGGCGAGCCCAGGCAGCTTGACGCCATTGAAGTCGCCGGCAATTTTTTCCCTACACTTGGCGTCGTACCGGTATTGGGCCGCAACTTCACTGAAGACGAGACCGTAAAAGGCGGCCGCCCCGCGGCGCTGCTCAGCTACTACTTCTGGAAAACTCAATTCGCCTCGGATCCGAATGTCATCGGACGGACCATCACGATCAACACCAGTCCGGCTGCCGTCAACGGCCCTGTCACCATCGTCGGTGTTCTTCCCGCCAGCTTCGATTTCGGCGCTGTCTTTGCTCCCGGCAAGAAGGTCGATCTGTTTGTTCCTGCCGTCATGGACTTCTGGAACAACTGGGGCAACACGCTTGCGGTTGTTGGCCGCCTCAAGCCAGGCGTTACCGCTGCTCAAGCACAGGACGAAGCCGATCGTCTTTTCCCGCACCTTAAGCTTCAGCACAAGGACTGGTACTACGATTACGCCTCGGACCTGATCACCCTCAAAGACCACGTCGCCGGCAAGCTGCAGCGCTCGCTTGTGGTTCTGTGGTCCGCCGTCGGCGTTATCCTGCTCATTGTCTGCGTCAACCTCTCGAACCTTCAGCTAAGCCGGGCTGCCACGCGCAGCAAAGAGTTCGCCATGCGCCGCGCACTCGGTGCAAGCCGCGGTCGTCTCATCCGCCAGCTCCTCACAGAGAGTCTCATCCTGTCATTCTTCGGTTCTGTCGTCGGACTCGCCATCGCCTTCGCCATCGTCTACTACCTTTCGCACCAGAGCTCCATCGCCTTGCCTCTGCTCACAACCATTCATCTCGACGCGGCATCGCTTTGCTGGACCCTGGTCACCGCTATCGCCGTCGGCATCCTCTTCGGACTCGCGCCCGCACTGCGCATCTCCGGCACCAACCTTCAGGAGGCGATCAAGGACAACGCTGCAGGTATGGCCGCAGGCCGCAGCCATGAGCGCTTCCGCTCGATCCTTGTCATCTCTGAGATTGCTTTGGCATGCCTGCTGTTAGTCGGGGCCGGCCTCCTGCTCCGCAGCTTCCTCCGCGTCCTCAATGTGGACCTCGGCTTCGATCCGAGCCGCGCCGCAGCGATGCAGACCGACCTGCCTGCGGCGACGAATAAGGATCAGCTCATCCAGCGCGCCACGATTCTCAAATCCGAAATAGATCGCGTCAGCGCGCTTCCCGGCGTCGAATCCGTCGGCATCGCCGATATGCTTCCACTTGACCGGAACCGCGAGTGGGGGCTTGCGGCTGTGGGCCGCTACCACGCTAAGGATGCCGATACCGGTGCGCTCGTCTATCTCGTCACCCCCGGCTATCTCCAAGCCATAGGGATGCGGCTGCGCTCAGGCCGCGACTTCTCATGGAACGACACGCCCGACTCCGAGCCGGTCATCATCATTAATGAAGCGGGCGCGCGCCGCGAGTGGCCGGGAGAAGACCCTATTGGAAAACTCGCGGACGGCTCCGGGAGTAAGCCTGCCCGTGTCATCGGTGTCGTCGCCGACGTCCGCGAAAGCAATCTCGAGCAGAAGTCCAGTCCCGAGATCTACGTCCCGATGACGCAAAACGCAGACGTCGAAGGCGCAACTCTTATCGTCCGCTCCCGCATGGATCCTGACGCTCTCGCCGGCAGTGTCCTGGTCACGCTCCGCAGCCTCAATCCCTCGCAACCCGCGACCGGCTTCCGTCCGCTGCAGTCGCTTGTCGATCATTCTGTCTCGCCGCGCCGCTTCTTCGTTTTGCTCGTGACCATCTTCGCTACTCTTGGCGCGCTGCTTGCTGCCCTCGGCATCTATGGAGTCATCGCCTATTCCGTGACCCAGAAGACCCAGGAGATAGGCGTGCGGATGGCCCTCGGGGCGACGAGGGGCCGCGTCCAGCGAGCGGTGTTGGCTCAGACTCTGCGCCTTGCTGTCATCGGCCTTGCCGCGGGCACCCTTGCCTCTCTCGGAGCGGCACACCTGATCGCCTCGCTGCTCTTCGCTACCTCTCCCTGGGACCCGGCTGCCTATGCGGCGATGGCTGCGTTTTTGCTGGGCATTGCTCTGCTCAGCGGGTATTTCCCCGCCCGCCGGGCCTCCAGGATTCAACCGATGACCGCGTTGCGTAGCAACTGAAGAGACCAGACTCCAGCGCTTTACCAACAACTGGCAGGCTAACCAATACCTGAAGCCTGCCGTGCGCATGGGTTGGGAGCTGAAGTTGTAAAGTTCTCGCCGATCTCCGCCGTTTGCTGCCGGTCGAGAAGGGCTGGTCGGAAATAAGTGCGCGCCCCTGTGACCGTCTTATAACTAAATAAAAGTCAATTCTCATAAAACTAAATCACCCCGAATTGTATCTATCTGCTTGGCGGTGATCAGCCCCAGGGCTAAGGCACGTTGATGTTTGACAATTCAATAGCAGCGGAAAGTAGAAAAATCCCCCTGTACGAGGACTTAATACGCTTAATACGCACCTTTTAGCCATTTCCCGAGAAACCCGGGGCGGCCATCAGGTATTGCCACCAGGTCCTTTGCCTGTTCCGGCGTCAGGGTTGCTTTGCCATCAATGGGACTGGTGATGGGAGTCCCTTTGATCGGGACTTGTGGCTTGGCATTCACTCCCTCCGCCGCCGGACCGTGAAAATGCGCGGCGGCGACGGGGCCGGTCAACCGCTGAACTCAATGTGATACGTGACGGTTCCCTGATCAGAAAACAGTCGGTACCACGACTAACCTGGCCGCTTGCTGAAGCGGAAATCGCAAGCCGAGGATCCCTGAAGGATCGTGTGTTTGCGCTCGAGCGCGATCTCTCCGTTGAATCCCTCGATGAAGGTTGCGTCGCGATCGCAGGAGAGTATGCTGCCCAGTTCCTCGATGCCCAGGCTGCGGTAGAGTTCGGCATACCTGCACTTCGTCACGTCGAAATTCAGAACGCTTTCGTTCTGATCCAGAATGTGCAGTTGCAGCGCGTCGTTTCTGCTCCAGGGCTCGACGGATCCTGCGTAGGCTTGCAGATCGTTTCTACCCAGGCGAGTGGCGAGTTCCCTGCCCTGCCGGCGGGCAATCCCGGTAATAACATTCCGGACCACTTCCAGAACCTCATGCCGCCCAAACTTATCGCCCAGGGCATCCACGATGGGCGCTAGAAGACGAGCTTCGATCTCACGCCGCTTCAAGACTCCGATCTCATTCAGTTCCACATCGCTGCTCATCGGGCTCACCTCGCTTAAACCGCCAGCGCTTCCATCAGACAGCCGGATCCTTCGCCGGAGCATCCATGATCTGCTCGTGCACGGGATCCCAATAAAGGCGTTTGCCGGTCCAATACGACTGGGCCGCCATGATGCAGACGATGGCATGAGAGAAGCCATGATCTACGGTGGCGTTGGGCTGCTTGCGCGTCTGCATCGCCTGCAGCCAATTCACGAGGTGGCCGACGTCATCATCGTCCGGGCCATTCGAGTTGGGAGCCGGCGCGCCCGGAACCTGCAGTATCTCGGCCCCATCGGCCGGCGGTCCAACCAGGGGAAGGCTGGAGTAGAGCGGCCCGGTATCGGCTGGATCAAATTCCTTTCTGCCCCCTTCGCGCGTGATGGCAAACAAGGACGCACCCTCGCCGCCATAGTTCTCGATGGTGCCGTCGCGTCCCTGGATCCGTCCAAAGCTTCGATAGCTGTTACTAAATACGGATTTGTAGGTATAGAGAAATCCTTTCGGGTAGGTAACCGCGGCTATACAGGTATCAGGGTTCTCGCGCCCGTCTTTCCAGGTAAAGATCCCACCCGTGGCCATCACACTTTCCGGATAAGCCTCATCGGTCCAAAGATGGACCAGGTCGCTGCCATGGCTCAGCCATTGATCGAAGATTCCCGAGGAGAAGTCTTTATACAGACGGAACTCCAGATACACGTGGGGATCAAAGGGACGATACGGTTTTCCCAGTAGCCAGCGGTTCCAATCCGTATCCTCTTCCCGCAGCTTCGACGGGCGGCCATAGAGCCATTGCTTCCACTCCAGGTTGACGTCCATCAACATCTCGGGGGATTGCCCGGTATCCTCCGGCTTGAACCGCCAGCGCCCTTCGTTTACATTCCATTCCTGTTCGATATGGACAACTTTGCCAATCCGCCCGGAACGGATCACGTCGCGGATCGCCAGGGGATAAGGTTGGCTGCGATGCTGCGTGCCCATCTGCACAATCTGCCCGGATTGTTTGACTACGTCGCGTGCCTCAATGGCTTCAGAGAGCACATTGGCGAAGGGTTTCTCCACGTAGCAGTCCTTACCCGCCCGCACCACTTCGATGCACAACTTGGCATGCTGAAAGTCACCCGTAGCAATCATGACTCCATCGATGTCCTTGCGGGCCAGCATCTCTTCTGCGTATTTGTAGGTTTGGGGCTCGAGGTTAAATGCTCGCCTTACCTGGGCCGCCCGGTGCTCTCGTGCGAGGGTCCAGAGATCACAGACCGCAACCGTCTCGACGGCCATCTGCTTGGCCGCGAGTTTGGTCATGCGGACATGACCTTGACTGCGGTCTCCGCAGCCAAGTTGCCCCAGACGGATGCGATCGTTGGCTCCAAGAATGCGCCCATACGAACGCGCGCTCATCCCCGCTACCATCATTGAACCTGCCGCCTGTTTGACAAAGGTTCGGCGGTCGATACCCGCCATTGTCTCTTCCTGCACGCGCCCCTCCCGCTTTGACACCCAAAGCTCACTTCAAGGCTACAACCAAGAGGTGGTGGCACCTTCGAAGACGGGCCTACGGGGTGAGGTTAGTTTTGCGGCGCGGAGCAAGAGGGTAAGCGCAGAATGTACCTGGCGCTTACCCATGATCAGCAACATTCCCTTACCACTTAGGAGTAGCCCGGAAAGCATGGAACTCGGTACATGCCGGCTTGACGCAGGCCTGGCCTGTGATCTCTCCGACATCGTTGATCGAATAAGCACCCAACAGATGCAATGGTGAGTTCGCCGGGATGAGGGTGTTGAGGTCCTTGATTTTCCCATCCTTCCATAGGAAAGCAGTCATCCCGTTGGGATCGATGGAGAAACCGACTACCTCGTCGCGGTTGTTCACGGTTCTGCAGCAACCGGCTACGGTCAGGAACGCTGACGGTGTAAGCGTACCGAGGTCCTGCCTGCCTTTGGCCTTGGTCCAGAGGAACGAGTGGACGGTGCCGTCGTTAGCTTCAGACGTCCCCACGACATCGCCGAGGTCATTGATGCTGGACGCATTGTTAGACATGGTATGGTCGGGGCCTCCGAACCTCCCGAGATTCTTAGGCGTACCGTCCGCTTCCCAGAGCACAGCGTGCAGCCCATTTACCGCCCCAGGCGGCAAGCCCTGAGTGGCGCATGTGCCGGACGAACCGACGGCCTGGCCAAGATCGTTGAGGCCCATGGCGTAAGAGACGGTATCACCCTTAAGCGGCCGGAGCTCATGAATCTTGCCATCCGAATCCCATTTCACCGCTTCATAACGGAAGACCTGAGAAGGGGTTCCCTTGGAGCAGGTGGAGTCGCGCACGCCAGTCTCGGACCAGCCGATCACCTGGCCCAGATTGTTGACCCCGAAGGCATTGGAATTGCGGCCGCCGGGGATCCTTGGGAGCGCGTCCAATTTGCCGTAACGCCAGATGGCGCCGCGGCACTCGAGATGGGTCCCAAAGGCGCAAAAGTCTTCGTCATCTGGATCTTTCACGGCAAGCTCCGACTCAACAGCGGCCTCACCATACAAGTTAGGGCCGCCCGCCCCACTGTTGGGCCCGCCAAGTGTGCCAATGTCCACCAGCGGTCCGGCGCCATACCAAAGAAAGGAGTGTTGCGGGCCATTGGGAACCAGGTTCGATTGCCCGGCGACCCAGCCGATACTGTTCATGTCATTCGATGTTGCGTTGTTGCCTTTGCCTAACACGCCGAGGTCGGTGACGGAGTATTGCGGCTTTTCGCTTTCCGGCGCCTCGGCGGCGGGAGCCGCCATCGTCGCCAGAGATGCTGCCAAAGTCAGGGATAAAGAGCTCAACTTCCATTTGCTGTTCATATCGTCTCCTTTGTCTGTTTCGCAGCCGCGGAATCTCCGGGCTGCATCGTTGTCGTCTTCTGCACGCGAGCGAGCAGTGAATTCAGGCACATGAGCGATGAGCCGTCGGCTGCCTGCAAGCGATGCAGCTCCCCCGAATTGAGCCATTCCTCTAATTCAGGCCGTTCCAGGTTCGAGATCACTCCCGTGTCTTCCAGCGCGATCATTTCCACCTCCGCCGCGCATCGCGAACACCATGCGCGCCGGGAACTCCGGCCCTGCAGGATCAACAACGAATCGGTCTCGATGGTGATCCTGGTTTGCTTGGTCATAAAACCTCCTTTGCCGGCTGGACCGAATGCCGGAACGAGAGCAGATTGGCGCTGAGCTGTTTGAAAAGTCCTTCCAAACCGTCTGAAAACTTCTGATAATTTCTCGCAATGCCTCAAGTGCCAGATAAATCAAGACTTGTTGTCCGTCCCTGGAACGAGCGACACCTCGGCATCCGCATGTGCCGCGTGCTAGAATTCGGGCTCAAATGAGCATCAGTGAGAATCACGAGCGGAGGAGCTCTACGAGTTCGGTCCTTTTCGGGTTGACCCGGCGAGGGAAACACTGCTCAAGGCCGGCGTGGCCGTGCCGCTCACGCCGAAGACGTTTCAAATCCTTCTGGTCTTAGTCCGCCACGGCCAAGAGATCGTCACCAAAGACGACCTGATGAAAACGGTTTGGCCTGACACCTTTGTCGAGGAGGCCAATCTCAGCCGCAACATATTTATGCTGCGCAAGGCGCTCGGCGAAACCGCGCAAGACCATCGCTACATCGTGACCGTGCCCGGGCGAGGATACCGCCTTGCCGAGAACGTGCACCTGATCCCAGGCCAGGAATTCTCTATCGCTGCCGCCACCCATTCCAGGGTGCAGATCGACGTCAAAGAGACCAGGCCGTGGAAGTGGATCGCCCTCGCCGCCGTACTCGTGCTTGCCTTGACTGCAGGCTTATGGCGAACTGCTCTCGCATCGCCGGGCAGTTCTCAGCGCCAAAGACACGGTGGTGCTGGCCGATTTTGCAAACTCTACCGGCGACGCCATGTTTGACGAAACCTTGCGCCAGGGGCTGGCGATCCAGCTAGGCAGTCGCCTTACCTCAGCCTCATCTCCGACCAGCGCATCTCGCACACGCTCCACTTAATGGGTCAACGTGCGGATGCGCGGCTGACTCCGGAACTCGCTCGGGGAGTCTGCGAACGGACCGGAAGCACCGCCATCCTTGAGGGCTCGATCGCGCCCCTCGGAAGCCAATACGTAATCACGCTCCAGGCCAGGAGCTGCCGCACCGGCGAGGTCCTCGACCAGGAACAGGTGCAGGCAACAAAAAAGGAAGACGTACTCAGCGCCCTGGGCCAGATTGCCAGCCGTTTCAGAAATCGAGTGGGTGAATCGCTGACCACGATCCAGGAGCACAACATGCCCCTGGCTGAGGCGACGACCCCTTCCCTCGAGGCGCTCGAAGCTTACAGCGCGGGCTGGAAGCTTCACACCTCAAGCGGGGCCATGGCTGCTATGCCGATGTTAAAGCGTGCGGTGGAGATCGATCCCAACTTTGCTTTGGCGCAGGCAACCATGGGGCGTGAATACGCCGATCTTGATGAGTCCGATCTGTCGGCTGCGAGCACCACCAAGGCCTGGCAATTACGCGACCACGCCAGCGACCGCGAGAAGTTTTACATCACAGCCACGTACGAAGGACTGGCAACAGGAAACCTGGAGAAGGCGCGGCAGAACGATGAGGCTTGGGCGCAAACCTATCCTCGTGATCCAGTACCCCACTCTATGTTGGCGGGCTTTCCAAACAAGGCGGCGGGGCGATACGAACTAGCGATTGTCGAAGCCCGCAAGGCAATAGAGTTAGACCCCGATTTTGCCATCGGTTACTACAATCTCGGTGTCAATCATGTGTATCTCGATCGCGTGCAAGAGGGAGAGAACGTCCTCCGGCGCGCGGCCGCACGCGGCCTTGAAATCGACGAATTCATCATGCTGGAGCATGACATCGCCTTCTTGAAGGGCGATCAGGAAGGCATGGAACGGGCGGTTGCCCGGGGCCGCGAAAGATCCGGAGGAGATACGTGGATCTCCAACAAAGACTCTTATGCTGTCGCCTATGCGGGTCAGTTGAAAAAGGCGAGGGCGTTGTCTCAGCGTGCGATGGACCAGGCGATGCAGGAGGGCCAGCCGGAAAGGGCCGGCCTTTGGCAAGCGGGCGAGTCCCTACGCGAGGCTTTTTTCGGCAATGCGTCCCAAGCCAAAGAGAGGGCAGTTGCTGCGCTGAAGCTCTCGAATAACCGCGAGGTGGAGTTTGGTGCAGCGCTGGCCTTGGCTCTCTCCGGAGGTGATGACCGCGTGCAATCGCTTGTCGATGATTTGGAGAGGCGCTTTCCTGAGGACACGGTCGTGCGCTTTAGTTACCTGCCGGTGCTGCGAGCGCGCGCCATTTTGAATCGGGGCGATGCTGCGAAAGCGATCGAGCTGCTGCAAGCCGCAGTCCCTTATGAGCTGGGCTGTTCCCGCCTGCTATTTGGGGCGCTCTACCCGATCTACGAGCGCGGCGAGGCGCATCTGGCAGCACACCAGGGTACGGAGGCGGCCATCGAGTTCCAGAAAATCCTCGACCATCGCGGGATCGTGGGTAGCGATCCCATCGGCGCACTTGCACACTTGCAACTCGGCAGGGCGGAAGCTTTGTCCGGTGACAAGATAACGGCGAAGGCCGAATACCAGGTTTTCCTCACCCTATGGAAAGATGCTGATCCCGATATCCCGATCCTGGAGCAAGCAAAGGCCGAATACGCCGAGCTTCAATGAGGTTCGAATGAGCCCTCCACGTCTCCATTGTTGACGACTCGCAGAAACATGCGATCTCCGTGCCGACGGTCTGGAACAACATAGTGGGCTTTAGAGTCTGCGTGAGAACTCGGATTATCCAGCCCCGAATGGGCGACCTGAACTTCAGACCTGTCCAAATTAGGTTTGTGCAAACTGAGAAATCGACGGTGTGAGGGGTGCCCATGTTCGCCCCAGCGTACATGGGCCGAAAACGATGTTTTCAAATGCTTTCACTCCATTCCAGAACAATTGTGAGCGCTACGTAAACCGCATCTTGTCCCATGACGGGGGATGAGCGATTTTGTAGGGATGAAACAGCCGAGTGTGGAAGCGTGGGCGAAGTGGCGTGGATTGCTTTCTGAGCAGCTGGAGAGCGGTCAGAGTGCGGCGGTATTTTGCCGCGAGCGGGGATTGGCGGTCTGGGCTTTCTACGCGTGGAAGAAGCGTGTGCGCGAAGCCGAAGCGGCCAAGTTTGTGGAAGTGGCAGTGAAGCCAGTTAAGCCGGGGTGGCGATCGTCAGCAGGAGACGATAAGACGATCGAGATTCGTCTGCGGAGCGGGCTGAGCCTTTTTGTCGGTCCGGGATTCGAGGCCAGTCACCTGCGCGCCTTATTGTCGGAGTTGGAGGGATGATTGGTCTGCCGAGCTTGCGTGCGTTGGATGGATCGCAGGCCGCGCGGATATGGCTCTCTGCCGAGGCGACGGACATGCGTTGCGGCTTTGATCGACTGGCCGAGCGTGTGCGGGTAGTCATTGGTCAGGATCCTCTCGGAGGCCATCTGTTCGTATTCCGCTCGCGGCGTGGAGACAGGCTGAAGATTCTTCTTTGGGATCGGGATGGATTTGTTCTTTGGTACAAGCGATTGGAGACGGGTGTGTTTAAGTTTCCGCGGATGAACACGGGATCGCGCTCGGTTGAGCTGCTGGGCAGTGAGCTGGCGATGATACTGGATGGGATTGATGTATCGAAGCTGAAGCGGGTGCGGCGCTACGAGCGTGGATCGGGAACCAATCGAGATAATAAGCGAGAGCAGGTTATGAGTGACACCTGTGGGAGTTAGTTATTTACTGCAGATGTGGCCACTCAACAAGCCGACACCATCCAACTACCCGATGATCGTGAAGAGCTGCTGGCGCTGGCGCGCACTCTTCTGGCGGAGCGCGATCGTAAGGAGCAGCAGGTCGAAGAACTGCGCGTTGAGCTGTTGCGCATGCAACAGGAGTTGGAGCGGTTCAAGAAGTGGTACTACGGGCCACGCGCGGATCGTCTTCGATCCACGGGCGAACTATTACAGTTGCTTCTAAACTTCGCTGAGCAGCTGGAGAGTAAGCCGCCCCATCCCGACGATGTTCCACCGCAAGCGGCGCAGGAGCAGCAACTGCGGCGGGTGAAACGGCGCAAGGGTCGGCGCAATCTAGCCAATTTCGAAAACCTTCCCGTAAGCACGCAGGTCTACGAGCTGAGCGGTGAACAGCGGGCTTGCCCCTGCTGCGGCCAGCAGCGCCAGGAGATTGGCTCTGATGAGAGCTGGCAGGTGGAATATCTTCCCGGTCACTTCGAGCGCATCCATCATGTGCGAAAAAAGTATGCCTGTAGCGATTGCGAGCACAAGGGCGACAGCCCGCAGATGGAAGTAGCGGCCAAAGCAGAAGCCGTGATCGACAAGGGCATGGCCGGCCCTGGGCTGCTGGCTTTCATCGTGACCAGCAAGTTCTCTGATTATTTGCCGTTGTATCGGCTGGAGGACATTTTCGAGCGGCAGGGGTTTGAGATTTCCAGAGCCACGCAATCGGTCTGGTGCGGGGATGTGGCCAACCTGGTCGAGCCGCTCTATGAGCTGATGGCCGAGCAGGTGCGGGCTTCCCATGTGGTGGCCACCGACGACACTATCATGCCCATGCTCAGCCGGGGTAAAGCGGCCAACGCCCGGATGTGGGTGTATCTGGGTGACGATGCCCACCCCTACAACGTCTTCCACTTCACCCTCGATCGAGGCCGGGACGGACCGAAATATTTTCTTAAGGGTTACCGGCAGGTTCTGTTGGCTGACGCTTACGGCGGATACAACGGCGTGGTGGCGGGTAATGAGATTACGCGCGCCGGATGCTGGGCTCACGCCAGGCGAAAGATCGTCGAGGCAGAGAAGACCGCTCCCGAGATTGCGCGGGAGGCGATCGAGATGATTCGTTCGCTATATGCGGTCGAGAAGCAGGCCACGGCGCTTTCCGCGCCGGAGCGGCTTGACCTACGTCAAAAGCAATCTGCGCCTATGCTGATTCAACTACGGCAGAAGCTGCTCGGCTGGAAGGAGTCGCTGTTGCCCAAGCACCCCATGGCCGAAGCAGTGAACTACGCGCTGAGCCAATGGACAGAGTTGAACGCCTTCTGCCTGGATGGAGCGGTGCCCATCGACAACAACATCAGCGAGCGGGAGATCAAGCGGGTGGTGTTGAACCGCAAGAACTCGTTGTTTGTTGGCAATCCACGCGGCGGTCGAACCGCATCTATATTGGCCAGCCTGACAAGTACCTGCCGCCGGCACGATGTAGACCCGCAACTGTATCTTACCCAGCTACTGGTGAACTTGCCGTCGGCGCCCATAAGTGAACTCTCCGCCTGGCTACCCGATCAGTGGAAACTGCGGCAATCCACGCGGACGCTTACTCCGTAGACACGTCCTGACCTGTGGTTCGCGTAGCGCTCACCAGAACAATTCTCTCTGGAACAGTTGCGTTTGCGCAGGGCAAAAGCGTTCGAACGGGCTTCGCCCCATCGTTTTCGTCCCACGTACGCTGGGGCGAACGTGGGGCACCCCTCCAGACCTTCAACCCACGACGTGAGAATAGACCGCCCGCCGAACCTAGCCGGTTAGAACCGTACCTCAGGGTCTCCGGGTCCTACGTAGGCATCTTTGCGATGAAGAACAGTCTTTCTGATTTTCCAGTTGGCCGCCTACGATCCGGATCGACCACTCTCACGTGCACAAAATGGCTACGGAGAGCCCTCATGATCTTTGCCAACGGGAACGACACCTCAACGATATCTTCTTCATGGAGAACGTAGCGGTACGATTCACGTGCTCGAAGACTTTGATATTCCAATTCGATCCATGATTGGCAACAGCGGTAACGTCGATGATCAAAAGATTGCTACCGAATGGATGCACCCAGGGTCGCTCGGCAATATGCCGTTCGAGCTTCCACTGTGTGTTGATGTCAAAGATGAAGCAGCCACCCGGCGATAAATGCTGACGTGCCCTGGCAAACACTTTCTTCCAATCGGAGAAGCGTCGAATGTGATTGATCGAATCGTATACACACAGTACCGCGTCAAATTGCTCGTCGATTCGGAAATCGACCATATCCTGCCGCGAGAGTTTTGCTCGAGGAACCTTCTTGCCTGCAATCGAAAGCATCTTGGTCGAAAGATCCAGGCCGGACACTTCGTAACTGTCCTGCAAATGCTTCAGGATTGATCCAGTTCCGCACCCGAGTTCGAGGACCTTGCTGGCGCCTGGATTCGACACCCGAAGAAGCTCTGAAACACGTTTTGCCGATTCTGACCCGTCTCCCATTACGGCGTCATAGAACTTGCCGAAGATCTCATACGATGGCATGCCGTCCAGTTTAACAACTCAACAAGTGTGATCCGGCGCGATCGCGTAATGACGATTTTGGGGGTTCTCACGCAGACCTTAGAAGATTGCGCGAAGCGAGAACTGACCGAAACGGCGTTCGTCGTGGTTGCCGCCGGTGGCGAGGGCACCAAGACCGCCCTTTTCCTCGGTTACGCCCAGCGGCGTGGTTGGATAGGCCCCGGATGAATTGGGCCGCTGTAAAGCAGATCAACCGGGTTTACATAATAGTTGTGGTGGTTGAGAACGTTAAATCCTTCGGCACGGAATTCGAGGCCGAGACGCTCCGTAACGGTGAACTTCTTACCCGCTGCCATATCTGCATTCCAAGCACCCGGACCACGAAATGCATTCCGACGGGTCATGTTCGCCGGCCACGGACCCAAATCTGAAATGCCCAAGACCGGGTTCAGAGGCGCAAAACTTGCGGGAAGTGGCAGCGTCATGACGTTGAATAGGTTCTGGCCCACCATCACAGGCGAACCCACCTTATAGTTCGTAATCGGGGTGGCTGGGGTCAGCCGTGGATTGGTGTAGCCAACCTCAATGTTGTCATAGTCGAAAACGCTGAACGGGGTGCCTGTGCGCGCGGTATAGATGCCCACTAGCGACCAGCCGCCAAGCGCCTGGGAAGTTACTCCCTTGCCGGTCTTGTGCCATGGAGTTTCCCAGATTGGCGCGACCACGAAGCGGTTTCGGGTGTCGGAATCCGAGCTGCCCCAGTCCAGCTTGGGGTTGAAGAAATCGGTGTACCCGAAATTGCCAAATCCCGCTGGGCTGGACAGGCCTTGCAAGCTGTCGTCGAAGGTCGAGCTCAGGTCGTCCAGTGAGTGTGCCCAGGTGTAATTCGCAACCAGGCTGAGGCCGGTGTGGTGAAGATCTCGCGTCTGGAATTTGAGGTTCAGAGCGTTATAACTGCTTTCGCCTCTGCTGCCGCGCATGTTGATGGCTTGATATTGCTGGTTTGCCCGGGTAAGGCACACAGGAGTTGGGTTCGCCGGCGTGTTGAAACTTACGTATCCGCTGTTGGCGCAGGCAGCGCCTGTGATCAGCGGTTGGCCCAGATAGACCTGGCCGGCACCCGCCTGGTTGATGTTATTGATGTCATAGAGGTGAACCCCATGCGCACCGCTGTAGCTCAGTTCCACGATCGAGTTTTGCGCCACCTGGTGCTGCAATGCGAGACTCCAGAACTGGGTCTGCGCTACGTTGATGCGGGGGTCCGGCATGCGCAGTTCAACAGGCGGAAGGAAGCTTGCAGGGCCGGGCAACCCCAATGGCCCAAGATTGCTATTCGTGACCAAAGTGGTGCAGCTTACATCGCCAGGCGCGCAATTGGCGCTGACCACAGCGCTGGCCGGGGGATTAAAGCTGGCGTTATAGGTCACGTTGCCAAAGTTGCGTTCGTAGCTAATACCAAAGCCACCGCGCAAACTGCTCCTGCCGTCGCCGAAGAGATCATAGGCAAAGCCGACACGCGGCGCCGCAGTGCCCCACCTTGGCGCCCAGAATTGGCCGATCGAACTCTTCTGAGTAAGCTGGACCTGCGCCGCTTTGCACTTGTTGCTCAATGCCGGAGCCGGGGCCGTAGTAGAAGTTGGAGTCAAGGTTTTGATGGTTGTTGTGTTGCACACCGTAGTGCTCGTAGCGCAAGCCATAGTTGACGGTTAGCCTCGGAGTTAGCCGGAAGCTGTCCTGGGCATAAATGGCCCAGTCCTTGAAGCGATAGCTGCGGGCATCGGCGGCCGGGGATAACGGTGGGGTCACGGCACAGGATGGGCTGGTTAGCAAATTACCAAATTGGTCGAAGGGACAGGGTAGCGCACCTTGCGGATCGACCCTGACCTCGAATGAGCTTAGCTGGCTCCCGCCAGGGTTTCCCGCGGAGTTGATCAGATCGTTCAAGCTGGTTGCAAAGGTGGGACCCAGCAGCTCCTCTGCCTGCGCGTACGCGCCATAGGCTACGTTCAACTGCATGTAGGTAAACATCCCGCCGAACTTCAGGTTGTGCTTGCCCTTGGTCCACGACAGGTCATCTGCGAATTGCAGTGTATTCTGCGGTCCGCCATAGGGCAGGCCACCATCGCCCGGTCCCTGGTTCTGCAATCCCGGCATTTGAATGTAGCCTCCGGTCACCGGGTCCGCCGGCGTCGCCAGTTCCAGGCTAGGGGTATTGACCAACGCCTTATTGAACGAGTTTTGATTATTGAAGCGGGTGAAGCTGACCTTGCTGTTGTTGAGCAGGCTGCTATTGAAAGTGTGGGTCAGCGAATAAAGATAACTCTGGTTCAGGTCGGTGAAACCCACCTCGTATTGCGGATACGGGCTATAGAATACTGTTCCCGGAAGGTAATCTATATACTCCCGGCCACCACGGACAAACATCTGAGTCTGATCGCTCAGGTTGTAGTCGACGCGTCCCACCAGGGCGTATTGGTTGCCGGGAAGGCCGCCGCCGGCATCGAAATTTGCCTTGTAGTTGACGTTATCGAAGACAGCTTGCGAAGCTGAGATAGGGGCCCCAGTCCCGTTTATTTGAGAACCGGCAATGCCCAGTGGCCCGGCCGTGGAGGCTACGCTAGAGATGGGATAGGCGCCGGTACCGTACTGTGCGAAGTAGGCCTGCGTATTTGCCGGCAGCATGGCCAGGAATGACGGGTCAAGTATTTCCTGAGTCAAACTTGCCTGCACTTCGTACGCGCGTCCATTCCGTGCTCTGAGAGATAAACAGCTTGTTCTTTAAAATCGGGCCGCCGACCAGGTAGCCAAACTGATTTCGCGTGTACTGGCCTTTGGGGAGACCTTCCACAACGTTGGCGTACGTATTGGCCGTATAGGCTGCCAGGCGATTGAACTCCCAGGCGGAACCGTGGAACTGGTTGGTCCCCGCCCTGGTAGTTACATTGACCACGCCGCCTGAGGCGCGGCCATACTCGGCTGAGAAGTTGTTGGTAATCACGCTATATTCCTGCACCGAATCGATGGGCACATTCTCGCCGACCGCGTAAGAAAACACAGCTACGTTTTCTACGCCGTCCAACAGAATTTCAGTGCCCGATTGGCGCTGTCCGTTCAGGCTGAAGCTCACTCCGCGGGTGGTGAGATTCTGGCCGCTTCCGTTCACGTTGTTATTGCCCTGGTTGACGGAGGTGCTGTCTCCATTGCTGACATTGCCGGAGAGTGCAACAAAATCATAAGCATTGCGGGTAAGGCTGGGGAGTTGCGCCATTTGCTGCCTGTCGACTACTTGGGACATCTCCTGGGTCTGCGTGTTTACCTCGGTCGCCCCTCCGCCAACTACCTCAACCACAGTCGTGCTCTCACCGATTTCCAGTTGCGCGTCCAGTGTTGCGCTCCCGCCCACGGTGACTTCCACGCTCGTTCGGAAGGTCTTAAATCCCTTATTGGTGACCGTAACTTCGTAAGTTCCCGGAGTAAGAGCCGGGATCAGGTACTGGCCGATGCTTCCGGATTGGGCGGATCGTTCCGCACCCGTAGCAACACTCTTTACCGTCACCGTGGCATCAGGAATGACTGCACCTGACGTATCGCGGACAGTGCCGGAAATCTTCCCGGTCCTCCAACTGGCCGAAAAGTTGTGCGGCGGTCAACAGCATGAACGTCGCGGTTAGAAACCACAGCAGGAAGTTGTAACTCGTTCGGGCGGGAATCCTATCCTTCAGCGACATCGCAGATCTCCTTGCACAGGCTTAACGGGTATACCTGGGACTAGTTGAGCCCATCAGGTTCAGTTGAAACTGCCGGTAACCGACGTTGGATTTAATCGGACACGAACCGTACGCAGAGCCTAGCTCAATGAAGTTGATAAGCCGGACCTAATCCGCTGGACGATTGAGAGATGCGATGAGTCGAAGGTTTTGCGCGCCAGGCCGTGGAATGCCTCTTCGGCGCCTGAGCTAAAATGCTACTCATGAATCGAGAGAATGTCCTGAATTTGCGGTCCTTCTGGCAAATCCAGATCATAGGATGGGGCTGCTTTTATCTTTTCGACCTTCTGGAATCCATTCATACGTTCTTGACTAAGCGTGTGTATATCGATGAAGAGACGGTGCCTATCGTCTTGATGTTCCTGGGAAGTTGTGCCCTGCGCCCTGTTTGCCGTTGGCTGCTGCGACAATCGCAGTCGTGGATCGCTTTTGAATTGAAAGCAGCCGCGGCGGCCATGGTCACATCCATTCCCGTAGCCTGCGCAGCCGGCCTCATTTTGCAGAATTTCTATCATGTGCCCTGGCACGCCTTGGTTGCAGTTTTGATGTGGTCTTTTTTCATTCTCTTCATGTGGTGCAGTTTGTATTTCAGCATTAAGCAATGGCAGCAATCGAGCATGGAGAAGGAGCGGCTGCTTCGCGCCGAGTCTGAGTTCAGAGAGGCGCGCCTGCTTGCACTTCGCTATCAGTTGAATCCACACTTCTTATTCAATTCGCTCAATGCGGTCTCCACTCTCGTTCTGGATGGAAATGCGCCTGCGGCCACGCGGATGCTGGCGCAGATCGGAGATCTTCTGCGCTCAAGCCTCGACTCCGAGGTCACAGTCGAAGTGGCTCTCGCTCAGGAATTAGTCTTTACCGAAGGGTATCTTGCCATCGAACAAACAAGGCTGGGAGACCGGTTGAAGTTCGATATGGAAATTCCGATAGAAACGCGGGATGCACTGGTGCCAAGTATGTTGCTCCAGCCTCTGGTAGAGAATGCAGTGCGATATGGGGTGGCGCCACTGATCGAGGGTGGGTGGATTACGATCAACAGCGCGCTTCATGCCGACAGATTGCGCATTGTCATCGTGAACTCCGGACGTCGTGGTGAAGGCGAGCAAAGAAGAATGGAAATGGAATCGGTCTCGGAAACACGGCGGAGCGCCTGAAATCACTTTATGGGACGGATTTTGAATTCTCGCTTGGGTGGCCTGAAGCGGGCGGTTGCGAAGTCGTGCTGGAATTGCCTTTACGCCGGGCTCGGAACCTGCAGGAGGCTTCACCGTGCGCGTTCTAATCGTCGACGACGAGCCCTTGGCGCGGCGTGGCGTCGTTCATAGGCTGCGTCGATTCAAGGATGTGGAGATCGTTGGAGAATGCGGAGACGGGGTATCCGCGGTGGAGAGAATTCTGGAACGATCTCCCGATGTTGTGTTCCTCGACATCCAGATGCCGGGCATGGACGGCTTCGAGGTTCTGCGCGCATTGCCGATAGAAAACATGCCGGCAGTCATTTTTCTGACAGCGTATGAGCAACATGTTTTGCGGGCATTCGATGTTCATGCACTGCATTACCTGCTGAAGCCGGTGGACGACACACGCTTCGCGGCAGCGGTCGGTCGAGCTCGTGATCTGGTCGATTCCTAATTAAAGGCCGAAATGGCACAGCGGGTTATGAAAATGCTGGACCGCGCCTCGGATAAATACGCGTCCCGATTTACGGTGCAAACCGGGTCCCGCATTCAAATCGTCACTGCGGAGGATGTTGAGTGGATTGGGGCTGCTGGTGACTATGTTGAACTGCACGTCAACGGTCGTTCTTTCCTGGTGCGCGAGACGATGGCTTCTCTCGAACAGAGGCTCGACCCGGCGAAGTTTCTTCGCATACACCGCTCCCGAATTGTGCAGTCAAAAGGCATACTGGAACTGCGATCCATCGAGAACCGCGAATTTATGGTAAAGCTCTCGGACGGCTCGGAGCATCGCTCGAGCCGCACCTACGCCGATCGACTTGAGCGCTGGTTGTCATCTGGCCGAACTTGACAAAAGGTTAGCGCTGTCTCTTCGACTTCGACGCGATCGGGTTTGATGAGAAAAAGGCGCATCTCCCAGCCGGGCATCCCCTCGACGGGCGACGTCTGCAGCAATTCACGTGTGACTTCGGCGCTCATGGTTTTAAGTATTCCACGTCGATTAAGGAAAATCGACGTCGAGCGCATAGATATCCCGCCCGCTTGCGTCGCGGACGAACATCTGAGAGCCGTCGGGCGCGGTGTCGCTCCAGCGACCCAGCGTTCCGTCGAACTGACGCAAATCCTTCAGGGTGAAAAGATCTTCCGGATTAGATTCGCCGATCTTCACGCGTCGAATCTGCGAATCACTATCACTTCCTGTGCTTTGCACATATTGCACATAACGGCTGTCGGGCGCCCAGGATAAGTAGCACATGTCCTGATTGGTGGCCCACTCGACCCATTTTTTCGCCTGGAAATCGTAGAGCAAGAGTTTCTTTGGGTGACGCTCGAATGAGAGTGCCGCCAGATAACGGCCATCGGGAGACCAGCGCGGGCTGAACATGCCGCTGGAGCCAGGCAGGGCGGAAACCTGATGGGAGTCTATATTGACAATCTTGATTTCTGATTCTGTCCCAAACACGTCTCCGGTTCCAAAAGCGAGTTGAGTTCCATCACTGGACCATGTAGGGTCCAGTTCGGGGGTGTTTTCGGAAAGGAGGGGCCTTGGTGACCCACCTTCCGCCGAGACCAGGAAAATCTTCCAAGGCTTTCCCACCGTGGCTCTCTGATATGAACGCGATCTGCTTTCCATCCGGAGACCAGCGGGGTAGTTGCGAGAGAGTATTTCCAGAGGACGAGATGAGCTGCAACCTGTCGCTCCCGTCCACACGGCTGCGCCACAGTTCATAACCGGGAAGAGTGACGTAGGCGATCCACTGGCCATCCCGCGAGAAGGAGACATCCGAAGCTGAGATACCGTCGAGCAACGGAACAAATTGTCTGGAGGCGGAATCATAACGGACGAGTTCTCCGCGCTGATGCCAGCCAAACACAAAAATCTTCTTGCCGTCCAAGGAGGCAAGTGGGGTCTCGAACCTGAGAGGCCCGAAGGTCAGCCGTATAGGCTTGTCCGTTTGTTTATGAAGCAAGCCTCGGAATTCCGGCAGGGCAAATATGTCATGAGCGCCATTCCCTGCTGCGCTCCCGAATAGGAATACCGGCCGTCCGGTGTCCAACTGAAGCCCTCGTCCAGGGGACCGTGCCATCCGGAAAGCAGTTGATGAAGATCGGAACCATCGGCGCGTACTTCCCATAACGTTGTTGGGCCGGCCTGGCTATTGGCGACATTGAAGCGAATTCGGGATCCATCGGGGGAGAAGCGTGCGCCCCTGGTTGTTCCCTGCGTCAGGGATACGATTCTTCTTGCGCCACTGCCATCGATCGCGGCCAGGTAAACGCCGGAATCTCTTGAAAACAAGGTGCTCGCCATCCGGCGCCCAACTTGCCCCATTTGCCTCGATATCTCCCAACCTGCGCGGAGAGCCTTCAGGCAGAGGCATAGTCCAGAGAGGAGCGTTCATCGAGCTCGAAGAGGAGAGGAGAAGCCGAGAGTGATCAAGAGAAATGTCCTCGATCCTGGGAAAGCTGATGGAGTCCCGAAGCAAAGAAAGATCTCCGCCAGCCACCGAAATCTGGGCTAGTTTCCAGGCTCCAGTGCGATTCTCGCAAAAGTAGAGATGCAAGCCATCTGTCACCAGGTTCGGCTTGGGGTCGGCTCCATTCGTGAGCTGAGTGGAGCCGGTGACCTTGGGAACGGGCACCGGCATGAAATACAAGATTGCCGCTGCAAGCAGCGAGCTGGCCGCAGCTGCGCCGCCCCAATGCCACAAGCTTCTCTTCCTGCGCGGGACGGCCTCAGTAACCGGCTTTGACGCGGCCAATTTGCTATCAGTCGAGTCCTCCCCCCGGCGATTTCTGTCTGCTTGTACTGCCGTCGCGCCCTGGATCGCGGCGTGTACCTCCATGGCTTGCTGATAGCGATCACCCGGCGATTTCTCCAGGCAGCGTAAGTATCACCGCGCGAAGGCCGGCCGGAATGCTTGCGGAAAGCGGCGCGGGGGCTTCATTCAGGATCGCGGCGCTCAGCTCGGAAGCATTCCGGCCGTGAAAAGGGCGCTGACCCGGCAACCATTTCATAGAGAATCAAACCGAAGCAGAAAAGATCGGTGCGGACATCCAGTTTCTCTCCCGCGCACCTGCTCCGGGGACATATAGCCAGCTGTGCCCATGGGCGATTCCGGTGCGGCTCAGGGTCAATCCGACGGGGCTATCCTCGTGGCTTGGGCTGGTGAATCCTGCGACACTTCTTCCAGCGAGATCGGTCAGGTGTCCCTGCGCCCGCCTTGGCCAGGCCGAAGTCCAGAATTTTGACTTTTCCCGAGGTCGTCACAAAGATATTGGCCGGCTTGATGTCGCGATGAATGATGTCCTTCTGGTGGGCGGCGTTCAATCCCTCGGCGATCTGAACGGCGATGTCGAGCAGCTGCGAAAGGGGCAAACCACGCGGTCCTTCGCGGCCCGAGTCGGCAAATCTCGCAATCAATTCCCGCAGAGTTTCGCCCTCCAGCAGTTCCATCACGATGAAGGGCTGTCCTTCGTGCTCCTCTACTTCATAGATAGTGCAGATATTGGGATGATTCAGCGAAGAGGCGGTGCGGGCTTCGCGCTCAAAGCGCTGAACGGTCAGACGGGTCCGTGGCCATTTCTTCGGGCAGGAACTTCAGTGCCACAGGGCGATTGAGCTTCAGGTCCTCGCCCTTGTAAACCAGGCCCATGCCGCCGCCGCCCAGGATTCCCAGCACACGGTAGTGAGAGACTTTCTGGCCAACCAGGGAACTCTGCCTGGTCTCGCGAACGGACGGCGCGAGGCGACGTGCTTTGCTCCCGCTCGACCGGAACCATGAGCCGGTAGCCGCGCCGCACCAGGGTCTCGATAAAGCGCGGCTTGTCTCCCGTGTCGCCCAGCGCGAGCCGAAGCTTCATGATGGCGGCATTGATGCTGCGGTCGAACTCCACCACCGTGTCATTGGGCCAGAGACGCTTGCGGATTTCCTCGCGCGAGACCACGCCGCCTTCCGCAAGCAGAAGCATGTGCAGAATCTGGAATTGCTGCTCCGGCAGGCGCAAGCTTCGCCCGTTGGTGCGCAGTTCCGCGGCTTCGAGGTCGAGTTCGAAAGGTCCGAAGCGAACCAGGTCAGGCATTCGGGTCTCCAGGCTGGGAGTGAGTCACGGGGAAACCCCGCAAGGACAATCGTACAATGCCGCTAGTTTTCAATCACTTACAAAATCATCCGAAATCATTTCGAAATTATCTCCAAACAATTGCCCTTTTCGCTGTTGGGGGCCATGGTGATTGCGATCAAAAGCACGGTTCTGTCCGGCTGGCGTGCGCAGAGCGCACACCCTGAACGGGATGACATCCGGAGCAGCAGAAGGAAGGATGAATATGCGAAAGAGCAGTTCGTTAGCAATCATGGCGGTCGTGCTTGGGCTGGCATCGACGTCGGCCCGAGCGGTTACCGCGAGCTACGACGCCCTGTACGTATTTGGCGACAGTTACTGTGACGTCGGCAACATTTTCATGGCGACAGGCGGCGCGGAACCGGCCGCGCCCTACTACAACGGCCGATTCTCGAACGGCCCGATCTGGCTGGACCATGTGGCCGGCTTCCTGGGCGTGCCGCTCAAGGCTTCCCTGCTGGGAGGGACGGATTATGCGTTCGGCGGGGCCTGGGTAACAGAGCCTCAGAGCATTCCCGGAGGGGAAGATTCCCAGCGTCCGCAGCAGGTGGAACTTTATCTCAGCCAGCACGGCGGCAAAGCCGACCCCAATGCTCTCTACGTTCTGGAGGGCGGCGGGAACGACATTCTGGACACCACCACCGGCTCACCGCGAAGACACTGGGAAAGCAGATTGCGGAAGGCATTGCGGATAGCGAATTGCTGCTTCGGCGGGCTGGCGCGAGGCATTTCGTGATTCCCGATCTGTTCAACGTGGGTCTGCTGCCGGCGGCGGCGGGGAATGTAAGCTTTGCCACGGCGGCGAGCGCGGCAACCGACAAGTCGCTGGACGAATTGCTGGCGATCGAGCAATTCCTGGAGGGCATTCATATTATTCGCCTGAATGTATTCAGCCTGCTCAATGCGGTGGAAACGGATCCGACGCACTTTGGATTTACCAACATTACCGATCCGTGCCTGACAACCGCAGTTTGCGCCGACCCCGACCATACGTTCTTTTGGGATACGCACCACCCGACGGAGTTTGGCCACGCATTCTTTGCGGTCACGCTCGAAAATGCTTTGCCGCAGCGACGCCATTAGAAAATTCCGATTGATGGGGGTCTCAAAGAGAGATGGGATCATTTTCTAGAGCATTTAGCGTGAGAAGCATACTCTTGATTTTTTTCACTGCCTTCCCCTGTGCTTTATTGGCTCAAGCCAACCAAGCGTCCTGGTCGGATCTAAGTGGGTTGCGGCCGGGACAGAGAATTGAAGTCGCCGATACGAGCTCGAAGAAGTACTACGGCAGTTTCCTGAATGTCTCCGATACGGCGATTTCAACCCAGGGAAATGCAAGCGAGCAGACCATTCTAAGGTCACAGGTGCGCAGGGTGAGGCTGATGAGCAGTCACCGTTTGCGCAACGCTCTCATCGGGGCCGGTATAGGCGCCGGCGCGGGAGGGGGTATAACAGCAGCGGCATGGGAACCAAACGGATTTCTCGGCGGCAAAGGCACTGGAGCCGCGGTGGGCGCGATCATCGGTGGCGTGGCTGGGGCAGTCGTGGGGGTCCTTTTCCCTTCGCATAAAACGATTTATCGCGCGAGCCCACACTAAATGCGCACTCTGCCGGCGTTATGCCATGGGGCTTTACGCACTCGCCAACTGCTATGACGGCGCGGAGCTGTTCGTCTATACGGTCACCCCCACGAGCATCGCCGAGGCTCCGGGCTCGCCGTACCCGGTTCCCGATGGCGGAAGTGTTGTAGTTCGTTCTTTTAAGTAGCTTGGGCACCTGCGCGCGAGACAGGTCCTATTGCCGGCGCTATTTAAAGAAACCCGAAGAAGGTGTACGAATGGAAAGAAATCGGTCGAATGCTTCATGGTTCCTGACGATCTGCTGCGGCGGTTTGATCGGATGTGGTGGTGGCAGCTTGGTCGGTAATCCTCCGCAAGCCACGCTTACGATTTCTCCGCAGCCAGCATCCATTCCAGTAAATGGCACAGTGACCTTCACCTCCACAGTAAGCAGCGGCAGTCTGAACAGTCCGGGTTGGAGCCTCGACGCGTATGCGTATGCCGACCTTGGAAGCCCAACTACCCAGATCGGCGGTACGACATTCGTCTACACCGCACCCCCGGCACCGCCTGTCTACACAGGAGCGGGCGAGTTTACCACCCCCGGCACTGTGACTCTTAACGCAATGCAATATAATGCCTCGGGATCTGCAACTTTCACTATTACTTCCCCATCCGTGACGGTAGCATTATTCCCACCAGCGATCACCGTATCGTTGGGCGGGACGCAGCAGTTTAACGGCTATGCCATTGGCAACCTCAACAACGCTCTTATTGCAAAGGTCAATGGCGTGGCAGGCGGTTCCGTTACAACGGGCACGATTGCCCCAACCGCCAATGCGTTCTATGGCTATTACACCTATACAGCGCCAGCGACTTTACCTATAACCGGTAGTCAGGTAGCCATAACATTCGTTTCACAAGCAGATACCACCAAGAGTGCTTCGGCAGTGGTGACGCTTCATTAGTCTGAAGGCTCAACAGTTGGAAGGCACGGATATCCATAGGTTTTCACAGGTTTCTGTCCCCAAGACTCCACCCGGGGAGCATATACTTTCGGCGCAGCCGTGCCACGTGAAAAGGAGACTCGTAAATGAGACGTTACCTAAAGCTCTTCGTTTGCATGACTGCCACGCTCACAGCAGCCGGCTTGGCTCAAACTATAGATCAACCCGAACCCAGCAAAACGAGTTCACCCGTTGCCTATGTCTACGTGGGAGGCAACCTTGGCGATGTTGCGGATGCAGCGACCCAGGATGTCCGCGCTTCTGCGTGGCACGCGGAAAAGTGGCTCACAGCTTTATCCGAACCCATTTTTGGAATTGGTGATCAAAACTGGCGATCGAATTGACATTTTAGACCAGAATCGAGTCTTCTAGTGAGCCTCTCGACTCCATCAGGAAGAATGCAATCGATCAGCCCGGAGTGATGCGTCGAGAATCAATTGCAAACCCGCCTTCGTCGCCGATCGAGACAATATCGGAGGTATGCAAGACACGAACGACGATGATTTCGTCGGAGCGTAAGGCACGCGGAAGGTAATAGATCGCGTAATTCTCGTAGAAGACTACGCGTAGATCATGCCCGAGATGCGGACGCGGCGCCCCGGACAATGGGAGCTGCAATGCTTGGTCGAATCGGCTCTCAATGCGCGTGAGAAAGTCACTGGCAAATGATTCAGAGACCTCTTCGGCGAAGTAGCTCCAAATCTCAGCAAGGTCTATTTCTGCCGTCTCGGTAAGGCGGAGGTTGAGCGGTCTGCTAATAGCTTCTCCCGCGCGCGATGACCCGCCTGGCGTCGAACTGAGTGAGCCGGCCCTCGGCCACATCTGCCAAGCCACGGTCAATGTCGGCCTTCAGCTCCGCAAGCTGGCCCAAGCGAAGCTGGCGCTTCATCTTCCAGTCCCGCAAAGCCTCGCGGATTACCTCGCTGGAAGAAGCATAATCTCCGCCATCGACGGCGCCTCTTATCAAGCCTGCCATATCGGCGGGAAGGGTAATGGTCAAGCGCTCAAGATCTGCCATAGTGGATCCCTCGGTTCGCGGTATATCTGCATACTTTATCATACTTCATGCTGGACGCCCGACGGGGATAGGAAGCTGGAAGTGAGCTAATTCGTGACCAAAAAAGGCGTGACAAAAGGGCGTAAGGACGTAACCGATACTGAGTCGCGTCCGGGAGATTAGCTTGAGCGTAAGCGTCTGGGTAACCCAAGTGTGGTGTGAAGGGGCTGAGCTGCTTGCCATGCCGAAGGTGAGGTTGGCTGATATGCGTCGCCGGTAAGTTAGACACTTCCACCCGCCGATGCGGGGACTAAAAAGCCTAAAACGTTAAGGCGCACCCTCTGCGCACAACAACAAGAACTCCTCCACAATCTTGCCCGTCGAACCACCCTCGCGCGGGATCAGATCGGAGATCACCGCAACCGAATCCGCCCCCGCCTCAATCACGGCGGCGCAATTAGCTCGGCTGATGCCGCCAATGGCAACGACCGGCTTAGCCGTGATGGCGCGCGCGCTCCGGACCCCTTCGAGGCCGACCACCGGATCGGGAACCTGCTTGGACGAGGTGGCGTAGACCGGCCCGATAGCCACGTAATCCGCCGGACCGTCGGCAGCAGCCAGGAGCTGGCGCTCGCCATGGGTCGAGACCCCGAGGAACACATCCGATCCGAGCAGCGCGCGGGCGTCAACCGGAGAAACATCCTCCTGGCCCACATGAACCCCGTCGTAGCCCGCAGAGAGCACCAGCGGGACACGGTCGTTCAGGATGAGACAGCTATCCGACGGCGGGAAGATCCTGCGCAGCAGCGCAGCCCGCTCCAGCAGGAGTTCATCCGGCGCATCCTTGTCGCGGTATTGCAGGAAGCGGATGCCGGCATCCCGCAATTCCTGGGCAAAGCCCTCCATAGAAAGCCCCGCCCGCAGCAGAAGCCCGGCATCCACAATGGGATAAAAGCGGGGCAGGTCGAGCCGCCGGGCCATCATCAACCTTGGGTAAGAAGCTGCTCGCGGCGAACCTTCTCCCGCTCGAAGAAGCGCTCCATGAACTTGGTGTCAAAGGATCCCTCGCGAAACTCCGCATCTTCGAAGATCCGGCGGTGCAGCGGGATCGTCGTGTGGATGCCCTCAACCACAAACATCTCCAGCGCGCGCGACATGCGGGCCATAGCCTCGGCCCGGTCCTTGCCGTGGACGATCAGCTTGGCGATCAGCGAGTCATAATAAGGAGGCACGACGCCTTCGGCATACTGCGCCGTATCCACCCGCACGCCGTTGCCGCCGGGAACATTGAAGGCGGTGATGCGGCCGGCCGAAGGGGTGAACTTCTCCGGATGCTCGGCATTCACCCTGCACTCAATCGCATGGCCGCGAATGGTCACCGCTTCGGGAAGAATGCTGCTCAGCGTTTCCCCCGCGGCAATCCGCAGCTGCGCCTTTACCAGGTCGATGCCGGTCACCACCTCGGTCACCGGATGCTCCACCTGGATGCGGGTGTTCATCTCGATAAAGTGAAGCTTGCCGTCCTCGTCCATGAGGAACTCGACCGTCCCGGCGTTCTGATAGCCGATCGAACTCAGACACTTCCTGAGCGTCTTGCCAATGTCTTCGCGCATCCTGGGCGTTACCTGGAGAGAGGGCGCCTCTTCAATCAGCTTTTGGTGACGCCGTTGGATGGAGCACTCACGCTCGCCCAGGGAAACCACATTGCCGTGCTCGTCGGCCAGCACCTGGAACTCGATGTGCCGCGGCCGCTCAATGAATTTCTCCATGTACAGGTCGCCATTGCCGAAGGCGTTCGCCGCCTCGATGTGCGCCGCCTGGTAGAGCTGCGGTAGCTCCTCGTCGGAGCGAACCACGCGCATGCCCCGTCCGCCACCACCCGCCGAGGCTTTGAGAATGACCGGAAAGCCAACCGACCGCGCCCATGACGGACGCCTCCTCCTCGGTCTGCAGCACGCCTTCGGAACCGGGCAGGATGGGGACTTTCGCCTTCTTCATCGCCTGGCGAGCTTTTTCTTTCTCGCCCATCAGCCGTATCGCTTCAGGAGTGGGCCCGATGAACTTAATGTTGGAGGCGCGGCAAACCTCGGCGAAGTTCGCGTTCTCGCTCAGCAGCCCGTAGCCGGGATGAATGGCATCGACATCGGCGATCTCCGCCGCTGAAATGACCGCGGGCACATTCAGATAACTTTCCGCCGACCGCGGCGGGCCAATGCAGATCGCTTCATCGGCAAAACGAACGTGGAGCGAGTTGCGGTCCGCTTCGCTGTAGATCGCAACCGTGCGAATCCCCAGTTCTTTTGCAGGCGCAGATCACGCGAAGTGCGATTTCGCCACGGTTGGCGATGAGCAGTTTGCGAAACATTGGTTTCAATCAAAGCCCCGAGCAAACTTAACAGTGCACGCTTGCAGTTACGGTGACGTTTATGAGCTGAAATGAATCAGGAAACCGCCCGATGGGGGCGCAACGCGAAAAGCGGCTGGCCGTATTCTACCGGCTGGCCATTGCTGACCAGGCGCTTGACCACTTCCCCGGCGGCGTCCGATTCGATTTCGTTCATCAGCTTCATGGCCTCGACAATGCAGAGCACCTGCCCGGCCTCAATCTCATCGCCAACCTTGACAAAGGCCGGGGCGCCCGGGGAGGAAGACTCGTAGAAGGTGCCCACGATCGGCGATTTGACGATGTGCAGCGCCTCCCCTCATCGGCTGCGGCCGCATCTGCGGCCGAAGCCGGCGCAGCGGAAGCCACGGCATGGATGCCCTGCGAACCGCCGGCGGCGAGTTCTGCCCGGGCGACAACAACTGCCCCAGACGGGCAAGATCCAACGCGGAGGCGGCTGTTGCCTGCCCTGGCTGTCCAAACTTTATGCGAACCTTGAGGTCGCCGCGCTCGAACTCGAACTCGCCAATACCATTTTCTTTCAGGAACTCAACCAGTTCCTTCAACTCTTTGTTTTCATCAGGCGTCATGAATCTCTCGTCTGCTTAAGCGGTTTCGCGATTCGCTGAATACGATGGCCAACCTCAGAGCTGCGTCCAACCGGTGGATGCCGGCGTCAGAACATGCCCACCCTCTCGGGTAACGGCAACCATATCCTCAATGCGAACTCCAAACTGACCTGCGATGTAGACGCCGGGCTCGATGGTGACGACCATTCCCGGCAAAAGGGACTGCGACTGGTCCGCAGCAATGCGGGGTGCTTCATGGATCTCCAGTCCCACACCGTGCCCGGTGGAGTGAGTGAAGTACTCACCCAAACCGGCCTTGCGCAGGACGCTGCGCGCTGCCTCGTCTACGTCACCACAGGAGACCCCAGGCTTGACCGCCTCAACCGCAGCCTGTTGCGCCTCCCGCACAGCATCATACGTGAAGCGCTCCCGAGGTGTGGGCCGGCCCAGGAAGACAGTGCGTGTCATATCTGAGCAATAACCCTTGAGAATAACACCGAAGTCGAGTGTTAAGAAGCCCTTACGCGGCAATCGCTGGGCGGTGGCCCGGCCGTGCGGCAAGGCCGAACGCCGGCCGCCGGCGACGATCGTTTCGAAGGACATGCCTTCTGCTCCGCGCGAACGCGCGCTGTGCTCCAACAGCGCCGCAACCGTCGTCTCCGGTACTCCCGGGCGCAGCTGGGGCAGGAGTTCATGGAACAGCTCCACACCCAGCCGGGCGGCCTGCTTCATCAGCCGGAGTTCTTCCTCATCCTTAATCAAGCCGCAGATTGCAGACCAGTGGCTCGGCCAGTGGCTGGAAGAATCCGCGATGCCCCGGAGGCAAAGCTTTGCGGTATAGCGCCAGCTCGGCAACCGTGGTCGACTGCCGGGTCAAAGGCGCAGTGCTTGACCCCGCTCGAGGAAAGCCAAAGGCAGGCCTCATTGCGTGCGGACTTAGCCGCGATCACCACCCGTGCTCCCTTTGTTTCCTGCCGCGCCTGCGCAATGTACCGGCCGTCGGTGAACATGGCCGCACGATTCGGCGGTAATGCCGAGGTAGGCATTGGACCCGGTAAATCCGCACAGGTAGCGGACATCCGGCAGATGCGTGACCAGCAAGCCGTCAATGCCCCGTTGCTTCATCCGGCGGCGCAACAAGCGAAGTCGTGGTGTGTGATTCATCAGCTCAGGTATATCAGGATTTATGCTGATCTACGGCAGCCCAGGTTGATGAACGGGTCCCACAAGTTACGCCGCAGCGTACATGGGCCGAAAATGATCTTCTTCGAATGCTTTTACTTCATTCCTATGATCGTTGCTCTCGGCGACGGATCCCTTCAATCCCATAGCAAAGGCATTCGAAGGGGCAGCGCCCCCCGTTTCGGCCCACGTACGCTGTGGCGAACCTGGGGCGCCCATCCTAACCCGTTAGATCAGCGAGGGTGAAGATCCCGTCCATTCACGGCATGACAGTCTCACTCTCGAACTCCTAGGGTTGCTCCATCCCCTCCGAGGTTTGCCGCACCTCACTGTGGACAGTACACTTAGAAGGCAACGAAAGGTCGTTGATCGCCTATGCTCGTGGTCATGAAACCGCAGGCGACGCCGGAAGAAATTCAGGCCGTCTGCGAGCACATTCAGCGTCCTGGGCTTTCGCCCCCATCCCATGCCCGGGGCGCAACGCACCGCCATCGGCATCACCGGCAACCAGGGCGCCGTCGATCAGGGCGACCTCGAAGAGCTCTCCGGCGTAGCCGAGGTGATCAGGGTCACCAAGCCCTACAAGCTGGTCAGCCGCGATGTAAAGCAAGAGGACACGGTCGTTACCTTTCCGGGCACCAATGCGAGCATTGGCGGCCGCGACCTGGCGGTGATTGCCGGGCCCTGCTCCATCGAATCCCGGGAGCAGGCTTTTGCGGTTGCGGAGCAGATCGCCCGCGCCGGAGCCCAGTTCTTTCGCGGGGGCGCCTATAAGCCGCGCACTTCGCCCTACGCCTTCCAGGGCATGGGCGAGGACGGCGCTGAAGATCATGGCTGAGATCCGCGACATCTTCGGCCTGCGCATCGTTACCGAAGCGCTGGACAATGAGAGTCTCGAACTGGTTGAGGAATACGCCGATGTGATTCAGATCGGCGCCCGCAATATGCAGAACTACTCCTTGCTCAAGCGCGCTGGGCGGGCCCGCAAACCGGTTCTGCTCAAGCGCGGCATGTCCGCCACCCTGGACGAGCTCCTGATGGCTGCCGAGTATGTCATGAGCGAGGGCAACTACCAGGTGATTCTGTGCGAACGCGGGGTCCGCACCTTCGCCGATCACACCCGCAATACTCTTGACCTCAGCATCGTTCCGGCAGTGCAGCGGCTTAGCCATTTGCCTATCATCGTTGACCCCAGCCATGGCACCGGCAAGCGCAACATGGTTCTGCCCCTGGCTCGCGCGGCGGCCGCGGTCGGCGCCGACGGCCTGATGGTCGAAGTGCACCACCAGCCGGATAAAGCCCTCTCCGATGGCGCACAGTCGGTCTATCCCGACCAGTTTGTCCAACTGATGGATGAGGTTTCACAGATCGCCGGGGCCGTCCACCGGTCTCTGCCCCGCGGAATCACCGTTGCCACCTCTGCCGGGTAAAGCCGCTGGTACCTCGCTGCTTACCCTGGCTGCTGCTGCTCACGCTTGGCGCGGCCGGCTGCCGCGACCGCGATCCGACTACCCGGCGAACTACCGCGAATACGCCTACATCAGCAACGGCGGAAGCAATACCGTCACCGTCCTCGACCTGGTCAACATGCGGCAGGACCGGGTGATCGCGGTGGGCGCCGGTCCTTCTGGATTAGCGGTAAACCCTCGCCGCAATGAAGTGTATGTCGTCAATTCCGGCAGCGGTACGGTAACCGTAATCAATGCCGAAACCAACACCGTCGCTGCTACCATTCCGGTGCACCGCCGGCCCTACTTTATTGATCTGGATGCGCAGGGCGCCCGGGCCTACGTGGCCAACTCCGCTTCCAATAATGTCTCGGTGCTCGACCTTGGGCTTCGCCGTGAGATTGGCGTCATCGGCGCGGGTGAGGCGCCCGGCCTGGCGCGTATCGCCGGCGATGGAAAAACCGTGGTGATTACCAATCGCGCCAGCGGCAGCGTCAGCATCGCCGACGCCGGTTCGTTCAAGGTAAGAAGCAGCTTCGACCATTGCCCGGGAGCCACGGATGCCATCATCCTGCCCGACTCGTCTAAAGCATTCGTAGCGTGCTCCGGAGGGCACCAGGTTATGGTGATCGGGCTGGCCCATGCAACCGGAAGCGAGCCCACCTCCTCCGACGTTCTGCTCAGCTTCCTCGACGTGGGAAAGACTCCGATCCACCTTGCCCTGAAGCCCGATGGCGGGGAGGCCTTCGTCTCCAATTACGACAGCGACACCATCTCGGAGATCAACACCTCCACCAACGAAGTAGGCGGCGCCTACCTGGTCGGCCCCCACCCCGTGCGCGGGTTGGTCAACGCGGACAATTCTCTTTTGTATGTGAGCGATTTCAGTGCCGGGCGGGTGGGTGTTTACAGCATTGACGACGGCAAGCTGATTCCGCCCGGGGTGAGAGTGGGCGAGGGTCCCGACGCCCTGGCCTTCTCCGCCTCCGGCCGTATTCTGCTGGTGGTGAATGCGCAATCAGCGGATATTGCCGCCGTGCGCACCACCACTAATCCCGCTTCCCTGCTGACCCTGTTCCCGGCCGGGCGCGCCCCCAATGACATCGCGGTCAAAGCCTTCCGGGTTCGGTGAGAGAGCCTTCGATCTCAGTCCTCATCAAGGTCGGCGAAGAGTCGCAACAGGCTAACCCGGATCTCTGTCCCCGGAAGCTCAAGTGTATCTGCGGCTGTCCACGCATCCCCAACGCACTGGCGGCCAGTTCTGGACGCCGGATCAATGATCCAAACGCAGGGAACACCCATTCGCAAGTAATCCGCAGCCCTCGACTGGGTCTCGGTATAGGTGTCGTCCGGGGAAAGAATTTCCACGACGAGCACGGGCGGGTTCACGATGACCTCAGGTTGCGGTCCGCGCGATACCAGCATGACGTCTGGGATACGGACACGGGTGGGGGAAACTTGCAATCTCTGTTCTGTAGCTACCTTAACTGACCAACTCTTTTCCTGAGACTGGAACCAGCTTGCCAGCAGAGCCTGAAGCCGCGCATGCTCCCACTTCCCCACATTTCGCTCCAAGAGCTCGCCGTCAACATACTCCCGGTCAGGCCGGTAGCTCGTCTTCAAATACTCGAAAAGTGAGAGCCGGGTTGAGGTTGCCATTGATAGTCCGTTGCCGCCAGTTTAGTCCCTCAGAAGCTGAAGCGCGCCTGGAAATCGACCGTTCTCGACCCAAGAGCGGCTGGCCTGACCGAGGTTGGAATTCTGCGATGTTGGTCGAGATGCTGCTTGGGTTGATGTTCAGCAGGTTGAAGGCGTTGAACATGTTGGCCTTGATTTCGAACTTCGCGTTTTCGCCCAGGACGCGCATGTTGGGCAAGCCGAACGCCTTGGCGAAGGTGAAGTCGACATCTCTGTATCCGGGGCCAGGGAAGGAGTTGCGATCGATTCCCGGCGCGGGAATGAAGTTGTTCGTCGACTGTCCCGGCGTTGTCGGTGATGGCAGCCGCGTAGTTCGGAACGCTGAAGTAGTTATTGGGGAACAGATTGTTGTTCGTGCCGGTGTTGGACGGTGCCCGGGTTGGAGAAGTTGCTTCCCGTCTTGAAGGCGTTGTTGCTGGTGCTGTTGCCGGCGCCTCCAAGATAGTGTGGGACGCAGGTTCAGGTATCCGTAGTTGCAGGTATTGCAATAGATCTGGTGCGGCGCCGTGTAAGACCGGAGTCCATCCAAAGCCGGAGTGGAGGGTCAGGATGCCGCTCAGCGACCATCCGCCGGCGACCTTCTCTGCCCAGTCATGGCTGCCGTGAAAGATAACCGGCTGCCAGACGCCAAAGACTTTGAAGGATTGGTTGATGTCAAAGTCCGACCGTCCGTAGGAGTACTGCGGGTTGTACAGATAGGGATCGCGGGAGTAGGGGCCGGAATCGGTATCCATGCTGTGGGCCCAGGTAAACTGCGCCTTCCGCGGAGAAGGTATGCGCGAACTGATGCTTGAGCCCGGCGAGCATCATGTTGTTATTCGACTTGCCGCTGCTGCCGAAGGTGTTGACGCTGTTGACCAGAGGATTCAGCGGAGCGCCCATGATATCTCCCAGAGCGTTGGCGTCGTAGTTGTACAGCAGTGGTGGCCGAGCTGCCCTCATAGCCGAGATTGGCGACCAGCGCGTGACCCAGATCGTACTCGATGTCGAGCGAGTAGTGGTGCGAGTACTGGGTGGGCATGTGGCCGGGCAAGCCGCCCAGGTTTGCGCCGCCTGCGGTGGGCAGGCCGGCGGAGTTAAAGGTGGTAATTGCGTTCGGATTCGCCGGATAGCCGAAGATGTTGGTCGGGCTGCTCGAAACCGCGTAGATGATATTCGGGTTGATGTTCGTGGGGCTCTGTGCTGGTAGCCGGGAATAGAGCTCGTTCCCGGCGGGTTGCCGTCGTAATTGTTGGCGTTTGCGATCTGCTCCTGGTTATAGTTCAGGCCGAAACCGCCGCGAACGACCAGCTTGCTCTTGGAAGGAGCCGGACTCCAGTTGAAGCCGAACTGCGGTCCGAAGTTCAGCTTTTGCGCCGTCCAGGCGTCGATGCCGGTGCGAATGGTGATCCCCGTCAAAAGGGTGGTGCCGCTGCCGAACGAGAGCACGCCCATGTTGTTGTCCTTGTCGGTGAGCGGTCCGAAGTAGGAGTAGCGCAGGCCGGCGCTCAGGGTGAGGTTGGGGCGCACCTTCCAGTCGTCCTGGAAGAAGATGCCGACAGATGTCTTCGCGGTTGTCGTTGCGGTAGCCTCCGGGAAATCCGGTGGTCGCCTGAAACGGGCCGCCCTCGGCCTCGGGGGCATCGTTCATGAAGTCCCAGAGATTGTAGAAGGTGTAATTCGGCGTCGCCGATCGGATCGTTCAGGTAGTAAAGCCGGGTGAAATCGAAGCCGAATTTCATGGTGTGCGCATGCAGAACCTTGGTGGCGACGTCTTTGTAGCCATAGGTCCATTGGTCCAGATGCGCTGGGAGCACTCACGCCGAAGCTGCCCAGGCTGATGTTTCCGATCTGCAGTGACGCTGTCCTGGGGCAGGCCGAACGGGCGCCTGAGGGTTGCTGGCGAGTTCGTTGTAGCGCCATCCTGCGGCGTTGGCGCGGGCTTCGTTCAGGAAGGTCGGCGAGAAGATGTGGTTCCAGATGACCGAGAAGGCATCGTTGACCTGCGAGTGATTGAAGAGGTCATAACCAAATCCGCCGTTGTAGTGTGGTCGTGGTGGCCGGTCCCAGTAAATCGCGAAGCTGGCGTGATCTTTGCTGGTCACGTCGGCGTCGAGGCGTCCGTTGTACTGCTTGAAATCGCTGCTGGTGGGATTGCTGATGCTGTATTCGGCGATATCGGCGACGTTCGAGAGTCCGCTGCCAACGCCGGGATTGGTGCTGCTGACATAGGTCGAGATCCTGCGTGCCGAGGCCGGTGGTGAGCGGCGAACCGATGTTCAAGCCCTGCCCGAGATGGTTGCTGCAGTTGACGCCTTCAGTGAGTCCGGCATCTGCGCAGGTCGCGGAGCCAATCACCGTGCCGAGAACGGCTGCTCCCTGGGAAATTCAGATAGGTGGAGGCGATGCTGCCCGAGGGAGCCAACGACGCAAGCGCCGAGGTCGTGTACCATCCCGTGCTCGTCGCAGGCATATGTCTCGCTTTGCCCCTCGTAGTTGAAGAAGGCAAAGATCTTGTTTTTCCAGATCGGCCCGCCGATGCTGCCGCCGAACTGGTTGTAACGGTCTTCGTCCCTGAGCAGGCCACGCTCGGCGGCGTGAGCTTCGCCCGTCGTCGGATCGAAGGCCACGACCGAGCCGGGCCGTTCCAGCGCTGATACGCATTCAATCCCGGGCGGATGATCTGGGCGAACAGGCTGCCGTGGAGTTCGTTGGTGCCGCTCTTCGAGGTGATTTCGGTCAGCGCGCCGGCGAAGCGGCCGTTCTCAGCGTCGTAGGCGTTGGTGACGATCTTGACGTTGCCGATCGAATCCTCGCTGGGAGTGATGACCGTCGATCCGCCCCAGACGGCGCTCACGGTGCTGATGCCGTCGACGGTGTAGCCGTTGTTTTCAAACTGGCCGCCGTTGGCGTTGGCCGAGGCGCCATTTTCCGTGGCAAAGATACTGCTGGAATGCCCCAGATTGCCGCCGCCGCCCGATGAGGCGCCGGTCTGCGTTCCTGGGGCCTGGAATCCACCGCCGCCGCCCTGCTGCGATCCATCGGCCAGAACTCCCGGGCGCCAACTGAATGAGGCTGGTCGCGTCGCGCTCGAAACGCCGGCATATGCTGGATTTCGTTTTCGGAAATCGTTCGGCCGTTGTTCGCGGTTTCTGTATCGAGGGCGGCGCAGTTGAGGCGTCGACGGTGACTGTCTGCGTATCGGCTCCAACAGCCAACTGCACGTTGATCGCAGTTCGGCCTGCTCGGGAATCAGTTGCAGCTGGTCGAGAACCTTCTTCTGGAATCCAGTCTTTGTGACGACCAGGGTAAAGGTATCGGGCGGCAATGCGTTGAAGTTGTAGATACCGCTGGCATCGCTGTTGCGGACCTGCTTTTCGTTGGTTCCGAGTGTCGGTGAGGGTCAGCGTGGCGCCGGGAATCACAGCGCCAGTGGTATCGGTCACGACTCCCTGAATCGAGGTGCGGTACTGGGCGTGCGCCGCGGGCACAAGCAGCAGGATAGCGGCTAAACTTAAGAGAAAAGTGGAAAAATACTTCTTGATCGACGAAGACAACCCGTCCTGATAGCCTTTGGTAACGTGCATACTGCCTCCCTTAAGTGACCGACTGCATCCGTCTCGGCTACGTTTAGAGCGCCTGCCAGACGCTTGGCTCAACCGAATCGCGGTCCTAATCTGCTCTTCGGCGATGAGCTGCCATTTCGTTAGGCGATACGATTCGCCTTTGCGCAATCGTTTGCGCTCGGTTAAAATTCGTACCACTCGATAGGGGGCGGTGAACAGAGTTGCCCCCGGAATACCGCTTCGACATCGTGCGCTTTCACGTGGCAAAAATTTCATCTCATGCTTCCATTACCCAAGTCGCATCACGGAGAGACAAAGTGATCGGTTACCAGCCGCCTGACGAAAACCTCAATTGCAGGATTAACTCTGTTCCTCTTTATCGCAGGAAACACACGTGCCCGCGCAGATCAGAATTATTCGCAGCAGGTTTTTTCGAGAACAGCCTTTCGCCGGACAAATTACTTTTACAGCAGCGGCAAAGCAAGCCCTCCCAGCACTCTCAAGCTTATCGACGAAAAGCTTCCGGTGAACAACGACATCTTTATCAGCAGCCCCAACTCGTTAGAACTCCAATGGAGTCTGATCCCAACGGTGGCTGGTCGGCGGAAGTCAGGCTATACGAATGGCGCAACCGTACGAAGTCCTTTCCCGGAGCTAAGCTCTTCCTCTGGCTCTATGATGCAGATGGAATCGATGCCGTTGCCCTTCCCCATCTCGCGTTGCGAGATAGCCGGCGGGAATTTTACGCAGCCGCTCGATCTAGGCGCCTTCACGAAAGATATAAAGCCAGGCAGTTGGACCCGCGTGGGAATTCCTCTCACATCCTTCCGCACCGCTTCGGTGAATGCATTTGAGCCCCATCGCATGAATACCTTGATCCTGGTACAGGGAAATGCGGATGCGCGGCCACACACGCTGCTGCTGGATGACATCCGCATCGAAGATGACCCGCCCTCGGGACAAGCGGCGCCACCCACCCCGACGGGTTTAGAGGCTAAAGGATACGAACGGCACATTGATATCACCTGGGGACCCGTTGAAGATCCGGCTCTGGCGCAATATGTGATCTATCGATCGGTCGGCGGCGAACCATTTCGGCCCATCGGCGTACAGCGGCCAGGCGTAAACCGCTTCTGCGACTACACTGGAAATCCTCACATGACCGCTGCCTACCGGGTTACCGCGCGGACTTCATCGCTGCTCGAATCGGCCCCCTCGGGCACGGTGAGTGCAACCACACATGCGATGACCGACGATGAACTTCTCACCATGGTGCAGGAGGCTGGGTTTCGCTATTACTGGGAGGCAGCCGAGCCGCACTCCGGGATGACACGCGAAAACACACCGGGCGACGACGATATTGTCGCAGTGGGCGCCAGCGGTTTCGGGGTGATGGCCACGGTCGTGGCCGCTGACCGCGGCTTCATCACTCACCAGCAGGCAATCGAGCGTCTGTTGCGGGTTACAGGATTTCTCGCCACAGCGGACCATTATCACGGTGCGTGGCCGCATTTCCTCAGCGGAAGCACAGGACGCAGATTGCCGGTCTTCGACATGTACGACAACGGCGCGGATCTGGTGGAGACCTCCTTCATGATGGAAGGGCTGCTGGCAGCGCGGCAATACTTCAAGCAAGACGGCGCGTCCGGGCACGAACTTTACCAGCGCATCACCAAACTTTGGGAAGGGGTGGACTGGAACTGGTTTCGAGCGACGCCGCAACGGGACGCTCTTTACTGGCATTGGTCGCCGGAATACTCGTTCCATATTGCCAATCGCCTTACCGGGTGGAATGAGGTGATGATCACCTACCTGGACGCCATTGCCTCCCCTACGCATGGCATTCCCGCCAGCGACTACTACAGTGGATGGGTTGGCGAAGGCGTTGGAAATCAGTATGCCAATGGCAAGTCATACTTTGGAATCAAGCTCGACGTGGGAGCAAACACCGGGGGCCCTCTCTTCTTCACTGACTATTCGTTTATGGGCTTTGATCCTCGCGGCATCCATGACCGTTTCACGGACTACTTCAACAACAATCGCGCCCAGGCGCTCATCAACCAGCAATACTGCATCCACAATCCACATCATTGGAAAGGCTACGGCGAAGACACCTGGGGTCTTACCGCGGTCGATGGCCCGGATGGCTACGTTCCTTATGAACCAACATTTGATCTCGACGACGGCACCATCGCGCCCACCGGGGCTATCAGTGCGTTCCCCTACACGCCGCAACCATCCATGGCCGCGCTCAAACACTTCTACCGCGACCTGGGCGCCCAGACCTGGTCAATTTATGGCTTCCGCGACGCCTTCAACCTGCAGCGGGATTGGTATTCAGGCATAACCATGGGTCTGAACCAGGCGCCGATGGTCGTCATGATAGAGAACTATCGCACCGGCCTTGTCTGGAAGAACTTCATGGCCAACTCCGAAGTCGGGCCGCGTTGGAAGGCATAGGATTCCGCAGCGATATTCCTGAACCGCGAACGCCCTGAGAGCGTGGATAAGAGTACATTGACGGCACGGCTGAACAGGCTGCGGAAAAAGTCGCGATCGGGTAGGCCGGGGATTTATCCCCGGCAGAAATGCAGTCCCAACCCGGCCTTTAGGCCCTGAGGTACGCTTTTGAGATATATTCGGACGCAATCAAGCGTTTTTTGCGACGAAAGAATGGAACAGACAACCTCAGGGCTAGAGAGGGTGACGGCAGGGGCGACCTGAACTTCATACCTGTCCAAATTAGGTTTGTGCAAACTGTGAAATCGACGGTGCGAAGGGTGCCCCATGTTCGCCCCAGCGTACATGGGCCGAAAACGATGTTTTCGAATGCTTTTCTCGATTCAGAACAATTCTCTCTGGGAACAGTTGCGTTCGCGCAGGGCAAAAGCGTTCGAAGGGGCTTCGCCCCATCGTTTTCGTCCCACGTACGCTTCGGGCGAACGTGCGGGGCGCCCCCTCCAGACCTTCGACGCACGACGTGAGAATAGACGGCTCCTGGCGCAACTCTCGTCGCTACCGTGACCTGGGGCGCCACCTCCAGCTGTCACACCTGTTGTATCTCAATGAAATCAGCGCAACGAGCTTCATTCTACCCCTAATTTGGACAGCTCTGCCTGAACTTAGCCCAGGACGTAGTCCATACAAGCGTTAACCTATGGAAAAAGTTTTTCGTCCAAACTCTTCACAAAAATCGTCCATCCTGAGCGGAGCGCTTCACAGATGGATCGTGTGCCACAGCGCTTGGTGGCGCGAGAGTCAGAAGAGCCTGCTCCTGAGCGTAGCCGAGGGAACCCCGACGCTGCTTATCTGCGCATGCTGTTCAGAGCTTTTCAACCACCGAAGCCCGAGGAACAGGATCTGCCGTGGTACGCACCATGGTCGCGCATGCATCCTTGTATGCGCTGTGGCCTCTTCCAGCAATCAGTCTGTGTAAAGTCTTTGCACTCGGGATGATCTGCGCATGAGCTTGAGCTTCTTTTTCGCGCCACCAGCGTTGGCGTTGTTTTTCCGAGTGCTTGCGCTCCAACGAGCGGTGGCAGTTGAAAAGCTCCGAACAGCATGGGCAGATAAGCAACGTCGGGGTTCCCTCGGCTACGCTCAGGACAGGCTCTTCGACTCCGCGCCACCAAGCGCTGTGGCACACGATCCATCTGTGAAGCGCTCCGCTCAGGATGACGATTTTGTGGTGAGTGCGGAGATCCCAAAAACCAGGTCTTCTCGAAACTCGATGTCTCCCAAATTAGGTTAACGCTTATGGGACATAGTCCTGGGTTGTGTTGAAGAAGAGGAAGCTCCAGTCCCACAGGGACGGCTGAATCCACGTCCGCGCGTTTCAACCGTCCCTGGACGGGACTAACCATCTCTCACCGCCTAACCCAGGACTCCGTCCTTCGGACTGCGTCTGGCGAACAAGTTCAGGCCGCCCCTTTCGGGGCTGAGGATCATCCGAGTTCTCACGCAGACTATAAAGCCCAATATGATTTCATTCCGTTTGTGCCGGGGATAAATCCCCGGCCTACCCGATCGCGACTTTTTCCGCAGCCTGTGAAGCCCCTTCGTACAAAGCGCTTTCCGCAAGCTGCAAAGTCCCTCTGCAGCCGGAATAGACGATCTCACTAGCTGTCGTTCTCCCTCTCTTGCACTGCCTCTTCCCTTGCCCGTTCTAAATCTGCCAGGTAAGCCAGGCGCAAGGCATGAGCGGGAGGCCGAGTAATGCGCGCCGGCAAGCAGCAACAGGCCAGTGATAAACGCCCACAACATCAAGCTCACCGAGACGGAAAATGGGCCGTAAACCGAGTGAAGGTTCATCCATGGCAGCACCGCAACGTACAGCATCTTTGCCAGTTCCCAGAAAAGCCCGATCACAATTGCGGTCGGCAGCACAGCGCGGACAGGCAGCTTGCGATTGGGCAGAATCCAGTAGATCAAAAAGAACAGCAGGACGCTGACCACCGCCGCTGAAATCTGTAGCAGCCAGTGAGAGACAAAGCTAAACACAAGATTGGTCGTGTGGCCCATGAACAAGAATTGCAAAATCGATTTCTGCGCGGCGGTGATGGCGACGCTCAGCATGGCCAGGGTGCCGATGCTGGCCGCCAGGCCGAGCGAGACGATCTGGTTCAAAGACGTAAGAGCGGTTCCTGGTTACACCCCAGACACGGTTCAAGGCCACTTCGAGGGGGAGGAAGACTCCCGTCGACGAAACCAGCAACATGACCACCGAGATAACCTGCACGCCCGAGCGTGCATTCGCCACAATCTCCATATTCTTGGTGACGAAATCCTGCCCGGTAGGCAGGAAGTAGTGGATCATATCCGCGATCGCGCTCTCCATGGCTTTTGAATGGAAGACCTGGCGCGCAACGGTGAACATCATCACGATGAAGGGAAAAAGCGACAGGATGGTATTGGCGGCGACGCTGAAGGCGTAGGTGTGCACCTCAGTCTGAGACATGTAGCGGGCCAGGCTGACAAAATCGTCCACCAGGCTGGCGTTGCGCGGCAATACCGCCGGCGGCTTCGGTACCGCGGGAAGCCCGGCCAAGGGATCCTCGGGGGTGGGGGAGAACCGGCGGGATGGAAATACCCAGCGTCATAGGCCCCTATGCTACCGCGGTATGACCCAGGAGACCCATTGTGTACAACCTTGATGCAGTAGTCCCGCCGGATCGGCTATGAGCCCACGGGACCCATTGAGTAACAACCTTGATGTCTCCCCCCGGCGGGGCCCGGCAGGCAAATTTTTCTTGCACTGGATTCTAATTCCTGCCATAACATCATCAAGCTCGAACAAAAGTTCATCGTTCGAACGCTTGGAAGGCCAAATTGGTGTAATTGTTTCAACGCTCCCAAAGCGCTCCAGCTGACCCAGGATCTGCCGAAACGTCCCTTTGGTCCCGTTATCGGCCGCTCGTGGTGTCCCTCAGGAACGCTGGAGATGGTAATAAGCGTCTGGAAAGGAAGTTCGCTTGAAGGAAAATGGCGTAGTGAAGTGGTTCAACGGAGCCAAAGGATACGGTTTTATCCAACGTTCAACCGGGGAGGATGTCTTTGTGCACTTCTCCGCTATCCAGGAGAACGGGTACAAGACCCTGAACGAGGGCGATGCGGTGGAATTCGAATGCCAGCAGGGCCCCAAGGGACTGAACGCCGCGAACGTCGTCCGTAGCGCCTGATTCAAGGTTAGAGGATGGGTCAAAATCCCGGACTCGGTGCCGGTTTCTGCGGGCGGGCTACGGGCCAAAGCCCACTGGGCTGCATCCGCCAGCACTGGGTCAGGACTGGCCGCCCACTCGCGTAACTTGGGCAGGTACTCTCGAAGACCGCTATTTCCCATCGCAATGGCGACGTTGCGTAACAAGCCGCCCAGCTTGGCCCGCTGCACAGGAGATCGCCGGAACAGCCTGCGAAAGCTCTCCGCGTCCAGTTCCGCGAGCCAGGAAAGCGCCGGGTTCACCAACTCCGGACGAACGGCCAGCTCCGGATCGAGACTTACCGGCGCGCGGCGATTCCAGGGGCATACATCCTGGCAGATGTCGCAACCGAAGACCTGCCGCCCCATCTGAGGACGCAATGGTTCAGGAATCGGGCCGCGCTTCTCAATCGTCAGGTAGGAGATGCACAGGCTTGCATCCATCTCATACGGGGCTACCAGCGCGCCCGTGGGGCAGGCATCGATACATCGGGTGCAACTGCCGCATCGATCTTCCGCCACCTGTAGTGGGCCGGCGGAGGGCAGCTCAAGCCCGGTAAGAATCACCCCCAGGAAGAGCCATGACCCCAGCTCCTGGTCAATAATGCAGGTATTCTTTCCAATCCAGCCAATGCCTGCGTACTTGGCGTAAATCCGCTCTACCAAGGGACCTGTATCCACGTAGCAGCGCGAGGAGAAGGGGCCGAGGGCCTGTTGCAAACTCTGCTCCAGTTTCTTCAGGCGCGCCAGCAGAACATCGTGGTAGTCGCTCGGCTGCCCCGCCTGGGTATTTTGGCTCTGCGCATAGCGGGCAATCCAGGCGGTCTGCGGCGGGGCCGGGTCAATGGACTTGGGCGCGTCCGGGTTGTAGTTTGCGGCACAGACCACGACCGAGCGCGCCCATGGCACCGCAATCCGCAAAGACGATCGCAGCAGCCGGCCGGCGTCGTCGCGGCGCTTCAGGTACTGCATCTCGCCGGCGCGCCCACGCTCGATCCAGGGCTCGAAGTAACTCAGCTCCGGATAGTCGGAGGCGGCCTCTTCGCCGGGCGGCGGGAATCGGCGCTATGCCCGCGCTGGAAAAGCCGGCCGATTGCGCCAGCGTTGCAACCTGCTCGTGAATGGCAACGTCGTGCATCCACAATCATCTTAGTGTTACGCCGCGACGCTCGCTGCCAGGGTCTCAAGGAACGCAATATTCTGCACCAGGTTCTGCGGAAGCCCGTGCCTTTCGGCTAAATATTCAGGGCTATTGTAGGAAACCCACACCTTTCCCTGATAGTCTTCCCAGATCAGGATCTTGAGTGGCAGGTCGATGGCAATGCTGGGGGCTGCCAGCATCAGGGGGGTTCCCCCCTTGGGATTACCGAAGATGAGAAGCTTGGTATCGGGCATTTGCATTCCCACCTTCTTGGCTTCACCGCTGTGATCGACCAGGGCGAAGATGGCGATTCCCTTGGCCTCAAGGAAATTCTGCAGCTTGCGCAGGGTCTCGTCGACCGAATGATTGCTGGGCTTATGGATGATTCCATTGTTCGTCACTGCAGGCACCCCTCACGAAAGTTCATGTTTTGGATGTGGGTTTCCGGGATAAGTCGCGGATAAGGCTTGACCCAATGCGAAATTGCCAGGGCTGAGGTCCAGGGCCTAAAATTTCCATTTCTCAGAAATCTGCGGGACGCGCGGGTTTTCCGGTCCTCGCCGCAGTCAATGCTTTGTATCAGGGCACGTACTTTAGTCGGTGCCTGTTGAGGCCCAACAAAGATCTGGGCTCTTTAGCCCCTGTAGGTTTTTTTTGCCCAGGCAGGGGGTCATGGTAACAGCGACTCAACGGGCTGCGCAAAACTCGCGATCGGAAAAAAAGACGTACCCCAGCGGCTTCTAAAGCCCGATCTATCTTTAATGTTTGTGGCCCGACTAAAGTCGTGCCCTGATACAAAGCCAAAAAGCAGCATCCGAAAGATCCCTCCGGGCCTTGAGAGAACGGTTACGACAGCGCCTCCGGGAACCTGAAGGGTGCGATTGCGTAAGTCTAAAGGAGCGGTTGAGCTATGGTCAAGTTTTTGCTGTGGTGCGTCCTTTTCATTCTTTGCTGGCCGGTGGCCCTGGTGGCGATTGCCTTGTACCCGCTGGTATGGCTCATTCTTCTGCCATTCCGCCTGGCCGGCATCGCCGTGCATGGAGCACTGGAGCTGGTCACCGCCCTGATCTCACTGCCAGTACGCTTGATCCGCGCGATCTAGGGTTGCGCGTAATACCCTTGCCGGGTGCGTGCAGTCAGACCGGGTTTTGACAGCCGGATTTCGAGACTGTGATATTCGTCGCGATGATCGGCAGGAGCTGGATCGAAGGAAATTGCGTAGTACGCCTCGGTGTCCGCCAGGCATTGCTGCAAGAGCGAGACTACATCGTTACTGGAGTTGAGGGCTAGACCACCGCTCTGCGTGGCTAGTACCTGCAGGCTGAGGTCGCCCACCACAACCTGGTTCGCTTTGCTGACACCCTTCAAAAATTCCTGATAGTAGAAGGTACGGCCTAGGCCCTCGCCGGAGCCGAGAGGGTCGATGCTATAGAGAGTGATGCGGGCCTGTCGAAGCTGGGTGGAAAAGCCCACAATCGTGGCAAAGAGCTGGTCCTGTTGCTTCGAGGTCAGCTCGATGCGGGGACCGGAAAGCAAGGGCCAACCAGGAGAAATCCAAAAGATCAATTTACGACCGGGGCGGTCGGCCTCGCGAACGGCAATCTCACCCAGCGCCTTCATGGAAAGCTGAACGCGTTCGCTGCCGCTCCACTGCGAGCTGCGGTGGATAGTGCGGAGACCGATCACTTGCTGGTCAAGAGAAGCGCTGAGGGCGTTGCCATCCGTGGAGAAGCTTGGCTGGATCTGGGTGCCCGTATCCGTAAAGAATGCCAGGGCCATAGGCTGCGGCAAACGGCCGCCGTTTGCACGCAGGAACTTGTCAATCTCTCCGCGCTCGTAGGAGAGGTTCTGGTACGAGGTGTTAACGGCGTCAATAACCAGGACAACCTCGACGGGTTCCCGGCTACCGCCGAATGCCTGGAAAGAGGTGGCCTGTTGCGGGGTCTTGTTGTCGAGAATGGCGAAGTCCTGTTGCTGCAGATTGGCTACAGGCGGTCCGGACTTGGGCGTGACCACAACGTCGAGGTAGATTCTGGACGCAGGGGATGGAGTTGATTGAGGGTTCTGCTGAGCGGGAAGCACAGCGGTATAAAGGAGAGGCGCGAGAAGCAAAAAAACGAAACGGTTGCCGTTGGACATGACCCCACCCACCCAGACAAACTGATAGTGCCTCAACCAACGGCACATGTCGAGTAGGGATTAAAGTGGGCCTGTCCTATCCTTCGCGAGCCGTCGCCGAGGCAAGGGAAAGATCGGCACTCTGCACCGGCACTGGAGGGGGCAGATGGAAGATCGGCGAACCGGTCAAGCCCAGCGGAAGGTACTCGCCGCGATACCAGTCCACAAATTTTTGTATGCCCTCCTCGATCGAGAAGCGAGGGCAGAATCCTGTGATTTCTCTCAGCCGGTCCACGCAGGCGTAGGTTTCATAAACATCCCCCGGCTGCATGGGCAGCAGACGAATGTCCGCCGATCTGCCCAGGCAGCCCTCGATGGTGCGAAGCAGATGGAGAACCTCAACTGGCCGCTGGTTCCCGATATTGCACAGTCGCATGGGAGCCTGCGAACCCGTCTCACTCGACTCGACGCATTCCGGCGGCAGGGGCAAAAGGCGAACAATTCCCTCTACCACATCGTCGACATAGGTGAAGTCCCGCCATAGCCGACCAGAGTTATAGAGCTCAATGGAGCGGCCGCTCAGGACCGCGTCGACAAATTTGAAGATCGCCATATCCGGGCGGCCCCAGGGACCGTAGACCGTGAAAAATCGCAGTCCCGTCATGGGGATTCGATAGAGCTGGCTGTAAGCATGAGCCAGTACCTCGTTGCTCTTCTTGGTTGCCGCATAGAGGCTGATGGGAAAATCCGTGGAGTCGTCTTCCACAAAGGGCATCTTGTTGCGCGCTCCATAGACCGAACTTGACGACGCAAAGACGAAGTGGTGGCACGAGCAGGCACGGACACCCTCCAGCACGTTGACAAAGCCGACCAGGTTGCTGGCGACATATTCGTCAGGATTGGTGATCGAGCGGCGCACACCGGCTTGCGCCGCCAGATGAACGACAGCGTGGAAGTCGCTGTCGCGAAAAAGCTTGTCCACGCGCTCGCTCTCCGCCAGATCCAGCGGGATGAACCAGAACCGCGGCCCCATGCAGAGCTTTCTGAGCCGCGCCTCCTTAAGCCTGGGGTCGTAATAATTGTTCAGGTTATCCACCCCGATGACCTCTGCCCCATCGGCGAGAAGCCGGTGCACGAGATGGGCGCCGATGAATCCGGCGGCGCCGGTGACCAGGATTCTTCTGTCTTGCATCTTTTTCATGATTTCTCCCGTCCGGGGCTGGATCAATACGCTCCCTGCCCCTTAAACACAACCTTCGCGGTGCGCGCCAGGATATGAAGGTCCAGCCATGGAGACCAATTGCGGACGTAATAACTATCCAGGTGGACACGATCGCATAAGCTCACTTCGTTTCGACCGGAGACTTGCCATAGACCGGTCAGGCCCGGAGTAACTCTGCAGTACAAAGAGAAGTTCCTTCCGTAGGCTGCTACCTCTTCCTCCACAATGGGCCGCGGGCCGACCAGGCTCATCTCGCCCCGCAAGACGTTCCAGAACTGGGGTAGCTCATCGAGGCTTGTTTTCCTTAGAAACCTGCCCACACGGGTAATGCGAGGGTCGTGCCGGAGCTTGCGGTCTCTTAGCCATTCCTCGCGCAAGGCTCCGTCGTTGGCCAGGGCCTTTTCCAGCAGCTGGTCCCCGCTGACCTGCATGGTTCGAATTTTCCAGGTGAGAAATGTCGAATGAGAGCGGCCGATGCGGCGATGACCATAAAAGATCGGTCCCGGGGATTCGAGTCTTACCAGGATGCCCAGCAGCAGAACCGTGAGCCCCACCACCGGCAGGGTGGAGCAGACGATCAATAAATCGATGGCTCGCTTGGCCAACCGGGGGAGAGGCAGCAGCAGATCTCTTCTCACTTCAACCGCCAAACAACCACCCAGCTGCCGGGCATCGGCGGTGAGGCTATAAAGAGCGGTCGAACTTTGCACGATCATCAAGCGGGGAAAGATGCTCTCGAACATTTCCAGATCTTCCAGCAGTTTCCCTGACCCTGAGTCGGGAAGGGCGATCAGGGCACGTTCCACACCGCAAGCCCTGACGGCGGCGGCGAACCGCAGGTCCAGAACCGGCAGCGGATGCCTGGTTCGAAGCGCAAGCGGGGAGGAAAGAACGGCGACCGGCCTCAGCCCGATCTCGGGATGTGCTTGCAGTTCCCGGATAATCGCGGTTGACTCATCGCCGGTGTAAAACACGGCAATCGGTATCCCCCACCAGGGCTTGTGACAGACGAAGCCGCGCACCACCGAGCGCAGCAGCGGGGTAACGATCATTGCCGCCAGCCACCACAGGAAAAGAACAGCGCGGGGATAACCGCTTCGCGTGACCAGAATCATTCCCGCGAGCACCAGAAAACAGCTGGTCAATCCAACGGCGAGGCGGCGGAATTCGGCTACACCGTTATGGATGATGCCGGGGTAGATGTTGGAATAAGCAAATACGCCGAAAAATAATCCAAACGCCGGCCACAGGACGACATACCGATGGAGATCGCGTATTCCACTGCCCGCCAATAAAACCAGGGCTCCGGTAACGGCAATCGCAACCGTATCAGAGGCAAAAAAAACCAGGGACGACAACAGCGGGTTGCATTGGATTCTTGGCAGACGACTGGAGGGAAACGCCGACTCTCTGGAAACTGCGGTTGCCGACGCCATCTGTGCCTCCGGGGGGATGACTACTTATCCCAGAGAACTCTGAAAGTTTCATAAGCGCAGATATTAAAGATGATTCATCTGCGTCTGCGACAGAGACCCGCAAATTGCGACCGGCACACGCAGCCAGCAGTCGTTGCCCACGGAGGAAGGGGCCGCCTTCAGCTGTGTTTGGGATTTCTCCTCACCACGACCAAAGGGTGGCCTATCTCGCTCGTTTCTCGCGAGATGTGGAGAAGCTGCTCTCGATTGGCGTATTCGATGCTCCAAGAGCTAAGAGAGCGGCGCCCCCCAGTCTCGCGAAAACAGCGAGATGGGCCACGGTCTGGTGAGGACAGAATTTAGCAACGATGGGTTCTCACCTAGACTTGAAAACCCTAGTCTGTGGCACGAAGCCGGCAAAGATCAACGCCACGGTCTGTTTAACTGGCGTGATCGCGCTGCGGAGGAGGAGGAAATGCGCCTACGCAGGTAAACGTATACCCGATGCCCCGATTGGTCTGAATCAGTTTCTGGGGGAAGTCCCGATCTACTTTGCTGCGCAACGCGCTGATGTAGACGTCCACTACGTTGGTCAAGCCTTCGAAGGAAGAGTTCCAGACGTGCTCCAGGATCATGGTGCGGGTAACCGGGCGGTTGGCGTTGCGCACCAGGTACTCCAGCAGCAGGAATTCCTTGGGCCGCAGATCGATGGCCTTGCCCGACCGCGCGGCTCGCCGCCGCACCAGATCCAGTTCGAGACCGCCAGAGCGCAGCACACTCACGGTGTTGGCGGCAGCAAGATCGGAGGCCGCCTGATGCAGGCGTATCGATAGCCCAAGACGCACCGCCAGCTCCGAGGCAAAGAATGGCTCACGCACGCAATCATCCACACCTGCTTCGAAAAGGCGCAAGCGTTGCTCCAGGTCCAGGTAGCGCGCAAACACGAACAGGGCTGCATCAGAGTTTTCCTGGCGCAGGTACTTAACCAGGACCAGGGTGTCTTCAAACACCAGCGAATCGGAGTCGACAAGAACGCCCGAGTATTGCGCGAACCGGGTAAACAGCAAACACTCTTTGGCGGAAACAACCGTTTCGACAACAAACTGCGCCGAACTGAGCGCCCGGTCGATTCGCCTTTTAAGATCGCAGCGGGGTAGGAAGGTAAGCACTTTCATAAATCACTCCAGGACCGGAGGGCCCCCGAGAAAGCCGCACGCAAGAAACCACCAGGGCGACGCAAGATCTTTTGTTGCGTCGCTGATTATTAGCTGGGCACCTTGGCAAAGACTCACAGGAGTTCTGCGCGAAACCCGGCAGCGCATCTCCGCATATTCGCATCAAGCTGCCATAACCGGTACCCAGCACAAAGGGCGGAAGCATAGCAAGGGCACAGAGACAGAAGCAGGAAATGAAGTAATTCGCTACATGGTGAAAGAGCAATAACAGAAGCCCGTTTACTGTGTCAATACACTTTTCCTAATTTATTTTTCCCAGGATTTTGCGCGCCTCGCCCGATAACCATACGAATCATTTGCAAATGGAACGAACAGAGTTAACAGAGAGAGAGTAACTCTTGGTTGTCTAACTGTCGGCTTGGAATTAATTCCCATAAGAGGCTACTCCCACTCGGACCCGAGAGGGGCGCCCGCGATCAGTTATCGACATTGCCTTATTTTCTGCATGCTCTTCAAGATACGCGCGACACATAACATTTGCCCGCTATGTCTCCAATATCTTCCCGCCGCTGAGTAATCCAGAAAATACACCCGATCAATTTATAAAACCGCGGGCCTGTTAGGTGCCAGTGGACCATTTGCCTTGTTGCGGATCAGAAACATCGATCTTGTGGAAAACACGCAATGCCTCTGTTAGAAGCGCGATTCACGACTTGGCCTACCATGCGAGCGCGGGTTTGAGCGCGACCCGCTGTTACTTATCAACAACGGCTGTTGCAAATGAATGGGAACTTAGGGGTCTTGTTCGTAGTCTTCTTTCAGCGCAGCTTGCGCTACTAAGGGAGACACACCATGCTGAAACATATCGGCCGCAAACTTGCCATCGGCGTGACACTCGCCGCACTGGTTACCCCCGTCGCCTTTGCCGGCAACTCACCGACTGGTACAGATCCGGACCCGGGGCCGGTCCCACCGGGCGTGGTCCATGTTGTCCTCGTGCTCTTAGGATTAGCGTAAAATCCTTTCCAAGCGGTTTCACAATCACGGTGGCCCGATAAAGATCGCGCGGAGTGGTTTTCCTGAAACCACGCAGAGCTCTTTCTCTTCCGGCCGGCTTACCACAATTGTGAAACCGCTGTGGGCTGTGCTTGCTCTCGAGAAGCCGCCTTGAAAGGAGGTCCAGGGTGCACCTGACGGGTCTGGACCACTTCTTCTGGGCGGCTGGGTTTTTGGGAAATCTTGGGTTGCTGTTGGTTCTTTGCTATCGCCGGCGGGCAAAGGAGTTCCCGTTCTTTACCGCGCTGGTTGCGCTGAACCCCACGCGAACAACTCTTCTCTATTGTGTGCTGCATTACGGAACCGAGCGCAGCTACTTTTACACCTATTGGTCGCTGGCCATCGTCGATACCATGCTGCAATTTGGCGTCGTCTACGAGATTTCTTCTCGTGTTTTCCGCCCCCTGGATGTGTGGGCGCAGGATGTGCGGAGTAGTTTCGTTTGGCTGGTGGGGCTGAGCGTGAGTGTGGCTTTGGGACTTAGCTCGATGGCAGGTTCGCCGGCGCCAAGCTGGGTGCCGGCAGTTACTCTATAAGGGTAACTTGTTTACAGCCGCCCTGCTGAGCGAGCTTCTGGTTGCCATGATGGCGCTTGCCGTCAGCGTGAGGCTTCCGTGGAGAGGACACGCCGCCGGGATTGCCAAGGGGCTAGGGACGTACTCTCTGGTAACTGTGTTAATCGAGACTGGACACAGTTACTTCGGCGGCGGTCGAGAATTACCAGTCTTTGCTATTTTTTCCGATGTCCGCATGGCTTCTTACCTGTGTTGTGTTAGTTATTGGATCATCGATCTATGGCGCGATGAATTGCCTGGACGCATAATGACGCAAGAAATGCGCGAAAAGATATTTACATTGCATGCACGGCTGGAATACGATCTTCAGAACTTGCGATCACGGAATAAATTGTGAACACGCATAACTTATATTTCGTCGCCGCGATGGGGACGTTTGTTGTGGTCCTCATCTCGACCGCTGGGTATTACTACTCCCGCGGACTTCGATCGTCTCAGGCCGAGCTGGGAAGACCTGTTGGCAAAACTAGCCCGGATCGACCGGGATAATATCGCCCAGGTCGCCCTCGATCTGGTCGACGAATCAGGCCGGCCCAGGCAGTCTGAGGATGCAGCGAGCCTGGAACCATGGCAGTTATGGAGACTTATTGGCGGGCTTGAGGGACTTGAGCTTCTGGAGGCAAATAGCGATGTGCTGATCGAGATGGCGTTTTACGTTCAGCAGTGGTATCCAGAGGCGATCGTCATCGCGGAGCGGCTACGGCTGGACGCACGGGAGATTAAGTGGCACGTGAACCGGCTCAAAGGCGCAGCCCAGAAAGGTAACCTGCAAGTCTCTTTTCCGTTCTACGCGCAGCATGCGGTGGCCACCTATTACCTCATGACCCGGCGTGTGCTTGGTCTTTACGAAGCGGGAAACTTTTCCATGCTGGCAGAGCTGCAAAAGGCGCTGTAAGGTTAACTACACCTGCCGCGAGCCCACTACAATCGGATCGCTACAAAGATCACGCGACCCAGGTTCTCGACCTCCTTGCGGTACTTGAAGCGGCGGCTGGAAGCGGGTGAGAGTGGGTGCGGTATGAGCGTCAACCAGTCCGAGCCCCGGTCAAGCTCGCACCAGCCACAGAGGTAGGCATCCCGGGTCATCAGGAAATAGATTGGCCGCTTGAATTCATGGGTCCAATCTTTTCGCGATGCGATCGCGCGTTTCTGGGTATCGATCTGGACTATCGAACCAGCCGGAATCATGGGATCGAGAGTAAGGTCACGCTTTCCGATGATGCCCCGCCGGAAGGGTGCAAGGGGATAATTGTTCTCGACCGGAAGCAGCGCTGTATCCTCCGGAGGTTGCTCCATACTCAGCGAATCCGGCAGCAAATATTTAGCCTGCTGCTCCAGCGGTCCTTCGGTTATTAACAGCGTGGCGTTGGGACAGGAGAGTTCCCTGAGGAACTCTGCCGGAGCCTCCTCCGGGTACATCGAGCGCAGCAGTTGCTCGGTCGTGACATTGTAGATGCCGGCCAGAGCAATCAGTTTATTGACGGTTAGTTCGTGCTGTTCTCGTTCCAGCCGATCCAGCCAGCTGGCAGAGACCTGATACGACTGGCTCCCCCGTTCCTGCGCGAAACGGAGACTCCTCTCTTCAACTTCCCGCAACGAGAGTTGCCATTGCTGGCGTATCGCGCGAAGCCTTACACCAATGCTACCCATGACTGAACCTTTCCGTTCCTGCCATGCTCAAGGACCATGACAGGCTGGGCTAAGTTGAAAGCCTGGTCGAGGCCGTTTGAAAACTCATCCCGAGGCAAAAAGGTGAACTCCATCCTGAGCGGACTCCCAACTGAATGAGCAAGTAAGCCTCATTACCAAGGAAAATGAACGCTGGACCATCCCCCACGTTCGGTATTCGAGTGCTTCAGTGACATTCGCAGGAGCCGTGAACTGGCATGGGGGGCTGACGCGGGACACCGGCGAGAGCTAAATGGTTGCCGGAATCTCACCCGGATTCGCGCGTAAGTGCATAACAGTCCGCTACTTGCGCGATGAACTAGCCGAGCCCTCTTGCGATCGCCCAAAACTTCTGGGTCAAATTGTTTGGCAATGTTAACAGACTTAAGACTCGATTGCGACGTTTATGCGCCATTTAGCGCCAAAATACGCCACCGAGACAGTACCCTCGGGCGGCAACCCGTACCCTGGCTGCGTCGATGGCCCGCCGTGCAAGCAACGACTCGGTGAAGTGGGCTAATCAGCAGGGCCCGGATAGATCATTTCTCCTTCGGCGTTCTCCCCAAGAAACGTCCTGTGATGGAGAGATGTCCCAAAAGTGGGATTAACGCATCCCACTTTCGACAGGTACGGTGAGCGCACATTTTACAAACGTTGCAACTTGCGCGGGATAGCATTGAATCGCCGCCAGCCACGGGCCGGATACACTACCGGAGCGACGATCTGTTGGAAGTTAAACCCTGCCGGCACAGCCGCGCACTCCCCTGGAGCCGCCATGTCTTACTCGATCCGTCGCCTTTACCGGTTCTTCGGGGGCGTCTTTTCCGGTTGCCGCAAGCAGCCTGCTGATCGCCGGCCTTGGCTCGTGCAGCAGCAATAGCAGCAACAACGCCAGCCAACCAACCCTGACTCTGACTCCGTCGAGCATAAATTTGACAGCGGGGGCGGCCGGGCAACAGGCTTCCCTGATGCTAACCGCGCCGGCCGGCAGCGGTGCGGCTACGGTTGCGGTCACCGGACTTCCCGCAGGTGTCACGATTTCCCCGTCCACCCTGTCGGCCACGCCCGGGGTGGCGCTGCCCTTTACCATCACCGCGGCCTCCTCTGCGGCCACCGCCACGGCGACTGTTTCATTTTCCGCGACGCTAGGCGGCCAGACGGCCAGCGCGCAGGCTTCGCTTGCGGTTCAGGCAGCGGCGCCACAAGCGGACTTTTCTTTAAGCGTGCAGCCGGCGGCCGTGACCTTGACTGCCAATGGCACGCCGCAGACCGTCTCTGTTCTAGCCACCGCAGAGAACGGGTTTTCGTCAAGTGTGCAAGTCACGATAGCCGGCTTGCCGGCCGGAGTAACCGCTCAGCCATCGACGCTCACGCTGACCCCGGGAACCGCTGCAACGCTTTCTCTGACGGCTCCGGTGGGCACAGCTGCCGCTTCGGCAACCGCTACCTTGACCGGGACCTCGGGCGCTCTGACCCATACCGCGCCTCTCGCGATCACGGTCGCGGGTCTCGCGCCCTCACCCGACTTTTCGCTGGCGATCACGCCGCAGTCGCTGAGCCTGACACCAGGTGGGACTGGGTAGCGGTGCAGGTCGCGGCCACTGCACTGAACGGTTTCACGGGCAGCGTCAGTGTTGCGCTGAGCGGCTTGCCGGCCAATGTGACGGCCAGCCCGGCGTCGCTCTCGCTGACCCCCGGCACGCCCCAAAACGTCACCCTTACGGCGGCGAATAGTGCCCAGTTGGGGAGCGCCAGCGTGGTGTTTACCGGCACCTCAGGCTCGCTCAGCCATACCGCAACCCTTGCCCTTACGGTGGCGGCGGCGTCCAGCGTGAATGTAACTACGTATCACAATGACAACGCGCGCGACGGATGGTACCCGGCAGAAACCGTGCTCACCCCGCAAAACGTGACCTTCAACTCTTTCGGCTTGCTTCGTCAACTCCCGGTGGACGGCAAGGTCGACGGGCAGCCGCTGTATGTAAGCAGCCTGGTGATTGCCGGGCAGACGCATAACGTGCTGATCGTCGTGACCGAACACGGAAGTGTCTTCGCCTTTGACCCCGACTCAGGGACGCAGCTCTGGCAAGTCACCTCTCTGGGAGCGAACGAGACCACCAGTGGCGATTTCGGCTGCGGCCAGATCACGCCGGAGATTGGGATCACTGACACGCCAGTGATCGACCGGGCGTATGGCCCCAACGGAGCCGTGTTTTTTGTAGCCATGTCGAAGGATGCGAGCAGCAATTACCACCATCGGCTGCACGCACTGGACCTCTCCACGGGCGTGGAACTCCCGGGCAGCCCAACGGAGATTCAAGCCAGCTATCCCGGAAACGGCTACGGTTCCACCAACGGGATGCAGGTCTTCAACCCGGGCCAATACGCTGAGCGCGTAGGCCTGCTGTTGATGAACGGACAGATCTACCTGGCCTGGACTTCGCATTGCGACGATGATCCCTACACAGGGTGGCTGATGGCTTATAGCGAAACCACGCTGAAGCAGACCAGCGTATTGAACCTGACACCCAAC
>CAWBBY010000031.1:0-137959 GCA_963787145.1 uncultured Acidobacteriaceae bacterium
CAGAAAAACTGAGAAAGTGGTAATCCCGATCAGCTGCTCACCGCCGATGGGAAGTTTCGCAATTGGTGTAGACCGAAGCGAAAGACCTTTTCGTGGTTTTCTCCCAAGGAAAACCACACTTCGCGATCTTTATCAGACCAAAGTAATTGAGAAACTGCCTTAGAAGGAGTAGCGATATTCGGCTCGGACGATCTCCTTGTACCAAAATGCGTGTGTCAACTGGTGCCCATACCCGATATAGAAAGAGCTGTGGTCGCCAACCATGGCGCGCGCTCCTGCTTTGAGGTTCACGATGTTGGTACCGTCCGCGCTCACACCTTCCTGAACGGAGCAGTTGAGCGGAATGGCTAAACAATTGGTCTCAAGGCCGCCCAGCACCCGCCAGCCGACCATCTCGATGACAGGCGCAATCTTTACCTGTTCGCCGCTATAGAGAATATAGCTTGGGCCCACGCCGTAGAAGAAAACGTCACCTGCAAACCCTTGAGTGGCGGGCCCGCTGGTGTTAGTGCTGATACAGGGATTGCGACAGGAAGATCCTCCGATCGGATGCGAGTCCCCTACTTGCGCCTCCAACGCAACTTTATCCGAGAGGCTCCGGTAGTAGAGCAGGGCCGGCTCCACGCTGTAGTGGCCTGTACCCAGCCCCGACGAAGCGCTTCCGGAAGGAAAGGTCGCCTGGAACTGGAAAGTGAGATATTGCTGCTGGGAAGCGAGTGCGGCCAATTTGAATCCAGCGGCAATGTCACTGAGCCCGGCATTATTGCCGAACGTGTCCATCGGGGTTAGGTCGGCGTCAATGACCAGAGGCTGAATCCAACGCACCGGAACCTCGGTGAAGAATGAAAGGCGCTGAGTTTGTGCGTACTCGCCACGCAAGTAAAGTTGTTGGAAGTTCAGGTCACTCACAACCGATTTAGGTCCCGGTCCATTGAGGCCGGCGTACTGTGCATAGAAGAAGTCTGCCCGATCGGGAGCGTTGTCGTGAAAGCCGGCGTCGAAGCGAATTCGAATCTGGGATCCGACGATGGCGTCGTCAACGTAGCCGACCATGCTGCCCCTGAAGGCTGGCCGGGGAGGTTTTTTGGTCTTTGACGCCTTGGTCGACGTGCTCTTTTGCGGGGGCGGAGGGCCGGCGTTCGTCTGCTGCGCAATCGTATGGATTGGGAGCAAGACGATAAGAGACAGAATGAATCTTTTCATCGTTCGTCAACCTGCGAATTTTCTTCTCCTCTTATACACATAACCAACCGCGGGAGCTAATGTTCAGACCGGCCAGCCGGGAATTCAGGAAATTAGTATTTCAGGTAATCGTGGAGCTTCTGAGCCCATGCGCGCTCCGTGCGGAGGGTAGTAGAAGGTGTGGCCAACTCGTCGAAAAGAGCGAGCGCTTGTTGATTTCTCTGCTTTGCCAGGTCAATTTGGTTTTCATGGGCCAGCAGGTCCGCCATGGTCTCATTAAACCGCGCCAGTTCCATCTTGTATTCCCGATTGTCGGGCTCTTTCCTGCGAAGCCCCTCCTGAATCGCAACGGCGCGTTCGGAGAACTGCACCCCTTCCGGCATTCGCCCTTCGCTTCCCAGTAGGGTAGCGAGGTCATTGTAGACGCGGGCCAACTCCTGCGATGGTGGCGGATTTGTGTTTTCCGTAGGTGCACCCGCGTTCTTCTCCGCTAACGGTTCGAGCAGCCGAACCGCTTGGCGGAAGTCCGATTCCGAGTTGTTGAGATCTCTATTGTCGTAACGGAGAATGCCGCGGTTGTAGTAAGTGCGGGCCAGTTCCTGCTGATAGATGGAGTTTGCCGGCTGTTGCTGGTGGATTTGCTGCTGCAAAGCCAAGGCTGCATCGTACTGCTTTTCCGCATCGGAGCGGGTGAACGGTGCGGACCGTGGTGGATCCTGCTCCAATGCGATGCGCAGCGTTTCGCCTAACCAGTTGTGGGAATAGGCGAGCGCCTGACGGTATTCTGTCTTGCCGGGATAGTCTCGCGCCAGGCTCTCGAAACCAGCAATCGCCTGGTTGTACTCCTGTATTGCTTTTTCCGGCTTCTCGAGCAGCCGGTTGATATCTCCTAGCCTGGAGTGTGCCTCTACCGTGTCAAAGCGAAGGCCCTCGTTGTTTGCGTTTTGCTGGGCGATCCTGGCATAAAACGTTTCAGCTTTGCCTAACAGCTGTTCGCGGAATTGCTCCATTTCCGGCGAATCGGCCGCTTCTCGCGCCTGTTGGCTTCCCGCAGACGCCAGGCTCGCTTCCACGGCGGCCTTAGCCGATTGCAAATTGTCTTCGGCGCGACTCCTTTCTCTCCAGGCCACAAACGCGAGAGAAAGCGCGACAGCAGCCAGGACTCCCAGCACGCCGGCAACCCACTGGGTCTGTCTGAGCTTTTTCTTTCGCGCTGCTTCCTGCTCGGCAACAAGATGGTCCCGCTCCTTCCGGCTGCGGTCAAGAAACTCTATTGCTTGGGGAAAACCAGAGTGATAACGCTCAGCCCAGGCGGCGGTTGGCTGCCAAGTCTGTTGCCATTCGAGCATGAACGCAAGCTCAGGGTCGGTCATCAACCCGGCCGATCCCTTGGCCTGCAACAGGGCACTCTGGACGAGGCGGCCGTATTGCGTGGCTGACTCTGCCTCGCGCTCGACCCAGTCCTTTAGCCGGTTCCAGACCCGCATCAGGCTTTCGTGGGAAATGTCGATGATAGTTTCTGGACCCACCGGTTCCGGAGCCGGCGGCATCAGGAAGGAACGGCTGGGCTTGCGAAAGACGTCGAGGACGGCTCCGACTTCGGCCGGGCTTGCGTTGACAATGGCGCATAACGTTGCAAAATCGGTCGGGCGACGGATTCCGCGAGCATCGCTGCCCTTCTCCGTCAGCGCTTGAAAGACGACTTCGCAGATTCTTCTCTGACGCTCTGTAGTCAATTCCGCGAAAGCCCTTTCCGCATGCTGGTCGAGCGCATGCGCCATGGTGCCAATCGCTTCGTACTGCGCCAGCGAAATGGGTTCGTTGCCATGCCGCTCGCGCTGCCACTGTGCCCAGGTGCGGTTCAAGGCGTGCTGAAGAATCGAAAGCTGGTCGGGGTTGTCGCCTACATCGTTAACCAGCCGGGTGAGAAGAACCGGACTGATCTCTCCTCCGCCGACCGCGATGGGACCGCTGATCGCCGCTCTTCTCTCCGCCCGCGTGAGCCGTGGGATCAGGAATTGTCCCTCATTCACGGCCTCGGCAAGCCCGGGAAATCGAGCGCAATCGCCGAGGAAGTCGGAGCGCATCGTCAAGACCACGTAAATCGGGTACTTCGACTTGCCCGCCTCCAGCAGCAGATTCACGAACGCTACGGACGCCTCCAGAATCTGGTGTGCCTCTTTGTAGGAGATGGAAGACTGCGGCATTGTGTAGCGGAACAGTTCCTCGAACTGATCGACAACTAACAGCAGATTCGCTTGATCAGCAAGCTGCGCCTGCTCGAAAAGGTCGACCACCCCGAGGTTGCCCATCCCCAACGTGGCCTCGATGATGCGCTCCAGGACCCCCTCACCGGCGTCAAGCGAGGTAAACAGCACTCCCGGCTGCGCCAGAGATCGCGCCAGAGCCTTGATGGGATCCGCGCCGGGCCGGAACTGTGCCATTCGCCATGCCGAGCCCGCAGTGGCCATGACCCCGCGTCTTAGCGCCGGCCGTAAGCCACAGTTCACGAGCGATGACTTTCCGCTACCCGAAGTACCAACCACGACCAGAAGGCGCTTGGTCGCGAGCTTGTCAACCATCCTGTCGACTTGGCCCTCGCGGCCAAAAAATAGGTATTCTTCCTCTTCGCGGAACGGTCGTAAGCCGGGGAACGGATTTGTGAGGCCGATGCCCGAGGAGCTGCTCATACCGTAGTGCCACCAGCTGCCAATGCATGAACGAACTTGAGCATTTCCACTTCCGGAAAACCTTGGAAACCGTTAATCAGGTTGGGCTCTTCGAGTTCGATGAGCTCTCTCTTCGACTCAGTAGCGGGCTCGGCCAGGTAGATGTAGCTGGCCAACAAAGGCGTGGCGCCGCGATACGCGCTCGTCTTTTTCAATTCATTGCCTACGGCGCGCTTCCATGCCTCGTCACCCTTGCCATAAAACAGAATCACCGCGGCGCACGCGGTAAGGAGTTCCTGGTTGTTCTGGCGAATGCTGGCGGCGTCCCCTTCGAAGAGTGGTATTTGCACTTCCCATCCCGAGCTCTTTAGAAATTTGCGCAAGGGAATGGTCGCTTGCCGGTCTCGCTCATCACAAATCACGTAAATCAACTTGTTCCCCTGAGGCCCTGCCGGCGCAGACTCCGGTTTTTGCAGTTTCTTCAGCGCTGCGTGCACCGCCCCCTTCAGCTCTTCGGTGTCCCCGGTAACTAAGTCGGCGCCAGATTGAAGCTCGGCATCCTTCAAGAGCCTCTCGATGAAATCCTGTTGCAGCGCGGAGTCCGACCTCGTCCCCTCCGGAAGCGAGAGGATTCGGCGCAGACCCGTTTTCTTGTATCTTGCGATCGCCAACTCATTCTGCAAAACCGTCACCGACTTGTCGCTTGGGCCGTCGGGAACGAGGCCGTATTTTGTACCCACCAGGTGAATCGAGAGCTCGCATCGGGCCAGAAAACCTTCCACCGCGGCAATGTAGTCTTCTTCCTCCTTCGGCAACTGCATGTCTGGCAAGACTGGATATCCATGAAGCCGCAACTCGGATTCCAGGGCTTCCCGCGTGTTTCGGCGATCGAAACTGCATTCGGCAAGATAGATGGCAGGTTTGCTGGCTGCCGCGGCGGAAGCTTCCCCTGGGCTGTCCTTAGGCGCAACCGGGACTTCGATCTTCTTGATCAATCCCGCGATGTCATATGCCAGCTTTGCCAGTTTGAGGTTAAATTTGCTGGTGAATTCGTCACCATAGGCTGGGTCCAACTCCAGCGGGACCTGCTGTTCGTCATAGATGTAAAATGGGTACCCCAGCGCCTCCCTCATCACCTGAGGTAAGTGTTCTTCGTTTTCGACTGGCATCTTAATAACTTTCAGGACACGAGACTTGTTGCCTAGGACGAGTCCTCCGGTCGCTTCCGCGCTCTTGCAAAACTCTTTTACTTCCCGGGCGCACCACTCCGACTCTACATATCGCGGAGTCAAAACGGATATGAGTAGTTCAGTCTGGGGAAATTGTTGGATGATTTCGTTGGCGAAAATGTCGTTGCCGCTGAGCTTTGCGTCCCTCCAGATTTCCGCCTTGCGACCGATCCGCATGCCGAGCATGGCCGATAAAGTCTCATGGAAGCGAGTAATCCATCCCTGCTGATGTTCGGTAAGGGCAACATTATCGATATGCGCGTAGCTAATGAACAGGTGGTGCCGAAATTCCATATGACACTTACGGCTCCTCACCGCGATCGCAACTACCACGGACCGTAGGCAGTAACCGGTTGCACAACTGAAAGTTAATCCGGAGTCTCCGTCTAGCTCCTGACAGCCCCACACTATCCCATCGAATGACTTCAGCGCACGATTTTTCCGTGGTAGGGCTCGAGGGGTAACTGGTCAGGCGTCGCGCACGCCGCGGGAGGGTTTAAATAAACGGACCAAGGTGCACTGCTTCGACAGCGCCGCCCGCCTTGCGGCCAATCTCGAGAAGTGTTGGCATATTTTCAACAGCGTCCATCTTCTGGATGTTGGCAGGATTTACGCCGGCAAAGCCGGCGCCACTAAGACCCCCCGCACTGAGATCGGCATTGTAGCGCGCATAGAGGAAGTGGCGCCCAAGGTCCGTGGTAAGTGGAATAGGTGGCGCTGCATATAGCTGATCGATCGTCATATCGGTGTCAGCCGCGCGAGGCACCAGGTCCAGAATTTCGCGGTCGAGTCGAGACCCAGAAGTACAACGACCGATGGTCCGGCAGTTGATGTCTTGTTCCACCAGGATCCCATACATCAACTCTCCCGGAAGACCGGCAACCGTAGAAACAATGTTCTTGTTGGGGGAAGCCGCCGTCGCTCCCAGGATTTCAGCAGCGCCTGTCCCTACTGAGACAATAAGCAGGTTTTGTTCACCCGTCTTCCAATTCAGTTGGTAAGCAGGATTCGTTGCCATGCGGTAGAGCAGAAAGGCTGGATTGTTATGCGGCGTGACACCGCCATCAACAAAAACAAATGTCCGGCTCTTATCATCTGGGTCCCATTGCAGAATCTCCGGTGGAAAATATACAGGTGCGGCAGTGCTGGCACGAACCAACTGCCAAAGCGGGATCTGCAGATTGCAGTCTTTGCGCGAACGATCGTTGTACTTGGCATCGGGGTTACTGCTGATCGGCCAGGGAGAATCCGTGGTCACGTTCTTGGTTACGATGAGCAGAAGACACTGCAGGTCGCTCGAGCCTAGATTCGTTTCCCGGCCGAAAACCTGCTGCAGCTTCTCCTTGAGAGGGTCGGCCGTATAAAAATATTTCACGCGCTCGATCAGAAATGCGGGCTCAAACATCTCTTTGCCACACGATTGATAGAAATCGATGAGCTCTGCGATCGTCATTCCCCGCGACAGGCCGGCGGCAATAATCGCCCCGGTACTGGTTCCTGCGATGTAGTCGAAATAATCGCACAGTCTTTTGCCGGTCCGCTCTAAAACCAGCCTTTCAAGTTGCTCGAGAATTCCAAGGGTTATCAGGCCCCGAATACCGCCGCCATCCAACGCGAGCATACGGTGGGGACGGTCTACCTGAAAGCGTTGAGGGAGATGCTGCCATCTCTCCGGGTGAATCACCATTCCCGAACCCTCCGTGAAAGTTGATGGTCGCCCATCGAGGGTCGCGGGAGACCGGGCCCATGTGCGCGGCATCCCGATCCTCCCCGAACCATGGCCGATGAAGTGCGAGAACGATAACATTGAGGTCCATCCCCGACAAGACTTGGCAGAAGGCGAAGGTCTCTGGTGGAATCGTTGGCCGCTCGGAGCCGCTCAGCATACCCCAATGGACAACTCCAGTTCTTTCTGACACCGTACATAGCGACCCTGGACTTCTTGCCCTAATTCGGACCACCGTGATATACCAGAGCCGTGCGATTTACCTCCCCCCCTTCTTCGCCCCGGGCCCAAAGCATCTAAATGATCGGTGTGGACGCACTATTGCGTCTGGGAGGTTCGCTTGTACAAACCAGCTGTTCTTCTTGCCGTGCTCTCGTTCTCGTCCGTGGCGGCTTTTGCTGCTCCTGCGGCACCGCCGAAGGTAGTCTTCATCGGTGACCAATTCACGTATGCGTGGGGTGCTACCCCGTCCTTTGCTGCCAATCCGAACTGGATCAACCAGGGTTGGGATGCACCAGTTTCCACATATTGTTTCTTGTCTTGCCAAGCTGGAACTTCCGGGGGTACGGCTGCACGTTTTCAAGCTGATGTGGTTAGTCTCCATCCGGCTATTGTTCACATCATGGTTGGCGTGGACGACTTTAACTTTGATGATGACGAGGGTCAAGCGGTAGGCGGTCCTTATCCATCCCTTCTGACCAACCTACAAGATATGGTCAGCATGGCCAATGCTGCCAACATCAAGGTAATCCTCGGAATGGAATCGCTGAGTTGGGCAAGCGCGTCCCCGGCAGGTGCGGAGGGGCTTAACGCCCTAATCGGCGCTTTTGGGGCACAGAATAACATTCCGGTTATTAATTACGACGCAGCCCTTAACGAAGTTAGCTTGAGTCCATACCTTGGTCCGGCATCAACGGGACTTTCACAGCCAGCTTTCGAAGCACCTACCGCTGCTGGTTACGTGCTGATGACCCAGATGGCAGAGGTGGTTATTCTGGCTACTCAGGGACTGCAACCAGGAGGAGGTTATCTACAGGACGTCACGACACCCAACGCGAACTCGACCTTCCTGTACCCGAACGTAAACAGTATAACCACGGGGTACACACTCCAGTTCACTCCGTACGGTTGGTACAACAATAATCCGTTGGTTGCACCCTTCGTTAACAGCCCTTTTAACGGACCAACCGGTACCTGGACATCAAGTAACCCACTGGTGATGACTGTTACCCAATCAGGATTTGCATACGCACTCACGCCGGGAACTGCAGCTATCACCTACACGTCACCAACAGGAGTGAAATTCAACGAATGGATCATGAATGTCGGCTGCCTTGGCTGCACACCCTGATCACCGGCAGGGTGAAGGTGAGGGGGGGTAATCGCTCCTAGACCCCTCCAAAGGGCAGCCCGGTGCAGCCGGGTCTTCAACGAGAACGGCCGGAAAAAGGCCGCTGAGCACGTCACGAGACCGGGCACGAAAGATTCGTTTTCTGCGAAAATTTTGGCGTTAAGGCTCGACGAAATCAGGTCGCCTTCCGGCTTCGCTATACTTTGCTACTGAGGTGCTTGGTATGAAGGGCAACAGCGACTGGCAAAACCGTCTGGGAACAATTAGGGCCGTAGCTCTGGGCGTGATGGTGTTGGCTGCGGGCATCATTTGGTACGTCCGACACTAAGCAATGACGGAGCCAAAGATATACGAGTTCAGTGGGAGTGGTGGGCGAGGCGGGGCTTGAACCCACAACCCCCGGCTTAGAAGGCCGGTGCTCTATCCAATTGAGCTACTCGCCCATTTCTGCCATTGTATCGTCACGCCAAAGGAACATCCATGATCGCGGCCAAGGCGAGTTCGAACGCCCGGACCCAGGCTTGATCGGCGCGTTGCGCAGTTGCGCCGCAGCCCTCGACGAACCAGGTCATTCCATAACCCGGAACGGCGTCAACCTGTGCGCGCCGCAGGACAAGTTCTACCCGCGCCGCGCTCGCCGGAATCGCGCGCAGTCTTTCGGTCGCCGCCCGCAGCCACCGCTCCTGGGCGTCGAAGCACTGGAGGATCTCGAAATCGCGGGCTAGCAAGTCGACATATGAGCCGGCGCCAAAAGCTGTCTCTCCACGCTCGGCATCCATCTCATAGAGATCGAATGGATCATCGCCATGCTCGGGGGTGCTGCACCACGCGTCGCACTTGGCGGTCCAGAGATGCGAAGTGACGCCGTTGAGCAGCAGCAATGCAGACCGCAAAGACTGGCTCCCTTGGGCTTCTTTGATTTCGGCGACCAAGTGGGGATACAGGCGCAAATCAACGAACCTGCACCTGGGTTCGTCGTCGTCGCAAGCGGCCCAGGGAACGGCGATCACAGGATCCGAGGCCGCAAGCTCAACAGACCAATCCGCTTCCATCAGGGCTTCGTCATCGGGAGCAGAAAGTCCAGGAGCAACTTCTCTGCCCAATAGCCGTCGTAATCGACCGCCGGGGCCAGGAATGCGCAATGCCCTCCATGCGACGTCTCGACCAGCCGAACCCGGGGATTGGCCAGCAAAGCGGCGCGGGTCGATGGCAACATCCTGATAAAGGGATCGTCGAGGGCATGCAGAATCAGTGTGGGCACGCCAATATGCGGCGCCCCATGAGAGCTGGACGCGCGGTCATAATAGTCGTCCGCACCACGGAAGCCGGAGTAGCGGGCAGTGATCTGGTCGTCAAACTGGCGCAAGGTCGAAATTCTCTCCAGCCCTTCAGTGGAATAGATTTCGGGAAAGAGGGCCGCCTTGCGCCGGAAGCGCCGCCGCAAGCCAACTAGAAACTTCCACTCGTAGACACGGTTGGAGACGTTATGCAGCGCATCCGCGGAGACCGCCAGATCCATGGCCGGCGAAACGCCGACTACGGCTTTCAAGTACTGTGGCCCGTCTGCGCCCAGCTCACCCGCCAGCTTCAGCACCAGGTTGCCGCCCATGGAGTAGCCGATCAACGCGAAGGCGCGGAGGCCTTTTTCGGCGGCGAGTGTTCGCATGACGGTTGCGATGTCATCCGAAAGGCCGGAGTGATACAGCGTCGGTGACAAATCCTCGGTTCCCCCGCAGTTACGCATATTCATGCGAACGACATTGCAGCCTGCGGCCCACGCCCGCGCCGAGTTCCCCAGCATATATTGCGAGCGGGTCGACCCTTCCAGGCCGTGCACCAACAGCACGGTCGGCCTCAGGCTGGCGTTCGCCTGCCAGTGGCAATGGCAAACCACATAGCTTGCACCACGTGAGCGGGCATCCGTTCGCGCTTGTGTTAGCCGGTTTGCTGTCCCCGATTCGGCTGTTAAAGAATCGCTATAGGCTGCGTCGCCGACGCCTGCGTCCACTTGAATGATGTGCGCCTCGGGCTCAGGCAAAACATATTGCCGGGGCAGAAAGTTGCCAACCAATGTTTGCAGGTGGCCGTTGCGCAGAAATCTCCGGGGAAGAAACTCCGGCGGGCCTACGAAGTTGCTTGCTGCTTCAGCGAGAAGTTCGCTCGTGTCCCTCACTGGGCTTTCAACCTCGCCAGCAGGGAGGCCGCCTGCAACGCGCCTTTGGGCGTATCCTCGTGCTTGATATAGGCGAAAACATCTCCCTGTGCGGCCTTGTCTGCTAGCTGCTTTTCGATCTGTTGCAAGTCAGCGGGCCCGTAGTCGCTCTTGCGCAGCCGGTAGCAGCAGAATGGGGCGGTGACGACGTCCGGAGTTTGTAGCTCGTCGCTCTCGGCTACGCAAAGCGCGGCTCGATGCTGCCGCAGCAGGTCGAAGGTCTCGCTTGCAAACCACGAAGGGTGGCGGAATTCAAAGGCGACGCGCAGTGTGGCCGCGTTCTCGGGCGCGGCTTCTTTGAGAAAGGCGGCAAGCCTCGCCGGGTCTGCTTTGAGATTCGGAGGCAACTGGAACAGAACCACCCCCATGCGTCCGGCGCGAATGACCGGTAGCAGCGCAGAGTAAAAGGCAGTGAGCGCGTCGCTGCACTCCTTCAGTCGCTTGATATGTGTGATGCGCTGCGGGGCTTTGAAGGAGAAGCGAAAGTCCGTCCCGGTCTGCGCCAACCAGGCGTCGATAGTGGCGGAAGAGGGCAAGTGGCGGAAGGTGTAGTTCACTTCGACCGAGTTAAGCAACGTCGCGTAGAACTCCAGCATCTTCTTAGCCGTCGTCTTCGGTGGGTAGAATTCCGGTTTCCACGTCGGATAGGCCCAGCCGGAGCAGCCGAGCCAAACAGGGGGTGTGGAAGAAGAGGGTTGGATGGTCACGTCGGCGTATACCACCTGGGACTTATCTCTGAAGGAATCGAGAGCAGCGACGGGGATAAATGGCTGCGACTGGGGCGGCTAGTGGGGGTCGAACCCACGACATCCGGAGCCACAGTCCGGCGTTCTGCCACTGAACTATAGCCGCCATATAGACTTAGATTGTAACATCCGGGTTCGCGCCCGAAGCAGCTCAGGCGCGCCCGTCACGCCTACCACCCGCTGCGTTTTTGCCTATGCCGAGCAGTCGCCAGCCCGAGATTTTGCCGCCCCGGAAGTCTGGGCCGCCGCCTCGTTTTCAGAAGGCCAGCGGCTTGTTCGCGGATGAAAATCTCGATCTGCTTTCCCATGTGCTCGACGACTGGTTCCGCGTCCCCGGCACCTCCATCCGCTTCGGACTGGATGGCATCATCGGCCTCGTCCCCGGACTGGGAGATATTATCGGCGGCCTCGCTTCCACAATCATCGTTGTAGCCGCCTGGGTGCGGGGCGTGCCTTATATCACTCTGGTCAGAATGGTGGTCAACATTGGCATCGAGGTACTGCTGGGGACGATTCCCCTGTTGGGCGACGCCTTTGATATCGCATGGAAGGCGAACCGGCGAAACTATGCGCTCATCATTCGCCATCTGGAGCAACAGCGGCAGCAGACGTGGCGCGACTGGGTCTTCCTGATGCTGATTGCCGGGACACTCGGCGTCATCTTTCTAGCCCCGATTTTCCTGATCCTATGGTTCCTGGAGTGGCTCGCCCGGCAAGCCTGAGGGACACCGGTTGCGATACAATCCGAGCATCGGGGCGTAGCGTAGCCTGGTAGCGCATCTGCTTTGGGAGCAGAGGGTCGGGGGTTCGAATCCCTCCGCCCCGACCATCGAATCAATCACTTAAAGCCTTCCTGCAAACCATTCAAAATTTCGGTCTGCCTTTTTCAGCTTTAGGACCAGCCACGACCAAATCAGTGCGCCAGCGGCTACCTTCTGAGCGGCCCAGAAGAAGGAGCCTAAATCGCATCATAGATAACGAGAATCTAGGAGGTCGCGTTACGGAACTCGATGAAGAATTGCTCGTAAAGTACAAGAGGCATGTCGGTGCCTCTTTCCGCATGCGGCAACAAATTGACGTTGATTAGGGCCTTTAGCCGCGGACGTCTGCCGAAGCTCCTGCTTGATGCACAGCCTTTCCGCTCGCTTCTAGCTGACCCCGGCCACCGCACCATGCGCACACCACTGGTTATGCTCATAGTGTGTCTGCCGCTGTGGGTCGGAGAGGCCCAAACGGCAACCGCGCCCTATCAGCTTTCCGGCAGCTTTGGGGTGCTGTCGAACTCCTTCAACGGAGTCCCTGGCTCGCGGCAGCCTCTGCTCGGCTGGGGCGGCAATGCCGCCTTCCCCGCATGGCATAATCTCCGCTTCGTCCTCGATTACACGTACTACCAGGGCACAAACCTGGGATCGCCCCAGCGCGCCCACTTTCCCACCGCCGGCGGCCAATATAGCCACCGCATTGGCCGCGAGAGCATCTTCGGCAAAATGCTCTTCGGCGAAGGATGGCTGAACAAGAATTGGGCCGCAAACGGAGCCCACGGGACGCTTGCGTCTTTCACGGTCTACGCGGGTGGCGGAATCGACACCCCTCTGAGCAGGCACTTCAGCTTGCGCGTCGAGGGCGGCGCGGAGCACACCAATTTCGCTTTCAAACTCAACAGCACCTCCTTGTTCCCGTACTACAGAATTCCCGGTCTCCCAAGCAACTTCGGGCGTTTCTCCACGGGCATCGTATGGGCTCCCCGTTTGGCTCGGCCCGCGAGCGCGGTCACGCAGCCATCGACCATACCACCGGCGCCACCCGAATCTGAAATCACCTTTGAAGAGGCATCGTCTTTCGGCCACTGGGACATCGAAGCAGGCAGTTGGTCGAGCTACATCCATGTCGCCGGCCTCGAGTACGACCGGCACAGCTGGGGCGAATTCATCGGCGCACGCATGGATTACGTTGGCGAGATCCTGCCACTTACCCTCCTGCGTCAGCCTGCCGTTGAGGACGAATTCGGCGATCCCTTGAGCCACCACTACACCACCGTACCCGGCCTCGCGGTCACGCCGATCGGCCTCCGCATGCTCTGGCGCAACGGCAAGGTGTGGAAGCCCTATTTCACTGTCAAGGGCGGCGTGGTCGCATACACGCAGAAGGCCCTCTCGCTCGATGGCGCCTACCTGAATTTCACGCTTCAGACGGGGGTGGGCATGGAGCTTCGTCTCACGCACGCCTGGGAGCTTCGTCTCGGCGCCGGCGACTTCCACTTTTCGAATGCCCGCCAGGTGCCCAGCAACCCCGGCCTCGACGACATGATGTATACCGTCGGTCTCAGCTACCACCTTCACAGCAGGGAGACGGCAGACTGATCGATGCCATGCGCTGCGGCTGCGAATGGATGGCTCCAAAGGCTCACCGCCAGCGCCGAAGATGGCTCCCTTGGTGTGAGTGAAAACAATTCGCTAACCAGAAGGGAATTCGGAACTGCCCTCTTCAAAGAACAGGCGCGCCTGTCCCAGCACGACTTCATCTCCGTGCCGCAGGGCGACGCCTTTGCTTGGGCCCTGAGGGACTGAAATCACGGAGCCATCCCTGATGACAGTGGTTCCATGGGCGCTCCGATCATCGAAGAGGCGGAACACACCCTTCTCGGGATCGAACTCAATATGGGCATGAGCCCGCGAAACAGATGGGTTGGGAGCCTGCCCGTCGTCTCGGAATGCCACGTCATTTTTTCGTGTGAGCCGCCCATCCGCGTCGATAACTTCCACAAGGCGGCCCAGGTGAATGCGCTTCTTCTTGAGGCAGACCTGTTGTTGCTCGGCAGATCCGGTGATGACGGTAAGCCGGACCTCCATTACCTTTTCCGATGGCTGCGGGGTTCGAATGCTTCCGTAGTGAATATCAAATCCACGAGGCGCCACATCAGGCGGCAATTCCGGCCCCAGTTCTACATGCACCGCCAGATGTACCGGGAGTTCCACCCGCTGATCCTCAAGGCGAAGGCGGATGTCGCGAGCCAGAGCATCGCCTTCAACGAAGACGAGTTCATAGGAGCGTCGAAGCGCCGGGTCCGGCAGAAGGATCCGCACGTGCAACTGATCAAAAGCGAACGTCTGCTTACCTCGCCGCAACGTGTCTACATGGGCAGTGACATCGTCGAGCAGGGCTCGATGAATCTCCAGCAGTTCGCGTTTCTGGTCTGGTGAGGTGGAGCGCAGCATGCCGCGCAGTGTTTCATCGATGCGCCGCTCCAGATCGTGCAGTCGACTCATGGCGCTCCTTGCAGGTAGCCCAGTGCCTTGGCTGCCTGCATCACTTCGGCGGCCAGCGGAGCGGCAGCGGTGCCGCCGTATTGGCCATTCTCTATCAGTACGGAAAATGCCAGTTTGTTTGTTCCGTCATACGGGGCAAAACCGATGAACCAGGCGTGCGAGGGAGCATGCTCCAGCTCCGCTGTCCCTGTCTTGCCGGCCATGGGGATATCCGGCAGATTCGCGCTACGGCCAGTCCCAGAGGTGACGACAGCGCGCATGTACTGGCCCACCTGTGTGGATAGCTCCGGATTGAGAATCGCTTGCGGCGGGTCCAGCCGAGGGTTCGTCTGGTCTGTCACCCAGCGGCCAAAGGGCATGGAGCCACCATGGGCAATGGTGGCTGCCACCCGCGCCATTTGAAAGGGAGAGGCCACCACTTGACCCTGGCCGTAGGACGTTTGCGGCATCTCTGCGCGCAGCGTTTTCACGTTGGACGGGTTTGCTACCGAGATGCCGAGCCGCGTGGCAGTATCGAGCAGCGCTTCCGGACCCACTTTATATGTGCCCAGCTGCGCGAAGTATGCATTACACGAGACGACGATGGCAGTACGCATCGCGATTTTTCCGTGAGGCGCGGTGTCTTTGACGTCGTCATGGATCGGCCGCTTCCATCCCTGTATGAACGCGCCCGTGCGGCCATCCGGAAGGCGGCTGCATTCATAGACCTGATCGGCGTTCGCTGGATCCTTCCGCAGAGCTGCGATGGCAGTCACGATCTTGAAAGAGGAGCCGGGCGGATACAGTCCATAGCGGGCGCGATCAAGCAGGGCATCAGCCTGATCCGGCGCTGCTACCGAGAGGGACAAGTTTGGCCACGGATAACTTACGGAGGCAAGCAAGTCGCCATTGTCCGGGTCGAGCACCACGACCGCGCCTTTTGTGCGGCCAAGTTGGCGGAGCTGCTGTTCTAGCAGCTGCGCTGTCTTCAACTGCAGGCGAGCGTCGATGGTCATATGCAGATTGCGATCGCGCTCAAGGACCTTCTTCACCTCGGGATTGTTGGGTTGCCAGCGATGCCGTAGCAGCGGCAGCAGCTCGCGCAGGTCGTATCGGAGGATGCGCTGCGAAGTCCTGGTACGCGGGTCGAACACCGCGACAACGCTCGCACGATCGTCATAGCCCTGCAACGTCTGCATGAAATCACGCTCTGCGTAGGAACTATTGCTTGCGGCCCAATTGGCGCGCGTCTGCAGATCTCCAAGCAGATGGAATGCCGCTGGTCCAAGCGGGTAGTAGCGAGTTTCCCCCCGAGCCGGCTGTTCACTTACGGACGCGCCCATGCTGCTGTAGCGCTCGCGGTTCTGCGTAATCTCATTCCAGTTGCTGGTCGCGAGCGGGAGCCCGTTGCGATCGTAGATCGTGCCCCGGGGGATAGAGTGCGCGACTGCGAGCAGACGAGGGTTGTATTCGTACCGGCGCTCTCCATCCGCCTGTAGCGCAAGAGCACCGGCCCCTGCAGTCGAGTCTGCATGGATCACCTGGATGTAAAACGCCTTCAGCAGCAGGCAGGCGCCGAGCCCGGCGATCACGTAGGAGATCTCCCGCACGCTCACGCGAAAAGGCTCGGTCGTATCCTGCACTGGCGAAATCTCGCGGCTGAGCGAGAACAGAATGCCGATGATCGCGAAGTTGGTGATGAGACCGGTTCTGCCGTAGCTGAGAAAGGGAACCACAACGCCGGAGAGAGGGATCAAATCGAGCACACCGCCGGCAATCAGTAGGATCTGGAGAACGAAGGCCAGGGTGAGTCCGAGCGCGAGGAAGAAGTTGTAATCGGAGCGCGCACGGAGCGCGACCCGAATGCCAAACCAAACCAGGGCGGCATAAAGTGCAAGCACTCCAAGGACGCCCAGGAATCCCCATTCCTCGCCAAGCGCAGCCAGGATGAGATCGGTATGAGCCGCGGGCATCCACTGTGGATCGCCGAGTCCGAGGCCCGTGCCGAGGGGCCCGCCTGTGGCGAACGCCCAAAGCGAATGCGCCACCTGCTCGCCCCCATGAACAGAGTTATCCCAGGGTGAGAGCCACATCGAGACGCGTCCCGCTACATTCTGCGGAAAGCCGAGGAAGTAACCAGACGCAAACCCGCAGAGGATCACGATCAGGCCGATGAAGGCAAACAGATACCGGTCGCGGGCAACGGCATACATAGCGAGAAACAGGCACGCGATCAGCAGCGCCGGTCCAAGGTCCTTCTGCAGAAAGAAGAAGGCGAGTGAGACGACAACACCCCCCAGCACAGGCAGCAGGTACTCGAGCCTCGGCACCTCGATCCAACGCGAGATGTTTTTGAGTGCTTTGCGTTGGTCGCGCAACGTGCGAAGGAATTCCCATCGTTCGGCAAAGTATCCGGCGAGAAAGAAGACGATGAGAACGCGAATGACCTCGGCAGGTTGAAATCCCAGGAGGTTGACCTTTGCGTCACTGCCGGTTGGTCCGGAACCGAAGAGGATGAGTGCGGCCGAGAGCACGAAGCTCGCAATGAGAAAAACGTAGCTTAGCTTTCCACTGATGCGGCGATAGTCCAGGGTGCTGGCAAGAGCGAAAACGACACAGCCGCCGGCGACTCCCTGGGCAAAGGTCGAGAAGGCAAGCGTGTCCCGCACCGGGTCGCGCAGGGCAATCATCAGCGTCATTCCGACGCCACTCAGCAGCAGAACAGACGGCAGCACGTACTGCGGGCCGCCGACCGCCCGCACCGACCAAAAGATGTGCACCGCCCAGAAAGAGCAGAAAACGAGAAGAGACCACAGGATGAGCTGAGTGCGAAACTCTGACTTGTCCCGCACAACAAAGAATGGCTTCAACCGCGCCAACTCTGCGGAGTCGAGCAGCAGGATGGTCTCCGCTCCGGGCCGCGCCGATTGCACCTGCTGTGCGCGCGCCTGCAATCCGGTGAGTCCATGCGTCCTCAGCACATCATGGATGCCCACGCGGATCTGGCCGATCTCTCCCACGTGCGACACGGAACCCTCGCCGCTGCGGACATGCTCATATATTTTGCCGGCAATGTACTGGCGCTCAGTAGGAGAAGAAACCCACTGCAAGAAGGGGAGGAGTTGTTCGCGTCTGTCCAGCGTGGATAGGTTCAGGCGCCCGCTATCCGAGCCACCTATTCGGGCCATCTTCGCTGCCGCCGTGAGGCTCACCGCGGCAAGAATCAAGGCCGACGTCAGCAGTAAAAGAACGCGCTCCCAAACTCTGCCCCGCGCCTCCATAGGGTGGTGAGGGTGCTGGGCCCGCTCGGCCAACGTGCTGCGAGTTACCGCCATTCGTTTCCCTTCCAGGCTGCTGAAAAACCCAAGTGTTTAAAGGGTACGGCCTTTAGGCCGTACGTCACCAAACTGGAATCAGTACGGCTAAACAGGCTGCGGAAAAACTCATGTTTTGTATCAGGGCACGACTTTAGTCGGGCCGTAATGGTCTGGCAAAAGTCTGGGCTTTAGCCCCTGAGCTTCTTTTCAGAAAGAAATTCGCGGCGAATCATTGGAAAACCGTTACCTCAGGGGCTAAAGCCCTCATTGCTGTGCCTTTTATGGCCCGACTAAAGTCGTGCCCTGATACAAAACATGAGTTTTTCCGCAGCCTCTAAAGCCGTTCCTGCTTTTAATCACTTACGTACGGGTTGAAGCCGTACCCTTCAGAAATCCGAGTTTCCGCAGCCTGCTTTGCCCTATTGTAGGGTCGAGATGCGGTTTATCGAGTCATTCACCCGTTTGAGGCTGTCGGCTGCGCCGTCCCACGGCACGATGCTCTCGTAGAGATGGCGCGCACGTGCAAGGTCAGGAGCTGCCATCCGATAGTAGTGCGCCGCTTGGCTCCTTGTGCTCGCCTGATCTCCCACAGCGATCACGCGCTCAGCACGGTAGCGGTAGAGATCTGCGAGTTCCGCTGTTTCACGCTTACCGGTCGCATAACCGAGGCGGCTGGCCTGTCGAATCGCTGCCTCGCCATGCCCCAGGTCGTGCAAAGAGTAGATGTACAGGGGAGCTAAGCCAAGCCATGGGTCGGGTGATTTTTTCAGGGCGAGCGCCGCTGCCAGAAAGTCCTGGCGCGCGTTTTCCAGCAGTCGAGGATCCTGTTCGGCGGTACCGCGCAACCGTGCCAGGTGACCATCGACCAGCCGGATCTTCCCATGGAGCGTCTTGTCGCTTGGGTCGAGCTCGATCGCGCGGGACAGGTCGTCACGGGCGTGCGTCCAGTCTGTCTCTGACACCGGCGGCGCGTCCGGAGACCGGAACTTCACGATGGTGCTGTCGGCATCGGCAACAAGGTGTTGCTGCAACTCGTCTCGAGCGGCCCACAGGCTGATTGGGAAGTGGGAGCGCGACGACAGTTTCTGGTACTCCTTCCAGGCGGCATCCAGATTCTGCTGCTTCTCACTGGAGAGGTCCCGCGCGAGCTGGTGAGCGCTGCCCCAGACCAGGTACTCGTTCACCAGGAGATAGACAGGGAAAAGCAAGACCGCCAGAATCAATGCGCCGAGCGTGCGCATGATCACGCGCATCACGCTCGGCCTGCGGCGCGGCGGCGCCGGTGGGACTACTACAGGTGACCATGGTGTGGCTACGGTCTTGCGTGTCGCGTCCACTGGTGGTGGATACGGGGCGGCCTCCGGTCGCGACGTGCGTTTCGTTGCGTCGTCATTCAGCGGTACCCGGCGTGTGCCTTCCTCGTCAGCCGGGGCAGCTACGGCTTGGCCATTGCGAAATGCCAGCAAGTCTCTGGCAAACTCGGCGGCCGTTTGGTAGCGCACTCGGTGATCGGGATGGAGAGCTCGCCGCAGAATGTTGCGGACCGTCTGTGGCCACGTTTCCGGCAAAGGCAGCACGCGGTCATAGCTGCGGATCATGTGCTCCACTCTCGAGCCGTTCTCTCCCCGGAAGTATGGATGGCCCGCAAGCATTTCATACAGCATCACGGCTGCAGCCCACAGATCCGCGCCGGCGTCGACCTCCCCGGTGAGCAGCCGCTGGGGTGAGGAATACTGCACACTGCCAAAAACGTTGTGCGTGAAGTTGTGCGTTAACGAGAGCGCCTTCGCAATGCCGAAGTCGAGAACCTTCACCTCGCCCGCCGGAGTGACGCGGATATTGCGCGGCTTCAAGTCACCATGAACAACGCCCCGAATCGAGCGGCCATCCAAGGTAGTTGAAAAATTATGGGCGTGATCCAGAACCTCGAGAACGTCCTGCGTAATGCGCGCGGCCAGCATCGGTTCCAGGCCCGCCCGCGCATACAGCTCCGACAGGTCGCAGCCATCGACGTACTCCATCACGATGTAGAAGTAGCGAGGCATTTCGCCCGACTCATAGATCGTGGTGACACGCTCGTCGATTGCGCAGAGCCGCGTTTGCAACTCAGCCCCAAGCCGTTCTGCGCTCACGATCTGAAGGCTATCCGGATCGGTGCCGAGATCGATGAGTTTCAACGCGACCCGCCGTGGGCCGACCGGATCTTCCGCTTCAAAGACGCGTCCCATGCCGCCGGCCGCTAACTTCCGGTAAAGAGTGAAGCGCCCTGCTGTCTCCCAATCCACGGCGTCTTTAGTCACTGCGGCGTTACCTTCAGCTGATGACTCTTATCCCGCATCTCGGGAGCCACCACATTGTCAGTCAACAGATTGCCTGCATCATAAGACGGCGATGCCCATATCTGCTCTGCTCCGCTCTCTTCGATGATGTTCCCGAAGAGAATAGGAGCGGCTGAACCTTCGATAAGGATACCGGGTAGCATCGCGGGGCCATGTCCATTATGTCGGATGAGGTTGTGTTCAAGGCGCGGGCGAGCGTTTTCACGCACAGAAACTCCCGCGCCAGGATTATCTGCAATCTCAGACGCCTGAATGACAGGTTCACCCGTGCCGGTGATCTCGATACCGGCATTTTGCATACCGCTCACTCGTACGTCCGTAACGCGGAGATCGGAGTTTGCAATGCGAATGCCCACTCTCCCTGGACCCGCAATGTCAAAACCGGCGAAACGTGCGTTGTGAGTGTCCTCAGCCAAAACCGCCACATTGGACGAAAGGATCCGAGCGCCATGGAGCGCCGTGCTCTCCACAGAAATGCCGCTCCGCAGATGTAGATCTTCGTGATATTCGCCAGGACTTACTTCAATGGTATCTCCAGGCCGTGCTCGATCCAGCGCTGATCCTATCGTGGTGATCGCATCCGGACCGACCGTCCAGCTTCGTGGCGAGCGCACGACTCCAAACCGAAGCTTTAGCCCGGAGGTGGAGTGCTCCCAGTACGGCCGCGCTGCCAGGAACACGGCAGATGCCGCGAGCACGCCGAGAAGAAACCAGGTCCAACGAGAAGAGTGAGTAGAGGAACCGTGACCAGGCTCTGTTGCGGAAGATACGCTCGCGTAGTCCTCTGTTTCGACCACTATCACCGTAACGTTGTCCTTACCTCCGGCTTCGTTCGCAGCTTCCACCAGCGCGCGGGCTGCCTTGTCGGGGTCCCCGGCGTGGTGCTCGATCAAATGCCGAATATCACCGGCTGTCATCTGATCGGTAAGGCCGTCGGAACAAAGCAGGAGCGCCGCCGGCTGAGGGAGAGTGAAAGAATGAATCTCGACGAAGTCCGTATCGTTGGGCGTATGCGCCGTACTTCCAAGGTCTCTGTAAATCTCACTTCTGCGAGGGTGGCGCATGGCAGCGTCTTCGCTGAGCCTTTGCGAGTCTTCCAATTCACCTACCGGCGAGTGGTCTCGTGTGATCTTCTCGATCTTGCCGGGAGTGAGCAAGTAGAGCCTCGAGTCGCCGACATGCCCGACCGTAACCTGGTCCGCCTCGATCAATGCGACTGTGGCGACGCATGCCATTCCGGCCCACTCAGGGTGGCGAGATGCGGCCTCGAAGATCTCCGTGCTGGCAAGCGCGAATGCCTCCTGGATGCGCTTGTCGCTTGCACCAGTGCGGCGGGACAGTCGTGTGGAGATGATGTCCACCGCAATCTCCGCTGCCCGCTCGCCAGCGGCATGCCCACCGAGCCCATCCACAACCAGAAAAATGCCGCGTTGCGCATCGATAAAAAAGCGATCTTCGTTCTCGGGTCGCTTCCGCCCTACGTCGGAATGTCCGCCAACCAATAATTGCGACGTGGCAAACATGGTCTAGTCGCTGCGGCGCACGAACGCCCACACCAGGAAAACAACGATGGTGACGAATCCAAGAAGAAACGGAATGCGGAGCCAGAACAGGGTGGAGGTCAAGGCTCTGCCTCGAATTCCAACGTGCAGACATCGGCGAGCGTGATCTTCGCCGGTGACGGCAAAAGCGCCTCGCGGTTACGATCAACCTTCTCACCGCCTTCGACTTGATCCACACTCTTGGGAATGGGGGTCCCATTCACCGTCGTCCCGAATTGACTGAGATCCCTGATGAAGAAGGCCCCTGTCGCGGGATCACGCCGAATGCGGCAGTGTTCGCGGGACACATCCGCAGGGCCTTCCAGCTTCAGATCCACCCAGACAGCTTTTCCGCCGCGGCCAATCACAATCTCTTCGCTGGTCATCACGAACGTTTTGTCCATTCCAGCATCCCGATAGCGCATCCTGGCAAGAACCGCCCTTGCAGAAGCTTGATCAGCGCCCTCGCTATTTCCGGCAGCTGAGCCCCCGGCCGGATGTCGGGTGATGAAGGTCGTCATAGCTCCGGCTCCGAAGTCCTTCGGACGAGCGCTGCCCAATTCCGAGTAGATCTCGATCTCACCTGGCCGGAGCCGCTCCTCATGGTCTCCATGGAAATGGATCACCCACTGCTTCTCAAGAATTTTGTATTCAGGACGTGGTTCGCTTGTTGAGCGCTTGCCGAATGGACGCCCAGTGCGGGGTTTGTTCAGATCGGAGAGGTGCTCCTTCAGAGCACGGACCGCTTCCTCTCGAATGAGCTCCGCGATGGGCTGGATGAGTTCGTAGTCGCGTGGATGGAGATATACGTTGAAAATGCAGGGCACGAGAACGGTATAGCGAACCTTGAACCACCCAGCATCGGCATTTCGGATCAGCTCGGAGATAATGTCGTCGCCCGTGATCTGGTTGGCAACCGTCTGGGCCATACTGGTCAAACCTCACAGCGACTTCTTGATTGCATCAGATGTCACTTATAGCAAGACCGTGGCCCGAGGCTCAAATGTGGCCCAGGCTGCGGCAGGGACGATGCGACCCCGAAATCATGTGGGGATGGGGAAAGCAAAGAGAGAAACCAAGGCAGGAAAAAAGCAAGGTAACGCATGCACCTTGCCGGGGTGTTGCTGCGAAGCTCCCAGAAGATTGACTCAAGCGGTGGCAGCCGACAAACCCCGAGCGCATGCAAATATATCCGCACACTGCAGAATTGGCTAGCGAAAATTCGTGACACCGGAGTTTTCGCAAACGGACGCAATCCGCCATCTTGCCGATGGCTCCCGGGATGCGGCGAGACGATCGCATCAGCGTAATATGTACCAGTCAAAACTTGCACCGCAAATGCGGCATCGAGTCCGCTGGAGCACTATGAAGCCATCCTTTCGTTCCGCAGCGGTCTCCCTTCCGCTTCTTCTTCTCTTTTGCGCCCAGCCCATCCTGGCGCAAGGTTCGGCAAGCTCGAATTCGTCCGTATCCTCCGGACGCGAACGGTTGTCTCTCGACCGCGGGTGGCTCTTCCACGAGGGCGACATCCCCTTTCCCGTAGTGATCGGGCATCAGCCCTCCTATGACAACGCCAAGGCTGGCAGTTCGTCCGGCGCGGCCTCGCCGGAATACGACGACTCATCGTGGAAGCAGGTGGACTTACCCCACGATTGGGCGGTGGAGCAGCCGTTCGATCCTAAAGCCAATATCTCCCAGGGATATCGCGCCCGTGGGATGGGCTGGTACCGGAAGTATTTCCGGCTCGATCCGGCGGACAACGGCAAGCACCTGGAAGTACAACTGGACGCCGTCTCTACCCATTGCACAGTCTGGATTAACGGAGTTTTATCAGCACGCAACTGGACGGGCTACACATCCATTTACATCGACATCACACCCATCGCCCGCTACGGAAGAGAAGTGAATACGATCGCGGTGCAGGTGGATGCTAACGCTCAGGAAGGCTGGTGGTATGAGGGTGCCGGGCTCTACCGCCATGCCTGGCTGGTCAAGCGGAACCCGGTTCATATCGTGACCGATGGAGTGTTCGCCAACCCGGTTCGGAACGAGGACGGCAATTGGTCGATACCGATCGAGGCGACGCTCTACAGCAGCGACAAAACCACGGCTCCGGTTGAGGTGGAATCGACGCTGATCGACCCATCGGGCAAAGCGCTGCTAAGTGGCAAAGCTCAAGTCACCGTCGAACCCCTCAACCAGTCAGTCGCCAAGTTCGCGCTGGCCGTGCAATCGCCAAAACTTTGGTCAGTCGATGAGCCCACGTTGTACTCCGTCCGAACCGTCGTGAAGCGGGATGGAGCTGTGGTGGATGAAGTCATCACCCACGCCGGTTTTCGCACCATCCGCTTCGACCCCAACCAGGGGTTTTTTCTGAATGACAAGCCGCTCAAGCTCTTGGGAACGGCCAACCACCAGGACCACGCCGGAGTGGGGGTTGCGGTGCCGGACGCGCTTTGGGATTTTCGCATTCGCCGACTGAAGGAAATGGGTTCCAATGCCTACCGGGCCGCGCACAATGCGCCGGCGGCAGAGTTTCTGGATGCATGTGATCGCCTGGGAATGCTGGTGATGGATGAGAACCGGAATTTCGGAGCCTCTCCCGAGCACCTGAAGCAACTCGATTGGGAGATCCGCCGCGATCGCAATCACCCCAGCATTATTTTGTGGTCGGTCTTCAACGAAGAACCGTCGCAGGGCACGGAGATGGGTTACGAGCTGGTGCGCCGCATGAGCGCTGCGGTCAAGGACCTGGATACAACCAGGCCGGTCACCGCGGCGCAGAGTAATTCCGTGCTGAACCCGGTCAACGCCTCGCAGGCCGCGGATGTGGCGGGCTTTAACTATGTCTATCGCGACTTCGACCGGTATCACGAGCTAAACCCTGCCAAGCCGGTGTTCAGTTCGGAAGACACTTCCACGGTGATGACGCGCGACGAGTATGTGACCGACCTCGAGCAATGCCTTCTCGATTCTTACGATGATCAGGCACGGCCCTGGGGCCTAACCCACCGGGATGCGTGGAAGCAGGTTGCGACCCGGCCCTTCGTCGCGGGCACTATGGTATGGACGGGCTTCGATTATCGGGGCGAGCCCCAGCCGCTGTCGTGGCCGGCCGCCGGCTCCTCCTTTGGCATTATGGATCTGTGTGGATTTCCCAAGGCTGCGTACTACATTCACCAGGCGCAGTGGATCCAGGATCGTCCCCTCGTGCATATCGTTCCCCATTGGAATTGGGCGGGTAGCGAAGGCAAGCCCATCAAGGTGTTGGTGACTTCAAACCTCGAGAAAGTAGAGTTGCGGTTGAACGGAAAACCTGTCGGCGAGAAGGCCGTCGACAAGTATGAGATGGCAACCTTCGAGGTGCCCTACACGGCAGGGAAGTTGGAAGCAGTCGCCAGCGGCGGCAAAGGGAGCGCGCGTTTTGCGGTGGAAACAACCGGCGCGCCGGCGGCCTTGCGGCTGGTTTCCGATCGCGCCAGCCTCGCGGGAGATGGAGACGATGCGCAGCCAGTCACGGTCGAGGTTGTCGATGCGCAGGGGCGGGTGGTGCCCACGGCGGACCCATTGGTGAAATTTGCGCTGACCGGACCGGGAGCCATTATCGGGCTGAACAACGGCGACCCCACGAACCATGAACCTGAGAAAGGAAATCAGCATACCGTTTTCCACGGGTTAGCCCAGGTAATTGTGCAGAGTGGACTGGGCGGGCAGGGCAAATTGACGCTCACCGCCACCAGCGAAGGGCTGGCTACCGGAGAGACGGTAATTGTCGTGACCCCCGCAGCGGCGCGTCCAGCCGTGCCGGTGATTCCAAATCCGCCGCTGGTTGTCCTCAATTGGATTAGGTCACCGGCCACGGCGGAGCGTCTTGATCCCAACCAGCCAAGCGTCACCAGCGCCATGAACAGTTGGGACAACGTTCACCCGGGTGGTGGGCTGACACCGTTCCACGATGGGCGCTTCGCGATTTATCGTGCAAACTTCACCCCGCGTGCAGCCACGCAAAAAACCGGCGGCCAGCTGCTGCTGCGTGATGTAGTCGGCAAGGCGCAGGTATGGGTGGATGGGAAGCTGGCCGGGGAGAAGGCAAACGCCGGCAAGGGAGATATGTCGGTCGCCTTTCCGGGCGGTGACGGAGAAAGATCCGTCAGTGTCGTGATCGAGGCAGCAGCGCCGGATGAACCGGCAGGACTAGGCGGAATCGTTACCGTGGAATAAGGGGTGGGGTTATCCAGCTCTAGCACTTTGCACGACGATTAGGGCAGTTTCGCAATTAGCTTTTTGGTAGGTGTCGGACCTTGTTGGTTGACTCTGTCCCTCCACCTCACTACCGCCAAGGTGGGCCGCTACCCTCAAATTTGTCATCCCGACCGGAGCGAAGCGTAGGGGAGGGACCTGCAGTTTCACTTTCGGGCACAGCGAAAGCGCCGTGGGCGAATCGCCTCCGGGTTCCTTTACCCCATGAACGCAAACTGCAGGTCCCTCCCCTCCGCTTCCCCGGGTTTCCTGTCGAGGTTTGTGCCGTTGGCGAACTTCATGCGGCTTTCTTCACTGAAAGCCGCACACGCGGTCGTTTGTGAGTGCGGCGTAGCAGGAAACCCGGCTTCGCTCCGGTCGGGATGACAAATTTGAGGGCGGCGGCCCACCTTGGCGGTGGTGGAGGTGGAGGGACAGAGTCAAACAACAGCAACCAACCCGGTTTCGGTTTGCCCGCGTTCTCTTCAACCCATTCAGCAAGTTGCGCCGTTCAGAAGGCCATTCGTCCCCTAATTTGGACAGCTCTGAAACACTTTAGCCCCAGCGCTTTTGTTTTCCTCCCCGGTGCAGACTTTTCCGGCAGCCTTAGGCGCAGATTTTGTCTGAGGTCAGTTTACGGAATCCGGTCCGCCGGCATCTAACCAAAACGGAATGGACAAAAGCTTTCATTCCAAGCCGGGCGTTCGGGGGAACGCCCGGCTTATTGTGCCCTTTTCTGCGGCAAGCATGGCAGCAACCTTCGCGCGACGGATTCGCTCCCGCAGTTGCGCGGTGACCAATCGATGGCAACGCAGGCAGAGCGTGCGGATGTTATCCAGGTCGCACTCCCCGCCTCCTTCCGTCACCGGCAAAATGTGATCGGCATCCCACAGACTTTTGCGCATGCGCGTGTTCAGTCCCCAGTGTCGCATCAGGGCAGAGCGGATATCGCCGCGTGCTCGCTTCAACTTGCCATGCTCTTTAATCGTATTTAGACCGCAATGGGCGCAAACGCCGCCGTCGCGCTTCAAGATCTGCTCCCGTAAATACCCTGGCTGAGACCGCAACTTCCATTCGTGGACGCAGTACTCTGAGCAGAACGTAAAGCGGCGTGCAGGCACTTCGAGCGAGCACCATCGGCACAAGCCGCGTCCATTGGGACCGCGCGGAATATTCTTGCGGTTGACCCAGCCTCCGGGCATGGTTCGTGCGGTACTCATATACCCATTTTTAAATGTGCCAGTACGTTAGGCGTAAGTGCCTGAGCAGGCGACTCCGGATTTCCTGCACGGGGCGCCGGCGGGCTCAACAGGAAATCCGGAAGCGGAGACCCTATAATTTTGAGGTGCGCTTGGAGAATCGGATATGCACGCAGCCCTGGTAGAAGATTTCAAATCTCCGCCCCGCTACCGCGAGATCCCGCCCCCGGTACCGAAGCAGGGAGAAGTCCTGCTCAGAGTTCGGGCCGCTGCCCTAAGCAATCTGGTACGTGGTCAAGCGAACGGACAGCACTACAGCAGCAGCACGACGCTTCCGTTCACGCCGGGAAACGATGGGGTGGGCGTCGCTGAAGACGGTGCGCGCGTCTACTTTATCGCGCCTCGCGCGCCATTCGGTTCCATGGCCGAATACACCGTGGTTTCACGGGCCATGACCATTCCCCTGTCTCCGGATCTCGATGACGCCGTTGCTGCCGCGCTCGGAAATCCCGGGCTCGCGACCTGGGGTTCCCTCCTCGGCCGAGCGAAGCTCCAGCCCGGCGAGGTGGTGCTGATCAACGGGGCTACCGGCATCGCCGGGAAGCAGGCTATCCAGGTGGCGAAATATTTGGGTGCATCGAAGATCATCGCTACCGGCCGCGGCAATAGAGAAGCGCTGGCGGGATTGGCCGCTCTGGGTGCGGACGAGGTCATCTCACTGAGCCAGCCGCACGAGGACCTGCTGCGAAGTTTCCGCTCGGCACTGCGCGAATCTGGCGTACAGGTTGTTCTCGACTTCCTTTGGGGACCTTCAGCGGAAGCCATTCTAGCCGCCGCGGCCGGCCATGGATCTCTGGAAGGCGAGCCCCGCATCCGTTTTGTCCAGATAGGATCGATCAGCGGCAACACGATTACGTTACCCGCTGGACTCCTGCGTAGCTCGGGACTAGAGCTGCTCGGCAGCGGCCTTGGCAGCCTCTCCTCACAAGCCATCTTGCAATCGCTAACCACCATGTTTGCCGCCGGATCCAGGGTGAGGTTCGCGATCGACGTTGACCCGGTACCCTTGAGCGAGGTGGAAGAAGCCTGGACTCGCAAGGAAGAAAGCCGAATCGTGTTTATACCTTAGCCGGAGTTCTCCTGGGCACCCCAGATTCTTCCACCGGGAATGGTCCGTCGCTGAAAACCTGGGCATGATAGCCCTTCGACCCCACCAACTGCGCCAGAGGACTGCGCAAGTCTTCGCCTTTTTTCAGCCGATCGATGATGGAGCAGAAGTCATACCGCGGCAGCCAGCCTAGTTCCTTGCGCGCGCGCTCGTTCACATAGACCCGATCGATGCTCGGGAACATCTTCCATTGCCGCCGGTCATATTCGGCCTCATACCCTGGAATTCGCTGCCTCAGGACGCTGGGCGCGTTGACGCGCAGGTCCGCCAGATCGCTGGGGCGAAAGGGCGTGGTGGCACTGATGATGTACTTGCGGAACCCGAGCGCAGCGGCGTGTTTTTGGGCTAACAGATGCGCGCTCACAACATCTTCGATGTCGACTCGCCGGTAGAGGAATTCGTTCGCCTTCGCATTTGCGTCGCTGTAAGCGCTTCGCACCTGCGGGTTGTCGTCTTCCTCAGGAAAGAATCGCGAGGTTCTCAGCACGATGCAGGGGAGGTTCTGGTTGCGGTGGAACAACTCGCACAGATCTTCGGCTGCCGCCTTGGTGACACCGTAAATGTTCTTGGGAACGGGTGCTACGTCTTCAGTGATCCACGCCGCGGGAGCCTCTTGGGGCGGCACGAGGGCGTCGCCAAAAACGCTGGTCGTGCTGGTGTAGACAAAGCACTCGACGTTTGCTGCGACGGCTTCTTCCAGTAAATTGAGCGTGCCGGTGATGTTGGTATCGACAAAATCCTGCCGGCGATGGGTAGCAACGTGCGGTTTGTGCAGCGTTGCGGCATGGAAGACTGCCTGAACGCCACGCATGCAGCGCCGCACGCAGGAGCGATCTGCGATCGAGCCGGCGTGGGTGGTAAAAGGCGACGCAAGGATGTCGAGTCCAACCACCTCGTATTGCAGATCCAGCAAGTTTCGCACCAGGGCCTCCCCCAGGTGCCCGGCACTTCCGGTCACTAATACCTTCATGTGGTGTCACTTCATTTCGCCGGCTGCGAAAAGCCTCTTTTCATTCTAGAACTGTTAGGAGTAGAATTCGGCGCCTCACCGGGATGCCCGGTTTTCAGGGGCCTCTCCCGGTCCACCGCGATCGTAGACCTGATCGATCGCCCTGGAGGCGGATTATGAAGATGCGCGAAAAGCAAGTTTTCCTGGCGGCACTGGCCATGGCCCTTTCCATGATTGTCGGCGGTTGCGAGCGCCATCAAAAATCGGAGCACTACTTTCTCATTGCCACCAACATCAACCTGACTTACTGGCAGTCGGCACACGAGGGATTCGCCGCGGCAGCCGCGCAGTATGGCGTTACGGAAGACATGCGCGGGCCCGATACCTTCAATCCTGCAATCGAAGTGGACGAGTTTCGCGCTGCAGAGGCCAGGAAGCCCGCAGGCATCCTGGTATCCGTCTCTGATCCCAAATTGATGGGGCCGGAAATCAACAAGGCGATTGGCGCCGGGATTCCCGTCATCACCATTGACTCCGATGCTCCAGACAGCCAGCGGCTCTACTTCATCGGCACCAACAACCTGGAGGCGGGGAGGTTGGGTGGCGAATTCGTGGCCGTCCACTTGAACGGTAAAGGGAATGTCGTCTTCTTCACCATGCCTGGCCAGCCCAACCTTGACGAGCGGCTTAAAGGGTACAAGGATGTGTTTGCCAACTATCCCGGAATCAAGATTGTCGAGGTGTTTGACATGAAGGGACAGTCGACCGCCGCTATGGATAAGGCGGAGGAATACGTGGCGCGGACGGGCCCGGCAAAGATAAACGCGTACATATCCCTCGAGTCTTCGTCCGCCAGGGATGTAGCCCAAGCCATCAAACGAGCCAAGACGCAAGACGCCTTGCTGATGGCCATGGACGTCGACCAGGCGACGCTTGAGCTGGTCAAAGACGGCACTATCCAGGCGACCATCTCCCAGAAGCCTTTTACCATGGCTTTCCTTGGTCTGAAGGCTCTGGATGACCTTCATCACTATCCTCTCAAGCCTTTGGCCCGGGACTACGGGTCGGATGCCCAATCGCCCATCCCAGCTTTTGTCGACACTGGCGTCTCTCTGGTCGATAAGAGCAATGTTGACAAGTTCCTGACTCCGGCGCCAAAAACACCTTAGATCCCTCTCTTTTGGGGTAACCGCCCATCGGGGCGCCGCCCGCGGAAGCCGGTTCCCCTTTCGGGGGATGACGCAAGCTAAAAAAACTGTCTATAGCTTGGTATGCCCAGCGGTGAGATTGGGCAGAGGAGACTATGGACTTAGGATACGGAAAAGGAAGATTGGTACCGACAGGCAAGCGCGGACCGGTCACTTATGTAAGCTACAAAATCAGCCACCAGCTGGTGGAAACGAAGAGTTCCAGTGGCTCCTTCCTGAGAAAGAAAGCCATCGTTCACTCGATTGATGCTGAAGTCGGCCAGGAGATTGGCCTGGGCGACTACGACCTGCTCGTCGGTGACGAAATCGTCCGTTTGAAACACATCGCCGACGATCCCGCATGGCTCGTACTTTCCTCCGATGCGTCGGCGATCTGCGTCTAAAACCCCCGACTTTGCCTATTTCTAGGCGCTTGATCAAGAATGCAGGGGTATGACGGAATGGAATGCATCTGAGTACGCCCGGATCTCCACCCTGCAGGCGGCCATGGCAAAAGAGGTCCTTTCGTTACTTGACCTCAAGGGCATGGAACAGATTCTTGACGTCGGTTGTGGGAACGGAAAGACCACGGCCGAAATTGCGGCCCGCGTTCCAGCCGGCGCAGTTGTCGGCGTGGATGCCTCGGCCGGCATGATTGCCTTCGCGGCGGCGCACTGTGACCCGGCCCTTCACCCCAATCTCCAGTTTGCCGTCGCAGATGCACGGCATTTGCCCTATCGGCACCAGTTCGATCGGGTGGTCTCATTCAACGCGTTGCACTGGATTCCAGAGCAGGACCAGGCGCTCCAATCCATCCACTCCGCCGTAAAGCCAGGCGGCCGGGTACAACTGCGAATGGTGCCGAAAGGTAAGCGCAAGAGTCTTGAAGACACGATCGAAGAAACCCGTCTCTCCCCTCGCTGGAAAGGCTACTTTAAGGCCTTTCATGATCCATATCTGCACCTCACGGTAGAGCAGTACGTAGATCTGGCTGAGCGGAACGGTTTTGAGGTTTGCCGCACGCATAGTGAAGCCAAAGCCTGGGATTTCCAATCGCGCGCCGCTTTTCTGGCTTTTGGCTCTGTGACTTTTGTTGAGTGGACGCAGCATCTGCCGGAAGCCGAGCGTATCGCCTTTGTTACCGATGTGCTCGATGGTTACCAGCAGGTAGCAGCCGATGCGCCGGGCGAGGAGAATCTCTTCCGCTTCTATCAGATGGACATCACGCTCTCGCCCAGCTAGAACCAATCCCTTACTCCCGGGTTCTGCCGGTACCAGTGCCGTAAAGGGAATATTTAGTGACGTGAAACAAGGTTCTCGCGTTCGGCGAGTAGAAGGTGCTAACATCCGTGACGTTACGCTGGCGCGCAGGAAGCCAGTCGGGAAAGCCCTCCTTTCCGAAATAACTGAAGACAACCAAAGTCCCCTGCCGGAATGAAATAGGAGGCGGACATGCGAACCACTTCTGGAATCAGCACCGCGGCTCTATTGGCATGGATGCTCGTTGGACTATCGTCCCGGGCTCAGGAGCCCGTCGCCCCAGCAAGCACACCGGCCGGCGACAACGCCAGCGAAGCCGTCACCGACAACCCAGCTTCGCAACCTTCCGCTTCAGTTTCCAGCCACTCCAAAATACGCATTGTTCGCCTCAGCGAGGTAAAGGGTGAAGTACAACTCGACCGTCAAACCGGTAAGGGTTTTGAAGGTGCCATGGCGAACCTGCCGGTGGTTGAAGGAGAGAGGCTAAAGACCGGAGAAGGTGTCGCTGAGGTTGAGTTCGAAGACAACAGCACCGTGCGCGTGGCGCAGAACTCCCTGGTCGAATTTCCCCGGCTCGAACTCCTCCCTTCCGGCGCCAAGGCATCGAGCGTCAATGTGGTATACGGCATGGTCTATGTGAACCTGCTGAACACCAAGGGCAACGAGTTCACTGTGAACGCCGGCGAGAACAAGATCGACCTGCCGCCGGACAGCCATATCCGTCTGCAGCTGGCGAAGGACCAGGTAACTCTCGCGGTGTTGCACGGGAACGCGATGGTTGAGGAGCCCTCGGGCACCACTACTGTCGGCAAGGACAAGACCTTGACCTTTAGCTCGGCAGGTCAGAGCCAACCCGTGATCGCCAAGAACGTGACGCGAGAGCCGTTAGACTCCTGGGACCAGAATGCTGTGCAGTACCACAAGAGCTTTGCCAACGCGAGCTCGTATGGGAACTCGCCCTACTCTTACGGCATCAACGATATGAATTACTACGGGGGCTTCTCCTCCGGGTGCGGTGGGTCCTTCTGGCGGCCATACTTTGCCAGTGCGAGCTGGAATCCATACGGGAGCGGCGCATGGGCCTACTATCCCAGCGCAGGCTATTCCTGGGTTTCTCCGTATCCCTGGGGCTGGACACCTTACCATTACGGCAGCTGGGCCTTCTGTCAGGGCATCGGCTGGGGTTGGCAGCCGGGCGGCACGTGGATGGGGCTGGCAAACAATTCCTTCGTCTCTTCCCCTGGCTCTGGCTCTGGCTCCGGCTCCCCGCTCCCTCGCCCACCCATTCATCGTCCGACAGCTAATGAATCGACCCTTGTACCTGTGAACCTGAAGGCGATCCCGGCTTCGACACTCGGTGAACACGACACATTTGTGTTCCGGAAAGATTCTGCCGGATTTGGTGTCCCGCGCGGCAGTCTGGGCAAACTCAACAGTTTCTCCAATCAGGCGACCCAGCACGGGATGGCGAGCACGAATATCTATTACGGCGGCGCCCAGCGCGGAGAGGCACAAAGTGCAGAACACGGCTCTTATTCCGGATCAGCCTCGTCTAGCCGCTCGATGGCGAGCCCGTCCTACGCCGGCGCACCTGGGCTAAGTAGCGGTGGGTCCCATGCGGCCGGTCCTGCCGGCGGAGGCGCATCGGGAGGGGCGGGAAGACACTAGCCCGAAGATTACCGAAGCTACTCCTAACCGGATCGTTCGGTGCCTCAGGTCCGGCGTGGGGACTCTCGTTGGTTGGCTCGGTCCATCCACCTTCGCCCGTGCCAAGGTTGGTCGCCACCCTCCACTTTGTCATCCCGACCAAAGCGTACCCGGATTTCCTGTCACGCAGCGCTGGACATGGCCGCGTGTGCGGCTTTCGGTAAGGAAAGCCACATGAAGTTCGCCAACGCTACCAAGCTCACAGGAAATCCGGGGGGGCTTAGCGACCTGCAGTTTCACCCTTAGGCACAGCGAACGTGTCATGGGTGAATCGCCTCGTGGGTTCCGTTTCTCCATCAACGCAAACTGCAGATCCCTCCCCTACGCTACGCTTCGGTCGGGATGACAAATTCGAGGGTGCCGGCCCACCTTGGCAGTGGTGGGGGTGGATGGCGTGATCTTCTCCGCCGGTGAGGCCTCGCCCACAGTATTGATAGGTGCGTCGCGTTGCAGGACTGCATGGTCGGTAATCACGCTGGTAAGTCTTAATTCCGCCCGCTAGGTGTAATTACCAGGCAGCTCGTAGCGAAGGGGAAGGCGGCGAGGTGGAAGTATCTAGCTTCATCGTGCGTAGCTCGGAAATTCGATGGCCCAAGTTAGCCGGCCAACGCTCTTTCTTGGGGAAAACGTCTATCTCCCGGAGTTATCGAGAAATAAGTCCCAGGCATGACAACTTGTATTGTGCAGAATGCCTCTCATAGGTCTAGGATAGGGCGATATCAGAGTGTCCTCGCTTCTCCCCCGGGAACGTCATTCCACTGCGGGATAAAAGGAAGGAACTATGTTCGGATTCATTTGGTGGATTATCGTAGGTCTGATTGCAGGTTGGCTCACAGGAAAGATCATGAGCGGTGGAGGTTATGGCCCCCTCATGGACATCATTATCGGCATCCTGGGGGCATTGGCAGGTGGCTTCATTATGTCGCACCTGGGCTTTGCGGGGTCTGGCGGCCTCATCTATACGATCATCGTCGCCGTCATCGGGGCCGTGATACTCACACTACTACTCCGCCTGGTCACTCGCGGACGTGTTCGCCAGATTTGATTACGGCCAACCATTAACTAACCTGAAAAGGTGTAAGCCAAACAACGAGCCTGCTTTCCTGTGGAGCAGGCTCGTTTGCATAGTACGGGGTTGTTCCGGTATTCAGGGAATCTCACTGAATACCATGCCGTTCCAACACCGTAGTGGCCGACCACGGTAACCCTGACTGAGCCTTGGATGCTAGTGCTGACGCTTCCAACGTTACGGTGAGCACGGTGATGTCGTCGTCCTGACCGAAGCTCTGCGCTGTTTGGGCGATCATCTCCGCCGGTTGCATGGATAGCGCGGCGGCTCGATCGAAGCCGAACAGTTCGCCTGACCGCGCACGGGCCTCGACCACGCCATCGGTGTACAGAGTAAGTTGGGCACCTACAGGCAATTGAATACTGACTTCGGGATAATCGGTCTCGCCGGTGATTCCGAGGGGAAGGCCATTCTCGACTGCGATCTCCTGTCCCGCCAGATAGGGAGCGAGATGGCCTGCATTCGCCACAATTACTATTCCTTGTGGTTCGATACGCAGAACGACACAAGTGGTGAAACCGCCCTGGCTGCGCGACAACATGCGGCGATTCATGGAACCGAGAATCTCGGATGGTCTCTGGGTGTAATACGCTAGCGTACGCAAGGTGCCGACGAGAAGCGAAACCGTCATTGCGGCCGGCATGCCCTTCCCGCTTACATCACCAACGGCGATTAAAGCACCGCCAGATGCAAGCGGGATGACCTGGAAGAAGTCCCCGCCAACCTGGCCCGCGGGCCTATACACGCAATGGATTGCAAACCCAGGCACGGGTGGAATCTCATTGGGAATGAGGACCTGTTGCACCGTGCGTGCCGACTCCATCTCTCCGGCGAGACGTTCTTCGTCCCGGCGGGATCGAGCGAAACGCAAGGGCAGCACCGCGACCACCCCGACTAGCATAACCATGTCAGCCAGGTCATTGACCGAAAATGGAAAGGGTCGCCGGGAGATCTCGAAGAACCAGTGGAGATCGCGATAAACCCAGGTATGGCCTGATCCGCCCAAGGCAGTCAGTAGAATGACGCCCGCCAACACAGGTAGCAGAGACCAACAGGTATCAGCATCAGCTGTGCGTCTGGCACGCCTCGGGTTGCTTTCTGGTACAAGAGGCCAAGAATGCAGCCGAAGTAGAGAACCAAGGCAAGCGCCCAGATGAGATCGAACTGGACCAGGCTGATCCACCCCATCCTGAATGCTAGTTGCCCCAGAATCGTCACAACTGGCGTCGCTATGGCGGCCCAGAAGAGCCAGTTCTTGCGCCCATTCAGAATGGTGAAGATGAAGAGCAGGAATAAAAACCAGCTCGCGGCCGATAAAGCTGAATCCAGCCAGAAGATGATCCACTGGGGCGTAGGATGAAAGCGGTAATAGTCGAGGACCAGATGGTCGAGACCGGTCAGCAGCTCATAAATACCGAACCAGAGATACTCGCGATCCTGTGGCCGCATCCAGAACAGAAACAACCCCGCAAAAGCAGCCAGGAGGTTCATCAGCATCAGCACATTGCCTGAACTGCTGGACCAGAACCTGCCCCAAGCGTCATAAGTTTGTTGAGTTCTGAGAGCATCGACATCGCCCACACGTGCGGTGGAGGTTGGCCCGCCGCTCACGCCCTTAGGGAACCACGGCCAGTGCCACACGCGTATGGCGAATGTAACGGCATGGCCCGGCGAGGAAAGGTCGGCGGGGAGTGCAAATACCTGATCAAACCCGGCCACGTATTGGGCGTGCGGTGGCATCCCGCCGAACTGACCGACCAACCTGGTATCCGCGAAGACCTGATAGCTGGTAAGCAACCGCGGCAGGCTTATGGCCCAGCGCCTCTGTTCATTGGGCAGGAGAACCTTGAAGCGGTACCAGGCAAAACCGCTGTAGCCCTTATACCCTTGTTCCCCCCAGCCCGTGTTGGAACGAAGGAGCGGCCACGAAGAATCGTCGAAGTCAGGCTTCGCCCATCCGAGTTTGCCGTCCGGGTCATCCCCTGGATGGAAACGCCACACTCCGTTGAGCGAAATGATGGGTTCCCGGTCACGATCGAACTCAAAATTAGCCGGAACTTCTATGGTCGTCTGCGCACGGACTCGGAGGGAAGAGCAACACTCAAGCAGAAGGATCGAAATGCAAAGGCAACGAAGATATCGAAGATATGGAGGGCAGACAAGATCGGCCTCTAGCATTTCGAAGCTTTGCATAAAAAGCCCTACCTGACAAGGCTTCGCGGTGCACAAACGTGCTCCCGCTGCCGGGCCAGCCGGCCGCTGCCCAGGCGTTATTGTGATTATCCGAGGGCTTTGTTTTGGCGATGGCGAGCGCAACGAATGCCGCGAGCCAGCCGAAGGCCCAAGCAAAAGAATCCACACATAAGAAGTGTGGCGAGGAAACGTTCCCAGCAGTGCAACGCCGCCTACATTCACAACGACAAAAGCAGCTGTAGCGATCCATCCCAGTACGATTTGTGGGGCGAATGCCCCCCGTTTCATTTGCCGGATTTACGAGACTGCTTCGTGCCGAGCGCACTGAGGAATGAATCGGCGACTGCTACTTCAAGGCCCTCGGGAGCTTTCGCTCCAAGTTTACGGAGGAAGACGTTGCGGTAGATGAGTGGCCCGAGCAGAAGGGCGAATCCTACCTCAGGGTCTAGATCGGGCTTTAGGATACCGCGCTGCTTACCGCGGGCCATCATGTTGCCGAGAGCCTTGCGGGCCGGCTCAATCACCCGGGAACGCCAGGCATCTCCGAAGACCCGATTATGGGAAGCGTAGGCAATCAGATGCGGCATGATTCGTTCTCGCATCACCTTCCGGTCGGCCGCCGGGTCATGCTGCAACTGCGCTATCAGATCCGCGCGAAAATCGCCTGAGTCGAACACGGGCGGCTCCTTATCAAGGCCGTGGAGGTAGCCGAGCACCTCAAGGCATAAGGAGTCCTTGGCCGGCCAGTGGCGGTAGATCGTTGCCTTGCTCACTCCTGAGGCCTTGGCGATGGCGTCCATACTGGTGGTCTCAAGGCCACGCTCGGCAAAGAGGGTTACTGCTGCCTCGATGACCTGACTGTGCGCTCGTGCACTTTTCTTTTTCGCCATCGCAAGGGATCTACACTTCGATTTTAGAAAAGAGGTACGCGCCAGCGGTGACAAAGACGGCGGCGATCATGGCCAGAATCGAGAGATCGAAGGCAGCGTTGAAATGCCACGTGTTAATCAGCACCCCTCGAAGTCCATCGACGCCGTAGGTCAAGGGATCAAGCCGCGTGATGATCGCCATGAACGCAGGAAGGTTCGCCAGCGGAAATAGCGCGCCGGATAGGAAGAAAATAGGCATTACCAGGAAGTTCATTACCAGCTGAAAACCCTGCATGTCCTTGATGGCGGATCCGATTGCAGTGCCCAGGGCGGCGAAGACAACGGCAATCATGATGACGAACAGAAAGGCAGCCGGAATAGCCACCCAGCTGTGAGGGCGGAAGCCGGCAATGAGGCAGATGAGCAGAATGAGCGAACCCTGAATGATAGCGACGGTGGCCCCGCCGAGCGTGCGGCCGAGCATGATTTGTATGCGCGGTACGGGAGCGACCAAGGTTTCTTTGAGGAACCCGAATTGACGGTCCCAGAGCATGGCAATGCCGGAGAAGACTGAGCTGAAGAGCACTGTCATCCCGATCACTCCCGGCGCCATAAATTGCAGATAGCTGCCATGGCCGGCTTGGCGGAAGACCGGGCCCAATCCAAAGCCCAAAGCAAGCAGATAAAGGCATGGTTGCCCGAGAGAGACGACTATCTGCACGCGCGAGCGCACGTATCGCTTCAATTCGCGCAGCCAGAGAATGTATATCGCGCCCATTTATCTCCTCCACATCTTTGCGACTTGCCGCATCGCGTCCGCGGAGTTTGCAGCCTCATCGCGCAACGTTGAGCCAGTGAATGCGAGAAATGCGCCTTCGAGAGAGTCGGTTGCAGTTTGCTGCTTCAGCTCCGCAGGGGTTCCTTGGGCGACAATTGCGCCGTGGTCGATAATGGCAATTCGATGGGCCACCCGTTCCGCTTCATCCATATAGTGGGTGGTGAGAAAAACGGTAGTCCGTTCGGTCTCGTTCGAGTGCTTCACATGATTCCAGAGCAGGTTACGGCTCTGTGGGTCGAGCCCTAGCGTCGGTTCATCGAGGAAGAGGATGCGCGGCGTGTGCAGCAGACCCCGGGCAATTTCAAGGCGGCGCTTCATGCCGCCGGAAAAAGTCTTTACATAACTGTCCCGGCGGTCCCATAACTCGAATAGCTTGAGCAATTGCTCGGTTCGAGTTTCGCGCAGCTGGCGAGGGACGTGGTAGAGGATGCCGTGGAGAGTCATGTTCTCGTAAGCGGTCTGTTCGTTATCGAGACTAGGATCCTGAAAAACGATGCCGAAGCGCTTTCGCGCCTCTTTCTGGCTGGTACGCGGATCAAGGCCATCCAGCTCGATGCTTCCGCTGGTCGGCTGGAGGAGGGTCGTGAGCATTTTGATGGTGGTTGTCTTGCCCGCGCCGTTCGGTCCCAGGAAGGCGAAGATCTCGCCTTGGGCTACGTCAAAGGAGATATCGCGGACGGCGGTGAAATCCCCAAAGGTCTTAACCAGGTTCTGAACCTTAATCATGCTAGCCTCGAGAGTCTTCATAACGATACTGAACGGTATCGTTTCTTTTGTCAAGGCTGGGAAGGTTCGCACTTCGGCGTTCGAGCCTGCATTGGATGGGTTCTACTTACGGCCTGGGGCGTTCGTGAATGATGGACCACGACACGCCAAATTTGTCCCGTAACTGGCTGAAGCGAGCCGCAAAGAACGTTTCCGCCAGCGGCGTGTAGATCTCGCCGCCCTCAGCAAGCAGGTTGTGGACCCTCTCTGCCTCTTCGGTGGAATCAACGGAAAGGTAAAGGTAGACGCTTCGGATTTTCTGAAATACCGTTGGCGGCACGTCGTTTGCGATCAATACCGTATCTCCAATGCTCATCCGCGCATGGATGATCGCTTTTCCTGCACTCTCTGGAGCGCCTGGCGCCTGACTCTGATTCATCATCATGATGATCTTTCCGCCGAGATGCTTTTCGTAGAAGCGAAACGCCTCTTCGCAATTCCCGCCAAAGTTTAGTTGCGTATATACCTTCATCGTTCTCTTTTCCTCGTGTTTAGTTTTGCACAGAGTCAAAGTCCAACTGGCCGACATTACCTTGTCACCATGGATGAGCGCCGAACGGCTCCGTCACTACCATGACGTTCGAGACCGGACGATTTGGGCATCTGGAGCGACCGCATCGACTATGGCGTTCGGTCTTGGCGCTATCAGGAATGGATGCGCAGGACGATCTTTCCCAGGACGTGTCCTTCTTCGATCCTGCGGTGTGCCTCGACCACGTCTTTCAGGGGAAATACCTGGATCCTTAGCGGAATCGTTCGCCCTCCAATGGCAGCATTCAAGCGGACGAACGCTTCCTGCGCCATGGAAGCATCAAATGCCAACCCGGGATGACCGCTGAAATGTGGCTTGGGCTCGACGCCATTGGGATAGGCAAACGGCACCCCTGCTTTCAGGTGTGACAAGAAGGCAGGAAGCACGTCACCGTTGGCGGCGACAAGAGCGGCATCGAATCCTTCCGGCGCTATGCGCTTGAGGAAGCCCTCGCGCTCCGAGGAATTCGGATTGATGGTGTGTGCTGCTCCAAGCGAGCGAACATACTCCTGCGCATCGGGCTGCGCCGAGCCGACGACCGTTGCGCCGGCAACATTTGCAAGCCACACTGCCAAGGAACCAACCCCGCCGCTAGCGCCAAACACAAATACGGTTTGACCACTGTTCACTTTCAGGCGCTCGAGCCCGGAGAGAGCCGTCAAGGCGACGCAGGGCATAGCACCGGCAACAGACATTTCGAGCTGGGTGGGAACCAGCGCCACCCGTTCAGCGGGAACGGTCACATACTCCGCATGAAACCCACCAGATGGGTTGCCGTAGCTATAGGAGTACACCCGATCGCCCACTTTGAACTTGCTAACATCCGCAGCAACTGCAGCAATCGTTCCACTGCCGTCGGCGCCGAGGATGGTTCCCGGCTTTACCGGTCCCCAGGAACCCGCTCGCTGCGCCGCGTCCCACACCCCAAGCCCGGCATACTCGAGTGCGATCATTACGTGATTGCGCGCAAGCTTCGGTACGGGCACGTCCTTGATGTGAAGCGTCTTGGGTGGTCCGGCGCTATCCACAACCGCTGCCTTCAGGGTCTTCGGAATTGCTGACGTTGTGGTCATCGCGTGCCCCGTTCGACCTTCGCAGGCTGGTCAAATTCGCAGACGAATATTTTACCCGGTTTTAAGCGCGCCGGGATTGGAGGTCCGTGACGGCGGAAATTTCCCCGCCGTTCCCGCGCCGGCTGGAGAAGCGCTGTCCGCCGTGTTGCGGTTGCGCAGCACCAAGACGAGACCGGAGGTTGTCCACCGCTTCAGGATGTATAGTTCCGCGCACTCACCACAAAGCCAAAAATACTTGCTGGGTAAGCAGTTCATCGCGAATGCGCCGTCATCTTGGGGGAAGTGATCGTCAGCATGCGATTCCAATTCGAGCAACTCAATCCTTCCCTCCCGAAGATAGAGCAGCTCCTTAGAACATTGCGGATTTGCGCACTGCACGGCCCAAGTGCGCTTGGACTTTATCAAGCGTGGTTGGTTATACAGGGGGTTGCGGACGTCACATTCATTTCGCAAACTCATCGATACTCCTTTTTTTGCCGTTGCCTACCTCCTTAAGGTCGTGGTTCGCTAGCAAAGGGAGGACTTTAGATGGGCTGACTTGGTTCGAGGAACCTGAGAGAGGAAAACCATACTCACTCCACTGACTCAGTGCATGTAGGTGGCCTCTGCATCAACCGCGTAAGCTATTGTTTCGCTACGCCACAAAATTGCACCGATCCCGTACGTTCTGTTCTATCGTGTACTTTTTGCAGGAAAGGAAGCACGTGCGGCAACGTTTACCCACTCCAGTTGCAGGCCACGGCCGCTCTTCCGGGGACATGCCAAGAAGTCCTATAGCATGAAAAGACCCTGGAGGCTGGCATGAAACCCAATCGCCGTGTTCCGCCGATCTGGCTCATGGGCCTCTCGAATGCTTCCTTTGGACTCTACGGCGGCATAGCATTTTTCGCGATCCCCCAGGTACTGGCGACGTACCATGTTTCGGAGGCGAGAATCGCCGGGATCACCGCGATGGCCTTGTCTCCTAATTTTTGGGCTGTCGTGTTTGGCCCTATGCTCGATGTACGATTCAGCCGCCGCTGGTATGCTACTTTCTTCGCTGCACTGGCATCTGTCCTGGTCTTCATCGCAGTCGTCAACCTGAGTCATCTCGTTGTCCTCGAGATCGCACTGGTCGCAGGTTCCGCGGCAGCCATTCTGTCAACGACTGCGCTTGGCGGATGGCTTTCTACGGTTTGCCCTAAATCCGACGAGAACAAGCTCAGCGCGTGGTACAACCTCGCTTACATTTGTTCTTCAGGCTTCACGATGGTTGTTGGGGGCGAATTAGTTCGCCATCTGCCGCTATGGCTTGCGGCAGGAGTTCTGGCAGCGATCGTTTTTCTTCCCGCCACTATATTCCTTTTTATTCCTGCTCCTGGTCCGGACCGGCGGCTGGCGGGGGAAAGCTTCTCTCAGTTCAGTCGCGAGATCTTCGCGCTCTTGCGCCGCCGGGAAGTGCTGATCACGCTGCTGCTCTTCATTACCCCTTGCGGTTCATTCGCGTTGACCAACCTGCTCGGAGGAGTCGGTAACGATTTCAGCGCCTCGCCAAGGATGGTGAGTCTGGCCGGTGGAGCAGGAGCGATCGTTCCCGGCATCCTCGGCTGCATGCTCTTTCCCTTTCTCTCCAAACGGATGCCGCTGCGCTTTCTTTATCTCGCCAATGGAACATTAGGCGGCCTTTTTACGCTCAGCCTGGTGGTGCTGCCCCATGCCCCGTGGACCTTTGCGCTTGCCCTGCTGGGGGAATTCTTTTTTCAGGCAATCTCTTACACCGGTACGGTTGCTCTTACTTTTGAGGCGATCGGGCAGAACAATCCGCTGGCTGCAACCACCTTCACGTTCTTGATCGCGGCAACCAACGTTCCGGTTGCTTATATGTTGTACCTGGACGGCAGGGCTTATGGGTTTGGAGGGGTACGCGGCAGCTTCGCAGCCGACGCCGTAATCAGCATTGTGGTATGCCTGCTCATCGGTTTGCTTCTGTCCCGGCTTCAGGGCAAAGCATTTGGCTCCGGCATTACAGCCGTCGACCCCGTCCATTCGCTGCTGCGCGATGAATGAGCAACAGAGCTTTGGCTGTGTAACGCCGCTATGACGGTGTCGATTTGCGGATCGGTCCGGCTGGCCTGTCCGGTTTCCAGGTGGCCGGCAAACTGTTGCGAGAAAGCCGGATCGGATTCAACCGAGATGACAAGACTGTACCAGCCAGAGAAATTCTCAAGTGACCAGAACTGGTCGAAGACTTCAGCTCGCCTGACGACCCGCGTGACTATCTCGTTGTCATAGAGGTTCTTGACCTGCAGCTCAGCGGATTCGGGACCGAGGTTCTGCGATTGAAGGGTAATGCCGCCGCGCGCGACGTTGTAGGCAATCACGCTTTGGAGATTGGTGCTGGTCTTGCTGCATGACTGGCCCTTGTAGGCGCGGAAGAAACCGTTCGGACCATAGACAGAAAGGTCGTAGGCCACGGCGCCCTCGCTCACGAATTTCCAACTATCCACGATCTCAGCCTGCGGTTGGACGGTATAGGTCCAAGGCCCCGTAGCCGTATTGGCGGATCGCACCTGAAAGACCGCAGTCTGACTTCCGGAATTTGTGAAGCGAATGTTGAAAGCACCAGCGGCGCAATCTGCCTCGCCGTTGGCATTGATGGAATAGGGAAGCCCGCGGGCCGGCCGGGTACCATTCTCCTGGGACGGCATGGCTTGTTGTTTGGGGGGCGCGGGCGAGTAATCGGGGTGACGATTGTCGTCTGGTGGCGCGTAGGACGCAACGCCGGGCAGCGGCGGGATAGCGGCAGCGGCACAGTGGGCAAAGTCAAATGCCGAGGTAAGGTCACCGGCAACCGCGGTACGCCATGGAGTGATGTTCTTTTCGCTCAGCCTGGCGGCGCCAAAACGCGCCTGGATGAAGCGGATAAGGGATGTATGGTCGAAGACTTCCGAGTTCACCCATCCGCCCGTGCTCCAGGGTGAAATGACAAGCATCGGTACGCGCATGCCGAGTCCGTAGGGCCCCGCGGGAAATTGGGAATTGCCCGCGAATATCTCATCGGTGAGTTCCACGGTGGATAGGCCCTGGGCCCTGGTCTGTGGCGGAGTTGGCGGAACCATATGATCGAAGAAGCCGTCATTTTCATCATAGGTAAGGAAGAATGCAGTCTTGCTCCAAACCTCAGGATTGGCAGTCAGGGCATCAAGGATCTGCGAGACGTACCAGGCGCCGTAATTTGCCGGCCAGTTCGGGTGCTCGCTGTAGGCCTCGGGAGTGACAATCCAGGATACCTGGGGGAGGTTGTTGTGAAGAATGTCCTGGCTGAAGTGATCAAAGAGTGACCCACCCGCGGAGATGTTGGTGCCAGTCCCGGCTTTCTTAGACAAAGGGGTCCCGAGTTCAGCCTGCTGATATTGGTCGAACAGGAGTAGCGAGTTGCAGCCGTAATTGCCGGCAAAGGGGTTGGCCTGGTCCCATCCCCAATTGTGTTCCGCATCCAATCCCAGCCCCTGATCCTGATAAATCTTCCATGAGATGCCGGCCTTCTCGAGCTGCTCGGGGAAGGTGGACCAGCTGTAGCCAATGTCCTCGTTTTGAAGAGCCGGGCCGCGGCCTCTGGCGTCATTGCCAGTCCATCCGGTCCACATGTGATAGCGGTTGGGATAGGTGGGCCCGAGGAGGGAGCAGTGATAGGCGTCGCAGATGGTGAAGGCATCGGCCAGGGCGTAATGAAACGGGATATCGGCGCGCGTGAGATGCGCCATGGTGAGCGGGCTCTTGTTGGGCACCCAACGATCGTGGTTCCCGGCGTTCCAGGTGCCATGCGTGGTTATCCAGTCGTGCGGGAGATCTTCAAGGAACTGCAGGCCGAGATCCGCAGCAGGCGGGTGAAAGGGCAAAGTATAAGCACCGCTGCCATTGGGTTGATACCAGACCGGATTGCCGGAAGGCAGAGTGACGGCTCTTGGATCGGCAAAGCCGCGCACACCACTCAGAGTGCCGAAGTAATGATCAAAGGAGCGGTTCTCCTGCATCAGGATGACGATGTGTTCGACGTCTTCGATGCTGCAGGTGTGGTTATTGGGACGGATCGACAGGGCCTTGGCAATACTAGCCTGAAAAGTGGCAGCGAGAGCGGCGCTGCCCAAGGACTGCAGGAAGGAACGTCGGTCAACTGCCATGGATTGGTTGCAACCTCAAGTAGGCGTCCTGGGGCCGTGACGCTACGACGGCTGCCTGATAGCTCTATCGGCCACGCCGGTATCGGCATCTGAGTCGTGCCAAATCGGTGGTTACAAAGGTCAGCAGGTTGCGAGGCAGGGCACCGGTCCGGTGAAGGCTGAACCTGGATTATGGCCGGGAAAGATCCAGCAGGACCACGTCGGAGCGCTCCTGGACGCGCTCAAGGACAACTTCACGACCGTCTGGGGAGAGATCGAAGTCGCGAATGTCGAAGTCGGGAGAGAGGTTAGTTAACTGACGCTGGGCGCCCGTCTCGAGGTCGAGGAGCCAGAGATTCTTATGTTGAATCTCTCCTCGCAGCAGCACGAGCGCCCGTCCTCCAGGCAGGAAGGCTAGATGTCGAGCCCCCCGGGTGAGGGTCAGGGCCGGCAGCGGTTGCGTTGCGGCCTCGGCGGTAACGGCTTTTACAGAAAATGTGGTGCCAATATCGGGTCCCGAGTAGACAAGGAAGCGGCCGTCGGGCGCCCATGCGGGATCGACCGAATATTCCCTTACAAAGGAAGCGGGGGGGCGCCCATCGATGGGCACGCGGAAGAGGTGCGGGACACCATGGTCGTCGGCCGCCGAAGTGATCGATTGGCCGTCGGGGTCCCATGCTGGAGCGCCTTGCAGGTCGAGCGAATCAGCCACGACGCGCGCGTTCGTGCCGTCGGCCTGCATCACGTATAAGCGTGTCTGGCCGTGTTGCCGGATGGAGAATGCGATGTTCCGTCCATCGGGCGCGATTGCCGGGCCGCCAAAGACTTGTGCGCTCTGTCCGCTCCACAGCTCCGTAGCCGTTCCGTTGGCGAGCCTCCAGATACTCTCGCCCGTGCCGGTAGCAGAAACATATAGAAGATAATTTGGACCCAGGCGGGGGGAGGCCCCGTTGCTGGTGGTCAGCGGAATCCGAGTGGCCTCCGATACCACTGCAGGTGAATCGGGGATCCGCAAGCGCCAGAGTGTACTGTGGGCAGTTGCGCGCGTAACGACCAGTCGCCGGCCATCAGCGCTGGCCGCCAGCGACGTGTATCGGTCAAGGCCAGGGGTCAGCCGATGAGGGATGCGGCGCTCGACGTCCACGCTATACAGCCATGGTCCCGAACCATCGGGATCGCTTGCGAGGTACAGAAGAGTGCGCCGGTCCAACATGACCGGATAACTCACTTGCCCATGGTGCGAAGTGATCCGTTCGGGAATTCCACCAGCCGGACGAATGCGCCAGATGTCCAATTTGTCGGGCAGCGCACCTTGAACGAAGTAGAGGAACGCCGTGTCGGGCGCCCAAAGCGGAAAGTGGCTGTGAAGTCCCGCAGACGAAATGAAGATAGGGCGACTCTGCGGTCGCAAGTTGCCGTCTGATACGAACAGCGGGTCTCCGGGGCCGGGTGTGTGGTACGCGAGTCTTGAGCCGTCGCGCGTCCAGTCAAATTCGGCCACCCCTTGCAGGTACGGCCTCGGCTCGCCGCCCAGTGTAGGAACCGCCCATACGCCGATGTCGCCGCCGTTCGCCCCGCCTGGCCTGCGGAGCCAGAACGTGACCAGAGATCCATCAGGCGAGAAGCTCAAAGTTCGGATCGACGGATTAGCCAGCCCCGGAGCACTTCCATGGGTCAGATTGTGGAACTCACCCGATCCGATCTGCGTGACCCAGACGTCTGTGTTTCCGTCCCGGTCTGACAGAAACGCTACGAGGTGACCGTCGCGTGAGATCGCAGCGGCTTGCTCCAATCCATCGAAGTCTGTGACCGTCTGAAATCGTGCGTCCGCGATGGGGTTTCGCCAGAAGTACTCCGTCTTGTACAGCCAGAGGCTTGCCCCCACCGCCAGCACGGCCACCGCCGCTGCCAGCGGCAAGGTGAAGGTCCATCGGCTAAGAAAAGTCCGGACCGCCGGGCGGGGCGCCGGTGCGGGGGGGGTGGGGAGGGCAACGTTCCCATTCTCCTGAGCTGCTGGGAGATTCCGGCTGCGCGTCCACGCATCCAATTCCGCCCGGGACGCGTACACCGAGCCCATCCTGTCGTGCAGGTGCCGGTGGACGGGCATTTCCTCCCGCTTCTCCCAGCGCTGAACCGTGGTCACGTCGCGTTTGAGGTAGGCGGCAATTTCCTTCCAGGAATCCAGCCGGTCTTCGGATTGCGGCGTTCCAAAGGATGGTTCGCCCATCGCGCTCTCCTGGTTGGTCCGCAAACGTCGCAAACCCGGGAACCAAATTGTACCCCGGCCCTGCAACGGCACGGCAAAAGACGGCATTCGACGGCAAACCAGGGAAAAGCCTGCACCGCTGCACCTTACCGTTTGAAGGCGCCCAACAGATGTCCGATTGTTTCTATGCGTCAAGCGAATCTCAACCTGGAGGTCTTTTATGAAAAACAAAATCCTGGCTTCGGCGGTGCGCGTGCTTTCACTGCTCTTGTTGGCTTCAGGCACCTGTGCTTTGGCTGGGGACAGCAGGCCAGTGCACCTCACCGGCCTGCTCAACGATTATTCACCCCTGGATACGAATATCAAAGGCAGCCCATACGAAATGCATGGGCAATGGTCAATGGACGTTAACGCGGAAAAGGGCACCGCCGACTTCTCAGCGGATATGACGATGTCCGATTATGGAACCACAGCAGGCGCCCTCGATGCGACGAAGGGCGGTGCAGGCGCTCACACGCACCACATCGCGTTGACGAACGTTAAGATCACCTGGAACATGACCGGATGCCCCACATACACCATTTCTCCCCCCAAAACGGGCTTTCAGCTGAACGGCACGGTCAGCCTTATGACGGGGAATGGAAACATCGCCCCCTTCGAGACCGATCCGCCATCATCCACGCTGCAGGTCTGCGTCACGGGGGGAGAGGTTGTCAAGTACTCGCTCCCGATTGCGAACATGACGATGGTGTTCGGGGGGCCTGCAGCTACACATTTCGGGCAGCAGGCCATCCATGGCGTCGTCCGCCCGTTCGGCAATTGACAAGCCGATCGATGAACGACCAGTGGGATGATTGCGTCAAGGAAGAAAAAATAGATGGATGGGGGAGTACGGTTCTGGGAAGGGTCGCCATGGTCCGTCTTAGTCTCGCCTCCCTTTCGCCGTTTCGCACAATAAAAGGAGAACGTAATTGCTCAAACTGACTGTGTTTCTCTCCGGGATTGCAGTTGGGCTCACTGGTCGCTAAGAAAAGGGGCCGACATGCTAAAAAAACTGGTATGCCTCGTTTTGCTTAGCGTCGCAAGCGCGGCCACGGCTTTCTATCATCCTGGAAGTGCGCTTGCGACCCCTGCCGAAGGATACAAAACCACCTCGCTTGCTGTGGGTCGGTTTGGCGATGTGGATGTCTTGCACTCCTTTCCGCTGGGTCTCAGCGCCGAGGAAAATAGCCGGCTGCCACGGCACGAGACAGAGGGATTGTCAGATGTGTACGTGCAAAGCAATGTCTGGGCGCCCGGCGGAAGCACCGGTTGGCATTCGCACCCTGGGAATAGCCTGATCATCGTCACGGCGGGAACGGTGACGGATTATGAAGGTCACGATCCCGACTGCAAGCCGCATGTGTACAAAACAGGGATGGGGTTTGTCGATCCGGGTGGGGACCATGTACACATCCTCCGGAATGAAGGCGATGTTGAGGCAAAGACTATCGCTGTTCAGCTCATTCCCGCAGATGCGGCGCGCCGGATTGACGTTGCAGATCCGGGGAACTGTCACTTCTGACAAACGAATACGACCCCGTTGCCGTCAATGCCGGTAAGGTATCTGAGTCTGTCTCTATCGCACTGCTGAGATGGGTCTTTTTCAGAATAAGGACAAGGGAGCGCCGGACAGCAAGCTCAATAGGGCGGCTATAATAATTCATTCGAACGGTATGAAGACTAACTGCCAGGGATGGCTGCGTTTATAGCCGTGTCGATACGCCCACAATGCAACCGGACGCGTGACCACTTTGTGGTGCCGCTCAAAACAACGATGGCAATTTTCCTGCCTCTTAGATTCTGCTGGTAGCGAATCCCTTGATCGGTTGTTAGCAACACGTCGAAAGCTGCTTCCTCAGCCGCCTGCAAAAGTTCGCCGTTGTTCAACTGCTCCCAGCCCATGGCTTTAGCTTGGGTCACTGTATGGTGAGACAACTTGTGCGCAAGCCCACGTGGCATTACGTGGTCAAAAAGAACGAGCATCTACGGGCGCCAGCGGTTGCGCCGTGATGGGAGCCTTGATGCTCTGGGCTATGAAGCCAAGTACTGCCTCAATCTGTTCCCGTGTCACGTCGAATTGTTCCACTATTTCCTCAATGCTCATGTCCTCTAGGTTCTCGAAGACCGTCGCAACAGGCATACGGGTACCGCGAAAAACCCACGCTCCGCTAACCTTGCCGGGGACGCTTTCCACGGCGGTGCACTGGGACCAATCGAGATTCGTCATAGTCGAGCCTCCATCGTCGTCATGCCGAATGCCCCACACCGGCCGCATTCTTGGCACCAAAAAAATGGCTGATAGGAAGGCGGATATGTTGGTGCCGGGAGGGGGGGTCGAACCCCCACGAGGTTGCCCTCGGTGGATTTTGAGTCCACTGCGTCTGCCAGTTCCGCCATCCCGGCTTGGCACCTGCAGCTAGTTTAACCCGGACGTCCCATGTCTGGAAGATGACTGGCGGTCTGGGGCGGCATCGTCGACTTCGCGACTTCTGCTGCACCCGTCAAGCGTCAGATGAATCGCAGAAGCCGACAAACCGACTTTAACCAGGTTTAGACGGAGAGTGATGGCACGGAAGGCTGGGTGCTCGCTGGCGGTCCAACACTTTTCCTCATAAGCGTCAGGACGGTGATGTCGTCTTCCTGGCCAAAGGCCTGCGCGGCAGCGGCGATGGCTTCGGCGGCTTGCGTGCTGATGGCGGCGGTGCGGGTGAAGCCGAAGAGTTCGCCTCTCCTGGTGCGAGCTTCGAGGACGCCGTCGGAGACAAAGGTGAGCGTCTCGCCCATTCGCAGAGTCATGCAGGATGCCGCGAACTCAACGCTTGGCGTGATGCCCAGGGGCAGACCGCCGGTTGTTTCCGTCTCGCTTCCGCCGCGATAGGGGCTCAGGTGACCCGCGTTGGCGAGCGTAAGCTCTCCGTCTGGTGCGAGATCGACGCAGAGGCAAGTGGCAAAGCCGCCGAGGCGGGCGCGGCAGAGCACGCGGTTCATGTGGGAGAGCAATTCGACTGGGGAATCGCTATGGCGTTCTTCGGCAGGGCCCAACAGCAAGGTCGCTGCCATGGCGGCAGCCGCACCTTTGCCGCTCACGTCGCCGAGCAGGATGCGCTGATGTCCATTGGGCAATACGCGGCATAAGTAGAAGTCGCCGCCCACTTCGCGCATGGGGCGAAACGCCACTTCGATTTGTAGGCCAGGGGCAGTGTCGATCTTGGCCGGGGCAAGCAAGCGCTGGATCTCGCCGGCAGCCTGCAGCTCACCGGCCAGGGTTGCGCGATCGAGCGATATTTGCCGCTGCTCGCGGAAGAGCAATGCAATAAGGGCCGCTACGACCAGGGCAGTGATGATGCCCCGGGTGTTGAGCAACGTGAGCCCCCAACGGGCATACAGGTTGGGTATACCGGGCACGGGAATGGCGGTGATCTCGAGCAGGAACCAGAGGAGATCGGCCGCGGTCCAGAGCATGCAGAGGATGGCGATGGGACGCATGCGCGGAGCCACTGAAGCTATGGGCCAAAAGGCGATGTAGGGCGACAACGTGAGCGTGATGAGCGCGAAAAAGAGGAGCGGATCGAGCACGGACGAGTACAGTCCCGCAACCCATGCAGGTAGCCCGGCTACAGCGAATCCATCGAGCACCAGGCCGGCGCAGTTCAAGGCCGTCATAAACAGCAAGATGCGCATAAACCAAGGCATTCGGCGGCCGGCAAGCACGAAATAAAAGGGGTAGCCGAAGAAGACCCCGAGCTGTGCGCAGGCGATAGCAATCCAAATAGCAATCGAGATTGGATAGTCAGAAAATGTAGCTACCGCAAACTCGTTCCAACGAAGCACGGCTAGAAAGAGCACATACAAGCCAAGCAGCAGGACAGACTTGCGAGAAGGATCGAAGGCGAACAGAGCGAACAATGGAAAGCTGAGGATGCCAATGATCGAGTAGCAAATGGTTGTAATGGCGTGGGTGCGGGCGCCGGAAAGGACCTCGTATGCGCGCAGCGCTTGGAGGAAAGATGAGTTGCCGGCGCGCAACAGAAAGGGCAGCCGGATGATGCCGCCTATGGGTCCGGGGTAGTAAAGCGTGCTGCGGTCGAAGACCCGCATGGCAATCAACTGCGGCGCCTGAGCGATCTGCGCAGCGACAACCGGGTAGGAGCGGATGGCGTTGAGGCTGAAATCTCCTGTTGCCAGGTTCCCGCTGCCTGCGAAGCGTTGTCCATCGAGATAAAGCTCATACGGTCCGTACAACCGGACCTGTAAAGCAGCCTGGCTCACGCTCAAGAGCCCGGAGAGGTTGGCATGGCAGCGGATCCACAAGCGTGGGTGGGTAAGATCTGCGCGCCAGTGGGAGTATGGCTGCCAGGCTGAGTCATCAAGGGTTGGCGAAGCCCAGGTGAGATCATCGCCCTGGCGGTAAACACAATCTTGCGGGGTGAGGGTCAGGACCGCCTGAGCCGCGGCCAGCCGCGGCATGCAAAGCAGCAGCAAAGCCAGGAAGGAAGGTAGGCCCGGTCTACCCATGGGCTTCTCCAATGGGGGACAAGCTGGGCGGGACAAGCTGCAATGTCAGCACAGTCATGTCGTCCTCCTGCCCGAAGGTTTGCGCGGCGACGGAACAAGTAAGAGCGGCCCCCATTTCACTGCATAACCTCATTGTTCAAGGTGAGCCGCTGCACGCAATATACGCACCTGGGGCCGTGAGAGGAAACGCCAAGTCCAGGACACCCGACCCGTGAAAACCGAAGTGAGCGTCGTGCTTACAGCTTTAACTGCGCCGGCGATCGAATCGCCTTGTACGGACACTTGCGTTCGAACTCGGCGAAATTGACTTTGATCCCCAGACCTGGAGCATCCGGCAATCGTACCCGGCCATCCTTCTGCGTCGGGTAGGTGCCTTCGGTCATCTCCGTGAACAAATCGTTGTCCGCCCCTTCACATTCGTGGATTACGAAGTTTCGGCAGACCGACATGGTGGACATCGAAGCCATATGCGCAATCGGTCCACTACACTGATGCGGCGCCACCTCTACTCCGTACACCTCCGCCATGTTGGCGATCTTGCGCAGCTCCGTCACCCCGCCCGCATGCATGACATCGGGCTGGATAATCGCCGCTCCTTTCGCGTCGAGCAGTTGCTTGAACTCGAAGCGCGAGAAAAGACCCTCGCCGGTAGCAATGGGAACCGGGCTCTTCGCCGCCACCTCACCTAGCCCTGCGGGATTCTCGCGCAGAGTCGGCTCCTCCATAAACAGCGGATGATAGGGCGCAATCGCGTTGGCAAACTGAATTGCCGAGCGCACCGTAAACGTCTCGGCACATTCGAGCGCAATATCCACCTGCGTGCCGAAGACCTTGCGAATCGCGGCCAATTCGGCGACGTCCTGATCGATGCGCTCGAGTTCGGTGGCGGCCGGGGGCAGCGTGTACTTGACCGCGGTCCAGCCTTGCTCGCGGGTGCGCGCAGCCAATTCCGTAACCCTAGCGATGTCGCGCTTCCCGGGCGGAATCGACGCATCCCAGTGAGTGAAGTAAACGCGCAAATTGTCCTGGATCGGGCCGCCGAGCAGCGCGTACAGAGGCACTCCCAAACGCTTGGCTTCGATATCCCAAAGCGCCATGTCGATGGCCGAGAGGCCGGTCATGAGCGCCGGGCCGTTACGCCAGCGCGTGGCCACATAGTAAACGCGATCCCAGTGCGCTTCCGGACCGGCGGGATCGAGCCCCACATACTCCGGCTCCAGCCAGCGGAGCACCGACTCCGCTATGTCGGTGCGGCTCTCAAGCGTCGCTTCGCCCAGGCCGGTGATACCCGCGTCGGTGTGAACCTCGACAAACATCAGATCGCGCCAGCGCACAGAAACTTTGTGGATCGCAAAGCCGGTGATTTTGACCTTGCCCAGCGGCGCCACCGATTGGAACGCTGAGGCCAAAGGAACGGCTGCGAGACTCTTGATCAGGGATCTTCTATTCACAGTCCGGAATCATAACGGCTGCCTCAGTCATGAGGAAACGCGTTATCTTGGGAAGGCTTCGATCGTTTCTCCGGAGGAAGAGCGAATGGGACATAGATATGCCAATATCCTCGAGACCATCGGCAACACCCCCGTGGTCAGAATCAATAAGCTGGGTCCGCCCGGCGTAAACCTCTTTGTCAAAATCGAGGCTTTCAACCCCCTTGGTTCGGTCAAGGATCGTCTTGCCCTGGGCGTGATTGAAGATGCAGAGAAGACCGGGAAGCTCAAGCCAGGCCAGACGGTGATTGAGGCGACCAGCGGCAATACGGGCATAGGGCTGGCCATGGTATGCGCCCAGAAGGGGTATCCGCTCGTGGTTACGATGGCGGAGACGTTCAGTATCGAGCGGCGCAAGCTGATGCGTTTCCTGGGAGCCAAGGTCGTGATTACGCCCGCGGCGGCGAGAGGCTTCGGCATGGTCGCCAAGGCGGTAGAACTGGCAAAAGCGCATGGCTGGTTTCTCACCCGGCAGTTCGAAAATGAAGCCAACGCAGACATGCACTCCCGAACCACAGCAAAAGAGATATTGGACGACTTCCAAGGCGAGCGGCTGGACTACTGGGTGACCGGTTTTGGCACCGGCGGCACGCTGAAGGGTGTATCGCGCGTACTTGCCAAAGAGCGGCCGGATACCAAGATTGTGGTCTGCGAACCGGACGACGCGGCCATGCTCTCCAGCGGTATCGCCCAGGAACGCAACCCCGACGGGTCACCGTCGGCTCCCCACCCCGCTTGGAAACCACACCCCCAGCAGGGCTGGAGCCCGGATTTCATCCCCAAGCTTACCGGGGATGCCGTGGACATGAAGAGGATCAGCCAGATCCTACGGATCCCGAACGCGGAGGCTATGCGTTGCAGTAAGGAGCTGGCCAGCAAGGAAGGGATCTTTGTGGGGATTTCTTCAGGCGCGACCTTTTCGGGAGCGCTCAAAGTCTGCGCGGAAGCTCCCAAGGGAACAACGATTCTCTGCATGTTGCCGGACACTGGAGAACGCTACCTGACCACTCCGCTCTTTGCCGACGTTTCCGTCGACATGACGCCGGAGGAACTGGAGATTGCGCGCTCCACGCCGAGCGCCTGGCTGCAGCCCGCGTAACAAGACCAAACCGGAGACGTCATGAGCAAGCAAAAACGGAGCGTTACCAGGAGCCGATTCGAGCTTGAGGAGATGGGCGAGACGGCTTACCTCGAGTTTGACATGGATAGCGCGGGATGGATCACACTGTTGCATACCGAGGTGCCCGAAGCCCTTCGCGGGCGGGGGATTGCGGGCGAGCTGGCGAAGACGGGACTGGAATACGCACGGGACAACCAATTGAAAGTGGATGTGGTGTGTCCGCTGGTTGCGAACTACATATCAAAGCACCCGGAGTTTCAGCCTTTGGTGGGCCGATAACTGACCGGCCTTACCAAATGCGGCGAACACCAAACAAGTCCAGTTTTGTGTCCGTGCTGAGGACAGGTATGTCCATCGCGAGTGCGTGAGCAGCAATCATGCGATCGAACGGATCGCCGTGATCTGCGATAAGCCGCCCGGCGCGGAGCGCGCTCTCGGCTTCGATTGGCAGCAGCGTATAGCCGGAGTTCTCCATAGTTTCGAGGAAGTCTCTCTCGAGACTGTCGGCCCCAGGGAGTTTGCCGAGTCGTACTTTCGTAGCGATTTCCCACGCAGTTGCCGCTGACACGAAAATCTCATTGAGCGGATCGGCCATGATTTGCGCTACTTGGCGGCTGAGGGATGCCGGGGAAATCTTCGCCCAGATTAGGGTGTGGGTGTCGAGTAGAGCTCTCACTCGCCCGTCCACCCTTCCGGAAGGTCTTCCCAGAAAGCGTCCGTCAAAACGAAGTTCGGATCTTCCAGCCCGCCTAGACGTTGCTTTGGAGTGGGATGGATGGCCTCCAGCTTCGCGATCGGGGTTTTATCCCGGCCGGAGGTGATGATCACGGTCTCTCCCGCCTGAGCTTTCTTCAGAAGTTCAGAGAGATTCGTCTTTGCTTCGAAAATGGTCGCTGTGATCATCGGTCGCCCACCTGATTGCTAACTTATATTAGCTAAGATGCGCCGAGCCGTCAAGCTTAGGGAATAACGAGATACTGTTCCAGTTTTCCGTCGGGCATCTCGTAGGTGGTCACCTTCAGCTCACGTTCGGGAAAGGTGACGGCGAACACGCGGAAGATCATGCCGCCCCGCGATTCCACTTTCGTCTGCTTGAAAGAGAGCGGCGGGCCCAAGGGCTTGAGGCTGGCGGCAAAGTCTTCGATGGTCTGCTGGTTGAAATAGGCGTTGCAGTAGTTGGTGAACAGCTTGCGGTCGATGTGCCCGTCCGCGAGCCCGTTGAAGATGGCCAGCGCTTGCGCCTCTTCTTTGGTCGGGGCGGAGGCCGCAATGCCCAGGATCATCGGCGCCACTCGATCGACAATCATGCTCGCAGCCTGAGTGGCCATTTCATTGGTGAGCACGACGATGGCCGCCCGGTCGCCAGGGAACACTACGTTTTCTGAGACGAACCCCGATACTTCCCCTGAGTGCTCAATCATCGTGTGGCCATCGCGCTTCTTCAGGTAGACGCCCAGGCCGTAACCGGTGTTGTCGCCGTTTTTGAGCACGACCGGCGTGAACATCTGGGTGTAAGAGGCTGGGGAAAGCAGCGATCGATCGATCAGGCTGATGTCCCACAGCGCCAGGTCGTGGGCCGGCATAGCGAGCTCACCGGCAGCAAACATCCAGCCGGCGCCCGTCTGCGGCGAAGGCCGGGGTGGGCCCAAGGCGTGGCGCTCGTAGCCGGTGGGGTCGGTTGCGGGCAATCGGCTGGCATCCGAGTCGTAGACGTTCACCATGCCTAACGGCAGGAAGATCCGCTTCTCCAGCAGATCGATCAAGGCCATACCGCTGACCTGCTCAACGATGCGGCCCGCGATCACGTAGTTGGTGTTGGAATATTGCCATTCTGTGCCGGGTGCGAAATCAAGCGGCCTTTTCCCCCACTCGTCCAGAATGTGTTGTGCGGTTGTGGGCGCCATCATGGAGGTCATCACGTAATCCTCCGGCCAGTAGTCCTGGTAGCCGGAGGTGTGAGAAAGCAACATGCGAATCGTCACTTCGCGAGCACGGGTCAGCTCGGGCAGGTACTTCGAGACCGGGTCATTGAGGGTGAGCTTGCCCTCCTGCACGAGAAGCAGGACGGCGGCCGCGGTGAATTGCTTGCTGATCGAACCGATGGAGTACTGCATCTGCGGGGCGGCTTCCATCGGCGGAGAGAGCCTGGCCTGCCCGTATGCCTGGAGATAGGCGATGTGGCCATCCTTCACGATGGCGATGGAGGCGCTGGGCACTTTGGTCGATGACAAGATCTGGTTAGCGGCAGCGTCGATCTTAGATTTCAAGTCTTCCGGGAGCGCCGCCACCGTTGCTCCGGAGGTGGATTGTGCTCGCAGTCCAGGGCTAATCGCCAGCAACGCAAGAGTGAGCAGTGATTTCAGCATGTTGGCTCGATTGTAAGAGACAAGGTATGACTGGCCGGTCTGCTATGGTTGCCATTCGCGTCTTTCGTTTCGAGAAACACGTCTAAAATATCTTCGCAACCATCCATGGAGGGGTCCGTAATGCTTACCCGCAGAGAGTTCAATCGCCTGGCGATAGCCGGCGCCGCGTCACAAGTGGTTTCGCCCCTATTGGCGCAGGGCGGCGGTGATCGCAAGATCGGCTATTGCGTTATTGGCCTGGGCCGCATTTCCATGGATCACTTCATGCCCGGAGTCCTGGCCAGTAAGAACTCACGCATTACAGGATTGGTGAGCGGGCATCGCGACAAGGCGCTGGCGCAAGCGGCTAAGTATGGGGTTCCGGAGAGCTCCATCTATAGCTACGAGAACATGGACCAGTTCAAGAACAACTCCGCTATCGACGCGGTCTACGTGGCGCTGCCCAATAGCATGCATGCGGAGTACACCATCCGCTCCGCTCAAGCGGGCAAGCACGTGCTGTGCGAGAAGCCGATGGCGACCACGGTCGCGGATTCGCTCGCGATGATCAAGGCCTGTAAGGACGCGAACAAGAAGCTGATGATCGCCTATCGCTGCCACTACGAACCGACCAACTTGCGCGCGATGCAGCTGATCCGCGACGGCAAGCTGGGAAAGATCCAGGCGATCGAGAGCGCCAATGGCTTTAGGGAAAGGGCCGGCGAATGGAGGCTTGACCGCAAGCTGGCCGGCGGCGGCCCGTTGATGGATATGGGCGTCTACTCACTCAACGCGTGCCGCTATCTCACCGGCGAGGAGCCGGTCGATTTGAAGGGCTATTCGTCAGTGATCGATCACGATGGGCGATTCGATACGGTAGAAGAGAATTTGTCGTGGACAATGAAGTTCCCTTCCGGAGTGGTGGCCAGTTGCAACACCAGCTACGGCGCTCCTATGAATGGGTTTTACCGGGTGCATGGGTCGTTGGGCTTTCTGTATGCGGAGCCGGCGTTCCCTTACGAGGGGCTCCATCTAACGGCCCAATTTTCTGACCCTGCGGGCGGCAAGCCTACGATTCTCGACGAACCGAACCCGAATAAGGATCCTTCGCAGTTCACCGCGGAAGCCGATTACTTCTCCGATTGCATTCTCACGGATAAGACTCCGAAGACGGCGGGCGAAGAGGGCTTGCTCGACATGCAATACATGTCGAAGATTTATCAGTCCTGTGGGTTGCCGGCGCTTTGAGATAAGGTACACCCAGGATTGCATCCTGGGTATTTTCAGCCGTCCCTTGCGGGACTGATCGTGGTTCTTGAGAGTGTACCCAGGACTGCGTCCTGGGCTACTCTCAGCCATCCCTTCGGGACTGAAATCAGCAATGCTGCATTAGCGCTGATCTAGAAGGACCCGCCGGCGATTGAGGGGATCACCAGCACTTCATCGCCATCTTTGAATGCATACTCGTCGTTGCCCAGAAAGCGGATGTCTTCTTCGTTGACGTAGAAGTTGATGAAGCGACGCACCTTGCCGTCGTTATCGCGCAGGTGCGGCTTGAGCGCGGGAAAGCTGGCCTCGATCTCAGTGATCAATTGGGGCAGGTTCGCGGCCGAGGATTGAATTTCCCGGGTGCCATTGGTGTGTTTTTGAAACGCATTCGGCAGCACTACTTTAACGGACATACACTTCCTCCACCGCGTTCTTCTCTTCCAGATCCTGCTCGACCATGGCCTCAAAGTCGGCCATGCGGGGGCGAATCGCTTGCTTCTGTTCATACTTGCCCTGCAGCACATCCAGGGTCTTCAGACCGTTGCCGGTAATCGCGACTACAGTAAGATCGCCGGGAGCAATCCGGCCATGGGCATAAAGGCGGGCGGTCACTGCGGTGGTGACGCCACCTGCCGTTTCTGTAAAGACGCCTTCGGTCTCAGCCAGTTCCTGGATCGCGGAAACGATCTCCACGTCGGAGACATCTTCCGCCCAGCCGCCGCTGTCACGAATGGCACGGATGGCATACGGCCCGTCAGCCGGATTGCCGATGGCCAGCGAGCGAGCAATCGTGTTCGGCCGCTGCGGCTCGTGGTGCGCCAAGCCATTCTTTACCGCGTGAGCAATGGGGGAGCAACCAGTGGCCTGCGCTCCAAAAAAGCGCACCGGCTTGTCCTCCACCAGGCCGAGCTCGACCAGCTCGCCAAAGGCTTTGTAGATCTTCGAAATCAGCGCGCCGCCAGCCATGGGAACCACCACGTTGTCGGGCAGCCGCCAGCCCAATTGCTCGGCGATCTCATAGCCCACGGTCTTGGAGCCCTCGGCGTAATAGGGACGAAGATTGACGTTCACAAAACCCCAGTTGTAGCGTTCGGCAATTTGCGTACTCAGCCGGTTCACCTGGTCGTAGTTGCCATCGATGCGGACCAGGTTTGCGCCATAGACCTGGGTGTTGAGAATCTTGGCCGGCTCCAAATCGGTCGGCACTAATATGTAAGTTTTTAATCCAAGGCGCGCGGCGTGTGCGGCCACGGCGTTGGCGAGGTTTCCGGTGGAGGAGCAACCAACTGTGTCGAAGCCGAAGATCTTGGCCCTGGCCAGGGCGACCGAGACCACGCGATCTTTAAAGCTCAGCGTGGGCAGGCAGACAGCGTCGTTCTTGATGTAAAGGTTGGTGGCGCCGATGCGGTCGGCCAGGCGCGGAGCCGCCAATAGCGGAGTCATGCCAGTAGGAGTGGTGGGAACGTAGTCGTCAGGCAACGGAAGCAGCGCCTGGTAGCGCCACATGCTTTGCGGCCCCCGGGCAATGGCCTCACGGGTGAAGGTCTTCTTGGCCGCAGCCATGTCGTAGGCTACTTCAAGCGAGGAAAAACACTCATCGCAGCTGGAAAGCGGCTGATTCGGAAAACGCTTGCCACACTCCCTACAGCGCAATTCGTAAAATGATGCCATCATGCCCTCAAATCGAGAGCGACAGATGCACGGGCACTACGTGACGAACTCTAAACCGCGGTACTGCATGGAATCAGCGAGATGCGCAAACTATGCACCCCGAATCTCATGTTCCCCAATTCTTTTCAGAACCTAGGAGAGAGTTGACACCATACTCCTGGTTTGCCCAGGCAGGTTGTCGTGGCGTCACAGGGCCCGTCCCTCAGCCACTCTTCATGAAATTCAGGCTCGCTCACAAGGAGCAAACTTGAATATTCGATTTCTAGCACAGTCGCCTGTGGACCGCAAGTGCAGTCTTCAGCCAACAAGGCACGCGGGAAGTGCATCTGATTGGTAACATTAAGTAGGAAGCAATTACCGAGCCTGCGGAGGGTCTGGTCCGCCCCAAGAATCGGAACTCCATGACGGAAGCCAGTCCACAGTCCTCCCGCAACGCCTGGCGCGAGCGGGTGCAAGCGCTGAAGAACGTGCCGCCGGTGCTCGGCATTTTGTGGCAATCAGGCCCGGCCGTGGTGTTGTGGGGCTTGGTGCTGCGCATCCTGGTGGCCGCCCTGCCCGCCGCGATTGCCGCCGTTGCGGCGATGATCATCAACGGTGTGCAGAACGTTTTCAGCCACAAGGGACTCGTTCCTCACTTTTGGTGGCTGGTGGGGCTGGAAGCCGGCCTTAACGTGCTTTCTGGCCTGCTGACACGCGGAGTCGATTACAGCGATAGTCTGCTTGCTGACCGTTATACGCACTTCGTCAGCGTGCGGGTGATGCGTCAGGCAGCAGCGCTGGACCTGACCACGTATGAAGATCCCGTCTTCTACGACCGGCTGGAACGGGCCAGGGTTCAGGCCACCGATCGCCTGGCAATGATCCAGCAGATGGGGCGGCTTTTCCAGCAGACCCTGACCACGTTGATCTGGACCTCCATCCTGCTCTGGTACTCCCCTTGGCTGGTTCTTCTGCTCGCGCTCGGCGTGCTTCCCACTTTCCTGGGAGAAACCCACTTTGCCTTCCTGGGATATGCGAAGAACTTCCGTCAAACACCGGCCAAGCGGCAGATGGATTACCTGCGCCAGGTGGCCGGCAGCCGGGAGGGCGCCAAAGAGCTCAAGCTCTTCAATTTGAGCCCCTACCTGACGAATCGGTTCACCCGTCTCTCCCAGGACATCTATGAGGAGAATGTCGCCCTCTCGCGCAAGAAACTGCTGGCCGGCGGCCTGCTCGGAGTCATCGCGACGCTTGGCTACTATGGCGCCTACGCCTTCGTGATCTGGCGCGCAGTCACCGGCAGTTACAACGACATTGGCGAGTTTTATTACCTGACCAATGCCATCATTCAGGCCTCCAGCAATCTGCAACAGGTGTTTTCTACCGCGTCGGGCATAGCGGACCAGGCCCTCTTCCTCACCGATCTGCTGGCCTTCTTTGAGATGAAGCCCACGGTCGATGCAAACCCCGATGGGGCGTTGATACCGCGACCGATCAGCCGTGGCTTTGAGTTTCGCAACGTCAGCTTCGCCTACCCCGGCACTACGCGGCGGGTGCTGAGCAACTTCAACTTCACTCTTGCGCCCGGCGAGCGGATCGCGTTGATCGGAGAAAACGGCCAGGGCAAGACGACCGTAGTCAAGCTGATAACCAGGCTGTACGACCCGACAGAAGGGCAGATTCTGCTCGATGGCATTGACCTGCGCGATTACAAGCTGGAAGATTTACACCACGAAATCGGGGTCATCTTTCAGGACTTCATGCGCTACGAGATGACCGCTCGGGAAAACATCAGTGTGGGGCGAGTCGAAAGCGAGCACTCGGAGGAAGAGATCGAGGCGGCTGCGCACAAGAGCCTGGCAGAGAGCGTGATCGCCAAGCTGCCCGGCGGCTACGACCAGATGCTGGGCCGGCGCTTCGAGAGCGGAGTGGAGCTGTCAGGCGGAGAATGGCAGCGGGTCGCGCTGGCTCGCGCGTACCTGCGAGACGCCCAGTTGCTGGTACTCGACGAGCCTACGGCCGCACTCGACGCGCGCAGTGAGTTGGAAGTCTTCGAACGCTTCGCCGAGCTCACCACCGGGAAGATGGCGCTGCTGATCTCGCACCGCTTTTCGACCGTCCGCATGGCTGACCGCATCGTAGTGCTGGAGGGCGGAAGACTGGTGGAAGAAGGAACGCATCCCCAGCTGATCGCGCTTGGCGGGCGCTACGCAAGTATGTTCGAGATGCAGGCGGCAAGCTATCGTTGATTTTCAACTGACCCCAACGCCCGAAAGAGAATTTATGACCGACACGATACAAAGCTCGGGCCAGCCCCTTAACACCAACCCGGAGTCGCATTCTACCTACACCGCAGATTCGGTGCGGGCTTATGCCGACCAGGTCGCCCCCAGCTGGCACGTCGCGCACAAGCCAGAGGGCTCCGGCAGTTTTAACCGCCGCATCGACGCAACGGCCGAGTCACTCGACCAGCTTTACGTCATCCTCGACGCCAGGCCGGTGCCGACTTACCTTCCGGGAGAGCCGCTGGACCCGTTGCTCGAGTTGCGGCAAAACCCGCGGCTACTGCGCTCCGTTGTTACCGAGACCCATACGATACGAAAGAAATTAGGCCGCCTGCCGCGCACGATACGCGAGCAGGGGAACGACGAGCCACGAATCGTAACCGTGGCGGACGCCTACCTGCAGGCTACCGGCTCGGAATATCACCCCCACGCGATCAAGTTCTTTATTGACCAGGTGCAGAAGCACGATGCGCTGGAGCTCAACGAATTGTGGGCGCTGGCTCCGGTGCTCAAATTCCTGTTACTGGAAGAAGTCATCATGCAAGCCAATGGCGTCATCCAGGATCCGGACTCGCACACCGAGGAAGGCGCCGAACTGCTCAAGACGCGCATGAGAAGCCTGCGCGACATTGGCTATGCCGATTGGTTCACCTTGATCGAGCCGTTAGTCGTCTATGACCCCGTTCTGCAGAAGGATCCGGCCAATGCTTACAAGTTTATGGACTTCGACAGCCGGGAAGCCTACCGCAAACGCGTGGCCGAGATTGCCCGTCACTCCGATTGTTCCGAGTTGGAAGTAGCCGAAGCAGCGCTTACGCTGGCCCTGGAATCGCGGGAGAAGCATCGGGTAGAGGATCCGCGGCTTCGCGTTCGCCGGGCACACATCGGCTACTACCTTATCGATCGCGGCTTTCCCCTGCTTGCCTCACGGGTCGGCTACCGCCCCCGGTTTATCGACCGCATACGCCTCTCGATGCGCAACCATGCGGATGATTTCTATATTGGCGGCATTCAGATCATCACCGTGGTGCTCATAGGCCTGATCCTGGCCCCCCTGGTGCCCACCTACCCGATCTTCGGCGGCCTTACCATTGCCTTTCTGCTTTTACTGCTCCCCGCCACGCAGGGTGCGGTCGACCTGGTAAACAACACCATCACCGCGGTCTTCAAGGCTTATGCGCTGCCCAAGCTTGACTTCTCGGAGGGCGTGCCCCAGCCGTTCACCACCTTGGTCGTGGTGCCCACTCTGCTGATGAAAGAGAAGCAGGTACGCGAGCTCTTCGACGAGCTCGAGGTCCGGTACCTGGCTAACCAGGATCGGAACATTCACTTTGGCCTGCTCACCGATCTTCCCGACTCGGTCACGCGCCCGCGGCAGAACGACACGGACCCGCTGGTCGAATTGGCCATTCAGCTCACCGACGAGCTGAACGAGCGGTATGCATCGGCAGGAGCCGGATCGTTCTTCCTGCTCCACCGCCATCGCATTTTTAACGCGCGCCAAGGCGTTTGGATGGGCTGGGAGCGCAAGCGCGGCAAGCTGCTGGATCTCAACAAGCTGCTCAAAGGCCAGTTTGATCCCTTTCCGGTCAAGGCCGGCAACCTGAGTGCGCTGGCGCATGCGCAATACGTCATCACCCTCGACTCCGATACGCAGCTTCCGCGGGGCACGGCGCACAGCATGATTGGCGCCATGGCTCATCCGCTCAACCGCGCCATCATTGATCCAGACCTCCGCATCGTGACCGAGGGATACGGCATCCTGCAGCCCCGGGTCGGGGTCAGCGTGCAATCGGCATCGCGCTCGCGGCTGGCCTCCATCTACTCCGGGCAGACGGGCTTTGACATTTACACGCGCGCCATCTCAGACGCCTACCAGGACCTCTATGGCGAAGGCATGTTTACGGGTAAGGGCATTTACGAGATCAATGCGTTGCACGCGGTCCTGGATCGACGCTTTCCGCGTAATTCCTTGCTTAGCCACGACCTGATCGAGGGATCGTATGCACGTGTCGGTTTGACCACGGATATCGAAGTCATCGACGATTACCCGTCGCACTATAGCGCCTACACGCGGCGTAAACACCGCTGGGTGCGCGGCGACTGGCAGATTTCCCAATGGCTCTTCTCCAAGGTCCCGGATGAATCGGGGCGGTATGTCCGCAATCCCATCGCCACCATCTCGCGCTGGAAGATCTTCGACAATCTTCGCCGGTCGCTGGTGGAAGTCTTTACCTTTGCCTTGCTGCTCGCCGGCTGGCTTGGATTGCCGGGCGGCGCGCTCTATTGGACGACGGTCACCCTCTTCCTGATGTTCGTGCCGTCGCTGGTCCAGTTTGTCTTCAGCGTGGGCCGCGCCTATTTCACCAAGCTGCCGGGCGCCATGCGCGATGCCGTAAGCGGCTTTTGGCAGGGCATGTTTATCAGCCTGCTCACACTGGTCTTCCTGCCCCACCAGACGCTGCTTGCCCTGGACGCGATCAGCCGTTCGCTAGTGCGCAGCTTTATCACCGGTCAGCGTCTTCTGGAGTGGGAAACTGCTGCCGAGGCCGAGGCTACGGCGAGGCACCGCACGCCGGTCGATCGCTACCTTGCGGTGACTCCACTGGTCGCCATTGTGGTCGGCGTGCTGGTCTTCCTGCGTCATCCGGAATCACTCCTGGTAGCGCTCCCCATTCTTATCCTGTGGGGCTTTGAAGGAGGTATCACCGCGTGGCTTAATAGCTCGCCGCAGCAGACCAAGCTGAAGCTCACCACAGAAGAGGATACGTTCCTGCGCCAGCTGGCACTGCGCACCTGGCGCTTCTTCTACCAGTTCGGAGGGGCGAGCCACAACTACCTGATCCCGGATAATGTCGAGGAAGATGGTCTGTTTGAGGCGGCGCGCGTCTCGCCCACCAACGTTGGCCTGTTGCTCAACGCCCGCCAGGCTGCAAACACCTTCGGCTATCTCACCATTCCCGAATTTATTACCCTGACCGAGCGCAGTCTCGAAACCTACGACAAGCTGGAGAAGTATCGGGGCCATATCTTCAACTGGTACGACACGCGCACGCTGATCCCGATTCATCCCATGACTATTTCCTCGGTCGATAGCGGAAACCTCGCGGCCTCGTTCTATACCTTGCGCACCGGTTGCCGCAGTATGCTGCGCGAGCCGTTGCTGAACCCCGGACTCTTTGGCGGCATTCGCGATCATTGGCAACTGCTTACGGGGCTGCACGATGTACCCACCGGCCTGGAGGGTCTGGAGCCGCCTGCGGCGGACGCGGATGCCGATACATGGATCGCCTGGGCTTTGGCCAAGGTCGATGCGCCTGAATTCTCCGTGGCTGTTCCCGACGGCAGCGAGTCCTCCTGGTGGCTTGCTGAAACCCGCCAGCGGATCCATGCGGTGGTCCAACTGGTTCGGGGGTACATGCCTTGGCTGCTACCCCAATTCGCGCCTTTGTTCGCATTGCCTCCCTTGCAGGGACTTCGCGAGACAGCCATCGCGGTGCAGACGGGAGCCGCCAGCGGCCTGGCTGCCGATCTGGATGCCCGCATCGCCAAGGCCGCAACCGGCATGGCTGCAAATGCGCCCGAGGCCAAGCTGGCGCAAGAGTTGCGCCGCGCGATCCCGCCGGCGCGGGAAGCCCTGAAGGCGCTCACCCGTGGATTGCACGATCTGGCATCGGAGGCGATGCGTTTCGCCACCGAAATGGACTTCGGCTTCCTGATGGATCGTTCGCGCCTGCTACTTTCCATTGGTTATGAAATCGAGCGGCAGCATCTGCATAAGGCCTGCTATGACCTGCTTTGTAGCGAAGCCCGGATTGCGGCGTTCATTACCGTGGCCAAGGGAGAGGCGCCGCAGCAAAGCTGGTTCAAACTTGGCCGCATCCACACCATGGCCTATGGCCAAGCCGTGCTCATCTCCTGGACCGGCACCATGTTCGAGTACTTGATGCCGTCGATCTGGATGCGTAGTTATCCTGACACCCTGGTGTCGCGCACGCTTAGCGGCGTAGTGGCCATCCAGCGCGCCTTCGGGAAAGAGTACGGTATCCCGTGGGGTATCTCTGAATCCGGGTGGGCGGGCATCGACGACCACGGTCACTACCATTACCAGGCCTTCGGCATTCCCCAAATCGCGCTCAAGTGGGACGCGGTGGCGGGCCCAGTGGTCTCGCCCTATTCCACTTGCCTGGCGTTGGGCATCGACTCCGTCGAATCCATGCGTAATCTGAAGCGGATGGCGAAGATGGGGTGGAGCGGGGCTTACGGATTCTATGAGGCGGCGGACTACCAGGAATCACTCAAAACGCCCAAGCTGGTGCGGGAGTGGATGGCCCACCACCAGGGCATGTCGCTGCTAGCCGTGCTCAACCTGCTTTACGACAACATCGTGCAGGATTGGTTCCACGCCAATGCGCACTTGGAGGCAACGCAATTGCTGCTGCACGAGAAACCGATGCATAAGGCAGCGCTCAAGGCTGAGTTCCAGGCAGCGCAGCCGCGTAAGAAGGCCAGTTGATTCTCGGCGGAGTCTGTGCCCTAACAGATCCCAGTAGGAACTGGACGGGTGCCCCACGTTCGCCCTCAGCGTACGTGGGCGAATAAGACGGGCGAAGCCCCACGATCGCTTTGAGCCGTCCGTCAAGCTGAATCCATTCGGGGCTGCTCAGCCGTCCAACCTAAAGCAATCGAAACATATCATTTTGGCCCACGTACGCTGTGGCGAACGTGGGGCACCCGTCCCGATCCGATTGGGTTCTACTAGGCTACCGGAAGGTCGCGGGACTTATCGTCTTCTTCGTTCTTTCCCAGGGCCTGTTGGACGCCGCGCACCAGCGCCTCAGGATTGAACTCGGCCCGGATGATCTCATCCGGGCAGTCGCTTTCGATGGCCACGCGGTAATTGCAGACAAAGGCAACGTGCTGCTGGGGAACAACTTTTTTGATCTCGTCACAGAGTTCCTGGGCGCTCTCAACCCGGACATCGGACTCAACATCAATCAATACCAGGTCGTAGTTTTTCTGAGCGACTTCATCCAAGGCCCGGCTCGAATAGAGCATCGACTGCACCTCAAAGCCGTGCATGCGAAGAATTTCGTCGCGCAAACCCTTGATGTTCTCCCGGCTGCTGACGTGGAAAATCCGCTGCCGTCCATTGCTGCCTGTGGCCGTCGCTTGCATGTGCCGATGCTACCAGTACCGGTGATGATTTCCTAGGTGTGTCTTAAAAGACTAATCCCTTACTTCACCGCATCCGATTTGGACTCAGCGTGGTGCGGCAACCCGATGGAGGGCACCAGCATGTCTTCCTTGCGATGAATCAGGGTTGTTGCATTGAGCGAAGCCAATTCAAAGCCGTGGCCATGGGTGATGGCGTCGGTGGGGCAGGCCTCCACACAGTATCCGCAGAAGATGCACCGATTGTAGTCAATGTTGTAGACCTTCGCATACCGTTCAGAGCTGGAAATTCTCTTCTCGGCCGTGTTCTCTGCTGCCTCGATATAGATGCAATTGGCCGGGCAGGCTGCCGCACAAAGGAAGCAGGCAACACATTTCTCCAGACCATTCTCGTCCCGCTGGAGTACATGGGCGCCGCGGAAACGGTCTTGAAAGTGGGCACCCCGGTTGGGTCCCGGTCCGTCGGGATAGTTTTCTACCTCGGTGGGCTGTAGCATCTCACGAAACGTGATGCTCATTCCCTTGGCCACTCCCGCTATGTTTCGCACAATGGACATGGCACAAGTATACGATGCCGGCGGCGATCCCCTTCAAGCGCCGAATTTCCGCTGCCAAGTACTAATCGACGCCAGCAGCGTCTGGAGTTCCGGGGCCTCGCGCTCGCGGAGGAAACTTCGCACATCGTCTGCAAGCGACTCCATCTCAGCCGGTGCATGTCGCGCGTGGCGCGCGAAGTAGAGGTCGCCCTGCGGAGAGGCGAGAAGCCGGCTCCAGTACATTGCCGACAGCGGTAAAGGAATCCAGCACATCATCGTTCGCAGCGCCAACGGAGCAGCTCCCAACCCCATGCGGTCCTGGGCCGCCCAGCCTTCCCGCACGGCAACCACGAAGCGGCGGACGGTTTCGGTATTTTGCGCCAGACGGCTTGCGTCGCAGCCGTTCTCATAGAGCGCTCCGGCGATCGCTGTAATGAAGACAGAGTGGCGCTGTAACCATGCTTCCATATCTCGCACTGAATCCACACGAAAGCCAGCTTCCCGGAAAAGAGAGCCTACTTCTGGTGCACGCTCCTCCACCGCGGTGTGTTGCTGGGGAATATCGAGATATCGAATCATGCCGCCTCCACGGTATCCGGCGATCCCTGGGAACGCAACGACTGTCCGGGAGCGACCGAGAACTGCCCGTAGATGGTCGGTGCGATTGGCGTGGTTCCCCAGTAGCACTACCTGCGGAATTGCAGTTGCCTTTACCAAGTCTGGAAGAACGGCCTCGATCTGATCGCGGCGCACCGTGACCAGGCACATATCTGCAACAAAGTCTGGTGGTAGTTTCTCCAGAACGGGTAGCGCCTGGGTGCGGATCAGCGGAGCTCTTACATCCTGAATCGTTGCGCCTTCCCGACGAAGCTCTGCGACTCGGCCAGGTCGCGAGACCAGCGTCACCTGGTGACCTACTATGGCGAGCCGGACGGCAAACACTGTACCTTGAACGCCGGTGCCGAGTACGACGATTCTCAATGTCGACCTCCATTGCCGGCCGCATGTCCCCAGGCACCAACTCGCGCAGCGGCATTTCCTTCGCCTGACCATCCCTGATGACGGTGGCGGTCACATGAATCATGGCCTTAAGCTTCGCCGCTGCCGCATCCGCCCGGGCCTCCTGCAGGAATCGCAGGGTGACACTGAGCAAGACCATGGCCGCCATCACTGTTCCGGCACGCGCGTCCCCGGTGGCAAAGGAAATGGACGATAAAATGGCCAGCAGAATCACCAGCGGATTACGAGTGATTTTCAGCAGGCGGATCAGCCAGCCCTGGCGTTGTTCCTGGGTCACCTCGTTCGGACCCGCGGTTCGCAGTCGCTCTTCGGCCTCGGTTTGGGTCGGCCAGCGGGAGAGGTCCGCAGATAACGGAGCAGCTCTTCGCCGTCCTTGCCCGCGGCCTCGAGGACCGCGGGAGAAACATGGATACTGTGATCCTTGGCCTTCGAAGGAGGCTCGTTGGGGGGCGGATGGATCGCCTCGAGACCATCGTCTCCGGTCCCGCGAGCCGCAACCGGAGACCGTAGCTTGTCATCCGTATCAGTCATCGTTTCCCTGACCGCTGGTAGAAGCTACTTTAACTACGGCGACTTCAGGCTTGTCGACAGGAGAAAAATAGCAATCAGCCTGGATCCCCAAACACAAATGCTCTGCACAGTATCCTCCTTCCCTGGGTGTTTGCATTATTTTTGGACAATTTAAGCGGAGTTAACAAATGTAGAAATCGTTCGCATGTTGGGGAGTATTTGAAGGAATGTTGCTGTGTGATTTGGAGCGCCAGACCTGCGTAAACCTTAAGAAGAAAGACCGGCGGCAACTCTTTTTCTAAGAATTGCCGCCGGCTTAAGCTATTGGACACCTAGCCGTTTGCTTAGCGGGTGGCCACTTCAGCGCCTGAGTATGCGTGAAGCTCGTGTATGAGCCGTCTTGCAGAAGATGGAACCTGGACCTGGCCATCCAATATATGATGGATGTTCACATTGTCTCCATACAGGGCCTGATCCCCACTCTTGTCGGCCTGAACCACGGCGCCATCCAGACTAACGCCGGCAAAGATGCCTTTGCTGCGTGAATAAGAGAGAATCTCAGCGTTCAACTTCAGGTCAGTTCCCGCTGCGGCACTCCGGCCCACAGGGCCTGCCGCAACAGAAGCATCCGCCCCAAGCTTGAACTTGTCGCTAAGAAGGCTGTGCAACGCGCGATCATTCATAAAGAGCATCACGAGATCCGTGGAAGAGCCCCCAATCTGGTATCCCACACTCCCTCCGTCGAGGGCAATGAACATCGGAGCGCTCCATCCGTGCGCCGTGCGACAGGATGCTACGCCGCGACCGTAGTTACCTCCAAAGATGAAGGCAAACTTCTTATCTCCCGGGATGATGGCAATGCATTTCGCCGAATCCAGCAAATCGTGCGGTATGGCCTTGTCTGGCGTATCCATTATCTCTTTGAAAACCTGGGCAGCCTTTAGCGTGCGATCATTATCGTCCTGGCGGTCGGATGCGCGTACGATCGGAGCCGCAACCAGAAGAATCGTTGAAAAGATCAGAAGGTGCTTCACCATATTTTTGTCCTCTTTCGCTGTTAGCGTCCTGACTGGAGATGACTCATCGATTCATTGACCCGATGATCGTCATGACTTAGAAATGACTTATATCCCTACTTACTCATGAGCGCGCCTGGGTATGATTGCCAGCCAGTCAGCTGGTGCTCCTGCTGCGCGGAATCGTCGAGCTAAGCCGATTCTTCTCAGGAACAACTCGCACTCTCTCTACCCTATGCGGAACAATAAGGTAATGATGTACACAATTGACCGGATTGATCCTCGTATTACGGATAGGGGCAGGCAGACACACGAGTAATACTATCCAACATTAATTGGACATATCTGGGCTGGTCTGTACTGAATTGCTCACTTCACAAACATAGCCTATTAATCAGCGCCAGGAAGAGGCGTGCGCAGTCTGAATGCCAATACGGTCCAGATTATTCCGCGAAATAGCTCGAAGCCGGAGAGCTCCAGGGTTGTGGGCCGGGCGGCTTGGTGGAAATGCTCGAGAAACACCATCCCCACACAAAGAGATACGAGACCGCCAACCGTGAGCAGGACCAAGTTGGGGCGGTCTTCTCGCCACTTAACAGCGAGCGCTATCTGAAAGCAGCCCCCTCCCACGGCGTGAATCCCCGCAAGCAGGGCGAGGGATTGAGAGGTCAACATCAGGGAAATGCCAATGTAAATACCCAGAAGCAATGCGAAGCAACCTTCACCTAGCGCCAGCCACCACAGATGCAAACGATGTTCATAGGCGAACCCGGCTGCCACCCCTAGGAGAAGTCCGTTGCTCAACACGAAAGAACCGAGCAGAAGGCTCAGATAGACGAGGGTGACGGGATCGAAGAAAAAGATTCCCAAAAAGCTGCTGGTAAGGAACAGAACGACCGCAAAGACGACGGCCAGGCCTCCGCGAACGGCAAAAATCCACCAACACAGCCTTAGCGGCTGCACCACTTCGAGATTATTCAGTGCTCGTGAATTCATGCGGCCGTGCTCAGGGCATATTTGGCCGGCCGCTCAGGACGGCTTTGGCGAAAGAAGAAATAGATGACCACGCTTACCAGCGCCGCATAGGCGCACCACAGGGAAGTGAATTCATATCGTTTTAGCAGCATCACGGTGAGGAGACCGATCAAGTTGAGACCCCCCAAGAGGACCAGGGTACGGAAACCTGAAAAGAACAGCGCTCCGCAGGTCGCAGTCACGTAGAGAACTGCCACGACAGTAGTGGTGGTTATCTGGTTGATGTAGACGATGCCGTGGCCGGCCGCGGAGACGTGCAGAGGATAAGCGATCAGCCCCCACAGCAAGTAAAGCGTCAGCCCGGCACCCAAGAGTGAAAAATCAAGCATTCTCCGCTGCCGGCCCCCGGTTGGCTCTATCAGCAGCACACTCAGCGGCAACAGAAAGGGGAGCAAGCCCTGGGCATACAAGATGTAGGCTGCTGCAGCGTCATGGGTCACGATGGGCGGAAACCTACCATCCAGCCCTAGCCAGACAAACCCCTCGGTGAACTGATGCAGCGCAAAGAGGAGTGGCATGGCCGCAAAGAGTAGCTCGCGCCGGTGCTTGACTTCGGTCAGCGTCAGCACTCCGATCGCGCCCAGTACGGCGCTGCCGATAAAGTTCGCGCTAGCTGAGAAGCACACGAGATTCCTCCACAAACGAATCATAGGTTAGCACCCTGGCATTCTTCCCCTGCCCTGTGGGGTATCATTTCTTGCGGCCGCTGCTTCGTTGCCCGCGTCCTCAGGAGCAATGACCGAATGCTTGCAGAACACCACACCCGGAAGAGATTTTTCCTTGCATTCCTGCTTTTCGTTCTTAGCGCCATCTCTTTTCTCGACCGCACAAATATTTCCATCGCGGGCCTGCAGATCAGCTCCGAGTACGGCCTGGGCAACCAGCACCTGGGTTGGATCTTCAGCGCGTTTCTGATTGGCTACGCCGGCTTTCAGGTTCCGGCGGGGTGGCTCGCCTCCCGTTTTGGTCCACGGCTGGTGATTGCGCTGGGGGTGATTTGGTGGGGTGTTGCCACTGCGCTCACCACGCTGATACCCGCCGGCATCTCGCAGGCTGTGCTGCTGCTCATCGGCATTCGTTTTGCACTGGGTGCGGGCGAAGCCGTGATTTACCCTGCGGCTAACCAGTTCGTCGCCCGCTGGGTACCGGAGCAGGAACGCGGGGTCATCAATGGACTCATCTTCGCTGGAGTGGGTGCAGGCAGCGGCCTCACTCCCCCGCTGCTGGCATGGTTCATCCTCCACCATGGCTGGCGCTCCGCCTTCTGGTTCAGCGCCATCATCGGAGTGATCGCGGGAGCGGTGTGGTGGTGGTTTGCGCGGGATACCCCCGAAGAAGACCCCAAGGTCTCGCCGTCGGAGCTGAAGATCATTCGCGAAGGCATCGCCGAGACTAGCGCGTCCCCTGATGGCGATGGTTCCGCTCCAGTAGTAATCTCGTGGTCGGCGATTTTGCGCCGCCGCGATCTGCTGGCGCTGATCCTCAGCTACTTCGGTTTCGGTTATACCGCCTGGATCTTCTTCAGCTGGTTCTTCCTCTACATGGCGCAGGTGCGGGGTTTCAACCTCAAGTCCAGCGCGATGTTCTCTATGCTTCCCTTCTTGTCGATGACCGTCGGTTGCCTGGGTGGGGGCGCTCTCAGTGACCGCCTTACCCGTGCGTACGGGCTGCGCGTAGGCCGTTGCGGCCTGGCTGCAGTCGCGTACCTGTTTACCGCTGTCTTCCTGGTGCTTGGTTCGAGAGTGCAGAGCCCGCAGCTTGCCGGGGTCATCCTCGCGGGTGGGGCGGGCGCGTTGTATGTCTCGCAAAGTTCGTTCTGGTCCGTCTCGGCCGACATTGCCGGACGCAGTTCCGGCGTCTTCTCCAGCATGGTCAACATGGGCGCGCAGATCGGGGGCGCCGTGACCGCATCACTCACACCCTGGGTGGCGCAGCGCTTCGGCTGGACCACCTCCTTCGCGATCGCTGCCGCACTCGCCGTGGTCGGGGCGGGGCTCTGGATGACCGTGCATCCGGAGCGCCCGTTGAGCGCATGATCATGACTCGACTGCTGCAAAGTGCGCTGTTGGGACTGGTTTTGGCGGCATCTGCATTCGCCGCAGATGTGCGGACGCCGACACAAGAAGGCATCGTGTACGGGGTGGCCGACGGCCAGCAGTTGACCATGGACTACTACGCGCCTAAGGGCGCTGGGCCGCATCCGATAGCGATCATCATTCATGGAGGCGGCTACCAACGGGGAAACAGCAAGAGCGGGAGCGAGGCGTACTGCGCCGACTTTCTCGCGCCTGCAGGGTACGCGGTCTTCTCCATCAACTATCGCCTGGCGCCGAAATATCCCTATCCCTACATGGTGTATGACGTGGAACGGGCGATCCGTTTCCTGCGCCACAATGTGAGACGTTGGGACGGGCAAGCGGATCGTATCGCTCTGGTCGGTGGGTCGGCGGGAGGTTTTCTGAGCAACATGGTGGGACTCTTGAATTTGCCCGGCGATCCGTCGGCGGCCGATCCGGTGGATCGCGAGAGTGCGCAGGTGCAGGCTGTGGTGACGCTGTTCGCGCAGAGCAGTTTTGCCACGGTGCCGCTGAATGTGGACGTGCATGCCTTGCTCGACCCGTTAATCAAGGAAAAGGGCGAGGCCGAGGCACTGAAGGAGGCGTCTCCTATCACTTATGTGCACAAAGGTGATCCGCCGTTCCTGCAGATCCTAGGCGATAAGGATGAGTACATCCCCTTCAGCGAAGCCACCAATCTGGATGCGGCGCTGCGCAAGGTTGGAGTGTCGAGTGAAATCATTCGTATCCCTGGCGGGATGCATGGAACCGGCGGCTGGTACAAGCTGCCGGGTGTGCCCGACTGGGAGGTGAAAATGACCGAGTGGCTCAACCGTACGCTGGGTCATCAGGGGCCGGTCGGGGAAGGGGTTCGCAAACGCGAACCGGCTCAGGTGGCGCCACCGGCATGAGCGACAACTCGAAAAGTTGCTTATGCAAATTGGAATTTTGACCAAAGGGACGAATCGTGATTACTCCTGACAAATCGCATGAACCGCAGGTCCCTCCACTACGCTGCGCTCCGGTCGGGATGACAATTCTGTTGCACGATGGGAACTATCGCGAGAAATCATCGGTTTCAAAACAGAATTGTCATCCCGACCGGAGCGCAGCGTAGTGGAAGGACCTGCGGTTCATGCGATTTGTCAGTGGGCCTGATTTTCCCCAAAAAGAGCCGCTACGTGCCTGGATGACGCATGCGCACGGCGTACAAAGAGTGGTCGCTGAGCAAGTAGAGGGTGCGGCGGTCTTTGCCGCCGAAGAGGATGTCGTGCGGACGCTCGGGGACGTCGATGCTGCCCAGCGGCTTACCCGCAGGGGAGTAGGCAAAAATCTGGCCTGCGGCTAGATACACATTTCCGTCGGCGTCCTGCGCCAGGCTTTCTCCACCCTGCTCCACGAATGTCGTGATCTGCGATAACGAGCCATCGGCGTTGAGCAGGCCGCGATAGGTGCGCTGCTCGGCTTCGTTGGTGGCGTAAAAGGGTTTGCCCTCCGTTCCTTTGACTAATCCATAAGCTTCGAGGACGCCCACCCATTTGGTGCCGAAGTACGGCTCGCCCTGCACGATTGGGGCGTTCGTAGGGATGAACAGACTTCCGTCGGGAGAAACGAACTGAAACGTCGTGCGTGTGCCCAGGCCTTTCTCGAACATCTGTTGCAGTGATGTATACGTATAGGGCTGGGTGGCAGAGAGAGTTTCTGCGAAGTCGCCATTGAACCAATAGTCGACCGGCAACGCAGGAGTAAGACCGGGCCGTTCGGCGGCGGGCTCGAGGGGCAGGAGTGTGAGCTTTGCTTCGGGATCCGAAGAGTTCGGATTCAAGGAGTAAGCGGTGAGTTCCTTGCCGCCGGAAGAGACAACGATGAGGTCACCTGCCTTATCGAAGACGAGATTGACCGGATCGAGCGGGGCGTCACTCACGACCACGGCTTGTTGGGACTCCGGCGACCAGCGGTAGATGCGCTGAAACTGCGCGTCGACGAAGTAGAGCTGCCCGGCCGCGTCTATGGCAGCGCCGGAGATGTTGAAGAAGCCGGTGGCGAGACGCTGCACCTGAGCGCCCTTCTCGATAAGGTCGGCATCTTCCGCGCGGGCCGCCGGGATGGGCTTGTCATCATTGATATCGAGGTAGGCGAACTCACGGTCACGCACTTGGGTGTGCAGCGTCTGATCGACGATGGCGTCCTCAAAGGGCACCTTGTTGGAGCGCACTGCCTGACGGCAGACGCCGGCGGCATCGCAAAAGCCGATGGAGCTGTTGGCATCTACATGCACATTGCGGAAATGGATGTTGGTGGAATCGGCCACTCGCACCGCGTAGGGGAAAGGCTTCTCTATGTGGGTCACGCGATAGCCGTGATAGTTGGCAATGGTGAGGTTGGTGGACTGGTCGATTTCGAGCGACGACGCATTCTGGCTTTCGCCGCTCTCTTCTTCCGTCTGCAGTGCGTAGAGCTGCCAGTTCGAAACATTCTTCAGCTTGAACTCCGCACGGACATGGTGTTCGCTGGAGATCTCATACACAAAGCCGGGGATCGTGGTGTTCGAAACTTGCATGCCGGCCTGGGCGAACGTATCCGGAGTCCAAATATTGGCGAAGGTTCCGCCGCCACCATCGATCCAGAGGCTAGGGTATTGCGAGTCCCATGGACGATGCGGGTTGGGATCGGCACTGTGGGTGGCGTTGTAGGGGTTCATGCGCGTGCCGTCCGGGTTGTTGGTGCCGTGGCCGCCCAGGAAGCGGACGTCGTCCACGCGCGAGTCCTTGCCAGAGCGCCAGAGAAGCCCGGTGGCGCGGGGGTTGAAACCGCCGGTGAAGATGCCGAGGCCGGTGATGATGTTGGCTCCGCCGGCGGGCGCAAGCAACAGCGGCTTGGGGGCGCCCGGGCCTACAAATGCAGGTGTGCCGTCGGGGAGATCGAATTGCGTGGTGCTGGGGTGGAGGCCGATCAGGATGGTGTCGGGGCGAAGCTTGAGCGTGTCATGCAACAGGTAGCGTCCGCTGGGGAAATAGAGCACGGCGTGCTCATCAATCGCCTTCTGCAGCGCAACGGTGTCGTCGGTTTGGTTATCGCCCTTGACGCCGAGAGTTGAGACATTCACCCAGCTGCTGGGGGCAGGCAGCGGACTGATCGCAGGCGGCGTCGGGGGCGGCAGAGCGGCGATTGGCGAGGACTCATAGCGAGTCTCGAAGGCGGCCTTCGCGCCCGGATACGCGAGGCCGAGGCCATGGGAAAAAACGTTGACGTGGTACGTATCCGCAACTTGTTTGAATTCGCGGCCGCTCTCGCGCAACCTGGCGAAGATGGGTACGTGGCTGCAGTCGATGTTCTCAAAATTGATTTCGGTCATGCGGCTGGCATCGTTGCTGATCACAACTGCGGGCCCGGTGATGTTCTCGAAGCGGCTGTTTTTGATCCATAGCTGATCGGAGTAGTGCGGATCGATCGAGACTGCGGTGGGAACGTTGCGGAACTCGTCGTGGATTAGGGTGAGGCCGGTTTCGTTTTCGCGAATAGCCGCTTCCCGCTGGCCGTCAAAGGTGGAATCGATGAGCGTGAACTGCCAGGCGGGGGAAGGTTTGCGCGCCATGATGCCGAACTGGCCGCCGTGGAAGTGGAGATCCTCAGCCTCGTTGGCGACTTCATGCACGCCGGCAAATCCAGAGCCGATGTTGAAATCGATGTGGCTGAGAAAGGCGTGCTGTGCGGCGTGGAAGCGAATGGCGACCGCGCCGGCGTTGCCGGGGCCAATCTCAAAGTCGACGTTGCTCATCGCGGAGTAGAAGGTACCGGGGTTGGCGTCGGGAACCGCGCGGCTGGGAGGAACCACACCGCGCGGTGTAGGCGGCGGATGGTAGCCGGATCCCGCTCCTGCGGTTTGCGGCCGGGGGCGCGCGCCGGCGAAAAAGAACATGTAGGCGATGCCGTCCTGGTATCCGGGCGTGTTTTCGCCCAGCACGAAGACCGGACGGTCCGCCCCGTAACCAATGATGCGCACGCCCGGCCAGAGATAGATGGTGCGGCTGATGCGGTAGCGGCCCTGGGGAACGAATACGATCCCTTCCCCTTTGCCGGCCTGCAGCTTGTCGATCGCTGCCTGAATAGGTGCGCTATCGTCTCCCTGACCATCAGCGTGGACATGGAACTCCTCGGCCGTGAGGTACACGGCAGCAGGGTCGTCCAGTCGCGTAGGATACGCGGAAGCCGCGGAACAGGTCGCGGTAACGAGAAGAGGCCCGATCAGGCAGAGCAGGGATTTCATGGGTTAGCCTTGGTAAAGAATATTGCACTGATGAGTATGGTCTGCCAATGCGAGGCCCGGATTTCCTGTACGCGTGCCTAATCGACGGCCGCGTGTGCGGCTTTCATTGAGGAAAGCCGCATGGAGTGCATCAACGCCAATTAGCTCCACAGGAAATCCAGGGGCGGGATAGATAGAAGACTGTCCGGCGATGCGACAAGTTTCAATGGACAGAGTAACAAGCGAGTTAGATACCGCATTGCGGTATACCACTTTTCCGTTGACAATGGCGCAATCACTTATCTATAACGTTACGCGCTCCCCTTACTGGTAAGAGATGCTGGGAACGGCATACGTTTGTGCCCAAACGAACCGCGATATCGTGCGGCGCACGGGGGACTCACACGGCGGTCCCATGTAAACCCGCTGGACCATACGCTGTTCTTCTCTTTGCCCATAGCGTAGCAATGAAACCTAGCGGAGTCTCGCCACAAGCCTGCGCAAGAGGAGCAGTAGAAGATCTAACCGAGAGAACAACCGAAGGGGGAAGGTAACAATGTCAGATTCAAATGGGTGGAAATTAAATCGCCGCGGTGTGCTTAAGTCTTCGATGGCCGTGCTGGGCAGCAGTCTTCTCAGCCGCTACAGTCTGGAAAAGGCCGCGGCCGAGCAAGCGCCGGCAATCAAGAACGTCAACCTGAATTCCAGCCCGTCGACGCTGAAGATTACCGATATGCGCTATGCGATCATCGTCAAGCCTGGCCCCGGCCCCTGCCCCGTCATTCGCATCGACACCAACCAGGGCGTGTATGGATTGGGTGAAGTGCGCGATGCGGCAGGCTTTCAATACGCGATGGTGCTGAAGAGCCGCATTGTCGGAGAGAACCCGCTGAATGTTGATTTTCTCTTTCAGAAGATCCAGCAGTTTGGCGGTATCTCGCGCCAGGCAGGCGGTGTTGCCGCGGTCGAAATGGCTCTGTGGGATATTGCAGGCAAGGTTTACAACTGTCCGGTGTACCAGATGCTTGGCGGCCAGTGGCGCGACAAGATCCGGATCTACGCCGATACGACGGAGTCGGAGGATCCGAAAGAGTATGGGAGACGGGCCAAGGAACGAGTGGCCATGGGTCTTACGTGGATGAAGATGGACCTGGGCATCAATGTGCTCGATGGTATGCCGGGCATGGTGATGGAGCCCGCTGGTCAAAGCAAGTGGGAGCTGCGCAATCAGCCTCATCCGTTTATGGCCACAGAAGTAACGGATAAGGGCATCGACAGGCTTTGCGAATATGTGGCTGCGGTGCGGGAAAACATCGGCTACGACATGCCGTTGTCGATGGATCACCTCGGCCATATCGGGGTGAAGTCGTGCATCAAGCTGGGCAAGGCGTATGAGAAGTTCAACCTCGAGTGGATCGAAGACGTGATCCCGTGGTACTACACCGATCTCCTGAAGGAGATCACCGATGCCAGCCCCACTCCCACGATTACCGGCGAGGACATTTACGAGATAGCGGACTTCCAAAAGCTCTGCAGCGTTCACGCCGTGGACAAGATCCATCCGGATCTTGCGACCTCGGGCGGGATTCTGCGCACGCACAAGATCGGCGACATGGCCTTTGAATATGGCGTGCCGATGGCGATGCACTTTGCCGGCACTCCTGTTAGTTGCATGGCGAACGTGCACTGCGCGGCCGCTACCCGCAACTTCCTTGCGCTCGAGAATCACTCGCTGGATGTTCCGTGGTGGCAGGATCTGGTCAACGGAGTTGATAGGCCAATGATCAACAAGGGGTTCATCAAGGTTCCGGATACCCCGGGGTTGGGGGTTACGCTGAACGACGAGGTTTGCAAGCAACACTTGAAGCCGGGTACGGGGTACTTTGAGCCGACACCGATGTGGGACGAGTCTCAGTCTCGCGACGACGCTATTTTTAGTTAGGAGTACTTACAGACGAGGGCGCGATACCTGTCGGGTATCGCGCCCTTTTTTTTTGGAACTAACCTTCGTTGCGAAGTCGAGTGGAACTGCAGGTCCCTCGGCTTCGCTCGGGATGACAAAAGGGAGGGTTGTGACTTTTATTAGGAGCCGTCAGATCGGATGGACAGAAAGGAAACAGCAGGTCCCTCCACTCCGCTACGCTTCGGTCGGGATGACAATTTCGTTTAAACGCGAGGACTTCGGTCCTAGTCGTCCGTTTTGCGACACCCCATCGCTTAGCCACCCTTCCATGGGCACCCGTCGACGGTGGTCAGGATAGAGTTCCACCCTGCGATGTTATTCGTCGGTTACGCAGCCCAGGGCGGCGCTCTTTACGCTGCGGATGTACTTGGCTAGTGTGCCTCGCTCCGCTTTGTAGGGCGGCATGCGCCAGGCTTTGCGGCGGGCAGATAATTCTTCATTCGACAGCGCCACGGAGATCTCGTTCTTGCTGGCATCGATGGTGATGACGTCGCCTGTGCGCACAAGCGCAATCGGACCGCCTTCCTGGGCCTCCGGCGTGACATGGCCTACGATGAAGCCGTGGGAGCCGCCGGAAAAGCGGCCGTCCGTCATCAAGGCCACGTCTTTGCCCAGACCGGCTCCCATGATTGCCGAAGTGGGGGTCAACATCTCGGGCATGCCTGGGCCTCCCTTGGGGCCCTCGTAACGAATGACGAGGACCTGGCCCTTGGCAATCTTTCCTTCCTCCAGAGCCTCGACCATCAGCTCTTCGGAATCAAAGACGTTGGCCGGACCAGAAAACCGGAGCCCTTCCTTGCCCGTGATCTTGGCCACCGCGCCTTCAGGGGCCAGGTTGCCTCTGAGGATCTGCAAGTGGCTGGTCGCCTTCAGAGGATTGGAGACTGGGCGCACGATCTCCTGACCTGCGCGGAGGCCGGGCAGATCCTTCACATTCTCCGCGAGCGTTTTGCCGGTCACGGTGACGCAGTCGCCATGCAAGAGCCCCGCTGCAAGGAGCATCTTCGTCACCGCAGGCAGGCCGCCGACGGATTGCAGGTCTTCCATGACGTAAGAGCCGCTGGGTTTGAAATCGGCGAGCAACGGGGTCTTATCGCTGATCTTCTGGAAATCATCAATGGTAAGAGGCACGTTCACGGAACGCGCCATGGCGATCAGATGAAGCACGGCGTTGGTGGAACCACCCAAGGCTGCAACTATCACCATTGCGTTTTCGAACGCCTGGCGCGTCATGATGTCACGGGGCTTCAAATCAAGCTCGAGCAGATTCAGAATGGCGGCGCCGGCGCGAAAACATTCGTCGAGCTTCAAGGGATCTTCCGCAGGCGTCGATGAGCTGTAAGGCAGGCTCATGCCCAGTGTCTCGATAGCCGAGGCCATGGTATTCGCGGTATACATCCCGCCGCACGCGCCGGCTCCGGGACATGAGTGACGGACGATCTGCTGCCGCTGCTCATCAGTGATCGTATGGGTGATGAATTGGCCGTAACTCTGGAATGCGGAGATGATGTCCAGCTTCTGGTTGCCCAGATGACCGGCGCGGATGGTGCCGCCGTAGACCATGAGGCTGGGCCGGTTCAGCCGGCCCATGGCGATCAGGCATCCGGGCATGTTCTTGTCGCAGCCGGGAATCGAAACATTGGCGTCATACCACTGCGCGGCCATCACGGTTTCGATGGAGTCGGCGATCAGGTCGCGGGATTGTAGCGAATAGCTCATGCCGTCGGTGCCCATCGAGATTCCATCGCTTACCCCGATGGTGTTGAAGCGCAGGCCAACCATACCGGCGGCGACTACTCCTTCCTTCACCTTTTCGGCCAGATGCAGAAGATGCATATTGCAGGAATTGCCTTCATACCAAACACTGGCGATCCCGACCTGGGGTTTGTCCATATCGGGCTCGCGCAGGCCGGTCGCATAGAGCATGGCCTGGGACGCCCCTTGAGACTTGGGCTGTGTAATCTGAGAGCTGTACTTGTTTAACGATTTGGTCGTTTTACTCATAACGATCAGTGTATCGCCTGTTTTCTGGCCGTGGGGGCCCCGAAATGCAATCAACGATCTGGTGGCAGTACGGCGTTCTTTACGAGGTGTATCCGCGGTCCTTCCAGGACGCAAACGGCGATGGCATCGGCGATCTTCAGGGCATCCTGCAGCGGCTGGATTACCTGGCCGGGCTGGGCATCAAGGGGGTTTGGATTGCGCCCTTCTACCCCTCACCTATGGCTGATTTCGGCTACGACATCGCTGACTACTGCAACGTCGACCCCATCTTCGGAACCCTGGCCGACTTCGACCAACTACTTCAGGCCATCCATGAACGCGGCCTCAAGCTGATTCTCGATTTCGTGCCCAACCACACCTCCGACCAACATCCCTGGTTCCTGGAGAGCCGTTCGTCCCTCACCAATCCCAAGCGCGACTGGTACCTCTGGCGCGATCCTGCTCCCGATGGCGGCCCGCCCAACAACTGGCTGAGCAACTTCGGCGGCCCCGCATGGACCAAGGATGGCAGCCAGTACTATTGCCATTCGTTTCTGAAGCAACAGCCGGATGTGAACTGGCGCAACCCGGAGCTGCGGGAAGCGATGTTCAACGTGCTCCGCTTCTGGCTGGACCGCGGCGTCGACGGTTTCCGCGTGGACGTGATGTGGATGCTGATCAAGGACGACCAGTTTCGCGATAACCCGGTCAACCCCGCAAGCGCGCCGGATGCGCCTGCATCGCTGCGCCTGCTTCCCGTCTACAACACCAACCGCCCTGAGGTGCATGCGATCGTGGCTGACATGCGGGCGATATTGGACTCGTATGGCGACCGCTTGCTCATTGGAGAAATCTATCTCCCATTCGACCAGCTTGCGGCCTACTACGGACAGGATCTCAAGGGGGCGCAACTCCCCTTCAACTTTCATCTGATCCTATGCCGGTGGACCGCGGAAGCAATTGCCCAGGTGATTACGGAGTACGAGGCGGCTCTGCCGGTGGGGGCGTGGCCAAACTGGGTGATGGGGAACCACGACCAATCGCGCATTGCCACGCGCATCGGTAGCGCGCAGGCGCGCCTCGCGGCCATGTTGCTGCTGACGCTCCGAGGCACGCCTACCATGTACTACGGCGATGAAATTGGCATGACCGACGTCTTGATTCCAGCCGCAGAAGTACAGGATCCGGCGGAGAAGAATGAGCCGGGCAAGGGTATGGGACGCGACCCGGAGCGCACGCCGATGCAGTGGGATAGCTCGCGATTCGCCGGATTCACTCGGGGGACGCCATGGCTTCGCTTGGGGGCTGACCATGCGACGGTCAATGTGGCCACGCTCTCCGGTCAGAGCAACTCGGTGCTGAGTCTGTATCGCACACTCATCAGGATGCGCAACGGGACTGCAGCGTTGAACAGCGGCCGCGTGGAAGGTGTCGCCGGCAACGGCCATATCCTGCGTTACGAGAGGGTTGATGATGGGCAGCGTTTTACGATCCTGCTCAATTTCAACCAGAGCCATGAAGAGGCGCCGATTGCTGCCGGCCACACCGTCGTTTCTACGCACATGGATCGCTCCGGCGATGCGGTTGCGTCGATGGTCTCGCTTCGGCCGTTTGAGGGGGTGGTTATCAAGCTTTCCTAGGGCAAGTTAGAATGCGCAGAATGACGGTTCTCGAGTCTATCCGCGTTGTCGAGCTTACCGAAGCTCTGGCCGGCCCTTATTGCGCCATGATGCTCGGAGACTTCGGCGCCGACGTCATCAAGGTGGAGCGCAGGCAGACAGGAGACCAGTCGCGCAGTTGGGGACCTCCGTTTGTGGGCAGTGAATCCGCATATTTTTTAGCTACCAATCGCAATAAGCGTTCTCTCTCACTCAACTACGATCAGCCGCTGGGAGCTGCCATCCTGCACCGGCTGCTGGCTACGGCAGATGTCTTCCTCATCAACCAGCGTAGCCGGGCTTCTCTGGAACGGCGAGGCTTCGATGCGGAAACCATCTGCGCGCGTTACCCGCGGCTTGTTTACTGCGCCATCTCAGGCTATGGACACTCGGGCCCCAAGTCGGGACTGCCAGGCTACGACATCATCGCGCAAGCCCAGGCGGGGATCATGAGCTTTACCGGGGAGCCGGAGGGTGAGCCGGTTCGTTATCCTATCGCGATCGCGGATATGACCTGTGGTCTCTACTCAGCATTGGGGATTCTTGCCGCCTTACTGGCGCGGGAAAAAACCGGGACTGGGCAAGCGCTGGACATGGCACTGCTCGATTCGCAACTAACATTGCTCATCAATGCGGGCAGCAACTATCTGAATGCCGGCGAATCTCCACAGCGCTGGGGGAATGCGCATCCCAGCATTGTTCCCTACCAGGTATTTCGCGGCGGAGACGGCCGCCATTTTGTCGCTGCCGTGGGCACAGATGCGCTGTGGCATCGGTTTCTCCGCGTCATCGATGCGGTGGAGACGTTGGGCGCTGACTCACGCTTTCGCACGAATGCCTTGCGCACGGAGCATCGTCTGGCGCTGATCCCCGCGCTCTACACGATCTTCGAGAAGGCCCCGGCGAGCGAATGGCTGGGGCGGCTCAGCGCGGAGGATATCCCAGCGTCGGCTATTCACACGGTGGGCGAAGCTGTGAATGATCCGCAGGCGCTGGCCCGGGGATTGATCGTGGAGATCAAGCACCCCACCCTCGATGTGGTGCGCAGCATCGCCAACCCGGTACGCCTTTCGTCTACGCCGGTGTTGTACCGGCTCCCCCCGCCGTTGCTGGGAGAGCATAGCGTTGAGATTCTGAAAAGTCTCGACTACTCGAGCGAGGAGATTGCCGCCGCTATGGGTGAGCGCGCTATCTAATTGACTCCATGCGCGGATTGTGGTATAATACTAAAGGATTAGTTGTGCCAATCTCGACATGGAGAGCGTCTATGAATTCATCTCCCAGCGCAATGGAAACGTTTTTCAGAAATCACGAACGCAACAGCAACAGCGACTCGATCGCGCCGCTTATTTCTCAATTCGCCGATGTATTCATGGTTGGCGGACCTCAGGGCGCCCAAGTAGTGCAGGCGAATGCATTCGCTCTTGCAGTGCCAAAACGCAAGAAGCAGTTCGACGATATGGGATGGCAGTCTACTGAGCTGGTTTCCCTGCGCGAAACCACGCTGAATGGGCGGTACACGATGGTGGAAACGCGTTGGCGCATGACATTCGCCTCTGAGGATCAATCCCCCGAGGAGATACAGGTTGACTCGACTTTCATTGTCTACAACGGTGGTGAGGAACCGAAGATCATAATCTATCTGCCGCACGGCGACGCCTTGGCGACGTTAGCGAACCGTCGAGTCAGGACTTAGAAGACCGTCTGCCGGTAGTGTGTAAGGATCTAGGAATGGGTATAGAGCTGGTTGACCGCGATGTGCTACTGGTGATCGACGTACAGAATGACTTCTGTGATGGAGGCGCCCTCGCGGTGCCGGGCGGCCAAGACGTGGTACCTGTGATCCATCGGATGGCCGGGCTCTTTCAACACCTGATCCTTACCCAGGACTGGCATCCAAAGGATCATCATTCCTTCGCGTCGAATCATCCCGGGCGAGCTCCGTTTGAGTCCATTGAGACGGCTCACGGCGAGCAGGTGCTGTGGCCCGACCATTGCGTGCAAGGAAGCATGGGGGCTGCTTTTCACCCGCATCTGCATCCCGATCATGTGGAGCTGATTCTGCGCAAGGGCTCTCGCAAGGACATCGACTCCTATTCGGCTTTCCGGGAGAACGATCGCATCACCCGTACCGGCCTTACCGGCTATCTGCGGGAGCGCGGACTAGGGCGAATCTTCCTCGCCGGCCTGGCCTATGACTACTGCGTGCGTCACTCCGCCATCGACAGCATTCAGGCCGGCTTCGAGACCTATGTGGTGGAAGATGCCTGCCGGGCTATCAGCATAGGAAACTCCGTGGCTGCCACCAACCATGTCTTCCATGAAGCCGGCGTGCGCCGCATCACCAGCGAGATGCTGCCCACTCAGACCGTATGAGGCTCTGCCTACGCTAGAGTTGTAGTGGTCATCTCATGAAGCCATCCGTCGTGATTCTTGCGTATAACTCTGTCGAGACGTTAGGGGCAACGCTCGCTCAGGCACAGCAGATTTCCGACGACCTGCACGTAGTGGACTCTTTCAGCACAGACGAAACCGCCGCGCTCAGCCAGCAGCACGGAGCCCAGGTCGTACAGCATGCATTCGAAAGCTACGGAGCACAGAGAAATTGGGCAATTGATCATCTGGCATTCCGTTACCCGTGGCAGCTGCACCTGGACGCCGACGAGCGGCTCACGCCGGAACTGATCGCATCGCTCCAGGCGTTGCCAGAGAGCCCCGACCATTCCGGCTTCCTGATTGCTCGCCTGGTGCAGTTTCTAGGGCGGCAGTTGCGGCATGGAGGCATGTCGCCCACGTGGCATTTGCGGCTCTTCCGCAACGGAGCCGGCCGCTGCGAGGAGCGCCAATACGACCAGCACTTCTATCTAACGCAGGGCTCCGCCGGCCAGCTCCAGGGCTACATGATCGATGAGATCCGCATGTCGCTGTCAGAGTGGACAGCCAGGCATAACCGATGGTCCGATGCAGAGGTGAAGGAGCAGACGCAGGCCATCGATGCAGTGCGCATCCAGCCTCGCTTCTGGGGAAATCCTTTGCAGCGCAAACGCTTTCTCCGCGGCCTCTACAATGGCGCTCCGCTCTTCGTTCGCCCCTACGCGCTTTTTTTCTACCGTTATTTTCTGCGCCTGGGTTTCCTCGATGGACGGGAGGGGTTCATCTTCTGGACCCTGCAGACATTCTGGTTCCGCTTTCTGATCGACGCCAAGCTGTTCGAGCAGCGGAAAAAGAAAACGATTTAGAATGACATGATTCATGGAGGAACCATGCTTGAAGTTTGTAGTGTGATCGGTGGAGCGCTTATTCTGTTCGCCGCGCTGTTGCGGTGGGCAACCAGCGGCCGCTTCAAGAGCGAGAACGCTAGCGAACTGGACTAGTGCTGTTTAGGGCCTTGCAGGTGGGAAGGTCAGGAAACGACTGGCAGCTTGACGGTAAATTCGGTTTTTCCGGGTACGGATTCGAGTAGGATCTCTCCGCCAAACTTGTCCACCACGATATGGCGCACAATGTCGAGGCCTAAACCGGTGCCCTGCCCCGTGGGCTTGGTAGTAAAGAAAGGCTCAAAGATCAGCTTCCTGTTTTCCTCGGGGACGCCGGGCCCTACATCGGCGATGGTGATGCCCACCCTGTCGCCCTCTACCCAGGTGCGTATGCTCACGACACCCTTTTGCGGAGATGCGTCGATTGCGTTGTCGAGCAGGTTGGTCCAGACCTGGCTCAGACCGATGCCACAGGTGGAAAGCGGCGGAAGAGTGGGGGCAAAGAACTTCTCCACAATCAGCTCTTTTTGGCGAAATTTGTGGCCCAGAATGACAAGAGTGCTTTGAATGCTGTCGTGGACATCGAGCTGATGGCGCTGCGGCTTGTCTTCGTAGGCGTATTTTTTCACCGCTCCGACCAGGTCGGTCACCCGGGAGACACTCTCTTCAATCGTTCCCACAAGCTGGACGCTGGAGGTGAGTGCTTCCATCCAGTTCAGTGGATCGGATAAGGTGTTGCCGGGAAACTCGTGCTGGGCGCATTCGAGAGTCTGGGAGTTGAAGCCGATGGCGGAGAGGGTCGCCGCCAGCTTCCAGGAATTTTCGATGCCGTGTGTCTCCAGCCAGGACGCCAACTCGTCTTCGGCGTCTGCCTGGTCCATGGAACTCATGGCCGCCGGCTTTTGGGGTTTCAACGCCATCTCTTGCAGAACGCGCAGGCAGTCGGTCTGACCTTTGGTCATGGCTTCATCGTTAGCGCACATGCGCAGGCTGATCTGTTGCAGACGGCTCAGGTTCTCTCGCATTTGCGAGGCAGCGCGGCGGGCGGCGGCTCCCGGGTTATTCAACTCGTGCATCAGGCCGGCGGCCATCGTACCCAGGGAAATAAGCTTTTCGCGATGCAGCTCCTGGGATTGAAAGACCTGCAACCTGCGCGCCATGTTCCCCAAAACGCCGATACGCACTTGGGGGCAGGCAAACATCAGGTTCCAAAAAAGCTGTTCCCGCAGGTAGACGACGATGCTGGGCTTGAGCACGGTGACCACCGCTTCCGTGTCCTTACCCATGAGCAAGGGGAGTTCGCCAAAGGTCTCGCCCGCGCTCATTTGGCCGACGAGCATCAGTTCTCCATCGGTCTGACGCTTTTGCAGGCGAAGCTCGCCTTCGAGCAGGATCCAGAAGCCACGACGCGTGCGGGTGATGTCCATCAGGTCAGCACCCGGATCGGCGTGAATCAACTCTACCGAGTCAAGGCAGCGAAGCTCCTGCAGCGATATGCCGGCGAATACTGGCACTTTCTGCAACTGGGTCAAGAGGCTGGCTGCCTCGACCTGCTCTACCTTCGAACTTTGCTGAACGTCTGTCATTGGCTTAGAACGCCGCCAGGTATTGGTGGATAAATTGCACAGAAATCGATCCCTCGCCGACTGCTGACGCGACCCGCTTGACCGAGCCATGGCGCACATCTCCGGCGACAAAAATACCTGGAACGCTGGTCTCGAGCAAGTACGGCTCTCTGGGCTGGTTCCAATTCTTAGGCATTTTTCCGTCCACTTTCAGGTCAGAACCAGAGAGCAAAAAGCCGTTGGCGTCACGCATAATCCTTTCCGGGAGCCAATCCGTATTGGGCGCCGCCCCGATGAAGATGAACAAAGCAGTCGCCGGCACGGTTTCCTCGTTCTCTGGCCCACATACGCGCAAACAGGACAAGCGGCTGTCACCCAAGGCTTCCACCACCTGACATCCCGTCTTAACCTCAATATTGGATGTACCGGCAATCTGATCGATTAAATATTTCGACATGCTGTTCTTAAGCGAATCGGCTCTTACCAGCATGGTTACCTTTTTGGCGTACTTGGAGAAGTACATAGCTGCCTGGCCGGCCGAGTTTGCCCCCCCGACAATGAAGACATTCTCGTCTTTACAGGCCTGGGCTTCGGTCATCGCCGCCCCGTAATAGACCCCCGCCCCGGTCAAACGCTCCACTCCCGGAGTAGTCAAGCGACGGTAATAGACGCCCACAGCGATCAGGCAAGCGTGGCACGATACTTCCCTCCCGTCGGCCAACTGCAAAATGTTGTAGTTGTTCTCGGTGCGGATGGCGGTCGCCTTCTGGGTCAGCATTTCGGCCCCGAACCGTGTGGCCTGGATCAGGGCCCGCCGGGCGAGGTCTTCGCCTCTCACTCCTTCGGGAAAGCCGAGGTAATTCTCGATCCTGGAACTGGAGCCTGCCTGTCCACCTGGCGCTTCCTCTTCGATCACCAACGTCCGCAGCCCCTCCGACGCGCCGTATACGGCCGCCGCCAACCCGGCTAAGCCCGCGCCGACGACTACCAGGTCGTAGAACTCCTTGGTCGCCTGGGTACGCAACCCGATCTTGGCGGCCAGCTCCATTTGGCCGGGCTGCACCAGGGAGGTGCCATCCCCAAAAAGGACCACCGGAAGCTTTCGGTCATCCAAGTGGAAACGGTTGAGCAGCTCCACAGCTTCGGTGTTCTGCTCGGGATCGAGCCAAACGTAGGGAACCTGGTTGCGGGAAAGAAAGTCCCGCACCTGGTGATCGCGCAAGGTGTAGCGCGGCCCCACCACCCGCAAACCTTCGAAGGGTGGCTTATAGCCTTCCTTCCAGGTTTCGAGCAGGTCGTTCAGCACCGGATAGAGGCGCTCTTCGGGCGGATCCCATGGCTTGGTCAGGTAGTAGTTGATCTTGGCCGTGTTGATGGCCTGGATCGCCGCCTCGGTGTCGGCGTAGGCGGTGAGGAGAGCACGCTTGGCGTCGGGGAAGTACTCCATCGCTTTGCCCAGGAACTCTACCCCGGACATTCCGGGCATGCGCTGGTCAGAGACAAACAGGGCGACCGTGTCGCCCCGCTTTTTCAATTGGTCACAGGTGTCGAGTGCCGCTTGGCCCGACGCCGCACGCTGGATGCGATAATTCGCACCGTATTGGCGGCGCAGATCCTGGACCACCATCTCCAGGACACTTACATCGTCGTCTACCGCAAGGATGACTGGCTTGCCCATGCTTCTTTAGTGTATTGAATGCGCGCCGCTTCGTCTCGTTTCGCACCGTTTTCGCTACACACAAATCCAGTCACGACAGCAACTTGAGGGCGCGATCCTGCCACTTTCGTGGGGTTTCATTTCCTGCCCAAGCCGCTAGGCTTGAGATCACCAGCAACTCATACTCTCTGGGCTCGGTAGCGGAGAGAAACGTACTAAAGGTGTCGCAAAACTAGACAGCTTAGAACGAATGATGGGCGGTGGCCGATAGCACGAGTATGCGGCCGCGTGATTACCGGGGGCGGCTCGCGTCGCGCACGCTGCGGCGGGTTAAGGCAAGAAGATTGCGAATCGAAGCGACGAGGCACAAGGCAGCACGATGAATAAAATTATCCTGGCTGACAACCAAGCAATCTTTCGCGCTGGCATTGCAAAGGTCCTGGCGAGCGAAGAGGACTTCCGCGTAGCCGCACAGTGTGCGGACCTGGAACGCCTGATGCTCTCCGTCGATGCGTACCGCTCCTCGATCGTTCTGTTCGCTTCCGCGCTGAGGCCCGAATATCAGGATTTGATGTCGCACGTAAAGGCCGCAGGGAGCCGCGCCGTAGTGATCGCCGAGAACGGCGAGCCGGCCCAGATTTTCACCGCACACGACATTCGGGGTGTGGTCTATCGCAATACGACCGGCCAGGCGCTGGTGGAATGCGTGCATCGCGTCATCAAGGGTTTCTCTTCGATTCAGCGGCCGGCTGAGGCCATCGGTTCCGAGGAAGAGGATTCTGTGGGCGCGCGCGTCCGCGACCGGCTTACCCCTAAAGAGATGAAGATCGTCGCCCTTATCGTGCAGGGCTGCAAGAACAAAGAGATTGCGCTGCGGCTGGGCACCACCGAACAGGTGATCAAGAATTATCTGCGCAGCGTCTATGACAAGACGGGGGTTTCGGATCGCCTGGAACTTGCTCTATTTACCATTCATCATCGGATCCTGGCAGCGGCCGCAGCAGAGGCAGGCAACTCGGTCCAGATGCGCACCGCCTAGGCTCCCTAAGCGAAAACCAGGACTCACCGCAGGTCCCTCCGCTACGCTTCGCTCCGGTCGGGATGACAATTCTATTGCGGGGCCAAGTATTTCTCGCTGAAGCTCTTGCGGGCACAACAGAATTGTCATCCCGACCGGAGCGAAGCGTAGTGGAGGGACCTGCGGTTTCTTTTCCCCAGTATCGCGTCTTATGCCTTTACCCTCGGTTGATTAGTGTTTTTATCGCCTTCGCCTTGGTGCAGAGGGTCTCACCTAAATCCAGTCCCGAATCCGGCCTGGGCCGCTGTGTTACTGTTGCCATAGAACACCCTGGGGTGCCCCTCGCTTGGCCCTGGCCTAAGAAAAATGCCGCAACAGTCGAACCTGTTTTCGTCTAGTCCCCAAAACGGCTCGACCGTGCAAGAACGGCAACCCGCGCCTCAACGACCCTCCCGGATTCCTCTCTGGCTGCGCCGGGTGGAGCTGTATCTTTATGTCGTCATTCGCATCTACATCGGCGTTATTGTGCTCGTGCTTCCCTGGTACGCGCCGCTGTGGGCAGACAATCAACTCATTAACCACTTTCCGCGCGTGGCCACGTTTCTGATGTACGGGGCGGTGCGCGGCATGATCTCGGGCCTCGGCCTGCTGAATCTGTGGATCGCAGTCATGGAAGCCGTGCACTTCCGTGGATCCCACTCTTGAGAGCATGAAGCATAAAACCGGCAAACCGCCCGACCTCAATCGCGCTCCCCTCTCGTACCAGAACCCTGCGTTTGTTAACAGCCCCGACGGGCGGCTGGTGCGGATTATCTCTGAATACTCCGAACCGCTGGCGCGTTTCCGGCGCGAACGCATTCAGGACACGATCGTGTTCTTCGGGTCAGCACGCTTCCGGGCGCACGAGGACGCCAGCCAGGAGCTCGAACTCGAACTACTCGACAAGCCTGGATCCGCCGCTGCAGCACCAGACGCGGAGCAACCGGCGACGGATGAAGAGATCGCCAAGGGAACAGCAAGCGAGCTGCGCCGCCGCCGGGCGGAGGCAGGCGTGGAAATGGCCCGCTACTACGAAGACGCACGGCAACTGGCCTCGCTGGTGACCAAGTGGACGCAGACTCTCAAGGGACGCCGTCACCGTTTCGTCGTGACCTCGGGAGGCGGACCCGGGATCATGGAAGCCGCCAATCGCGGGGCCTACGAAGCCGGCGGCAAGTCCATCGGGCTCAACATCCGCCTGCCCTTCGAACAGGCGCCTAACCCCTACATCACGCCTTCGCTGAACTTCGAGTTCCACTACTTCTTCATGCGCAAGTACTGGTTTGCGTACTTAGCCAAAGCTTTGGTCGTCTTCCCCGGCGGTTTTGGCACGCTGGACGAGATGTTTGAAGTGCTGACCCTGGTGCAGACGGAAAAGCTGGCCAAGAAGATCAGCATCGTGGTTTACGGTTCGGCCTACTGGAACAGCATCCTCAACCTGGATGTACTGGTCGACAAAGGCGCAATCTCCGCCCAGGATCGCGCCCTGTTTCAAATGGCCGATACACCCGAAGAGGCCTTTGAAATCCTTAAGGCGGAGCTGACCCGGTATCACCTGGAACCGGAAGCGCGCCGCCAGGCGCCACCGAACGTAGAAGAGGAGCCTCTCCTCAATCCCGACATTACCGGCACTCGATAAGACCATAAATCTGGTTACCTTAGTGGCGGGAAACATGTTATCCAGGCTGGTTCCAGCCAAATTTCGATATCAATTCGCCTCCCCGTAACTCGCCATTCATGGATTGCACAACATACTGAGCACATGAGAGCGATCACGCAGTTACTGTGTGGCAGCACGGGCCAGGGTGCGGTTGCTCCAACGTAGGGAAGACGGATGGAGGAAGAGATGACAGGTTCTCGTATCTCGTATCTCTGGAACAACGACCGCGCGGCAAAGGGCTTCGCTTCTGGTGTCTCGCTTCACAGTCATACCAATCGCTCGAAAGAGACGCTCGACTTCATCGTCAAACTGGCCAACGAGCACCGCATCTTCAAGGGGATCATCGCCCGGGAGGAGGAGCGTTGCCGGAAAAACCATCGCCTGCAAGTCAACTTCACCGCGAGTTACTGGACTCCGCCACTCACTCCCAGGCTGGCCTTTGATTTGGAGAGCCGGCAGATCGCGGAGCGGCTCCAGGTGCAGCCGCTGGTATCGATCACCGATCACGACGACATTCAGGCACCGATGCTGCTGCGCACCGTGGCCAGCGCCCGCCATATTCCGGTTTCGGTGGAGTGGACGACGCCCTTCGGCAAGGATCAGGCCTTTCACCTTGGCATTCACAACCTGCCCAGCGCGTCCGGGGCCGAGTGGATGCGCCGATTTGAAGAATTCACCGCAAACCCTTCGGACGCGCGGTTGACGGAGATGCTCTCCGCACTGCACGACCTTCCTAACGTACTCATCGTCTTTAATCATCCGCACTGGGATCTGTACAAGATCGGCCAGGAGTTGCATCAACAGCGAATGGAGGAGTTTCTCACCCAGAACAGTGGCTTCATCCACGCGGTGGAGCTGAATGGCCTGCGGAATTGGGAAGAGAATCGATTGGTGAAGCGGCTGGCCGCTCGTTGGAACAAATTGCTGATCTCCGGAGGCGACCGGCATGGCCTGGAGCCGAACGCCAACGTGAACCTGACGCAAGCGACCAGCTTCAACGAGTTCGTCGATGAGATTCGCCGCGAGAATCGCAGCCACGTGCTCTTTATGCCCCAATACGCGGAACCGTGGAAGCATCGCATCATGCGCTCCACGCTCGATGCCATTCGCGACTACCCTGACTTCCCCGAAGGATCGCGGCGTTGGGATGAGCGCGTCTATCACCCTGATATGCACGGGGTGGATCGCCCCCTCAGCCAGCTCTGGCCTTACGGGGAGGCACCGGCTTACATGCGCATGGTGATCCAGTTTGTACGCATGCTGGGGAGCCATCCGGTCAGCAACAGTTTGCGGCTTGCCTGGGATGAGCCGCAGGAGCTGCAATTTGCGCTGGGCGAGCAGGAAGCATTTTAGAACCGTTGGGCGATCGGTTAAGTCTTCTCGCTTCGGCAACGCGCGGATACACTCTGCCTATGCGCTCGGCCCCAAGGGTGGCGTACTTTCCCGATTCGTTTTACGAGATCAACGGGGTGGCCCACACCAGCCGGCACTTTGAAGCCTTTGCGCAACGAAGAGGCCTGCCTTTTTTTTGTCTGCATCCGAGCAAGAGGGATAGCTCGATACGCGAGCAACAGCTGGGGGAACTGACGACGCTCGAGATTCCCCGCGGCAGCGCCGTTTCCTTTCGTTTGGAGAAGGATCTCACCTTCGATTCCGCCTTCCTGCGTCACAAGAAATTCCTCGAAGCACGTGTGCGGGCATTCCGCCCGGATATTGTCCACGTCACCGGGCCGAGCGAGCCGGGCATTCTGGGCGCTTGGCTGGCGAGGAATCTGAAGGTTCCACTGGTGGCCTCGTGGCATACCAATCTCCACGAGTATGCTGCGCAGCGGTCATGGCGGTTACTGCGCATGCTTCCGCGCAGCAAACGACCAGCCGCGGAAAAGAAAATTGAAGATGCCGCGCTGCTGGCTTGTGCCCGGTTTTACCGGATGGCGGAGGCTCTCTTTGCGCCCAATATCGATTTGTGCCGCCTGCTGGAGCGGTCCACCGGCCGCCACTGCGCCCTAATGCCTCGCGGCGTCGATACCACTGCCTTCTCGCCGGAACATCGCGATCGCAGCGGGACAGGGGAAGCATTTGTGCTTGGGTTTTGCGGACGGCTGTCGATTGAGAAGAATGTATTTTTGCTGGCGCGCATCCGGACCGAACTGATGGAGCGCGGCATCAGCAATTTTCGCTTTCTTATCATTGGGCACGGCAAGGAAGAGGGCTGGCTTCGCCAACACTTGCCAAACGCGGAGTTCACCGGCGTGCTTCGCGGCCTCGAGCTCGCCCGCGCTTATGCGAATATGGACCTCTTCGTTTTTCCTTCCCACACCGATACTTTTGGGAATGTCGTTCTGGAGGCTTTGGCGTCTGGCGTTCCGGCGATCGTCACACCGGATGGTGGACCCCGGTACATTGTGAAGGATGGCGAGACGGGTTCGATTGCCACCGACGACGGGTTTTCGGCCGCGGCGGCGAAGCTGATTCTCGATCCGGAGCTTCATGCGCGGATGCGGCTGGCGGCGCGGGTCCATGCGCTGTCGGCTTCGTGGGATTCAGTCTTCGAGGGTGTTTACAGCACGTATGAAGAGGTGCTCGCCAAGCATACACGCTGAGATGGAGTGCTGTGGTCATTCCGAGTGAAACTGCAGGTCCCTCGGCTTCGCTCCGGGATGACAAAGTGTAGATTTGTTCCTTCCTCTAGAGTTTGTGATGTGGATGGAAGGATCGTTCGCTTCGCGCTCTGCGTACAGCTCTCTCCATCCCTTATAACAGCCGCTTAGGTGAACGCTACCCTCCCCTTTTGTCATCCCGAGCGTACCCGGATTTCCTGTTCGCGGCGCTAGAGAGAGCAGCGTGTGCGGTTTTCTGTAAGGAAAACCGCATGGAGTTCGCGACGCCACCAATCTTGACAGGAAATCCGGGGCAGCCGAGGGACCTGCTGTGCGCCCTTCCTGTAGGCCTTCGCTGCCTTGGATCGAGGGATATGCTGTTTTCTCCCAACTATCTACTCACGCCTCATTTCTTTTTAAGGCGATCGAAATCCAGGCCGAAATGAGGGTCTGACTTTGTTCCATCGATCTTGAAGGGCACCTCCGTGCCAGCCCCGTTTTTCTGGAAGTATTTATCGACAGACATCAGCAATACGCCTTTCCAACCCCCGACCATCCGCGACACCGTGGCCTGCATATCGGCGGTTCCGGTGAAGTTGAATCTGGCGCCATCCAGGCTGTAGACGCCGGCAAGCTTGATGCTTGCACCGGGAATATCGTAGTGCACGTTCGATAAATTCAGGCTGGCATCCACGAGGTTGAAGTCGCCCCGCATCTGGGAGCGCACTAGCTCCATCTTCCCGTTCCTGGCTTGCTGGGTGGCCAGCTCCACCTCACCCTGGCTCCTCAGGCTGAGTTCGTCAATGCGATTCTGGATTTTTTCGCTGCTGAATCGCCCGTTGATGATGGCAAAGTTGCCTTGCAGCCGCAGCCTGTGGGCAACATCTTGCGGTCCAGGCGGCAGATCCAGCTTGGTGTGCAGCTTGACCTGGCCCTGCATAACCGGCGGATCGGTGCGCACCGCGAGCCGCAGCAGATCTTCGATCCTGGCCTGGTCCATGTCTACATCGAGGTAGACGTGGCGTCCCGGCTCTGCCTGGTCGCGTACGACGTATCCCCTTGCGGTCAGGAAGGAATGGAGAAACTGCGCCTTGACCGGCTGCAGGTAGGTGTTGCCGTCCGTGCCGTCCACAATGGCGTGGAACTCAGTGTGCAGCGGGACCTTGTGGCCGCTGATCTTCACTTGAAAGTCCGGGGTGTCCGTCTTGCCATCGACCACGATCTTGTCCAGAGTGCCTTGGTACCTACCCTGGGAGGAGAGGATTCCTCCGATGCCCTTGAGGGTGCCCAGGTCGGCATGCTGGAAGGAGTAGGTGCCGCCTACAGCGGTCGCGCCCGGCTGAGCCGCGTTCCAGGGGCCGAAGTAGCCGCGGCTCTCGATCTGGCCCACCGGCTTGGGATTGGTCAACTTTGCGGTGAAATCCATCGGCTGGCCGGCGCCTATGGTGCGCAGCTTCAGGCTCTGGATGACAAATTGCTGGGGGAGCTTGCCCGGCTTGTCTGTGCCCAGAGAGAGCACCGTGTCAGTGCAGTCCAGCTCGCCGACCATGATGCTAATGTTGCTGCCTTTACCCTGGCTGGTGTTCAGCTGGGGTAGCTCTTTGCGCTGGCTTTTAGGCGGCAGATTGATGCGCAGTCCCTCCACCTCAACGTGACTGATGTGCATGGGGGAACTCACCAGGCTGCGATACCCGGTGCGAAAGGCGAAGCGCCGCACCGAGAAGGTGGGAGTTGTGGAGTCGATGTTGTAGGGATAGATGGCGAGGTCTTTGCCCGAGACCTCGAACCCGCGCAAGAGCGAAACGTCGAAGGCTCCCAATTCCACGCGGCTGTGGAAGCGAGCGGAAAGGCTTTGTATCAAACGCGCCCGCAGGATTGGCTCCGCCCGGGAAAGAAGGATTTCGAACGTGGCTGCCGCCACAACGGCAATCACGAGGGCGCTAATTCCCACCCAGAACAGAGCCCTATGTCTTCGACCCGCCACGACCTCGCCTTTCTTCTTAGACGGCATGTAACATCGCACCGAGGAAGCTTGCGATGAACGTCCGGATTCTTGCCCTCTTGATGCTCCAGTTTGCTGGTCAGCAGATTTGGGCTCAGGCACTCCCCTCACCTTCGCTAACCATTGATGCCTATATTCACCAGGGATGGGATAGCCTCTCCCGCTCCATGTCCGAGTGCAAATCCCTCGTCGACCCCAAAGTCACCACTCCGCCGGTGCTTTATCTTCCCTTCGGCGCGCCTACGCCGCCCGAACTGCTGCGGCTGCGCTCGCAATGCAAAATCCAGATTGCCCATCTGCCCCATCGCATCGAGCAACTGGGCGATGTAAAGGAATCGGAAATTCCGCAGCCTGGCTTGCTCTACCTGCCGAACCGCTACGTGGTGCCGGGGGGACGGTTCAACGAGATGTTCGGCTGGGACAGCTACTTCATCATCTTAGGCCTGTTGCGCGATGGCCGGGTGGATCTGGCCCGCGGCATGGTAGAGAACTTCTTCTACGAAATCGAGAATTATGGAGCGGTGCTCAACGCCAACCGCACCTACTTTCTCACTCGCTCGCAGCCGCCGTTCCTGAGCTCAATGATTCGCGCCGTCTACGACGCGGCGTGTGAGCGCGACCGGTCGCCGGCCAATCTTGCACGGCAAAAGCAGTGGTTGGCTCGCGCCTATCCCTATGCCCGCCGCGATCACGATTTCTGGCTGAGTAACATCCACCGCGCCGGGAACACGGGCCTGGCCCGGTATATCGATATCGGCGAGGGGCCGGTGCCCGATATCGCCGATCACAGCAGCTACTACATCGACGTGATCGACTGGCTGGTCGCTCATCCCGAGGTGCACACCAGCTACCTGATCGCGTCGCCGCAAAACCCCTCCCCCGCCGAGCAAGCCGAGCTCGACAAAACCAGTTGCGACCCGACCCATTCCGTCGTCTGCGGCCTGGCCTGGTCCCACGGGTACCGCCTTAGCCGTGACTTCTACAAAGGTGACCGCGCCGTGCGCGAGTCAGGTTTCGATATTTCGTTCCGGTTTGGTCCCTTCAGTGGTTCCACACACCATTACGCCGCCGTCGGTCTGAACAGCCTGCTCTACCGCTACGAACTGGACCTGGCTAACTTTGCCGATATGGCCGGCCAAGGGGCGCAGCGTGGTGGGTGGTTGAAAATGGCCGCAGCCCGCCAGCAGGCGATCAACAAATACCTCTGGAACCCCGGCAAAGGGATGTTTTTCGATTACGACTTCACTACTGGACAGCAGTCCAGCTACGTTTACGCGACGATCTTTTATCCTCTTTGGGCAGGCTTGGCTACGAAGGAACAAGCCGCGGCAGTGGACAAAAATCTCGCCGTGCTCGACCGGCCTGGCGGCCTGGCCTGCAGCACCTACGAGAGCGGCCTGCAATGGGATTTGCCCTTTGGCTGGGCTCCCCTGAACTGGTTGGCGGCTGACGCCCTGTGGACGAATGGGTACATCAACGATGCGCGCCGGATTGCGGAACAGTTCAACCATACTGTCCGCACCAGTTTCGAGAAGGAAGGGACGATCCATGAAAAATATAATGTCGATACCGGATCGTCGAATGTCGAGTTGATCGCCGGCTATCAAAATGTGATTGGTTTCGGCTGGACGAATGCGGTCTATGTTGAGTTTGAGCACCTGCTAGAATCGACCACCCCAGGAAAGAAAAAAGAATGATCCTTAATCACGCACTCCCTCCCCCGGAGCGTCGCGCGTTTGGACAGTCCCGGCGGAAGCAGGTGCGGCGCCAGGAGCAGAAACGATGGCGTGCGTCTGACCGGCAGACCGATCCTATTGACGCCCTGGCCGCTTCCGCCGTGGGACGGGTGCCGGGTTTGCTGGCCATTAAGTGGCAGCGGATGGCGGCTTCGCCCTTCGGGTTTTTCCGCGGCGCCGTTCCGGTGATAGCCGCCGACCTGGCGGTGCTGCCCCATACCGGCATCTTTACCCAGCTATGCGGCGACGCGCATGTTCGGAACCTAGGCGCCTTCGCCGCGCCCGATGGGCGGCTGGTCTTCGACATTAACGACTTCGACGAAACCATCCGCGGCCCGTTTGAGTGGGATGTGAAGCGTCTGGCCACCAGTTTCATCCTGGCTGGCCGCGAAGCCGGCAGCAAGAGCGCAGCGTGTGGTGAGGCGGCCGGCATTTTGCTGCGGAGCTATCGCCGATCCATGCATGCGTTCGCGCGAATGCCGGTTATGGACGTAGCCCGCTTTCAGGTACATCGGCTGCAACGCATTGCACCAGTCTCGCAGGTGTTGCGCCAGGCCGAACGGGCAACGCCGCTCAACAACCAGGCGCATCTTACCGTACTGCCCAAAGCATCTGTCAAAGGCGGAAAAAGCGCGTCACCGCCCCACCGCATCTTCGTCGAACAGAAGCCTCTGCAATTCCGTCTGAAGGGCGCGAAGGCAGACCTCATTCTCGACTCTCTTAGCCAGTACCGCGAAAGTCTGTTGCCTGAGCGCCAGCACTTCTTCGATCTGTACCGCCCGCTCGACGTCGCCTTCAAGGTGGTGGGCACGGGCAGTGTTGGGTTGCGCGATTACGTCGTCTATATGGAAGGCAACGGGAGCGACGATCCGCTCTTCCTGCAGATCAAGGAGGAGCCTAACTCTGCTTATGCCCCGTACCTGGGAGAGATGGGGGCTCCGCAACACCAGGGCCACCGGGTGGTCCAGGGCCAGCGGTCGATGCAGTTCCAGTCCGACCTCCTTCTCGGCTGGACCACGATCAACAATCGCCATTACCTGGTAAGGCAGTTGAATGATCACAAGGCGTCGATCGCGATTGAAGATCTCAAAGGCGAGGGACTGAACCAATATGCTGAGATTTGCGGCGAATTGCTGGCGCGCGGTCACGCACGCGCGGGGGATGCGATCGCGCTTTCCGGCTACATCGGTACTTCGGATCGATTTATTGAAGCCATCGCGGAGTTTGCAGTCGATTATGCCGACCAGACAGAGGTCGACTACAAGGAGTTTATGCGTTCGCGCTTCGCGCCACATACTGCGGGCAAGAAGGCCCTTGCGAAGAAGGCGGCGGTAAAGCACAAGCCCAGGCGCAAGCCGCCGGTGATCGAGGAATCGGTTCCTCCGGCATGAGGACGACGAGTAAGGGCTCGTCCGTGGGGATTGGATACTGATTGAGAGAACTGCAGGTCCCTCGGCTTCCCCGGATTTCCTGTTGATCTTGTTGGCGTTGACGGACTTCATGCGGTTTTCTCCTACGGAAAACCGCACACGTGGCTGTGTCCAGTGCAGCGTGGCAGGAAATCCGGGTTCGCTCGGGATGACAAATGGTAGGGTGGTGCTTCCATGAGGAAGTGGCTAGTGGATGAAAGAGTTGCACGTCGGTCGCTTTCTGCGAAGCATTGCGCACTGCTGGAGTAACTTACGGCTTTTGCTGGGAGCTGTTAGGCAATGCGACAATGGGAGCAGCGCCTCGGCGCTGCTTTCTTATGCTCCAACTCTCTGCTGCCGGAAAACGGTTCGGCCCCCGCGTCCTTTTCGAGGATGCCGACTGGCTCATCACGCCCAATGAGCGCACGGCCCTGGTGGGCGCCAACGGCACCGGGAAATCCACTCTGCTAAAGGTGCTCGCGGGCACCGAATCGCTCGACTACGGTAGCGTGCAGCGCACGCGCGGCATGACCATCGGCTATCTCCCCCAGGAAGGTCTCGAACTCCGCGGACGCAGCGTTTTTGCGGAGTGCCTTTCGGTATTCGCCGAGTTGCGCGACATGGAGCAGGAACTCGAAACCCTTTCCACGCGCCTGGCCGAGTTCGACCCGGCAACGGCCGAATACGCCGCGGCCGCCGATCGCTTTTCTCATCTCGACTCCCACTTTCGCGCCCATAACGGCTACGCACTCGACGCGCAGGTGGGCTCGGTACTGAGCGGGCTGGGCTTTAGCAAGCATGACTGGTCGCGGCAGACAGAGGAGTTTTCCGGCGGATGGCAGATGCGCATCGCGCTGGCCAAGCTGCTGCTGCAGAAGCCCAGCCTGTTGCTGCTCGACGAGCCGACCAATCACCTGGACCTGGAAACCCGCAATTGGCTGGAGGACTACCTCCACGGCTATCCCAATGGCTACATCCTTATCTCCCACGATCGCTATTTTCTCGACGTCACGGTCGATAAAACGATCGAGATATGGAACAAGGGTCTGCACGTTTACCACGGCAACTACGAAAAGTACCTGGTCCAGAAGGAAGAGCGGCGAGCGCAGCTTGCCGCGGCTTACAAAAACCAGCGCGAACACATTGAGCATCTTGAGGCCTTCATCAGCCGCTTTCGCTATCAAGCCACCAAGGCTAAGCAGGTGCAGAGCCGCATCAAGGAGCTGGACAAGATCGTACGCATCGAGATCCCAGTGGAAGAGCAGGCGATCCATTTCACCTTTCCCCAGCCACAGCCTTCCGGCCGCACGGTGGTGGAGGTCTCAGACCTGGCCAAGAACTATGGCCCCAAGCAGGTGCTTGAGGACGTGAGCTTTACCATCGACCGCGGCGACCGCATCGCGCTGGTGGGCGTGAATGGAGCGGGCAAGTCGACCCTGATCCGCATGCTCTCGGGCATGGAGCCGCCCTCGAGCGGAAAGCTGCGCCTGGGCCACAACGTCACCGCGGAATACTTTGCCCAGGATCAGTACAAAGTGCTGGACGGCGATGCCCGCATGCTGGACGACATCAGCAACAACGCGCCGCGGGTATCGACCACTGAGCTGCGCAGTCTGCTGGGCTGCTTCCTTTTCTCCGGCGACGATGTATTCAAACCGCTGGGTGTGCTCTCAGGAGGAGAGCGCAACCGCTATGCCCTGGCCCGCATCCTGGTAAGCCCGGCAAACTTCCTTTTGCTGGACGAGCCCACCAACCACCTCGATCTGCGGGCCAAGGATGTCCTGCTCGAGGCCATCGCTGCTTTCAACGGAACTGTGGTCATGGTCTCGCATGATCGCTACTTCATCGATCGCCTGGCGACCCGCATCTTTGAAGTGGAGGGTGGACACGTGCACGTGTACCCCGGCAACTACGAAGACTATCTGCACCGCAAGCAGATGGCGGAGGCACAGGGGAGCGGGTCAAATGGCGCCGCGCCTGTGGAAGCACCGCAGGAGGTGGTTAAGGCCGACGCGGCGGCGGCCAAGGTTCGCCGCCTTAACCCGATCAAGCTGCGCCAGATGCAGGAGCGCTGCAGCTTTGTCGAAGTAGAGATCCCGCGGCTGGAGAGCTCCATCGCCAGTGCAGAGGAATCGCTCGGGGTCTATGAGAGCGCAGAAGAAACACAGCGCGTGACCCAACTGCTGGAAAATTTGCGCGAACAGCACGCCTCGCTCACCGCTGAATGGGAAGAGCTGGTGACGCAACTGGAGCAGCAGGCGTAGCGTAGCGTTACAAACTGGTTCCTGTTGCCATGGAAGTTGCAGGGGAACTCGGACCGCATGCATTAGAGTAAAGCCAGCGTCCGTATCAGTCGATGACAGGCTTGAGTACCCCAACCCAACGAAAAGGCTTCACTGCACGCTCGTCCGCATTTACTGTCAGCGCGGGCATCCTGCTCAGCCGGCTCCTTGGTCTGGTGCGCGACCGGGTGTTTGCTCATTACTTCGGCAACTCCAACGCTGCAGATGCTTTCCGTGGCGCCTTCCGCATTCCCAACTTTCTACAAACTCTTTTTGGCGAGGGTGTGCTCTCCGCCTCATTCATCCCGGTGTATGCCCGCCTGCGGGCGGAAGAGCGGCACGAGGAAGCCTCGCAGCTGGCCGAAGCGATATTTGCCATTCTCTTTCTGATCGGTTCGCTGATCACGTTGGCCGGCGTCTTCGCTGCCCCCTGGCTGATCGATGCGATTGTGCCCGGCTTCAGCGGCGAGACGCGCTTGCTCACAATCCGACTGGTGCAGATCTTGTTTCCCGGAGCCGCGCTGCTCGTCCTTTCGGCATGGTGCCTGGGGATCCTTAACAGTCACCGAAAATTCTTCCTCTCCTATACTGCGCCGGTGATTTGGAATGTGGCTATGATCGCCGCGCTGCTGTGGAAGGGCGGACACGTAGGGGAATCGCGGCTGGCCATTATTATTTCCATCGCTTCTGTCGTCGGCAGCGGCCTGCAGTTTGCAGTGCAGTTGCCGACGGTGCTGCGGTTTCTGCGACCCTTGAATCTGCGGTTCGCATTCGGCACGGAGCATGTGCGGACGGTGGTGCGAAACTTTTTCCCGGTATTCCTAAGCCGCGGAGTGGTACAGATTAGCGCCTATGTCGACTCGTTTCTGGCCAGCTTTTTGCCTACTGGCGCGGTATCAGCCCTGGCTTACGCGCAGACCCTGAATTCGCTGCCAGTGAGCTTGTTCGGCATGGCGATCTCTGCCGCCGAGCTGCCTGCTATGTCGAGTGCGTTGGGAACGCAGGAGGAGATAGGAGCCGTGCTGCGGCGGCGGTTGGAGCTGGGCCTGCAGAACATTGCGTTCTTCGTAGTTCCTTCTGCGGTGGCCTTTCTGGTCCTCGGCGATGTAGTCGTTGCCACCATTTACCGCGGGGGACATTTCTCAGCCAACGATGTGAACTTCGTGTGGAGTGTGCTGGCGGGGTCGGCTGTCGGGTTGCTGGCTTCGACATCCGGCCGGCTGTATTCCTCTGCGTTCTATGCGTTGCGGGACACACGCACGCCGTTGAACTTCGCGATCATTCGCGTGGTGTTGACCGTGGTCATGGGTTATCTGTTCGCCTTGCCGCTTCCGAGGCTGCTGGGTATTGATCGCCACTGGGGCGTCGCGGGGCTCACGCTATCAGCGGGAATCGCCGGGTGGGTAGAGTTTTCTTTGCTGCGCCGCGCTCTTCAGGCACGCATCGGCGCCGTCGTGTTGCCGCCCTTCCGTGTCGCACGGCTTTGGGCGGGAGCGCTCGTAGCGGCTGCTGTTGCTTATGGAGTCAAGCTGGTGCAGCCATTCCATTACCCGCCGCTGATTGGGTTGTGCGTGCTTTCGACGTTTGGGGTGGGATATCTGTTGTGCACCAGGATGCTGGGGATTACAGCGCCGGGTAGTTTGCGTCGACTGCTCGGCAGACGGTAAGGGCTGATTGCAAGACCGGACGGGTGCCCCCCATTCCTCCGGCGCAACTGGCCTCGAGATACAAAGCGACCGTGGGACTTTGCTTCACCCGATAAGCGCTAACTTGTTTAGGATGTCTTTCATCAACCTCCCACAAAATCGTCATCCTGAGCGGAGCGCCTCACAGATTTGTCGCGCGACACAGCGCTTGTGGCGCGGAGTCGAAGGACCTCGGCGATGCTTGTTTTACCCATACTGCTCGGAGCTTTTCGACCACCGAAGCCCGACAACACGATCTGCTGCGATACGCCCTTGATGGTCACGGGTACATGTGTTCATGCACTGTAATCATCTCCCATCCCCAGGTGCTAGCAAGTTCTTGGTTTTCGGCCCTAAGGAAAAACCGTAGCGGGCCCGCGCGGTGCGGGATCCGTGGTTGAAACGCTCCGAACAACGTGGGTAAGATAGGCACCGCCGGGGTCCTTCGACTCCGCGCCATAAAACCCTCTGTTATGCGATAGATCTGCGAGGCGCTTCGCTCAGGATGACGCCTCCCTGGAGGGGATTGAAAAACAACGGGTCGCAAAAAACACGAAAAGATCGAAAAAGTCACAGGCTCTCAGGATGACGATTTTGTGTGAGGTTGACGAAAAACATCCTAAACAAGTTAGCGCTTATCTGGCTTCCCCCGGATTTCCTGCGAATTCTGTCGCTAGCTTATCCCTAGCTTGTGCATGTAATCTGCGTCGATTTTCAAGCCTTCCATGGGGGGTACGTTGTAGCCCTCCTGCTCGACGAAGCAATGCTTCACTACTCCAGCCTTTGCCGCTTCTTCGAAAATAGGACGGTAGTCGATCGAGCCCTGCCCAAGCTCGACGATCGTGGGCACATTCGTTATCGATGAATCTGCGCTGATTCCCTTAAAGTCCTTCACGTGCAGCATGCTGATGCGGGTCGGGTATTTGCGCAGATAGTCGATCGGATTCGCACCTCCCACCGTGACCCATCCGCAATCCATCTCCATGGTGACGTGGGCGGGATCGGTCAGGCGCAGCAGTTCGTCGTAAGGCACAACGCCGTCGATGGCATGGAACTCCATGGTGTGGTTGTGATAGCCGAACTGCAGGCCGGCGGCGCTTACCTTTGCGCCGATGGCATTGAATTGCTCCGCGTTCCATCGCCAGTCTTCGAGGTTGAAAGCATTCACCCTATCCTTCGGATTAATATTCTTTACCCGCGAGGGGTCTTTGAAGCCGGGGAAAGAACAGATAATGTAACTCACACCCAGTTCTTTATTGAACGCCAGAATCTCATCGAGCTGCTGATGCAAATTGTCTGAGGAGTAATGCGCGCTCACCAGGTGCAAGCCGGCATTGCTCATAGCCTGCTTCACTTGCGCCGCACTGTGATCGTAGTAACCGGCCGATTCTACTTCGCGAAAGCCTATCGAGCCGATCTGCTTGAGCGTGCCGTCGTAATCCTTAGGCAAGAGCTCGCGGACCGAATAGAGTTGAAGCCCCAATGGCACATGCAAGGTCTTCGCGTAGGACTTGCTGCTTTGCAGAAGCGCAGAACCATAGATGAGGGAAGCGGAACCGGCTTTGACAAAATCTCTCCGTGATTGTTTCACAATGACACCCTTTTTCCTTTCGCTGTACATCTAGTTGGGCAGGCCGAATGCAATGATATTCGATCCCATGGCGACAGCGACATATTGCTCATGGTCGAACATGTACGTCATCGGCGACGAATGCGGCGACTGGCTGGTCTGGAAACTCCAGAGTGGCTTACCTGTCTTAGCATCCGCGGCGGCAAACGCGCCGTCGTCCGCTCCGTACAGTACCACGCTCCCGGCGGTGCTGAGGACGCCCCCCATGCTCTCCGCGGCTCCAGTCTGGGGAAGCTCCCACACTGCCTTGCCGGTTTGAATGTCGAATGCGCGCAGGACGCGGCCGCCCGAATCGGCCGGGTCGGGACTAAACGAGCCGCCCATGTACCCGTGCCCCAGCTGAAACGGCATGTCGGTGCGGGTGAAGATGCCGCACTTGTCGTTGGTCTGTACATAGTAGAGCGAGGTCAGAGGATTCCAGGAGGCGGAATACCAGTTCGACGCGCCGTTCAGCCAGGGGCAGGCCTGTGTGCCCTCAGGGGTTGCAACGTGGCCCGGAGCGACGATGGGCCGGCCTTCGGGGGTCAGGCCGGTTGCCCAGGTGAGCTTGGTGGTATAGGGCCGCCCGAACAGAAACTTGCCATTGGTGCGGTCCAGTACATAGAGGAAGCCGTTGCGGTTCGCCTGCACCATCAGCTTGCGTGGTTTGCCGTTCCACATGGCATCGATAAGCGACGGCGGCGCCATTGCGTCGTAGTCATGCACGTCGTGGGGCGTGAACTGGAAGTACCACCTCAACTTGCCCGTTCTGGGATCAAGCGCGACCACCGAGTCGGTGTACAGATTGTCGCCCGGCCGATCGTCTCCAATCAGGTCGTCGCCTGGATTGCCGACAGGCCAGTACAGGGTATCAAGGTCCTTGTCATAGGTTCCCGTCATCCAGGTAGCTCCGCCGGGATGATCGATCCCTGGTCCCTGCCAGGTCTCCGAGCCTGGCTCACCGCGCTTAGGCGCGGTCCAAAAACGCCACAGCTCCTTGCCTGACGACTGGTCGAATGCCGCCACAAAGCCCCGCGCGCCTTCGTCTCCACCGGAGATTCCGGAGATCACCATGGAGCCGACCACCAGCGGGGCGCCGGTCGCGTTGTAGTTGTTATGCCAATCAGCTAACAGCGTCTCCCAGATGAGCGCACCGGTGATCCGGTTCAGAGCTATCAGGTGGGCGTTGTCAGTCACCATGAAGACCTTATCGCCGGCGATCGCCACGCCGCGGTTGGCGCCGGAAACGGCATTTCCGACGAGTCCCTGGGTGCGGGAGCGCTGGTAATGCCATATCTGGCGTCCGCTGCCCGCATCAAGCGCATAGCATTCGTTGACCCAGGTCACATACATGACCCCACCGGCGACTATAGGAGTCGCCTGCACGCTCCAGGCGCCAGGCAGGGAAAAGATCCACTTTGGCTGTAATCGTGAAACATTGGCGTTTGTGATCTGGTTGAGGTCGCTGTAACGGCTGCCCGTCGTCTGTCCGTTGTAACTCGGCCAATCGGTCTGCGAGGTCACTACCCTGTACTCGCCGGACTCCGTCTTGCGCAGAAGGTACAGCTGATGGTCGTCGCCCAGCAGCTGCATATCGGTTGGCGAGCGGTTTAACGCAGTACCTTGAACGGTTTTTCCGTCTTCCAGGATGACCGAGGCGCGCTCTGTCGCCGTCCCCCCAAGGGGCTTTAACGTGCGCAAGAAGCTGATCAGGTTAGCCCGCTCCTGATCGACAACATCAGGAAAAGCCGGCATACCAGAGGAGGGCAGGCCATTGTGCAATAGCCGAATGAGTTCGTCATCGGTGCGCAGCGGTACCCGCTCTACAATCGACGGCGCAAACTCGCCCCCTGTGGCGTTGGTCCCATGGCACGATGCACACCGTCTTGCGAAGACCTGTTGACCCGCCGCCTGGGGTGAGCCCACCGGCAACTTAGGGGGAGGAGGAATCTGCGCCTGGACGCCGCTCGTCGACAAAACCGCTAGAAGGCCGCTCAAGATCACCGCTCTCAACGTTATACCCACGCGTCACTTTCCAATCCCACTCCCCATTGAATCCCTTTTCCGGTGCCTGATTCTCTAGATTAATTTGTCTTCGGGACCCACATGACAAATGTCAGCCATTCTTTTTGACAAAAGACACTACTGCTCGCGATCCAGAAACGAGACGATGTCTCTGGAAGCAAAGGGAGAGGCTATGGCCACGAGCGTCGTTCTTGAACCCTGCCACAACACAAGCATCGGCTATCCGGAGGAATCCGTGATCGCGTCGCTGCGCAGCGTGAGCAAGAAATTCGGCCAGCAGATCGCGCTGGATCGTCTGTCACTCGAGCTTCGCCGGGGAGAAGTGGTCGCGCTGCTGGGACCGAATGGCGCCGGCAAGACCACCGCCGTGCGCTTACTGCTGGGCTTGAGCCAGGCGACCTCAGGCGAGGTGCGCATCTTTGGCGGAAACCCTAGAGATCGGGCCAGCCGCTTGCGGCTGGGCGCGATGCTGCAGGTGGGCCGGATGCCAGAGACGCTGCGGGTGCGCGAGCATCTTCAACTCTTCAGCAGTTATTACGCAAACCCGCGGCCGCTCGCCGAACTGCTGGCGGTCGCCGGACTCGAGGGTCTGGAAAACAAGCTTTTTGGCACGCTCTCGGGCGGACAAAAGCAGCGCGTGCTCTTCGCGCTCGCACTCTGCGGCGATCCCGATCTTATCTGTCTCGATGAACCGACACTCGGTATGGACGTCGAGGCCCGGCGAGCGATGTGGGAGCAGGTACGCAAGCTGGCGGCGAGGGGAAAGACGATCTTGCTCACCACTCATTACCTGGAAGAAGCGGATGCGCTGGCGAGCAGAATCGTCGTCATTCAAAGAGGCAAAGTGATTGCAGAAGGGACGCCGCAGGAGCTCAAGACCGCGGACGGTTCCCGGTCTATCCGCTGCACGACATCGCTCCAGGCCTCGTTTGTTTCCGACTTACCAGGAGTGACCAGCGTGGAGCGGGATGGCGACGCCATGCTGGTGCGCACCCACCGCCCTGAGGCGGTGCTGCGCACCATGCTCGCGCACGACGCTGCACTGAGCAGCCTGGAAGTGCGGGCCGCGGCTCTGGAAGATGCCTTTCTTGCGCTCACCAACAACACCACCGCAGCTGTGCAATAGGAGGCGCTATGGCCACAACAATCGCTCTCAACATGCCGCGTACGCAGCCATCGCTGCCGCGCATCTACTTCAACGAAGTGCGCTTTGAGCTGCTCAAGTTGTCGCGCAATCGCGCCTACCTTTGCTCGATGATTGGCTTTCCAGTGGTCTTCTATCTTCTTTTCGGCGTCACCAATAAGGCTTCGGTTTTTCAAGGCCATACCATTGCCCGTTACCTTCTGGCGGGATATGCATGTTTTGGCGCGATGGGTTCTTCCCTCTTCGGCATCGGCGCAGGGCTGTCGATGGAGCGGGGCCACGGATGGCTGGAAATGAAACGCGCAAGTCCCATGCCCGCGGCTGCCTACCTGCTGGCGAAGTTGTGCGTCAGCATCACCTTCGCCGTGGGGATTACGATGCTGCTGATGATTCTGGGAACCGCCATGGCCGGCGTCCATATCACGATCATCGAAGCGCTGCGATTGCTGTCGGTGATTGCCGCCGGTGTTGTGCCCTTTGCCAGCCTGGGGTTGGTAATCGGCCTGTTGATGCCGTCCAACGCGGCGCCTGGGGTAATCAACCTGATCTATCTGCCACTGTCGTTTTGCGGCGGACTGTGGATGCCGATCGAGGCGTTGCCCCATTGGTTGCAACAGATCGCGCACGGGTTACCATCGTTCTGGTTCGCTCGCCTGGCACTCGGCTCCCTCGGCTACAGCGATAGTTCCCCTTTGCTGGCGTGGGCGCTGCTGGCGTCCTATACGTTAGTATTTTTGCTAGCCGCGGCGTTTATCTTCCGCCGGCAGGAGGCCCAGGCCTAACGTGAGTCCACAATCGCCTCAGCGTTGGAGTGTTGAGACCTGGCTGCGGGATTGGCTCTCCCGCGATTGCCGGGAGGGATGGCGGGATTCGAGCCAGCTTCCCAGACGCGGCTGGCGGTTTTTGTTCGACTATGAGCACAACATCTGGCTGGTCTTCTTGGGCTTCTGGTTTGTTGAGCCGTACCTGGACCACGCTCCACTCATGCGCTGGGTCTGGATGGGCGTCGCTCTCGTTCTCTTCCTCACCTTCTATTGGCTGGCGCACTTCGGCCCTCGCAGAGCACGCCGGTTCTGGGTGCTGGCTATGTTTCTTGAGGCCATGGTCTATGTGCCGTTCAACGAGTCTGCCTGGGGAATCTACGTCTATATAGCGGCTTCCCTCCCCGAGGTGTCCGAGTCGACCAACGTGGTGATAGGCCTTCTGTTGTTGCAATGCGCAGCGATCGTCGCGCAAAGCTTGTTTTTCCATCTGCATGCCTGGACCTGGAGCATGGGCCTGGGCTTCACGTTGTTGGTCGGTATGAACCGGCTGAGGATGGAACAAAAACATCGAGCCGACGCCAAGTTGCGCATGGCGCAGGAGGAGATTGAACAACTGGCGAAGACCGCCGAACGAGAGCGTATCGCTCGCGATATGCACGATATTCTTGGCCACTCTCTTTCGTTGATAGTGCTCAAGAGTGAATTAGCGGGCCGTCTTCTCGCCACCCAACCTACTCGGGCTGCGCTCGAGATCGCGGAGGTTGAGACCACCGCGCGGCAAGCTCTGGCTGAGGTACGCAAGACAATCACGGGGTACCGTTCCGAAGGCTTCGCCTCGGAACTGGCCCGCGCAGCCCATGTATTGGAAACAGCAGGGGTGCGACTGAACAGGCCGGCTAAAGCGCCATATCTTACTCCGCGGCATGATTCCACCCTTTCACTGGTGCTACGCGAGGCGGTGACCAACATCGTGCGCCACGCGGGGGCCAGTGAGTGCTCGATTGAAGTCTCCACGGAGAAAGACCGCACACAACTGGTGATCGCCGACGACGGGCGAGGCGACATTCGCCAGGAAGGGAATGGATTGCGGGGCATGCGTGAGCGGGTGCAGGAACTGGGCGGCAGCCTGTCGTTGGAATCGAATCGCGGCACTCGCTTGCGGATCGAACTGCCCCAATTCAATGGTAATGCCGAGGCCGCTAAGCCGTGAGTAAACAGATTCGCGTTGTCCTGGCCGAAGACCAGGCGATGGTGCTGGGGGCTCTGGCCGCTTTGCTCGAGATAGAGAAGGACATCGCCGTGGTGGCGCGGGCTCGTAATGGGCGCGAAGCCATGACGCTGGTGGCGCAGCACGCACCCGATGTGCTGGTAACCGATATCGAAATGCCGGAGATGAGCGGGCTGACGCTTGCAGCGGAAGTGCATAGCCTGTATCCGCGGGTGCACATTGTGATTCTTACTACTTTTGCCCGCGCCGGCTATCTGCGCCGCGCGATGGATGCCGGCGCACAGGGATACATGCTCAAGGACCGTCCCGCGGCGGAGCTGGCGGAGTGTGTGCGGCGCGTCTGCCGGGGCCTGCGCGTGGTGGACCCGGACCTTGCAGCTGAGGCGTGGACGCAGGAACCAGATCCTTTGAGCGAACGGGAGCGGCAGATTTTGTGGAGGGCTGGTGAGGGCAAGTCCGGGGCGGAGATTGCGGTCGATCTCCACTTGTCCGAGGGCACGGTGCGCAATTATCTGTCAGAGGCGATCAACAAACTCGGTGCGGCCAATCGCATCGAGGCCGCGCGGTTGGCGCGTAGTAAAGGGTGGTTATAACCCGAAAGAAACCTTTACGGCGGATCGGAAGTAGGACAGAAAACTTCGAACTCCAATAGCAAATGCTGAATGGATGCTCGGCTCTACCCTTTGTCATCCCGAGCGAAGCCGAGGGACCTGCAGTTCACTCAACCAACACCAAATGCGGAAGCGAACCCGAGGGACCTTAAGGGTGGGGCTTCCATCCACATTTAATGCCCGTTGAATGAACTGCAGGTCCCTCGGCTTCGCTCGGGATGACAAAGGGTAGAGCCGAGCATCCATTCAGCATTTGCTATTGGAGTTCGAAGTTTTCTGTCCTACTTCCGATCCGCCTTTCTTGCTTATGCCCCCATAAGACGATGACACTTGTCATCCGATTCTTGTGACAAGCTGCACTGTTTTGTTTTTATGCCGGATGCGATTCTCAGCCTATGAATCGTTGGACTGGCATCTTCCTCTTTGCAGCACTGAGCATCGGCGGAGATTTGCTCGCGCAAAACTGCGGGAACCTCAGCGGCACGGTGCTCGATCCTTCCGGGGCCGCGGTCGTTGGCGCAGAGGTCCATCTCCAAGCATTGACGCCTCAAGACACAACCACCGGTCCGCACGGATCTTTCATTTTGCATTGCGTCAACAATGGTCCGTACCAGATCACCGTCGACGCCAACGGTTTTGCGCAGAGCCAGGTGAGCGGCCGCGGCTTCGCGAACATTACCGTTCATCTGCGCATCGCGGATGTTCACACCGATGTCGAGGTAGGTGAAGACAGTGGAGTGTCCGTCGATACAGACCATGGCGCCGGCACACACACGTTGACAGCCCAAGACCTCCAAGGCATGGCCGATGATCCAGATGACTTCAAACGCCAGTTACAGGTGCTCGCCGCCAGCAGTGGAGGGGCTCCAGGCCAGGCCATCATTACCGTCGACGGATTCCAGAACAGCAGCTCTCTGCCCCCGAAATCCTCGATCGCTTCGATACGCGTAAACCCCGACATGTTCTCGTCGGAATATGATCGTCCACCCTACCAGGGGGGCCGGGTCGAGATCTTCACGAAACCAGGCCGCGATTCGATGCACGGAGCCCTCTTCTTTACCGACAGCGAATCTGGACTGAACGCGACCGATCCCTTTGCTCTGAGTGCCACACCCGCTAGCAAGCGTCGCTATGGATTTGAATTCGGTGGTCCCATTCGCAAGCAAAAGAGCGATTTCTTTCTCGCCCTGGAGAGGCGCGACATCAACGAGTTCAACGTGGTGAACGCAGTCGTGCTGAATACCGAGGGCGAACAAACACCGCTGAGTGAAAATGTTCCGGCACCGCAGCGACTGTGGATCGGCAGCGCGCGCACCGATTGGCAATTGAACGCCAAGAACATGCTGGCGGCGACTTACTCCGCGAACATAAACAACTCCGACAACGTGGGCAGCGGCGGCCTTGTGCTGGAGGAGGCAGGCTACGGCAGCACGGTGAGCGAGCAGGATCTGCGCCTGACCGATATCTTCACCCTCAGCCCGACCCTGCTGCACGAGACCCACATCGGCTTCACCTGGAAGAACACCACGGATGTGCCGCTCTCGACTGCGCCCAGCCTGCAAGTTGCCGGCGCTTTTACCGGAGGGGGCGCCACGGCTGGCCATCTGCAGGATCGCGAGCGCGATCTCGAAGTGGATGACGACATCCTCTGGACCCATCACAAGCACTCGGTGAAGATTGGCGTTGCCTCGCTGGGCATTCTGGTTCACGACGTCGATCCTGACACGTTCAACGGCGCCTTCGTCTTCGGAGGCGGGCTGGCCCCGGCTCTCGGCGATGGTACGCAACAGACCGCGATCTCGGGCTTGGAACAGTACCGGCGAACTCTGCTCGGCTTGCCCGGCGGCGTTCCCACCACCTACAACGTCACCCAGGGCACTGCGCTGGTGCCTTTTACACAGTGGCGTGTGGCAGGTTATGCGCAGGACCAATGGACGCTCAGGCCAAACCTATCGCTCGCAATGGGATTGCGCTATGCCCTGCAGACCTCGCCCGGCAGCTTTGGAAACCTGGTTCCCAGGGTTGGCATCGCGTGGTCGCCCGACCGCAAGCAGCGCTGGGTGATTCATGCTCGGGGCGGCTTGTTTAACGGCGCGGTGATGCCGGACGTGACCACCGAGGCGTACCGGCTGAATGGCGTGCGCCAAACTCAAACGCTGCTCTACTCGCCATCGTTCACGCAACCACCCGTGCCCACGCCTTCTACAATCGCCGTGGCAACGACTCGCCAATTCGCACCCGGCCTGGGGCAAACATGGTCCTTCCAGTCTCAGCTCGGCATAGAGCATGAGCTGCCGCAGCACTGGCATGCGCAGGCAAACGTGTTCGACGCGCAAGCCTGGGGCACGCTTCGCTCGCGCAACATCAACGCGCCTCTGGTCATCGACGCTACGACGAATCCCTTGCTTGCTCCGCGACCCATTGCACCGGGCAAGAACATCTTCCAGTTTGAACAGTCCGGACACCTCCACGGCCAGGTGGTCTTTCTGGGAGTGGATCAGCACAGCTACAAGCGCTTTGGCATCTTTGTCGGTTACTTATATTTCAATCTGAAGACAGATGCGGACACGGCCACCATGTTTCCGCAGTCCAGCTACTCGGAGCAAGGAGAGACGGCCCAGGCCTCCTGGGAATCGACGCAACGGCTGTTCGCGATCGGGCAGCTGAATCTCCCGGCGAAGCTTTCGCTTACCAGCCAATTCGATGCTTCTTCCGGAGATCCTTACAACGTGATCACCGGCATGGATAACAACGGAGACGGCGTCTTTAACGACCGCCCCTCTCTCACTGCACAACCAGGCACCGGCACCTACCAAACGCCCTTCGGCCTGCTGAACACGACGGTTCTGAATGGCTCGCTGGGACGGAACGTAGGAACCATGCCTGCGCTCATTCATCTGGACAGCAATCTAAGCCGCACCTTTGAGCTTCGTTCCCACGGCCTAGCTGCCGACCGGCATCAGAGCGTTACGCTGAATGCGCGTTCGGCTAACCTTCTCAACCACACCAATGTGACAACCGTAGGCAACGTGGTCGGCTCGCCTACGTTCACTCAGCCATTAGCGGCGGAAGCCGCGCGCCGAGTGGAGTTCGGTATCCGTTACACCTTCTGAAAGGAGAAATTATGTTGAAATCTCTTACCGCCTCTCTTCTTCTCTGCGGCGCGGTCACGATGGCCGCACAAAGCGCAGAGCCTGCGCTTCCGCCTCCGATGGCTCCCGAGCAGATCATCTACCGGCACTGGCCGGAACAGTTCGTGCAATGGATCGGCGCGGAGCTGCCCTATACGATGATTGAACTTTATATCGACCCGGGCAGCGGCGCGACGCCGCTCTATGAGGCGGTTCTTACCGAGCGCGCCACCGGCAAGCGGGTGCACTACTCGAACCAACAGCAGATGGTGGATCTGGACAAGCGCTCGGGCGCGGACGCCTACCTTACGAATATGCAGCTCGACCGCCCGGCAAATGCGGGCACTGGCGCCACCTATTTATTACGATTTGTCGATCACGCGGGCCAGCCGGTGTCGTGGCAGTGGATCCAAGGTTCTGACATGAGTGAGCGCGGCGGGGGCAGCTCTCCTGCGGGTCTCGAGCCGCCGGTGCTGATGTATCGCGAACGTTCAGCGGTCGCCGCGGAAGGCACTGCGCTCAAGATCGGGAACACAGTCAGCACGGCCGACGTCTGGACGGAGATCAGCCATCCGCCCTTCTTTGTTGCCTACCATGGCGCATACTCGGAGAACGTCGACATCGCCGTCTTTGCCGGCACGGGACAGCAATGGACGACGATCACTGGACCAAAAACTCTGGCCGCCAGCGCGGAATGGAAACTGAAGGCACAAGATGGCCTGGGCTGCAGCTTGCATGTACAGGCAATGAACGGTGACCATGTGACGATTCTCGACGCGGACGACCATTTGCCCGGCAGAACACTCACTATCGAGGCGTCGCTGACGAACGGCGCATGGTCGATCGAAAAGCTGCACTACTCCGCAGTGGGAGCGGATGCGAATCAAGGGTTGACGATCTCGTTTGCCCCGGGCGCGAATGCCGGCGGAGGGCAGTCGAAATTTGAGGTCATCGCCGGACGCAAGACGCGCATCGCAAGCGGGACCGTGCATGGGGACCCGGCCCAGCCGCGCGTAGGATGGGAGTTCAAAGATCCCGATTGGCTGCGGGGCAAGACCGCGTGGGTGAATAGCTCAGTGGTAAGCCCGGGACCAGGAGCCGCCGAAACAGCTTCCAAGTGATGATCCGCAGGAGTCACTTTTGCCTTGACTCTGCTTCGGCCAGCCATCCTCGGCGTAACAGCTCCGGGGCAACACTGGTCAGGTAGGGCTTGATGTCGAGAATGGGCGTTCCGTCGAGCATGTCGACGCCTCGAACATGCAGCCAAGCGCTCTCTCGACGAATCAACTCCACGACGGTAAGGCCTATCGGGTTGGGACGACGCGGAGATCGAGTGGCAAAGACTCCGTGCGGTCGATCGTCAAAGGGCGGTATGCCGACCAGATCGAAGTCACCGGATCGGTGAAACTCCCAGAGGATGAAGAGGTGGGAGAATCCCTCGATGTCGATGAGCCCGGGCTCGAATTCGGGCAAGATCTTGAGTACACCCTCGGCTTCGTGTTTCGCGTGCAGACCCTTTGGAATCTCACTTGTTTGGTTGTACGGGCTGCTCACGAATCCAATGGGCTGGGGAACAAACATATAAGCTCCTGTCTCGCCTCCCATGATAGCTGCGCGGGCCTTTTGCTTGATGCCGTTCACAGATCATGAGACGGTGATAGTGATGAAGATCGCCAGCTGGAATGTAAATTCGATTCGTGCCCGGCTTGACCAGGTGACGGCGTGGCTGAAGGTGCGCACTCCGGATGTGCTGCTGATGCAGGAATTGAAGGGCGCAGAGTTTCCGTCAGAAGTATTCAAAGAGCTGGGCTATGAGAGCGCCGCCGTGACGCAGAAAGCTTATAACGGGGTCGCGATTTTGTCCCGCTATCCGATGGAGACGCTCAATACGACCCTGGCCGGCGATGAGTTGGATAGCCATGCACGTTACCTCGAGACGACGATCGACGGCATCCGCGTGGTCAATATCTATCTTCCCAACGGCAATCCCGTGGGAACCGACAAATTCGCCTACAAGCTGGCCTGGATGGACAGGTTAGAGAAAGAGATGCGGGCGTGGCGGAAGGAGGATCTGCCGGTGTTGATTGGCGGCGACTTTAATGTGATTCCAGAGGATATCGATTGCCACAAACCTGCCTCGTGGATCCATGACGCGCTGTTTCAGCCGGAGCCGCGGGCACGCTACCGGGCGTTGCTCAGTCTCGGCTATACGGACGCTTTCCGGGCGCTCCATCCTGACGAGAAGGGCCAGTTCACTTTCTGGGATTATTGGCGACAGGCGTTTGAACATAATCGCGGCATCCGTATCGACCATTTCCTGCTGTCGCCGAAGGTGGCCGAGCGTTTACAAAGCTGCGAGATTGATCGGGGACCGCGGGCTCAGCCGCAACCGTCTGACCATACGCCCATCATGGTGGAGCTGCGATAGTCGATCGCCATCACGCGCTGCCTAGCTGGTCAGGTTGTAGATCAATCCGAAGGGATCCTTTACGTAGCAGCGGGGAAAGTCCGGCTCATCCTTGACGATTACACAACCGTTCTTCGTCAGCCGCAGCTTGGCTTCTTCAACATTGGCCACCGTGACTTCGAAAACCGGCCCCAGCGCGGGGCCGCTCTCGATAAAGAGGTTGATGTGTTCGCCATGAAGACTGATCATGTGAGGTTCTTCGCCGGTGATCTCGAATCCGAGTTGTTTAACGTAAAAGGATGCCGCTTTCTTCGGATCTTGCGCTTGAATCAGAATGTCCGCACCAAAGCTGTTTGCCATATCGCTCCTTCCTGTCAACGCGGATCGCTTTCCGCAAACGACTTCAACCTCGCCAGCGCTATGTCCCACTGCTTCGAGACCAGCTCCAGATACTCCTTCAGCTCAATCACCGGATGCGGATCGAATTGAAACAGACTCTGCCTCCCTTCGCGCGTGCCATGCACGATGCGCACCCGCTCCAGCACCCGCAGATGCTTGGTCACGGCCTGACGAGTGAGCTTTGTCCCCTCCGTCAACTCCGCGATCGAATACCGCTGCCCGCTGCAAAGCCTGGCGAGCAGCGATAGCCGCGTCTCGTCTCCCAGCGCAGCAAAGATCGCCGCCTTCGCCCGCGCGCCGCTAGGACTCCTTGGTGACATAGGCCTGAATATTTTTCATCTGCTGCGCCCACCCACTGTCGTTCCTGAGCAGCGCCTCGGCCCGTCGTTCGGCGGGAATCTTGTCAAAGCCGGACTCCGTTACCGTGAGCAAAGTTCCACCCGGAGTAGGCTGCAGGCGGAACTCAATCAGCGTGGACTCTTCCTGCGAATAATCCACTTTCGGGTCAACCGCATAGGGATGCCAGGTAAATGAGAAAAGCGTCTGAGGCTCGATCGCCTCAACCACGATCTGCATCCGCACATGCTCATATCCCGGATGAGTAATCTGACCGGCCACCGGCTTGCCGGCCACAAACGGCCCGTCCATTTTCACCAGGAACCATTCGCCAAATTGACGGGAATCCGTCAACGCCTGCCAAACCCGCGGCACTGGGGCCGCGATCTCAATTCGCTTCTCAATCCGATCTTCCATAAAAAGCAACCTCCGGGTTGCATATTGCTTGTACATTAAAACAGTCCCGGGCAATATGCAACTAAGAAGTTGCCGATTCCAGAAGGAGCGATATCAACTGATCTGATTGAATAACAGGATATGAGTGGCGTCGGGGCTTGCGATGGGCGCAAAGCCAATCCTTTCGTAAAGGCGTGCCGCATTCGCGTTTTCAGCACGCAGGCGTACACAACGGAAGTGGGTACGTGCTTTCTCTATGAGAGCGGTCACCAGCGCTGTTCCTATGCCCTTATCTCGCCATGCGGGCCGCACGTAAACCCTGCGGATCCGGCCCAAGTCAGGACGCCCGGCAAATGGATCACAATTAAGGCCGCCCACCGCAACCAGCAGGCCCTGGTCGAAATGGCCGCAGAGGATCTCTCCCGGAGCGTCGAAGCGGTTCTGAGCTCTGGCCCATTCCTCCACCAGGGTTTCGATGAAGTCATAGTCCTCGGCATGCGCCTCCGCTTGCAGATATTCCATGCCCGGGGCGGGCAACTCAATTTTCTGGATCGCGATCATCCCTTGCATGATAAAGATACCGGCTGTTTCGCCATCCGGCCGCGCACAGGTTTGAGTCGCTTTTTGGGATAATTCATCTAATCGGCCATGGGTAAGAGATTAGCCGTTTCGGTACTGGATCTTGTGGGCATGCGGCCAGGCGAGCCGGCAGGCAGCGCAATCGGCCGCTCAGTGGATTTGGCGCAGCGCGTAGAGGAGTGGGGATACCAGCGCTACTGGCTGGCAGAACATCACTCCATCGCCGGCCTCGCCTGCTCGGCCACGGCGGTCCTGATCGGGCATGTAGCGGCGGCAACCAAGACGATCCGCGTCGGTAGCGGTGGCGTGATGCTGCCCAACCACGCGCCGCTGGTGGTGGCGGAACAATTTGGGACGTTGGAGGCGCTGTATCCAGGGCGCATCGACCTGGGACTGGGACGGGCTCCGGGCGGCGACTTTGCGACGATGCGGGCACTGCGACGGGATTTGCACCAGAGCGGAGACGATTTTCCGGCGCTGCTGGAAGAGTTGCGTACTTACCTTGGACCGGAGAAACCGGGGCAGGTAGTCAAAGCGATTCCTGGGCAGGGGAGCAATGTGCCCATCACCCTGTTGGGGTCGAGCGGATTCAGCGCCCAACTGGCAGCCATGCTGGGACTGCCGTTTGCCTTCGCCGCGCACTTTGCGCCTGAGTATCTGTATGTGGCGGCGCAAATGTACCGCGAACGGTTTCAGCCCAGTGCAGTGCTGCGCCGGCCCCACCTGATGGTGGGCGTGCAGATAATCGCTGCAGAGACCGATGCAGCCGCCCGGCGGCTGTTCACCACCCCGCAGCAGCGCTTTCTGCAATTGATCCGCAATCGGCCGGTGGAGTTGTTGCCTCCCGTAGATTCCATGGAACCGCTCTGGCAGGAGTGGGAGCGGGAGGCGGTAGAGGCCAAGCTGGGCGCGGCCATTGTGGGATCGGATGCAACGGTGAAGACCGGGATCGAGAGGCTGATCGCGGATACCGGCGCCGACGAGTTGATTGTGGTGGCGGACACCTACGAACATGCGGACCGGCTGCAGTCTTATCAACGCGTAGCCGCGCTGGCCAACACGATCGAGGTAGAGCGCTCGGTGCATGCAGGCGCCTGACCGGCGGGGTCAATCATGAACCCGGGATGGCGATGACAACTTTTCCGTATCCGAGCTTGCCTCGGACGGCACCGCGATATGCGTCTGATGCTTGTTCGAAGGGAACGACGGCGTTGACATAAGTCTTGAGTGTTCCGGAGTCAAGCAGCCTGGCAACTTCCAGCAGCTGCTTCTGACTTGGCTCGACGATGAAGAAGGCATCCTTCGCACGCTGCTCTGCGTTATCGGGAAGGCCCGAGGCGATGGTGACCAGCCGGCCTCCAGTGTTCAGCATGCCCCACGATCTGTCGAGAGTATGCCCTCCTACGGTGTCGAAGACGACATCGACCTTACCGCTGCGATCCTCGAAGCGCGACGCCTTGTAGTCGATGACTTCATCTGCACCAAGTTCAGCGACCAGTTGCAGATTTTTTTGAGAGGCGGTGGCGATCACATGCGCACCGTGCAGGTGCGCGAGCTGCACGGCAAACAAACCGACCGCACCCGCTCCGCCTTGTACCACTACCCGCTCGCCGGGCTGCATCTTTGCGCGTTCGAAGAGACCTTGCCATGCGGTTAAGGCTCCGATTGGTACGGTAGCCGCGGCTTGGTGGGTCAGAGTCACCGGTTTGGGCGCAATGCTCTGCGGTTGGGTCACGCAAAACTCGGCGGTTGCGCCGTCAACAAACCAGTCGCTCATGCCGTAGATGTCCTGACCCACCGCGAAGTCCTTCGTGTTTTTCCCAAGTGCGGCGATCGCACCAGAGAACTCATGCCCGGGTACAGCGCCCTTGCGCGGGCTTCCATCTTTCGCATGCGTGGTCGGATACCAATTCAGTTCGGGGTGCGTTACGCCCACAGCACGGACGCTGATCAGCAATTCGCCTTCGCCTGGCTCCGGTTGCGGCAGCTCGGTTGCGATGAGCGGCGGCCCCTGCGTTGAATGATTTACCTGCATTGCTTTCATTGGTAGCCCACACGCCAATAAACAGATGATTGGAGATGCGCAGGGAGTCGCAGATATTTTTTGCGTGCATAATCAAAGGCAATGACTCTGCTTTGGAAACCGGAGAACTGGCCTCTTCGTCTGGCTGAACTCGAAGCCCGCACGGGCGACATCAAAGAGGCGCCGCTGCGGCGCGACGTCCGTTCGCTGGGCATGCTTCTGGGCCAGGTCCTGCGCGAGCAGGCGGGCGAGCAACTCTTCGGCGAAGTGGAAGAACTGCGGCAGATCGCCATTCGCCGTCGCGAAGCTCAGAACGGCGAAGCAGGGCAGCCATTCTCGAGCGGACTGGGCAGCGTCCAATCGCTGGACACGGTGCAGGCCTATCGCCTGGCACGCGCCTTCGCCTTTTACTTCGAGCTCATCAACCTGGCCGAAACCAACCACCGCAAGCGCCGGCGGCTCTCTCTGCAGCTTTCCGGCGACACGCAGCGTGGATCCCTGCGGGGAACGCTGCGCGCCATGCGCGCTGCCGGTATCTCCGGCGAAGCGGCCGTGGATTGGCTGCGGTCCATCTCTATTATCCCGGTCTTTACCGCGCACCCCACCGAAATAGCGCGGCGGGTGGTGATGTTCAAACGGCGCCGCATCGCAGACTTACTAGAGCAGTTGGATCGTATCCCGCTCTCCGACGAGCAACTGGAGCAATACGAAGAAAGCCTCACCGCGGAGATCACCGCGCTGTGGGAGACCGATGAGGTTCGAACCCGCCGGCCAACCGTGCGCGACGAAGTGAAGATGGGCCTCGACTACTACGATGCTTCCATCTACGGCACGCTACCCGGTCTCTATACCGAAGTGGCCGCGGCCTTCGAGGCGGAGTATGGCGTCTGCCTGAGCCCGGCCGAGATGCCGGTATTGCTTTCGTTCGGATCATGGATCGGCGGTGACCGCGATGGCAATCCCTACGTGACACCACAGGTGACGAGGGAAGCGCTGCAGATGGCTCGTGAGCATCTGCTGGCGCATTATCAGCAGGAGCTTCAGCTGATACTCGATTTGCTCACCAGTTCGGCGCAACAGGTGCCGGTCAGCGCCGAGCTGGAGCAGCGGCTGCAGAATTATCTCGATGCACTCAACACCACCGGCCAACAGGCCTTCGGAGAACGCTACGAGTACGAATCGTACCGGCGCTTCCTGAGCTGCGTCCGGGTACGCCTCGCCGGGGTTGGCAACTCCCTCTCCGAGGGATACCCGCCGGTTAGTCTAGATGCGACGCTGACTGGTCTACCCGGTTACAAGTCGGCGCAGGAGTTCCTCGAGGACCTGCAGATTGTGCATGCCAGCCTGGTGGAGAACCGCGGCCCGCGGCTGGCCCATGCGCTGATTGATCCGTTGCTGCTCGAGGTGCGGACCTACGGGCTTCATCTGCAGACGCTGGATATCCGTCAGCATGCGCGGCTGCACACGGCTGCGCTTGAAGAAGCCTCGGCCTGGAAGTGCGACCCGGCGCGCGCCTCGTCAGTACCTGCGCCGCTGACCCCGGCCTCCGCCGACGTGATCGAGACCTTCCGCACTATTGCTGAGTTAAAGACATCGTGCGCGCCGGAAGCCATTCGTCATTATGTGATTAGCGGGGCTGCGAGCAGCGAAGATGTGCTCAACGTGATCTGGCTCGCGCGGCTGGGCGGCGTGCGCGTGGAGGGTAGTGGCGCGGGTGCAGGCGACCCGGGTCTGATGCCGGTGCCGCTGTTCGAATCGATTGAAGACCTGCGCAATGCGCCGGCTATTTGCCGCGAGCTCTGGCAGTCGCCCAGCTATCGCCAGCTGCTTGAATCCTGGAATAACACGCAGGAGATCATGCTGGGCTATTCCGACTCCAACAAAGACGGTGGCATGCTCACCAGCACGTGGGAGATTTTTCGCGCTCATCGCGCCCTGCACCAGGTGGCAAGCGAATGCGGAGTGCGCCTGCGCCTGTTTCACGGGCGGGGTGGTACGGTCGGGCGGGGCGGCGGTCCTACGCACCGCTCGATCTATGCCCAGCCAGCGGGCGCATTTACGGGGCAGATTCGCATCACCGAGCAAGGCGAAGTGTTGAACTGGAAATATTCCGATGTGATTCTGGCGGAACGCAATCTCGAGCTGATGATCGCGGCATCGCTCGATGCGCTGGCGCGGCCTAATGCGCGCAACCCGCAGGGCCATTTCACCGGGGTTTTGGCGCCGGAGTGGGAGGCTGCCTTTGCCGAGTTATCGGACGTGGCCTTCGCCTTCTACCGCGAACATATTTTGGAAGACCCGGAAGTGCTGCAGTATTTCGAAGAGGCCACGCCGGTCGCCGAACTGGAGCATGCCAAGATCGGCTCCCGCCCATCGCGCCGCGGGGGGCGGCGCAGCCTCGCCGACTTGCGCGCGATTCCCTGGGTCTTCGGCTGGACACAGAGCCGGCAACTGGTTCCGGCGTGGTTCGCTGTTGGCCAGGCACTCGAATCCTACGGGCAAAAGTCGGGCGGGGCGGCGGTGCTGGCGACCATGGCGCGGGAGTTTCCGTTGTTCATTGACCTCATCCGCAATGTGGAGATGGCGCTGGCTAAATCCGATTTCGGCATCGCTCAGCTGTACGCCTCGCTGGTCGCCGATGCCGGGCTTCGGGACCGCGTGTTTAACAAGTTGGAAGCAGAGTTCCATCGCACCCGGCGAAGCATCCTGGCGATCACCGGACAGACCGAATTGCTCGAGAACAACCAGGTTCTCGCCCGCTCGATTCGCTTGCGGAATCCTTACGTCGATCCGATTAGTTTGATCCAGGTCGACTTGCTGCGGCGCAAGCGCGACGGAGACGATTCAGATGCTATGAATCGTGCGATTTCGGCGACGATTAATGGGATCGCCGCCGGTTTGCGCAATACCGGTTAACAATCTCTAGTAGCCCGACTCGACCACGTTGATGAGCGGCTCGCCCCGCGCAAGACGCTGCGCCTGCTCACTGGCCAGCTTCAGCGCACGCTTGAGGAATTGGGCACTGGCGCCTGCAATATGTGGCGTGATCACCAGGTTGGGCGCCTTCCACAGCGGATGCCCTGGAGGCAATGGCTCCGGATCGGTCACGTCGATGGCAGCGCGGATCTTTCCTTCGTTGAGCGCCTGGAGCAACGCGTCGGTATCCACCAACGGGCCGCGGGCCGCATTCACCAATAGGGCTCCGCGCTTCATGCGGGCGATTCTGCCCGCGTCCATCAGGTGAATCGTTTCTGCGGTCAGCGGCGTAATGACCACCACAATGTCGGCCTGGGGCAGCAACTCGTCCAACTTCGAAACCGGCTCTACCCCCTCGCGGGCACGGCGCGCCACGCGCAGGATTCGGGGCCCGAAGGGTGTTAGCCTCGATTCAATGGCCTTCCCGATGGATCCGTAGCCAACGATCAGAACCGTCGTAACCTCCAACTCATCGGTCAGCGCCGGCGAACGAAGCCCCGATGGCAACGCTTGCAATCCAGGAGAGAGTTCACCGGCCTGCCGCCGGCCGGCCCAGTCCTCCTGCTGCTGCAACGAGAAGTAAAACGGCAAATGCTTCTGCATGGCGAGGATCACCGCCAGTGCCCACTCGGCCGTAGGAGCGTCATGCACACCCTGCGCATCGCAGAGGGTGAGTCCCGGAGGCAGTAGCTGCTGCAGCCGGTCGACCCCGGCCATCAAGGACTGCACTACCTGCAGCCCGCGCAAATGCGGTAGTTGGCGGCGCGCAATCTTCAGGTTTATGGGTACGATCCACATGTCGATGTCCACATCCCGTTCCAGATCGTCGGCAATCCGCACGAGTTCCACTTCCCGCGTAAAGTCCTGGAGCAGCTCCGGCGCGATTGACTCCTGAATTCCTGTACGAAGCAACTTTTGACCTCAACGTCGTTGTAGAGCACCAAGGGATGCCTCTTCAGATTTGAGTCCCGCAGGGACGGCTGAGAGTCAGTCTTGTCCAAATTAGGTTTTATGAATGAGGCGGAAAGCCTGCTAGGTTGAGGTTGGGATTTCTTCCAGGAAAACCAATCTCAATCAGGAGGAGCTTTCCGCCATGAGTGGAGTATGCAGTATTTTTTCGCAGGTTTTGGGGGTATTTTCTCGGGTCGAGTTTGAACAAGCGGTTTGCCAGCATCGAGCGGAGCATCACGCTCGTGGATTTAGCAGTTGGAGCCAGATGGTGGCGATGTTGTTCTGTCATTTGGGCAGAGCGCAGTCGTTGCGAGAGATCTGCGGAGGGCTGGCGGCCTGCGAAGGCAAGTTGAGGCATCTGGGGGTGGATCAGTGCCCTAAGCGTTCGACGTTGGCCTACGCCAACGAACATAGACCATGGGAGCTGTACCAGACGGTGTTTGAGCAGTTGCTGGAAAAGTGTCAGCGGGAGGTGCGGGGAGGGAAGAAATTCCGCTTTAAGAACAAGTTGCTGAGTTTGGATGGCAGTGTGATTGACCTCAGCGCGACGATGTATGACTGGGCCCGGTTCCGCCGGACCAAAGGTGGAGTGAAACTGCATTTGTTGCTGGATCACGACGGATATCTGCCCCAGTACGCGGTGATCGAGCCAGCCAGCAAGGCGGAAATCCAGGTAGCGCGCAAGCTGGTTTTAGAACCGGGCACGATTTTGGTGTTCGATCGTGGGTATACCGATTACAAGTGGTTCGCCAGCTTGACCGCGCAAGGTGTGTACTTCGTGACCCGGCAACGGTGGAACAGCTATCGGAAGGTAGTCAAGGAGCTGCCGATCCCGGAAAAGGGCAACATCCTGGCCGATCAGATGGTGCTGTTGGGCCACCGCGGTTACCGCACCGGGGTGCCGGTCAGGCGGGTGGCAGTGCGCGATCCAGAGACAGGCAAGAAGTTCGAATTTCTTACCAACAAACTGGATTTTGCTGCCAGCACGATTGCGAAAATCTATCGCGATCGTTGGCAGATCGAGACTTTTTTCAAGGCCCTCAAGCAGTCTTTGCGGGTCAAGACATTTGTAGGCACCAGCGCCAACGCCCTAAAGACGCAGATCTGGACCGCCTTGATCGCCATGTTGATTCTGAAATATCTGAAGCTGAAATCAACCTTCGATTGGTCGCTCTCCAATCTAGTGGCCTTATTGCGCCAGCAGTTGTTCGTATACCGCGACTTGTGGGCTTGGTTAGATTGTCCTTTTGAACCGCCGCCTGCCCTGGCAGGAATTCATGATCAGCTTCGGCTGGCGCTCTAATTTTCTTAGCTTTCTTTAGGACAGCTGAAACCTAGCCGACCGTCAAAAAACCTAAATCGCCCTACAATCGGGAGCTCTATAGCAAAACACTTGGACAGCACGTTTCTCAATCTACCGCTCCCCTCACCCCAACCTGATTTTGCAATGACCGGTTGCAGCACTCGTTTGTCCAATAAAATCAACGCTACAGGGTCGACCAATCCGCTAATTTGGACAGCTCTGGCTGAAAGTAGCCCAGGACGCAAGTCCTGGGTCGGCGACAGAAAGCGGATCAGTCCCGAAGGGACGGTTGAGAATGTCCCAGGATGCAGTCCTGGGTGCACTCCTTCGCCACGCAAATGTCTTGGCGTCGGATTCAAGAGCGCCCAGGATTTCATCCTGGGACATTCTCAGCCGTCCCTTCGGGACTGATCTTGTTTCTTGCTGTTGATCGCACCCAGGACTACGTCCTGGGCTACTTTCAGCCGTCCCCTTCGACAAGCTCAGGGCAGGCTCTACGGGACTCGATGTTGAATCACTGGTTTTCACGCAGCCCCATTCAAGCCATCCCACTTATTGCTGCTGGTAACGGCCCAACACATCTTCAAGTGACACAATGCCCTCGAGGGTGCCCTTGCTGGCCCGATTCTGAATAGGGAGAACGGGCCACCGAGCCAGGTAGGGAATCGCGCTATCGAGCGGCATGTCAGGGAAGAGGAGCGGCGCCCGATCCGCTTTGAGGGTGCGTTCCAAAGGCGTATCCGGGGTTTGTGTTGCTGCGGCCGAAGTGTACTCATTTCGATTCATGGAGTACCACGAGCCATCCCGAAGTTTGACCAGCAATACAGGCGCGTCGGCGACAGCCAACTGAGCCGAGACCTCCTGCAGGGTTGCAGTCCCGGGAAAGATGGGAAGGTTCACCGGGCGCAACGCGTCCTCAAGATGCAGAACGCTTTCCTCGCGCTGCTCTTCCATGGATGGCAGGTCGAGGCCGTCCTGATGGGTGAAGGTCTCAAAAATAGGATATGGCTGCAGACTACGCGAAACCAGGTACGCAATCGTGTTAGCCAGAATCACCGGAAGCACGATGGAGTAGTTGCCGCTTACTTCGAGCACCATGAAAACGGAGGTCAACGGCACACGCAAGAATGCAGCGAACAGAACCCCCATGCCCACCAGCGCATACGAACCGACCGAGATGGAAAAGCTGGGAAAGAAGATCTTCTCGAAGGTTCCAATCGATGCGCCCAGCATCGCACCGATAAAGAGAGTGGGAGCGAACATTCCGCCCGGCGTGCCGCTGGAGAAGGAGATGGTGGTGGCCACAATCTTGAGCAGCGCCAGGGCGAGAAGAAATTTCCAGGTGAACTGACCGTGCATGGCCTGGTCGATGACGTTGTACCCCGGTCCCATCACCTGGGGAGCGCCAAAATAAGCGATCGCGCCCACGATGAGGCCGGCGATGGGTGGCTGGATATACCAGGTCCACCGGGGAAGCCGGCGAAGCCGCGGCCTGGAGTAGCCCAGGGCCTTGGAGAAGATGAGCGCTGCGATCCCACCCGCCACCCCAAGCACCGCGTAGGCAAGAAGCTCCTGCGGACCCTTCAGGATTACGGAGGGAATGCGAAACATCGGCTCCGCGCCCCAGAACGTTCGCGCAACCACGACACTGGAGATCGCGGACAGCACGATGGAGCCGAGCACGGCCGCGCTCCAGCGTCCGATCACCTCTTCGACTACGAAAAGAATGGCGGAGATGGGCGCGTTGAATGCAGCCGCCAGCCCCGCGGCTGCCCCAATGGGGGCAAACATGCGAAGCCGTTCGCGCGAGAGGTTGAGGCGGCGGCTTACCATGGAGGCCACGCCGGCACCGATTTGCAGAGAAGGATCCTCAGGGCCGAGCGAGAACCCGCCGCCTATCGCGAGCGCCGCAGTGATGAATTTCCCGATCACCGTCCTGAAGGAGATATAGCCGTTGTAGATGTAGAGCGCAGCTTTGGTCTGGTTGATGCCACTGCCCCGCGCGCCGGGGAAAACCAACTGGACCAATACAGCTACCAGAAGGCCCACGCCCATGGGCACAAAAAACAGCCGCAGCTGCCCCGGATGCGGCGATGACCCGAGCGTAAGCACCTGGATCCAGCTGATGGCAACGCGGAAACACACCACCATGAGACCGGAGATGACCCCGATAAAAATGGAAAGAACCAGAAAGAGCCGCTCGTCGCGATTGGGAGCCAACCGGTGAACATCCGCCGGGTTCGGCCGATAACGTCTCTCCGCCGCAACCTCAGCCGGATCGACCTCTGGAGTCGGATTTACGGGAAGCGGGTTTACACCAGGCGTTTCCGTGGCCGTGCTCATTCTTCCTCCACCTGGTTGGGCGACTGGGCAATCTTCAGTAGCAGGGCGTCGTCACCCGTGGGAGCTCCGCAGAGCTGTTGCGTAAGGAGCTCAGTGTCATAGATGAGTTGAATCTGGGTCTGGGCTAGATCGGAATTCTCTTCAAGTTCGCGCAGCTTTAGTTTGGCGGGCAACTGCTTCCACCGCGCGGTCAGCGCCTGTAGAGGATCAACTGGGGGAGGAGCTGCGGCCTGATTCGGTGTGGGCGCGGTGGGGTGGCCGGTGAAACGGGATTTCAGGCTTTGTAGCGGATTGGAGCTGTGGGAGGCGACCGCCGGCGCCGGGGCGCTGGCCGCAGCGGAGTCTTTCGCATGCGCCTGAGATCTCTCTTGCGTACACTGCGCCAGGCGCGCCATGGCGAGCTTCCGGTCGGCAAGAATGCGGACACTACGCTCATTCAGGCTTAGTCGCGAAGACGGGTAGAGGAGCAGCAAGCGGGTTGCTTCGCTCAGACGATCACGACTTTCTTCTAAGTCTGCTTTGGGTTCCTGGTCGACCCCGGGGCCCTGCAGGGCACGCGTAAGGTAGCGCTTTGCCTCCAGGTAGCGGCCCATCTGAAAGGCCGTGCGCCCTGCGCCGTCGAGGGCCTCGCGCAAGGATGGGTGACGGCGGAGAATCGTCCTGTAGAGGTGCAAGGCGTCGCTCGGGTCCTGCGCCTGCTCCATCTTTCGCGCGATTCCCAGTTGCACGCTGATGTCGTCCTCTGGTGCGTTCCCGGCGGCGACCAGCAGTTCGCTACGCGCCCGGTCCAGAAGATGATGGGCGATAAGATAGTCGCTCAGCTCAAAGCGGACATCCCGGCGGCGCACATAGCCGTCGCCCTCCCAATTGCCGTAAATTGCCCTCTGATAGTCCTCGATGGCCTGGCTAACGTTATCCTGGCGAGCTGCCAGCCGGGCGAGTTGAAGATTGATCAGGCCGCTGCCCTGCTGGCTTTCGAGCAGCGCATTGAAGTAAACGGCCGCCTCCTGGAGACGGCCGGCGGAGGCCAGAGCTTCGGCAAGTTTAATTTCTGTGTTGCGGTCGCTGGGGGCAAAGGCCAGTGCGGAGCTAAGGGCGTCAATCGCTGCCTGAGGCTTGCCATCCCGCATGGCCTGTTCGCCACGAACCAGCCAGCGGTGGGCCAGCTCCACCTGGTGGGAGGCGTAAGATTGGTAAAGGTAATTTGTCAGCACCGCCAACAACGCCGTGATTGCAAACAGGGTGACCAGAGACAGACTATCTGCGAAGATCAAACGGCGCCGTTCGAAACGGTCGCTGGCAGTCAACGGAGACTTGAGAGCGAAGAACGACATCCTTATCCAGTTTACTTGGAAATAATGTCCAAGCTTCGAAATCGACGACCCCGTAATCGATCATCTTACTCCGTAGACTGCGGACTTCTGCGTTTGTGACCGGGAGTGTACTCGAGGATGAATCGGCAAACCGGCACCGGAGACACCCCCGGGCAGGACATCAGCCTGGAGGATAAAGAGCGAGCCCTGCAGGCGCGGTTGCGTTCGCTGGGCAGCGTCATTGTTGCCTATTCGGGTGGCGTTGATTCTGCTTATCTGGCATATGCGGCCCATGCGGCTCTGGGGCAGCGGATGCTGGCGGTGATCGCTGACTCTGCCAGCCTGGCCCGCTCGCAGTTCAGCGACGCCCAGGATTTTGCCTTGGAGCACGGGATCCCCCTGCGCTCCATCGAAACCCACGAGTTGGAGCGGGAAGAATATGCGGCGAATGGGCCCGATCGTTGCTTCCACTGCAAGGACGAACTCTTTAGCGTGTTGGAGCAGGAGCTGGAGCGCACTGGTTTTGAGGCTTTGGCCTATGGGTTGAACCTGGATGACGGGCAGGATTTCCGTCCCGGCCATAAAGCAGCAGCACAGCACCGCGTGGCCGCCCCGTTGGCGGAGTCAGGTCTCAGCAAAGCCGATGTCCGCGCACTGGCCCAGCGGGCGCAATTGCGGGTTTGGGACAAGCCGGCTTCGGCGTGCCTCTCCTCGCGCATGGAGTACGGCCGGCGGGTGACCCCCGAGTCGTTGCGCATGATCGAGCAAGCAGAGGACTCGCTGCGCACTCTGGGCCTCAAGCGCTTTCGCGTGCGCCATCACGGCTCGATTGCACGCATCGAGATCGCGGAGGAGGAGATGGCCGCCATTCTCCAGGTGGGGAAACTGAAGGCGATGGCCGCCGTGGTTCGCGCCGCCGGATTCCGTTACGTCTCGCTCGATTGCGAAGGTTACCGCTCCGGGTCGATGAACGAGGTGCTGCCCATCGAGGTGCTGACCGGCTTTGCAAAATAGGCTTATGCGGATTGGATACCTGGAATGCTTTGCCGGCATCAGCGGCGATATGCTGATGGGCGCGCTGGTGGATGCGGGCGCACCCATCGAATTGCTGCAGCAAACCGCGGCTTCGCTGGCGTTGGGAGCGGAGTTACGCGTTACCCGGGTGAGCCGAAGCGGCATTCAATCGACCAAGATCGACGTCATGGTCAACGGGCAACTGCATGAGCCTGCCGCTGCCACCGGGCCGGTTGAGCAAGAGGCAGCGCACGGGCACGGTCACCATCACCACCATGACCATGATCACCATGATCACCCCCACAAACACGAACATGGTCGCGGTCTGCCCGAGATTCGCAGCCTGCTTATGCGCGCCGATCTGACCCAGCGCGCTCTTAACCTCAGCCTGACTGCCTTTATTTTGCTGGCCGAGGCGGAGGGTCGCATCCACGGCATTCCTGCCGAAGAGGTTCACTTCCACGAAGTGGGCGCGATCGATGCTATCCTCGACATCGCCTGCTGTGCCGCGGCGGCGGATGCCCTGGATCTGGACGGGTGGTATTGCTCCCCGGTGAACGTCGGGAGTGGCTTTGTCAATTGCGCCCACGGACGCTTTCCGGTACCGGCCCCGGCCACGGCGGAACTGCTCAAGAATCTGCCCATCTATTCGGCGCACGTGCAGGCGGAACTGGTCACGCCGACCGGTGCGGCATTGCTGCGCGCCTTGGACTGCCGTTTCGATGCCACCCCAGTGATGCGGACTCAGGCGATCGGCTACGGAGCTGGTACGCGGAACCCGGAGCGCTTCCCCAACGTTCTGCGCGTGAGCATCGGCGAAATCGCAGCAGCGCATTCCTTCATCGAGGACAAGGTGACCGTGCTGGAGTGTGCCGTGGATGATTTAAGTCCCGAGGTCCTGGCCCACACCGCACAGTTGGCACTGGAGCGGGGCGCCCTGGACGTGATGAGTGGGGCGGTGACTATGAAGAAGGGACGATTGGGAACCCTGCTCACCGTCCTTTGCAAGTCAGGCGATGCAGCCGGCCTGCAACAGCTGATCTTCCGGGAAACGACCACTCTGGGCATCCGGGTACGGGAGGAGAATCGCGTCATCCTGGCCCGGGAAATCACGCCGGTGGAGACTGATTTTGGCCTGATTCATATCAAGACCGGTTCGTGGCAGGGAGAAGAATGGAATGCGGCGCCGGAATTTGAGGATTGCCGCCGTGCCGCGGCAGCCTTCGATGTGCCGCTAAAGACCGTCATGCAGGCGGCGATGAATGCATGGCGTACGCGGCAAATGGCCACTACCGGAGCGCGGTCATGACCGGAGAGACCATCCTCGCGATGCTGCAGGGCGTGCGCGATGGAGAACTGCGGCCTGAGGAGGCCATGGAGCGCCTGGCCAAGCTGCCCTACGAAGAAACCGGCTTCGCCAAGATTGACCATCATCGCCGCTTGCGGACCGGACTGCCGGAGGTCATTTACGCGGCCGGTAAGACCGCCACGCAGGTGGGAGAGATCTTTTTTCGCATGGCCGCGATGGGCGGCGATGTGCTGGCGACCCGCGCCGATGAGGCTGCGTTTGCCGCCGTGAAAGCCCTGGTCCCGGAAGCGCAATATCACCCGGTGGCCCGCATTGTCGCGCTGCGCCAGACACCGCCGCGCGAGAGCGAGGGCGCCGGTTCGCTCGCCGTGCTCTGCGCCGGAACCAGCGATCTTCCTGTGGCTGAGGAGGCGGCGGTGACGGCCGAGGTGATGGGCGCCGACGTGCGGCGGATCTACGATGTGGGGGTCGCCGGCCTGCATCGGCTGCTCGCGCACCGCGATGTGCTAGGTGAGGCTGAGGTGGTGATCGTGTGCGCGGGTATGGAAGGCGCGCTGCCCAGCGTGGTGGGGGGCATGGTTGGAGCACCGGTCATTGCGGTACCCACGAGCGTAGGTTATGGTGCGTCCTTCGGGGGCATTGCGGCCTTATTGGGCATGTTGAATTCCTGCTCGCCCAACGTAACCGTGGTCAATATCGATAACGGATTCGGCGCGGCCTACGTGGCTTCCACGATCTTGCGCCGGATTCACCTGGCGGCAGGGAAGAACACTGCGCAAGAAGAGATGATGCGCTAAGCATTATTGTCTTTGAAGTCACGGTTGCACCTTTTTTGTTGCTCCGGTTGCCGCCGGAAATGTATCTTATCCCCTCGGAGGAGCCATGGCATCGACAGTCTGGAAGGGCTACATCTCGTTTGGCCTGGTATCGGTGCCGGTGCGGCTCTACGCTGCCGCGCGCGAAGAACATGTCAGTTTCAACCAGATCCATGAACCGTGCGGCTCGCGGATCAAGCAGCAGATCTTTTGCCCTACCTGCAATCGGGTGGTCGAGCGCAGCGAGCTTACCAAGGGGTACCAGGTCGACCGCGATGCCTATGTGCTGGTGAACAACGAAGAGCTCAAGACCCTGCAAGCCGAGTCGTCGGAGGCCATGGAGATTACGCAGTTTGTCAGCCTGAGCGAGGTTGACCCGATCTATTACGAGTCGTCGTACTACTCGGCGCCCGAGGATCCGGGCCGGCGCGCCTATGGATTGTTGCTGCAGGCGATGGAGAAGCTGAATGTCGCCGCGATCGCCAAGGTCACGCTAAACCAGCGGGAGCAGATCGTCCTGATGCGTCCGTACCACAACGGCATCGTGTTGCACACGCTCTACTTTGCCGCTGAGGTTCGGGAAGTCGCTGAATACGGCAAGACCGAAAAAATGACCCTGCAGAAGCCTGAAATAGAGCTCGCTGAGCAGTTTATTAAACAGCTGACCGCCGGGTTTGCGCCCGAGCAGTACAAAGATGAATATCAGGACCGGGTGTTGGCGCTGGTCGAAATCAAGCGAGCCGGGCAGGTGGTTGCCGGCCAGCCGCAAAAGGCAAAACTGGCTCCCGTCATCGACCTGATGGAGGCGCTCAAGAAGAGCATTGCAGAGCGTGGCGCCCCCGCCGCGGCTACTCCCACTTTGGTCGAACCCGCCAAGAAGAAAGCGCCGAAATCCGCCACAGTTACAGAAACCAAGCCCGCGCGCGGTCGCAAGACCGGCTAAGCAAACAAAACCCCAAACAAAAATCCATAAAACAGGACGGGTGCCCCAGGTTCGCCAGGGCGTACCTGGGCCGAAAATGGTTTGTTTCGATTGCTTTCCCTGGATGGCTCAACCATCTGCTTAAAAAAACTATTACGATTACGTAAAAGCAGTGGCGGGGCTGCGCCCCACAAGCGCCAACTTCTTTCGGGGGTGTTTCGTCAAAACTCCCACAGAATCGTCATCCTGAGCAGAGCGCCTTATCGATTGATCGGGTGACGCGGCGCTAGTGGCGCGGAGTCGAAGGACCTCGGCGGTGCTTATCTTACCCATGCTGTTCGGAGTTGTTCAACCACGAGCCCGCACCGGGCCGGCCCCATGTCCGGCGCTTACATCTAAATTCTCGGCAGCCATACAGGCACGCTTTATACAGTGCATGAAAAGATGTACCCGTGACGATCAAGTGCGTATCGCAGCAGATCCTGTTGTCGGGCTTCGGTTGTCGGAAAGCTCCGAGCAGCACGGATAAAGTAAGCACCGCCGGGGTCCTTCGACTCCGCGCCATAAAACCCTCTGTTATGCGATAGATCTGCGAGGCGCTTCGCTCAGGATGACGCCTCCCTGGAGGGGATTGAAAAACAACGGGTCGCAAAAAACACGAAAAGATCGAAAAAGTCACAGGCTCTCAGGATGACGATTCTGTGGGAGTTTCGACCAAACACATTCTGAACAAGTTAGCGCTCCAGTGGGGTAGATCATCGAGGGAGTGAATAGCGTAAGTTGGGAAGCCGGAGTTGCGTCGTTCGACTATAGATCCTTCATGGCAGAAGGCAGCGCGCGATGGACTCCGGGCGGCCTCTTGGGGAAATATCCACCAGCGATCACGATTGCGCGCAATAAGTCAGCTAGTGGCTTGAGTCTTGTCCAGGACGCAGACCCTGGCGACGAGCACCACCAGGGCGATCCATAGCAGGTCCGCGCCCAGCAGATGGAAGATCTGCAGCCACACCGGCGCCAGCAGCGTTACGTCCGCGACGCCAAGTCCAAACTGCAGCACCAGCAGCGAGAGCACCAGCAGAGCCAGCTTGTGCTCCGACGGGCGCTTGATACTGCGCACCAGCAGCCAGCAAATAAAAAGACCAGCAATTACCGCAGTCAGAGGGTGAAGAATGCGTAGCCGTAGCAGCCAACCGCCGCTGCCGGAGAAGTCTTGCGCAAAGGCAGCGCTAAGCGAGGTTGCGGGAAAGAGCGTATCGCTGAGCGCCGCCAGGGTTCCCGTCACTCCCAGCACCAGGGTTGCAGTCATTCCAGTGACCGCGAGCGGCAATTGGGTGAAGCGTATCGTGGGCCGAGTGAACGCCTCACGGCGCGATAAGAAATGTGACGCGAGCGTGAGTGCGCCCAGCAGAAGCAGCGTGTTGGCCAGATGCAGAGAAAGATAAACCGCGCGCGCCGGCGAACGGTTGTCCGCGGTGAGTCGTAACAGCACCAACAATGCGCCCAGCAGGGCCTCGTTGAAGGTAAACAGCACCGCGGCGATAGCGGCTATGCGTGCAAGGTGGCCCGAAACGGTAGCGCGAAATGTCCACAGGAGCAACAAGAGAACCGCAGGAAGGGTGAGGCCGCTGCTCACTCGATGAGCAAGCTCGATCAGAGTTGCCAGGCGCGGATTTGATTGCAGCACCACGCCATTGCATAGCGGCCAATGGTCGCCGCAGCCGGCGCCGGAGCTGGTGGCGCGGACCACCGCGCCCCACAGGATAACGGCGACGTTATAGGCCAGCAACCCCCAGGCAAAGCGAGGCAACAGAGTCGAGGTGCGGGGTCTCTTCGCGGGCGATGCCGCAGCCGGAAACGCCTGGGCGGAACTCATCGGAACCTCTTGGCTTATCTTACCCGGCCAGTTCCTTGGCGCGCTGGGTGGCCCGCATCACGGCTTTGATCAGGGTCACGCGCAGGCCGCCCTCTTCCAGTTCCAGGATGCCATCGATGGTGCAGCCCGCAGGCGTGGTCACGGCGTCCTTGAGCAGTGCCGGATGGTAGCCGGTTTCGAGCACCATCTTGGCCGCCCCGAAGGTGGTCTGGGCCGCCAGCAAGGTGGCAATATCACGCGGCAGGCCAACCTTGACCCCGGCTTCCGCCAGCGATTCTAGGATGATGTAGATAAATGCCGGCCCGCATCCGGAAAGGCCGGTAACAGCATCCAGGTGCTTTTCTTCGACCATCACCGTGCGGCCGACGGTGGCGAAGAGCAAGGCCGCGAGGTCCAGCTGCTCCTGGCTAGCATAGCGTCCACGGCTGAGGGCGGCGATGCCCGCCCCCAGCATGGAGGGAGTGTTCGGCATGGCTCGGACCACACCGATTTCCATGTCCGCAGCATGCTCGATCGCCGTCGTCCGCACCGAGGCAGCAATCGAGATCAGGAGCTTTTTGGGCGTGAGCGAGGGACGAATCTGCCTGACGACCTCGGGGACGGTGATGGGCTTAAGCCCGATCAGAATCAGGTCCGCAGCCTCTGCGGCCGCCACATTGTCCGTGGATACATCGACCCCCCACTGCGCGGAGAGTTGCCCGGCGCGCTCTGCGTGTTCCACGGTGGCCAGGATCTGCTCCGGCTCCAGCACTTTGGACTTAAGGAAGGCCTGGAGCAAAATCCCCCCCATTTTTCCGGCTCCGAGAATAGCGACGCGGAGGCCGGCAAGCGGTTGACTGGCTGTATATGAGCCCATCGAATCTCCTTGCTTATTTTTGGGTCTTTTGCTGGGCTGCGATCCAGGTATTGATGCGCTGCTCCACTAGGTCGAGGGGCAGCGCGCCGGAATCAAGCAGCTGATCGTGAAAGGCGCGGATGTCAAACCGATCCCCCAGCGCCTGCTGCGCCTTGGCCTTAAGCTCCAGAAACTTGAGTTGGCCTACTTTGTAGCCCAGCGCCTGCGCGGGCATGGCGATGTAGCGATCCACTTCGGCTTGTACATCGGTCTCGGGCAGGCTCGAGTGCTGATGGAAGTAGTCAACCATCTGCTCGCGTGTCCAGCGCTGCGAGTGGACGCCGGTATCGACCACCAGGCGCACTGCCCGGAAGATATCCGCTTCCAGACGGCCATAGTCGTTATAGGGATCCTGGTAGAAGCCGACTTCCTTTCCCAGCCGCTCGGCGTAGAGTCCCCATCCCTCGGTGTACGCGGTGTAGTAGGTGTATTTTCGAAACTCGGGAAGGCCGGTCAGCTCCTGCGCGATCGAGATCTGCAGATGATGACCGGGCAGCCCTTCGTGATAGGCGATGGACTCCGGCAAATAGAGAGGCCGGGTGACAAATTTGTAGGTGTTGACGAACACTGTGCCCGGCTTGGAGCCGTCTGCGGTGCCGTGGATGTAGTAGGCCGCTGCCTGGTCCTTTTCGGCATAATCCGGCACTGGCATGACCACCAGCGGCGCTTTCGGCAATCGCCCAAAGAGCTGGGGAAGCTTGGGCCGCATCTGGTCAATGTATCCACGATAAGCGTCCAGAAGCTGCTCTTTGCTGGTCGGATAGAGCTTAGGGTTGTTTTCGGCAGCGTTCTGGAGCGCCTTGATGTCGGCAAACCCCAGCTTCTTGGCAATGGCCAGCAATTGCTCTTCGTCTTCTTTTACCTGGTCAACGCCGATCTGGTGAATCTGATCCGCCGTCATGTCGGTAGTTGTGCTCTGCTTTACTAGAAAGCGGTAATAGGCCTCGCCATCGGGCAGAGCCCATATGCCGGGATCGTTGCGGCCGCTGGGGATGTATTGCGACTTCAGAAACTTGCCGAAGCGGACGTAAGCCGGTATCACCTGGCCTGTTATTGCCGCGAGTAGTTCTTCTTTAATCCGCGCCTGCTGGGTCGCAGAAACCGAAGCTGGAAACTTCTGCACTGGAAGGGCGAATGGGCTGTCCTGCGGTTTTTCATTGGCGATGTCGTTGACTTCCCCAAGCGCCTTTTCCATAAGGTAGGCGGGCGGCTCGCGATGGTCGTCCATGCCGATGGACATATCGTCGGTGATCTGTTGAAAGGCGAGTGGGACCTTCTTAAGACGAGCGATGTAATCGTCGTAATCCTTTACCGTAGTGAAGCTAAGTTGAGGTACGAGCTGAGGGAGATCAACTTGCAGGCCATAGAACTGGTTGACCGGCAACTCCCACGGCTTGAATCTGGCTTCCTCCTGATCTTCGATCAGCTGGCGCACCATCAACTCTTTGCTCAACTGCTCCTGATCCGACATTCCAGTCGTATCCACCTCGGCCAGTCGAGTCAGGAAGGCACGCCCGCGCGCAAGGGATTCGTTATAGGCCTGCACCGAGTAATCCGAGAGCTGATCGTTGTAGCGGTTATCGCCGATCGAGGAGGCGAACTCGGGTTCGTGCTTGAGGCGATCTTCCCAAGCGTCGGAGAAGATGGCATTCAGCGTTTTCACCCGGCTGCTAAGAGGGAGAGCTGGCGCCGCGCTCGGGGTGCTTTGGGCAGCAAAGAGGATGCCGGGGGCGAGAGCGATCAAGACAAGACGAAGGGCGAAAGGCTTTGGTATTCGTGACAAACGGATTCCTGAACTCGCAAGAGGCTGGTAGGTCT
>CAWBBY010000032.1:0-85937 GCA_963787145.1 uncultured Acidobacteriaceae bacterium
ATTGGTGCTCGGCATGTGCGAAAATCTAGGAGAGGGAAGGGCCAGGGCAATGACGATAGAAATTCATAATCCCCATCTCATGCAGCGCTTGACTATGCAGATTCGGACCGGCCGATTCAACGATGCCGATGAGTTGATCGAAAAGGCTCTTGATGCCCTTGACGAACGTACGGCTGCGACTTCGCCGACCACCGAGACTGGCGCTTTGGTGCTGGCGGCATTGCAGGACTCGCCTTACCCGGATATTGATCTAACACCGCCCCGCATCTGCCTCTCCAACGTGCGGGATGTCATGCTCTGATGGCGTGGTTGCTGGACACTAATATTCTGTCGGAAGGACGAAAGCCAAAGCCGGAACCCCGTGTCACGGCCTTTTACGCCGCGCAACCGCTTAGTTCGCTGTATATCAGCACCGTCAATATTGCCGAAATTCGCTTCGGCATCGAGCTTCAGGAAGATTCCACGCGCCGTGCTCAATTGAATGATTGGCTGGCGCTGAAACTGCGGCCCGCATTCACGGGACGGATATTGCCGGTTACCGAAGATATTCTGCTCAAATGGCGGCTATTGATGGAAGAGGGGCGGAAGACCGGACATACCTATTCACATCCAGATCTCTTCCTTGCCGCGACTGCCTTACAACACGGTCTTACAGTCGTCACGCGCGACCGCAGAGATTTCGACATGGCAGGGGTGCCGGTAATGAATCCGTGGGATTCCCCATAGCATTGCGAATGGCTGCTCTCTGGAAATCCGCCAGCCACCTGAATCTATTGAGCTGTTAGCTTCTCGCTCTTGCGGCCAAAGATCATCCGCCGGTACTTCTCGATGACCAGCTTCAGGTGTTCGATCTGTTGGGTTTTCGACTCCTGCTGTTCCAGAAACGCGGCGTGCTGCGCCATGACTGGACGTTCCCAAAGAATTGTTTAAGCCTCGCTGTGGCCGCCTGCCCCGGCATGCCGGGGATGGTACTGCACCACTGCACGCGTAAGTGTGTGGGAGCGTAGGTGATTGCCGGCATTAACTAAAAGGCCGCCAGGAAACTGGCGGCCTTTTTCTATTGGTGCCGGTTGGGGCACGCGAGAGACAAGTTAAACTACGCGTGTATTATCCATCTCCCAACAGAAAGAACTGGCTAGCCACTCACCGGGTGACAGTCGCGAAGTTGGTGGGAGCAGGGTGGGAGTTCGCGGGTCGAGGCGGTACGGGGAGCGATCGAGGGGAAAAAAGCGCGTCTGGAAAATCGTATTTTGATGCGGGAAGTGCGACGAATAGGGAGGCAGAACAGAATGACAATTCAACTCACACCAGAGCAGGAAGAGCGGGTAAAGGCCGTAATTGGCCGGGGCGCCTACGCGTCTATCGAGGAAGTCGTAGATGCGGGCTTGGCTGCAGTCGAACAGCGCATCGTGCCAGGTTTCGAGGGGACGCAGGAAGAATTGAATGCGCTGCTTGCGGAAGGTCTAGGCTCCAAGCAACTCACGGAAGTTGAGTTTTGGGGTGGGGTAAACGCACAGACGGAGAGCTTGCTTGTCGATCATAAATCCGGCCGGCGTTCTTGAAAGTTTCGTATCGGCAAGCCGCAAGCGACGACGTGGTGCGCCAGTTTCGCTATTACCTTGTCACATTGAATCTGCCGGAAGTGGCTGTTCGATTCCGCGACGCTGTCCGCCTCACGGTTCAGTCGCTGTTACAGCACCCCCTTATCGGACCACGTTTTCATTCGAGCATCCCCCAGCTTCAAGACCTTCGGACGTGGCCGGTTGCCGGCTTCGAGGCCATCCGGATTTATTATCTGCTGGAAAAGGACACTCTTAGCGTCATACGCATTCTGCATGGCAAGCGAGATGTCAAACAAATAGTAGAGGGCGAGAGGATCGTTTAGAAACAAGCCGTACTCTCTTCCGTTGAAGGGTACTGGCTTCAGCGTCCGGTGAGAACGCCCGATTTCGCGACCTCAACCACAGCCGGACGAGCCACAGCTCTCATGTTTTGTGTCAGGGCACGACTTTACAGGCTGCGGAAAAACTCAGTACGAAGGGCACGGCTTCAGCCGTGCCGTCAGATATGGGACTGATGAGGCCTTTAGGCCTTTAGGCCCTGAGGTACGTTTTTTCGTATCCGTCAGGGTAACGCACCTGTTGTTCTGCTTGGTTTGGTGTTGGACTTGAGTGATGAGCGAAGCAGTATCGGTAAGGAAGCGGCGGAGTCGGGTCGAGGTGGAGAAGCTAGTTGCGGAGTATGAAGCCAGTGGGCTGACGCGGGATGGTTTTTGTCAGCAGCATGGATTGTCTGTAACGACTCTAGATAAGTACCGGCAGCGGGTAGAGAAATGGGCGGGATCGGGCGCCGGTCCGATACTTCCCGTGGAAGTGGTTTTGTCCACAGCGCGGGGTTCAAGATGCGCTGTTCGGTGCGACCGTGGTCTGGTGGTCGAGTCGCGTAGCGGGCGCCGCATTGAGGTGGGACGCGGATTCGACGGGCAAACGCTGGAGCGCCTGCTCACGATATTGGACAAGGTGTAAGGCGGTGTTTGGGTTCGGACCGGCGACACGGATTTACGTAGCCGCGGGCGCGACAGACATGCGCAAGAACTTTAACGGTCTGTATGGCCTGGTGCGCGATCAACTGGGCTGCGATCCGGAGAGCGGCCATGTATTTCTGTTCGCCAATGCGCGGCGCAACCGGCTGAAGCTGCTGGTATATGACGGGAGCGGGCTTTGGGTGTGTGCGAAAAAATTAGACGGTGGGAGATTTCGTTGGCCCGAGAGAGACAGCGATGCGAAGAAAATCGTGTTGAGTCACGAAGAGCTGGCGTTGCTGTTGGGGGGCATTGATTTGACTCAGACGCGGTCACGTAAGTGGCATCGCAGGGTTTCTGCAGAAGAACCAGCAGAGTCACTGAAAACCGCATGAACACTGACGATTTCGCTCGTTCTGTTCCTCGTTGTCTGTTATTTAAAAGACATCGTGAGCATGCCTTCTGAGCCCACCGTTCCTCCGAACTCGGATCCCTTCATGGCCGAGGTCGTCGCACAACTGGAAAAGCAACTTGAGTCGGGGAAGAAAGAGCTGGCATACGCACGGCTGAAGATTCAGGTGCTGGAAGAGAAGCTTCGCCAGCAGCGCATTGCCCAATATGGTCCGGGCAGCGAAAAGTTGAGCGACCTGCAATTGGAGTTGCTGGACGAAGAACCGGGGGTGAGCCAGGATGAGGTTCAGGCGGAGAGCGAGAAGCCGGCAGCCCCGCCCCCTGCGACATCGGGCAGAAAGCCACGTGCACCGCATCCTGGCCGCCAGAGCTTGCCGGCGCACTTGCCGCGGATGGAAAAGGTGGTTGCCTGTGCGCCCTCACAGTGTGTTTGCGCCTGCTGCGGAGCAGAGACAACGGTGATCGGCTATGAGACCAGCGAGGTGCTCGATGTCAAGCCCGCCGAGTACTTCGTCGAGCTCACCAAGCGCGAGAAGCGTGCCTGTAAGAAGTGCGAGGAGCAGGGCGTGGTTGCGGCGCCGCTGGCCGCGCGCATCATCGACAAGAGCCTGGTGTCTGACCGCGTCATCATCGACACGCTGGTCAAAAAATATGCCGACCACTGCCCGTTGTATCGGCAGAGTTCGATTCTGAAGCGCGACACGGGCATCGAGATCAGCCGTGCCACCATGTGCGGCTGGATCATGCGTGTGGGAGAGCTGTTAATACCTGTTGCCGGCGCGATGCGTAGGGAGTTATTGGCGGGAACCTACATTCAGGCCGACGAAACACCGGTGGATGTGCAGACCCAGGATGGCCGCGGAACCAATCATCAGGCCTATCTGTGGCAGTACGGAACACCGGGCGGAGCGACGGTGTTCGATTTTCGCATGAGCCGCGGGCGCGAAGGCCCGGCCCACTTCCTGGATAAGTTCGAAGGGATACTGCAGACCGACGCCTATGCTGCCTATGATCGCGGGGTCGGCGGAGCCAACATCGTGCACGCCTGCTGCTGGGCCCATGCGCGAAGGCGGTTTGTCGACGCGGTGAAGCTTAACAGGCAGGATGTCGCCTCGATCCGGGGGGTGGAACTTATGGACGACTTGTTCGCCATCGATGCCCAGGCGCGCGATGACAACATGGATCACGCCCGCCGCCATGCTCTCCGACAGCAGCAAGCTCCGCCTTTGCTCGACCAAATCCGCAGTCACATCCTGGCGATGAGCAAGACGGTGCTGCCCAAGAGCGCTGCGGGCCAGGCTTGCAGTTACACGCTGGCGATCTGGACGCGGCTGACACGCTTCCTCGACCATCCAGAACTGGAACTGAGCAACAATCTTGCCGAAAATTCGATGCGTCCCATCGCCCTGGGCCGATCCAACTGGATCCATATCGGCAGCCAACACGCCGGCCCACGCATCGCAGCAATCTTCTCCGTGGTTGAAAGCTGCCGCCGGCTCAAACTCCCCATCCGTGATTACCTTGCCGACATCCTTCCAGGGCTTGCAAACGCGCCACTCCAGCGCACCGCAGAACTTACCCCTGCCGCTTGGGCCGCGAGGCATCCGCACTAGTCAACCGTGGGTTTGCTCTGACGGATACGTTTTTTCTGAGGTCTAGGGGGGCTTTATTTGCTACAGAAAAACTCATGTTTTGTATCAGGGCACGGCTTTAGTCGGGCCGTACAAAAGGGGCTGATGAGGCCTTTAGGCCCTGAGGTCGCTTTATTGCTGGGAAGACGGCCTTTCTACTTGCCCTGGCCCGTGATGAAGCGAACATACGACAACTTCTCTTCTCCCAGTCCCTGCAAATCCTCCAAACGGATCTGACCTTTACGCGCCAGCTGGCCAAATACAAGTGGTAGTTGCGAGTAGCGGTAATCGTACGTGGAATCGATGGCTTTGCGGCGGCGCGTAAGATAGTCCTCCAACTTCCAAAGGTCGGGTGGTTCCTTGATGTCGCGCGCCATTTCCTTCACCTCATGAATGACCTCGTCCAATTCCTGCTGGAGCGCCTTCTCAAACACCCGGCGAGCAATCTTCTTCTCCGCATCCGACCACCGTAGCTGATCCATTAACGAAGCCATGGGGTGCACCTCAACCCTACGAAGTATCAAACAAGATCCCACTATACCCGTCTCACTGAATCGGGGACTCCGCAAGGATCCGAGCTGGGAGCGGGTTTTTCAAACCCGCGGGAACACTCCGTCGCAGAAATTGAGGGCAAGGAACAGGCGAACATGCACCCAAAGTAAATATTGCACCGATAATCTGAACGGTGCAATAATGGTGTTATGAGGACACGCGCCAACATTCACCTGGATGCCGATGTTTACGACTTCGCCTCTGCCTATGCGGCGGCGAGGGGGGTAGCGTTGGGAACGGCCGTCAGTGAACTGCTGCGCCGTGTCCAGCAGATGTCGAAGCCGGCAAACATGGAATCCCCTCGCCTGAAGAGGTCTCGTCGCGGGTTTCTGGTAGTAGCGAAAACCGGACAGGTCATCACTCCGGATAAAGTGAAGGATTTCGCTGAAGATGACTTGGCCTAGCCTATGGCTTACCTGTTGGACCTCAATCTTCTCATCGCGCTGGTCAACGAGGACCATATACACCATTCATCAGCAATGGAGTGGTTCGACACTCCATTACTGAAATGGGCGCTTTGCGCCTTCACCGAAGCGGGTCTGCTGCGGTTCTTGACCCACCCGAAGACGCGCAACCTCCTTATGGACGAGGCCGTGGCGATCCTTTCAAGTCTCAAGCGGGAGCCTGGTTATCATTACTTGCCAGTCGTGGCTGACTGGCATCAAACCACGGCTCCATTCGCAGCCCGGCTGCATGGCCACAACCAAGTTACGGATGCGTTTCTGCTCGGTATCGCAATCCGCGAGGGAGTCATTCTAGCCACGTTCGACAAAGCCATCCTTCATATGGCGGGAGAGCATCGCGGGCAGGTTCATCTTCTGGCGGGCAAGGAAGCATGAAGGCGATTGCCTGTGGGCGTCGAGGGGCTGACGGAAAGATCCGCGAAACACGGGGTACTTTTCGTCCCCCCGGCCTAGGCATTAACTAAAAGGCCGCCAGGAAACTGGCGGCCCTTTCTATGCCCTAAATCGCTGCTGACCGCATACTCGGTGACCGCGGTGGAAGCCCCCGCATTCATGCGGGGGAAGGAGCGCTTCAGCGCTCCGGGAAAGAGTCTCTACTTTGATCCTGCGCTTTAGCGCTGGCGACGCCTTCCGTCTTCTTGAAGAGTTTTCCGCGCCGACCTCTTTCATCAACAATGTCCTTTAGCCCGAGTTTCTCAGCCATCTGCCACCCAGTAATTCAGTAATTCAAGGATTCATGGCGTTTGCAAACGTCGCGTAACTTCCGGTTCGCACTGCGCGTAGTGTCGGCTGTTCCAGCTATAGATCGCCTCGGCCTCGGCTTTCAGGGCGCAATGCGCCAGGATCGCATCGTAGGTTCCCCCGCCGACGATACCGAGAGCTGCTGAAGCCTGCAACGCCTTAGCGTATTCATCCCCATCCAGCGCGACGAGCGAAAGCCGTTCGCATATGCTGCCAATGAACAGCATGGCCTGCTCCCCGCTAATTCGGTGTTTGCCCGGCATTCTGGTTAGCGTGGAGAAGACCTCGGCCAAGCTATGCGCTCCGCAGCAGCCGGTCGATTTATCAAATTGAATGAACAGCCGGAGACTCGCCTGGTGATGAACATGGTCCCCATAAAATACCGGCACCAGCACCGACGTATCGAGGAACCCTTTCATTCGCCCTGGCCGAGGTTGGCCGAGTCACGTTCCTCACGGATCTGGCGCAGCATCGCATCCGTGGCAGAAGCGCGCATAGGCTGCCCGGTACGAAATACCCAGACGCCGTGCTCTTTGGTGAGCGGTCCCGTGCCCCGGACCGGACGCAGCGTGATTTCCTCTCCGGAGCATTCCATTTCCAGGTCATCGCCCGGCTCCAGGCGGAGTTCTTCCCGCAATGGCTTCGGAATCACGATGCGACCAGCTTTGTCCAAAGTAAGGCGGATGCCCATAATGGCATGATAACGTGGGTCAACCCACAGATCAATGCCATTTAAAAGAACGGCGAAAGCGTAGCACTAATTATGGCATCGAACCGATGCTATTATACGCATATGCGGACAACCATTGCGCTAGATGACGAGCTGGTCAAGCAGGCGGAGTATTACACCGGAATCAAGGAGAAGGCAGCTCTCGTGAGAGAAGCACTCACCAGGCTGGTCCGCAATGAAGCGGCCCGGAGGCTGGCGGCTCTTGGGGGAAGTGACCCGGCGGCTGAGGCCGCGCCGCGCCGTCGGACGGAAGAGTGATTCTGGTCGACACGTCGATCTGGATCGACCATCTGCGAAGCGCTGACGCGAAACTGCAGCTACTGTTACAGAATGATCAGGTCGTGACCCATCCATTCATCCGCCTGGAGTTGGCGCTGGGTTCTATAGCTAGCCGAGAAAAGGTTTTGGCTGATCTTGCCCTACTGCCCCAGGCCTCTGTTGTGGCGAGCGAGGAACTGTACAGCTTGATCGAACACAAAATGTTGTACAGAAGAGGAATCGGCCTCACCGATCTTCAACTGGTATGCTGCGCTCTTTTTGATAGGTCGATTTCAATCTGGACCAGGGACCGGCGACTTGGCGAGATTGCAAATGAGCTCGGGCTTCGCGCATCACTTCCATAACTTCTCTGGAAAGTGTAGGCGATTTCCTTACGTTGAACACCTGCTTTGTTGAGTTTCCTCTGGCCATTGTGCACCTAATCCTAAGCTTTCCCCGCAAGCCTTCCCCTCTGGACGGGTGCCCCATGTTCGCGACTTCCGCGTACATGGGTTGAATACGATGGGCGGCCCGGATTTCCTGTACGCTGCACCGGACATGACCGCGTGTGCGGCTTTCAGTAAGGAAAGCCGCATGAGGTTCGCCACCAAACTCCACAGGAAATCCGGGGGAAGCCCCTCCTCATTTCTTGTCTTGTTCCTTTAGGTACAAAGCCGAGTTTGTCAGTTTGTCCGCTTCCGCTGGCTGCCCATCCTGAACACGGAAGTTAAGCCTGGTGTGTGGCCGCCTGCCCCGCCTGTCCCGGTCTGCCGTGGAGCGTGTCGGGGATGGTACTCTGCCCCCCTAAAAAACAGTGAATATGCACCGAAAACAAATATTGCACTGATAATATAAACGGTGCAATACTGCTGCTATGAAGACACGCGCCAACATTCACCTGGATACCGATGTTTACGACTTCGCCTCTGCATATGCAGCGGCAAGGGGGTTAGCGTTGGGAGCGGCCGTCAGTGAACTGCTGCGCAGTGTCCAGCAGATGTCGAAGCCGGCAAATATGGAATCCCCTCGCCTGAAGAGGACTCGTCGCGGGTTTCTGGTAGTAGCGAAAACCGGACAGGTCATCACTCCGGATAAAGTGAAGGATTTCGCTGAAGATGACTTGGCCTAGCCTATGGCTTACCTGTTGGACCTCAATCTTCTCATCGCGCTGGTCAACGAGGACCATATACACCATTCATCAGCGATGGAGTGGTTCGACACTCCATCGCTGAAATGGGCGCTTTGCGCCTTCACCGAAGCGGGTCTGCTGCGGTTCTTGACCCACCCGAAGACGCGCAACCTCCCTATGGACGAGGCCGTGGCGATCCTTTCAAGTCTCAAGCGGGAGCCTGGTTATCATTACTTGCCAGTCGTGGCTGACTGGCATCAAACCACGGCTCCATTCGCAGCCCGGCTGCATGGCCACAACCAAGTTACGGATGCGTTTCTGCTCGGTATCGCAATCCGCGAAGGAGTCATTCTAGCCACGTTCCACAAAGCCATCCTTCATATGGCGGGGGAGCATCGCGGGCAAGTTCATCTCTTGGCGTACAAGGAAGCATGAAGGCGATTGCCTGCGGGCGTCGAGGGGCTGATGGAAAGAACCGCGAAACACAGGGTACTTTTCGTCCCCGCACGGGCCTTGTCCCCACCGGCCTGTCCCCGCCGGCCTGACGATCAAATTCCAGGCTGAATCCCTGCGTCTTATGTCGCCGAATCTTTTTCTGTGTCTCCCCCGGGCTCCATCTCCTCCGGCCACTCTTGAGCGCCATGCAAAACGCGCAAGATCGTGACGGTCTCGCGTTCAATTCTGTAGGCTGCAATATAAGGCGTTCGCGGGATGACCAGCTCGCGGGTTCCTTCGATCCGGCCCCGACGCCCGATCTCGGGCGTGTCGATCAAAAGCGCTACCTGCTTGAGCTTCGATCCTATCGTCGATCAGGATGGCGGCGCGCGGGCTGTCGGCTTCGAGATAGTCGAAGATGGCCTCCCGATCATTCATCGCAAACAGGGTCCACTCAATCCGCACGAATTAACCAACGGTCTTTTTGCTTGCCGCTGCACGGCGTCCGGCAAAGTGCTCCTTGACGCGGTGGTGAGCGATGGCCGGGCGTGGGTCTGCGAGCGCCTCGCGCACTTTGGCGCGAAACCACTCGTCGTGCGCCGCTCCACCCGGATCGACGGGAAAGGGTAGAGCGCCTTCGTTGGCGGTACGGGTAAGCAGAATGCGGACCGCGTCCGAAACCGTCATTCCTATCTCTTCCAGGACGGCGGCGGCTCTAGCTTTGACCTTCGCATCAATTCGGGTTTGCACAAGCGCATTGGCAGGCATGTAGATCCCTCAATACGCATTGTAATGCATCTACATGACAACATGCACTCCATCCACAGGGGCCTTCCTGTGTTGAGAGTCCATGCGATCTTTCGTGTTTCGGCGAGCGGTGGGAGACCGGAACAGGTTCCCCCGCCGGAGCTTTCGATGAGGTCGATTGTCCGGTATCCAACCGCGGCGCCAGCGTAGTTCGAAAGACCATTGGAAAGCGAACCCATTGCGATAAAGGTCAAGACGAGCTTCACTGGCTTAGGGGAAATTCCGTCCGTTCCCGAAAATGCCCGTCGAAAAATCTAGCAACGGGAGGGCGAAGGATATTTGGCATACACTGTCACCTATGAGCAAGCAATTGGAAGCTGTTTACGAGAATGGGGTTCTGCGGCCTTTGCAGCCGCTGGCGCTGGCGGACCAACAGCACGTACTGGTGACGGTAGACGAAATTCTCGACTACAAGGCGTGGGCAACGGCGCAGCTTCGTGAACTCGGGCCTGCCCCGGGGTTGGCGGAAATCCAACGGCAGCTCTCCGCCATCCCTGGTTCCATGTCAGAGGTGATCGTCGAGGAGCGAGGCGAGCGGTGAAGTGGCAGATTATTTCCTCGACTCCAGTGCGTTCGTAAAGCGTTACCATCCAGAAGCGGGCACGGACAAGCTGCTGGCTCTCTTCAACGACCCGCAAAACCGTATGCTCATTTCCCGCTTGACCCTTGTGGAAACGCGATCCGCGTTTGCCGTCAAGGTGCGCACTGGACACATCTCGGAAGCGACGGCCTCGGCGCTCTGGATTCAGTTGCTCGCCGACCTCTCCCTTGGAATCTTCGAAGTCCTTCCAATGTCCAACGCACATTATGCGCTCGCAGAAGAACTGATAGGACGCTACGGGTTTGGCTGTCGTCTTCGCACCCTCGACGCGCTCCAACTGGCTGTTGTGCAGAGCAGAAGCAACTACGCACCGATCGGTGGTTTTGTCTTGGCCGACCAAGTGCTCCTTGAAGTAGCCTCCGCAGAGAAACTGCCCACGATCCGTCTCTTCTAGGGAATTCGTGACCATCTCGGAGCTGATGTCTCAGGCGGTCCCTCTATGGCCGGTTTTGAGGTGACCCCTATGGGGGATCCAACGGGAGGGCATTTTCCTTTAGGGGTTAGTCCGTCCCCGCCAAGGTCGGTCCCCGCCAAGGTCGTCCCCGCCAAGGTCCTGGAATCCCCTCGCCTGAAGAGGACTCGTCGCGGGTTTCTGGTCGTAGCGAAAACCGGACAGGTCATCACTCCGGATAAAGTGAAGGATTTCGCTGAAGATGACTTGGCCTAGCCTATGGCTTACCTGTTGGACCTCAATCTTCTCATCGCGCTGGTCAACGAGGACCATATATACCATTCATCAGCAATGGAGTGGTTCGACACTCCATTGTTGAAATGGGCGCTTTGCGCCTTCACCGAAGCGGGTCTCCTGCGGTTCTTGACCCACCCGAAGACGCGCAACCTCCCTATGGACGAGGCCGTGGCGATCCTTTCAAGTCTCAAGCGGGAGCCTGGTTATCATTACTTGCCAGTCGTGGCTGACTGGCATCAGACCACGGCTCCATTCGCAGCCCGGCTGCATGGCCACAACCAAGTTACGGATGCGTTTCTGCTCGGTATCGCAATCCGCGAGGGAGTCATTCTAGCCACGTTCGACAAAGCCATCCTTCATATGGCGGGAGAGCATCGCGGGCAAGTTCATCTTCTGGCGGGCAAGGAAGCATGAAGGCGATTGCCTGCGGGCGTCGAGGGGCTGACGGAAAGAACCGCGAAAACACGGGGGTGCTTTTCGTCCCCCCGGCCGAGTTTCCTCTGATCATTGTGCACCCAATCCCAAGCTTCCCCGCTAGCCTTGCCCTCTGGACGGGTGCCCCATGTTCGCGACTTCGGCGTACATGGGTTGACGATGGGCGACCGGATTTCCTGTACGCTGCACCGGACATGGCGTGTGCGGCTTTCAGTAAGGAAAGCCAATGAGGTTCGCCAACGCCACCAAACTCCACAGGAAATGCGGGGGAAGCCCCTCCTCATTTCTTGTTCCTTTAGGTACAAAGCCGAGTGTCGCCGAATGGGCGACAGAATCGGGATGCTTTTGAGGAACCATAGAGAGCGGCTCCTTCCAGCCGCACCCACAGTTTTGTCCTCACGGTGATCTCCGCTTAAATCAATGATTGTCGCGCCTCGAAATCCCGCTCTTGGGAGCAGCGTCGCGCGTTATTGAAGCAAACGTCCTTTATCATTCACTATCCGAGGAAGCTGCAAACCGCAACAGGTTCTGGGTTATTTGTTCAAGCTTCCGATTGTGCGGTCTAGCGAAGTGCATATATTCGTAAACACTTGCCGACTTGCCGGGACTAATCCAACTTACAGTACCGTTCACTCAGTGCGCTTAATAAGGTCCTGAATCAACATGAAACATGTAAGCCGGTGCTGAAGACCATCACAATCTGAAACTGCGGTCGCTTTCAAAGTTCATCCGCGGGTGGCGATACCGACTTCGGTGAGCACACCTTCGTCCACGGTGCGAACGGTCACAGCAAGACCACAATTTGAGCCATCCTGTGATCTAAAAGACCGGCGCTGCGGGTTCTCGCTGCTGCTATCCGAGGATGGCTATCGCTTTGTGAGTCCCATTTGCTTTGCGAGATAGGCGTCGAGCATCCTCACAGGAAGAAGTCTGGGCAGCGTCCAGTTCTTGAAACGTTGCGGAACGACCGCATATCGTGCCTTCGGTTTTGCCGTGGTGAGCGCCACATGGACGGCCTCGCCGATACGCTCAGGGGGTAAGCCGTTAGTGCGGGCTTCGTTAACGATGTATTTCTGGAAATTCTGCACCGCCTCCCAATACTCGGTCGGCTTGAACTCACTCAAATCTTCTTTTTCACCCTTGTTGTACATCGCCGTGTTCACCGTGCCCGGTTCAATGATCACAACGTCGATGCCAAATAACATCAGTTCTTGACGGAGGGCGTCCGACATTCCCTCCAGACCAGCTTTAGAGGAGCTATAACCGCCGATAAGCGGGATAGCGACTTTTGCGCCGGTAGAGCTGATGTTCACGATCCGGCCTGCGGGACCGTGCCTCTTCTTATCCGTTCCCAAAAGAGAAGCGAAGGCTTGGATTACGACAAGCGGGGAGATCATGTTGGCCTCCAACTGCCGCCTGTACTCGCTGGGTCTCAGATAAAGCAGCGGCCCGCTCACTACAATTCCTGCATTGTTTACCAGGCCAACCAAATTCCTGTCGCCTATGATTGAGCTGACCTTCTGGGCAGCTTGATGTACCGCGTCGGTGTCAGTAATGTCCATCATGAGAGGCACAAAACTGTTACCGAACTCTGTTTGCAAACGATCGGCGTCAGCCTGCTTGCGAACAGAACCGAATACGCGAAATCCTTTTGACACAAGCACCTTTGTGGTTCCCCAACCGATTCCGGTCGAGACGCCGGTTACCACGACATCCTTGCTGTTCGCCATCGCATTTCTCCCAATCAAGGATCACTGTTCATCTGGCCGTCTTGTTGTGCAATAGAGCTCGCCTTTGATGGACATGGCCTTTGCAATTCTCTTGAAGTCGTTCGCAGTGATCCGGAAAGCTCCTCTGCGAAACGCTAAGCCCCAATTCTCGTTCCCTTGGGTAAATGTCAGTTCTTGCAGTAACGGCCGGACGGGCGCCTGTTTACTCTTGAAAAACTTCGTCCGGCGGCGATATGGACGAAAGCCCGCAGACTGCTCAGCATTGTAGGGAAATTCGTCAAGGATGCGTCCGGCAGCGGTGAAAGCCTGCAGGACAGGTCCGCTTCCCATCAATTCGCGTGGCGAGTAGAAGACGATGAGGTCGCCGGCCTTCAATCGGCGCACCAAAGACTCCTTACCGTGGCCCAGTTGGCAGAAGCCGCCTCGAACGGCACCGAGTACATGGTCGTGGCTTGCGACCCCAACCCAATAGCTTTTTTGCGCCACCTTTGCGACTGCCAATTCGAGCCTCCATCAAGGCTAAAGAACTTATTACTCGCCTTCGCCAAGCATCACCGCGCGGAGATCGTAGTCGACAGGATCAAACCCGGTCGCCAACGCCGCCGCTGCCTTCATGTGCGCCTGAATGCCAGGCAGCTTGCTCATAGCCGCATAATCTTCCTTGGATCGCCACTGCGCGTAATTGACGACCTTGCGTCGGTCGCGACTGACGTGGATGTTCGCGGAGATGAAGCCGAGTTGATCTTGAAAAATCTCTTCAGTAGCCTTCTGCAGGTTCTCCACCAGGCGGTCCGCGTTTTCAGGTTCGACGGAGAAGGTGTTGATGAATGTTAGATATCGGCTGCTTGCGTCCAACGTGGCCGTTGCCTGCTTTGGCTTTTCCGTGTGGACGGTAATTGCGTATCCATCCGGGTCACGGAAGGCGAAGAATCTTCCAAACGGTCCATTGGTAGGAGGGAGAAGGATGGGTACGCCCTTCTCCACCAGTTGCGTATGGAGCACATCGGCATCCGTTGCGGCGATCCAAAGAGACACGCCCCATCCCAGCTTGCCAGTTGCATCGAGGTCAACCATCGGTGTCCGGATCGCAAACGGGACAGGTTTGGTGTTGAAGACAACCGCGCTCGGTGGATTGTGCGGGGATGCAGTGAGACCGATCTGCTCTACGTAGAAGGTTTTGGATGCCTCAAGATCGCGAACCTGGAGCGCAATAAAGCTTGGCCCGATCAATTTTGGCGCAGTCCTTTGCTTGCCGGATGTTGTCATGCTCCTTATAATATATAAGGAGCCTTATATGTCAAGCGTGAAAGACACATGGACGAACATGGCACCAGAACATCCGATGGCGGATCACCTAGGATACGTGCTCAAGCGAGCACAACACGCACTCCGGACGAGCATGGATGACCAGCTCAGCCACCTGGGTGTGACTACGGCACAGTTCAACGTTTTATCCGCAGTTCAGCAGCAACCTGGAATTTCAAATGCCTCCCTTGCACGTGGGGCCTTTGTCACAGCCCAGAGCATGCTGGGGATCGTGGCCAACCTGGAAAAGATGGGGCTCTTGCATCGAACTCCTCACCAGACACACGGACGCATCATGCAGAGTGAGTTGACGCAAAAAGGCGCTGAGGTGCTGGCGAGCGCACGCGAAGCAATCGATGATGTGGAGAAGAGCATGACAGTCGGTTTTACCGCTGAGGAGATCGGTACACTACGGTCCATGCTTCAACGGTGTGCCCAGAATCTGCATTCCGCATCGAGCCGACTGCTCACATGAGCTGATCGATATGGTGCCCGCACGGCGGTCCTCACATGTCGGTTTCTCGTCAGCAATCCAGCCCGCAGAATAGCGATCGGCGGGTTTCGAAACAGGCTCGTTCCCCCTTTCTGCACATTTCCCCTTTGCTGTCTGCGACGCTCTCAAAGGTGAGGAGCGCGCTAGAACTGAGCCGCTGTCGCGGCAGGATCCCGGACGTCTCGCCGGAGCGTCCGGGATGATCGCCCTTGCTCAGTTCGTCTTCTGCGACCCCTCAAGGTATTTCTTGAGCCGTTCCAACGCGGCCTGGCTCCCCACAGGGTCCAAGGCGGCATTCTTCGAGCGCGAAAGTGTCACGCTTCCTTCCGACACGACAAGAGAGAAGAACCTGCTGAACATACTTTTGCCGCCGGGAAGAGATTGTACGGTCCAGACCGCAAGTGAAAGCACTTGCGGCAAGGGCTTGCCGTCGTTGCCGATGGGCTGCCCCGTGACCACCCACTCGAAACCAGGAATACAGACGACTGTCGTCTGCACCAAACTCAGCTTTCTCCCATCCGGAAAGTCGATGGTTTCGAATACTTGATCGCCGACCCGGTTGGGTGGTCAAGCGCCCCGCTGATAAACGGTTTTGCGTCGCTCGACTTGGTAAACCATTTATAGACGTTCCCCGGGGTTGAGACGAAATCAAATATCTCACTCGCAGGCCTGTCAATAACTATATGGTTTTCGACAAAAACGACGTTAATGTTGTCGCCGATAGCAGAAACAAAGGCTGCCGGGGCGGTTTGAGCTGACGCGGTGGTCGCCGCCGCTATCACCCCAAAACCCAACAAGGGCAAAAATGGGTGTTTCGTCAATCTTCCTCTTGGCATGTTGCTCTCCTTTTTCGGTTGTCTTGCGATTTGACACTGTGGGGTCCTGGACTTGAGCGCGCCCAGCGGCTCCGCACTTATCCCTCGTGGCTGAAGCGGAGGGCTAAATTGCGACTCCGCCTGCGACCTCGATACGCTGCGCATTGACCCAATGATTTTCTTCTGAAAGAAGCGACGCGATCATAGGACCGAGATCTTCCGGGAGACCTGCCCGGCCAAGTGCTGTATTTTCGGCAATCATCTTGTTAACGGCTGGATTGTCCCGGACGATGCCGCCGCTGAAATCGGTTTCCACGGGGCCCGGCGCAACCACATTGACGGCGATCCTGCGCGGACCCAACTCCTTTGCCAGATGCCTCGACAGCACTTCGACCGCTCCCTTCATCGACGAGTAGACCGCCCCTCCGGTCGAGGCAGTGCGAGTCCTCGCTGTCGAGATGTTGACGATGCGCCCTCCATCCTTGATCAGGGGGAGAAGCTTCTGCGTCAAAAAAAAGACGCCTTTGAAATGGACGCTTAAGACGCTGTCAAACTCTTCCTCGGTGGCCTTCTCAAACGGCATGTTGCGGTGATTATTGCCGGCGTTGTTGACCAGAAAGTCCAAGCGCGTGGCTCCGAGGTTAGAGAGGGCATCTTTCACGCTCTCGACAAATGCATCAAACGACGCGATGTTGCCGGCGTCCAGTTGCAAGGCCACGGCTTCGGATCCTGCGTCATTGACCGCGCCAACAACCGCTTCCGCGTCCGTGGCATGAGTGTGATACGTGAAGATCGTGTTGACTCCGCGCTTCGCGAGGCTCTCAACCGTACTGCGGCCTATACCACGACTGCCTCCGGTGACAATCGCAATCTTCTTTGGGGTAATTGCATTTGTTTCCATCATCATTGTGCGCTCCATTCTGGTTTATAATGTCTGTCTAGACAGTCATCATCGAGAATAAAAAATCAAGTCACCATGCGCCAAAGGGCCTCGAAGCCCTCTTTGCAGTGTTTCCTTGCGTGGCTTGAATCCTCAGTCATGAAATCTATCGTTGCCTCCGCGACAGAGTTCATGATCGCGACAACGAAACCCATCGGAATCTTACGCATGGGGCCGCTGGCGCGAATGTGTTCCAGCAATCCGGCGACGCCCGCCATCGCCTTGTGGCCCGCCGCGCGGGTCTCGGGCGCGATCTCGTCAGAGACGCCGAGTTGTGCGAGCGCTCGTCTCTTCTCGGGGTAGGACACTGCCCAGTTCATCCAGTGTTGCCACAGGTGCCAAAGCTGCTCGCGAGGATCTGCGCCTGTGGGGAGGTTCTTCATAGCGGCGGCCGCCATCTCAGTTTTCAGTTCAAGATAGAGTTGGTTGAAGAGGTCCGTTTTTGTTTCGAAGTAGGTGAAGAGCGATCCATTGGCAACGCCAGCCTCTTTCGCGATGCCCATTGTCGGTGCGCTCAGGCCCTGCGTAACGATGATGCGCGTCGCCGCCTCCAGAATCGCTATTCTCTTCTCGTCACTCTTCGGTCTAGGCATAAATCCATAATATAGGTAAACGTCTAGACAGTCAACTATGCATCCCGTCCGGTTCCTGGCTATTTAGGAATCGGCGCCTTTCCAGCTTCTGCGTCAAATATGCAAAGCGTCCTGATTTACTGGATCGGTAACGACAAACGCCCCAGGGTCCCGGTATCCCGGCATTGAGCCCCGCCCAGAATTCCTGGACACTAGCCGACTTCTCGGTAGTTATCGTGTCTCAGTGAGTGCATTGGCGGAGATAACCGGCCAAAAATCTGAATCAACTCTCAAGAGCTGTTCATAAAAAGCTATATTTTCTTTCAGTTGGATTCTTCAGGAGGCGGGGCTCTGTTTCCAGTTGAGATCTTGGCGGGTCACGCCTGGAGCAGAACCCCTGTGAGTAACGATCCTCTTTGTCCCAGTTTCCGTCTCGCTGGACCGGGCTGCGGCCGGCTGGACGGAAGACTGCGACGAAGTCATCTTACGCCATTGTCCGGTTTGTGAGAGCGATACGATCATCGGTCACGGGCGCCGCCGCAAGCAGGCGCACGACGAGCATCACGACTGGATCGGGATTCGCCGGGGCCGCTGCATCAAGTGCGGAAGGACCTTCACCTTCCTGCCGGTGTACTCACTCCCTTACACCCATTACAGCCTGGCGGCGCGCTGCCACACATTGCTGCGGCGCTTTGTGGAGCACTGTTCGTGGGAAAGAGCAGTTTCCCAATTCAAGGATGCGGATCGCGTGCCGGATTCCTCCACGGTTCGCCGTTGGTCGAAGGGTCTGGACTGTTCTCGGCCGGCACTTTCATTTCTTTCCCACACTTTAACTCGCGTGGCTCACTGGCTGGAGCGTGGTGAGCCTGGCGTGCAGAAAGCAGCACCGTTGCCCTGGATCATTTCGGCTCTCGAAGTCCTCTGGCCCATGCGCGTATAAAAAATCCGCTCGCCCACCATCCTTGCCTGGGAACCAAAGAGGAGCCGTCCCAGACTGGGTTCCAGAGGCGGAAAAAAAGCGTGAGCCAAGATGTCGAGACACGCAGACGGCGAATGTCCCTGCTGGAGTACCTGCGGCAACAGAACTGGATTGGCCGGCCTGCGGGCCGTTGGGAGTATGTGGGTCTATGTCCGCTGCATGAGGAGAGCCGGCCCTCGTTCTACGTCAACACACACAAGGATGTCTTCTACTGCCACGGCTGCGGGCAGGGCGGCGATCTGATGCGCTTCCTGCAGCTCTCGCATCACCTGGCCTTCCACGAAGGCCTTGCTTATCTCCATCCAACGGCCACTCGAGAAAAAGATGCAATCGCAGTGCTCGAACAGGCGGCCACTTTCTATCAGCACCAACTGGATCAGTATCCGGAGGCGCTCGGCTATCTCTGGCAACGCGGAGTTTACCATCCTGCCTTGATTCGAGAACTGGGCATCGGCTATGCGCCCGGCGGAAATCTGCGGCGTCATCTCACAGCGCAAGGTCATTCCTTCGAACTTTTGCGGACAGCCGGTCTTATCAACGCACAGGGTGCGGATGCTCTTTATCAGCGCATCGTCTTTCCGTTGCGTCAGGGCGAGCACATCGTCAACCTCTACGGCCGTAGCATCGGCTCTGCCTTCGCCCATCGTTTCCTGCCCGGCTGCAAGGGCGGCTTGTATGCGTGGGAAAAGGTGCGCCATTATGACGAAGTCATCCTGGTCGAAGGACTATTCGACTATGGCTCGTTACGCCAGGCCGGTTTTCAGAACGCGACCTGCTCGTTGGGCACCCATCTGAATGACGCCCAGTTGCACCAACTGTGTGATGGCCAACGCACCGTCTATCTCACTTTCGATGTCGACGCCAACCGGAGCGGACAGCAGGCTGCAGAGCAACTGGCCCATCGCCTTAGCGCACACGGCATCATGGCCCTTCGCGTCCTGCTGCCACAAGGTTACGATCCAAACTCGTTCTTCGTTGGGGGTGGGAACGCGGAACAGTTCCGGTCTCTGATGGAGGCTGCCCAGCCATGAAGTTCCGCGTGATTCGTCAGCCCGCATCATCAGGTGTGCGCAGCCCCGTGCGCGTGATCGAGCAGGATACCGGTCGGGAAGTGGCGTGGATCAATCGGTATCTCGATCGTGAGCATGTCCGCAGGCTGGCCGACAAATCCCTGTACAGCTACGCGCACAGCCTGCTGCACTTCGTGCGCTGGTGGGAGAGCGTTCATCACACTGGCGATATCTCTCAGCAAGATCTCACCGAATCGACTCTGCTCGATTACCTGCGCTTCCAGTCGAGCCTGGAACGGCGCCCCTCCGCGTCCACCATCAACGATCGCGTTGCAACTGCCGATCGTGCCATCCGCAATCAGTTCCCCAATGCTCCCTGTCAGGTGGCGCACGGGTTCCACCAACCCTTCCTGCATCGCAGGCCGATGGGATTAGGTCGACCCCGCTTCGAGCTCAGCAGGTTGCGCATCAAGGAACCACGGCTCAACATCGTTCCCCTCTCGGTCGATGAAGTGGCACGCTTCTGGTCCAGTTTTCGAAACGCCCGCGATCTGGCCATCGTCGGTCTGATGCTCCTTCATGGGCTCCGCTCCGTCGAAGTCATGGCCTTGAATCGCGATGATGTGTTGTTATCCGAAGGGCAGCTTCGGGTGCACGGCAAGGGCAACAAGCTACGCTTGCTGCCACTGGCGCCGGAAACTACGCAACTGATCGATCACTATCTGCGCGTAGAACGGCCCGATCCCTGCTCGGCAGCCTTATTCGTCGTGTTGAAAGGGCCCGCTCGTGGTCAACGCATAACACCGGCAGGTTTACGCTCCCTGTTCCGCCATCATCGACGCACTACCGGCGTCCAGCTGGCCAATCCGCACCGGTTTCGACATACCTTCGCCTCGGATATGGTGCGCGCCGGCATCAGCCTGCCCGCACTGATGCAGTTGATGGGGCATGCCGACATCGAGACCACCATGCACTATGTGAAGGTCTCGCCGCAGGACGTCTACCTGCAGTACGCCCGCGCGACAGCACAGTGCATCCATCCTCAACCGAGGATCCCGTGATGCGCTGGCGCCGTGCTCCACTCCAGCATCCGCTGGCGCCGCTCTTCGCCCATACGGTCGAGTCTCTGTGCACCGCACTCACCCCGTCCAGCAAGCGTAACTACAACATCGTGGTGCGCAGCTTCCTTGTCTATCTCGGCGCAGAATATCCGAAGATTACTCGTCTCGAACAATTGCACCGCGATCCTCATATCCTCGGATGGATGGCGCACCTGCGCGGCCAGACTCCGCCTCTGGTCGCGGCCACCTGCATCGGACGCCTCTTTGCTCTGCGCACCATCTTCCATGAACTGGCTCGCACCAGCCATCTCCCTGAACTGGCTCACTTGCTGCTGCGCGAGGATATTCCGCGCTCGCCTCACACTCTGCCACGGCCGCTCACCGCCGAGCAGGATCAACTCCTCCAGCAGGAGTTCATGCGTCGCAACGATCTTGGCGGAAATGTCTTCCTCCTGCTCCGCTCGACCGGCATGCGTATCGGCGAATGCGTCGACCTGTCCTATGACTGCTTGCGCGCCACAGGCCCCATCCAATGGGCCATCCATGTTCCCCTCGGCAAACTCAAGACCGAGCGCATGGTACCTATCGATGCCTTCGGCCGCGATCTCGTCCAACGTCTGCGCTTCTTCCGCTCCCTGGCTCCTCTGCCTGCCGATGGACGGCTTCTGGCGCGCCCTGGAAGCAAAGTGTCTCTGCTCGTTCCACTCCGCGACTACCTTCATCAGGTCTGCCACTCCCTCGGACTCTCTACGCATATCGTCCCCCACCAGTTCAGGCATACCTACGCCACCGAGATGCTTCGCTCAGGGGTCAGCTTCCCCGTCCTGATGAAACTACTCGGCCACGTCGATCCAGGTATGACCATGCGCTACGTCGATGTCGCCCTCACCGATCTCGAACGTGAGTTCCAGTTGGCTCGCTCCAAGCCTAGGCATCTGGCTCCACAACCCAAAACATCTACCGCACCAGTTCGTACAGGCATCGATGGCCTCATCGACTCCTTAGTCGCCGCTCAGCACGTCATGGAGATGTTCCGCCGTTCTCTCCCTAACGGTAATGCGCGCAATCGTCTCCTCAGACTCTACATCCGCCTCATCAAGATCCTGGCCGAGATAAGAAAACTCCAGACCACCTGAATGAAAATGGGAAGCGATTGGCCGGTTATGGCAAAAATGCACTCACCGAGATCCGCCAATTTCAGATGGTTTAAAGCCTGGGGCTCGCGGCCATCTCGGATGCCCGCGCCAATGCTAGCGTGTCGATATACTCCCGGACGTTCGTCAATTTGCCATTTCGAACGGTAATGGCGAAGACCCAATGGTCCTCGAACTTCCTATTCGTGGCTTTGATTCTCCCCGTAGCGAAGCCGACGACCAGAACCCGGTCTCCCTGCGCTATGAACTCGGGGGGCTCTGGATACGAAGTTTCCACCGTTTCGTTAGCCTTCTGAAGTAAATTCTCCACTCCCTCGTGCCCGCGGTACGTGCCGGTCAGCGCAAACTCGCCCGGAGTGATCCACTCAATATCTTCGGCAGACAACGCCAGCAAACCTTGCTTATTGCGGCTGCCGAGTGCCGCAAGAAAATTCTTCACAACCTGGACATTCTCTTCGATGCTCATCGAAATCTCTCCTTTTCCCTTAGATCAAGTGTGTCCGATCTAATCGGACGTTTCGGAACCATCCTTCTCGGACCAAATCACACGGTAGTAGATCGATTGCTGCTCCTTCTTAAACAAATCCTGGAAGATGAGCCGACCCCAAGTTTGGCCGCGTGCGTGCACTAGCGCGCCACCCTCGCTGAACTTTCCCAGCTTGACGGGTGCGAACCCAAGTTTTTTGGCAAAATCCGCCACGGGCGCGATAGCGTCCTCGTCGTCGCTCGACAGAAAGACGACCCGGTGGCCGCCCTCGACGATCGGGTCGGTAGCCAGTGTGGCCGCAACCAGGTGATTAAAACCCTTCACCAACTTGGCGTCGGTGAACGACTTCGCAACGAATGCGGAGGACGGGAGACCGTCCAATTCCTCAGGTGGGACTGGAAACGAGTTCATCGCGTCGATGACCGTCTTGCCTTTCCAACTCGGCAGGGCCTTCGCAATCTCGCGATGTTCCCCGAACGGAACCGCCAAGATGATTGTGTCAGCCTCGAGTGCATCCCGCAGCGACTTGGCGACGACCGTGGATCCAATCGCCCGAGCCTGCGGTGCCAACGCCTCGGGGGGCCGGCGACTCGCAACGGTCACGTCGATGTTTTTACGGGCGAAGGCGTGGGCGAGGGCCTGACCTATCTTTCCGAATCCTACAATTGCATAGCTCATAATGTTTCTCCGATCCTTGTTGATATTGATTCCCAGCCTTCGACGGCGCGGGACATCAAATTCCGTTGTGTGGCAACCTTCCGTAAGGTCCCGCGGTAAATCACTTTGCGGGCGGCCAGAAGGTCAGCAACTAGCCGAGGTCTGCAGACGTTAGATGGCCGTCATGCCGCCGTCGACGAACAACTCCGCCCCGTTCACGAAGCTCGAGTCGTCTGAAGCAAGAAACAGCGCGACCGTCGCGACTTCCTCAGATTGACCCATCTTTCCCCGCGGGATCAGGGATTCGAACATCTCCTTCGCCTCCTTGGTGAGAACTTCTTCCTGCATCGGTGTGGCGATCGCCCCCGGGACCAGCAGGTTCACCCGGATTTTCCGGCCCTTCAGTTCGTTGAGCCACGTGCGTGCGAAGGAGCGCAATGTTGCCTTGCTCGCCGCATACACGCCCCAACCAGGAAAACCCTTCACCGAAGCATTTGATCCGGTCATGATGATCGATGCGCCATCGTTCAACAGCGGCAACGCCTTCTGGACCGTAAACAGCGTTCCGCGCGCATTCACGTTGAAGGCCGCATCGAAGTGCTGCTCGGTAATCTCGCCCAGTGGGACGGCCTCGCCCTTGCCAGCGCTCGCGAACAGGACGTCGATCTTGCCCTTTTCTCGCTTAACCGTATCGAACAGAAGGTCGAGATCGTCGAGATTTGCCGCGTCACCGCGCACGCCGGTCACGTTCCGGCCAATCAACTTGACGGCCTCATCGAGCTGCTCCTGCTTCCTACCCGTGATGAAAACGTAGGCACCTTCTTCAACGAACAGCTTGGCGCTCGCCAGCGCCATACCGCTCGATCCACCCGTGATGACTGCAACTTTTCCTTCAAGCTTTCCCATAATTACTCCCTTCGGTAGATGTTTAGCATTCAGTCGTTCAAGCAAGGTCATTCATCGTGCGTCAACTGGATAGCGCGGGCCGACCGTTCAGCGCGGAAGTCGTTCCACCATGGACACGCTAGTCCCGCGGATCAGCGACTTCCGGCGATCCGGCGCGATTTCAGATGGCCGAGAAGCCGCCGTCGACAGCCAAATCCACCCCATTCACGTAGCTCGAATCGTCTGAAGCAAGAAACAGCGCGACCGCCGCAATTTCCTCAGGACGACCCATCTTTCCCCGCGGGATCAGGGATTCGAACATCTCCCTGGTCTCCTTGTCGAGTCGCTGGGAATCCGGTGTGTCGACCTGCCCCGGGCTCAGCACGTTCACCCGGATATGCCTGCCCTTCAGTTCGTTGAGCCACGTGCGTGCGAAGGAGCGCAATGCCGCCTTGCTCGCCGCATACACGCCGAAACCAGGAAAACCTTTCACCGAAGCAACTGACCCGATCATGATGATCGATCCGCCATCGTTGAACAGCGGCAACGCCTTCTGAACCGTAAACAGCGTTCCGCGCACGATCAGGTCGAAGCCCGCATCGAAGTGCTGCTCGGTAATCTCGCCCAGTTTGGCCGCTTCACCCTTGCCTGCGCTCGCAAACAGGACGTCGATCTTGCCCTTTTCCCGCTTGACTGTGTCGAACAGACGGTCGAGGTCATCGAGATTGGACGCGTCGCCGCGCACGCCGGTCACGTTCCGGCCAATCAGCTTGACGGCCTCATCGAGCGCCTCCTGCCTCCGGCCCGTGATGAAAACGTAGGCGCCTTCTTCAACGAACCGCTTGGCGCTCTCCAGCGCCAAGCCGCTCGATCCACCCGTGATGACTGCAACTTTTCCTTCAAGCTTTCCCATAATTACTCCCTTCGGTAGATGTTTAGCATTCAGTACAGTAGAGTAGAGTTCTTTGGCGGTGGACGAGAACTGCTCGGGAGTCCTAATCTTTTGTCTATTCGTCCAAAAAGAGGGCCGAACCGAGCTGTGTTGCACCTTTTGATTGAGCTGGGACGCGCGGCTCGAGGAAAAGGAGTGCAGGAGTTGTGACACTGGAAGGAAGGAGAATGTCCATCATGGTTGAGGCCTCTTCTCCCTGGTGCTGCGCTTGTCCGACAAGCGAAGCTGTGCAGTTTCGTACAGTTCTCACAGAACACTATGGCTTTCAAGAAACAGATGGAGTCTAAGTTGGACCCGATAACAGACATCTTCAGAACGATGCACGTAACCGCTTTCGGTCTGCACAGGCTCGAAGCCACAGCTCCGTGGGGCGTAAAACAGGACCAGCAGACCGAAGAAAAAGTCACGCCTTCCGACAAAAAGATGTCACCCACAGATTTGGCGCACTTCGCCATGCTTTCGCGCGGCAACTGCTGGCTGAGTGTGGAAGGGACTCCGGAGCCGATTCCCCTAACCGGTGGTGATTGCTTTTTGCTGGCCCGGGGGACTTCGATTGTTTTGCGCGACAGCCCGCGAACACGTCCGAGGTGGAGTTTCCGCGAGATCGGGGCCAGGGCCAACAACAATGTCGCTCATTATGGAGGTGGCGGCGCACCGACGACAATCGTCTGTGGGTCCTTCAGTTTCGATCGCGCCAGCCTGAAGCCGATCACTCAGTTATTGCCGAGCTTCATTCTGATCAAGGCCGAGCAGGCACGCACGCTTGCTCTTCAAAACACAATGCAAGCGCTGGCATCAGAAATGGCAGAACAGGTGCCGGGATCTGAAGTAGTCGCGACTCGGCTGGCCGAGGTTCTGTTTATCCAGGTACTCCGGGCGCATATCGCGTCGGGACCGAAACGCAACAAAGGATGGCTTCGTGCTGTTTTCGATCCTCAAATGGGCACTGCCCTGAGTGCCATTCACTACAGAGTGAATACACCCTGGACGGTCGAATCCCTGGCGGAAGCGGCGGGGATGTCTCGCTCCGCATTCGCAGCGCGTTTTAGAGATCTACTCGGACAAACACCGCTGGAATATGTAACCGAGTGGCGGATGCAGAAGGCGATGCAGCTACTACAACAGCGTGACAAAAAGCTCATAGACGTCGCTCGGTTGGTCGGTTACGAGTCCGACGCTGCGTTCAGTAAGGCGTTCAAGCGAGTTGTCGGGGCCAACCCTGGTGAATACCGCAAACGTGGTTTTGAAGGCCACGGTAATGCCGGAATGGCGGAAGATTTTTGAAGCGGAGGATTCTGACTTGCCGGACTTAGGTGCCATGGAAGTGTAGAGGATACGGCGACAGGATATTTATCCCCGTTTCCCCGATTACGGGAGCCCTAGGAGCGCGCAAACACCCAGTGCAAATCGCCACGTGCATCGAGCAGCGGCTAAGCACCTTCCACGTGAAGCCTTGATAAAGGTCGGTATAGCCTCCGCAGACCCTCCACGGCTACAATAGCCGGGCCTGACCAGCCACCAACATGGATCCCTTCAATCGGCGCATTCTAGCTGAAGACCTCGTTCGTGTCCGCCGCCCGGATGAACGGGAACGGTATGCCGCTGCGCAGAGACAGGCACGCATTGACCCCAATCCCCACCAGATCGACGCGGTCATCTTTGCGCTTCGACGCCTTCGCGAAGGCGGTTGCATCCTCGCAGACGAAGTCGGCCTTGGGAAAACGATTGAGGCCGGCTTGGTCATTGCTCAAAGCCGCGCGGAAGGCGCGCAGCGTATCTTGCTGATCGTGCCCAAGTCTCTGCTCGGACAGTGGCAAGGCGAGCTGTTAGACCTCTTTGGTATTCAGTCCCGGGAGGCTGATGGGAATTTCGTAGCACCCGGGGTGTATCTGGTTGGTCGGGAATTCGCCGGCAGTGAACGCGGCTCAACCTTTCTGGGTACTGCGCCTCCCTTCGATCTCGCAGTTATCGACGAAGCCCACGAAATTGGAGAGCGGCTTTTGTTTTGCAGCAGTCGCATGGGATTCAAGGACGAAGTCGTGTTGATTGGCGCGCCGCAGCCTTACGGCGAAGTCTTCGTCATGCGCTATGACGGCACCCATGTCGAACAACTTACTGATAACCAGTGGGAAGAAGGCGGACCCGCCTGGCAGCCGCACAAGCCGGTGCTGGACGCTCGAACCGCCTCATCGCAGTAAAGTTGCCTGCTCCATCGAAGCATTCGACGCAATCGGTCAGGTCACGGTCAGGCCGGATGAGCCTGAAAAGTCGGGTAAGTTGCCCCGACGGGGCTAGGCGGGAGCAACTTACCGAAAATCCCGTTCACGGGAACTCCCTTTCAACCGGCGGGAAAGTCACTCGGCCGTGTACTCGTCCGTTGTATCCGGCTCAAACCGTACTCAATGCCTGCTTTGGCCTGTTTTATCGATCGAGGTGGTCCGGACGGAGGGCTGATCCTAATAAGCCGGCGTCACGCCTGTCCTCTGAACGATCGAGCGAAAGCGGCTATCGGAGTGGAGAAAGTCGTACGCGGGATCCCCCTGGATCCAAAGAGTGTCTGTGGAATGCTGTTGGTAACCCTCCTCGAGCAGAGCGAGCGTCCGCTCTTTGTCACCAAGCTGTGCATAATAACTCGCCAGCTCGACAGGAGAGACATAGTGACTCTTCGACTGAAGGAGACGCCGGCCAAGCTGCCAGCGAACGAAGCGGCGGGCACCGCCCCGATCCCAGGCACGCCGCAGGTCCACGGCGGACTGAGGATCTCCCGTCAGAATATGCCACCTGGCCCAGACGTCCACGGCCTCCTTGTAGTTGCCCATACGTCGCAACGTATCCATTTCCAGACCGAGGAGATCGAGATTGTTAGGATTTGCTTCCAGCCGCAGCCTAATTTCCTTGAGCGCCGCATCGAATTGGCGCGCATACTCGTAAAGCGAGGCGAGAGCGTAAGGCCGTGAGAACGGATCAATTTCCATCGCCTTCTTCCCCAACTCGATGGCTTCCGCATTACGGTTGACTGCCTGCAACAGATCGGCCCGCAGGTAATACAGCTCGCCATTCTGCGGATCGAGGCTGATGGCGCGGAGAATCTCCCGGTCGGCGTCTGCCCAATCCCATCGATCGATGAGGAACATGGCACCCATGGCCTGGTGCGCCTGCGGCAGATTCGGATCCAGTGCGAGCGCGCGTTCGGCTGCCTGCTCCTCCGGAACGATGCTGGTACGAGGGTCAAGAGCATTCACGACGATTCCCTCCCCGTAATAGTCGGCAAGTCCCGCCCAGGCCAGCGCATAATCGGGTTGGAGATCGATCGCCTTTTGGAACCAGGCTCCCGACTCCTCCATGTGGTCGCCGAACCAAAGATAATGGCCGTGCAGGTAGGCATCATGAGCTGCCGGACTTACATAGCGGTTGCCCTTCACGGCCGGGACTGCGCGATGCAGTTGGTTCGCAATGGCTTTCGCCGCCTCGTCCGGCAGTGCAAGATCGTTCGCATCGCGTTGGTAGCTGTCGGCCCAGAGATGTGAATCGGTATCCGCACGGATCAGTTGCAGATTCATGTGGACCTGATTGCGGATTCCAGTGATGTCGATCAAGGATACGGCGTGAAGGCGATCAGAGTTCCTGCGATCCCGATCAAGGTCGGAGCGCAGCGACGCTGGCGAGATTGATTGTCGCGGGAAGTGATCGAGATCGTCAAGCTGGACGAGTTTTCTCCGAGCGTAGCGAGGTTGTTTTGTTGTGGAGCGGGGATGGGGGCGTGGGGCAAGGGGCTGGCGTTTGAAGCCCCTTGCCCCACACCAGCGCCTAGAGAAGCAGCAGGGGCTTCGGTTGCCAGCAACGCCGGGTTATCAGGTTTCCTTTTCCTCTTTGCTTTCCGTCTTCTTGGCTCGTGTCTTGCGCATGGATTCGCCGCGCAGCTCGATGCGATGAGCGTTGTGCACGAGCCGGTCGAGGATACCGTCGGCGATGGTGGCGTCGCCGATCTGCTCGTGCCATTGAACGACGGGAACTTGTGAGGTCAGGATCGTCGATCGTGTTTGATAACGCTCTTCACAGATTTCCCAGAAGTCGCGCCGCTCGGATTCCTGCATGGGTGCCATGGCCCAGTCATCGACCACCAGGACATCGACACGGCTGAGCCGGGCCAGCAGATTGCGCTGGCTGCCGTCAGCCCGTGCCAGGGCCAGATCGCGGAACAGCGCTGCGGCGCGGGTGTAGAGCACGAGATATCCGTCGCGGCAGGTCTTCTGAGCCAAAGCGCAGGCCAGCCAGCTCTTGCCTACCCCGGTTGGACCGACAAGGAAGATGTTCTCGTGCCGGCTGACCCAGCCGGAGTCGTTGACCAGCGAGCGTATCAGCGTGCGATCGAGGCCGCGGGAGGCGCAGTAGTCGATGTCTTCGACGCAGGCGTTGCCTCTTAGCTTGGCGTAACGCAGCCGCCGTTGGAGCGCCAGGTTCTGGCGCCACGTCCACAACCGGTCGACCATGAGGGAGAGTTTTTCCTCGAAGCTGAGTTGGGCGGCGTCTTGGTTCTGTTCGAAGTTGCGCCAGGTTTCGACCATGGGTTCCAGATGCATGGCCAGGAGTTTTTCGATGGTGGGTTGATGTAACATGGCTCGCCTCCTCTCACTCGAAGTACGCCGCGCCGCGGATGTTGTCGTGTTCGGCAACAGAACGCGGCGCAGGCGGTGGGTTGTGTGGTTGCTGGTCAAGGTTGTGGCGCAGGATCGAGTCCATGCTCCTGTAGCTGACCGCGCCTGTAAGCAACGCGCGTTCGGCCGCTGCTTCCACGCGGGCTGACGGATAACGCTGCCCCAGGCGGATGATCCCCAGGCATGATCGATACCCCATCTCCGGATGCGGCTGCGCTTCAAGGATTCTCTCCACCACCTCTTGCGTCCGCGTGCCCACCGTGGCCGCCCACTGGACCAGCCGCGATGGTGGCCAGTCCAGATGGGCACGGTGCGCAGCGGGCCGATGCTCGTGATCACTCACCGCTACGTATGGTTTGGCCGTGCGCACGTGTGAGGCGACACGCTTGCCGTGATGGAAGATCTCTACGGTCGTGGGCGTGGCCCGCACCTCCACCGTTTGCCGCGTCAGCTGATAGGGCACACTGTAAAAGCTCCTATCGAACTGGATGTGATAGTCGATGTTGACCGTGGCGTGTGACCACTCGGCCAGATCGAAGCGCTTGACCGGAAGCGGGCGCAGCGCCGGCCGGTCCAGTTGCTCGAACAGGCTGCGGCGCGAGCCTTCGCGCTTCTTGAACGGACGCTGGTTGAGCTTGTCCAGCAGCTCGCCGATGGCGCGGTTCATCTCGCCCAGAGAGAAGAACTTGCGATGCCGTAGAGCGGCCACGATCCAGCGCTCGGCGATCTGGACTCCGACCTCGACCTTGGCCTTGTCGCGCGGCTTGCGCGGGCGCGTGGGCAGCACACCGACGGCGTAGTGCATGGCCATCTCCTGGTAAGTCGGATTCAGATCGGGCTCATAGCGGCAAGCCCGCGACACGCCGGTGCGCGTGTTATCGGGGACTACCAACTGCGGGCAGCCGCCGAAAAACTCCAACGCCCGCACGTGGGCTCCGATCCAACTGCCCATCTGCTGATCCAGCGTAGCCTCGGCATAGGTGTAGTTGCTGGCTCCCAGCACAGCCACGAACAACTGCGCGGGGCGTGCCTGGCCGGTTGCTGGATCGTAAAGGGGCATGGTCGCTCCCGCCCAATCGACAAACAACTTCTCGCCCGGCCGATGGGACTGGCGCAGCACCAGATCGCGCTCCTGCTTGAAGCGCTGATAGTGATGGCAGAAACGGCTGTACCCATAACCGTCCGCATGCCCGGCACGGTACTCTTCCCACAGCAACTGCAGGGTGGTGTGCTTGTGCCCTTGCAGTTGCTGATGAATGTAGGCGAAATCAGGTGGGGTCTTGGCGCCCGGCCTGGAGACGCCGGCGTCGTCGGGAAATAACCTCTCTTCCAGGTCCGACTCCGACATTTCAGCCGGCAGTGGCCAGCTCAATCCCGCCGCACGGAAACGCTCCACGTACTCGTGCACCGTGCTCTGGCTGACGTTGGCGCTGCGGGCGATCTGGCGTTGCCTCAGCTTCAACTCGAAATACAACCGAAGGACTTCTCGCGTCTTGCGCATGGACATTCGCTTTCCGGGCACCGTCTCCCCTCTCGGAGTCACGGTACCCGCGATTTTGGTGTCCAGCGCCGCCACGCTCTTTCCACACTTGATTCCTGCCCATCCCGATCACCGTTCCTGCACACCTCGATCACTGATCGGCTTCGCGCAGGAATGCTGATCGCTTTGGCCAGGAACTTTGATCGCAATCAGACAGGAATCGTGATCGGCTTCATCCAGGAATGCTGATCGGCTTCAGCAGGAATCCGCAACCTGATCGCCGGAACGGGACACCGAGCCTTCCAGGATTGCGTCCGCGTGGAGCGCTCGTGCGATTTCTGGAAGCGGCCGGCGAGCCCCCCGGTATTGCATCACCGAAGTTCTGGAGACGATGCGGAGACTAGAGTCTTTGGCCAGCATCGTAATTAGCTCGTCGGTCATGCCATCGGCGAAGTAGTCCTGAGAGGAATCTCCGGACAGGTTTTCGAGGGGAAGCACAGCCAGGGAGCTGATGACGCGTTGCGGGTTCCGATGGAGCAGGCGTTCACCCAGGGGGTGCGCGCCAAGGGTAGCGATAGGGATGGTAATGAGTAAGACGGCCAGGGCGGTAAGGCCAACCCATGCCGCATAGCGGGGATTCGGGGTGGGCAGAGTTGCGGCGCCGGTAAGCGCCTCTGCCGCAATCGCTTCCTTTTGTTGGACCGGATCCATAGAAGCAGCTTCCACCAGAGCAGCTTCGGGTCGAACAGCTTCGGACGACGGTTTCTGAACAGTAGTGATGGGTGCGATGAAGCGGTAGCCCATGCCGATGACTGTCTGGATGAATTGAGGATGGTCGGGATCGTCGCGGAGCAGGTAGCGGAGCTTACGGATGGCGGTATTGATGCCGTGTTCGGTATCAACGAAGACCTCGCTCGCCCAGAGCCGATCGGCGATCTCGCTACGAGTGACGAGTTGACCTTCCCGGGAGGTGAGCAGGATGAGCAACTCCATGGGCTTACGCTCGACGCGCATGGGGTTGCCATTACGGAGGAGCTGGAACGCTCCGCAGTCAAGCCAGAAGTCGCCGAATTGATAGACGAGGCCGCTCAGGGAACCCTCCTGCGCGGGGGAAGTATGACTCAGTGTCTCAGGAAAAAGCCAGATTTAAAAGGGTTTGGCGGTTCACCAAAACTTCACCTCCGGCTTCACCCCCTATTCATTGCGCCGGCGCGAATCGCGGTCCAGTTTCGTGGACAGCCGGCGATTCCGGCCAAGGAGAAGAAGAAATGAGAACAAGTAATCGGGGGTTGGTACCGACTCTAGCCGCGCTGGTCTTTGCGTGGGCGATGATTCCGAGTGCCCTGGCGCAGTGCGGAATGCCAACGAAGCTCGCGAAACCAGCGGCGTGGCATCCACAAGTGGGTGGAGCGCACGTCCTGCGAACGGCTGGCCATGAGGAGGAAGAGGGTCCATCGATCGTGGGAATGTGGCACGTCACATTCACCGCCAAAACCAGCAACAAGAACGACATTCCCGACACAGTCATCGACAATGCCCTGGCAGTGTGGCATTCCGACAAAACGGAAGTCATGAATTCCGTGAGGCCACCGCAGGACGGGAACTTCTGCCTGGGTGTCTGGGAACAGACGGGCAGATCCACATACTACCTGAATCACTTTCCCTGGTTCTCCAACGAGTTCCCCAATGACACGAATAATGGGATCGGGATGCCGGTAGGTCCGACTCACATCACCGAAACCATCACCTTGGCCTCGGATGGTAATCACTTTTCCGGCACATTTACGCTGGACGCATACGATACGACGGGAAAGATCGACCTCCAGTCGTTCACCGGTGTGGTCACGGCGATACGTGTCACGACGAGTACGACAATCCCCGATTTGCTCTGAGTGGAACTTGATTTAGAGGGAAAGGGCGGCTATGGCTTGCCGCCCTACCTTCTTGCGAAGGGAAACGGCAGGCGTCGCCCTCTCTATTTTTAGTACGACATTGGTGCAGGTACCGTTTCTATTGCATCTCGTTGGGACCAGTGAATGGCAACGCCTCTCGGTCCTAAGCTTTGGCTTCGGCATAGTAATCGCTAGCGGTCTAATTCTGCTCCGGCGCCGCCGTCATCTCTCCCCTACTCAGGCGTGCCTTGTGGGTCTGGACACCGCTTATCTTGCCAACGCTGTACTCTGTCTTGCCGTTTACAGCGGAGCCGCCGGCAACCTGCGGTCAAAATCAGGCTGGCTGGTATCGATGGTGATCGTCTGGCCAATCGTTTTCGGACAAAACCCGGTGACTGGAAGGTGTGAAGAAATTGACAACAGCAAGGACAAAACCCGGTGACAGAGAGCGCCGGGATAAACCGGCACATTGTAGGGGATGAGAGAGCCCTACGGAAAAGGAGAAGCGACTCCATTCTGGCCTCGAGTCTTGCCTGTGATTTCGTGAGGTGTCACAGCGAAGCGTAGACAGGGGGCTGGCGGGCGGGATAATTGAGCTCCGAAAACATGCAACCGGGTGCCGACCCTTTTCTGTCAGCGGGAAGGCAACATCAGCGAGCCGCGTTATATCGCGAGTGGCCGCTGGGCACGGCGTAGTCGAAGAGTCCAGGCACGTCAGCACACAGTGTGCACGAGAACCGGGAGACCTCCAGAGCGTCTGCGCGAGCAGACCGGTCCGGGAAGGTGAAAGACCCGTCATCCGGACATGTACGTTTTGGAGGAGTCGGACTGCGCCATAGTACCGATGAAGCTGACGAACAGAGAAGGTAAGACTTCCGCGGAGCCAGCGGAGGGAAGGGCGCAGACCAAGGAGAACGACGCCCAGCCACACACGCCTCCGACACAGAGCGGAACGCGCGTGTCCCAGGGGTTAGGCGGCGTGCGCCAGACGGCGCGGGACAGGAAGCAGGAGCGGTTCACCGCTTTGCTGCACCATCTCACGATCGACCTACTCCGGGAAAGCTACTACGCCTTACAGCGGAGCGCAGCGCCTGGAGTAGACGGAGTGAGTTGGCAACAGTATGAGCAAGACCTGGAGGCTCGGCTTGTCGAACTCCATGGCCGAGTGCACCGAGGAGCGTATCGGGCGCAAGCCTCGCGAAGAGTGTACATACCGAAGTCTGATGGCCGGCAACGGCCGTTGGGCATCGCCTCGCTGGAAGACAAGATTGTCCAGCAGGCGGTGGTTACGATCCTCAATCAGATATACGAGGTGGACTTTCGGGGCTTTTCGTACGGATTTCGTCCGGGACGCAGCCCACATCAGGCGCTGGACGCGCTGAATGTGGGCATTCAACGGAAGCGAGTGAACTGGATCCTCGATGCGGACATTCGTGGGTTCTTTGATCACCTGAGCCACGAGTGGATGATGAAGTTTGTCCAGCATCGAGTGGCCGACACACGTATTCTTCGGCTGATTGGTAAGTGGCTGAAGGCTGGGGTGTCGGAGGAAGGCAAGTGGTCAGAGACGACGGCAGGCACGCCGCAAGGAGCGGTGATCTCACCGCTATTGGCGAACGTGTATCTGCACTATGTGTTCGACCTGTGGGTTGAGGCGTGGCGCCGGAAGGTGGCGAGCGGAGAGATGGTGTTTGTCCGCTACGCTGACGATCTGGTGGTCGGCTTTGAGCAGCGCGAAGACGCCGAGCGGTTCCTGAAAGAGTTTCGGAAACGGCTGGCGACCTTTGCGTTGGAACTCCATCCGGAGAAGACGCGACTGATCGAGTTTGGTCGGTTCGCGCAGGTGAATCGGCAACAGCGTGGCGAGAGAAAACCGGAGACGTTCACGTTTCTTGGGTTCACGCATTACTGCGCTACGAACTCCAAAGGCCATTTCGTTATACGCCGTAGGACTGTGCCCCAGCGGATGCGGGCGACGCTTCATGCCATTAAGGCGAAGCTGCGTCTGCGCATGCATGAGCCAGTCAACGCGGTGGGCGCATGGCTGAAGCGTGTGGTCAGTGGCTACTACCGATACCACGCGGTTCCAGAAAACCAGCGGGCGTTATGGCGATTCCGTGACCGGTTGTGCGATCTGTGGCGGTCGATGCTTGGCCGTCGCAGTCAACGCAGCCGTCCCAGTTGGACGCGCATTCGCCCGACCTTCGAACGATGGATACCTCGCCCTCGTGTACTGCATCCTTTTCCTGACGTGCGTTTCGACGCCAATCATCCGAGGTAGGAGCCGTGTGCGGTAGTTCCGCTCGCACGGATCTGTACGGGGGGCGGCCAGCGATGTCCGTCCCTACCGTGACCAGGACGTACCCCATGAACCTGTGTCTAAAGACTTCTTGAACTCTGCTTGGGCGGTAATCATCTTCTTTTTCTTGCCTCGCGGGAGCCTCATCTTTGGGGTCGCCAAGGCTCCCCATCATGGCCACTGTGAAGATGCACAATATTAACTTCAGCTAATCCAGATTTCACGAGAGTTTAGCCTGACGAGGGCAAACTGGAGCTAACGAAATGGTCGTCTCCGCGACACCCTGCATGCAGGGTTCCACGAAGGCTATAGGGCGTGCAGCTAGGTTTCCCATTATGACGCGTTTGGCTCGAGTCATCGCTGTAGATGTTCCGCACCACGTAACACAGCGTGGCAATGCACGGAGATTTATCCTGGATTGCGATGCCGATCGCATGGGTATCTCAATCTTTTACGCCGGAATATCGAACTCCACGGGTTGGGTTGATCGGTTATTGCCTGATGTCGAACCACGTGCATCTGGTCGTTACTCCTCACAATACTGACGGCTTGGGATTGGCCCTGAGGCATACCCATGGGCGCTATGCGATTTATTGGAATGCGGCTCATCAGTCGAGCGGCCATGCCTGGCAGGGTCGTTATTACTCATGCCCATTGGATCGGGTCCATCTGTGGGAAGCGTTGCGCTATACGGAGTTGAACCCGGTGCGCGCCGGCTTGGCGGGGGAGGCGGAAGCGTGGGCGTGGTCCAGCGCGGCAGCGCACCGCGGAGCGGAATCGCGGAACGAGGCATTAGATTTGGAGCTATGGCGGAAAAGTTGGACTGCCAGTGCCTGGCGGCAGTACCTAGCGGCTGGCGAGATGGAATCCAAGCTGACGGAGATTCGTCGGTGCACCCACACAGGGCGGCCGTTGGGTAGCGCAGAGTTTGTGCAGGCTCTCGAAGGGACGATGAAGCGTATCCGTCAGGGTAACGCACCTGTTGTTCTGCTTGGTTTGGTGTTGGACTTGAGTGATGAGCGAAGCAGTATCGGTAAGGAAGCGGCGGAGTCGGGTCGAGGTGGAGAAGCTAGTTGCGGAGTATGAAGCCAGTGGGCTGACGCGGGATGGTTTTTGTCAGCAGCATGGATTGTCTGTAACGACTCTAGATAAGTACCGGCAGCGGGTAGAGAAATGGGCGGGATCGGGCGCCGGTCCGATACTTCCCGTGGAAGTGGTTTTGTCCACAGCGCGGGGTTCAAGATGCGCTGTTCGGTGCGACCGTGGTCTGGTGGTCGAGTCGCGTAGCGGGCGCCGCATTGAGGTGGGACGCGGATTCGACGGGCAAACGCTGGAGCGCCTGCTCACGATATTGGACAAGGTGTAAGGCGGTGTTTGGGTTCGGACCGGCGACACGGATTTACGTAGCCGCGGGCGCGACAGACATGCGCAAGAACTTTAACGGTCTGTATGGCCTGGTGCGCGATCAACTGGGCTGCGATCCGGAGAGCGGCCATGTATTTCTGTTCGCCAATGCGCGGCGCAACCGGCTGAAGCTGCTGGTATATGACGGGAGCGGGCTTTGGGTGTGTGCGAAAAAATTAGACGGTGGGAGATTTCGTTGGCCCGAGAGAGACAGCGATGCGAAGAAAATCGTGTTGAGTCACGAAGAGCTGGCGTTGCTGTTGGGGGGCATTGATTTGACTCAGACGCGGTCACGTAAGTGGCATCGCAGGGTTTCTGCAGAAGAACCAGCAGAGTCACTGAAAACCGCATGAACACTGACGATTTCGCTCGTTCTGTTCCTCGTTGTCTGTTATTTAAAAGACATCGTGAGCATGCCTTCTGAGCCCACCGTTCCTCCGAACTCGGATCCCTTCATGGCCGAGGTCGTCGCACAACTGGAAAAGCAACTTGAGTCGGGGAAGAAAGAGCTGGCATACGCACGGCTGAAGATTCAGGTGCTGGAAGAGAAGCTTCGCCAGCAGCGCATTGCCCAATATGGTCCGGGCAGCGAAAAGTTGAGCGACCTGCAATTGGAGTTGCTGGACGAAGAACCGGGGGTGAGCCAGGATGAGGTTCAGGCGGAGAGCGAGAAGCCGGCAGCCCCGCCCCCTGCGACATCGGGCAGAAAGCCACGTGCACCGCATCCTGGCCGCCAGAGCTTGCCGGCGCACTTGCCGCGGATGGAAAAGGTGGTTGCCTGTGCGCCCTCACAGTGTGTTTGCGCCTGCTGCGGAGCAGAGACAACGGTGATCGGCTATGAGACCAGCGAGGTGCTCGATGTCAAGCCCGCCGAGTACTTCGTCGAGCTCACCAAGCGCGAGAAGCGTGCCTGTAAGAAGTGCGAGGAGCAGGGCGTGGTTGCGGCGCCGCTGGCCGCGCGCATCATCGACAAGAGCCTGGTGTCTGACCGCGTCATCATCGACACGCTGGTCAAAAAATATGCCGACCACTGCCCGTTGTATCGGCAGAGTTCGATTCTGAAGCGCGACACGGGCATCGAGATCAGCCGTGCCACCATGTGCGGCTGGATCATGCGTGTGGGAGAGCTGTTAATACCTGTTGCCGGCGCGATGCGTAGGGAGTTATTGGCGGGAACCTACATTCAGGCCGACGAAACACCGGTGGATGTGCAGACCCAGGATGGCCGCGGAACCAATCATCAGGCCTATCTGTGGCAGTACGGAACACCGGGCGGAGCGACGGTGTTCGATTTTCGCATGAGCCGCGGGCGCGAAGGCCCGGCCCACTTCCTGGATAAGTTCGAAGGGATACTGCAGACCGACGCCTATGCTGCCTATGATCGCGGGGTCGGCGGAGCCAACATTGTGCACGCCTGCTGCTGGGCCCATGCGCGAAGGCGGTTTGTCGACGCGGTGAAGCTTAACAGGCAGGATGTCGCCTCGATCCGGGGGGTGGAACTTATGGACGACTTGTTCGCCATCGATGCCCAGGCGCGCGATGACAACATGGATCACGCCCGCCGCCATGCTCTCCGACAGCAGCAAGCTCCGCCTTTGCTCGACCAAATCCGCAGTCACATCCTGGCGATGAGCAAGACGGTGCTGCCCAAGAGCGCTGCGGGCCAGGCTTGCAGTTACACGCTGGCGATCTGGACGCGGCTGACACGCTTCCTCGACCATCCAGAACTGGAACTGAGCAACAATCTTGCCGAAAATTCGATGCGTCCCATCGCCCTGGGCCGATCCAACTGGATCCATATCGGCAGCCAACACGCCGGCCCACGCATCGCAGCAATCTTCTCCGTGGTTGAAAGCTGCCGCCGGCTCAAACTCCCCATCCGTGATTACCTTGCCGACATCCTTCCAGGGCTTGCAAACGCGCCACTCCAGCGCACCGCAGAACTTACCCCTGCCGCTTGGGCCGCGAGGCATCCGCACTAGTCAACCGTGGGTTTGCTCTGACGGATACGATGAAGCGGCGGCTGGCACCACAAAAGGGAGGACGCCCTCCTAAGGCCGGTTTGGATGCGAGACAAAGCGAACTGGCCTTTGAATCAGAGTAGACGGCGATCCATTTGATGTAGGTGTTGTTGTGCCGGGATGGGGTACGTCCTGTCCGTCACCAGGTTTGTCCCCTAGCATTAGCCCTATATCGCCCAAGCGGGAGTATTATGGGGCCCCGAAAAAGGCCCCCCGTCCCACAGTCAATAAGGCAGGTCTTTTCCCTCTTCATCCTCGTCCTCTACATCCTCGTCTTCTTCGTCCTCATCATCCTCTTGGTCGTCCTCATCATCCTCTTGGTCGTCCTCATCATCCCCTTCGTCGTTGTAACCCTTATCTTCGGGCACGTCCAGATCGTCAGAATTATCGAAAAACCGGACTTCGTGGCGCTTAAGAATGGAGAAGTAAGGGTCGTCGCTCACATAATCTCGGCCAGAAAGCGAGGGGAGCCAGCCTTGGACGAAGGCTTCGTAGGCTAACATCCAATGTTCCGAGTAGAGTCCTTCGGAGGTCATATACGCCTGCCACGTCGTGAATCCGACCCGGGGTACGGGCAATTGGGCCCGTGAGTGGAGGTCTAATGCCACCAGAGCGACTATATCGTCATCCACCTCCGCGACGGCGTCCGCGGCGGCCTGGGTCAGTGAAACTTCGAGCCGCCTAGCCGTCCAAAGTCCCCATGCAACCTCGTTTGATTGCTGTAAAGCGGCATGGTGTAAACAGATGCTATTCAGAGCGGTTTCGGCGCCACGTGGCTGTCTGTCATGTTGCTCGAATATTCGAAGGATGGTCGGCAGGCATGCAGGTTCCCCTACCGCCGCTCTGAGCAATAGGGCGTCTACGATTTCCCAATCATCAGAACTCAGAGCGAGTGCTCCGATGGTTGCTTCGATCTTCTTTACTAAGTAAGCAAACACACCATCTTGAGGGTTCTCCGCCGCGAGCATCGCTGCCAAGTCGAAAGCAGCCTTGAACGATGTGGCATGATCGGCTTTCTGGATTATCACTGACCGCAACTGAGTCTTCCACGATGGCTCGATTGCCTCAGGAACTGGGTCTATCTGAGTCTTGAGGTCATTGATGTCCAACTCGTAGATACTCGCGATTCTGTGAAGTTCTGAAACAGCGTGTTCCGCATCAGATCGTGAATCGAAGTAAAGATGGTAGTCATCGATGTACCTGGTGCCTCTTAGGCTCCCAAGCGATTCACTGAGTTTGAAGTCGATAACAGAAGCGATTACTTCTGCCAGCAAATAAGAAGTGTCTGGCCCGACTGGAATTCCGCCGGTCTGCCCGGACTGCGTCTCACGTACCCATAGGTCAAGCAGATTGCCATAGAGATCGTTGCTTCGATCATTTCGCCGATCTTTGCCGTGGATCGCCCATGGAATGCTGTGGGTGTAGATAGAAGGGTAAAACCGCGCAAGGTCAGCGTGTAAGACGTACCTCGTTCCAACAGATCGCTTTGCTCGTTCGATGCCCTCCGACTTCCGCTCATGGCTGCCCTGTATGCTTCTGTTGATCGACAGCATCGGCGTTGTTAATGACACTGGTGATTTGCGACAAATTGCCAAAAGCTCTTCCCAGTGTCTGGCGACTTCAATCGCGAGGAAGATTTGGTTTCGAGGGTGCGGAATTGAGAGAAGTCGTCTAGCAAGCCTCCGCTTTGGGTGTGAATGGCGCACACACCGAGTGGTGACCTTGGGTTTGATTCTCCTGCCATTGACTACGGTGTCATCGGCTGCGAATGTCAGTAGATCTGGCATGGCTGGACCGAGCCCGCTGGCGCCTATTGCCGGTGGGATGTGATCGTGAAAGAGACCTCGAGACATTAAGTCTGCTGCTGTTAACGTCCGGGGCACGATGCGCACCAAATGGCCCATTACTAAACCCTCTTGTTCTTGTCCTCATTACAGCCTATCGGATTTCCGAGCGAACGGCACTATTCGCCATCACTGTGAACAAAGGCGGGAACTGCACCCCGCGGGGGTCGCAGCGCAAGGCTCGAGTCAAGATGGAGCCGCTTTTCCCTTCCTTTGTGGGGCTCTTGCATCCGCTACAATCTTCCGGTTTAGCCCGGCGCTCTCTGTCCCAAGAAAGCATACGGAAGGGAGATCGGAATTTCATCGAGCATGTGAGGTAAGGCATGGACGCAGAGGTAATAAAGAACGCGATAGAATCGCTGCTGAGTGACGCAAAAGACGCCTTATGGCAGGTGCAGGGCGAAGTGTTCCACCATGTGAACACTACCCCGGAGGGCAGAAGTTACGATCGTCCGCGTGACGCGATGGAGGGGTACCTCCGACAGATTCACGACGCTCTCTTGGTCGTGATAGAGGCTGGAGACTTGCCACAGGCACGCGCCTCGCTGATAGGGGCGTGGCCCGGATTCGAATCCCGAAGCTTGCGAAACTCTTGGACTGCGCCCCGAAACTCTATTTCGTCCCCTTAGCTCTCTTAGCGTCACCTGGTTTCCGCCATTTGATCAGCCTCGTCCGAGCCATTTTTTGCACGCGCTTCCAGAATCGCTTTTCCGCTCGGTCGGTCCCTTCCGCATCCCGGCTGGAGAGGGATGTTTTAGTTGATGCGTTGAGCTCTGCGAAGTAGCTCCGCATTGCTTGCGCATCAGCGGCGCGGCTACCATCGATCCGTGCACTCGACCACCGCTCGGACCAACTCACGCCATTCTCCCGGATCCAATAGTGAGAATGGCATGGAAAGCCCCAATTTCCGATCGATGGGTGAAGCGTGGCGGACCTACCGTTGTAGGTAAGTTGCCAGTCTGTTGGGCTCAAGGGCGTTACAACTTCATGGCCGCAGCCACAGCAGCACCTGTGAATGGCGGTGCCATGTTCCATCGCGACATAGAGCACACCGTCTTCGAGCTCATCTGGGATGAATTCGACAAATCGATGCTGGAGTCGGGCAACTGGCTTCATTGCAACTGGTCCGCATTCGCGAGGTGATTGCCGTCGATGGTATAGGTGGACGTATATTCTCGTTCCAGATCATGATAGAAGCCGCACAGCTTCTTCCACTTGATGACCGCAAGTGCGGCATTGAGCGCGTTGAGATCAGCGACCTGAATGTTGCTCGAATACTCCCCGCGATCGTCGGGTTCGGCGAAAGAGACCCGTCTGCGAAGATGTTCTCGCTGCTGCTGCGTACTTGCAGTCACTCGCACGATCCCACCGAGCGCGTCGTCGGTGAAGTCGATCCCCATGCCCACATCGATAAAGGAGACTCCGAACGCTTCGACCCTTTCAACTATCATCTTGCGAGCAGGCCCGTTGTCGATGCAGAGGAATACGCAATCCATCTTCTGAAGAGCATCGCTGTTGGCATCCGTAGCGAAAGCCTCGTGATCGACGATCCCCCGATGCATCTTCGAATAGATATTCTTCAGGTACCCGGTCTTCCGCGGCCGAGACCTGAGTTCGTCCAGGGATGGTGCGCCTGGGCAACGAAAGGCATTGTGGGAAAAGAACTCGTCTCCGTCGAAGAGATGGATCTCGCTCACCGGAGTCTTTGCGACCAGATCAAGAACGTATGAGCCGGTTCCTCCCAGCCCGACTATCGCGATTTTCTGCTTCTCGAGTTTCGCCATAATCTTGGTGATCTCGGCGCGGCTTGACGCCGTGTCCAAGTAGCAAAACGGCGAGTCATCCTCTTTTTCGACTGGAATTGGGGGGAAGGTTCGTGCTGTCATCGACGAATCGATCGCGACCGCCGGACCGGACAGAATCGCGACATAGGCCGTCATCTTGTCGTAGTAATCTTCGTAGTATCCGCCTGGAGTCGGTTTCGCCGAAAAGGTGAGGTCCGCATCGATCCCAGATGGAGGATTACTCGGGTTTTGGATCCCTTCGATCTCGCTGCCGTCGGTGTTGCATGGGGGCTCGCCGCCGAAGTAGGCAACATGGGTATCTGGGCGAGCCGTTACGTCCCCTGCAAGCTTCAGTGTCGAGATTAGAGCTCCGCGCCGAATCGTCCTTTGCGAGTTTACGTACGGGATGTTGCGCACGAATAAGTAGCCCGCGTGGACGACGATGTCATAGCCGTCGGCGCGGAGCCGGCTCAGGTCGGGACTACGATCGATCAGTTGCTTTGACATGGAACACCATCTCGTTTTTGATCCAAACATTCTCGCCTTCGGCCAAGATTCCGTCCGGGTTCGGGTGAGGTCCGTGCCTGTAGGTCACGGTGATGACGATATTTGGTCCAGTGGGAACCGGGTTGAATGCCAACGCCACAACTCGGTTGAAGGTGATCTGGGGCCCTAGCGTACGCTTTTTGCGGGCATTCACAATTATTGTGAAATCGGTGTCTGTCGGGGGGCCGCTGTGAAAGTGTTCAAACTCGGTCAAGTGAATCTGCTGTTGATCATTTTCGACCGCTTGATCCTCTCGGTCTCCACGTACCTCGCGGTACAACTTGAGGCCAGGCCCGACGTTCCCAAGGCGGTAGAGTGCTTCACCGGTCGTTGGGCCCGGCGACTCATAACGCCGTTGGTCAATGAAGATTTCGACGTGTTTCATAAGCTCCTCTCGTGTTATCGATTGCAAGGCAACCTACCCTAATCTGCATGCTTGAGCGACCGTAAGCCGGTCCCGCCTTGCCAAAAGAACCCGACGAAGACGCTCAGACTGTCATCGCAATATTGCGATGACAGCTTGACACTATCGCAATATTGCGATAGTGTCAAGAAGGTTCAGGAAGGGACAAGAGACCATGCCGCTCACTACTGTGGTCTTTTTTTGTGAGGGCAATGGAGTATGCCCACTGTTGGTTTGGCTCGATGGTTTGGTCGCAAAAGTGCAAGACAAGTGCATCGTCAAAATCGAACGTCTCACTGAACTCGGGCATGAGCTGCGCCGTCCAGAGGCAGACTTTCTCCGCGATGGAATCTATGAATTGCGGATAAGCCATCAGAGCGTGAACTATCGCATGCTGTATTTCTTCCACCAGCAGACAGCTGTTCTCTCGCACGGTCTTACCAAGGAGAAAGAAATTCCTGAGCGGGAGATTGACCGTGCGCTTCGGAACAAAAGCCTGTTTGAGACCAACCCGACGAAGTACACCTACCAGGATGATGAGAGCCATGAAAAGTGATAAGAGGACATCGAATGCCGTCAAGATTCTTCACCAGCGATACATCGGGGAAGATCCCGAGCGCAAAGCCTCGTTAGAGCAGGAACGAGTCGGTGCTGAGGTTGCGCGCACCATTTGTGAGCTTCGCGAGCAGGCGGGGTTGAGCCAAAGAGAGTTGGCAGAGAAAATTGGAACAACACAATCGGTCATCAGCCGCCTGGAAGACTCCGATTATGATGGCCACTCCCTTTCCATGTTGGGCCGTATCGCCAAAGCACTCAACCGTCAAGTCCAGGTAGTGATGCAGCCTAAAGATCCGGAGATTGAAAATGTGCGCTTTGCTTTCCGGGAAGTGATACGCGGGATGCGAAAACAAAGAGGGCTCTCGATAGAACAGCTAGCCCGCAAAATAGATTTTCCCGCCGAGGAACTTGCGGAAATTGAGCGTGACTGCACGTGCCGCCCAACGCCGCTTGCCCTGCACAAGCTGAGCAGATTCTTTGAAATTCCTCAGAAAAAGCTCGCAGTTCTCGCGGGTGCAATCACTGAGATACCTTCTAGTCTTCGTCAAAGAGCATCGAGCTTCGCGGCAAATTCAGACTCCTTCTCTAAACTCACAAATGAAGAGAAGAAGCTCCTTGACGAATTTGTAAGGTTTTTGAGAGAAGAGGTAACTAAAGAATGAGCACTGTGGACGAATCGACTCAGAAAGAGATCGACAAAATTGTCGCGCGCGTTCTTAGAGATGCCGGATTAAGAAATGCCCCCTTTCAGATCCTGGATGTGCTCGCCCATCTCAAACTGAACCGAGATTTTTATAGTCTCGATGATCCATCTCTGCTGCGTCGATTCGCCCACCGTCTTCAGATCGGTAAGACCAAGATTCTCAATGTGGTTCGCGACAAGGTCCGTCTCGCTGCAGTCTGGTTGCCGGATGAAAAGCGGATTCTCATCGATACCTCACAACCTAAACCGAAGCAGGTCTGGGCATCTTTTCATGATACGGTCCATACCGTTCTTCCGTGGCATCGCGAATTCTTCTTGGGAGACACGGCACAGAGCCTGGAGCACGAATACCAGGACATGCTTGAGTCGGAAGCCAACTACGGAGCGTCAGGCTTAATGTTTGGCGGGAAAGTGTTCACAGCTCAAGCGCTAGATACAACACCATGCTGGAAATCTATCGAGCAGCTGCAAAAGATGCATGAGAAGTCCTATGTGACGACCTTTCGTCGTTACGTCGAACACAGTCATGATCGGCCTTTGGCCGGACTCGTCAGCACTCCCTGGTGGAAGCAGATTCCCGCAGACCAAATCACCCGTTGCCGACACTTCATTTGCTCTGGGCGGTTCGCGAAGGAGTTCCCGGGTGTACATCCAAACCAACTTCTAGAGTTCGTGAACCGTTCGACGAGACCGAGAAAGTGGGGCGTTGCTGGTGAGTTCACGATTCAGGTCGAAGATGCCTGCGGTGACCAGCGAACATTCGTCGCCGAAGCGTTTTTCAATCAGCACTATCTGATGACGCTGTTCGTGGAGCAGAGATAGCTATCTGTCTATACGGCGACAAGCGGACGCTTACGAACCAAGATTTGGTAAAAACAGGTGACAGAGAGCGCCGGGATAAACCGGCACATTGTAGGGGATGAGAGAGCCCTACGGAAAAGGAGAAGCGACTCCATTCTGGCCTCGAGTCTTGCCTGTGATTTCGTGAGGTGATCACAGCGAAGCGTAGACAGGGGGCTGGCGGGCGGGATAATTGAGCTCCGAAAACATGCAACCGGGTGCCGACCCTTTTCTGTCAGCGGGAAGGCAACATCAGCGAGCCGCGTTAGATCGCGAGTGGCCGCTGGGCACGGCGTAGTCGAAGAGTCCAGGCACGTCAGCACACAGTGTGCACGAGAACCGGGAGACCTCCAGAGCGTCTGCGCGAGCAGACCGGTCCGGGAAGGTGAAAGACCCGTCATCCGGACATGTACGTTTTGGAGGAGTCGGACTGCGCCATAGTACCGATGAAGCTGACGAACAGAGAAGATAAGACTTCCGCGGAGCCAGCGGAGGGAAGGGCGCAGACCAAGGAGAACGACGCCCAGCCACACACGCGTCCGACACAGAGCGGAGCGCGCGTGTCCCAGGGGTTAGGCGGCGTGCGCCAGACGGCGCGGGCTAGGAAGCAGGAGCGGTTCACCGCTTTGCTGCACCATCTCACGATCGACTTACTCCGGGAGAGCTACTACGCCTTACAGCGGAGCGCAGCGCCTGGAGTAGACGGAGTGAGTTGGCAACAGTATGAGCAAGACCTGGAGGCTCGGCTTGCCGAACTCCATGGCCGAGTGCACCGTGGAGCATATCGGGCGCAAGCCTCGCGAAGAGTGTACATACCGAAGTCCGATGGCCGGCAACGGCCGTTGGGCATCGCTTCGCTGGAAGACAAGATTGTCCAGCAGGCGGTGGTTACGATCCTCAACCAAATATACGAGGTGGACTTTCGGGGCTTTTCGTACGGATTTCGTCCGGGACGCAGCCCACATCAGGCGCTGGACGCGCTGAACGTGGGCATCCAACGGAAGCGAGTGAACTGGATACTCGATGCGGACATTCGTGGGTTCTTTGATCACCTGAGCCACGAGTGGATGATGAAGTTCGTCGCAGCATCGAGTGGCCGACACACGTATTCTTCGGCTGATTGGTAAGTGGCTGAAGGCTGGTGTGTCGGAGGAGGGTAAGTGGTCAGAGACGACGGCAGGCACGCCGCAGGGAGCGGTGATCTCACCGCTATTGGCGAACGTGTATCTGCACTATGTGTTCGATCTTTGGGTTGAGACATGGCGCCGGAAGGTGGCGAGCGGAGAGATGGTGTTTGTCCGCTACGCTGACGATCTGGTGGTCGGCTTTGAGCAGCGCGAAGACGCCGAGCGGTTCTTGAAAGAGTTTCGGAAACGGCTGGCGAACTTTGCGTTGGAACTCCATCCGGAGAAGACGCGACTGATCGAGTTTGGTCGGTTCGCGCAGGTCAATCGGCAACAGCGTGGCGAGGGAAAACCGGAGACGTTCACGTTTCTTGGGTTCACGCACTACTGCGCGACGAACATCCAAAGGCCATTTCGTTATACATCGTAGGACTGTGCCTCAGCGGATGCGGGCGACGCTTCATGCCATCAAGGCGAAGCTGCGTCAGCGGATGCATGAGCCGGTCAACGCGGTGGGCGCATGGCTGAAGCGTGTGGTCAGTGGCTATTACCGATACCATGCGGTTCCTGAAAACCAGCGGGCGTTATAGCGATTCCGCGATCGGTTGTGCGATCTGTGGCGGTCGATGCTTGGCCGTCGCAGTCAGCGCAGCCGGCCGAGTTGGAAGCGCATTCGCCCGACCTTCGAACGATGGATACCCCGTCCTCGGGTCCTGCATCCTTTTCCTGACGTGCGTTTCGACGCCAATCATCCAAGGTAGGAGCCGTGTGCGGTAGTTCCGCTCGCACGGATCTGTACGGGGGGCGGTCAGCGATGTCCGTCCCTACCGTGACCAGGACGATCACCTTCGAACCGTGAATAAGTAATCGTCCTGTCTGTCACCTGTTTTTGTCCGTCACCTGTTTTTGTCCAACTTTTTCGACCGGCACTTATGGACGGCGAGGAGACTGCGATTGCCTGAACTGGGCCATCAGGCTTTTGTCACCGGCTGTTACTGCGGTTTCCAATACACGTTCGCTCTAAAGAGGCCGTCTACGACGCCGATTTGATACACGAGAAACAGTCCGAATCCGGTGCTAGCGATTCCGGAAATCGAGGATAGATACCTGCCTGTGACCTCGAAGTGTTTGCTCGTGCAGGCGACAGGGATGGCCATGGCCGAAGTCATCAGCATCATGCCAACGATCGTTCCAATGCCGAATACCAACAGGTACGCTATGGCCCACAGCGGACTTCGAATGGTCGAGAGTACCAATAGAGCCACCGCTGCAGAACCCGCAAGGCCGTGAACCAGACCGATGACGAGCGGGCGGATAACCTGGTAGGAGCCGTATCGGTTCATCAGCCTGCCGAGGGAACTTTCTGCTGTATTTCCGGCGGTGCCGGAATTCTCTCGCGTCTTGCTAGAGTTAACGGGCGCAAAGCGCTCGGTCAACCAGCGAGGTGCCCCGGTGAGATTCAGAACACCGAGAACGATCAACATCAGAGCTACGGAAAACTCCATCGAAAGGCCGACTCTTGGCGGAATGACTAGGCCGAACAGGATGATCGCGGAGCCGACCAGGAAAATCGTGAGCGTGTGACCCACGCCCCACAACATGCCGATCAAAGCTCCTTGGCCGACGGATCGCTCTCGGCTGGCGATCGTCGAGACGGCGACCACATGGTCAGGATCGGTGGAGTGGCGCATGCCGAGGAATAAGCCGAGGAGCACAATACCCACGAACGACGGCAGCTTTGCCTGTGCCAGGAAGCCGGAGCCGACTCCCGCGCTCAATACTGCCCGGCCAGCGATGCCCAGGCCCAGCATCAGCATGAATCCCGCCGATGCGACCGGGAGCCAACGCTTAATCATGGATCCATTACTTTTCCACCGCGCAAGGAACTGTCTCGCGTAGACCATCAACAAACCGATAGCGATGAGCACCCCTGCCAGACCGAGGCTGAACGCCACGATTAGAAACATGCCAAACCCGACGCGATGCAGAGAAAATGCGCCGAGCAGGACGACAAGCGCCGCGGGACACGGCACAATTCCACCGGTGATTCCCAGAGTAAGAAGCTGGGTGAGAGAGACTGTTTTTGCGGCCCCTCCGGATAGAGCTCCACCATCGCCCAAGCTCTCACCCTTCTCCGCAGTGCCGCGTCTGCCGAGTGAAGCGAACCAATGGCTATGGACACGGCCGATTGCGTGACTGTGATCGCCATCTTCACCGGTCCAAGCGCGAATCAGCAGGTAAGAAGCGAGGACCGCGATTATGATTCCGGAGATCATCCCGAGCCAGGGATAAAGCTGTTCGGGAACGATGTATTTTGAGGCGTACAAGGTGATGGCCCCGAGTAGATACACGCCGGCCGTGTGCGCAATCGTGACGATGGAGCCAAGGAAAACCGCGTGCCGGGCGGTCCCCCTGGATCCTACGAGGTACGCCGCCACGATGGTTTTGCCGTGACCCGGCTCAAGGGCGTGCAACGCGCCGAGTCCCGCGGCAATCAAAGCCGCCGTGAATAAAAACCACAAGCTCAGGTTTCGCGCGGACACCAGCTCAGTGAACTTGTTCCGCGGCGTGGCCTGCCGATTCCCGTGCAACCATGCCGGGGCGGAGGGAACGCCGATAGTGTTGGGCGACTGCATTGCGGAAGGTTCGATCGCTGCCGCGGTTGCGGGGCGTCCTGCCGTTGAAACATGCGCACGTGAAACTTTGGAAGATGGGAGCTGCTCGTCGAATGTGCTTCCGTGCGCGGAGACCGTGGGCCGCATTGGCATCAGATGAACCGCGTCCACCGGCGTAGTGTTGCTCTCCGTCGAGAAGGACCGGAAAAAACTAAAGCTAGCTTCCAGATCCTGCGGCGGACTGCTCAAGAGGTCAGTGGGATAATTCGAGAGTTGCGCGCTGCGGTCGGCTGCCTGAGCGGAGCTGGCGGTCAATTCGAAGCCGGGTTCCGCCGTGACCACGATCTCTTTCCAGCCAGCGTGCCCCGCGAAGTTGGCGTCACGATAATGCACTGCGTAAGCGGACCTGGGAGGAAGATTCTCCAGCGCAGCTCGATATATGAAGCCAAGCTTCATCGTCGGCAAACCGCCGGCACCGGCGGGGAAGATGACGCTCTGAGAGATCAGCTGCAGCAGCAGGGGCTGACCGTTAACCTGAAGCGCGAGGCCGCCTGCCAGTAACTCTGCCTTCTTCTCAAGATATGCCGCAAGGCCAGGATCACCCTCCTTTGCGACGATGCCGGTATCCTGAATCTCCTGGTAAGTTGGAATCTCCGCCATATCGATGAGGTAACGCAGCTCGACGAACCCCGGCTCGACGCGGATGCCGGCGTAGTGGCTGATGCTGAAATTGCCCATCGGGTGCGCATGGCTGGCCGGCGGATTCACGAGCCAAGACAACAAAAGGATCGCTAAGAACAGAGCGCGCGCTATTTTAGCGCCGCGCATCTGCCGTCCTTTGGCCCGCTACGGCGAGGGAGCCGTTCGAAAGTCCTTGCAGAGTAGCTCTCGCGAGATCCGCGTAGAACAAATGGAATTGCGGATTCAGCGCAATGGCGCGACGCAGATAATCCTTGGCCTTTTCGCGGTCGCCAAGTCGTTCGTAGATCATGCCCGCGTGAAACAGGAGGAGCGCGTCTTTCGTTTCAAGGTGGAGTGCTTCCTTCACGGCCACAGCGGCCTGTTCCGGCTGAGAATTCTTGTAAAGCGCCCAGGCCAAAGCATCCCACGTGTAGATGTCGTGCCGAACCTCAAACTCTTTGCGCGCTAGTTCCAGAGCCTGTTGCAGATGGATATCGTGGTCGGCATAGAAGACAGATAATTCGCGGTTATATACGGCCTGATTGGCGGCGTTAAGCCGGCCGATGTACTCGACCAAGTCGTATTGCTTCTTAGCGTCGACGGTGTTTCCAGCTTTTGCATAGACGTCGCCAAGAGCAGCGGCATAAGCAGGCAGCGGAATTACACTGATCGCTTTCTTGTACAGCTCAATCGCCTCGCTCAGATGGCCTTCGACGCAAGAGACCTTGGCCAATCCCGCAATCGCGCGATGATAATCGGGGTAGGTCCTCAGGGCGTCGGTGTAGGCAGCCTTCGCGTTCGCGAGATCCCCCAACTGAAGGTAATTTTCCCCGAGTGTAAACTGGCTCCAGGCGATGCTTTCCTTCGCCATGCGCGATGCCACGGAAATATCTACGGCGCGCCGCATGTGGTCGATCGCAGCCTTGGTGTCACCTGTCAGGAAGTTCTCGGCGGACTCGCGACTTTGCTCCAGGTATTGAACACCGCTTGTGCTGGATTGCACGCCTCGGGACTTTGTAGATGCCGGTAGGCTGCCCAAGCCTTCTCGTATTCTCCCATTTCGCTTCGGGCGTCGCCTATGACGGCGTACGGAGTGATATCGCCGGGATTCAAGTCGATTGCTTTTTGCGCCAGCGCCAGCGTCTCGCTGAAACGATGTTCGGCATAGTAGACGGTAGCAAGATGCTTGGTCGCGGGTGCGGCTTCGGGGTGCGTAGACTCTAAATCGAGGGACTTCTCGAGCGCTTTATCCGCGAGATTATAGTACGTGATGTCTCCGGTCTCGCGAGCCTTCTGGATGTACGCAACACCCAGGCGATCGTAGTTGAAGAAGTCATCGGGATCCTGGGAGACCTTCCACTGGAAAAAGTGGATCACATTATCGGTCTCGTGCTGTTGACCTTGCGCTGGCTCCGCCGCAAGAGATAACAGGAACATCGCGACTGCGATCGCAGCGATCATTTCTTGGATAATTCTCTTCGGCATCTTTTTCTTTTCGGACATCTCGATGCAGGGATTTAGGGTTGGGCCAGCAAGGCCTGCGTTTTCAGCCACAGGCCTTGCTGGCCCTAGGAAGCTACTGCTGCGCCGGGAAACCCACCGTACCCGTATCGCCGGGGAGCGGGTGCGGTGCAGCAAGAAATGGGAACTGCGCCAGGAACGTCCGATCGTTTCCACCAAGAGGAGCCACGTTGCCCGAGACATTTCCCACCTGAGCATCCGTTTTGATCCAATCCGTTCCCTGCAGCACAGCCAAGACACGCCGGTCCGTTGCGAAGTTCAACGCCCCGGGACGCGGCGGTCCGCTGCCAGGTACGCCCAGACTCGGGGGGAAATTGACGTCGGCAAGCTGTCGCGCAAACTGCAGGAGGATGTCCGTGACGGTATCCGCAGGTCGTCTCCCGTTCTGGAGCCCGAACGCTCCCAGACCGAGTTGCGGATCGGCATTGCCCCCGACTGCTGCCGCGCCGGGAAGGATTCCGCTAGGCAGCAGATCGAGATCGAGCCGCAGAACATCCGGCAACAACGCAACCCTGAGCAGGTTCTTGTTGGTGTTATTGAAGCTTGCGGGCAGCAGAAGGGGTGCGCCATGGCCAACGCCAGGATTCGAACTGCTTGCGTCTGTAAAACCCAAAGCAGTGAGCAGCCCCGCGCGACCGGCAATGGTGTTACCCGTTCCGTCGTTGTCCGTGATCGTCAACGCATCGGGAACCAGCGAGGACCAGTTCTGCGTGTCGTCTACCGGTTTAGAGGCATTAAATGCTTCGCGCATGGCGGAGGGCACGAAGACGGTCTTGAAAAGCTGCTGTCCGACACGCTGGAACTGCACGAAGACATGATCCCGGTCGTTGTCGCTCTTTCCCCTCATGCCGGTCCAACCCCAAATGCCGACTAGCCCCTTCTTACCCAAAAAACCGGCACCTGCAACGCTGCTTTTTGGGAGTTCAATGGCGATCGAGGTCACATTGAAGCCGCCAAAGCCGTCTACACCGCTCGTCAGATTGTCGCGAACGGATCTGCCGCGGAGCGCTCCGAGCGCGAAACCCGGAAAAGCGCGGAATAAGTCCTGGCTGTTCGCGAGAATCCGATTTAGCTGGCCCACGTCGGTAACAAACGGGTCGTCACGCAGACCAGTGAACACTTGCATGTTGCCTTGCTGGAGTGTTTGCCCGGTGCAGCCTTCCACGCTTGGCGGGTTTTCCAGAACGATGTTCCGAGTGCCAGTAACTTGTGGGCGGGCGGGCCCGTAGATTCTGACGATTTGGCCGGAAGCGCAGGTCGTCGTGGCAACGTCTTCGAAGACCGCTTGAATAACCAAGTCTTCTACAGCCTGCTGGTCGTGAGCAATCTTGAATTGGTACAGAAAATTCGGCGAGAATCGGTAGCTAGGTGTCTCGGCTGGGACTGCGAAGGGATTGACGTCCATGATGAAAACGAGTTGCGAAACGTCATTCGGATCAAGAAACGCGAAGATGTCGGTAATGTCTCCCTCTCCGTTCGCATCTGCCGTTGGAGAATCTCGGTGGTCGGAGGCTAGACCTTTGGTCGGTGAATAAAAAAACGCAGCAGCCAGAACGACCAAGGCCATTAGCCCCATCGAAACTTGCCCCCAGTGGTGCCCGAGAGAGAGACCGTGAGCCCTGTATGTTTTCACGTTCGTACTCCTCCTTAATGTCAAGTGTGGGCGTCGGGATAGTTTGGCCGGAATGCGACTAAGAAGACCCCCCGTTAAAAGCGCCCTCCATTGTGGACTCCGGGGCCGCATAACACAAGAAACTTTCTTCTCCAGCCTGTTTAAAACTTTCTTGAACGGCACGACACTCGACGTGAATAACGGCAGTTATCCGCGCTGACGGCCGTCGCGGATACCGCCTTGGGTTTCCCACCATAAAATCCCTGTAACTTTGTTCCATCTGCAGCGTACTGCTTGATGGACAACCAAGCGAAACCATGCGAAAAGATCGCAGGGCCGCGAGGGGAAGGCCACGGACATGGAGGACCTGGAGAGCGTCATAGAACGCGCAAGAGGCCACGATGCCGAGGCCTTGGGAGAGATCTATCGCCTCTATGTCCGGCGAGTATTTGGCTTGTGCCGCCATATGTTGGGCTCACGGGAGAGCGCAGAAGATGCCACCAGCGAAGTCTTCCTCAAGCTGCAACGCTCAATCGAGAGCTACGACGGGTCGATTCCGTTCCCCAGGTGGCTGCTCCGGGTGGCGGGCAACCAATGCATTGACGCTTTGCGGCGCCGGCAGCGCGGACGGCAGGTGATCGTGGAAGTTGAAGACGGAGCCGCGGCCATTGAGCTGGCCGGTTCGGAGCCGTCGCCGCTCGGCGCTGTGCTCAGCACGGAAGAGAGGATGCAGGTGCGGGATGCCATCGCACGTCTGCCGGAGAACTATCGCGTGCCGCTGATCCTGCGCTATTACGGCGAACTGAGCTACGACGAAATCGCGCAGCAGTTGGGCCTGCAGAGGAACTACGTGGCGGCATTAATATTTCGAGCCAAGCAGGAACTGCGCCGGAAATTGGCCCACAGGAGCAAGTGATCATGGAATGCTATTCGGAACAGATCATGGCCATCGCCACAGACGGCGAATTGGGTGTGGAGGAGACTCTGCGCCTACGAAATCACCTGGCCACCTGCCAGCGCTGCCGGCAACTGTTGGACGCATTACGCGCCGAGAGCCGCATTCTCAGCGAAAGCCTGCAAGAGCTTCCGGAAGAGGCATCCAGTCCGATGGTCTTCCCCTCTTCACCGTGGTCGGTGGGGTGGGGTGAGGTGGCGGCCGTGGTCGCGGTGCTGGCGCTGGGTTCTACCTTCTGGATCAATGAGCTGAGTATCCCGGAATCGCTGGATTGGTTAAATCCCTTCAGCGTAAGCGGCCGCGCCAACCTGTTCTTCAACCTTTTTTATTACCTTGCACACGGGGGTTCTGCCATGCTGGCTGATTATGCTGTTACCGTCGGGGAGTTCTTTTTGCTGTTGCTGTTGGGCGGCAGCGTACTGCTGCTGGGACGTCGATGGTGGCGGCGTCAACCTGGCCTGCGACTGCTTATTGTGCTGCTTGCATTTTCATTGCCTGGCTTTGGCCTGGAGCAGCGTCACAGCTGATTTCGTCAGCGTAGCCGCGAACGAGACTGTAGACGACACCCTTTTGGCCACCGGCAACATAGTGCGCGTGGAAGGCGTGGTCAATGGGGACTTGCTGGCGTTTGGTGCGACTGTTGAAGTGCGTGGCACCATCAAGGGTGATTTAATTAGTTGTGCCACCAAGAGAACCGTGGTGAGCGGAACCGTGGAAGGCCGCATCTACGACCTTTCGAATGCCCTCGACCTGGACGGGGAATTGGGCCACAGTATCTACGCGTTGACGCAATCCTTGCATGTGGGCAATCGGGGTCGCGTGGGCGGCGGTATCTTGGTTGGCGCCGGCGACGTCACCCTCGAGGGCGAGGTGAACCGCGGCGTTACCATGTACGCTGGCAATGCCGATGTGAGCGGCACCATCGCGCGCGAACTGACCATGGCCGGAGACAGCCTTACCCTGACTAACGCGGCCCGGGTCGGCGGTAACCTGAGCGCTCACGTGCGCCAGCTGAAAAACGTGCATATCGCTGACGGCGCGACGATCGGGGGTAAACGTGACATCCAGCTGCGCGTGAGGAAGAGCCGGTTCACACGTCCCAGCTTCTACTTCTTTCAAGCTGTCTGGCTTGCTGCCGCCATGCTGGTGGGATGGTTGGGCCTGGTTCTGTTTCCCGGCTTCTTCCAGGCCAGCACGCAGGCGGTTGGCTCAGGCTGGCGTAGCCTTGTGCTTGGGTTTGCGGTTATCGCAGCTGTGCCTTTCGCCATACTCGTAACTGCCATCACTCTGGTTGGCCTTCCGGTCTCGCTCATGCTGCTCGCGCTATATCTGGCTGCGCTATATCTGGCAAAGGTTTGGGTGGGAGCCTTCCTTGGCCGGATGCTTTTGAAGCCGGCCGGGGCCACAAAGGGCGATTGGCTGCAGGGACTACTGCTGGGCCTGCTGATCCTCACCATCGTCGGGTTCATCCCGTACCTCGGCGGACTGGTCCACGTGGGTGTGCTTTGCCTAGGGTTGGGAGCGTTTGCCTGGCAGCTCTATCGCGCCTCACGACCCTTCATAACCACCTGAAAAACCTGCTGAGGTTCAGCGAGGCCTGGAAGTACTCAGACCCCTTGAAGCGCATCGGCAGTAACGAACTCGCGTCAGCCAGGCGTGAACGCAGATTCGACAGGTCATCTGATTTCACCGAATCGCCACGCCGGCCACGTGAGGACTGATCAAGGGGACGGGGATTGAGAAGGCCCCAGATAGTAAGAGCCGCCTGTCGAGCCGGCACAACTTAAGCGGCTCAAAGCGCGTCCCATGCATGAGCCATAAACATTTCCTTAACAATCTCCAGGCGGGCCATGAAAAGCAAGCGCACCAGCAAGAAGCAACCGAGGAAGCAGGCCAGCTCCCCCCGGGGAGAAGAACTAACCTTCGACCGCGCCACCGCGAGCTATGAAGCATGGATGCGCACCTGTACAGAGGTCGTGCCTTCCGATCTGCGCCTCAAGCACGAGCAAATGAAGCAAGATCCCTTTCTCTTCCTGCGCGGCACCTTCTATCGCTGGGCGCAACAGTGGCCATCGGTCTGCGGCGACGTGTGCGACGCGCCAAGAGTCCTATCTGTAGGCGATCTGCACGTCAACAGCTTCGGTACCTGGAGAGATGCGGAGGGTCGCCTTTGTTGGGGTGTGGACGACTTCGACGAGGCCTACCCGCTCCCCTACACCAACGACCTGGTGCGATTGGCGGCCAGCCTGAAAATCGTCGTCGAGAACGAGAGCCTCTCCATCAAGTTCAAGGATGGTTGCGAAGCCATCCTCGAAGGCTATCGGCAATCGCTCGCCGCCGGAGGAAGCCCGATCGTGCTCGCCGAGCGTGAGCAAAAGCTGGGCAAGTTAGGCGTGGACAGCTTCAAGCCGCCGCCTGACTTCTGGAGCAAGCTCAACCGCTTGCCGCCGGTCCGGCGTCCCCTGGCTGCGAACGTGAAGCGGGCGCTCGAAAAAACGCTGCCCGATTCCAGGATGGAATACAAGGTGGTTCGCCGTCAGGCCGGCTTAGGCAGTCTCGGTCAGGAAAGGTTTGTCGCCATTGGTGACTGGGAAGGTGGCTTCATCGCCCGGGAAGCGAAGGCGATGATGCCCTCGGCCTGCGTCTGGCTGGCAAACGAACGCGGGAAAAACCAATCTCTCTACGAGGCGGCCATCAGTTCCGCGATCCGTTCCGCTGACCCGTTCCAGGTAATCGAAGGATCCTGGTTGATTCGCCGTCTTTCGCCCGACTCCAATCCCATCGATATTCAAACCCTGTCCCGGCACGCCGATGAATCCATGTTGCTGGGGGCGATGGGCTCAGAAGCGGCCAACGTCCATCTTGGCACCGCCCGCCAGGTTACCAACATTCAAAAAGATCTGCGCAAACGAAAGTCGAAATGGCTTTCGGACGCAGCTGCGCGCATGGCGCAGCAGGTCGAGAAGGATTGGAAGCGGTACCGAAAATCCTAGCGGGACGGTTGCGATCGAGATGGAACAGCATGAGCCGCCGGCGAAACTACACAACGCATTGGCAAGGACGCCTGCCAAAGGCATCGCGTGGGCTGCTCCGATAGCTAAACCATGCAAGGAGAGATGCAAATGCGTAACCTTTAGCGCATCTTTCTTGGATATACTATTCCTAACGTATATCCAAGGAGCTGGCCGTGCAGGTATCAAAATGGGGAAACAGTCTTGCCGTCCGCTTGCCGTCCGCTGTGGTCGAAGCATTGAACCTGAAGGAAGGCGACCAGATTGAAGTGACTATAGCCGGTGCTCGGCAGTTTGAGATTCGTCGCGACCGCAGTCGGGAAGCGGCCATCGAACGTCTGCGCGCACTTCGTCGTCCGCTTCCTCCCGGTTTCAAGCTCGATCGGGTTGCGGCCAATGAGCGGTAAGCCCTTTTTCGATACCACCATCCTGATCTATTCGATTTCTTTGCGGGATCCTCGCTCGACGATCGCCGAGAAGCTTTTGGCTGCGGGCGGATACATCAGTGTGCAGGTGTTGAACGAGTTCGCGGCTGTCGCTCGGCGCAAACTGAACCTGTCCTGGGAGGAAATCACCGATGTGTTGTCTGCCGTTCGCGTCCTGTGCGAGCCTCCGATCGCTCTCTCCGTAAACACCCATGAGGCCGCACTGAACATCGCTGCGCGATACAGCTATCAGATCTATGACGCACTCATCATAGCCGCAGCTCTCGGTGAAGACTGCGACCTCCTCTATTCCGAAGACATGCAAAATGGACAACGGTTCGGGGCTCTCACCATCATCAATCCGTTTCACGGCATTGATGTAGCGACTTGAGCGGAATTCGGGCGATGCGCAAAGTAATGCGCCTCTTTCGCATAGTCATGACAACAACAACGCAATATCCTCCGCCCCTAGCTCCCGAATCAGACTATTCTCCGCGCCGATAATCGCATCCGCCAGCTGGCGCTTGGTCTCCTGCAGCTGCAGCACCTTCTCTTCCACCGTATCTCGCGTAATCAGCCGGTACGCAAATACCTGCCGCACTTGTCCGATGCGGTGCGTCCTGTCCACCGCCTGTGCCTCCACCGCCGGGTTCCACCACGGGTCGAGGATGAACACATAGTCCGCCGCCGTCAGGTTCAACCCCACTCCGCCCGCTTTGAGGCTGATCAAGAACAGCCGGCAATCCCCATCGTTCTGGAACCGCTCCACGCATTCCTGTCGCTCGCGCGTCTTGCCGTCGAGATAGGCATACGTCACCCCATCGGCATCCAGCCTTCTCCGCACGATCCCCAGCAAACTGGTGAACTGTGAAAACACCAGCGCCTTATGCCCCTCTTCCAGAACCGCGCTCAACTGTTCCAGCAAAACATCCAGCTTCGCGCTCGGGTCGTTCACCAGTTTGCGGTCGATCAACCCCGGGTGGCAGGCCGCCTGCCGTAAGCGCAGCAGCGCCTCCAGCACCTGGATCTTCGACTTGCCAATGCCGTCCTTGTCGATCTTGCGCAGCAGTGAATCGCGGTAGTGATCGCGCAGTCCGTCATACAGCTCTCTCTGCTGTGGTTCCATCTCGCAATAGATCGTCTGCTCGATCTTGGCCGGCAACTCTTTGGCCACTTGCTCCTTGGTCCGCCGCAGAAGAAATGGCCGCAGCGTATGCGCCAGCAGTTTGCGCGCGTCTTCACCCGAGTTCCGCATCGCGCCGCCCACCACCTGAAACGCCCCGAAACTACCCAACATGCCGGGATTCAAAAACTCCAGGAGCGACCAAAGCTCACCCAGATGGTTCTCGACCGGCGTGCCGCTCAACGCCAGGCGATGGTTTCCGCGCAGCAGGCGCACCGCCTTCGCCGATTCGGTTTTCGCATTCTTCACCGCTTGTGCTTCATCGAGAATCACATAGTCGAAAACCAGATCCTTGAAGTGAACAGCATCCTTGCGCAGCGTTCCATAGGTCGTCAAAATCAAGTCGTATTCCGACAGGTCTCCTCGGCTCCGCCCAATCCCTGTGTAATCCAGAACCCGGATCTGCGGCGTGAATCGCTCCACCTCCTGCTTCCAATTGAAGATCAGCGATTTGGGAACCACCGCCAGCGATGGAGCATCGATCTCCCCCTTCGCGCGTAACTCACGGCGCGTCTCCAGCAGCGCCAGCACCTGCGCTGTCTTGCCCACGCCCATGTCATCAGCCAGGCAGCCGCCAAAGGAGAATTGTCGCAGAAAGTGCATCCAGCCCAGCCCTTCACGCTGATACTCGCGCAGCACTCCTCGGAACCCCGCCGGTTGCGGAGCGGGCCCGATCGTCTGAAAGCGTTCCAGCTCTCGCCGCACTCGTCGAAAGGCCTCATCGCAATCCACTGCAGGCATGGTCGCCAGCAGCGCATCGAGCACGCCCGCCTGGCTCGGCCGAAAGCGAATATAATCGCCATGCGCCTCGCCCATCGCGGCCACCGCCCCCAACCGGCGCAACCACTCCTCCGGCAGCAGACCGTAGGAGCCATCACCCAACGTGACCATGGAATCGCCGCGTCGTAGAGCGGCAAGTAACTGGGGCAACTGCGCCGTCGTTTCCCCAAAAGCAGCTGTGCCGTGCAACTCAAACCAATCCACGCCACTGGACACCGAAACGCTGAACTGCCCAGGCTGTCGAAACGACATACCTTCCGCGAAGACCTGCCATCCTGCCTCGACTAGCTCCCGCACCACACGCGGAATCCGGTTGGCCGCTATCCTCCAACCCGCCTCTTCGCTCCAGTCGGCTTTCGCGAATCGCAGACCAAGGGCAAGCAACGTCGCCGCGGCGGCCTGTTCGGCTGCCTCATCGCGAAGAATAAAACGCCGGCTCCCCGCATGGTAGATTCCGCGCACGCCTGCGTGCTCCTCCATCGCGCGGCCCTCATATTCGAACGACAACTCTGCCCGCATACCATCCTTCTTGTAGGAGAGGCGCGGCTGAAAAATCCTCAAACTCTTGCGCGGCGAAACCATGACTTCTTCATACGTCCAAAGCGCAGGGAGATCGAGCGCCGGCAGCGCGGGGGAACACAACAAGCTGCTGAAAAACTCTTCTCGCTCCTGCTCGGGAATCTCGATAACGCCGTTGTTGCGAAAGTCGCCAATCCACGGAAAGCCCCCATCTTCGGCCAGTCGTGCAACATGCTCCCGCGTAATCAGAAAACCACTCCTGGTTTCGACCACCACCTCGTCGATACTCATCCTGTCTGAGCCGCGATGAAACCTGCCTTCCATACGCCAACCGTCCGTCGCGCTCCCACGCACTTCTATAAGAAACCGCCACGGTTCGCCATCGTCCCATTGCAATGCCGGTTTGTCTTTTTCGTTCTTATCGAAAGCCAGAAAACATCGCCCCGTACGGACGATCCGTGGCAGCAAGTTTTGCGCAATCACGGCTGACAACGAAAATGTATTGCTGCCACGCTCATTCGCCGGTGAATAACCGAACGGGTCATAGGCCGCGCCGCCTAGCAGCATAGCCAGGATTTCGCGGTCCTCGGCCAGGGGAACTTTGGCAATGCGGCTGGCATCGATGAAATAATGCCGGGGAGTATTCCAGCCTCCATCGGCCTTCTTGCGTTCACGGCGGCCGATCCCCAGCACCGCTGTCCCCGTCCCCCTGCTCTTGACTACATCCACAAGGTAGACAATCTCCGCGCCCTCCGGCCAAAGCGTTTCCTCCCCCTTCTTCGGAGTTGCGGTCGCAATCCTGTTTAGCTGCGTCTTCCATGCCGGCGGTAGAGTTGGCTTGATCACCGGCATTGTATGTTCGATCGCAGCCGTCGCCTCCGAGAGGTAACCTTGTTCGTCGGCTGCCAGAATCGCTGCCCATATGTGCTTGCAATGCTGGCCTTTGTCGAAGAAAAATGGGCATTCGCAAGCCAACGCAAGCCGATTCTCCGAACACGCGAGCCGCACGGAATAGGTTTCCGATCCACGCACTTCCGCCTCGAGCGTGGTGGAGGTGCCCGAGCGAATCTTTACCCGATGTTCCCGGAAATATTGCTGTCCGCGCTCGCGAACCGGGGCAGGGAACCGTCTCGAGAGCAGCGGGGCAATTGGGGTACGCGAGGCATTGATGGGAGAGCTCACCTATCCATTCTAGTCAACCGTCCAACCACCCACTTTTCCCCTACCGGCAACAGCGATCATTCCTTAAAGTAAACATAAGTAACTGATCAATGTAACTGCTTAAGGAAACGGCCAAACCCGTTCCACCGTCTTGCTAAGCATCCAGCTCTTGTCGTCTGCATTGAGAAATTTCATATCGTCCCGCACGACAGTTAATCTCTGCGCATAGCTAGCGCGATCGTTGGCAATGGGCCAGTCCGTCGCCCACATGAGCCGTTGCGGTCCAAAGGTGTCGTACAAGCGCTTCACCAGCCGCTGGGAATCAAGCCACGGATAGCTCTCCTTGGACAACGACCAGGTATGCGAGATCTTCACAAACACCTTGGGATAACGCACCAGCGCCACCAGCGTCTCCAATTCCTCTGGATGGTCCACCGGACAATCCGCCATGTGGTCAATCACAACCGTCAACTCCGGAAATCTCTCCACCAATTTCTGGACATCGGGAACCCGGCTGATCGGCACCAGCAGCGTCATGGGAACCTTAAGCTCGTCGCAGCGCTTCCATAGCGGAGGCATCAACGGCCCGCGAATCCAGTCTCCGCTCGCGTCGCCGGCCGGACTCAGGCGCACGCCACGAAAGCCATCCTCCTCTGTAAGCCGCGCAAGATGATCCGGCGCCGCGGGATCCAGAGGATCTACCCGGCACACCCCTTGAAAGAAGCGTGGATACTGCTTGAGCACAGCCGCGAGATAGCTATTGTCGTAGCGGTAATGGATGACCTGGATAATCACCGTCTTCGCCACCCCGTTGGCCTTCATCAGCTCCAGCAGCATCTCCGGAGTCGCATCGTAATCGGGAACCTTTGCCCCGCCGCGAAAGGGAACTGAGCCTGGTGCTTCCACACATGCACATGCGGATCCAGAATCCGATACGGTGTGGGATCGCTCGATAATGCAACAGCCGCTGTCATCTTTAGCATCGTCCGCCGGGTCACTTCAGTCATACATGGATCCCACGCTCCGGGCTTCTCATTTCAGCCCGAGCTTCTTACCAGCCGCCAGCACTCTTCCCCGGTGTGACGCTTGTAAAAGACGAGCCATATCTCCGATGCTGAATCCGTGATGCGCTTCGAGCCACTTCCGCCATCGCGGGCGTTTGCGCACATCCAGTGTTGCGAGGTGGGCCATCCCTACACCTCAGGCATAAATGGGTTCCAGGGTCCGCACCACATAGGCCCCGCATCGGTCATAACTGACGAGTGGACCGTTTCTCGCGATATCGAGATCCACGCACAGCCAGCCTTTGAAGCGGATACTCCGCAGCACCCGGTGGCAAGCCGGAAAATCGATCTCCCCATCGCCCAGATCATAAGTGTTGGTGATGTACTTCGCGGTCAGCCCGGCGCGCTTCGCATCTTTGTAATCAGCCATCATCAGCCGGTCCTTATATTTCTCCAGAATCGACCGCCGGATCGCCGCCGCCCAGGTACACGTGCGCAGTGTCGGGAGAAAAATAGAACAGCTTAGGATCCGTCAGTGCCATGCAGCGGTCGATCTCTTCCGGAGTCTGCACCATCTGCCCCAGGTGATTGTGCAGCCCGGCCTTGAATCCCATCTCGCCCGCAACCTCGCCCAGCTGGTTATAGAAGCGGCACATGGTTACAAATGCATCCGCGGGTTTGCCCCGCGACGGCGAGAACACCACCAGGCGATCGGCTCCGAAGCGCTTTAGGAAGCTCATAGCGCTCCGTGCATTGGCTAATGTCTCGGCGTGCTGCGCCGGATCATCCGCCGCGCCATTGAAGGAGATAGTAACCACGTGCAGGCCGCGCTTGGAGAGTTCCCGCTCCATCTGCTCCGGCGTGATCTCGTACTTGGTGAGGATCTGCGGATACTGCGTCAAACGAAGCCCGATAAAGCCGGTATCGTGCATCACGTCAAGAATGTCAGTAAAGTGCGAGCCGGGAAAGGAGTTCCACAAATTGGAGCCCAGCGCCCACTTGACGTTCTGGTTCGCAGGGAGCGCCTGCGCCGCCCGCGCCAACAACCCCGCCAGTCCGAATAGAGCTTCTCTTCTCGTCATCACAGAACAGCCTACCCGTCCCCCCTGGAAATTGTCATCCCGGAGGGTGGAAGGTTTTCTCAACCTTTCGGATGAGGCGCACTCTTTTTGGGTCAGATAATATCCTCCACGCAGTCAGGATTGCGGAGAGGCCCGATGCTGAGCGTGACGGAAAGGTTTGGCTACCTGACGGACAACCGGGTCAAGACCGTCGAACTCAGAGAAGCCACCTTGGCGGTTGATCTTGAAGCCATACAGCTCTGTGCGGGTCTGAGCGAAGAGCAGCTTTCCTGGTCTCCCCGCCCGGATAGATGGTCGATCGCCCAGAACCTCTCGCATCTTCGCAGAACCACCGAAGTCTTCCTGCCCGCGGTGGATGCGGCCCTTGAGGCCAGCAAAAACCGGAAACTGCATAGCCCAGGACCATTCAGCCTCAACCTTTATGGCCGCATCATGGTCTGGCGCATGGAGTCGCGGCCAATCCTCAAGATGCGCGCCCCCAAAGCCATTCGCCCGCGCTTGTTGGGTTCCTGTGCTTCGGAACTGGACCATTTTCTTATCGCGCAGGCAGCCCTCCGGCAGCGCATCGAGGATGCCGAGGGCTTCCACCTGACGGCCATCCGCTTTCCTTCCCCATTGGCTAGCTGCTTCCGCGTGAACCTGCTGGAGTTCTTTTTCCTATGCAATGCGCATAGTCGACGGCATCTCAGACAGGCCAATCGGGTCCGCCGGGCTCTCCCTTCGAGCACTTTGCGAAATCGGGCATAAGGCGCAGCCTCGGGATCGAAGTTATCGCAGGAGATGGATGGGAGTGCTCAACCCCGGCTCATCGTTGAGCAGGGCGAGGATGGCGGAGGCGTCGAGCACCACTTTATTCAAGCAGAGCTGCCCGGCGTCTTTCCGCAATCAGTTCGTCGGAGAGCATCCGTCCCGGTTTAACAAATGTGCGCAGGCGCGCCCGGGACCTGGCGAGCCGGTTTTGCAGGGTCGAGATGCGAATCTCGTTGTCCTCAAGGCGCAGTTCGATCTCATCCCCGACCTTTAAACCAAGGGCAGAGCGGAACGACGCTGGGATCACCACCCTGCCCTTTGCTTCTATGCGGCTGCGAGTCGTGAGGTCTGTGTGAGCCATATAGGATTATGTGTGCCACCATACCAGAAGTGCCACTCGGAGCTTGTTTTCCCCGTAATGTATTACACTTTGGTAAGACGAAGCATACAGGGAGGTGTGAAGTGAGGATGAGTTCCATCATCAGTTCCAAGGGGCAGATTGTGATTCCCGCCAACCTGAGAAAGCGCTATGGGTTAAAGGAAGGCACGACCGTAGTGTTTCAAGAAGACCGTGGCCGCCTGGTGCTGGAGCCCAGCAATCACGCGGCGATCTATGCACTGCAAGGAAGTCTTGCGGGTTTCCCCCTCGAAGAGGATCTGGCTGAGGAAAGACAAGCGGAGCAGAAGCGAGAGAACAGACGGTGAAAGAATACGTTCTGGATGCAAACGCGGTGCTCCGCTACTTCGGCGTCAGCGAAGGACAAGGTACCAACAAGGTTCGAGCACTCTTCGAGCAGGCGGAGCGTGGACAGGCACGCCTATCGATGTCCGTGGTCAATCTGGGCGAAGTCCATTACGTTCTGCTCAAGCATGTGGGCGAGCCGCGTGCCCGGCATTACGTCCAGGCACTTCAACATGTGGCAACGATGGTCGAGGCAGATGCTGCGCAAGCCCTTGGCGCGGCAGAGATGAAACACAAGTACAAGCTTGGCTACGCGGACAGCTTTGCTGCGATGCTGGCAGTGACCTTGAAAGCAACTCTCGTATCCGCCGATCCGGCATTCGAAAAGCTTGGCAAGACGCTCAAGTGGGTCCGCCTGCCTAAATTCGAACAGTAGCTTTCGTCTCTCTCGTTTTGCCCCATGATCGTCGGTGTGCCCCTGTTCAATAGGGTACGCCTCGTCTGTTCCGTCTTTGTCTTTGCGGACTGGGGTTTTCCTTTAGAGCCATTCTCCTCTGGCCAGGAATTTCGACGCAGAGAGATCGGGGTCGCGGTAGGGGTGTCGACGAGATGAGACGCGCGCTCAGAAGGGGACGATTTCGAGCCCTGGAACCATCTCGAAGTGACGCACATTTGCGGTGGCCACGCGGTAGCCAAGCTCCAGCGCTGTAACCCCGATCAACAGGTCGGAGAGGGCGATACGGACGCCCTTTGCCGTGCTCTCGCCGTCGATCTGTCCGGCGCGCAGAGCGATTGGAACCGTCACCGGATGCACCGGGACGGCCGTCGTCAACTCTAGCAGGAATTGCCGCCGCATGGTCTTTCTCTCCGCCGTCGGCACGGGCCGCACCGCGCGCCAGTTCGATCAGCGTCACGACCGAGAAGGCTACATCTTGACCGGCTGCACGCCCGGCGATTTCGCTTGAGTACCTGCCGTGCATTGCTGCCCTTGCGCTCTGCCGCGATGAGCACGCTGGAGTCGAGTATTAGTCCCATGCCGGAGGGTTCAGCGGCTCGCGATGGGTGGTCACCGCCTCTGCGACATCGCGGGCGAAGTCCTCATCGATCGTCGCCGGCGAGTCTTCCGGCAACAGGGCGATGCACTCCGCGATGGATCGGCGCGGCGGGGCTGGCGTGTGCAGCACGGCTACGGTGAGCGAACCATCCTCGATGATAACCTCAGCACCGGCGCGCACGTGAGCCAACAGGGCGGTGAAGTCGCGCGCGGCCTCGGCTGCCGAGATGTGGATTGTCGCCATATGCATGATGATACCTCTGTTTCTTTCGGCGTGGTTATTCCCATCTGCTTGCCGCTCAAGCTAAGAAAACACCATCTCGAAGGCGAAGGGCATGTATTGATCCATAATCAATCCCATGAAGAGCTGAACACCATCTTGGGAGAGCTTCTGTATGGGGCTAAGGCGAATCTACCGGAGCACCCTCCCCTTTGTCATCCCGAGCGAACTCCGGATTTCCTACCACGCCGCTCTCAGAAACGGCCACGTATGCGGTTTTCTTTGAGGAAAGCCGCATGATATTCACCGAAACCACTAAGTCTGACAGGAAATTCGGAGGAAGCCGAGGGATCGCGGTCCAGGAAAACACCATCAGCATTCTTCTCGGGCACAATTCCCGAAGACATTCATCGCGGCCTCGACGTAGCCAGCCAACCGCATCCGCAGCAGGTGCCGACCGGCGTGCCGTCCCGGCTTCTGCAGAGCGGGCGGAAGCCACGCTGGTCGCGGCGAATGCCCGCATTGGAGGTCGCCAAAGCGCAATGGGTTCCCCAGATCTCGCTCACCAGCCTGGGGGGCTCCGCCAGCAGCCAGCTGCAGAGCATGTTTGCGGGCAAGAATGCTTACTGGTATGCCGCGGGGTCGTTGTCGGAGCCTATTTTCGACGCCGGGCGCATCCGCAGCAACTACCATCTTTCGCAGGCCCAGGAGCAGGAGATGCTGCTGGACTACCAGAAGACGATCCTGAACGCGCTGAAGGACGTCTCCGACTCCTTGGTCGGCTACAAGGAGACGCGGGAGAGGCGGGAGCAGCAGGCGGCGCTGGTGGTATCTGCGGCGGACGCGGTGCGGCTGGCGAGGCTGCGCTACTCCGGCGGAAACACCAGCTATCTCGAGGTGCTCACCACCGATACAGACTTGTATGACGCGCAACTGCAATTGGCGCAAAGCCAGGAGCAGGAGGCGGCCTCGCTGGTGCAGCTCTACGCCGCGCTGGGCGGGGGTTGGCAATAGCGAGGGTCGATTATTTCTAGGTCGCATCGGCCAAGGCCATGGAGTTGCGGTGCGCAGCGACAGCTTTCCATCAGGACACGACTTTACAGTTTGCGGAAAAACTCTCTGAGCGAAGGGCACGGCCTTGCAGGCTGCAGAAAAACTCATGTTTTGTATCAGGGCACGACTTTAGTCGCGCCCAAAACCGTGCGCCTGATGAGGGCTTTACAGGCTGCGGAAAAACTCACGCTTTGTATCAGGGCACGACTTTAGTCGGGCCGTAAATGATTGAGAATACGTTGGGCTTTAGCCCCTGGGGTTTTGCTTTCCTGTCCGGTGCAGACTTTTTCCGCAGCCTCTTTAGCCCCTGAGGTACGTCTTTCCCAAAGTGCCACTCGACAGAGCGGCGCGAAGGGAGTGAACTGACACATTCAACTGGTCGTCGGCAGTGGCGCCACCTTCGACAACCAGGTCGCAGCAACATCGAGCAGCTCCTGCTCTTGGGAAAATGTCGCGTCCCGGCAGTCATAAAGAACCGATGCTTTTGCCTGAAAGCGCACCAGGCTAAACGCCTTATCAATAGCGCGGCTATTGTCGTACATGAATGTCATGTCGGCCAGGGGGGCGGCCAGGCGGATGGCTTCCTGTGTCCTGGGGAATCGCTGCCTTAGTTTTGCCTCAGGAACATCATGGCCCCCTTGAAGACGTCGAGTGTTCACCCGCAAGATGGACAATTCGGCACTTGCCAATCCAACAAACACCAGGACCACAAAATAGCCAGCTTTCTGTAGCGCGACAATCGTGTCCACCTTGGATTTGTAGGTCCCGTCTGCTTGCCGCGCAAGGTAAGAAAACACTGTCTCGAAGGCAAAGGGCATGTGTTGATCCATAATCAATCCCATGAACAGCTGAACACCATCTTGGGAGAGCTTCTGCCAGCGTTCGTCGTTGTCTCGTAGGTTTGCTGCCCAAGGTCGCAATGTTTGCTTTTGGTCGATCGCGGGCGGCAAAATGGACAAAGTGAGCCTATCCGCATTGACCAAAGGGATCCTTAACTGGTCCGCCAGCTTGTCGTACCACAGCGTGGATTTCCCCGAACCATTATGACCAGCAAGAACGATGGCCAAAGGTTTGTCGCCCGTAGGCATTGAAGTCAGAAGATGGGCTGGATCTGGGGGTCGGCGTGAAGTCTTGCCATTAGGGCGTTTTTGCGGAAAGAGTCCGGAACCGCCCATTGACGAGTCTGCCGACGCTCGTTTTGCCACTGGCGTCTTCGCGAACGATTTTTGTCGTATCGGCCGGGTCGACCGAATAGGCAAAAACTCTTTTTCCAACGCTACTATTGAAAATTTTGTCCCGGCTGGTGCCTGGTTTACGAGTTGCCTTGACTAGGCTAGCCACCAAGGTCGACGTCTTCTCCTGTGCGGATACCGTCTCCTTGGATGCGGGTCTGCCTATTTTCACGACGACCAAATCGGGGCGAGGGGTCGAGACTCTCCGCTCTTTCGGGTGAGTTTTCTCCAAGCTGAGGGCACGGGCTTTATTCGCGCTCGAGGAACTCGATCTGGATGGCGTATTTTTTGATCTGCCCATACTCGTAGAGATCCCCAAAGCGACATAAGCGGTGGTCGTCGGATTTTCCCGAAACAAGCCCCTGATACAGGCTGATTATATGTTGTTTCTCGTCGTCAGAGGAATTGCTCTTTTAGGCTTTCCCTTGTCGCAAGAACGCGTCCATTCGGGGTTCTCAGCGCAACCCGTTGCAGGTGGTCGCCGTTCTGCACGAAAAGCGGACTTAAAAGAGCTTCTCGAGGAGCGCTCCTGATACTGGGTGGCGGGCGGGGATTTGCCACCGCTCACTTCTCTGGAGGTCCCGGGTGCTTTGAGGGACAATGCGCGTAAATATTTTCTTCGCGGATAGGGGGATTTCCTTTAGGGTCATTTTCGTCTGGCCACGAATTTCTGAAGACTAGGCCAGCCAGTGGGCACACCGGGCGACGCGGGTCACCCTGGTGCAGGATGTGGCCCAGGCCTACTTCCAACTGCGCAGCCCTGACCCGCAGATTTGACGCGCAGCTGGAGATCACCAGGAGCACCATCAAGGCCCGGCAGGACTCTCTGCAATTGACACAGTCATTGGAGAAATATGGCGCCGGCTCCCTGGCCGACACCCGCCAGGCGGAAGAGCTTCTGTATGGGGCTAAGGCGAATCAACCGGGGCACCCTCCCCTTTGTCATCCCGAGGAGCTGACTTGCCTGGGGCAAGTTAAGGGAGCAATGAACGGGTGTTAGGGTGAGTGCGTTTAAGCTTGAGGGGACTGAGGCTGGAGGAAGTAGGCCGGCGTTCGATTGGAGCGTAGTAGCCCGATCCCGAGGATGGTCCCAGGCTGCGTGATGGAGAGATTGGTGAGGTTGCCTTTTTTAGGTAGCGATCCCGTTTAGGAGATTACTGATATCGGCCGCCTGGCCTTAGGCCCAGTCTGGGAGAGGGGATGAGAAGAGAGAAGGAGTTCCGGGAGCTGAGTTTGGAGTGTATTGAGCCCAACGCGGCTGGGATTGATGTAGGGGCGAGAGAGATTTACGTGGCTGTGGCGCGGGATCGAGACCCTGAGCCGGTACGTTGTTTTTCCACCTTTACGGAGGAGCTGCAAGCTATCGCGGCGTGGTTAAAGCAGTGCGGCGTGGCCAGCGTAGCGATGGAATCGACTGGGGTGTATTGGATACCGCTCTACGAGGTGCTGGAAGAGGCCGGGCTGCGGGTGTGTCTAGTCAACTCACGGCACGTGAAGCATGTACCGGGACGCAAGTCTGACGTAAGCGACTGTCAGTGGTTGCAGTACCTGCATTCGGTGGGTCTGCTGCGTGGCTCGTTCCGTCCTGAGGCAGCGATCTGCGCCCTGCGTGCGCTGAGCCGTCATCGGTCCAACCTGGTGGAAGCGGCTGCGGTGCATGTGCAGCACATGCAAAAAGCGCTGACGCAGATGAATCTGCAGATCCATCATGTGCTCAGCGACATCACTGGTAAGAGCGGTCTGTCGATCGTAGACGCCATTCTGGCGGGCAAACGAGATCCCGAACAGTTGGCCAGGTTGGCCGACGGCCGCATTCGTGCGGAAAGGGAAACAGTCATCAAATCGCTGGTGGGTAACTACCGTTCCGAGCATTTGTTCACGCTGCGTCAGTCTCTGGAAGCCTACCGGCATTATCAGAAGATGCTGCTGGACTGTGATCGGGAGATCGAGCAGCGCATGGGCCAATTGCCCAACCAACCCAACGGAGGCCAACCGTTGCAGGGCCATAAGCGGGGCAAACGGCGTAAGAACCAGTTCCACTTCGACATGGGCAAGGAACTGTATCGCGTGCTGGGCACCGACTTAACGGTCGTACCCGGGTTGAGTGCGCTGACGGTGCATACGCTGGTGACGGAGATCGGAACCGATTTCGGTCGTTTTCCCAATGTGGCGGCGTTCACCAGTTGGCTGACGCTGTGTCCCGGGAGCAAGAAGAGTGGGGGCAAGGTTCTCTCTTCAAAGACGCGCAAGTCCAACAGCCGTCTCGCCGCTGCCCTGCGACTGGCCGCGCAGACGCTACACAAGAGTCACTCCTACCTGGGCGCATATTATCGCCGCATGCGGGCGCGCCTGGGCGCGCCGCAAGCCATCACCGCTGCGGCCCATAAACTGGCCCGCATCGTATATCACCTGATCACCACCCGCACCGCTTACGACGAGAGCATCTTCGCCCTAGAAGAACAAAAATTAGCTCTTCGCAACCAACATCGCTTGCACAAACAAGCACGCGCCCTAGGCTTCCAGCTCGTCCCCCTACCTCAACCGGAGGTTGTTCATTAGGAGCGAACTCCGGATTTCCTACCACGCCGCTCTCAGAAACGGCCACGTATGCGGTTTTCTTTGAGGAAAGCCGCATGATATTCACCGAAACCACTAAGTCTGACAGGAAATTCGGAGGAAGCCGAGAGCCTGCCCTGAGCGAAGTCGAAGGGGATCGCGGTCCAGGAAAACACCATCAGCATTCTTCTCGGGCACAATCCCGAAGACATTCATCGCGGCCTCGACGTGGCGAGCCAACCGCATCCGCAGCAGGTGCCGACCGGCGTGCCGTCCCGGCTTCTGCAGAGCGGGCGGAAGCCACCCTGATCGCGGCGAATGCCCGCATTGGAGTCGCCAAAGCGCAATGGGTTCCCCAGATCTCGCTCACCAGCCTGGGGGGCTCCGCCAGCAGCCAGCTGCAGAGCATGTTTGCGGGCAAGAATGCTTACTGGTATGCCGCGGGGTCGTTGTCGGAGCCTATTTTCGACGCCGGGCGCATCCGCAGCAACTACCATCTTTCGCAGGCCCAGGAGCAGGAGATGCTGCTGGACTACCAGAAGACGATCCTGAACGCGCTGAAGGACGTCTCCGACTCCTTGGTCGGCTACAAGGAGACGCGGGAGAGGCGGGAGCAGCAGGCGGCGCTGGTGGTGTCTGCGGCGGACGCGGTGCGGCTGGCGAGACTGCGCTACTCCGGCGGAAACACCAGCTATCTCGAGGTGCTCACCACCGATACAGACTTGTATGACGCGCAACTGCAATTGGCGCAAAGCCAGGAGCAGGAGGCGGCCTCGCTGGTGCAGCTGTACGCCTCGCTGGGCGGGGGTTGGCAATAGCCGGCTGCCGATTATTGCTAGGTCGCTCATCGGCCAGGCCACGGAGTCGCGGTGCGCAGCGACAGCCTTGTATCAGGGCGCGACTTTACAGTTTGCGGAAAAACTCTCTGGACGAAGGGCACGGCTTTGCAGGCTGCGGAAAAACTCATGTTTTGTGTCAGGGCACGACTTTAGTCGGGCCGAAAACAGCTCGCCTGATGAGGGCTTTAGCCCCTGAGGTACGTCTTTCCTGCCAGGAGTCGCACGTTTACCCTGGTATTCCTTTGTCGCCACAAAGGTATCATGTGTGTCACCGTATTTTCCGGCGCCAGGGCCATGCAACGCGTCAAACACCAAAGGAGGTCGCCTTAGGCCGGAACCACCCATGCAGCTGCTATGGGAAACGCCCTCTGTGCGTTGTCGATTTCCGCCTTGATTTGAGCCTGCGTGACCCGCGACTCGAGAATCAAAGGCACCCACGGAGGAATTAGGTCTGCCACTTGAGCAAATGCATGAATGGCAGCGAACGATAGCGGGTCATGCCGGCTGGCTGTGTTCACCTCGCTCACGTGAACCTGGCACAGACGTTTCGAGTATTCACGCAGGATGCGGTAAGCCTCGGTCATCGTGGTGTCGCATTGCCGTGCATGGCCAATATCGAAACAAAACGTCGCCTCCGGGAGCTTTTCGAAAATGACATTGAGCTCCTCCACCGTTCGGCCGACCGGCTTTCTACGATCCATGTTTTCGATGGCGAGCTGCTTCCCGAAAACCCTCCAGACGGAAAAGTCGCGAATCGTATCAGGATGAAGAACGATTGGCCAATCCCTCGGAACGGAGTGCCTCAAACGATCGACAATCTCGGCTTCCTGGCCGGCACCAAAGCTGCTGGGAGCATGGATAGATTTGTATTTGTATGGGGTTAGGGTGAGGGTTTCCAGGGCATCGAGCAAAGGGCGCAGTTCTGGGTAGCGCAAGGCCGATAGCTCCACGGCATCGACAGGCTGGCCCTGCAATTCTTCAAGTGCCAGACGGAAGTCGGAAAGGGCCAGGGCCCCGGTCGAAAATCCGATGGTTCGCATTAGAAAACTCCATATCGAATCGTCGCGTTGTAGAGTGCAGACTTCGGGTCGAGAAATATCTCTGTCAGTGCTGTCCCAAAGGCACGCCTGATCTCCCTTGCTTCCAAGTAGACCGCATCGGTCTCAAGGTTTGCAACGTCAAGCTCCTCCAGGTGCTCCTTTGGGCACTTGCCATTGAATACCGCTCGTTCATCTGCCATCAACCCGATAAAGCGGTCATAAGCCTCAAACAGCCTTTTCAACGGTTCAAGTAAAGCCTCGTACCGGATCAGCATGCTGGCAAGTATCTCCAAAGGTGTCCTTCGCAAAATAGAGCGGAGGTGCTCGATGAGCAGCTGCGGATTTCCCGAAGCGGAAAGAATTTGCCGCTGCTCGTAGGACAAATCGAAGTGGCAGCTGAAACAGGCCAGAAGCCCGGAGGCGTAAATTAACTTCCGAGAAAGTCCCAATTTAATGCTGCGGAGAGCATATCCGCGGTTGGCTCGCGTCCGTTGTTTATAGGCAAAATCGACGACCATGATTCGCCAGTAACGGGCCATGTCGTTTAGCAGGAAGAGGGGCACACCTCGATCCTTCCCTTTTTCCCAAAGGCCGCGATCTTCGGTCAAATAGCGGCTCAGCACATTGTTCAGGACGCGATCCCAGGCTTCCGCTCTGCCAAGTGGATGCGATTCAAGCAGCAGGAGCATTCGCCGGGTCGTATTTGCATTTGAGTCATCCTCTCCTCCGATCCAGTGAAGGATCTCATGGCTAAACGCCAGATCGCCGAAAGTACCCTCCCGTCCAGGCGCCTTGGATTGAAGTTTATCCAGGCGCCTTGAGATCTCATGCACCACATTTACGTGCTGCGGATCGGCCATACCATCGATGAGCAGGGTCCAATCGACGTCGCTCCTTGAAGTAGCCTCGTCCCGGGCCAAAGAGCCGAAAACCACAATGCTGGTGTCCTCTGTATCGAGTCCCGCAAACGCTTCTCTCAAACTCTGGCGATATTCTTGGGTGAACGCCCGTGCTTGGGCGAGATTTCGCCACTTGCTCCCTACCGCCTCGGCAAGAATGTCAATTGGGTTCTTTGGGCCTGCTGCAAGCTCTTGATTCTCAGCCATCCTGGTCAGAAGACACTTTCCGGGTCAATGAAGGGTATCAAAAGTCTAGCGTCTACGGAGTCGAAACCAGCGATCCGGGTCCACAATTTTGTGGTCTGGCACGGCATGCGGCTGGCTCTGACGGGCGTGGTCGGCCGGCATTGCCGTGGCATTCGCGCTCACTCCTCCTCATTGCCAGCTTTTTTGTTTGGGGTGAAGTTCTGGGATCTGGCACTGTTTATCTTAGCGACGCTGACTCTGTCCGCCGTGGCGCCGCCAGCCACACGGGCCTCCAAGGTCGACCCCATCCAGGCATTGCGGGCCGAGTGATTGGGTGCAGAGAGAAGTTCGCTTATGGGACGGATTCGAGGCGCTCCCGATACGCCCTCTCCCCAACGGAGCAGAAAGTGTAACACCACCCCACAGCTGGCTTTCGAACGGAAGCTGGCGCCTAGTTATTGAACCAGCCGCGGTCCAGCTTTGGGCACCGGAAGACCCTCAAGCATTCCCCGGAGTAGAGATTCGGCCAACTCGGCCCAGTCGTCTCCTGCGTCTTCAGGAGTCTGCTTAAGGGTGTAATCGACACCCGCACGCCCCACTGAGTAGCTGACTAGAGCGGCTTTCAGTCTCCTACCAGCCTCGTTATAAGGATGGAGCTTTCTCGTCCTCACACCGCGCCTCCCTTCGAACCACGCCATTGTAAAGCTTCCCGCGAAACTCACGCGGGTCCCGTCTTACGGGCGAGTATCCCCGCCCACGCCCAAACGCCGGGCGTATCCGCAGCAACTACCATCTTTCGCAGGCCCAGGAGCAGGAGATGCTGGTGGACTACCAGAAGACGATAAGGAGGTCTCCGACTCGTTGATGGGCTACAAGGAGAGGCGGGAGCAGCAGGCGGCACGGTGGTGGTATCTGCGACGGACGCGGTGCGGCTGGCGAGACTGCGCTACTCCGGCGGAAACACCAGCTATCTCGAGGTGCTCACCAAAGATACAGACCTGTATGACGCGCAACTGCAATTGGCGCAAAGCCAGGAGCAGGAGGCGGCCTCGCTGGTGCAGCTGTACGCCGCGCTGGGCGGGGGTTGGCAATAGCGGCTGCCGATTATTTTAAGTCGCATCGGCCACGGCCATGTAGTCGCGGTGCGCAGCGGCAATGGAGCCAAGAGCACAGGTTGCAAGAATGAAGGTTTTGCTGGACCGATGTTAAAAAGCAACTTGAGGGCGTCAGGCACTAAGGAAGCCGAGGTGTTACCACCACTTCAGTCTCTGCCAGAAATTGTGCTGAGATCGCCCTGGCTCTGACACAGGCACGCGTTCGCTCACCACCGCGTCGGGCTTGGATTCGCCGAGGCTGAAGTATTTTTGCTTCGCCGCGTGGTCATGCCCCCTACCGGCTTCGATTCGATCCTTGGACCATTGCGCGGCCCAACGAACCCGGCCATTTCTAATCCAATAGTGGGACTGGCATGGGAAACTCCAGTTGCCAATCGAAGGATCGAGCGAGATCGTCTGACCGTTAAAAATCAGCTTCCAGTCGGTCGGGCTTAACGGCGTCACCACTTCTCTCCCGCAGCCACAACAGCATTTGTGTGCGACGGTAGCATACGGAATCGAGACGTACAGCCGCCCCTCCTCCAATGCATCGGGTATGAACTCGACGAACTCATGGGTCAGCGTGATCACTCTACTCATGGCTGGCGATCATCATTGATGAGCGTGTTGCCGTCAATCGTGTAGGTGCAATGGTGCTCCCTATCAAGGTCGGTATAGAAGCCGCACAGCTTCTTCCACTTGATTACTGCAAGGGCAGCATTTAGCGCATTGAGATCCGCGATCTGGATGCTTTTTCGCATACTCGTTATTCCCGTCGCCATCGGAGAACGGAATCCTGTCTTGTACATGGTCATGTTTCGCGGGAGTCACCGTCGTTACCCGGAGCACGCCGCCGAGGGTATCGTCGGTTAGATAGACTCCCATACCGACATCGATCAAAGGAACGGCGAACTGCTGCAGGCGTGCGATGATCAGATTCTTTGCTGTGCCCTTGTCGAAGCAGAGAAACACGAAGTCCATCCCTCGCAATTGCTCGACATCGCCGGCATGAAGGTAGTTTTCATGATCGATAATGCCCCGATGCATCTTCGAGTACAGCGCTTTGAAATAGGCTGTTTTTGTCGGCTTGGCTCGCAGCTCCTCGATGGAAGGCGCCCCAGGCGATCGGAAGGCGTTGTGCTGCAGGAAAGTGTCGCCATCGAAAAGATGAATTTCTCTGACCGGGGTCTTGGCGACAAGGTCGAGCACATACGAGCCGGTGCCGCCCAGGCCGACGATGGCGACCTTTCGCTCCTCCAGCTTCCTTGTCGCCATACCGATCTCGGCGCGGCTTGAGGCGCTGTCGTTATAGTTGAACACAGCCTCGGGGTCATCATGGTCCGGCTCTATGACAGGAAAGGTCTTTGCCGTGGCATCCGGCTCTATCACCTGGGCGTAGCGCTCGAACATTGCCACGTAGGTCGTAACCTTGTGATAGTAGTCGTCGTAGTTGTGAGCGGGTTTCGGTTTGGCCGAAAAGGTGTGGTCAATTTCCACGTCAGGGGCAAGTTTCTGCTTTCTGCTCTGATTCTTGATCTGCTCAATCTCCTTGCCGTCGTCGCGGCAAGGATGATCGCCGATGAAATGGGCGACATGATCGCCCGGCCGCGCGGTTACGTCCCCGGCCAGTGCAAGCTGGCAGACAAGCACGCCGCGCTTGACCTGCCTGCCGGCATTCACATAGGGAACGCTCTTCACCAGCAGGAAACCCGAGCAAATCTCAAGATCGTAACCCTCGCCGCGGAGCTTCTGCAGATCCGGACTAAGACTTATCGGTCGCTGTGACATTGAAGATCATTCCGTCCTTAATCTTGACGCTGCCGCCCTCTATCAGCGTCCCCTCGGGGTTAGCGTGAGGACCGTGGCGATAGGTGATGGTGAACATAATGTTGGGGCCAACGGGCACTGGGTCGAAGGCAAGCGCGATAATCTCGTTGAATGTTAGGCGCTTCTGCCGGACAATCTTCTTGCGGCCGTTCACGATGATCGTGAATTCTCGTGGGCGCTCCGAGCCGCTGTGGAAATGTTCGTCCTCGCGCAGGTGGAGAACCTCGGGACCATCGGGCACCTCAGGGTCTTCCTTGTCGCCCGTCACTTCGCGGAACAGCTCAAAGCCCGGCTGGACATGGCCGAGCCTGTACAACGCCTCTCCGGTGGTGGGATTCGGTGATTCGTACGGCCTCTGATCGATATGAACGCGGGCGAGGTGTTCGTGCTTGCGGTTTACGTCTGCCATGCTTAGGTTTCCTTTCCGGATGCCCTGTGAATGATTGTCCGAACTCAGTATACTAAAATCTGCGGATTTGGGTATTAACGCCAGAAAAAAAAGCAGAAGTCAAAATAGTTCCTTTGTGTGCTGGGAACCACTGTCCGTCAGGACCCCCTTTTTGAGCAGGCGGACCCGCGCCGCATCCCGAGAAGTTTGGAAGGCGGAAGCAACAGCGCCTATAAGTTTCTGGCCAGCCTCCGACTGAAGAGACAGGTTGCTATAGAGAACATTATTCTCCGCGCGGAAGCCCTGGGCCACCTCCACCAGAGCGCCAACCGGCATCAGGATAGCGCCGCTTGCATATCCGGCTTGCCATTCCATCCAGTCCCGTTGTGGTGCATTCAGCATGTGGTCCCGGTGACATTTGTTTCCTTGGGCGTCGCCTTCATGCCCGAAAAGAGACGCTGACCTCCCTTGGAGATCTTCGAACATGAACCGATGAAAATGGACATGGCCATATTCATGCGTGAGCGTCGTCCGGAGCCGGTTTTCCAGGTGGGAGGCGTTCAGCGTTTCGGCGATTCGCACTACGGGATGCTTGCCGGGAAGGAATTCCGTGACACCTTCGACATGATCCCCCTCTCTTGACAGGTCGGCGTAGCTGTCGAGATCTGCCTGCTCCTCGATGAAAATGGTGAGGTCGTCGGTCTTGATGGGAAACTCAACCCTTCCGTATTTCTTGTTGAGGAAAGACCGAATTACCCGCTCACACTCGCTATCCAGTTCCTCCGGAAGATAGTGAGGTCGTTGCGCGAATCGCCCTGTCCTGTCGGGCACCCACTTCATGCCTACCCGCCTTTCATGGTCTTGCGGAACGCCTTAAATGCTTGCTGCACCATGTCCGGCCTACTGGCGGCTATTTTCATCAGGTCTCTGGGAATCGTACCTGCGGCAAGGCAAAGCGTGTCCTTGTCGAAGTCGAGCAGCTCAGCCATCTGTCCAATAATGAACTCCGACGGCGGATTTCGCCGGTCGTGTTCGATGTCATTCAGGTATTGCGGGGAGATCGCCTGACCGTCCTCTTTCCTGAGCTTGGCGGCGAGTTCCTTCTGGCTCATGCCCTTGGCTTTCCGCGCTTCCGAGAGAACTATCCCAAACGTTTTCATGGTCACTACTATTATTGTCCGCTGATTTGAGAATCAAGCAATTTTTCCTAGGATGCTGAGGAACAAGATACCCCTGAAGGTTAATCGAGAATCACACATGAGATCAAAATCAGCCTTTGACGGCAAATTGCTTGTCACTTAACGGTTTGCCGTTGGGTATTACGAGAACGGCCTCGAGCAAGCGGGTTAGCAACAGGTAGCTAGGATTTACTGCATTGGTTTGCTGTCCCCTCATCTCCAGCGGGACATCTCGCTCATGATTACGCGGGTTAAGGTCACTGTTGGTGAGGCGACGCAGTCCGGTAAGCAGTGAGCGAGGTTACCTCAATGAACCGAGCTCGACGTGTCTGAGCCAGGGTGGAACCAGTCCATCCCCTAAAAAATGGCCTAGCCCGCAGGAGGGAACCAGCCTTGCTAGGTGAAAAAAGCGATGATCCATCGTTCATGCCACCGTCTCACAAACTGATCCCAACTCAGGTTTTGAAGCGGTTAGAGACGCCTGGAGGCCATTCAGCGAATTAGGTTTGGACGGATCGGCGAACTAGAAAATGGCGCAGAAGGCATCGGTTTGAACTGGGACGGAAGCAATACGCGACGACCCAAAACAGTCCGGGGTAAAGAAAATGGTTCAACCTGGTCCACAGGCGCCAAACGCGGTAAGCAAGAGGAAAACACTTGACCGCGTTTTGCTATCCTTACATACAAATGCCGAACAGGCGAGTGCCACCTCCAATTCGCGAAACAAACGGCACATTGCCACAACCCGACCTAAGGACACGGCCAAGAAAACCTCGCTTGCTCGACTTGTTCTGTTGTGCGGGAGGGGCAGGTTTAGGCTACAGTAAAGCTGGATTCGAGGTCGTCGGCGTGGACATCACACCGCAGCCGAACTATCCGCTGCCGTTCATCCAGGCGGACGCCCTCACGCTCGACCTGGAATTCATCGCCACCTTCGACGCCGTGCACGCATCCCCCCCTTGCCAATCCTATTCCGACTTGGCTAAGCGTAACGATAACGCAGATGAGTGGCCGCGTCTGATTGAGCCGGTTCGGGAGATGCTCGTCCGGTCCGGGCTGCCGTACGTGATTGAGAATGTAGACGGTGCCCCTCTGCTTAATCCTGTTGTTCTCTGTGGGACAATGTTCCCGGAATTGCGCGTGCTTCGCCATCGATTGTTTGAGTCAAATTTTGTGATATTGACTCCGCCCCACAAAAAGCACCCAAAGGTCCATACGTTTGACCGTCGGAAATCTCATTTTGGGAAAACCGATGAATGGACGGACTTTGTTCAAGTCACGGGCGGCGGCAACTGTACCTTAGCGGCAGCCCGCGATGCCATGGGAATCGACTGGATGACAAAAAACGAGATCAACGAATCGATCCCTCCCGCCTACACGCGGTTCATCGGCCGTCAGTTGCTAAGCCATTTGTCTTATTCGGAAACACAGCCGGTAAAGTCGCGAAGGAATGCGTAAGCCTGCAGCGAAGGAGCGAATAAGGCAATTTCTTCGGGAGAATATTGGGCGTGTCCTCACGTCTATCGAAATCCGCGATGCAGCAGGGACGAGCGTGAGCGAGTGGGCCAGAAGAGTGCGTGAGCTCCGCGCTGATGAACACTGGCCAATATTGACTCACCATGACAGCGCCGACCTCAAGCCGGGAGAATACCTACTAACAGGACCGCCTCCGGAAAAGCCCACAGTGTCATTTTCTAAAGCTGTCTCTGCAAGGCTTCGTGCGGAAGTACTTGATCGTAACGGCTTTACCTGCCAGATGTGTGGTCTGACGCCCGGCGATTTAGATCCGGCAACCGGGCGAAAGGTTCGACTGCACCTCGGCCACATAAAGGACAAGAGCTTAGGCGGCAAGAACGAGTTGTCAAACCTCCGAGCGCTCTGCTCGACTTGCAACCAAGGCGCGAAGAATGTTACCGGGGAAAAGCCAAGCAGCATTTGGCTGCTATCTCAGATTCGACGCGCCGGGCAGGACGAACAGCGTGCCGTTTTCGACTGGCTTCGTAAGAAGTTTGGCGATGGAAAAGATAACTAAAGAACAGCGTAGCGCCAACATGCGTGCCGTCAAGAGCCGGGACACTGGCCCTGAAAAGATTGTACGCAACCTCATTCATCGAATGGGTTACCGCTTCCGTCTCTGCGGAAACAGTCTCCCCGGTAAACCAGACTTAGTCTTTCCAGGGAGACGGGCAGCTATCTTCGTCCATGGTTGTTTCTGGCATAGCCACTCCTGCAAGCGCGGTAGCCTTAAGCCGAAGACTAACGCGGACTTCTGGGCCGTGAAGCTCGCGAGAAATGCTGCACGTGACAAGGAACAAATAGCACGGCTGAAAGAACAGGGCTGGCGGTCGCTCGTCGTCTGGGAATGCGCAGTGAAAGACGAGCGTCGTTTAGCGGCTCGATTACGCCGCTTCTTGGAGAGTAGTACCAGCGCTTGAAGCGTCTATGGCATTCGAGGAACTGGATGGGCTCAACTACCCTGCGGTGCGTTATGAGCACCGTAAAGTGATTTTTCTGACAGAACAGTCGCCAGATGAGTCTGCCTTTTTTACTGCTAGCAGCTTTTTACCACGCCGCAGCGCCGGTACGTGCCGTTTGCCCTCGTTACAGCGCTCCCGATCAAGCTGTTCCATCATTGCTAGACCGCCAAATCGAGCGGTAGGTCCGAGATGTCCTTCAACCGCTTTCCCCCAATCATGATGTTGAGAGAATCCATCGTGTCCTCGTTACCCAACTCCTGGATCGTTGACACAAGCTCCGGCAGTGCAAAATGGTAAACGCAGTCGATGTCGCCGGTCCCAAGCGCAAGCGACGACAGACGGCTTGGCATCGGTTCACCAGTGACCACAACCACGTGGGGCAGGCGTCCCTTACGGTTCCGGATGAGATTCAACGCCTCTAAGCGCGCGTTCTGGGCTCTATCGCTTCGTATTGTCCATTTACATGAGATGCTGGCATGCAGGATAGGCAACCCTCCGTTTGCGGCACGGAGGCTTGCATGCTGACACACCTCTCCATCGACTAGCGTCTGTTGCACATTGATCTGGGCGTCGGACTCCAAGCCACGGATGATAACGATATCCGGGGCGACCGGGTAGTCATTACCAAGGGCCGCTGCAAGTTCTCGGTCTCTCTGCGAAGCTTCGGCGAGGGCGGTTAGATGGGCATACTGCTCAAACTGTGCGAGAACGACCCTGTTCCTCGCAGTGACTTGTTGGATCTTCCAGTCACCCGGTCGGATATGCCCGAGGTGCGGAAAGGTTTGGGCTATGAACTTGCAACTGATTTCTTCAAACCGGCTTCCAGCCATCTGGCCCGCCAACCGCGCGCCGATAACCTCGGAACCGAGCCTAACACTGATGCCCCTGGCAATTGCGATGCTTGCTCTATTGCTGCTGTCAGCGTTGGCCGGTATCCCGACCTCGTTGGTAAGGAGCACCCTCTCTAGCAATGCCGCGTGGAAGCTGCGCCGTGCCTCGGCAAAGAATGCTGGTAGGGGCACAAGTTCTGTGCTCATCTGCAAACCTGAAATAGCCGAACCGGCTTGAAGCACTTGGCTGACTGCGGCCCACCAGCAACAAAGGTGCTTGGGGGAGGGAAGGCATTGCCGAATTGGCGGCCAGCCTTTTTGCCCGCTCGCTCAATGCCGAGAACTTCGCTCGTGGCTCCTTCGCAGAGTTCAAATGTGGAGAGGCTTAGCGACATATCCGGAGTGTAGCAGCAACGATCTAAACGCTGCCGAGGGTAGATAAGGGGACAGTAGATAAGGGGATACCTATCCCCCGGAATTGCTGCGATAGGTATGCTATCCGCCCGTTTCACTAATTAGTGGTGGCGGCGTCTGCTGGCCAAGTTGCCGCGAATGGGAACTTAGGCTCGTAGGAAATTCGTGACCAGACGAAAATGACCCCAAAGGAAAGCTCCCCATCCGCGCATGCCTCCCGGTATTAGGAGCGCTCTTCGAGAACCTCTTTTAAGTCACGTTTTCCGTGCAGAATGGCGACCACCTGCAACGGGTTAGTCTCAGGACGGTAGACGATCAAACAATTTGGGAACTTCGTGATAGTCCAGAACCGGACTGGCAGCATCGTGATGTCCTGTCGCTTTGTGCCCATTCGCGGATGTCTTGCCAGCCGGTGACAGGTTGCGAGAATCTCTATTTCGACCCGTTCGGCGGCATCCCGGTTATCTTCCGCAATGGCCCACCAGATGGCGTCAAGATCTTCGACAGCCTGCGACGTCAGTTGAAACCGGGCATTCACCTCTGCGGCTTGAGCCGCTCGGCGCGTCGTTGCCGCAATATTTCTGCGACCGCATCCCCTTCGACCAAGTCGCCGCGCTCGGCTTGAGCAAAGCCCATCGCGATGTGGGCGGCCACTTCCTCGCGTTGCCCAAGCATCCAACCTTGCAGATCGAGTTGCTCGCGGATGATCTCGAAAGCCTGATCCAGAACGTCGCTCGCATTCTGATACGCTCCGGACCGGACGGCCAGGTCGATCACGCGCCGCTGTTCAGGGTTGAGATCGATCGTCATGAGTGGCCTCTATTAAAGTACTAAAAGGTAATTTTCTTCCCCGCTGACCGCGCCAACCCGAACCCGAAGCGGCGCGCAGCGCCGATCGCGTCGTGCAAGGAAAATTCCTTCATTTCATCCTACCGTGTTTTCTGGCCTGCTGGCGGACCGACGCGGGACGACCGACGCGGGACAGACCGACGCGGGACAGACCGACGCGGGACAGACGGGACGTACCCCAATTGGCAGGCGCCTATTGGTCGTCCTGACCGACGCGGGACAGACGGGACGTACCCCAATTGGCAGGCGCCTATTGGTCGTCCTAGTAATGGCACGTCTATCGACTGCGTAGATCCCTCCACCGCGCTACTCTGGAATTCCTGCGCGGCGTTGCGTGAAATTCGTGCCCAGACGGGAGATTCTGGCCCGATCACACATCCGACAACTTACAAAATAGGTTGACAAGGCTCATCTCGCTCAGCGAACCGGCAGCTGTGCTCGCGATCCTGGGATCAGCGACGACAACCGCCAGGCATTGAGCACGAGAAATGGCGACGTTTATGCGATTCCGATCAAGGATGAAGGAAAGGCCACGAGATCCATACTCACCGTAGCTGGAGCAAAGGGAAAGAATGCAGACAGGCGCTTCCTGTCCTTGGAACCGATCGACGCTCCCTATCCGGGCATCGGCGGGGAAGACAGACTGCAGAGCCCGGACTTGGGCATTGTACGGAGCAATGACCAAGAAATCTTCAAGGGAAAGGCTCTTCGTCGTACCGTCCGAGGCGGTGTACGAGCGGCCTACCAGCTCGTTGTAGATCGACTGTACCCTTTCCACCTCCTCATCGCTCTGTTGGCTATTTCCATCATGCTCGACACCGATAAAGACAATTCCATGTTCAGCTGTGACGAAACCAGCTAAGCCAGATGAGGAAAACACCCTTTGACGCGCGCAGTCGGAATGAGAGAGCAGACGGCCATCATAAATACTCTCGGAGATAAAACGACAAACAGAGGGATGCATGCGGCGGGATTCGCCAAGGAATAGTCCGGAGTGGGTGGGTACCACCGCATGGAAGACAGGTGCGTCCATCCGGCTGGTCTCCAGGTCTTTGAGCGCATACTGTAGCCCGGATAGACCCGAATCACCCGGATGAGCACCTTGTATCGGCTGTTCGAGCTGCATCTGATCGCCTAGCAAGACAAGATTCCGCGTACAGCGAGTCATGGCGACCGTGTTGGCCAGCGATACCTGGCCCGCTTCATCGACAAATAGGAAATCAAGTACATCCTCCCATTCTGGCCGACAGAAGAGCCACGCCGTTCCACCCACCACGCCCGTAGAGTAGGCGTCCTTCGCGTTCGCTGCCTCCCCCACGTGCCGAAAGGCAGGATTTTCATCAAACAATGCCCCATCCCCATCGCTACCGACCTTAATCCCAATGAGGCTCGCTCCAGCTTCCCTTAATGCCCTGCCACAGGCCGAGAGCAGGTGCATAACGGCTTTATGGCTGTTGGATACGACTCCAACTTTCTTGCCTGCTGCGAGTAGTCCCCGTATCATCCGTGCCGCCGTGTACGTTTTGCCAGTGCCCGGAGGGCCTTGGATGACAAGGCAGCCGCCAGACATCGATGCGCTTATGCGAACCGCCGCCTCGACGACGCTCTCGTCCGGGGTCTCCAGAGCGAGTACCGGCGCAACCCGGGTCAAAAGCGCCGTTGCAGGAGGGTTTAGATTGCCATGCAACTGCTTCCCGAAATTCGTGACCAGACGAAAATGACCCCAAAGGAAAGCTCCCCATCCGCGCATGCCTCCCGGTATTAGGAGCGCTCTTCGAGAACCTCTTTTAAGTCACGTTTTCCGTGCAGAATGGCGACCACCTGCAACGGGTTAGTCTCAGGACGGTAGACGATCAAACAATTTGGGAACTTCGTGATAGTCCAGAACCGGACTGGCAGCATCGTGATGTCCTGTCGCTTTGTGCCCATTCGCGGATGTCTTGCCAGCCGGTGACAGGTTGCGAGAATCTCTATTTCGACCCGTTCGGCGGCATCCCGGTTATCTTCCGCAATGGCCCACCAGATGGCGTCAAGATCTTCGACAGCCTGCGACGTCAGTTGAAACCGGGCATTCACCTCTGCGGCTTGAGCCGCTCGGCGCGTCGTTGCCGCAATATTTCTGCGACCGCATCCCCTTCGACCAAGTCGCCGCGCTCGGCTTGAGCAAAGCCCATCGCGATGTGGGCGGCCACTTCCTCGCGTTGCCCAAGCATCCAACCTTGCAGATCGAGTTGCTCGCGGATGATCTCGAAAGCCTGATCCAGAACGTCGCTCGCATTCTGATACGCTCCGGACCGGACGGCCAGGTCGATCACGCGCTGCTGTTCAGGGTTGAGATCGATCGTCATGAGTGGCCTCTATTAAAGTACTAAAAGGTAATTTTCTTCCCCGGATGACCGTGCCAACCCGAACCCGAAGCGGCGTGCGGCGCCGGTCGCGTCGTGCAAGGAAAATTCCTTTGTTCCATCCTACCGTCTTTCTGCCGCTGTACCGGACCCCACGCTATACCCACCGCATTACTTTGTGCCACGCCGAATTGCATCGAGCTTCGTAAGCGGGTCTTTTGTCTGCTTCCATCCGGACTCGATACTCCGCAACTCGGCGATATTCTTCCTTAGGTCGGCGTTCTCGATCACCTGAAAGGATTCGGCCGTAAAGCTGAGCAGCTCCCATGCCCCGTTCGCCGCGCGGTTCCACCTGCCCTGCCCGTCTACCCGCACGACACTGGTAAAAAGATGGGGTGCGAGCTGCTTTGCTAAGCTCCGTCTCGCGTGGATGATGTGCTTGTCTTTGCCGTCCTCAAGATGCACGGGGACGGGATCGTTTTCCCCTCCTATCTTGATTGGCACCCCCTGAAATGTGCCCGCTTGCTGGATCGGTCCAAAAGCTGGCATCTGGAAACGATCCTTGCCCGGGAATTCGATGACCTTCGTGCCTGCGGGATCCGCAATCACGCCTTTGGCGTTATCATCGGCCAGCCGATTATCAAGCCGTGCCGCTGCTTCCATGGCGCGATCGTTTGCGTCCCGGCTACGAACTGCCCGCAAACGCTCACGCACCTTCGGCTCAGCCTCCGGTTCCACCTTTGCCACAAGTACCGTACTGCCTTCTTCAAGCCGCTCGCCCGGATGCACGCTCTTTTTCGTTGCCCAGCAAGATGGCGAAATCGTGCATGTATTCGGCTAGTCGCAGCAAGGGTATAGTGCTCGGCGTAAAGGCGTCGATGGTGAAGCGGAACTCGCGGGACTGTTTCTGCTTTGTCGCCATGTGACTGTCAGCCTATAGGATAGACGACTCGGATCCTCGCTCCGGGTTGCTCCTTCTCAGGAGAATCTTCGGGAGGTCGGCCGTCCCAATGAAAGCACGCTCATCCCGCGCTGGAAAGAGAGCAGGTGGATACATCCCATTTAGGGATGGCGAACAGTGGCATCCCGGGAGAATGCTTGAGCGATGCATCAAGCATTCCACCTGACTTGTTTGGACTATTCCAGTGATAGAGATGGATGGACAGGCGAGATGACAAAGGCTAAGACGGGATTTCGACCTCGGCATAGCTGCCGGGTGTGGCTCCATGAATAGCTTCTATGACACGTTGTATGTGAAGACGAAGCTTTGGCCATTGCTGCTGGCCGAGTACCACGATTGCGATTTTCCGGCCGGCAAGATTCTGCTGGTAGCGCATGTTCTTATCAGTGGTCACCAAAACGTCAAAACCGGCCTCTTCTGCAAGCGTCAGCAGATCGCCATTCCTGAGCGTATCCCAGCCCTCCTGGGCGGCAGTACGCACCCAGTCATCTTCAAGATACGGACGGATAGGCAGTGGG
>CAWBBY010000033.1:0-97023 GCA_963787145.1 uncultured Acidobacteriaceae bacterium
AGGCCTCATCAGTCCCATATCTGACGGCACGGCTAAAGCCGTGCCCTTCGTAGTGAGTTTTTCCGCAACCTGTAAAGTCGTGCCCTGATACAAAACATGAGTTCTTCCGCAGCAAGTAAAGACCCCCTAGACCTCAGAAAAAACGTACCTCAGGGCCCAAAGGCCTCATCAGTCCCATATCTGACGGCACGGCTAAAGTCCTGAGTTTTTCCGCAACCTGTAAAGTCGTGCCCTGATACAAAACATGGGCTCTTCCGCAGCCTGTTATGCCCTGCTTATTTTAGAGACAAAGCAATCACCCGTCTTTTCGGCCCATGTGACGCTTAACCGATATCGTCTCTGGCTTGCGTGCTTTCTCCGCCGTCACCCTCCTGCAACATGCGACAATGGTTTTACCTGCATGAAACCTGAGTCGCTCTCCGTGGACCTGGAATCAGTCCCTTTGACGCCGGAGCTTCTGGCTCAACACAGCATCACACCCGAAGAGTATCAACGTATCGTGGCTGCCTTGGGGCGGCCTCCGGGGCTGACTGAGCTGGGGATCTATAGCGTCATGTGGAGTGAGCACTGCTCCTACAAATCTTCTCGCGTCCATCTGAAGCGGCTGCCGACACATAGCGCACGCGTGGTGCAAGGGCCGGGAGAGAACGCCGGCATTATCGACGTGGGCGATGGCTGGGCCTGCGCCTTCAAGATCGAGTCGCATAATCACCCCTCGTTCATCGAGCCTTTTCAGGGCGCCGCAACCGGGGTGGGCGGCATACTTCGCGACATCTTTACCATGGGCGCCCGGCCGTTCGCTGTCATGGACTCCCTCCGCTTCGGGCCCATCTGCGAAGAGGAGCTGGGCCCCGACGTGTCGCCTAATGCCGCGTCGGCGACCGCCGTGGTCCATAAGAACCATTCCCTGCTGGAAGGCGTGGTCAGCGGAATCGCAGCCTACGGAAATTGCTTTGGCGTGCCCAACCTGGGCGGGGAGACGCGCTTTGAACCTTGCTATTCGGGCAATCCCCTGGTCAACGCCTTTGCCCTAGGCTTGGTGCGGCGGAACGAGATCTTTTATGCCAAGGCATCGGGCATCGGCAACCCGGTGATCTACGTGGGCGCAAAGACGGGCCGTGACGGCATCCACGGAGCCACCATGGCCAGCGAAGAGTTCAAAGAGAGCTCAGAGCAGAAACGGCCCAATGTGCAGGTGGGCGACCCTTTTATGGAGAAGCTGCTGCTCGAAGCCTGCATCGAGGCCATGCGCACCGGCGCGGTGGTGGGTATCCAGGATATGGGCGCTGCCGGCCTCACCTGTTCTACCTGCGAGATGGGCGCGCGCGGCGGTGTGGGCCTCGAAGTGGAACTGGACCACGTGCCGCAGCGGGAAACGGGCATGACCGCCTACGAGATCATGTTGAGCGAGAGCCAGGAGCGCATGCTGCTGGTGGCAGATAAGGATCGCGAAGCCGAAGTTATCCGCGTCTTCGAAAAGTGGGGGCTGGACGCGGTCATCGTGGGCGAGGTGATCGCCGAACCCAGGCTGCGCATCCTGCATCATGGCCAGCTGGTCGCTGACATTCCCAACCAGTCGCTTACCGACGACGCACCGCTGTACCGCCGGCCGGTCGGGCAGTGGAAGGCGCCGGTTCCCCTCAATCCGCCACCCGAGGTGCTGGAGCAGCTCACCTTCTTTGAGGAGACGCTGAGCGGCACCACCGCTTCCGCCACCAACTATGCGGACGAACTGCGCGCCCTGCTCGCCTCCTCAAATATCTGTTCCAAGAACTGGATACACGAGCAGTATGAGTCGATGGTGCAGACCAATACGGTGCAGGGCCCAGGCGGCGAGGCCGGCGTGATGCGCATCAAAGGGACGAACCGCGGCTTGGCCATGGCGCTCGACGGCAATGAACGCTGGTGCTACCTGGACCCCAAGCTGGGTGCTTCGCACGCCGTCGCCGAGGCTGCACGTAAGGTCGCCTGCTCCGGCGCAACGCCCGTGGCGGCAACTAACTGCCTCAATTTTGGCAACCCGGAGAAGCCCGAAATTATGGCCCAGCTTTCGCTGGCCATCGATGGCATTTCCGCAGCGAGCCTGGCCCTTGGAACACCCATTACCGGGGGCAATGTCTCGCTCTATAACGAGACCCGCGGCCAAGGCATCTATCCCACACCGGTGATTGGGATTGTGGGCATCCTGGAGCAGATCGGCAAAGCGGTGGGGGCGGATTTTCAGAGGGCCGGCGACACCGTCCTGCTGATCGCTCCAGCGTCGGTTTCCCCGCTCGAGGAGCGCATGCAGGAGTTTGGTTCTTCGGAATACGCCAGGAAGGTTCTCTCCGCCCTGTGGGGCACGCCTCCCGGCCTGGATCTGCTGGTGGAGGCTAACCTGCACCGCTGCCTGGCTGAGCTTGCGCAGCAAGGTCTGATTCATTCCGCGCGTGACATCTCTGACGGCGGCATTGCGGTTGCGTTGGCGGAAGCATGCTTTCGCCATGAGATCGGGCTGCGCGCCAATCTCTCCAAGGCGCCCGATCTACCGGCGGAATGGGATCTCTTTGGAGAGACCGCAAGCCAGTGCGTGATCAGCTGCGCTAAGGAATCGGTGGCGCAGGTCGAAAGGTTAGTTGGGCAGTACAACGGCCTGATGGTGGTAACGCTGGGAGAAACAGTGGCTGATCTTTTTGAGCTGGCGGTCGACAGCCGGGTGCTGATCCGGGAGAAGGTTTCAGGCCTGCGCAATGTCTGGTCAGGAGCGTTGGCTGCACTGCTGCGCAACGACGCACCGGTGGGAAATTAGGGCCATGGAGAGCAGGAGCATCGACCAGCATTCGTATCCGGACGAAACCGCGGAATCCGGCTCCAATCCTTTCGATAAGTTGCGCGAAGAGTGCGGAGTGGTGGCGGTGCACGGCCATCCCGACGCGGCGCGCCAGGCGTATCTCGCCCTTTATGCGCTGCAGCATCGCGGGCAGGAGTCCGCGGGCATTGCCACAGCCGATTACACCAACCTTTACAACATCAAGGGCATGGGGTTGGTGGCGGATATCTTTACCGACGAGGTGCTGTCCAAACTGCCCGGCGAATTGTCCATCGGCCACACTCGCTATTCGACCACCGGCGACTCGGCGCTGCTGAACGCGCAGCCGATCCGGGTGGACTCAACCCGCGGCCTGATTGCCATCGCCCACAACGGGAACCTGGTGAACCTGGGCACGCTGCGCACCCGGCTGGAGCGCGAGGGCGCCTACTTCCAGACCACCAGCGACTCCGAGATCATCGTGCAGTTGATTGCCCATTCCAACGCCAAAACGCTGGTGGAGGCCATCGGCGACTCGCTGCGCCAGGTATCGGGCGCTTTCTCCATCGTTATGATGACGCGCGACCGGATCTTTGCCGCGCGCGATCCCTATGGCTTCCGGCCCCTGTCCATGGGCCGCATCACTCATCCCGATGGTCCAGACACTGTGGTCTTCGCCTCTGAGACCTGCGCTTTTGATCTGCTGCGCGCCAAGTACGAGCGCGACGTGCGGCCAGGCGAAGTGGTGATGGTCACGCGCGACGGCGTCACCTCGGTGGAATATGCAACCGGCATGCGGCAGGCAAGCTGCATCTTCGAGCATGTGTACTTTGCCCGGCCTGACAGCCGAATCTTTGGCCGCTGGGTACAGGCCAGCCGGGAACAGATGGGACGCCGCCTGGCGCGGGAGGCGCCAGTCGAAGCCGACCTGGTGGTGCCGGTGCCGGACTCCGGCGTGACGGCGGCTCTTGGGTACGCGGCGGAGAGCGGGATTCCGTTCAATTTCGGGCTCATACGCAACCACTACGTGGGGCGCACGTTTATTGAGCCGGAGCAGCGGGTGCGGGACTTTGGGGTGAAACTGAAGCTGAACCCGGTGCGTAATCTGCTGGAGGGCAAGCGCATCATCCTGATCGACGACTCCATTATCCGCGGCACCACCAGCCGCAAGATCGTGCGCATGGTGCGCTCGGCGGGAGCCCGGGAAGTGCATCTTCGCATCAGCTGCCCACCCACCGTCTCGCCTTGCTATTACGGAGTCGACACGCCGAACAAGAGTGAACTAATCGCAGCCAACTCGTCGGTGGAAGAGATTCGGCAGTTCATCGAAGCCGATTCGCTCAGCTATCTTTCGCTGGAAGGGCTGGAGAAGGCTTGTGACGGGGGCGAGGGCAATCACTACTGCACGGCTTGCTACACCGGCGATTATCCGACGCAGTGGGTGGACGTAGCCGAGATTCTGCCTGCGGCCGCTGCAACCACTTAGTAGGTCGAAGAGCAGAGGCCGGGTGGGACCACCAGGCCAAAAGCGATCATATGGGCTTCGCCCATAAGCGCTAACTTATTTTGGGATGTTTTCGCCAAACCTCCCACAAAGTCGTCATCCTGAGCGAAGCGCCTCACAGATTTATCGCGTGACACAGCGCCTGATCGCGCGCAGTCGAAGGACCCCGAGGATGCTTTCTTGCCCATGCTGCTCGGAGCTTTTCAACCACCGAGCCCGCACCGGGCGGCGCCGCAACGGTCTCTCCCTGGGGCAGAGAACAAGAACTGCGAACATCTTGCTATGCCCGGCGGCTACGCACAGACCCGGGATGGAAGGTGATTACAGTGCATGAAAGATGTACCTGTGACCATCAAGTGGGTACAGCAGCACGGACTTCGGTGGTCGAAAAACTCCGAGCAGCATGGACAAGATAAGCATCCTCGGGGTCCTTCGACTCCGCGCCACCAGGCACTTGCGTCACGCGATAAATCTGTGAGGCGCTCCGCTCAGGATGACGATTCTGTGGGAGTTTGGAAGAAAAACTTTTCCGATTAGTTAGCGCTTATGGGGCTGCCCCCGGATTTCCTGCGGAGATTGTTGGCGTTGGCAAACTTCATGCGGTTTTCCTTACTGAAAGCCGCACACGCGGTCGTGTTCAGAGTAGCGTACAGGAAATCCGGGTCGCCCTGTCGTTTTCGGCCCAGGTACGCTGCTGCGAACCTGGGGCACCCGTCCGCTACCTCAGCAGTTACTTAACGGACAGAGCTACTCCGATTTGGTGGAGGAAGTGGACGGAGCCGCGGCCGGAGTGCTTTCTGTCTTGGCGGGGGTTGCCTTTTCTGAGGTTCCACCCTTATCCGCGGGCGCGGAGCTGCCGTCTGAGCTGCTCCCGCCATCTTGCGACTTGCCAGAAGCGGCCGGCTTGGCAGCGTAGTCTGTGGAGTAGAAACCCGAGCCCTTGAAATGGGGACGGGCCGGCGTGGAAATCAGACGCTCCACCTCGCCCTGGCAGACCGGGCACTCCTTTGGATCTTCAGCAGAAAAGGACTGGATCAGTTCAAATCGATGTCCGCACTTTTTGCACTGGTATTCGTATAGCGGCATCCGGGCACTCCTTCAACTTTGCAGGCTCTTCATTCGATGGCTGCTGGTGCGGGCTGGCGATCGGCCAGCTCGATGAGGCGAACCTCGGTAATGGCCTCCGTGGCCTGCAGCGCGGCCAGGACCGAGCCCGCGACGCGACCATCAATCTGGACCACGGCGAGCGCATTGTGCTGGGCTGTACGCAGGTTGCGGCCAAGAGCAAAGTTCGCAATATTCATTTTATGCTCGCCCAGGATGGTGCCAATGCGACCGATCACGCCCGGCACGTCCAGGTTGCGGATGAAGAGCAACGTTCCGTGCAGCGGGGCTTCGATATCGATGCCGTCGCAGGCAAGCAGCCGGGGCGAACTGCCATGAAGCACGGTGGCGCTCGCGGTACTGTCACCGGTGTCGGTGTGCAAAGTGACCTTAAGCACCGTTCCTGCGCCGCCCGACCCTTCTTCTTTCTTCTCTTCGTGGACCCGGATGCCGCGCTCCGCCGCAACGGATAAGGCGTTGATGCGATTGACAACCTCCGAATGCGCCAGCACACCCTGGATAGCGGCATTGCGCACCAGCTCGGTTTTGCCCTGCGCCAGCCGCCCGCTGTAGGAAAGATGGATACTCTCAAGATTCCCTGCAGCCAGGGGGGAGAGGAATGCGCCCAGACGCTCCGCCATGAGGATGTACGGGGAAATCTCCTGATACTCCTCGTAGGTCATGGAGGGTAAGTTGACCGCGTTCTGGACTACCCCAAACTTGAGATAGTCCTTTACCTGCTGGGCAATCTGCACCCCGACAGCCTCCTGCGCCTCGCCAGTGGAACCGGCAATGTGGGGAGTCAGGATGACGTTGTCCAGCCCGAAGTAAGGCGAATTTTTCAACGGCTCCTGACTGAAGACGTCGAGGGCGGCGCCGGCGACCTGGCCGGAGCGCAGGGCCTCCACCAGGGCCGCATCGTCGATCAGCTCGCCGCGGGCACAGTTGATGATGCGCGCGTTCTTCCTCATGGTGGCCAGCGTCCGGGCGTTGATAATCCCCGTGGTTTGGGGGGTAAGCCCTACATGGAGGGTCAGATAATCGGCGCCGCGAAATAACTCCTCCACAGTGCACAGGCGGACGCCATTCTCCCGCACCACGGCGGGGGCGACAAAGGGGTCATGACCGAGCAGTTCCATGCCGAAGGCCTTAGCCCGTCGCGCCACCTCCAGACCCACGCGGCCCAAGCCAAGAATGCCTAGTTGCTTGCCCCGCAGTTCTGTTCCCTGCAGCGACTTCTTTTCCCACTTGCCGGCGTGCAGCAGCGCGTTGGCGCGCGGCAGTTGGCGGCCCAAGGCAAGCATCAGCCCGATGGTCAGCTCGGCGACCGCGATGGCGTTGGCGCCGGGCGTATTCATGACCACGATGCCATGGCGCGTCGCGGCATCGGCGTCAATGTTGTCGACCCCCACGCCGGCACGGCCAATCACCCGCAGCTTGGGAGCCGCATTCAGCAGCGCCTCATCGACCTGGACTGCGGACCGAACCACGAGCGCATCCGCATTCGACAATTCGGCGGCCAGCCCGTTCTTGATCTGATCGTGGGTCACAATCTGCCAACCGCTCTCGCCTTCGAACACAGCCAGGGTGGCGGGCGAGACTTTCTCTGCCAGTACGATCTTCATGGCTCTCCTAAGAGTTTCTTTTCGCTCCACGCAGGGGCCGCCGCCGAGCGACAGCCGCGTAGGAGCTGGTTGAGCACAGGGTAGGGGGCTAGTGCGCGGAAAGGGAGACACCTGCCGCGGCACGGTCCCGCTGAGCGGCCTCGTCGGGCGCCCGCGAAGCGAAGACGTTCTGGGCAGCCACCAATGCTTTCCCGAAAGCAAAACCTGGCAGCTTGAGTGCATGGGCTACTTGTTCCAGGGCGCCTATGAGGGCAATGGTGTCCATGTAGTCGAAGAATCCAAGATGGGCAATGCGGAAGATCTGCCCCTTCATCTCTCCTTGTCCATTGGTGATGACGGCGGCGAAGCGGCTCTTCAACTCCTTGACGATGGCGCCGGAATCGAGGCCTGGAGGAGGCAGGACAGCCGTCACCGCGGCAGCCGGAGCCTCCGGGGCGAAGAGCTTCAGGCCCAGGGCCTCCACTGCGGCACGGGTCATGGCGGCGCAGGTTTCGGCGTTCTCCACCAGCTTGGCACGGCCCGCCGCCAGATCGCCGTCCGCTTGACCGGCGATATAGTCTAAGGCCGCTCCCAAAGCCGCAATCAGGGCTACCGCGGGAGTGTAGGCGGATTCTCCCTTAGCCGCATTCTTTCTCTCTTTGCGCAGATCGAAGTAGTAGCGGGGGTTGAGCGAGATCTCCATTAGGTCCCAGGCACGGTCGCTGACGGCAAGGTAGGAAAGGCCGGGAGGAATCATGACCGCCTTCTGCGATCCGCCGACGAGTACATCGACACCCCAGCCATCCATGTCGATGTGGGTGGTGCCCAGGCCGGTGATGGCGTCCACCACCAGCACCGCGTTCTTGCCGCTCTGCTTCAATAGTTCCGCAACGCCCGGAACGTCGTGGCGCACGCCGGTCGAGGTCTCGGTGGCCTGCATAAAGACGGCGCGGGTCTCAGTCTTGAGCGCCTTGCGCACCTCTTCCAGGTCGAAGGTCTGGCCATACGGGGCGCCGACCACATCGACCTCGCAGCCAAATGCCTTGGCCAGACTGACCCAGCGCTCGCCGAACTTGCCCGCCGTCAGCACCAGCACGCGGTCCCCGGGAGAGGTCAGGTTGGAGACCGATGCTTCCATCGCTCCGGTACCGGAGGAGGCGAGCAGAATGACGTCGTTCTTAGTCCCGACAAAGGTCTTCAGGTCGCGGAGTACCTTCAGGTACAGGGCGCGAAATTCGGGGGTCCGGTGGTGTATATCGGCTGCAGCCATAGCGAACTGGGCCGCAGGCAGAAGCGGGGTAGGGCCGGGAGTAAAAAGACGGGTCTTACGGATCATGGTTCCATTGTAATAAACAAAGCTTTCTATAATGGGCGTTTTCACGGAAATGGAGGAGTATGAGCCTGGTTGAGAAGATTCATCAGGATATGGTCGGGGCTATGAAGCAGCGCGCGGTGGAGCGCTTGTCCACCCTGCGGATGGTGGTTTCGGCGTTGAAAAATAAGGAGATAGAACAGCGTACGCCGGTCACTGACGCACAGGCCTTGCAGGTATTGACCACCCTGATCAAGCAGCGCAAGGACTCCATCGAGCAATTCACCAAGGGCAATCGGCCGGAGCTGGCGGCAAAGGAAGCAGCGGAGATTACGGTAATCGAAGAGTACATGCCGAAGGCGGCGGGAGATGAAGAGCTGCGACAGCTGGTGACTTCGACCCTGGCGGAGTTGCGGGCTCAGGGCGCCCAGCCGGGGCCGAAGGATATGGGGACGGTGATGAAGGCAGTTCAGGTCCGGATTCAGGCCAGCGGCCTGAGAGCCGACGGCCGGGTGGTCAGTGAAATGGTGAAGGCCGCGCTGGCCGGGTAAAGAAACAGCAGGTCCCCTTCTACTCCGGGATTACTTTGACGAAGATGCCGTCCGGCAGCTCGCCGCCGAGGACGTGCACCACTCCGTTTTTTACCAAACCGCGTAGCATGACCCCCTTGCTGGGCGGCGGCGCAGATGGGGCTGCAGCGGGAGCGGGAGACCTACCCATTCCGCGGTCCATGGCCACATTGGCCAGCCGGTCCGCATGGTGGTTCTTCTCCCGCAAAACATGTTGGATCTGAAAGTGGTCAAGCCGCGCAATACGGCGCTTGGCCTCGTCGTAGAGAGGGCGGAGTTCGGGGCTGTTTACGCGATACTGACCCTTGATCTGCTTGACCATCAGTTCCGAGTCGGAGACGACCCGCAAACCCTTGTGGCCGTTGGCAGTAGCAAATTCCAGCGCCGCCAGCAAGGCGGAATACTCGGCGAAGTTATTGGTGTGCTTACCCAAGAACTGGCTCAATTCGGCCAAGACCTTTCCTGCCGAGTCCTGGATATAGACGCCGAAGCCGGCGGGACCCGGGTTGCCGCGAGACCCGCCGTCGCAGTAGGCGACAATGCTTTCGCCGGAGTTCTCGAATAGGGATGACATAGGGTGAGTCTATCGAATCCCGGCTGCTTACCAAACGCATGCTGCTTCGTCTAGGGGACAGTGGTTAGTATGTGTACCTTGGGGCGACGAATGACTACGGACGCGCTTCGCTTTACCTCGCAAAAGCCAATCAAGGCCGCCCACTCTGCCTGGGCTCCGCAGCGAACGTTACAATCCTCGTCAGGCATGGCAAGCGAGGCATGGGGTCGCGCCACCGAAACCGAGCTGATCCGTGAAGCACAAAAAGGCTCGCGGACCGCCTTCGAAGCCCTGGTGCGCCAGTACGACCAGCCAGTTTTACGGCTTGCACTCCGCCTGACAGGGTCCGAACAGGATGCGCAGGATATCCACCAGGAGGCCTTCCTCAAAGCCTATCGCTACCTGGCGAATTTCCGCTTTGAATGTTCGTTCTATACCTGGATTTACCGCATCGTGACCAACCTGTGCCTGGATCACCTACGGCGGCGTAAATCCCGCCGCGAAGAGCAGTCCGTGGTGGTCGATTCCAGCGGCGGAGAGATGGACCTGCTCAGCAATATCTCCGACGAGCGAGCGATGGCGAATCCCGAGCGCGAGCTGGAGCGCAAGCTGCTGGGGGAGCGGATCCAGGAAGCGCTGGGGCGCCTGACTCCCCGGGAACGCATGGTTTTTGAGCTGAAGCACTACCAGGGCCTGAGATTACGAACGATCGGTGAAATGTTGAACACCACGGAAGAGACCGCCAAGAACACGCTCTTCCGGGCTACTAGAAAACTAAGAACTACGTTGGCGACACTACGGTGAGGCGAGGTTTGTTATATGGATTGCGAGCTGGCGCAACAAAAAATTGCTCTATTCGCGTACGGAGAACTTCCTGACGATCAGTGCCATTTGCTGGAAGGTCATCTGACCACCTGCAAACGATGTCAGGAGGAGTTTGCAGCAGTACAGGCCCTACAACAGGCGATGGCGCTTGCGCCTACCCTGGAGCCTTCAGCCAACCTGCTGGCACAAGCCCGGCTAAGGCTGGAGGAAGCCCTGGACACCATGCCGCGAAGCGGCTGGCTGATGCGTGTCCAGCAGTCCATGTTCCGAGGCGTCAGCATGCTCGGCCGGGCTCCCGTTGCAGCCTCCGCGCTGCTGGTTCTGGGCCTCGCCTCCGGAGGTTGGGCCGGCTATTTATCAGCATTGCGCAGCCACCGCTCACCGGCTGAGCTGCCCGCCGCCATCGCGGGACCGGGAACGATCGCCAACGTCAGCAGCATTGTGCGTGAACCGAATACCGAGAATGTAGAAGTACACTTCAATCGCCTGGTTCCGGAGACGACCCAGGGTTCGCTCGATGATCCGCAGATACGGCAACTGCTGCTGGTGGGGGCTCAGAGCCAGGTGAATCCCGGTGTGGCACAGAATTCCGTGAGCCTGCTGGCCAGCGAGTGCGAGGCGGGACACCAATGCTCCGACGGGCCGATTCTCAATGCTTTGCTGGTGGCATTGCGCTACGACAAGAACACCGGCGTCCGATTAAGAGCCTTGAACGGCCTTAAGCCTTACGTGGCAGAAGATATGCGTGTTCGCGACGGGGTGCTGGAAGCCCTGATGAACGACGAAGATGCCACGGTGCGCTCCCGCGCCATCGAGCTTCTGCAGCCGGTCGAAGCGGATAGCAGCGTGCGTGAGGTATTGCACACCGTTGAATCGGAGGACGACAATCCGCATATTCGAACCGTCTCTCACGAAATTCTGGATCAATCGCCGCAAATCCAGTAGCTTGGGAGTTGCCTTTTTGGGCGTGCAGCAAGTCTTAACGGTATGAGTCCCTGGGAGTCCTCCGATGAAGCACCTTCCGATTTTGGGTTTAGCGGCTACAGTTCTGGGCGGTCTTCTCTTTACTCACGTTAGCTTAGGAGACGCGCTGAATCTGCCCGCCAACTTTCCTGAGTTTCTGCTGTATAGCGCACAAGGTTACCTGGGGGTTGGTTTAGGGGAGGTTGATAACGAGCGTGCCAACGCACTGCACCTCAAGGATGCTCACGCAGCCGAGGTGGTCATGGTGGACCACGACGCTCCTGCCGGCAAGTCCGGCCTCAAGGTGCACGACGTTATTCTTCAACTGGACGGACAATCTTTTGACAATGTCGACCAGTTGCGCCGCCGACTGCGGGAGATGCCTTCGGGGCGCACGGTTACTTTACTCATAAGCCGAGATGGCAACCGCATCAACGTGACCGTGCAGTTGTGCGACTGGGCAGTGCTGCAACAACAGGCGTGGTCGCAGCACTCCAGTGTTGCGGAGCCAGCCGCACCCGCTGCCGGGCAGAGCTTTCTGGGAAATGTCCCTTCGGGCGGTCCCGCATTTTTGGATAACATGATCCCCAGGGCACTCTACGTGGGCGCGGATGTGAACCCGGTGCGGACCCAGTTGGCAGACTATTTCGGGGTGAAGAGCGGCACAGGATTGCTGGTGGAAAGCGTAGATGACTCGAGCCCGGCTTCGCGGGCAGGCTTAAAGGCTGGCGATGTCGTGGTTAAGGTCGAGTCGCAGCAAATGACGAGCAAGAACGACTGGCTGAAAGCCATTCGCAACCACCGCGGGCAGCAGGTGCAGGTAACGGTTATGCGCAACAAGCAGGAACTAGTCCTGGCCATGAGCGCAGGAAAGCCCAAGAAGCATTAAAGCAGTTCCACTTCTACGCTGCCCGGGTGGCCTGTGATACCGCTCAGGCCGCGATCATCCCCATTCCTTTCTTGTTACTCGCGCCCCTGCTTGCGCTGTGATTGAATACAAGCAGATGCAGCCGCGGAAGCAAACCCAGCAGAAACAGACATGGAAAGGCCGGACCAAGGCAGCCACGCGCAAAATGCGCGAGCTGATGGTGGTCGGGCGGGCTTTAGCTTCCACCCGGCACGTAGTCATGGCGCAGATCGTGCCCATGCGGTTCTGCAATCTCTCCTGCGCTTACTGCAACGAGTACGACAAGGTCTCGAAGCCCGTGCCGCTGCCAGAGATGCTGCGCCGCATCGACCATCTGGCGGCCCTGGGCGCAAGCATTATCACCATCTCTGGCGGGGAGCCGCTCACGCATCCGGACCTGGACGCCATCATCGCCCGTATCCGCCACCACGGGCGGGTAGCCGGCATGATCACCAACGGATACCTGCTGGTGCCGGAGCGGATCCAGCAGTTGAACCGTGCCGGCCTCGACCACATGCAGATCTCGATCGACAACATAGAGCCGGATGAGATCTCGAAGAAGAGCCTCAAGGTTCTGGACAAAAAGCTCGAGTTCCTCTCCCGGCACGCCGAATTTCACGTCAACATCAATTCGGTGGTCGGCGGCGGCATCAGGAATCCCCAGGATGCGCTGGTCATCGGCAACCGGGCGCTGGAGCTGGGGTTTACTTCAACCATCGGCATCATCCACGATGGGGACGGTCAACTGAAGCCCCTGAAGGATGAGGAACGGCGCGTCTATTACCAGATGGCCGGGATGGCAAAGAAAAATTACTCCCGCTTCAACAAGTTTCAAGAAGCGATCGCCAACGCGGAGCCGAATGACTGGCGCTGCCGCGCGGGCTCACGTTTCCTGTACGTTTGCGAGGACGGGCTGGTGCACTATTGCTCACAACAGCGCGGCTACCCGGGAGTTCCGCTGGCGCAATACACCAAAGCCGACCTCGGGCGGGAGTACCTGACGGAAAAGAGCTGCGCTCCGCACTGCACTGTCTCCTGCGTGCACCAGATTTCTTATATCGACCACTGGCGTTCGCCCCAGACGCGGCAAACCACTCCAGGCCAGCTGGTCAACATCCAGACCTAAGTCTCGGGACGGATCTGTGTCCCTTAGCGGCTAAGTCCCGCAGGGACGGCTGAAAATTCCCCAGGACGGCAGTCCTGGGCTTTTGCGTGACTTTGCAGCATGAGGATACCCAGGACTACGTCCTGGGACATTTTCAGCCGTCCCTGGCGGGACTGGTTCGTCTTTTCAAATCCTACCCAGCACTGACGTGCTGGGCTACTTTCAGCCGTCCCTCCGGGACTGCAATTCATCAATCATCCTGGCCTGAATCAGTTATGCGCTATTGACCGGTGCCGTGGTGCGCGGAGGCGGTTGCTTGGCCCTTGGTATCGGCCAGGGCCTGGTCAATGATCTGGTAGAGGCGCTGCCGGTCGACCACCTCTACAAAGGGCACACCATTGGTCTTGTTGGTGACCACCCAGATGGTCGGCGTGTGCTCAATGCCAATGCGCTTGCCGAGATCGAGGTCCGCCTGGACTTCGGCAGCCAGCTTCTTTTGCGGATCGATCACAAAAGGAAGCTCGATGCTATGCTGCTGCGCGAACTTTTCCGCAAAATTACGAATCGCTGCCGCGGCAGCCGTCGTCGGACCTGCCGGAGTTTCAGGGGACGTCTCTCCCGCGGCATCAATCAACTGCTGGTTGGCAAAGACCGCATCGCGAAAATCATCGCCGAGCTTTTTCGATTTGGTGTCAAACCAGCGCGCATACACCGCAGCGTCAAAGCTCCAGGCGTGGAACGGCAAAGGGAAATCGTGACGCACCCAGGGGATATGGTATTGGTTGGCGGCGTCCCGTAAGAGAGGATTGGCACGGGCACAATCGGGACACTCCATATCCTCAAACTCAACGATCGCCACGCGCGCGCCCGGCGGGGGTTTGAGGGCAGCGGGATCATGCACGGTGGTGGACTGCGCGTGGGCAAAATGAGCCCCGGAAGTGACGGCGCTGAACAAGAGCAATACCGCCATGCGGAGCCCGGTTCGGGAGCGATGCGGGTGCGTGTTTTGGGTTATCGCCAGAGGCGCGGATGAAATAGCGTGCATGGTTCCTTTGCCCTTCACTCTTCAGACCTTCAGTCCTATCAATTGTAATGGGTAGGCGGCCGCCCGGATGCGATATGATGCAGGCTTCCGGTGGGGGATGGGAAGCCCGACTCTGAAGATCGTATTCAGCCTGATAGGAGCGGGTGCGATCAGTTTTTGTGTCTTCGTCTTGCTGGAAGCCCTGCTGTCGCGCCCCCACGCAGCCAACGCCGGCGCCGTGCTTTTTCGCTTTCAGTTGAGCTCGATGTTGGCGATGGGGGTCTTTGCCGGGCTTGCTATTGTGATCTTCGTACGGCTGTCGCGGAGCCGGCAGAGACTAAGGAAGTGATATGAAAAATCGCGCGGAGTGGCTAACTTTCGGCGTATTCGTGATCGCCGTCCTGGTAGGTATGGGTATTCTGTTGCGCCACGGTGTGCACGGGCAGTCGGCGGCCCTGGCAATAGCCTTGCTGTTTATCCTGCTGTTGCGGATCGGAATCTTTGCCTGGAATCTGCGGCGGCAGCGCGCGGAACTGGAGCGGAAGTAGATCCGTACTCCTGTGTGCTACACTCGGTTCCCGCAAACGAAGCAGGCCGCCCGCGTGCATGGCAACGCGCTCCCCAGCGCGCACGGTAACAAGCCTGCGAAGCTGGACTCCGAATCTTGAGAACTGGAGATATCTCGGATGAATCGTTCAACGAAGACTTATCAGGGACCGGACATTCGTAACGTCGCGCTCGTGGGTCATGCGCACAGCGGCAAGACCACCCTGATCTCTGCGCTTCTTCACGCCGCCAAGATGACGGAAAGACTGGGCCGGGTGGATGACGGCAGCGCCGTAACCGCCTATGACGAAGAGGATGTAGCGCGCCGGACCACCATGCAGAATGCGCTGGCATTCGCCGAGTGGCGCAACGTAAAGATCAACTTTGTTGACACCCCCGGGTTTGCCATGTTCGTGCACGAGGCTCGCGCAGCGCTGCTGCCGGTAGAGGCGGCCTTGCTCGTCGTGAACGCAGCGTGCGGCGTGGAAGCTATGACGCGGCGGGTGTGGAGGTTCGGCGAAGAGTTCAACCTGCCCCGGGTGATCGTGATCAACCAGATGGATCATCCTCGCGCCGACCGCGAACGCACCCTCAACGCGTTGCGCGAAGGCTTTGGCCGCCAGGTGGTTCCGGTGCAGCTACCTATTCTTGAGGGCAACGGACAAAATCCCAGCTTTCGCGGTGTAGTGGACCTGGTAACCATGCAAGCCTTCGTATACGAACCGGACGGCAGCGGCTGTGGCCGTCTTTCCGAGATTCCGGTACGCCTGCGCGAAGAGGCTACGCAGGCTCACCAGGAGCTGGTGGAGCTGGTCGCCGAGGGCAAGGACGAGTTGATGGAAGAGTACTTCCGCGAAGGAACCATCCCGGAGGAACACTTGATCGTCGCCCTTCATGAGGCCATCCGCGAGGACCGGATCTTTCCCGTGCTCTTTGCCAGCGGCCTGAGGAACGTGGGCAGCGACCACCTGCTCGATTTTCTCCAGGTGTACGCGCCGTCGCCGGTGGAGCGGGTGCCGGTGGCTGCCCGCGGCACAGTGGAATCCGCCGGGGTCCGCCCCGATTCCGAAGCTGAGATGGTGTTGCGCAAGGTAGATGATCGCGAGCCTCTGTCGTTGTACGTCTTCAAGACCATGTCTGATCCCTTCGCGGGAAGGATTTCTTTCTTCAAGGTCTTTTCCGGAATAGCCAAAAGCGATGCCACGGTCACTAACTACACCCATCACAGCGCGGAGCGCCTGGCCCACCTGACGGTGATGCAGGGGCGTACGGCAAGTCCCATCGGGGAGTTGCACGCGGGCGATGTGGGCGCCGTGGCCAAGCTGCGCGAGACCTTTACCGGCGACACGCTGGGGGATGCGGGCCACGAGATTTACTTTGACCCCGTGACCATGCCGGAGCCCGCCGTCACCTATGCCATTGAGCCGAAAACGCGGGCCGATGAAGATAAACTGGCGCCGGCGGTACACAAGCTGATGGAGGAGGACCTGATGGTCCGCTTTTATCGGGATGCCGCGACCCATGAATTTCTGTTGGCCGGCTCGGGCCAACCCCATATCGAGTCCATCGTGCAACGGCTGCGCCGCCGGTACCACACCGAGGTGACGCTAAAGGCGCCCAAGGTACCTTACCGGGAGACGATCCGCGCCAGCGCCAGCGCCCAAGGCAGGCATAAGAAGCAGAGCGGGGGCCATGGGCAGTTTGGCGACTGCTGGATCCGCCTGGAACCGCTGCCCCTGGGCGGGGGGTTTCAGTTCGTCAACGAGATTTTCGGGGGGGCGATCCCGCGCACCTTTATTCCAGCGGTCGAGAAAGGCATCCAGGAGGCGGCAGCACGGGGTTGGCTGGCGGGCTTTCCCATGGTCGACTTCCGCGCTGTGCTTTTTGACGGAAGCTACCACGATGTGGACTCGAATGAGCTCTCCTTCCGGCTGGCGGGGCGGCTTGCCTTCCGGAACTGCATGGAGCAGACCAGGCCGGTACTGTTAGAGCCCCTGATGCGGGTGGAGATTGAGGCGCCGGAGGGTTGTACCGGCGTTTTAATGGGGGATCTTACCGGACGGCGGGGCCGTGTTCAAGGTATGGGCAGCGGCCGCGGCACGACCGTGATCCGGGCCGAAGTCCCGATGGCCGAAATGCTCACGTACGGGGCCACGCTCACCTCCCTCACCCAGGGAATGGGCAGTTTCCACATGGAGATGGCCCGCTACGACGTGGTTCCCCAAGCGTCGGCGGAGAAGGTAATCGCCTCCGCCCATAAACACGCTCACGCCGAAGACGAAGCGTAACCCACAGGAGCAGCCCGTCCAAATTAGCCTCGTTGGTTGACTCTGTCCGTCCACCTCCACGCCCCACCAAGGTGGGCCGCCACCCTCAAATTTGTCATCCCGACCGTAGCGTAGCGGAGGGGAGGGACCTGCAGTTTCACTTTCGGGGACAGCGAAAGTGCCGTGGGCGAATCGCCTCCAGGTTCTGTTTCTCCATGAACGCAAACTGCAGGTCCCTCCCTCCGCTACGCTACGGTCGGGATGACAAATTTGAGGGTGGCGGCCGACCTTGGCAGTGGTGAGGTGGATGGACAGAACCAGTACAACTCGCCTTGTACGATGGGAGAAGGGGTGAGTTGCGATTTAGGCATCCTGAAGGCCCTGAATCGATCTAAAGGATTTGAGGGAAAGGAAGCGACGACCCATAATGACGATCCCAGCGCGGCGGCTTATGGCAGCGTGCACGGCGGCGTTGTTGTCCGCCGGATTGCTGCCAGCGCAAATGGCCAACCAGAGTTCCGCGCAGAGCCCCTACTACGGCAGCGTAACCATCGTAAAGCCGACCGACGGGGTCAAGCCCCTGACCATCGACCAAGCCATCGGGATGGGCATCGAGCACAACCTGGCGCTGATCGAGGCGCGGCAGCAGGAATTGAGCCAGAAGGCACAGACCAGCGAAAGCCTGCAGTCGCTTCTCCCGACCGTCACCGCGCAGGCTGATTCTGGAGCACACCAGTACAACCTGGCAGCCTTCGGGTTCTCCTCCTACCTTTTGGCCAAATCGGCTCCCCTTTTTCCTGGCCTGGACCTAGCTTCGGTTCCCACGGTAGTGAAGGTCAACTCAACCGATGCCATGGTGAATTACTCGCAGACACTGTTCAGCCTGCAGAATATCGACCTCTACCGGGCGGCAAAGGAGAACGAGCGGGCTGCTTATTTCAGCAAGCAGTCTTCGCGCGGGCTAGTGGTGCTGACTGTGGGCAACGCCTACCTGCAGGCGCTGGCTCTTGGCGCCCAGGTGAACAATGCCAGGGCGCTGCTGCAGGCCGATCAAGTGCTCCTCGACCAAACGGTCGCCGAGCACCAGGCGGGCACGGCGGCGAACCTGGATGAACTGCGGGCACGGGTGCAGTTCCAAACCCAGCAACAGGCGGTGATCTCGGCTGAGGTCAATTTCGCCAAGGCAAAGATCGCGCTCAACCGGGAGATCGGCCTTCCAGCGGAACAAGAGATCCAGCTTACGGATTCCGCACCCTATGCCGACCTGGCGACCATGAACATCGACGAAGCCAAGCGAATCGCCTACCAGAGCCGCCAGGACTACCAGGGTTTACAAGCCCAGGTACGGGCCGCCCAATTGCAACGAAAGGCAGCCAAATGGGAGCGATTGCCGACGCTCAACTTTCAGGGCAATTATGGGCTCACCGGGGTGACCGGGGGTTTTTACCATGGAACGTTTGCGGCTACGGGTACGCTGAACCTGCCCCTTTTTGAAGAAGCCAAGTTTCGCGGAGACAGCGGTGTCGCAGCCGCCAACCTCACCAATCTGACCGAGCAACTCGCCGCTTTGAAAGAGCAGATCAACCAGCAGCTGAGGGATAGCATCCTGGACGTAGAGACAGCTGCCGAACTGGTGCGAGTGTCGCAAAGCAATGTAGAGCTGGCACGCAAGGAATTGGAGCAAACCACGGATCGTTTTCAGGCCGGAGTGGACGATAACCTGCCGGTGGTGCAGGCACAGGCTACCCTGGCCGACGCCGAGACGACCCTGGTGAACACGACCAGCCAACACAACCAGGCCAAACTGGGACTAGCGCGTAACCTGGGCATCGTCGATACCCAATACGCAACCTACGTGCACGGCAACTAAACCTCAGGCTCCCTCCAGCAGCGTCACCGCTCCACTGCGGATGTCGAAGTAGCCGGTCGCCACCTTCAGCTTGCCCTCATCGATCATCGCGGCCAGCAGCGGGGACAATTCCCGCAACCGGGCGGACTGGATCAGTGCATTGGCGCGGATGGTGGACTCGACATCGGGGCCAGCTTGATCCACGGCCGCCTTGAGATACGGGAAGAGCACGCCTATCTGGCCGGGAAACGATTGTTCCGGTTGTGCTTGTTTCTGGATCGCCGCCGTGACCGCCCCGCACCTGCTATGGCCCATGATCAAGATGGTGTTCGTGCCCAGTACAGCGGCTGCATACTCGAGACTGGCGACGATCTCCGGGGTGACCATGTTGCCAGCCACGCGAGTAACAAAAAGCTGTCCGATTGTCTGATCGAAGACCACTTCCACGGGCACGCGCGAATCGGAGCAGGAGAGAACCGCGGCAAACGGTTCCTGCTTCTCCAAAGTTTGCTGCAGCATGGCGAGGTCACGCCGGTAGGCAGAGGTGCGGCCGCTGGTAAATCGGCGGTTCCCCGCGAGCAACTCCTCCAGCGCGGCCGCGGGGCTTAGCTTTTTCTCGGCTTCGTCTTCTGTAACATCTGCGGCCATATTTATCCTTCTCAGCTAAGGTCGCTCTCAAAAAAAAATCGTGACGACGTGCCTGCATCCTATTGTATTTGCCTGCTTGCGATATGCTTTCCGGGGGATGGTCAGTGCAGCTTTTCTTGACAGAAAAGCTGCACTTCTGAAGTTTTTCAAAAATTAAAAGCAGGCATATGGCCCCACCGAGCACAGGGACAGCAGCATTTGCCTTTCGAGATTTTCGCCGCTATCAGCTGGCGCGGGTGATGGTCATCATGGGCGCGGAAGCGCAGGCGGTGGCTGTGGCCTGGCAGGTATATGAGATCACCCATCGGGCGATCGATTTGGGGTACACCGGCCTGGTGCTGTTTTTGCCCGGGCTCTTATTTCTGCTGCCAGCCGGGCATGTCGCCGACCGCTACGACCGGCGCATGGTGATCCTGGTGTGCTACGTGCTCCAGGTCCTATGCACCTCTACGCTTCTGGTTTTCGCTTTGCAGGGGCTGCATCGAGTGGAGCCGATCTTCGCTGTGCTCTTCCTGATCGGCTCCGGGCGCGCCTTCAGCGGCCCCGCCAGTTCGGCGTTGCTGCCACACCTGGTGCCTGCGGAAAATTTCGTCAACGCCATCACCTGGGGAGCAACGGTCTTCCAAATTGCCAACATCGCCGGACCGGCAGTGGGGGGTCTACTCTACACCTTGCCGCTAAGAGGCAGGCTGTACGGAGCGCCCATTGTCTTTCTATTTACGCTGGCGACCGGAATCAGCTTTGTGCTGTTGATCGGTTCCTTGCACGTACGCCCTGGACGGATGGAACATCGCGCGATTTCCACCGATGTAATCCTGGCGGGGTTTCGCTATGTCTGGAAATCCAAGCTATTGCTGGGGTCGATTTCGCTCGATCTGTTCGTGGTGCTTTTAGGCGGTGCGACCGCGCTGCTGCCGATCTTTGCCCACGATCTGTTACATACCGGGCCACAAGGATTGGGGGCCCTTCGCTCGGCGCCGGCGCTGGGCGCGCTCGCAGTTTCCGTCTGGATGACCTTCCACCCCGTTTTGCGGCGTCCGGGCATTCTTATGTTCATTGGAGTGGCTGTTTATGGGAGCGCGACGATCGTCTTCGGTCTCTCCAGGAGCCTGCCGCTTTCGCTGGCCGCGCTGATGCTGGTGGGAGCCTCGGACATGGTCAGTGTGGTGATCCGGTCGTCGATGCTGCAGTTGGCTACACCGGCGTCGATGCGTGGCCGAGTAAGCGCCGTCAATTCGCTCTTTGTTGGAGCGTCGAATGAGCTGGGTGAGTTTGAAAGCGGAGTGACCGCCCAGTGGTGGGGGACGGTACGGGCCGTGGTGGCTGGAGGCCTCGGGGCGCTGGCCGTGACCGGCATTTGGAGTGTGCTCTTCCCCTCCCTACGGGGAATCGAGCAGTTGACCGCAGAATCGCTCCTGCAAGAGGAAGAACAGCCCTATTCGGGCTGACGTGTGGCGCAGCCGAGCGGGGACCCCGGGATCGCCGGCAGCAGTCCAGAGCCCGTGGGCGAACAGTTAAATTCCGGTGCCGTAGTCTGCTGAGCAGACACTATCCCCGGCATGCGAGAAAAAGTCGTACTGCGTGCGGTGATTGAATTTATAACGCGCACGCAACTCGCGGCCGACGTAGAGACCCACAGCAGCAATACCAACAGCAACCGAAGTCCAGCCAACAATCGCCATAGCAGACCCTTCTTCTTCCTGGGTAGGCGAGATTGCCGGCAATCTTTCGCCGGAACCCTGAGCCCTGAGGTCGTTACCATCCATGTACATCATGCCGAAATAATAGCGCAGCTTGGTGAAAACCACGTAGTTACGGGGGTGGACACCAAAGGACTATTTCACCTGCTCAATTTGATGCAGAAGGGCTACCTTTCGCAGCGCCGGAAGGAAGCTGGCTTCAATGGAATTAGCCGCCAATTCACGCAGGTGCTCGGCGCTAAAGCCAAAGGCATCTTGGGCCAGACGATATTCGTCCTGGAGGTCGCTTTCGAACATCGCCGGGTCATCGGAATTGAGAGTTACCATGAGGCCGGCATCGAAATAACGGCGTACCGGATGCTCCTCCAGGGCGGGACAACAACCGGTGCGTAAATTCGACGTCACGCAGATTTCGAGCGGAACCTGGCGTTCCGCCAGCACCTGCATGAGATCCGGATCCAGTTGAGCGGAAAGGGCATGGCCGATGCGCTCCGCGCCGATGTTGAGCGCTGCCCATATGCTCTCCGGTCCCACGGTTTCGCCGGCATGCGCGGTCAGGTGAAGACCGGCATCCTTCGCCTCCTGAAAGAGGTCGCGGAAGGGCTCGGCGCCAACCCGCCGCTCGTCGCCGCCAATCCCAATACCCACGATGCTGGGACACTCCAGGCGTAGTTCCGCGGCCTTGCGAAAGACGCGCGCCGCCTCCTCCGGGCCAAAGTGGCGGACCGCATCAAAAATCCAGTAGAGAGTGATCCCGAATTTCTGCTCGGCGCGCACCCGCCCCGCTTCCATCGCGTAAAAGAGAGGTTCGAACTCGATCCGTCTCCAGTAGTAGACAACGCCGACGGAGACGTAGGCCTCGGCATGCACCACGCCCTGAGCGGCCAGACGCTGCAGCATGCGATAGGTGATCAATTCGTAGTCTGCCGGAGTGCGTAGCCGCTCGCTGACCGCCTTGAACGCCAATAGGAATCCGGTGAAATCGGTGTAGTGGTAAAGAGACCGTGCCTCCTCCAGCGTCATACCCTGCTCATCGTTCCGCCGGCTCAATTCGACCAGAGTTTCCGGGGTAACGGTTCCCTCCAAGTGAAGGTGGAGTTCCGTTTTTGGGAGTGACCGCAACCACGCGGCCGCGACCCGGCGAGGGACAGCAGGGCGAGTCATGAAAGAGAGGAGAACTCGCTGTGCTTGCGGCTGTAGAGGAAATAGATGCCGAGACCTATGACCAGCCAGCCGAAAAAGCGCAGCCAGGTGATGACCGGCAAACCGGACATGAGCAGGACGCAAAAGAAGATGCTCAGGATGGGTACGGAAATTCCGCCCGGGGCGCGGAAGCCGCGACGCCTCTCCGGTTCGCGATAGCGCAGGATCAGCACCCCGATCGATACCAGCACAAAGGCAAAGAGGGTGCCGATATTCGACAGGTCAGCCAGAGTGCCGATATCCAGCAGTCCACTGGGAATGGCCACCACAAAACCTGCTACCACGGTGGCTACGGCCGGAGTGCGATAACGCCGGTGCACCTTGCCAAACCAGCGCGGAAAGAGCCGGTCGCGCGACATGGCGAACCAGACCCGCGCCTGGCCGAGTTGGAAGACCAGGATGGAGGAGATCATGCCCATCATCGCGCCGCAGAGCACGATCAGCCGGACCCAGTTGAGCGTCACCGAGCCCGTTTCATGGTGGAGTTTCTTGAGGGTATTGACTACCGGCGCTGCATCATCCACCAGGGTCTGCCAGGGGACCAGACCGGTGAGCACGACGGCGACGGCGACATAGAGCAAGGTGCAGACAACGAGCGTAGCCAGAATGCCGAAGGGAACGTCGCGCTGCGGGCGATGGCACTCTTCCGCCGCGGTCGACACCGAATCGAAGCCGATGTAGGTGAAGAAAATGATGCTGCCACCAGTGAGGACGCCGGACCACCCATTAGGAAAAAATGGGTGCCAGTGAGCGGGATGGATGAAGTGCGACCCGGCAAGGACAAAGACCAGGATGGCGGAGATTTTGAGCAGCACCATGACGTTGTTGGTCCCGGCGGATTCGCGGATACCGCGCACGAGCACGATGGTGAGGAGCAGCACGATGAGAAACGCCGGCATGTTAAAGCCCAGATGCCAGCCTGGCTGGTAGATCGTGTTGCCTTGCAGGTCGGTGAGTCCGGAGGGCAGAAAGGCGGGCGAGATCCAACGCGCGCTGGGGTGGAGACCGAACCAATCCATGAAATCGACAATGTGGGCGGCGAAACCGACGCACACGGCCATGTTGCTGACGGCGTACTCCAGGATGAGATCCCAGCCGATGATCCAGGCGACCAGTTCTCCCATGGTGGCGTAGGTGTAGGTGTAGGCGCTGCCGGCGATGGGAATCATCGACGCTAGTTCGGCGTAGCACAGGCCGGTGAAGGCGCAGACGATGGCCACCAGCACGATGGAAAAGGCCAGCGCCGGCCCTGCTCCCGGGCGGCCCGACAAGGCGTGGTGATTGACCAGGTAATCCAGTAAGGGGGTGTTCAGGATGGAGGAGGTATCAAACTTCTCGCCCGCGATGGCCGTGCCGACCACGGTGAAGATTCCCGAACCGATTACCGCGCCGATGCCGAGCGCGGTAAGCGACCAGGGGCCGAGGGTTTTCTGCAGACAGTGCTCGGGGAGTTCCGAGTCGCTGATCAGCTTGTCGATCGATTTGGTTGCGAACAGTTGCTTTCGCAGCGTCTCGGCTCCTTTGCCATACCATCCAGCCCGACCGCACCCGTTGCCATCTGCAGAAAAGTCCCGCAGGAACGGCTGAGAGTAGCCCAGGACGGTAGTCCTGGGTTAGGTTCGAAAATCGTGACTAGTCCCGTAGGGACGACTGAAAATTTCCCAGGACGTGAGTCCTGGGTGAACCTTGCACGCAACTCGAATATTCCGGTGGGACAAGGCCTGCCCAGCACTGCGTACTGGGACATTCTCAGCCGTCCCTTCGGGACTAGTCACATTTCTCGAACCTACCCAGGACAACCGTCCTGGGCTACTCTCAACCGTCCCTGCGGGACTTTTCTGTTCTCGGCCTGGCTGAGCCTTCGTCTCGCCGCCGGCCAGCCTTACGCAGGTCGAGCATCGGACCGGCTAGCTGCTTAGCGCTTGCTTTGACCTCGTGTCAGCTTCTTGGCTTTTCTCTTGTTGGAACCTCGGGGCAGGGTACGCGCGGCCTTGGGTGCAGCTTTCTTCCGCGCCGTGCGCTTGATCTTTTTCCGTTCCAACTTGTCTTCTACGTTCTTGGTATTGGCCATTATTTTCCTTGTCTACACTTTTTCCAGCTGGGCAAACTTTTCCACTAGCTTCTTCACGCCGAATTCTGCAAATTGTACCGTAATCTTCGCATCGTCACCGTCTCCCTCGCGGCGGAAGACGACACCCTCTCCATATTTCGGATGACGAACACGCTGGCCGCTGCGGAATCCGGTGGCTCCAGCAGGGACCGGGATCTCCAGCTTCGGCCGGGTCCCGCTCCCCTTGCGCGAGGAGAAGAACTGGGCGATGTTATCCAACGAACCTGGCCCCGCATGCGGACGGTTGGCAGGCGGCGTAGTTCGGGAAACCGTGCGGGGACGCTGATCCTCGTCTTCGTAGCTGTAGTGGGGGGGCGATTCCCATTCGTCGCTACCGCGGGTGGATCGTGAACCATAGGCACCAGCGATCGAGGCGCGCTGGCCGCGGGTCAGGTCTTCGAGCAGATGGGGCGGAATCTCTTCGAGAAAACGCGAGGGAATGCTGGATTCCGGCATGTCGTTTCCGTAGCGGCGGCGATAGCGAGCACGGGTCATCACCAGCGCATCCATCGCCCGCGTCATGCCCACGTAGCAGAGCCGCCGCTCCTCTTCGAGTTCGTTGGGTTGATTGAGCGTCCGCGAATGGGGAAAAAGGCCTTCTTCCATTCCCGCCAGCATCACCAAGGGAAACTCCAGCCCTTTGGCTGAATGCAGGCTCATCAGGGTGACGCGACTTTCGGGATTGTAACGGTCAGTGTCACTGACCAAGGCGGCGTGGTCGAGAAACTCAGACAAGGTCTCCCCGCGCTGCTGCGCGTCCTGGGCCGCATTGGCGAGTTCCTTCAAGTTCTCAATGCGGGAGATGGCTTCGGGAGTGCCCTCGTCCTCAAGCGAGCGGATGTAGCCGGTACGGTCGATGAGAAAGCGAATCAATTCGGGCAGCGTAGCGGCATCGCCGGGCTTGCGGAATCCTTCATAAGCAGGGGCATCCACCGCGGGCACTGGGTGCAGGTCGGCTTGGAGGGGAACCGCCTGGTCTTCCGGATCGGGCTCGGGATCCAGATCGCCAAAGTCGAAGCGGACGTCTTCCCAATCCCCCGAATCGGCCGCCTCAACGTCGCTCGACTCCTGCGCGGGGAGAACATCCTGGGCCAGCTTTTCAGCAAACCCGGGCTCCAGCAGGGCGCGGGCATCTTGTATCAAACGGCGGAAGGTGTCCAGCGCCATCAACGCGCGTTGCGGCAAGAGGCGCTCCTGCAGCGCGCGCGCGATCGCCCCCCAAGTGCTCATGCCGGTCTCGAGGCTAAGTCGCTCCAGCACTTCCAGCGTGGTCTTCCCGATACCACGTGGCGGGGTGTTGATGATGCGCGCCAGCGCTATCGAGTCGTCCGGATTCTGCACCAGCTTGAGATAACTCAGCAGATCCTTGATCTCGGAGCGGTCGTAGAAAGAGAAGCCACCCACCATGGTGTAGGCGATCCCATAGCGGCGCAGCGCTTCTTCTACCAGCCGGGACTGGGAGTTGGTGCGGTAGAGCACTGCCGCTCGAGGCAGATCCTGTTCTTGGCCCGCACGGCGCATGTACTTCCCAATGTAGTCGGCGATAAAGAGCGCTTCGTTCTCTCCGTCCGGAGCTTCGTAGTAGCCGATCATCGCGCCGCCCTCGCGCGAGGTCCAGAGATTCTTGCCCTTGCGCTGCAGGTTGCGAGCCACCACCGCGGAGGCGCCCTCAAGAATTACTTGAGTGGAGCGATAGTTTTGCTCCAGCCGGATGGTCTTCGCTTCAGGAAAGTCTTTCTCGAACTCCAGAATGTTGCGGATATCCGCGCCGCGCCAGGAGTAAATGCTCTGATCTTCATCGCCCACGACGCAGACATTGTGCTCGGCGCCGGCCAGCAGCTTCATCAATTCGTACTGGGGCCGGTTGGTGTCTTGATACTCATCGATCAGCAGATACCGATAGCGGCGGTTGTAGCGTTCCCGCACCTCCGCGGAGGAGCGCAGCAGGCGCACCGCCTCGAGCAGCAGGTCGTCGAAGTCGAGCGCATTCGCCTTGCGCAGTTCCTTGCGGTAAATCTCGTAGATGTGCGCGATCCGTTCGCTCACCGGATCGGTGGACTGCAGGTAGATCTCCTGCGGGTCAAGCATATGGTTCTTGGCCCAGGAGATGCGCGAGAGAACCGTGCGCGGCGTCAACTGCTTGGTATCCAGGCCCATGCGGCGCATCGCTTGCTTGACGATCGCCTGCTGGTCAGCTTCGTCGTAAATCACGAAGTTGCGGGTAAGCCCCTCATCGCCAATACGCAGGGCTTCGATGTCACGGCGCAGAACGCGCACGCAAAAGGAGTGGAAGGTCGCCAGCAGCGGTTTCGCCAGGGAGCGATGCTCGAGCAGTTTGTCGACCCGCTCCGCCATCTCCGCGGCCGCTTTGTTGGTAAACGTGACGGCCAGGATGGCGTCGGGTGCAACATTCCGTACCTGAATGAGATACGCGATGCGATGGGTGATCACCCGCGTCTTGCCGGAACCTGCTCCAGCGAGAATCAGCAAGGGACCATCTACGGCTTCGACGGCGGCACGTTGTTGCGGGTTTAATTTATCGAGCAGATGTTGCAATGGCTGGTCTCTGAAGCGTGCGCTGATACTCTTGTTCGGCGGATGGTCTGGTGACGGGATGGATACTCTCCTACCAGTGTATCGCCCGGCGGCCTGTTCATAAATGTGTTGCAATTCTGGAATGCAGAGTAAGACTAACGAAATCCGGCGCAGGGTCTGCGTCTTTTGTGCATCGAGTCCTGGGGTGCAGCCAGAGTACCGAGCCGAGGCGGTCGCTTTGGGACGCCTGCTGGGCGAGGCCGGCCTCGGCCTGGTGTACGGCGGCGCGCAAGTGGGCCTGATGGGTATGTTGGCTGATGCCGCGCTGGCTCAGGGAGGCGAGGTGATCGGTGTCATTCCACGAGCACTTGCTGGAGTGGAGGTGGCACACCAGGGGTTGAGCCGACTGGTGCTGGTGGAAACCATGCACGAGCGCAAAGCCTTGATGGCGCAGGAGGCGGATGCATTTGTTGCCCTGCCCGGCGGTTTCGGAACCCTCGATGAATTTTTCGAGGTCCTCACCTGGGCCCAACTCGGGATCCATACAAAACCGTGCCTGCTGGTGAACACTGGGGGTTATTACGACCAACTGTTGAGCTTTCTCGAGGTCGCGATCGATCAGGGGTTCCTCAAGGCGGAAAATCGTGCCTACATTCACGTCGTCGGGGACGCCGCAGAAGCACTGCAATGTGTGCAGCGGTTATGGAGGACTCTGCCGGTCAGCCACGCCGCTCCAGCAACACCAGCTCCCTAGGGGAGGCTGCTGAAAAACTCAGGGGGGACATGGAAAATGTATCCCTCAGCGGCTAAAGCCGGACCCGGTCAACAGCTTACGTACGAGCAAATACCTCAGGGGCTAAAGCCCTCATTTTTGCTCCCTTTACGGCCCGACTAAAGTCGTGCCCTGATACAAAACATGAGTTTTTCCGCAACCTGTAAAGTCGTGCCCTGACACAAAACATGAGATTTTCCGCAGCCTGTAAAGCCCGTTCCCTTCATTGACTTTAATCGGCCATCTGCGGAGACAAAACCGGCGCGTAGCCAGAAACCGGTTCCTGGTCGGCGGATTGCACGGCTCTGAATTGTTTGCTGAGTGCCAGACCTTGCTGTTGATACGAGGAGCCGATCGAACGCCCGTAGACCTTTTCCGGCAGTTGCGCCATCTGGTGATAAATCAGCTTTCCAACCAGCTGGCCATGTTCGAGAAGAATAGGGACTTCGTGCGCCCTTACTTCCAGAACGGCCTTGGTGCCGGGAATTTCCCCTCGATCGCCGTATCCGAAACCAGGGTCGAAGAACCCAGCGTAGTGGATGCGGAACTCGCCGATTGAAGGGTCGAAAGGAACCATTTCCGCGGCATGAGTCGGAGGCACACGGATCCTTTCATGGGAGGCCAGGATATAGAAATCTCCGGCCTGCAAAGTCAGATCTTTGGACTTGGATCGCGGGATCACTTCCCAGAATTCTCCAATGTCATAAGCGTTGACTTTGCCTAGATCGATCGCATGCCTGGTCTTTTTCGCCCGGTAAGCGATGATGTTGGAGCCGGTCCCCACCAGATCCACGGAAACACTGAGGCCCCGGTCTATTCTTGGGTCGATGGGGCTACTATCCGCGTCGAAGGTCAGCTGCTCTTTTTCCGCCAGCCGCACTAGTTTGCCGTCGGTGGCCTGCGGCCTTCCCCGTACAAGCCTCAATTGGTTCAACTTCATCCCGGTTCTGACCCGGACGGGAAAGGTACGGGAGACGATTTCGAGATAAAGTGCCCCCTGGTAGCCTTTGGGAACCCGTTCGAACTCGATTCCCGGTTCCGTGATGAGCCTGGTGAAAATGTCCAGGCGCCCGGTTGTGCTTTTGGGATTTGCAATCCCTGACACATCGGCCGGCAAGCGCAGACTTTCCATCAGAGGCACGAGGAAGACGGAGCGTGGTTCCAAAACTGCGGACTCCTCCAGATCTATCTCGCGGATGAGCAGATCCCTGATCTTGCCCTCGATAGGCGAGTGACCAGGCAAGAAGCTGGCCGCAATCTGGAAGGCCTTTTTTCCCAATCGCAGGTCAATACTCGCCGGTTGGATCTGGTTGGGGTCAATGGGAGGGGCGATAATCGATCCGCCATCGATCAATCCCTGGATGGCCTGGAAGGGCAAGATCCCTGTGGTCTCGCTCTTAGGTCGCGCCCCTGGGTCATCGACGAATGGGGAGTCTTTCATGCTCTGAATTTCCAGGTCGCTCGGCAATTTCACTCACTCTCTTGGATCTCTCCAACAACTCTTATCCCACCATCAGACTACAGTCACCCCTCAGCGAGGATGGCTGTGAAATTTGGGGTCATTTGTGTGCGTTTCTTCCGGGGGGGGCGCCTTCAGCGGGGCGCATCTGCAAGGCACTGGTCGCACTGGCAACTGCGGCGGAGGTAATCCCAGGAATAGATCCCGCTCTGGTGGCCGTCATTCCAGTGAAAGCTGATGGCGTAGCGGCCGACGGGCGAAACCGACTCCGGCCGTGCCGGTGCTTTGTACATTTGCAGCAGAGTGGCCGGCTGCGGCTTCCGCTCGCCTGGCTTGCGGCCGGTTGCTCCGCGCTCCTCATGGCAGGTGGCGCAAGGGCAGGCGTCGCGCAGCCAAGTGAAGTTCCAGCTGCTTTGGTGCCCGTCCTTCCAGTCGATCTCCATGCCGGTGCCGGTCGTCTTCTGCACCCGGACACGGGCCGGCTCGGTCGCCTCGCGGGGCAGATCGCGATGAGACGCCTCTTGCGCCCGCCTCTGCGCCGCCTCTTCATCGCTGATAAATCGGATGCCTTCGTGGCTCATCACAATCCCTGCTTCAAGAATACTGCTTCCAGAAGAAGTACGCAGCCATTCCCAAACCAATCAGCACTACCAGCAAGCGCATGTGTTGGGGATGCATGCGGCGCGCGTAACGGGCTCCCAGATAACCGCCGAGCGCGGCGGCGATCATCATCAGCAGGCAGTACTTCCAGAGAATCTGCTTCTCCACAATGAACGTGACCACGGCGATGCCGTTCGCCGTGGTGGTAGCGATTACCTTCAAGGCGTTGACCTGGTTGATGTTCTGGATGCCAAAGATGGACAGGACCGACATCAGCAAAAAGCCCGCGCCGGCACCGAAATAGCCGATGTAAAAGCAGACCACCACCACCCCAATCCACAACGGGACGAGGCTGGGGCTGACGCCGGTGTGAGTTATACGCCGGCGCTGCAGCCAGCTGGAGACAGGGCCGCTGGCGGCAAAGAGCCCGGAGGCGAGCAGCAACAGCCAGGGCACCAATGCCATAAACGTGGCTTGGCCGGTGCGCAGCAGGATGATGGCTCCGGTTACGCCGCCCAGCAGGGCGGCGGAGCAGACGGGGAGTACCAGCCGCAGATTGGCCTTCAGGTCTTGCCAGTACGCCGCGATCGAGGTGAACTGGCCGGGCCAGAGGGCAACTGTGTTGGTTGCGTTTGCCTGGATGGGCGGAACACCTACACCCAGCAGCGCGGGAAACGACAGAAAGGAGCCGCCGCCCGCCATGGCATTCAGGGCGCCGGCAAGAAAGGAAGCGATGACCAGCCAGGCGTGTTGCCAGTGAGGTCCAAATGGCATGGAGTTTTATTCTAAGGGGCTTAGGGGTACGGGCTTCAGCCCGTACGAGAATTCGCCAAAGTTATCTGGGCTTCATGCCCCTGAGGGAAGTTTCGCCGGGTTGGTTGCTGTTGGTTGACTTTTTCCATCCGCCTCCACCACTGCTAAGGTGGGCCGCCACCCTCAAATTTGTCATCCCGACCGGAGCAAAGCGTAGGGGAGGGATCTGCAGTTTCCGTTCATGGGGAAACGGAGCCCGGAGGCGATTCGCCCACGGCACTTTCGCTGTGCCCGAAAGTGAAACTGCAGGTCCCTCCCCTACCCCGGATTTCCTGTTGAGATTGGTGGCGTTGGCGAACTTCATGCTGCTTTCCGTAACGAAAGCAGCACACGCGGCTGTGTCCGGCAATGCGTGGCAGGAAATCCGGGTACGGTCGGGATGACAAATTCGAGGGTGGCGGCAAACGTTGGCAGTGGTGGAGGTGGATGGACAGAGTTAACCAACCTGCGTTCTCGTTCATTGCTAGTCGACCTGCAGGATCAGGCACTTCAGATATTCCGTCTCGGGGATATTCAGGACTACAGGGTGATCTGGAGCGGCTCCTCGTCTTTCCACAAGACGAACACGGCGTTGCGCATCGCCGGCGGCTGCGGCCACCACACCGTGAAATTCATCCCAGGACACGTGGTGGGAGCAGGAGCAGGTCACGAGCGTCCCGCCTGGGCGCAACATCTTCAGGGCGCGCAAATTAAGCTCTTTGTAGCCGCGCAGCGCCCCGGCCACGGCACGCTTGGACTTGGCGAATGCGGGCGGATCCAGCACCACCGTGTCGAAGGTGTTGCCGGCGGTGCTCCAGTCGCGCAGAAGATCGAAAGCGTTAGCTTCGATCCACTCCACCGAGGCCCGGATACGGTGACGGTTGACCTCCAGGTTCTCCTCCGCCACCTCAAGCGCGGCACGGGAGGCGTCAACACCGGTCACCCGGGAACAGGATCGGGCCAGGTGCAGGGCAAAACCGCCCTGATACGTGCAGACATCGAGGGCCTCGCCATGGGCATAGCGCGACGCGGCGGCATAGTTGAGGCGCTGGTCGAGAAAGGCTCCCGTCTTCTGCCCGGCGTTGGCGTCGTAGTGAAAAGCCAGCCCGTTGACGTGAAAGATGGTGGTTAGTTGGGCAATAGGCTCGGCGGTATAGAGCGGCGCCTCGGACGGCTGGCTGAGTTGCTCCAGCTCCCGGATTCGGGCATCGGACCGCTCCACGATCGTGACTGGCTCCAGTTCCGACTTGAGGACATCGACGATGACCGCGCGCACCTCGTCCCGATCGAGTGCCTTGGCGAGGATCTCGAAAAGGATCAGGTCCCCGTAGCGATCGACGATCAGGCCGGGGAGCTGATCGGCTTCACTGAACACCAGGCGGCAGGCATCGGTGCCCTCCTCCAGCATGCCCTGACGCTGCCGAATGGCATGGCGCAGCCGCTGGTCGAGCAATGCCAACCAGCCCTCACGCGTTAAATGAGGATCGGAGGTTAACATGCGCAGCGCGATCTGCGAGGTTGGGCTCCACAGCGCAGTGCCCAGGGGAAAGCCGCGATGGTCCGCCACCGGGATCAGTCCCGCTTCTGTCTCCACTAAATGCTCAATGTCCGAACGGTAGACCCAGAGATGCCCGGCACGCAGGCGATCCGCCGCCCGGCGGGAGATTGTGGTAACCGCAGCCTTGCCGGCCGGCGCAGAGATTGGCTCACGAGACACAAATCATCTTCGCATAGCTAAGCGCCCATTCCTGGATCCAGCACAGGGAAAGCGGTGTGGGCAGCCGTTGCTTTATATGCACCAGAAGTGAAAATGCCTGGCCACCAGCCTATAATCAGGTATGGCGACTGTGCACTCCACGCCGCTTGAACCTCCCGCGGAGCCGGACATCCTGACGGCGAAGTTTGCCGAGCTGCTCGCGACCATCGGCAAGAATCGGCCGAGCGACGACACCGGCATCATTCGCCGAGCATGGGAATTCTGTGTGCAGCACCATAGCGGGCAACTGCGGGCTTCCGGGGAGCCATATGTATTGCATCCCCTCGAGGTAGCCCAGGTTCTGGCCGAGATGAAGCTGGACTCGACCGCGATCGCGGCCGGGCTGCTGCACGACGCGGTCGAAGATACCCCTGTCACTACAGAAGACATCACCGAACAATTCGGGGAGCAGGTTGCGCACATCGTCGAGGGCGTGACCAAGATCGACAAGATCCAGTTCGCTAACCGGGAAGACCGCCAGGCGGAGAATGTGCGCAAGATGCTGCTGGCCATGGTCAGCGACGTGCGCGTGGTGCTGATCAAGATGGCGGACCGGCTGCATAACATGCGGACGCTGCAACACCTGCCACCCGAACGGCAGGAATCGATCGCCAGGGAAACACTGGACATCTATGCCCCCTTGGCCCACCGGCTAGGCATGGGCAAGGTGCGCGGGGAGTTGGAAGACCTGGCCTTCCGTTACGTCGACCCCTTCGGCTATGAACAGGTGAAGAGCGCAGTGGATGCGGCTCGGGATGAGGATGAGCAGTTTCTCAACTCGGTCGAATCCCTGCTCAACGAACGGCTGCGCGAAAACAACATCAAGGCGCGCGTCGAATGGCGGATCAAGCGGCTTTACAGCATCTATCAGAAATTGCAGAAGCAGAAGGTAACCGTCGACCAGGTGTACGACCTGCTGGCCGTGCGCGTGATCACCTCCACGGTACAGGATTGCTATGCGGCCTTTGGTCTGATCCACTCCATCTGGCGCCCAGTGCCGGGCCGCATCAAGGACTTTATCGCCATGCCCCGGCCGAATCTGTATCAATCGCTGCACACCACGGTGATGGGCGAGGGCGGACATCAGTTCGAGGTCCAGATCAGGACCGAAGAAATGCACCGCATCGCCGAAGAGGGGATCGCGGCGCACTGGAAATATAAAGCGGCCGGCTCGCCCACCAACGCGCGGGATGAGCAACGGCTGGCCTGGGTCCGGCAGCTGGTCGAATGGCAGCGGGAGATGACCGATCCCAACGAGTTTCTATCCACGCTGAAGATCGATCTCTACCCGGAAGAGGTTTACACCTTTACCCCCAAAGGCAAGGTGGTGGTGCTGCCCAAGGACGCGACGCCGATTGACTTCGCCTATTCCATCCACACCGAGGTGGGCAATACCTGCGTGGGGGCCAAGGTCAACGGCAGAATGGCCCAGCTGCGCACCAAGCTGCACAACGGCGACATCGTGGAAGTGGTTACGCAGAACGGCCACACTCCCAGCCGCGATTGGCTCACCTTCGCCAAGAGCTCGCGGGCGCGTAACAAGATCAAGCATTGGCTCAATGAGCACCAGCGCGAGCGCGCGGTGGAGATTGGCAAGAAGCTGCTCGACCGGGAGGCGCGCAAGTACAAGGTCTCCCTCAGCAAGCTCACTGACACGGACTATGCCCGGGCGGCCAGCGAATGTGGCTTGGCGACGGCCAGCGACCTGATGGCAGCCATCGGCTTCGGTAAATACTCGTCACGCCAGGTGCTGAATAAGCTCTCTCCAGGGCTGACCTCGCCGACCGCCATCGAAGTTGAGCCGGGCAAGGACGCCGTTAGCGGCACCATGTCGGAAGCGGTCAGGCGTGTTCATATGCACGGCTCCGACTCGTTGCAGGTGGAAGGCCAGGACGACTTGCTGGTTTACCGGGCCCGATGTTGCAATCCCATTCGCGGTGAAGAGATCGTAGGCTACGTAACCCGCGGCAAAGGCGTGGCGGTGCATGCACGGAGCTGCCCCAACGTACAGAATCTGCTCTACGAGAGCGACCGCCGCATCTCCGTGGAGTGGGCGCGGATGGTGGAGGAGAATGCCGGCCGCAAGATGACCTACCCCGTGAAACTGACCGTATTTTGCGACGATCGCGCCGGGATGTTGAAGGAAATGACAGCGGTCATCAGCGACGACGGCACCAACATCCGCGGGGTCGACACCAAATCGACCGGTGACTCAGAAGCGATGGTCGAATTTGTTCTGGAAGCCGAAGACATGCGGCACCTCACGCGTATCGTGAGTGGTCTGCGGCGCTTGCCAGGCGTTCGCGACGTGCAACGCGCGCACAAGGTATAGCGATTGGGGCGGGCTTTAGAGTCTGCGTGAGAACTACTCTCTCCAAATTGAGTCCCGCCGGGACGGCTGAGAGTCAGAGCTGTGCAACAAAGCACCAAAGCTGTGACTACCAACTCAGGGTCTTCCGTGGGCAAGCCATTGCGGCTTCCAACTCGTCTGGGCAAGCCACTCAATCGGTTCCACCATCGATGCGATGGCTCGTGCCAGGTGAGGAAAGTCGATGCGGCTGATTTCGTCGCTGGGCTGATGGTAGTCAGCATGCAGGCCGAAGCTGGAAATTGTTTGGGCAACGATGCCCCGGCGGGCAAGGCTGTAGTTGTCGGAGCGGCGAAAGAAGTTTTGCTTGGGATGGGGATCTGGGACCAAGGGAGCGCCGTGGCGCACCAGCGCCGGGCCCAGGTCGCTGCGGTCGAAACCGGTGAGCCATAGACCGTCCTGGGGCAAAGCCGGGTCACGGCGACCGATCATCTCAAATTCCAGATTGGCAACGATCCGGTCGAGCGGCAGAGGGGGATGGTCGAGAAAATATCGATTGCCATAGCCTCCGATCTCTTCTGAACCAAAAAGGACGAAGAGCAGGGTGCGCGGGGGGCGGGCACCTCTCGCAAATACACGCGCCAGTTCGATAACCGCGGTCGTTCCGGAAGCATCATCATCGGCGCCGTTATAAATCCGGTCGCCGTTTTTGCTGGGCCCAATCCCGAGGTGATCCAGGTGCGCCGTCAACAGGATGGCGTCTTTGGCGGCAACCGGGTCGGAGCCGCGGAGGATACCCACCACGTTCCAGGTCTCCGTTCTTGGCCCCGGCGCAAAGCCCTCCAACCTGCGGGCGACATTGGGCGGTAGAGGATTGGGGAGCGGCGCTTTTTCGAGGAAGCTGCCGTCATCGCCGCCCGGCTCCAACCCAAAACCCGCGAACAGGGACGCGGCATAGAGCGCGGCTAAATGCTCGTCGCGGGTGCCACTGCCTCGTCCCTGAAGTTCGTCGGAAGCCAGGAAGCTCATGTCTCCCCGGATGCAAGGGATGCAGGGCCCTGCATGGGACGGCTTCACCAGCTGGCCATGGCATGCGGTTACTCCGAGCAAAGTGGCATACAGAACTGCACGGGATAGCGAACGCATCGGGAAAGTATAATGGAGGTCTTCCGGGTACTCCTGCCGCTGAGCGGATGCCAGCGCCAGATCGTCTGGTGAGTGGAAACTATCCCGAGCGAAAGTCACTTTGCGGGTAAGGGAAATTGCATGCGCCGAATACCGGCTTTGTTTTGTTTGTTGCTCCTTGGCGTGACCACCGGGTGTGATTTTTTCGTACCTGTGAACCCTTGCACCGACTGCACCACCACCGGCGACTATCTTTACGTCGCCAATGGAAACAACATCTACATTGCCGGATTCGGCGTCAGTACCGCCGGCGCCCTCTCGATTCTCACCAACTCGCCCTACAACAACGGGGTGGCTGCGCAATCTCTGGCCATAACGCCCACCAACTCCTTCCTATACGTCGCAACCACCGCCGGCATCTTCTGCTACGCGCTCAGCAGCGATGGATCGATTACCGTGCAGAATAGCGGTACTGCCGTCGCTTCGGATGTGGTTGCCACGTCCATGCAAGTAGACAGCACCGGAAACTACCTGCTGGCAGCCGGAATTGGGATTGCAAGAGCGGCCCAGTCAATTGGCATTTACCAGATCAACACCTCGACCGGCCTATTGACCGCGCTCACCGGTTCTCCTCTTCCTCTCTATACCGGGAACGGCACCACCGCGACCGTGGTGACTCCAACGGCAATGCTCATCACCCCCAACAACTCGTACGTCTACGTCTCGCTCCAGTCGCTGGGCGTGCAGGTATTGACACTCGGCACGGGAGGCGCCCTCAGCACCGGCACGACAGCTACCTTTCTGCCGCCCCTAAAAACTTCGACCACGCCGGCGGATTATGGGCTGGCAAGTGATCCCACTTCAAAATTTCTATTTGTGGCAGAGTTCAATACCGGACTGCGCGTCTTTAGTATCGGCACCAACGGCACGCTCAATGAAGTCACCGGTTCACCCTATCCCACCGGGACGGGACCGACTGGAGTCACGTTGGACACGACGGGAAGCTACGTCTACGTGGCCAACAAGGGAAGCAACAACATCAGCGCCTTCGCGTTCACTCTAGCCTCGGGTAAGCTGACCGCGATTGCAGGCTCACCTTTCAGTTCGGGTGGCCAACTGCCCATCGCTTTCGTCAATGACAACCAGAAGAAATATCTGGCCGTGATCAATTCCGGGTCTAACGGCTCGTCGGGCAACAACGACCTGCAGCTTTTTAAATTCGACGCCACGGTAGACGGCAAGCTGGACCCGGTCGCGACCGCTACCACAGGCACCGATCCTACCTATCCTAGCGCCATCGCAGCCACGTACTAACAGCCAGTCGACCTGCATCTCCGATCCTGAGGAGGCAGAGGATTGCTGTCTTCCAATCCCTTGTCTAGTACAACCAAAGTGGCATATTGTTTCGATCGGCGCACCGCCTCCGCTGAGCAGTTTCGCAATTACTCTGTCCTGTAAAGGTCGCGAGGAGTGGTCCCGGCGCGCCGGGACCAGGAAAAGGACTGTGGCTTTCCGGATTCCTTTGAGCGGGGCACTAGTTGAGAGAAGCGATGTGCGGCTTTCTTCGCGGAAAGCCGCATGCAATTCGGTGGCCCCACAAAGCTCCACAGGAAATCCGGATTCGATCTACACCAATTGCGAAACTGCTGCAGCGAACAACACGAGCAGACCGCAAGTGTATTTTGGAGATTGCGGAGTTGCTTTATGAGGGACGTACAACCCCAGGGCTATTTCCTGCAAAGGTCATGACTGGTGAGGATAGGAAAAGGGTGTTTCGCTTACGCTCGAGGAAAGCGCTTTTTTCATCAAGAAAAGCCGCTCCCCGTGAACTCGGTGTGTGCATCGCAATAGGAAATCCGGTCTAATGGTGATAGGGAGACTTCACCTCTCATATGTTTGTTGCTTTGTCGCTCCTTCGCCGCGCTGGCCTGCGTTTCCTCTTTGGTTCCGCAATATGCGTCGCTCTGATGACCGCGCTGGCCGGTTGCAATCGTTTGCGCCCGCACGCCAAGCCGGAGATGGTCTATGTCGTGGCCAAGCAGACGTATCTAAGAGACCGGGTTGCTGCCGTATCGAATCGCATCGCTCTGGTTACGAATGGAGAGCCGCTTGAGGTCGTTGAGCACGGACGCCGCTTTCTAAGAACCAAGACCAGCAAAGGCGAGGTGGGCTGGATCGAAGATCATATGGTCATCGACCAGGCGACCTATGACCAGTTTGCCTCGCTCCAGCAACAGCATGCGCATGATCCAGTGGTAGCCACTGCTGTTCTGCGCGACGATCTCTATCTGCACGCGAAACCCGGCCGCGAAACCGACCGCTTCTACTTGTTGCCGGAAAATCAAAAGCTACAGTTGTTGATACGTGCTTCCGTGCCCAAGCCGGCACCGCCTCAAGGCTTTCTCGCGGCACCCCGGCCGGCGGCAACGGGTAAGGAGAAGCAGGCGGCCGCAAAGGCCACCCCGGCGGGAGACCCCGCTGTGCCGATGGAAGACTGGTGGTTGGTGCGAGACAGCCGCGGTCAGGTAGGCTGGTTGCTCGCACGCCGCCTGGATGTCGATGTTCCCGACGAGATTGCGGGATATTCCGAAGGGCAGAAGATTGTGGGCGCCTATGTCCTGACCAAGGTCAACGACCCGGATTCCTCGCTGCCGGACAAGCTGGTGCCTGAATATGTCTCGGTGACGAATGCCTACAAGGACGGTCTTCCATACGACTTTGACCAGGTGAGGGTTTTTACCTGGAACGTGAAAAAGCATCGCTACGAGACAGCCTACCGGCAGCGCAACATCGAGGGCTATCTTCCGGTCACGATCAGCCAGAACAAGATTCCGATGTTCTCCATCACGGTGGCCACCAGTGACGCAGTCAAAGTGGATCCCCTCACGGGGGCGGCCCGGCCGGTCGATACCGCCACTTTGAACTATCAATTGGAATCCGGCATGGTGAAGCGGGTAACGCCCAGTGGGCCGCCGGGATCGGCTCCGGTCGCCGCCAGGCCAAAGCCGGCCGAGCCACATCCGCATCGTCATCAGGGCAAGGGAAAGGGCGGCGGGGGATAGGGGGAAGCGCAGTGGAGGGATCTGCGGTTCTCTCAATTCAGCTGAAGAAATCTGCGATCGCGGCCACGACGATTTCCTGTTCCTGAAAGGTGAGTTGGGGAAAGATGGGCACCGCCAATACCTCGGCTGCGGCGCGCTCACTCTCGGGAAAGGCCCCGTCGGGGTATCCCAGGCTTCGCAAGGCCGGCTGCTGATGTAGCGCCAGAGGGTAGTAAACCTCTGATTCCACTCCCCTGCCACGGAGAAAGGCCTTCAGTTCGTCCCGCCGGCGAACCCGGATGACGTACTGGTGGAAGACGTGCGTGGCCTTGGGTCTGGTCTTAGGAAGGACCACTCCTTTTTGCGGATAAGGCCCAGGCTCAACCAAACCCGCCCGCTCGAAAAGTACCCGGTAGTTTTCGGCTAAGGCGCGACGCTCAGCGTTCCATTCGTCGATAAAGCTGAGCTTTACCAGCAAAACAGCGGCCTGCAACGTGTCGATACGGCTGTTCCAACCAACTTCATCATGCTGATAGCGCTGGCGCATGCCATGGACCCGCAAGAGGCGGACCCGCTGGGCGATCGCCTTTGCTGCCGAGGTGACCATGCCGGCGTCGCCACTGGCGCTGAGGTTCTTGGTGGGGTAGAAGCTGAAGGCGGCCGCGTCTCCCAATGCTCCTGCCATGCACCCATCCCAGGAGGCTCCGAATGCCTGTGCTGCATCTTCGACCAGCAGCACGTCGTATTCCTGCTTCAGTTGAGCGAAGCAGTCCCAATCGGCGGTCTGGCCGTAGAGGTGAACCGGCAGAAGTGCACGAACGGCGGGGCCGGCCGCCGATTCCAGGCAAGCCCGGGCAGCGGCGGGATTCAGGTTGAACGTCTCCGGATCGATATCCACAAGCAGCGGTTGAGCTCCGGCCCGCAGAATCGCGCTGACTGTGGCGAAGAAGCTGAAGCAGGTAGTGATGACCGCATCACCCGGGCCGACGCCCGCCCCTTCGAGCGCCAACCACAGAGCATCGGTGCCAGAAGAGCAGCCGATGGCATGGGCTACGCCACATTTTTTCGCGGCAGCGCGCTCAAATTCCGCTACTTGGGGGCCCATAATGAATTTTTGCGAGGAGAAGACGGCTTCCACAGCCTTGAGCAGCAGCGGCCCGATGAGGCGATATTCGCGCGAAAGGTCGAGAATCGGCACTCGGACCGGCTCTCTCACCGCGGGAGCGCCAGGAGGGAGACTGACCGCACATGCACTCCCGGCAGTCCCAGACGGGGCAGTTTCTTTCCTGTCTCCCACGTTCGTAATGTTAGCACCGCCGCTCAACCGCATAGACTGCGGACTGTTAAGTTGCATCTAAGCCTAGGTTGCCGCCGGTCAAATGGCGGCGCTGGTGCTTTTTCCCCTTCCGGCCTTGGTTGGGCTCGGGCGCAACCCGGCAAGGCGTGTAAACTTTGAGTAGCAGGATTTGAGCGCGTTCCGGCTCAGAGCCCAACGTTGCAGTAGCTGCAAGAGCTTGAGCATTTTCCATAACGCAATTCGACATCGTAGAAATTGGAGATCGGCACATGGACAATAAGCCGGCACAGAACATCCAGGACACGTTTCTTAATACGGTCCGCAAAGATAAGACTCCGATCACGATATACCTGGTCAGCGGAGTCAAACTCACAGGCAAAATACGCTCGTTCGACAAGTACTCCGTGTTGCTTGAAAACAACAGTCAGGAACAATTGATTTTCAAGCATGCCATCTCGACAGTGGTAAGCACACGGTCTGTGCTGCACAGCGACCATCGTCCGACTACTGGCGTAGGCCATCCTCCTGCGAGCGCTCCCGGCCCCGGCGGTTTATCCGTGCGTCCCGACAGCGCGGTGGCAGAAGGCTAACGCGGTTTCGCAATTACGGTGACCTCATAAGGTCGCGAGGATTGGTCCTGCCCGCCCCGGCAAGCCGTGGGGCGCGCCGGGACCACGAAAGCTCTTGAGGATCTTCTGAAAAGCACGGGCGTTCAGTCGGATCGAGCGCTCCTCGTCGGGGTCGAGTTCGTCTCCCGGCCGCAGGCATTATCGCGCTCTGCTGCACTTGCACGGGAAGCAGCCAAGCTTGCCAGCGCCGACGCGACGGAGCATCATTCTGCGGACAGCCCTGCGGCCTTCGCAGAATTTCGTGAGCTGGTAGCCGGTGCGGGGGCGGAAGTAGTCGCAGAAGTGGTCCAGCGAAGGCCCAGACCTGATCCGGCCACGCTGGTTGGCAAGGGCAAGGTGGAAGAGATCGCCGCTGTTGCGGAGTCGGCAGGAGCCACTCTGATCCTTTTCGATCACGACCTTACCCCCACGCAGCTTAGGAATCTTGAACGCGCACTGCCCGTCCGGGTCGTGGATCGTACCCAGCTTATCCTGGACATTTTCGCCCGCCACGCGCGCAGCCGCGAGGGCCAGCTACAGGTAGAGCTGGCGCAGCTGGAGTACATGTTACCCAGGCTCACTGGACGGGGGGCCGCGATGTCCCAGTTGGGCGGCGGGATCGGGAGCCGGGGGCCCGGCGAAACCCAGCTCGAGACTGACCGGCGCAAGATCCAACGCCGGCTGCTGCAGCTTAAGCGGGAGCTGGAGGACGTCCGCCGCGTGCGCACCCAGCAGCGCCACCGTCGCGCCGCGGTGCCGGTGCCTACGATTGCCCTGGTCGGCTATACCAATGCGGGCAAGAGCACTCTCTTTAACCGGCTCACCGACGCCGGGGTCATGGCTTCATCGCGTATGTTTTCCACCCTCGACCCCAAGCTTCGCGCCCTGGTGTTGCCCTCGCGAAGAAAAGTTCTCTTGTCGGACACGGTCGGCTTCATTCGCAATCTGCCGCACACCCTCATTACTTCGTTCCGAGCCACTCTGGAAGAGGTAGAGAAGGCAGAAGTGCTGCTTCACGTGCAGGATTGTTCGAGCCCTGAGCGCGAACAGCAGAAAGAGGAAGTGGAAAAGGTGCTCGCCGAATTGGGCTCGATGGGCAAGCCACTCATTTCGGTTCTAAATAAGATCGATTTATTGCCGCCGGCAGGGCGCTCCGCATACCCAACCGGCGAATGGACGGCGGCTGTCTCAGCACAAACGGGGGAAGGAATTTCTCAATTGCTCGAGCTTATGGATCGAGCTCTCACGGCGGACCCGATTGTCGAGCAGGAGTTCCTGGTTCCGCAGCGGGAGGGGGCGGTGTTGGCGGCTCTCGATGCTGGAGCTTTGATCTTCAAGCGGGAGTTTTCAGGCGATCTGGTTGACCTGACTGTTGCTGGCCCAGCGTCGTTGCTGGCCCGCTATCGACAGTACAGGCACGCGCAAACAGCGCCTAAAGCAGAAACGGGCCGGGGAAGTGGGAGCGGAGCGATTTCCCACGAGACCGGCCCCGTCTGACCCAGATCTGGGTCTAGGAAGTAACCAAAGTATACGCTTTAGTGGGACACGTCACAACGGCAAATTGTGCCGGAAGATGCTGACCTTTTGGGCCAAACGCACCATTTCAGGCGGCAAAGGCTCCTATTTTGATACTCGGGTCGCTTTTGTTGCTACGGTCGTAATCTACAGCTCGGCTAGATCGTCTTGGTCAGCCGGCCGGCGGATATGCCGGTGCCATTGTGAGTGAGGTTTGACAGCCAAATTTCGCCTCTGTTAAAAACAAAGGTCCCGGCTCTCACTACCGGCTCTCCGCACACAATCTACCCATATACTGAATATTTGGCATGGATGAGACCTTACATCAACTCGAAGGACTACTGCTCGGCTCTGTACCGACCATCTTTCTATTCCTTTTGATCGTTATTCTTTACCGGTTACTGGTTTACGGCCCATTGACGCGGGTGCTGAACGAGCGGCGGGAGCGTACCGACGGGGCGATCGAGCAGGCTGATGCGGCGATGGCGGCTGCCGCCGCCAAGACGCAGGAGTACGAGGCGCAACTACGTGCTGCCCGCTCCAAGATCTTCCAGGCACGGCAACTGAAGCAGCAACAGTGGGCTCGGGAACGAGACAGCGCGGTTGCGGAAGCCCACGCGGCGGCCCAGCGCCAGGTCGAAGAGGCCAAATCGGCTTTGCAGGCACAGACCAACGCCGGCCGTCACACCATCGAAGACTCGATCGACCAGCTTGCCGGTGAGATCCTTGCGGCTGTCCTCCCGAAAAGCCGTGCCGCTGTGGGGAGAGCCCGTTGAACTTCTCCCGCTTCCCCCTCTTTTTGTTTTTCCTGCTGTGCTTCGGTGGCGCACTCTGCTTACCCGGAACGGCTTCGTGGGCTTTGCAGGCCCAGGCCCGGGATGCTGCCCCGGCCGCAGATGCCCCCAAGCCTGACGGCCAGGCGACGAGCGAGGCCCGTGAAGGAACCACGGAACTCGAATCTGGGGATGATGTTTATCGTCATTCAGGCTCAGTAAAGTTGATTGCGCGCTGGTTGCATCTGGATAAGGAGTCTGCAGCGCGCCTCTTTGAATACTTGAACTTCGCCATCCTCTTCGGCGCCATTCTCTATGGGTTGTCGAAGTACTTGCCCAAGACCTTCAGGGAAAACCGGAAAAACATCCAGCAATGCCTGCTGGATGCGCGGACGGCGACCCAACAGGCGCATGAACGCCTGGCTGCAATTGAGCAGAGACTTGGGCGTTTGGACGAGGAGATCGCGGCCATCAGCAAGCAGGCGGAGAAGGATAGCGTCGAGGACGAAGCCCGCATCAAGGCCTCCATCGACGAAGAGCGGCGGCGGATCGTCGACGCGGCAAGCAAAGATATCGCCGCAGCGGCCAGCGCGGCGCAGAGGGATCTCAAACGGTTTGCCGCCGGGTTAGCCGTGGATCGTGCGGCGCAGAGAATAGTGCTGACAGAGGACGATGATCGCGGACTACTGCAGGAGTTTGCCCAAAGCCTCGGGCAGCACGCCCAAGGCAGAGGGGAAAGCTGATGTCTGTTTTCGCCGCTCGTTATGCCCGCGCTTTGGCCGATGTAGTGTTGGACGCGAAATTGAACACCGCCGAGGTTGAACAGCAGCTGGAAGATTTTGCCGCCACGTTCGCCGGCAGCAAGGATCTTAGAGAGCTTTTGCTGAATCCTTCCCTCTCTGCACAGAAGAGGGTAGCGATCCTTGACAAGATCAACGGCCGGCTCGGCTGCGGGCCGCAGGTGCGAAATTTCGTGGCGGTTCTGATCGCGCACGAACGGCTTGGCGCGCTGGACGAAATTCTTGAGGAATACCGGCAGGAGATGAACCGGCGTTTGTCCATCTCCGATGCCGAGGTGGTAACGGCGCGCCCACTCGAAGACCAGGAGCGGGCAAGGCTGGAGGGGCAGGTCTCGGCGCTGGCCGGCAACACGGTCAACGCAACCTTCCGCGAGGACAAGTCGCTGATCGGCGGAGCGATTGTGCGCATTGGTAGCACTATCTATGACGGCTCTGTACGGGGACGTTTAGAACGCTTGAAAGAGCGGCTGGTTTCCAGCTAACGCCGATAACAAACGCGCCGGTCGAGCAGAACGGGGCGATCACAAGCAATCGAGAATTGACGGAAGAACGTATGGCTCAGATCAACGCAGACGAGATCACGCAGCTCCTGAAGGAGCAGATTCAAAACTACGACGCAGAGATTAGCGTCGATGAAGTAGGAACCATCATTTCCCTGGGCGACGGAATCGCCCGTCTCCACGGCCTGGACAAGGCCATGGCAGGCGAGATGCTGAAATTTCCCCATGGCGTGGAAGGCCTGGCGATGAACCTCGACGAGGATCAGGTCGGCTGCGTCATTTTGGGCGATTACGCCATCCTGCGCGAGGGAGACGAGGTCAAGCGCAGCGGCGAGATCATGAGTGTGCCGGTGGGCAACGGAATGATTGGCCGCGTAGTCAACGCGCTCGGCCAGCCGATCGACAACCGGGGACCCATTGAGGGAACAGAGCTAGCGCCCATCGAACGGATCGCACCAGGGGTAGTCGACCGGCAGGGAGTGCGGGAGCCTATGTCGACTGGTCTCAAGGCGATCGACAGCATGATCCCGATCGGCCGCGGACAGCGCGAACTGATTATCGGCGACCGACAAACGGGAAAGACGGCCATAGCGCTCGACACCATCATCAATAGCGCCAAGAACAACCTGATCTGTATCTACTGCGCCATCGGGCAGAAGCGATCCTCCGTAGCCCAGGTAGTGCAAACGCTCTCGGAACACGGGGCCATGGACTACACCATCGTAGTTTCGGCCTCCGCATCCGAGCCCGCGCCGATGCAGTACCTGGCCCCGTATGCCGCCACCAGTATGGGAGAGTTCTTCCGGGATAACGGTCGTCACGCGCTCATCATCTATGACGACCTCTCCAAGCACGCCGTGGCTTACCGTGAGATCTCACTGCTGCTGCGTCGTCCTCCGGGACGCGAAGCCTATCCCGGCGATGTATTCTACCTTCACTCGCGCCTGCTGGAGCGTTCGGCCAAGATGAGCGACGCGAAGGGTGGGGGCTCGCTGACCGCGTTGCCCATCATCGAGACCCAGGCGGGAGACGTCTCCGCGTACATTCCTACCAACGTTATCTCCATCACCGATGGACAGATTTACCTGGAGACGGATCTGTTCAACTCCGGCGTTCGCCCGGCGGTGAATGTCGGCCTTTCTGTCAGCCGTGTCGGTGGTAGCGCCCAGATCAAGGCCATGCGCCAGGTGGCGGGTACCTTGAAGCTGGACCTGGCGCAATTCAGAGAGCTGGCCGCGTTCGCGCAATTCGGCAGCGACCTGGACAAGGTTACGCAAAATCAGCTCAACCGCGGCCAGCGGCTCACGGAAATTTTGAAGCAGCCGCAGTTTTCTCCCCTGCCCACGGAGAAACAGATCATTATCATCTACGCCGGAACCAATGGTTTTCTCGACGACCTGAAGATTGAGGAAATTCATGGGTTTGAGGTGGGACTCTATCCTTATCTGGATTCGGCACAGTCTGGATTACTGAACGATATTGTGACTAAAAAGTCGCTCGACGATGATCTTAAGAACCGCATCAAAGCAGCCCTGGACGAATACAAAGCGAATTTTCTTGCTGAGCATCGGGATGCCAAGCTGAAAGAGTCTTCAGTGAAACCGCTCTCAGAAGACGAGAAGAAGAAAGCAGACGAAAAGAAGACCGCATAACCATGGCTAACGTCCTCGATTTGCGCCGGCGCATTCGCAGTGTAAAAAGCACGCGTCAGATCACCAAGGCAATGAAGATGATTGCCGCAGCCAAGCTGCGCCGCGCCCAGGAGCGCGCTGTTTCTGCGCGTCCCTACGCCAACATGCTGGCCAGCGTCATCGGTTCGTTGATGCGGCATATCGATCTGTACGATCCGGCGACTGGAGAGGTGCGTCATCCGCTGTTGCTCGAGCGCGAAGAGAAGCGGGTGTTGCTGATCGTGGTTTCCGGGGATAAGGGGTTCGCCGGCGCCTTCAACGGCAATATCGCCAAGGCCGCGTTCCGTTTTATCGCCAACACTGCGGATGGAGAGATCGACATAGCCGCGATCGGCCGCAAAGGCCGGGATCTTTTTCGACGCCGCTACGGCGCCGCGACATTCGTGGATGAAGCACCTGAACCTAACGACCCGGACCGCCAGAAGCGCCTGCCTGGGGCCACGATTCAGCCGCCTGACATAAAACGTCGAGGGCAACGCAAGGATCGGATCGAGGTAGCGGGTGACTATCCGGGCATGTTGGATAAGCCCAGCTTCGACCGTGTAGCCGAGTTGGGGCGTGAGATTGTCCATCGTTACGTGGAGGAGGAGATCGACGCTGCCTACGTGGTGTACAACGAATTCAAATCCGTGATTGCCCAACGGGTGGTGGTGGAGCGCATTCTGCCCATCATGAAAGTGGGCGAGCGGTCGATTGAGCAAGCGGAAGAGATGACCCAGGAGGAGCGTGAGCAGGCGGCAATCGCCGCGGCATCCGCAGGCATAAGCCTCAAAGAAGCGGACACCGCTGAAGCCGACCGGGAAGCGAAGACTTTCGGGACTGCGGAAGTTGACTACATCTACGAGCAGCCGCCGCGGGAGTTGCTGGATGGCCTGTTGCGGCAGTATGTCACCACCCAGATCTATCACGCGGTGATCGAGTCCACCGCCGCGGAGCAGGCCGCGCGCATGACGGCCATGGATGCGGCCACGAATAACGCCTCCGAGATGATCGATTCACTGACTCTCACCATGAACCGGGTACGTCAGGCTGCGATCACTAAAGAGATTATCGAGATCGTCAGCGGTGCGGCGGCTCTCTAGAGCACAGGGCGATAGGAAAGAAATTTATGGCAGAAAACATAGGCAAGGTTATTCAGGTATCAGGACCGGCGGTCGATGTGCAGTTCGAAGAGGCCACCATGCCCTCGATCTACCAGGCACTGCGTGTGACCAGCGAAGGCTTCATCGTCCCCCAGCCGGTCAACGTGATTTTGGAAGTTGAGCAGCACATTGGCGAAGGCCGCGTCCGTTGCGTGGCGATGGAATCGACCGAAGGCATGGTCCGGGGCATGAAGTGCATCGATACCGGCTCCCAGATTACGGTCCCGGTAGGCGTTGCGACGCTGGGCCGCATCCTTAACGTGATCGGCGAGCCGGTGGACGAGTTAGGCCCGGTCAACGCAAAGGAAAGATGGCCAATCCATCGGGCCGCGCCCTCTTTCGAAGACCAGGCCACCGGCGAAGAGATGTTTGAAACCGGGATCAAGGTCATCGATCTGATCCAGCCCTTCTTGAAAGGCGGCAAGACCGGCTTGTTCGGCGGCGCCGGCGTAGGCAAGACGGTCATTATTCAGGAATTGATCAACAATGTTGCCAGCAGCCACGGAGGCGTTTCCGTCTTCGCCGGGGTGGGCGAACGCACCCGTGAGGGAACCGACCTTTGGAATGAGTTCGAGGAATCGGGCGTTATCAATTCGAAAGACCGCGAGAAGTCGAAAGCGGCGCTGGTTTACGGTCAGATGACGGAGCCACCAGGGGCCCGCCTGCGGGTCGCGCTCAGCGCTCTGACAATTGCCGAGTACTTCCGCGACGAACAAGGCGGCGATACGCTCCTGTTCATCGACAACATCTTCCGCTTCACCCAGGCGGGCTCTGAAGTTTCGACCTTGCTTGGCCGCATGCCGTCGGCGGTGGGATATCAGCCCAACCTGGCCACGGAGATGGGTGAACTGCAGGAGAGGATCACCTCCACCAAAAAGGGCTCCGTAACCTCGGTGCAGGCGATTTATGTGCCTGCCGATGACTTAACGGATCCGGCGCCGGCGACTACATTTGCCCACCTGGATGCGACCACGGTGCTTTCGCGTGCGCTGACGGAGATCGGCATTTATCCCGCAGTGGATCCGCTGGCCTCGTCTTCGCGGATTCTTTCCCCTCGAGTGGTCGGCGAGGAACACTACGCGGTTGCCCAGGGCGTAAAGCGGCTGTTGCAGCGCTACAAAGATCTGCAGGACATCATCGCGATTCTGGGAATCGATGAGCTTTCCGACGAGGACAAGCTCACCGTAAATCGCGCCCGAAAAGTGCAGCGCTTCCTCTCCCAGCCTTTCCACGTGGCAGAAGTATTTACCGGCGCCCCCGGAAAGTACGTCAAGGTCGAGGATACGGTGCGCAGCTTCAAAGAGATTATCGAGGGCAAGCACGACAATATTCCAGAGCAGGCCTTTTACATGAAGGGCACAATCGAGGAAGTGCTCGAGGCAGCTAAGAGCTTGCAGAGTAAGTAACCATGGCAGAGTCAGATAACCAACTGCGTGTCCGGCTGGTGACGCCGGACCGGATATTGATCGACGAGGGCGCAGACGCCGTCGAGCTACCGTCGAAGTCCGGCTACATGGAGGTGCTCTACGGGCATGCTCCGTTGCTGGCTGAATTGGGTGTGGGCGAAGTGAGGCTGCATGGCGGAAGCGGCGGCGATCAAACCTATTTCGTCGTGTGGGGCTTTGTCGAAGTTCTGCCGGACCGGGTGACTATCCTGGCGCAGAATGCCATTAAACCCGAGGAGATCGATGCCGGCGAGGCACAGCGCCAACTGCAAAGTGGCGAAAAGATGTGGAATGAAGCCGGCGAGGATGCAGATAAGTATAAAGAGGCCAACGAGGTGATCCACGAGGCACAGGTGAAGTTGGCCAGTGCTCATAAAGGGTAGTTCTTAGATCCTTCGTTTCACCACCGGCACGAACCGCAGGTCCCCTTCGGCTTCGCTCAGGGCAGGCTCTCCACTCCGCTACGAGCCACATGACACCCTAGGAGGTGCAATGGAATACGTCAACCTTGGTTCGACCGGACTAAAGGTTTCCCGGATTTGCCTCGGAACCATGACCTACGGTTCGAAGAAGTGGCGCGAGTGGGTGCTGGAGGATGAGGAGTCACGGCCGTTCTACCGCCGTGCGATCGAAGCCGGCATCAATTTCTTTGATACGGCGGATGTGTATTCGCTGGGAGTCAGCGAAGAGATCACCGGGCGGGCGCTCAAAGATTATGGACCCTCGCGGGACAAGCTGGTGATCGCGACCAAGGTCTTCAACGCCATGGGAGCCGATCCGAACCAACAGGGTCTTTCGCGCAAGCATATTATGCACGCCATCGACGATAGTCTGCGCCGCCTGCAAACCGACTATGTTGATCTTTACCAGATCCACCGTTTCGATCCGCATACCCCCATTGAGGAAACACTCGAGGCACTGGACCAGGTGGTGCGCTCGGGCAAGGCGCTCTACATCGGCGCCTCGTCTATGTATGCATGGCAGTTTCTTAAGATGCTGCAGACATCAGACATGATGGGGCTGGCCCGATTTGTGACCATGCAGAACCACTACAACCTGGTCTACCGGGAGGAAGAGCGGGAGATGATTCCGCTTTGCCTGGAGGAGGGCGTGGGGCTTATCCCCTGGAGTCCGCTGGCGCGCGGTTTTCTGGCCGGAAACCGGAATTCTGAAAGCCGCGGGGAAACGATTCGCGCAAAGACCGACGATTTTGCGCAAAAGCTTTACTACCGGCCATCAGACTTCACGGTGGTGGACCGGCTGACCGAAATTGCGACGAAGCGGGGGGTACAGAATTCACAGGTGGCTTTGGCATGGATACTGGCGAAGCCTGGGGTAAGCGCGCCTATCATCGGGGCGAGCAAGATGGCTCATCTGGATCAGGCGATCGAGGCGTTGAAAATCCGCTTGGATGAGAGCGAGATGAAGGCGCTCGAGGAGCCTTACGAGCCACATCCTGTTTTGGGGTTTTGATTTTCTGCGAGGTGGAGTGGAACTGCAGGTCCCTCGGCTTCCCCGGATTTCCTGTTGAACTTGTTGGCGTTGACGGACTTCATGCGGTTTTCTCCTACGGAAAACCGCACACGCGGCTGTGTCCAGTGCAGCGTGGCAGGAAATCCGAGTTCGCTCGGGATGACAAAGGGTAGATTTGTTCCTTCCTTTAGAGTTTGTGATGTGGATGGAAGGATCGTTCGCTTCGCGCTCTGCGTACAGCTCTCTCAATCCCTTATAACAGCTGCGTAGGTGAACGCTGCCCTCCCCTTTTGTCATCCCGAGCGTACCCGGATTTCCTGTTCGCGGCGCTAGAGAGAGCAGCGTGTGCGGTTTTCTGTAAGGAAAACCGCATGGAGTCCGCCACGCCACCAACCTTGACAGGAAATCCGGGGCAGCCGAGGGACCTGCAGTGCGCCCTTCCTGAACGCAACTGCGAAGGGTGAAGGCTCAAAGGCGGCGGAGTTGCTTGATGGAGAGGCGCACAGCAGATCCGCTCCCCCGGATTTCCTGTTGAGCTTGGTGGCGTTGGCGAGCTTCATGCTGCTTCCCGTAACGAAGGCAGCACACGCGGCTGTGTCCGGCGATGCGTGGCAGGAAATCCGGGTCCGGTTCGGGATGACAAAAGAAGGCGCATCGAGTGATGTGGTATCCCACTCAAGCCAAAACCGGGCTTGACCCCAATTTCCTGCCACGCTGTGCTGGAGAGATCCGCGTGTGCGCCTTTCATTAAGGAAAGGCGCATGGAGTGTGTCAACGCCACAAGCCTCCACAGGAAATCGGGGCAATGGGGCACCCAGCAGCTGTTACCGGGGATGAAAATAAAACCGAGGGTTAGATGATCGTCTCTTCGAGCATCTGCAGATCGAAGGGGGCCGCCTGCATACAGTCCATTTGGGCGATTTTGGCCAGCGCCGCCTTCAACGCTGAGCTGCGGCAGGGTTCGACGGTTACTACAAAGGGCAGGCGATCCTTCGGATAGCCTGGCTTTTGCAGGATGGCGTTGATATTGATGCGCTGCCCGGCAAGGTCGCCCGCGATCGCTGCCACAATGCCCGGCCGGTCATCCACCACGAACCTGATGTAGTGAGGCACGATAAAATCGCCGTCGACACGGGCCCGCGTACTGGCAATGGTCACGGGGCAGCCTCCATGCGCGATCGCCAGCACATCCGAGATGACAGCAACCGCTGTGGGATTGCCTCCGGCCCCGTGGCCGGAGAAGACAGTTTCGCCTCCGTACTGGCCACCCGAAATAACCATGTTTTCCGTGCCCCGCGACCACGACAAAGGTGAGCTGCGCGGGACCAGCATGGGCCCAACCGTGGCTAACAGTTCCTGATTTCTGACCTCGGCACGCGCAATCTGCCGGATGGTGCAGTTCAGTTCCTTGGCATAGGCGAAGTCAATGGCTGAAACATCGCGGATGGTGCGGCACGCAACCTCTTCCGGCAACACCTCCACGCGCAGTCCAATGCGGGAGAGGATTACCAGCTTGGCCCGGGCATCGAAACCGTCGACATCTTCCGTGGGATTGGCCTCGGCGTAGCCGCGCTCCTGCGCTTCGCGCAGCGTCGGATCAAATTCGGCCCCATCTTCCATGTTGCTAAGAATGAAATTGCAAGTGCCGTTCAGAATGCCGTGAAAGCGATTGATGCGGTCTCCGGCGAGGCCCTGCTGGACTGCGGGGATGACAGGAACACCGCCTGCCACTGCGGCGCCATAGAGCAGCTGACAGCTATGCCGCCGGGCTAACTCTTCCAGTGCGGGACCCTGCTCGGCAATCATTTTCTTGTTGGCCGTGACCACCGACTTGCCTGCCGCGAGCGATCGCCGCACCCACTCGCCGGCAGGATTCAGCCCCCCTGCCAACTCCACGACAATGTCGGGATTGGAGGCGAGGACCTCGTCGAAGTTCTCTGTCCAGAGCACGGAAGAGGGGATCCAGGGGACGCGTTTACGATCGATTCCCCGGTTGAAGATGCAACCAAGCGCTACGCCTTGTGGCGGGTGCTCACACAGAATGCGAGCCGCTGACGTGCCCACCGTGCCAAATCCCAAAATGGCGACCTTCACCGGCGCCCCTGCTCCTACACTCTTTCTGTCCATTGATACAACCTTCTCACAGATATGGACAGGGCTGGAGCAGAACCCGCAATGCTGTCTTCAGCGAAAAGATCATCAGACTGGATTTTTCCTCAAGAAAAATCCAACCTCGGCTATGCCGGACCGGGTACACGTATGCGGGTTCTGCTCTAGAAGTGACGGAATTGCTCTTCGGGCATGGTCTCTCCCACAGGTCGGGCCGCTTCCCGTTCGAGCGAGCGGCTTACCAGGTCGCGCGAACCCAGACCCACTGCGAGCGCCAACGCCAGAACGATGCCGCCGAAGAGAATGCCAAAGGCCAGATCCACAATTGAAGTTCCGATCGACAGGTGATCGAGCACCATCGCGACGGTAAGCACCAACACCAGCCACTTGACGCCCAGGCTCAATAACCGCGCATAGTGGAGGTTCATGTTCACTGCGCCAATGAGCACGCTGCGGGAAAGAAAGCGCGCCACCACGTTGCCCAGAATGAGCAGCACCACCGCACCCACGACGTTGGGAATGTAACCAAGTAGTCGAGCCGTGAGCACGTTTTCTGAGGACGCACTAAAGGCTTCCAATCCGACCAGGAAACCTACCAGGACGACGCACCAGAAAACAATACGCGTGATCAGAATGGTGGGCGTATAGGTGGGCGACAATTCGGCAATGGTATTGGTTCCGCGCGCCATCCGATCGTCGATGCGGATCGCAGTCAACAACACGCGCACCACCCAGGCCAGCAGCCAGGCGATCGCGGCAAAAAACAGGACGGCGACGATAAGCGCCAGAATACCCGGAAGCAGCGTGGCGATGCGGCTGATGACCCGAGCCATTGATTCGTGCAGTGACTGTGACACCTGAGTCCACATAATCTTCTCCTCCTGCCCTATGGGTTAAAGCGGTCTGGCCAACGCCACCGCGATAATAAGTAGGGCTTGCCATCTTCATAGGCGCGAGCCAGCTTTTCCAACCTTTGCTCTGCCTCCGCGGGACTGGCGCTGCCTACTTCCCGCGCATAGGATGCTACCCACCCCAGGTACAGCGGCGTAAGCGCCCCTAACAAATGCGTGCGGCTGAGTGTACGCAGCCGGTGCGCCAAGGCGAAGTCATAGACAATGCGAACCCAGAGCTCGTCGGGCATGTAGAAGCGGTCCGCGCTCACCCGAGCCAGCCGCTTGAGTTCCAGAAGCGTAACCGGCGGCAGCACCAGAGACCAGACTTCCTGCAAATTGCGAAAGCCGAGCTGGAATGTCTCCAGCATCGGAGTTATATCCGCGGGGTGTCCGTCGGCGGGCGGGGCCACAGCAGTACCCAGGATTTCCACTGGCTGCGAACCCCGCACCCGCTGCCACAGGGGAGCATTGGTTGCCATGTCAGCAAATAGCGGGCCAACGGTCTGGGCCAATATTGTGCTTAGATCCACGCCATCCGCGGCCGGTACATGCCTGGTATCCACATGCACCTGGCGTATGCCGCAGTCGCGCAGAGCCGCCTCGGTGGCCGGCCAGAATATGTCCTGCCCCTGCGCGGTGGTCCGCTGCAAGGCCACTTCAACCTCGGGAAGTACCTTGGCCGAAATGCAGAAGTCCGGCGCCAAAGGGAAGCGCACCCGCTTGCCATAAAGAGCCCGAGTGAGCGGAGCCAGGATGCTCGAGTTCAGAAGGCCGTCAAACTTTCCCATTGCATAGAGAGGCATGACGAGGTCGCAGCGCTTCTCCAACACCGGCGCCATCATTGGCCCGAGAAAATTTGTTTCGAGCGCGGCAAGATCGAAGCCGATTACCGCGCATGCGCTCACCCCCAGCTCCCGCGCTATGCCAAAAAGTGCCTGATAGGTGCTCGCTGAAGCAAGCCCGGGAATCATCGAGGCATCGCCGGAAGGAAGCGAATAAGGCAGGAAGCGCAAGTTTCTACCAGTAGCCGCCTGATCGGCCTCGATTTCGCCTTTGTCCGCGGTCTCCACCTTGCTTACGCCGGGAAACGCCACCACAGTGCGCAAATCAGAAGTATGATCGGCCGCATCCATGCCCAGCACGCTTTGCGTGGCCGCGGCCCGGAGCTGGTCGGCATCCACCTGCACTGCGACCGCGATGAGCAGATCGGCAGCCCCTACCGCTTCCATCCCTGTTTTCGTCTCTTCCGAAAGCTCTAACTTAGCCATGCTTGTACCTTCGGCTCCCCTCTCGGATCTTACCTGTAACTCAGTCGCAATGTTCCGCCAGGCATGATCGCTACAGCGGCAAGCCCAATATTCCCGTCAACGGAATCAATACCCAATTCGGCCGGTTATTCAACTCGTAGGCCAGCTCATAGAGCGCTTTGTCGATTACATAGGCTTCCAGCAGTTGCTGGAAGAGCAGCGGTTCCGATGGAATCACCGGGACCCCCTTGGCAGACTCGCAATACGTGCGCAGGAAGGCTGACGACACCGATTGCTCCCACAAACGCGCCCACGGCTCCAGGCGATGAAAGTCTTCCGGACGCCGCGAGGAATACTTCATCAGGGCCGAAAAGGCCGCGTAGCTGAAGGAACGCAGCATACCCGCAACATCTTTGAGCGGGGACTGCTTGGTTCTGCGCTCGGCAAGCGGCCGCGCCGGCTCACCCTCGAAGTCCAAAATGACGAAGTCGCCTTTGGATCGCAGCACCTGTCCCAAATGATAGTCCCCGTGGATGCGGGTGCGCAGCGCATCTGTCTGTCTTGCCGACAATTGGCGAAAACGGTCGAGCACCAGGCTTCTGCGGCTGAGCACCAGGCCGGCCCTTTCCAGAACGCCATCGGGCAACCGGGCTACGTTTTCCTTGAGCGCATCGAAGGCGCTGCTGGCATGCAGGATAAGGTCATCGCGCAGCCGGTCGATATCCTGGGAGCTGAGGGGTTCGGGCATAAACGCGGGATCTTGGGTCGGTGAGGCCAAAGCCACGTGCAACTCCGCCGTTCGTCTGCCCAGCAGCGCAGCCGCGTCCAGATACGGGCCGACATGCTCGCGCGCGAACTTTGTCTCCGGGGCTTCACTCAACTGCCCCAAGCTGGATGGCCCGTCCGTGAGTCCGCCTTGGGCAAAACTCTGCGCCGCGCTGCCTTCGTAGTAGCGGTCCAACTCTTCGAGGGTCCAGCCCCATCCATCGCCTTCATTGCTGACCAGGCCTTGCAACATGGCCAACGTCGATGGCTCCTGCCCTTTGTGTGTGTATTGAATAGAACCGCCAAAGGGCGCGATATGGGTGAAGTGGGTGGACTCGGTGAGGTAGCTCCCAATCTCGGTGTCGGGGTTGGGACCTGGCTGTTGCCTGCGGAACAACTTCATGATGAGCTTGTCGCCGAAAATAATTGACGTATTGCTTTGCTCCGCCGAGCCTCGCCGCGGCACCTCTCTTGAAGGGCCCTTTAACTGAGCCAGCGTGCTGCTGGGCACCCCGACCAGGGTGCCCTCTCGCGAGGAAATCTGGCTACCCCCCGAGATCAACGCCAGGAGCGCTTCGCTGGCGCTGTCGTTAAAGACCGCTTCATGGAGCACGCCCTCCTCTGCAGCGGTAACTACCCGGGCCAACAGGGCATTGGGCGCCTCTTCGCGCAGCGCATCCGCGGCCTTGCCAAAAAGCAGTCCCAGGGTGACCAGGTAGGTGTCGCTCTCCCCTTCGGAATATTGAACCTCGACCAGCGCCAGCGCGCTGGCGCCCTGGTTGAAGACTGCCCAGTCTTCAATTCTGGTGCCGGTAATGACGCGTGACTTGGCGCCAAACCAACGTTGGCGGGTTAGATAACCCCGCAGCACCGACTCCTCCAGTTCCCTGCGCCCGTTGCCTTCAAGAACGCTCATCCAGTCCGTGACTCCGCTGATCTCGAGCTCGGGCTCTCCGGCATCGTCGAGGTTCGCCACCGGCTCCGGCGAGGGCTGCAATTCCAGCCACAGAAAGCCGTAGGGCCCGACAGTCAAAGGGTAGGCTGCGGTTCGAATGCGGGGGAACTCGACATAGCCCAGCATTTCGACCGGCACCATGCCGGCATATGGGGCCAAATCCAGCTCGACCGGCTGAGCGAAGCGGGAGAGGTTGGCTACGCAGAGGACTCTCTCGTTCTGATACTCGCGGATGTAGGCGAGAATTTTACGGTTGGCCGGATTTAGAAAACTCAAAGTCCCGCGGCCAAAGACCTGGAACAACTTGCGCAGGGCGATCATATTGCGCATCCAGCTCAGGAGCGAAGATGGGTCGCTCTGCTGCGCCTCCACGTTGATCGCCTCGTAGCCCCAGACCGGGTCCATGACTACCGGGCTGTACAGCTTCGCAGGCACGGCGCGGGAAAAGCCGGCGTTGCGGTCGCCGCTCCACTGCATCGGAGTGCGCACTCCGTTGCGGTCGCCGAGGTAGATGTTATCGCCCATGCCGATCTCGTCGCCGTAGTAAACGATGGGCGTGCCGGGAAAGGAGAAGAGCAGGCTGTTCAACAGCTCGATGCGGCGGCGGTTGTTATCTACCAAGGGCGCCAGGCGCCGGCGGATGCCGACATTGATGCGCATGCGCGGATCTGCGCTATAGGCCAGGTACATGTAGTCCCGCTCTTCATCGCTGACCATCTCCAATGTCAGCTCATCATGATTGCGCAGAAACAACCCCCATTGGCAGTTGTGGGGAATCTCCGGCGTCTGCGCCATGATGTCGGTGATAGGCAGGCGATCTTCCTGGCGCAGCGCCATATACATGCGGGGCATCAGAGGAAAATGGAATGCCATGTGGCACTCATCTCCATCGCCGTAGTAGATACGGACATCATCCGGCCACTGGTTCGCTTCCGCCAGGATCGTCCTGGCGGCGTATTCCTTGTCTATCTCGGCGCGAATGCGCTTCATCACCGCGTGGGTTTCGGGAAGATTCTCGCAGTTGGTGCCTTCGCGTTCCACCAGGTAGGGAATGGCGTCGACGCGCAGCCCATCCACGCCCATGTCAAGCCAGTAGCGCATGATCTTTAGTACTTCTTCGATCACTACCGGGTTGTCATAGTTCAGGTCTGGTTGATGGGAGAAAAAGCGATGCCAATAGTACTGCTGGGCATCGGGATCCCAGGTCCAGTTGGATTTCTCGGTATCGGTAAAGATGATGCGCGCGCCGGTATATTTCTGATCGGTGTCACTCCACACATAGAAGTCGCGCTCGGGCGAACCTTTAGGGGCGAGGCGAGCGCGCTGGAACCAGGGATGCTGGTCGGAAGTGTGATTGATGACCAGCTCAATCATCACTTGCAGGCCGCGGTTGTGCGCCTGGATCAGGAACTCCCGGAAGTCCTCCATGGTGCCGTAGCTGGGGTGCACGCTGAGGTAATCGGCGATATCGTAGCCGTCGTCGCGCAAAGGCGAGGGGAAGAACGGAAGCAGCCACAGGCAAGTGACGCCCAGGTCTTGCAAGTAATCGAGCTTACTCAGTAATCCCTGGAAGTCGCCAATACCATCGTTGTTGCCGTCCATGAATGCCTTGACATGCAACTCGTAAATGATCGCGTCCTTGTACCAGAGCGGGTCCGCCGCGCTTCCCGGTTGCTTCAATCGTGCCTCCACGGCTTGGTTTTCGGATAGATCGTAACTATTACAGTTATATGATCGGTGCTCCCGTCCCGGCGGGCAGCACACGGAAAAGATGCGCCGGCATTTCCGCCGGTCGCAGGGCAACGTAGTTTCTCGACCCTTGCCAGCGATAGGAGTGATCCGCCAGGAGATCGTAAACTTCAAATGTATCGTCAGGGGCGAGCCCGAGCACCCCTAAATCCAGGTAAACCCAGCCACTCTGAACCCAAAAAGGATCGAGATTGACAACCATGAGGACGGTGTTGCTGCCATCTGCCGTGCGCTTGGAATAGCAGATGAGTGCCGGGTTGTCCGTGGGGTGGAAATGCAGCCGCTCATTGCTCTGCAGCGCCTTGTTTTGCCGCCGGACCTGGTTCAGCCGGGTAATCAGCGGCTTCAAGCTATTGGGATTCTTTAAATCCCAGCGTTTGACCTCGTATTTCTCTGAGTCCAGGTATTCTTCGCTGCCCGGCTTGAAGGGGGTGCTTTCTCCCAACTCGAAAGCTGGTCCGTAGATTCCGTAATTCGCTGTCAGGGTGGTGGCCAGCACCAGGCGGCAGCGAAAGGACGGCAAGCCTCCGCTCTGCAGGCTTTTTGCCAGGATATCGGGGGTGTTGGGCCAGAAATTCGGGCGGAAGTATTCCCGTACAGGGGTGGTGGTGAGTTCCAGCAAATATTCAGTGAGCTCTTCCTTGGTGTAGCGCCAGGTGAAGTAGGTATAGGACTCGGAAAAACCGACCTTAGCCAGCCGCTCCATCACGCGGGGCCGGGTAAAGGCCTCGGCCAGAAACAAAACCCCGGGGTCTTTCGCCTTCAGCTCAGGGATGACCCACTGCCAGAAGGGGAAAGCCTTGGTATGCGGATTGTCCACGCGGAAGATGCGCACACCTTGATCCATCCAAAAGGTGAAGACGCCCTTGAGGGCATCCCAGAGTCCCTGCCAGTTGGAAGATTCAAAATCCAGTGGATAGATGTCCTGATACTTCTTGGGTGGATTCTCCGCATACTGGATCGATCCATCGGGACGCTTCTTAAAGAACTCGGGATGTTCGGTCACCCAGGGATGATCGGGCGAGCATTGGAAGGCAATATCGAGGGCTACTTCCATTTTCAATTGGATGGCCCGCTGCACCAAGTCCTTGAAGTCGGCTATGGTGCCGAGGGCGGGGTGGATCGCGGTATGGCCCCCTTCCGCCGAACCGATGGCCCAAGGGCTGCCCTCATCTCCCGGCGCGGCTTCGACTGTGTTGTTCTTGCCCTTGCGGAAGCTTTTCCCGATAGGGGAGATAGGGGGCAGGTAGAGAACGTCGAAACCCATTTCCGCCACGTAGTCCATCCGGGCAGTCACGTCGCGCAGGGTTCCATGTTTGCCGGGGGTGGTTGACCAGGATCGCGGAAAGAGCTCATACCAGCTGGAAAAGCGCGCCCTTTCCCGGTCTACGGTAATTTCCAGTTCGCGGTCGTAGCGGGTTTCGAGCGCGGTATTCGGGTAGCGCTTGACCATCTCCGCGAGGTCGTCCTGCAACGCCAGCTCAGCAGTTGCGGAGTCATCCTTTCCGCTTTTGAGCGCCTTGGCCCACGCTGCCAGCTTTGCGCTGTCTTGCTTCGATGCCCGCGCCTGCACCTGTTCGAGAAGGATCGCACCCGTGGCAAACGGCACTTTGAGATCCTGTTGCGCCGCCATGCGCTTCTTGAGGTCGCTGCGCCAGGTTCCGAAATGATCCACTTCACCCACAATTGTGTAGCGATAGCGGCCAACTTGCTTGACGGCAAATTCTCCTTGCCAACGATCGTTTCCCAGCGGCCGCATTTCTGTCGCCTGCCAGTCTGGATCCGCATCCTGCTTCCACAGGAGCCGCGCTCGCACCTCATCGTGTCCGTCGCCGAAAACATCCGCTTCTACAGAGACCGTGTCGTCGACAATCCGCTTGATGGGAAAGCGCCCACAGTCCAGTTCAGGTTCTACGTTCTCAATAACAACCCGGCTTCGTCCCTCGTTCGGCTTCGCCATTAAACCCCCATAACCCCATTGTAGGCAGATGCAGTTTCCTGCGGTGGCGTTGGGACCGCCTTGAGCAGACCACAGAGAGAAGCTTAGCTTCTATAGTCGAGAGATGAAATTTGCTGTCCGGCCGCGCGCTGTGCACCTCCTGCTGGCCATCGACCTGGTGGGAACCGCTCTCTTCGCTGCGGAGGGTGCGTCTACGGCTGCGCAAGCCAGGCTCGATTTGCTGGGGATGCTGGTCCTTGCGTTTGTCACCGCGCTGGGAGGCGGCATCGTGCGCGATCTGCTCATTGGCGATATCCCGCCGGGCGCCATCCGCAACTGGAATTATGCTGCGGTGGCGTTGGCCACCGGGGCGGCGGTCTTCGTACTGCGCGCCTATACCGCTGGAGTCAACCATTGGCTGGTGACCACTCTGGATGCGGCTGGCCTGAGCTTCTTTGCGGTTGCAGGAGCGACCAAGGCCTTGGATTTCAAACTGAATCCGCTTTTAGCCACAATGATGGGCGGCATCACCGGTGTAGGCGGGGGCACGATTCGCGACCTGCTGATCGGCCAGGTGCCCAAGGTGCTGCGTTCGGATGTGTATGCGGCGGCCGCGCTTTTCGGTGCTGCGATCACAATTCTCTGCCTGAAGCTAAGGGTCAACGCGGTGGTCGCCAGTTGCTGTGGCATCATTGGCTGCTTCGTGCTGCGGATGTTGGCTGTTTATCGCCACTGGAACCTGCCGGGCGCTGCCGGCTCATGATCGTGCGGCCGACGGAAAAGATCGCTGGTCGAAGGGTACGGGCTAAAAGACGGGACGCCTGAAAATTACCCAGGATGCAATCCTTGGGTGCCTCTACCCCTGAAATGGACGATTAGCGATTCGGCGCAGCCCACCCGGGACCATGTCCCATAAGCGCTAGCTTGTTTAAGATGTTTTTCGTCAAAACTCCCACAAATCGTCATCCTGAGCGGAGCGCCTCACCGATTTATCGCGTGATACAGCCTTTTGTGGCGCGGAGTCGAAGGACCTCGGCGGTGCTTGTCTTACCCATGCTGCTCGGAGCTTTTCGACTACTGAAGCCCGACAACAGGATCTACTGCGATACGCACTCGATGGTCACGGGTACATCTTTTCGAGGCCCCAGGGAAAAACCGTAGCGGGGCTGCCCGGTGTGGGCTCGGTGGTTGAAAAACTCCGAGCAGCATGGGTAAGACAAGCACCGCCGGGGTCCTTCGACTCCGCGCCACCAAAGGCTGTATCACGCGATAAATCGGTGAGGCGCTCCGCTCAGGATGACGATTTTGTGGGAGTTTTGACGAAAAACACCGAAACAAGTTAGCGCTATGGGACCATGTCCTGGGCGGGACTCAATTTGGAGAGAGTAGTCCTCACGCAGACTCTTTAGCCGCTTCACGCGCGGACTCCCCGCGGCTTTCCTTCGAAGATTTTTTCCGCAGCGCTGCTGAGCATCGCGTTCCACGATTTTTTACCCATTCCTTTCGCTCGCGATGGACAATCGATGGATGCGCCTAATTACCTATCGTCGCGATGCAGCCACTGGCCCGGCACTCCTCAAGGACGGCCATGTCTTCCCCCTCACTCCGCTCGGATACCAGGACACGGTGGCCTTCATCGCCGCCGGACCAAAGAGGTGGGCTGGCGTCAATCTGCAATTGGAAGAGACCGGTCTGAATCTGCTCGCGCCCCTGTCTTCCGTCACCCTTGAGGCCCCCCTGCTGCGGCCTTCCAAGATTCTCTGTATCGGCCTGAACTACCGCGACCACGCCGTGGAATCAAAAATGGAACCACCCAAGTTTCCTACTGTTTTCACCAAATACCCGCTGACCCTCATCGGCAACGGGCAGCCAATTCTGCTGCCGCGCGCCAGCCAGCAACCTGACTATGAAGCGGAGCTCGCGGTCGTGATCGGTCAGGGTGGCCGCAATATACCCGAGGCAGAGTGGGAAAACCACGTCTTCGGCTACACCATCCTCAACGACGTAAGCGCTCGCGACGTGCAGTTGGCCACTTCACAATGGACGCTGGGCAAGAACTTCCCCACCTTCGGGCCGATGGGACCGTGGATCGTTTCCAAGGACGAAGTGCCCGATCCTCATCAATTGGATATCTCGCTTTCCATCAATGGGGAAACCCTGCAGAAGTCCAACACGCGCGAACTCATCTTCAAGCTGCCTCGCCTCATCTCCTACATTTCGACCATGATGCCCCTGGTGCCGGGCGACATCATCAGCACCGGTACGCCGGCGGGCGTGGGCATGGGCCGCACCCCGCAGCGCTGGCTCAGGCCAGGGGACGATGTGGTGGTGGAACTAGCCGGGGTCGGCAGTTTGCGCAATCCCGTCCTTGCCGAACCTTAGGCGACCTGCGCCCGGTTAGGCAACGTGCTAACTCTGGATTATTCGGTCTGCCGGTGCTAGCATCACGCCACCGGCGTGTCCGGCAGACATTTCGCGGAGATGCTCTCCATGGTCAAGGTCATCACCGTTGAACGGGAGTACGGCAGCCAGGGAGCGGAATTCGCACACCGCCTGGCCGACAGGCTGCACTGGAAACTCATCGATCGTTGTCTGATCGATGAAATTGCCCATAAAGCGGGTGTTCCAAAAAGCATGGCGGAGCAATGTGATGAGCGTCTTGACCCCTGGTACTACCGGGTGGGCAAGTCCTTCTGGCATGGCAGCGTGGACCGCCTGCCCGCGCCGCCCAAAGATCAGGTTTTTGACAGCGAACGCATGGTCGAGTTTGTGCGCAACTACCTGAAACAGTGCGTGGCTGACGGCAACTGCGTGATTGTTGGCCGCGGTGCCGCCTGCGCATTGGCGTCCCTCCCGGGAGTCTTCAACATCTTCGTCTACGCGTCGCTGTCGAGGAAGGTTCGCTGGTTTGAACAACACTTTCCGGAGCACGCAGGACGCGCCAAGGTGGAGCTTGAGGCCACCGACAACCGGCGCGAGGAGTACATCCGCCGCTACTACGACCGGGACTGGACCGACCGGCGACTGTACCACATGATGATCAACTCCTGCATGGGTTGTGACGCCATGATCGAAGCGGTGCTCGACGGAGCGGGGATGGCCGCGGTCCGACAGCAGGTACCGGCGGGCAGCAGGTAGCAAGCTGGATTTCTGGGGGCGCCCCGCTGAACCTTACCCTCGCTTTTGTCGCCCAACGGACCCGGAGCGACCTGCTCGGGCCAGCCACAAAGTTATACCTGGATCGCATAACCCCCTACGCTGCCATCGAAGCGGTTGCTTTCCGTAGCGAGGAGGCGCTGTTTGATTTTGTCGCCCGCCAGCGAGCGCGCACGGCGGCGTGGCTGGTGCTGCTTGACAGCCGAGGCGAAGCTCTCTCTTCAGAGCAGCTGGCCAAGTGGCTAGGGTTGCGCCGGGATTCAGGCCAGCAGATGATTGTTTTCGCCATTGGGCCGGCGAATGGCTGGTCAGAGCGCGCGTCCCGGCAGGCCCAGACGGTGCTGTCTTTGGGGCCAATGACGCTGCCCCATGAACTCGCTCGCCTGGTACTGACCGAACAGATCTACCGGGCATTTACAATACTTGCTGGGCATCCGTACCACACTGGTCACTGATGCGAGCCGCCGCCAGCCCGGATTTCCTGGCGCGTTCGGACCGGCACTTCGGCCAGAGCATTCCTCCTGGTTACTGCCAACCGGAGAAAGAGTGTTGACGCAGCTTCTCTAACCAGAAAGCCGCACAAAATCAGAGGCAGAAAGATCGCACCAGCTGTAAAAATGCTCCAGGGACTTGGAGCAGCGATGGGAACCACGGGGGGCGCGTGGCGAAAGGGAATACATGTCGTGGTTCAAGCGGCAGGAAAACGAGATTGAAGCCAATACAGAGAAGAGCGTGCGCACCGAGGGACTTTGGCAGAAGTGCGAGGGTTGTGGCCAATTACTCTTTAAAGCCGATCTCGAGGCCAACCTCCAGGTCTGCCCAAAGTGTGGACACCATCTCCGCCTGGATGCGCGAAGCCGCATAGCCAGCCTGCTCGAGCCAGGGTACGAGCTGGTTGATCTGGAACTCGTATCCACGGACCCGCTCGAGTTCGTCGACATCAAGCCGTATCGCGACCGGCTGGAAAAAGCACGCCGCGAGACCGGCCTCAACGATGCGGTGATGAATGCCCTGGGTAACCTCGGCCCGCATAGCGTCGTTCTGAGCGTGATGGAATTCGCGTTTATCGGCGGAAGCATGGGGTGCGTGGTGGGGGAAACCATAGCGCGCGCCATTGACCGGGCGCTGGCCGCCAAGCGGCCCCTCATCATCGTTGCCGCATCGGGCGGCGCGCGCATGATGGAAGGCGTCGCCAGCTTGATGCAATTAGCTAAAGTGTCCGCCGGCCTGGCGCAGCTGGATGATGCGGGGCTGCCCTATATTTCGGTGCTTACCAACCCCACCACGGGGGGCGTGACCGCCAGCTTCGGCATGCTGGGCGATCTAAACATTGCCGAGCCGGGCGCCCTGATCGGCTTCGCCGGGCCGCGAGTCATCGAGCAGACGATTCGGCAGAAGCTTCCAGAGGGATTCCAACGGTCGGAGTTCCTGCTCGAACACGGCATGCTGGATGCGATCGTGGGCCGCCGCGATCTCAAAGGCTACCTGATTCGTGCCCTCGACTTTATGTGCCTCGCGGCAGGTTAAGTCAGATTCGCAATTACTGTTCTTCCGCAGCCCGTCCCTATGGGGTTCCGTTAGGAGACAGGCAGCCTTTCCATCTACACCAGGCCAGTTCCTATTGGGTCCTGTTTGGGCACTGGCTCCGCCGGGGTAATTGCAGCAGCGTTGGGCGCACTTGCTGTTGGCGTACATCGACGGTTGCACTCGTTGGCGCAGGATCGTAGAGGATTCACTCTAGAATAGGAATATGTCTTACGCTTCGGCCCTTGACCGCCTGTACGCACTCGGTCAGGAATTGCACACCGCGCCCGGCACGCCTCGCCGGAAATTTGAACTGGCGCATATGCGCACGCTTATGGCAGCGTTGGGCAATGCCGAGCGTAGCTTCACCTCAGTACTGGTCGCCGGCACCAACGGTAAAGGATCAACCTCTTCGACGTTAGCCACCATTCTTGCCCGGGCCGGCTATAAGACGGGGCTTTACACCTCGCCTCACCTGAGCAGCGTCAATGAGCGCATCCAGGTAGACGGAGCCACGATCAGCGACGATGATTTGGCATCCTTGTTCTTCCATGTCGAGGAGATCGCCTCAACGCTGGTACGGGATGGCCGGCTGCCTGCGCTACCCAGCTTTTTTGAGACCGTCACCGCCATAGGGTTTCTGTATTTTGCTTCTCGCCAAGTGCATACAGCGGTTGTGGAAGTGGGCATGGGCGGCCGCCTGGATGCGACTAATATTGTCGAGCCGGTGGTGTCGGTGATTACCGACATCTCGCTTGACCACACCGAGTGGCTGGGCTCGACTGTTGACCTGATAGCGCGGGAAAAGGCCGGGATCCTGCGCCGCGATGGCGTCATGATCACGCTGCCGCAGCACCCCGAGGCTAACCAGGCATTAGGGGAGGTCGCATCCGGGCTGCAGGTGCGCGGCGTGAATGCGGCCAGCTATGTGCCGGTGCACAACCATCCCGAGCAGTACACGCGGAATCGCTATCCGCTTTCCGTGATGGGCGAACTGATCGGGATCGACTCTCCTCTGGCGGGCGCGCATCAACAGCGCAATCTGGCGCTGGCCATTGCCACGGCCGTGGAGTTAAGAAACAATCACAGTTACAATATCACTCCCATCGATATACAGGCCGGCATTCGCGATACGGTCTGGCCGGCGCGGCTGGAACATATTGCGGGCAACGGCAGCCGGGCCGATGTACTGCTGGATGTAGGCCACAATCCTGCCGGGGCATGGGCGCTGCGCGCGGCAGTCTCGCAGCTGGATAAAGGCCAACCTTTGACCCTGGTTTTTGGGTGTCTCAAAGACAAGCCGGTCGCAGAGCTGGCACAGATTCTTTTTCCCCTTTTCGGACGTGTGGTGGTGACACCCCTCGACTCACCGCGCAGTGCATCTCTTGAAGATCTGCTGGCGGCGGCGCGCACCACCGGCAGTGAGGTAGAGGCAGCGGTGGGCGCTGTAAGTGCACTGGAGCGCGCGCTCCATATCACTCCAGCAGACGGCTTGGTTGTAGTAACCGGCTCGCTTTACCTGGTTGGACAAGTGCGTCCGCTGCTGATGGCTCCCCGGCCCGCTCCTGCGGAGCCCCTCGAGGTATGAGCACGACTCCTGGTACCCCGGCAACCTTGTCGTTAGCGGGCCGGTTGAGCTCCAACCTGGTGCGGTGTCCCTTATTCTTTTTCTCCACCGGATTCTTTGGGTGCATTTCGCTGGCCGCCTCGTGTGTGGAAGAGGACGGCCGGCTGCAACATAACATTGCCCGGCAATGGGCGCGAACGTCGTTGCGGATCGCCGGCGCTCCCGTCACCGTTATCGGACGTGAGAATTTTTTGCCTCTGGCCATTTACACCTCCAACCATACTTCGTTTATGGATACGCCCGTAGTCTTCAGCAGCCTCCCTTTCCAATTTCGGATCCTGGCCAAGCAAAGCTTGTGGAAGTGGCCGTTCATCGGTTGGCATCTGAATCGGTCCGGCCAAATACCAGTGGACGAGGAAAGCGGCAGCGGCTCGATTGCTGGACTCAATCGTGCCATCAAGGCGCTTAAAGCGGGCTTGCCGCTCTTCATCTTCCCTGAAGGCGGTCGAACCCATGACGGCAGAATGCGGCCTTTCATGCGGGGACCAGCGTACATATCCATACGGTCGCGGGTTCCGCTGGTGCCGATGGCGCTGATTGGCACCTATGAGCTGATGCCGATCCACACCCACCACTTCCGGCCCCGGAGGGTCAAACTGGTCATCGGCAAACCCATCGACCCTTCGGCATATACCATCCGCCAGGCGGATGAGCTTACTGCCAGGCTGTACAGCGAGATCCAACAGCTCTACGAGAGCCACGCTGAGCCGGGTGACTTTGACCCAAAACTTGAGGCCGCGGTAGTTAGAGAGGCTCCATGATTTCCCCCGTTCCCCGCATCGCCATTCCCGAGCCCACGTCTACGGACGCAGCCTACAACCAGCGCAGCTTGCCCCAGTACATCCACGCGATAAAAGCGGCGGGAGGGATCGCGATTCCTATTGGGCTGCTTGAGTCTCCGGCCTCCCAGGTCAGGATCCTCGCTTCTTGCTCGGCGATCCTGCTGCCGGGTAGTCCGGCGGATGTGGATCCCACGCGCTATGGACAAGAGGCAGTGCCGGCCACCGCAGCCAGGGATGTAGCGCGCGAGGCCGCGGACGATCTTCTTTTGCGGGATGCGTTCGCTCAGGAAAAACCGGTCCTGGGCATTTGCTTCGGATTGCAGTCCCTCAACGTTTGGCGCCGGGGCAGCCTCATCCAGGACTTGCCTCACGCTCCGGAGGCCGGGGCTGCGGTGCCAGGGTCCATCGTTAACCATGAACCCGGGCGGGAGGTGCAAAATGCTCACCCGGTACTGGTGACTCCCGGCTCTCGCCTCTCTCGTCTCAAAGGTGGCCCGGAAGACCTGACGCTCTCGGTGAACTCGAGCCATCATCAGGCTATCGATCACCCCGGAGAGCAACTCGTAGTTGCCGCTATCAGTCCCGTGGATGGAGTGATCGAAGCATTAGAGGGCACCGAACCGCGGCAATTCGTGGTTGCCGTGCAATGGCATCCGGAGCGGAGCTACGAGAGTAGCGACGCGTCGCGTGCGCTCTTCGCAGCATTCATGGAAGCAGCTCGTAGCTGGGCGTCCTCTCGGGCGAAGATCGGTGCAGTTCAACCGTGATTGACCCGTCGGACGGGGCCGCGCAACAGATAGAAGAAGCCTTTGCCGAGGCCGGCATCGGCGAACTCCCCGCTAGCTGCTACGACCAGTTCTCTGCTTATCTTGGGCTACTCCAGCGCTGGAACGCACGGCTGAACCTGACCGCCATCCGGGAGCCGGGACAAATCATCCGCCGCCACTTTGTGGAGTGTGCCTTTGCGGCCCAGCATCTTCCGGCGGACATAGAAAGCCTTCTGGACTACGGTTCGGGGGCCGGGCTCCCGGGCATCCCATTCGCAATCTGCCGCCCGGAGATCCGTGTAACGTTGGCCGAGGCTCAAGCCAAGAAGGCGTCGTTCCTGCGGGAAGTAGTACGGACCGTCGGGACAGGAACTGAAGTCTACGACGGACGCGTTGAGACGATGTCGAAGGGACGCGCTTTTCATGCAGTTTCCATGCGGGCAGTGGAGAAAATGGATTTGGCCATACCGATTGCCCTACGGGTGGCCGAGCGGTATTTGCTGTTGCTCACCACCGAGCGGTCTGTGCCCGCGTACGAGAAGGCAGCGCATGAGCTGCAGTGGATGGAACCTGTTCGTCTGCCCAATTCCGATCAGATGATTCTCGCCATCGGCCAGCGCGCCGGGTAAATTGATGCCGTTGTTCCACGTGGAACAACGCTGCCTGGCGGCCTTTCCAGTCACGTGTTCCACGTGGAACAATGCCACGTTTTCCACTGGCGTAATTTGGCGTTCACATTCGCCCCACCCTGCCTCGCTTACCTCTATCTCCTTCCAGTTACGATAGTTAGACGTACTGTCGGCCGCCGCGTTTTGGGGTTCTCCACAATTCACGCCCACTTCTGCACATCGCCAGTTTCTTGCTCTCATCGCCTTCCCTCGATACTCTTCCATTAAGCATGGGTAAAGTGATCGCGGTCGTGAATCAGAAAGGCGGGGTGGGCAAAACCACTACCGCAATCAATCTATCTGCCGCACTGGCGCTTGAAGGGCTCACCTGCCTACTCGTCGATTGCGATCCCCAAGCCAACTCCTCCGGGGGATTTGGCATAGCGCGGGACGAAAATCGCAATTCGACCTACGACATTCTCATGGGACACGCGACGATCGCCGAAACAATACTGCCCACAGCTATCGAGACTCTAAAGATAGTCCCCGGAAGCAATCACCTCATCGGCGCCACCGTCGAGTTAATCCAAGTCGAGCGTCGCGAATACCGCCTGCGCCAGGCTTTGGAACCCGTACGCAATCAGTACAACTTCATTATTCTGGATTGCCCGCCGGCACTCGATCTGCTTACGTTGAACGCCCTTGTCGCAGCCGACCGGCTACTCGTCCCCATGCAAGCCGAATACTTCGCACTCGAAGGTATCTCCGAGTTGCTCACCACGCTTGGACGCATCCAGGCTGCGTTCAACCCAACGCTCGATATCGAGGGTGTGATTCTCACCATGTATGACGAGCGTACGAACCTGGCACAGCAAGTCACGGAAAACCTGCGCAAATTTTTCGGGGCTAAGCTGCTCAAGACCGCAATCCCGCGCAACATCCGTTTGGCGGAAGCCCCAAGCTACGGCAAACCGGTGGCGCTGTATGACCCGCGATCCCGCGGCGCCGAGAGTTACAGGGAACTGGCCGAGGAAATCCTTGCCCGCAATCACATCGATAGCCCCAAAGCCCTGGAGCGAAAAGCCGCCTTGCAAGCGCAGTCGCGACAGGAGACGAAAGTACGTTTCTGGCCCTATGCTTGACCATCCATCGTCGCTGAGGACGATTTCCTCAGGAATTGCCGGCCAGTCGTGCACGCGGCCGCCTAGTTTCGCAGTTCTCAACCTCTGAGGCTTTAGGAAGATCAATGACTGCTGCTGTTGAAGTCCCCAAGCGCCGCGCACTCGGCAAGGGTCTCGAATCCCTGCTGCCAGGACGATCTGGATTCACCTCAACTCCCGCACCTGCCGCTCCTCCCCCTGCTCCTGACGAGGGCAAGCCGAGGGAGATACCCGTCGACCAGATTGAACGAAATCCCTTCCAAACGCGCGGAAGCATCGACGAAAACGCTCTCAAAGAGCTCTCTGCCTCGATCGCGGCGACCGGCGTGGTGCAACCAGTGCTGGTGCGGCCGCTGGCCGACAACCGCTTCCAGTTGATCGCCGGCGAACGCCGCTGGCTAGCTTCCAAGTTGGCAGGCAAGACCACCGTGCCCGCGATCCTGCGTCACGTCTCCGATGAGCAGGCAATGGAGATGACGATCGTTGAGAACCTGCAGCGCACCGACCTGAACCCGATGGAACAGGCCCGCGCCTATGATCGCTTGGGCCACCAATTCAAGATGACGCAAGAACAAATGGCTCAGCGTACCGGCAAGGATCGAGCCTCCGTCGCCAATTTCCTCCGGCTCCTTCGCCTTCCAATCGAAGTGCAGCAAAAAGTGGAAAGTGGGAACCTTAGCTTCGGCCATGCGCGCACGCTTCTGTCGCTCGAGTCACCCGATGCAATCCTGAAGGCCGCGCAAAAAGTGAGCGCCCTCTCCATGTCAGTTCGCCAGACAGAGAGTTACGTCCAGGGATTGCTGAATCCGGAGAAAAAACCGAAGGGTGAAGAAAAAGAGAAGGCCCCGCTCGATCCCAACGTTCGCGAGGCACGGGATTTACTGCAGCGAGCCCTTGGCCTGAAGGTTTCGATTGAAGACAAGAACGGCCGCGGTCGCGTGATCATCGAATATTCCCGCCTGGAAGACTTCGATGCCCTGCTCGAAACGATCGCCGGTAAATGAAACTATTACTGTTACATTTTTGCATGGCAGCCGGCGGCGAGCCGCAGCCAGTTCCTCTCTCGACCCGTAACGAATGAAGGGTGAAACAGCAGATACGGGGTATGGGAACCGCCAATGGCAATTGAGAAATTCGGGTTATGAATGCGGCCGCACTGGCATTTCGCTTCCGGGTCGTCATCTTCCTGCTGCTCTACTTGCTTGGGTTTATACCGCCCTGGGGAGCTATCGTTCGCGGTGGCCGTGATGGCACGCTTTGGCTCGCGGCCTCCACGTTGGCCGCGCGTAGCGGCAGGATTGGTTTGGCAGCTGCCACTGTGACCGTAACGTTCATCGCTCTGGCCTGTCTCGCCATGGGGGCTCTCCTGCGGGTGTGGGGCACCGCCTACCTCGGTTCCGGGGCCATGCGTGGCGCCGTGATGCAGGGTGACCGGTTGGTCGCCGCCGGACCTTATCGCTATCTTCGCAATCCGCTCTACCTAGGTTCCTGGCTGCTCGGGTTGGCTACCGCTATTCTCATGCCACCCAGCGGAGCCGCATTCTTTCTGCTTGCCTTCAGCATATTCGTACTGTTTCTCATCTCCGCGGAAGAGCGCTTCCTCAGCGCCCGGCTGGGGGATGCCTACCAGGAGTACTGTCGCCGTGTTCCACGTTTATGGCCTGGTATCGGCGCCGGCGATGCCACCTCGTCCGCGCGTCCCCAATGGTTACAAGCTCTTCTTGCCGAAACTCATCCGATTGCCTTCACGCTTTGCTTCGCGATCTTCGCCTGGCGCTACAACGCACGCGTCCTGATCCAATGCCTGCTGATCTGCTACGGACTGTCTCTGATCAGCCGCGCGTTGACAAAGCGACCCACAGCCCCGGCGGGCGCAGATGCATAGCGAGGGCTTCTTTGCTTTCGGAAACCACGAAGCAAGCGCAAAGATTTGTTAGGAAGGGATCGACGAGGTGCGTGGGACTTGTGGTTTCCCACCCTTGCCGAGAAGTCGTCAAGGGTGGGAAACCCGGCTTTCTGCTGCACTCTTAAGCAGAGACTCCCCTGCGGGAACCCAGGTACAGAGGGCGTGGCGATGTCACCTGGCCCCCTTCGCGTGCTTCTTCCTTTACCCTGGGGTTGCGTTGACCTGGATTTCCTGTTGAGCAAGCCGCATGGAGCTAGTCTGCATCACCAACATCAACAGAAAATCCGTGGATCGCCGCCACCAATTCAGCCTCTTTGCTACTTCCTTGGGGGGGCGATGATATCTTTAGCAGCCTTGGCCACGCGGAACTTCACCACAGTCTTGGCTTTGATCTTGATGGTTTCGCCGGTTTGTGGATTGCGACCCAAACGCGCCTTGCGCTCAGCCTTCACCAACCGGCCAAGTCCCGGAATGACGAACACGCCATTCTTTTTTGTTTCCTTCACCGCCGTCTCTGCGAGCAGGTCAAGAAATGCTGCCGATTGCTTGTTGGTCAACTCAAGCTTTTCTGCCAGGGTGCGAACCAGTGCTGTCTTGGTCAAGCCTGTTGCCATATTGTGTCCTTCTTTCTCCTGTTATTTCATGGGCCCCATGGTGGCGTTGTTTTCGCCCCTGGAGAATCCATGTTGTTCTAGACGCTTCACCCGGTACCTTCAGATGCTCGTGCGAAACTTGCATCGATCGTCAGGAAACCCAGTGTTTATGCGGGTAAAAACGAACCCACCGCCGTTTACGATGCGGCTTTGTCCGGCGTTTGTCAATCGAAAAACCGTTATTTGTTCCGTTTTTAGCTTCTTTTTCCAAGATTTTCCGCAATATCATGGGTTTTCCCTTGATTTCTGCCCTTTTTCTATAAACCAAACAAGGGCCGCCGCTTCTTTTCGATACTCGCCAGCAGAGGCGTGTTGAGCGCATTCACCAGCGGAGCTGCGAGACGGAAGCGCCGGATCACTTCGGTTGCGAGATCATTCTGCAGAGCTGCCTTGGGTGCGAGGGTAGCCTCCACGCCCCACTGCCGGCACAAGAGCAGATCCATCGCCGGGTGATCTTTAGGAAAGCCCTTTGGGGGCCGTGTGAGCGGCACGCCCGTAAAAGACTCCATGGTGCGCCGTAGCTTGCGCTCGTTGAGCAGCCGCCGCACTTCCGCATGATGCACGGCCAGGTACCCACGGATTGCCAGCAACTGCTCTCGCTCCGGCATATACACGCCGGCGGCAATCAGCACCTCATCTGGGGAGATATGCATGTAGTAGCCGCCCCCTGAGGTCTTTTCCAGACCTGCACGCGACCACCAGGCGGAGACATGGCTTTTGTACGGCCGCTTGTCAGAAGAAAATCGTATGTCACGATAGATGCGCATCATGCACTTTTGCGGCGGTCGCACATGCGCGGGAGCAAAGTCTTCCATGGAGCCGTTCACCGTTTCGATCAAAGCCAGCATCGGCTGCTTCAACTCGCGCTCGAACTCCTGCCTATGGGCCTCGAACCACTCCCGCCGGTTATTTCGCCGCAGGCTACGCAAGAATCTGAGCCCGGCTTCACGGAAGTACGGTTCCCCGGATTTTCTGTTGGTGTTGGTGGCGCGAGTTAGCTCCATGCGGCTTTCCTCACTGAAAGCCGCACACGCGACGGCGTCCAGTTTTGCAAGGCAGGAAATCCGGGTTCCCCAGATTTCCTGTTGGTGTTAGTGGCGCAGGCTAGCTCCATGCGGCTTTCCTCACTGAAAGCCGCACACGCGATGGCGTCCAGTTTCGCAAGGTAGGAAATCTGGGTTCCCCGGCAATGTGTGCGAATTTAGAGGTCATGATTGCATTGCGAAAAAGATATCGTAAGCGAAGCCGCGATTTTTGCGGTCCTCGTAAGCTTATCTGCGCATCTTACAAACCAGGGTTGGTAACGCCGAAGGTACCCGAAATCCTGTTTTGCAGTACAAAAGTAATGGGCGTGCAACGCCACGCTCCATCGCGTTTATATTGATCTGCAATAGACTTTGCTTGCCTCCCTCAATCTGACAAGGCTGTCCGGCTGCTCGCATACATGAGACAACTTGCCTTTTTTTTCTTTTTTGTAGTCGCATCTATGCTGTGCGCGCGTGCGCGTGTACATGAGATGGAGTTCGACCAGGCTCGCCAGGTCGCCCTCATCGTTGCCCGTTTCGAGAACATCACGGTGGATGATCGCACGATCGTGATGAACTCGATGGACACCCGGACAAGTGCCGGCTTTATCCCCGGCTACTATAGCTTTTCCATCATTCGAGAGAGCGACTCGCCCGCGCGCCCGGATGAAACTATTCGCATGTATGTAGTTTCCAAGAAGACGGCCGATACCTGGGAACTGAATCTTTGCACCCACTACTCGTTCCCTGAACTGCAGAAGTTCCAGCAAGACATCTTGCATCAGACCGGAGCAACTGCCGCTAACGATCCCGAAATGCCCAAGGCAATCGGCTGTGCCAATCAGGCGCAGATGAAGCCCGCGTCGGAATAAGCTGCCTACAAAAGAAGATGCCCACACCTCCCTGGCATGGGCATCTTCTCCACGGCACACCTAAGTGAGCCGCAAACTAAGGGACCGCAGTGCCGTCGGGGGGAACTCTTAGCACTACGTAATCCTACTCGGCTCCACTGCATGTGGCGTGCCAAACAGCGCGGTGGAAGTAGTGTAGTTAATTCAGCGGTTTACCTGCTGAGGAGCGTGCAGCTCCGGGCAAAGTTGCCTCAATCTACTCTTTGCTGGGAAAAAACTACTCGCTCCGGTGAACCATACTAGATGCACTTTAGTTGCGCATTCCGGCTAAAGCAGCGCGGAAAAGAGTCTCGAAGCTTTCTCCGACGGTCTTGTCCTTAGCCACTGCGGCAGCAATTGCCTTTTGCGCCAGCGCGCGTTGGTAACCAAGATTGACAAGGGCGGAAAGCACATCCTCGGTCGAAGGGCCGGTCTCGATCAGGTGCGGAGCAGCTGCCATATCCTCGAGCTTGTCTTTGAGATCCACCACCAGGCGCTCGGCCAAGCGTTTGCCGATGCCGGGAATCTGAGAGAGAGTGGCATGATCCTGGCCGCGGATGGCGCCCACCAACCGCTCGGTGCTCAGACCGCTCTGGATGGTGACAGCAAGCTTTGGGCCTACGCCGCTCACGGTGATCAAGCGCTCGAAGACCCGCTTCTCCTCCCGAGTGAGAAAGCCGTACAGCGCCAGGGTGTCTTCGCGCACGTGGGTATGGATGAAGAGAGCCACCTCAGTGCCCTCCGGCGGCAGCGCACTAAACGTGGGCACGCTGATCACGACGTCGTAGCCGACTCCGCCGGCCTCGATGATCGCCTGCTGTGGATGTTTCGCCAGGAGCCGCCCGCGCAGGTGCGCAATCATGCGCTGATTGTACAGAGAGGAGCGTTAAAACTTGTGGCGATAGGAGATTTGAAAGTCGTAGCCGGGGTTGGGAGGGAAGAGCGCGGCCACATGGCGCAAACGCTCGGCCAACGCGGGCGCCGCCAGCAGTGGATACTCGCGCTCGCGCAGATCGGTGTAGTTGAAGTCCAGGGTGAGCGAGAGCATGTAGATGGCGAGAGTATCGGAAAAGGCCGATTCAAAAAAGCTGCTCTTTGCCTTTTCGTCGATCCGCCCCCTTTCAACCATGCGGCCCGCGGCCGGCTGGTCCACGCGTGAGAACGTTCTCTCCGCCATGCGCGCACCGGGGCTTTCGTTGCGGCTCCGGTCCAGTGCCCGGCGCCGGCTTTCATAGCTATCCTGGCTGGTCTCGCCACGCACGTCAGCCAAGGCCTGGGACCACGCCAGATCGCAAAAACTCTGTGGCACCCCGGCGGCTTCGACAAAGTGGTGGCCGACATTGATGAAGAATTCGAAGGCCAACGCAAACCTGTCCTGCATCAGCCGGGTGGAGATGAAGATGCAATCGGCGCCGTCAAATTGCACATTGCGGTGACACATGGCGCGATCGCCCAGGTCGATAGTGTACCCGGGCGCAACCATCGTCTCCTCAGTCTCACCAATAGTGAGGGGTACAAAGTAGTAGGCATGCCGGGTAAGCGCGGCGGCCACCGCATTCGGCACTGCCTGCACGATTGGCTCGAGTTCCTGGGCGGTGATGTGCGTATCGGCAAAGATCGCGTAGCACAAGCGGTTTTCGGACTGACGCACGGGGGTTTGCTGCGCCACGAGCGATGCCGGTAACAACTCCATTTGGGCGACTTCAGCCATAACCTAGTATTCTAGCTGAGTGGAAGGGTGTGCACCGTCCCCATTCTGAGGCCGATCATGAATGCGCAGCAGCAAAACCTGCACCAAGGGGCGAATTCGCGCGCGGAAGGAAAGTTCTTCGGCATCCCCCTGGGCGATTTCGGGTTCTTTACCAGTCTTCTGATGGCCTTTGCGGTGGGTTTCCTGAGCTTCTTCCTGTTCACCTTCCTGGCCATCGTCGGCATCATGATCTACAACGGCATGGGCCACCAAGTCAATTACGCCGATAGCTACAAGTACATCTCCTTCCCGGCCGGCTGTGTCGTTTTGGCGATCAGTCTACTCTTTTTTGGTACGCTGTGGCTGCGCCGCAAGTTCTCGAGAGGCTAGGAAAGCTGCTCTCATGGCGCTGATCACCATTGCTCCCGACTCACTACAACTGGACAACTCGAAGGATGCACCATCGCCGGAGCAAGCACGTGCATGGTGCCGGCAACTGGAAGCCGGCGACATTCTCTACTTCCCACAAACGCCCATTTCATTTCGACCCCAAGATCTCCCTTTCCTGCTGGGCCAACAGCAGACAGGCAGCACGCTGCACAAGAACATCGCTTACAAGCCGAATCTGGATAGCGTGAGCGGCCTCGATGCCAGCACCACCGGCGCCGAGGATTTGAAGCAACTGCAGGCGATCATGCGCCGGTACTCGCAGGATGTGACCCGTTTCCTTACCCGCTTTCTATCGCCCTACCAGGGTCGCTGGCAGCTGGACTACGCCAGCTTCCGGCCGCAGGAGGAAGAGGGCCGGGACTTGCCGCTGCGCCGCCGCAACGATCTGCTGCACACCGATGCTTTCCCTACGCGTCCTACACGGGGAGCACGCATCCTGCGCTTCTTCAACAATATTCACCCGTCGCGCACGCGCGACTGGGTGGTCAGCGATCCATTCCCCGCGCTCGCGCCCCGTTACGCGCCACAACAGATCGCGCTCCCCGCCGCAAGCAACTCTGCCAGCCGGGCGCTGCGTTCGCTGGCCAATGCAGCGGGCCTTGGTTATGCGGTCCCTAGCCTTAAGCGATCACCCTATGACGACTTTATGATGCGCTTTCACAACTTCCTTAAAGAGAACGCCTCGTTCCAGGCCGACTGCCGCAAGGAGTATCTGCAGTTTCCCGCCGGCTCCAGTTGGATGGTGTACACGGACATGGTTCCGCACGCGGTCCTCTCGGGCCAGTACGCTCTGGAGCAAACCTTCCTGGTGCAACACCAAGCCATGGTCTCTCCGGAGTCATCGCCTCTCTCGGTACTCGAGGCCATGACCCACTCTGCGCTGGTTTAGAGCGCTCCTTGCGGGGAACGGATGCTTACCTTTCTAGTCAGAACCGGTCTCCTGGTGCCGCACGGGCTGAAGCGTCTGCGTGAGAAGTACCCTTTCTAACTTGAGTCCCGGACCCAGGATGCAATCCTGGGTCTACCTCTGAAATGAATTATTCGCGATTCGGGGCAGTTAAACCCAGGACTGCGTCCTGGGACATTTTCAGCCGTCCCTGGCGGGACTGGTCCGTATTTTCAAACCTACCCAGCACTGACGTGCTGGGCTATTTTCAGCCGTCCCTGCGGGACTCAAACCTGAACCGGCGGTTCTAACGCAGACACTGAGGCCAGTACCCTTCATGCGGCACCCGGAGATCGGTTCTGACTTTAAGGTGCCAGCCGCCGCCCCTCGACGAATGAGGGTACGGACACATATCCTTGAATTCTCACTCTCCCAGGAAAATGACAGCGATCGCAGACTCGATAAAGGTTCATCTCCCCGACGGCTCAATCAAAGAATTCCCCGCCGGAACAACTCCCCACGATGTTGCCCTGAGTATTTCACCGCGACTGGCCGCCGCGGCGGTGGTGGCCCGCATTCGACCGATAGCCGCCGATAACCATCAGGCAGCGAGTGACACCCCGTCTGAGGGCGGCGAAGCGACGCCCGAGGCCAGCATGTATAGCGCCGGCGAAGCGAACGCCGAACGCCTGGTGGACCTGAGCACTCCGCTCACCGAGGACGTGTCGTTACAGCTGCTGACCGAGAAGGATGCTGAAGCTTTGAAGGTGGTGCGTCACTCCGCCGCGCACGTGATGGCGACTGCGGTGCTCGAGCTATATCCCGAGACCAAGCTTGGCCATGGGCCGGCGACGGATGCCGGCTTCTTCTACGATTTCTACCGGCCCACGCCCTTTACCCCCGAGGACCTTAAGGCCATCGAAGCCAGGATGGCGGAGGTGGTTGCGCGCAATGAGCCCTTCGTTCGCGAATGGGAGTCGCGCGACCAGAGTCTGGCGCGCTTCAAGGCCAGCAACGATTTTATGAAGGCTCACTTCGTCGAACGCTTCACCAAGCCAGGCGAGGAGATTTCGTTTTACCGCAATGGTGCCTTTGAGGATTTTTGCCGCGGGCCGCACGTGCCTTCGACCGGCCGGGTCAAATCCTTCAAAGTGACGAACCTTGCCGGCGCTTACTGGCTGGGGGACGAAGACAATCCCCAACTGCAGCGCATTTACGGCACAGCATTTTTTTCCAGCAAGGAAATGGACCAGCACTTTGCCCGGCTGGAGGAGGCACAACGCCGGGACCATCGCGTGCTGGGCAAGCAGCTGGATCTTTTTTCCATTCAGGAGGTGGCCGGCGCTGGACTGATCTTCTGGCATCCCAAAGGGGCGATGGTGCGCAAGATCATGGAAGAGTGGATGCGCGACGAGTGCCTCAAGCGAGGCTACTCGCTGGTCTATACCCCCCACGTGGCGCGCGTGCACCTGTGGCAGATCAGCGGCCACGAGGGCTTTTACGCGCAAAACATGTTCACCCCGATGGAGCTCGACGACGCAGATTACCGGATAAAACCGATGAACTGCCCGTTCCACATTCTTATCTACAAGAATTCGCCCAAGAGCTACCGCGATCTGCCTGTGCGCTATGCCGAGCTGGGGAATGTCTATCGCTACGAGCGGTCAGGGACCATGCATGGATTGTTGCGCGTCCGTGGCTTCACCCAGGATGACGCGCATATCTTCTGCGAACCGGCGCAAATTGAAGACGAGATTGTGGGCTGCATCGAGTTTGCGCAGGTCGTGCTCAACACCTTTGGCTTCACGGAATTCAAGGTGGAGCTTTCCACCTGGGATCCCAAGGACCGCAAGAATTATGCCGGGTCGGACGAGAACTGGAAACTGGCAATCAACTCGCTTGAGAACGCTTTGGCACGCAAGGCAATTCCCTATAAGACCATCCGCGGTGAGGCTGCTTTCTATGGACCCAAGATCGACATCAAGCTGGTAGATGTACTTGGCCGCTTATGGCAGCTGTCGACGGTGCAGTTCGACTTCAACATGCCGGCGCGCTTTGAGATGGAGTATGTAGGTGAAGACGGCGAGCGCCATCAACCCGTGATGGTGCACCGGGCTCTCTATGGTTCGGTGGAGCGCTTTTTCGGCGTGCTGATAGAGCACTATGCCGGCGCCTTTCCGCTTTGGCTTGCGCCGGTGCAGGCCGGCATCGTGCCCATCAGCGAACGCCATCTCGATTACGCGGAAAAGATACAAGCGACGTTACAGAATGCCGGTCTGCGCGTAGAGGTCGATCACCGCAATGAGAAGATGGGCGCCAAGATTCGTGATTTCACACTGCAGAAGCTGCCTTACATCCTGGTTGTAGGCGACAAAGAGGCGGAGACAGGCGGGATCAGCCTGCGAGTCCGCGGCCAGGGCGATCAAGGTGCAATGCCGCTGGAAGAGTTCGTTACCCGGGCGCGCTCGCTGGTCGATAGTAAATCAACTAGCTTGTGACAGCCGGCGGTGTCAAGTCCGCTTGGCGAGGTGAGAGTTCTAAAACAACTTCACGGGCATACAATGGAATTCCAGGATCTCGCGAGCCGACCGCGACAAGCTTGAGACCAACTTGCGAGAACATCAGAGAGTATCATGGAAAGCACTCGCAGCTCCGATTCGCCAGTCCACTCCGCAGCCGATCTGGATGCTATCTACAGCGTCCGGTTTCAAAATCAGGAAGCCTACCGTAAAAAAGTATGGTCGGTGCTGGCTGGATATTTTTCGCGCTGGATCCCGTCCGACGCAGTAGTTCTGGACTTGGGATGCGGATATTGCGAGTTCATTAACCAGGCGCAATGCGCGGCCAAATATGGCATGGATCTCAATCCCGAGGCACGAAAGCGAGCCTCAGCAGATGTACGCATACTCGAACAGGACTGCTCTTTGCCCTGGTCTATCCCCGCCGCCAGCTTAACAACGGTTTTCACCAGCAACTTCCTGGAACATTTACCTACAAAAGCACATGTAGAGGAAACTTTGCTGCACGCACACCGCGCACTTCAATCAGGGGGTCGTTTCATCGCCATGGGCCCGAATATCAAGTGCGTTCCAGGTGCGTACTGGGATTTCTATGATCATTATGTTGCCCTCACGGAACTCTCAATGAAAGAAATACTCGTTAAGTGCGGCTTCCATGTGGAAGTGTGCACGGAAAGATTTCTGCCATATTCCATGTCCCAGGGGCGTACCTATCCTATTTGGCTGCTACGGAGTTATCTTGCATTCCCGCCCATTTGGCCGGCCTTTGGTAAGCAGTTCCTTTTAGTCGCCAGCAAACTATAAAGGTTTCCAATTAGGCGTCCTGTCTAGCGGGACTGCAGCAGCGGATATGCCGAATTCTAACTCGCCTTCACGGGGGCCTGCGTCCGCCGGCCCATGCGCATGAAGGGTCGCTCGACGAAATAATAAGAAGACGCCAACATCAGCAACGTGAGAAGCAAATGTTGTGATCGAAGCAGGGCTGGATGCAATGATCTGATGCAACTGTAAGGCTTGGATGCCTAAAGATACCGAGATCTCGACCCGGAGAAAAAGCGAAAATGTTCCGTTGCCGCCCTAGATTCCCAACTCAGTGAGAGCGCCTCGTGGGTGCTAGTCTTTAGGTGAATCGCGCTAGCTCTGAAAGATATAAGGCGATAAGGAGCAGCCCTCGATGAAAGCCCTCGCCGTGGACGAGCAGGCGACCACTCGCCTTACGAATTCATTCGAGCGTTCCAGCCCGAGGCGTGAATTCTGGTTACTTTTCTTCGGCCTTACATTGTTATACGTATTCGTCCTTACGATCGGCATTCGTCGCTACGTCTGGTTCGACGAGCTCTTTACCTTCGATATTGCCCGCTCCACGTCCCTTCAACAGCTCTGGTACCGAGCCCTCAAGTTCGATACCTATCCGCCAGCGATCTTCCTGCTGAGCCGTCTCTCCATCCGCCCATGGCTCATGGTGGGGAAATGCCCAGATCAGCAGCCCCACATAAAGGCCGAGCGTCACCATCTCAGGCACACCCATATGCAAACGGCGCGTGGCGTTTACATATGGATCAGAACGAACTGAAGCTCTAGAACTCGAGAGGTCCGCTTCCGAGCCAATCACAGACATCCGTCTCGCACTCCTACTAGTACTTTCACGATGCGGAAGGTCCCCCTGTTGCAGTTTGCTGCTGGTTCGGCCAGAAACCCCTGACGCATGGAATCACGGTCAGAGGTTAGGAATTTTACTTAGATCGCGCCCGTTCCGGACGAGAAAAACAAAGTTATCCATCGAGCCTACCGGCTTGAACTCATCGTGGATGTAGCGAACTAAAGGTAATCCGCCAATATCGCGACGATTATGACTCCAGAATGCCAAAATCTCCGGATTGTAAATGGCACACGCGTTTGGGTGCTTTGATAGCGCGAGTTCAATATCCAATTGCTCTTTGTCGCAGAGGACCAATATCCACGCGTCTATGTTCAGCCGTCCCGGCGGATTCATCCCAGCCCAAAAATTCAAGCTGGGAAGGTTTTGCAGCCCAATCAAGATGTCACAATAATTGACGGTGCTCCGCGTGAGCCACTGATATTCTCTTGCCTGCTGAAGCGAACTGATACGGACAACATCGTGTGTTACAGGCGTTCCGGTGTTGGATCGGAGCAGCCAGTTGTAGAAGTAATAGACAGGCCCGTAGCCACTCCAAAATTGGTCATACAATTTCAGGCCGTCAAGATACTGTTTGACAGCGGCCATCATCGAGCCTTCATCGTCATAGATGCTGAAGCCGGTGAAAGCACGGTAATAGGCCCAAATCCCGCCCAAAAAGAGTAAGAAAGCCAAACCAGAGGAGACGAAGAAAGCGTGGAATACTTGTTGGCCCGAATAGGGTCAAGGCAGCGGCCGTGATTGAGGTAGAACTAAAACTGTCGTCGAGAGCTGTCTTCAATCGGACTGCTAGCATCTGGAGTCACTGTCCCGCGCAAGTAGCGCCTTTAACGTTGAAGAATCTACTGCTGCCTGCGTTTACGCCATTCTCAGGCTATCGGCGGCTAACCGCTGGGAGGAGACGGGGTAAGCCTTGAGTCTCCCATTTCCAGGCCGTGCGCAGGATGGATTCCAGATCTAATTCGGGTGCCCAATCAAGCACCCGCCGCGCGAGGCTGGGGTCCGCATAGAGTGCCGGAGGATCCCCTGGCCGGTTGGCGACAAGTTCGTGTGGGACCTCTTGGCCGGTGATTTCTTTGATGGCAGCGAGTAAAGAGCCGATCGAGGTTCCGGTACCCGTTCCCAGGTTCAAAGCGATAGACTCCCCTCCTCTTGCCAGATACTCCAGCGCTTTGACGTGTGCCTTGCCCAGATCGGAAACATGGATGTAATCGCGGATGCTGGTTCCATCGGGAGTGGGCAGGTCTTTGCCGAAGACTTTGAGGCCGGGAGCAGTGCCCAGGACAGCCTTCAATGCTAGCGGGATCAGGTGTGTTTCCGGATCGTGGTACTCGCCGATTTCACCGCTGGGATGAGCGCCAGCGGCATTGAAATATCGAAGGCACATATGTTGCAGCCCGTGGGAGTACTGGTAGGCGGAAAGAACCTGTTCAAGGAACAGCTTGGTTACGCCATAGGGGCTGATTGGGTTCTTGGGAAACGACTCCTTGATCGGCAGGCGCTGCGGCACTCCATAAGTTGCGCAGCTGGAGGAAAAGACGAAGAGACGCGCGTTGCTGTTCAGCACCGTATCCGCCAACTTGAGAGCAGATTGCACGTTGTTGTGAAAGTATTTGCGCGGATTCTCGATCGACTCCCCCACATAGGCGGAGGCCGCGAAATGCATCACAGCGTCGACCCCGCGAAGAGCCCTGAGCAGCGGGGCGCGGTCCGCGACGTCTGCGACAATCAGGGGCACCCCATCGACGAGTTCGCGGTGACCGGTGGAGAGGTTGTCATAAACAAGTACGTCGTGCCCTACCGCGAGAAGCTCTCGCACTGCATGAGATCCGACGTATCCAGCGCCCCCGGTCACCAAAACCTTCATTTTCGGGTCCTTTTAAGTTCGCTTACGATTGCTACAAGGGCATTCTGTTATCGCGAAAGGCATTTCAAACATCGCGTCGATTCGCATGTTGGCCAAGCGAGGCACGAGCGTTGTCCAAACCCCACCACAGCGGAACAAAGCCTAGACAGCAAGATCGCTTGGTCTTAATCGGTCAGCCTCGGGCCAAACTTCCAAGGCGATTAGGCGGTTCTTTCTTTGCGCCCTACTACCATAAGAGAGCTACCAAACGGCATGGGCAAACTACTCAGGGTTTTTTGTTCTAAACGTGACGCCCAGAAAAGTAAGTCGTTCGTCCAGCCGACGGGGATCTTGGGCGCTTCAGGCTCTGAACGAACAACGCTCTCCATCAAGCGCACCCCTATCTTCACCGGGTAAGTCCAGTGATAGAGGTAACGCTCTTCCTGGGTCTGCAAACCGGCCTGCCGGGCAACCGCGCGAAAGCCCCGCTTCGTGTAGCGGATAAGATGGTGGTTCAGCACATCATGCTTAGTCCATAGCGCCATAAAAGCAGGCACCGTGATGATCACAAGACCATCCGCCGCGAGAAGGTCCAGCGCACTGGTTAGCGCGTCGACGGGATTCTCCAGGTGCTCTAGCACATCCAACATCAGAATCAGCGAATATTGCTTACCGGGACGGAAGTTTCCGTCAAAGGGACAGACGTATATGCGGTCTCGATGCGGGTTACTCGGACTGATCAGGTCCAGGCATGGCTCTACACCTTCCACTTCTCCAAATTCAGCGAGTCGGTCGAAAAACAGCGCATCCCCGCAGCCGATGTCCAGGATGCGTTCCCGATGGCTCGCTGGTCGCATTTCCCGAAGCCTGTCAAGAATCAGTTCGGTGCGAGAACGCCACCACCAGTGTTTCTCATAAAGTTCGCGATATGCTTCGCCGTAATTTGGGTCCACCAGGAATCTAGCCCTTTCAATCACCACTCGAATCAGTCTGTTTTGCTAGCGGCAGACCGCGACCTCGGGCTGCGAATCACTCCTGTCTGGGCTGCTGCTGACATCGCGTCTTACCACTTTGAGCACGACGTAGTGCGGACGGCCCTTCGTTTCCTCATATATACGGCCCACGTACTCTCCGATGATCCCCAGAAAGAAAAGATTTAGCCCGGAGAAAAATGTTATGGCCAGGATCAGCGCAGTAAAGCCCTGCGGCGAGTGCATCCAGAATTTTGCGTAGACAGAATAGAGGGCAAAAAGGAAGGACATGAATATTGCACTCGCCCCCAGTAAGGCAGCTGCGCGAAGCGGCGCGATGGAAAAAGCAAAAATGCCGTCAGATGCCAGTTTGAGCAACTTGAGCGGACTGTACTTGGTCCGGCCCGCATGACGGGCGGAGCGCTCCATGGATATTCCGATCTGGCGAAACCCCACCCAGGTGCGCAACCCGCGGAGATAGCGGTGCTGTTCCGGCATCCTGCGAATCTCTGTGACCACCCGGCGCGACATCAGGCCGAAGTCGCCGGCATCCAAAGGCAATTGAACGGAAGAGAGCGCAACCAGCAATCGGTAGAAAAGGTAGTAGCAAGCGCGCAGCCACCACGATTCTTTGCGGTTAACACGTCGCACGTAGACTACGTCGTAGCCCTGCTGGTACCAATCCAGCAGAGTGGGCACGGCTTCCGGCGGATCTTGCAAATCTCCGTCAAGGAGAACCGCCACGTCTCCGGAAACCTGGTCCAGAGCTGCCCCCAAGGCCGTTTGATGGCCGAAATTGCGAGAAAGGGAGACCACTACGATCCTCCAGTCTTTCTCCGCAGCTTTCTCCAGGAGTTCCAACGTACGATCGGAGCTACCGTCATCCACCAAAACAATTTCATGTGGACCACCGGGGATGCCGTCCAGAACCGCAGTCGTCCGACGAACAAGCTCAGGTACGACCGCTTCCTCGTTGAAAACCGGGATGGCCAAAGAAACCCGGGCCGGTTCGGAGCAGCCAGTTGTAGAAGTAATAGACAGGCCCGTAGCCACTCCAAAATTGGTCATACAATTTAAAGCCGTCAAGATACTGTTTGACAGCGGCCATCATCGAGCCTTCATCGTCATAGAAGCTGAAGCCGGTGAAAACACGGTAATAGGCCCAAATCCCGCCCAAAAGAGTAAGAAAGCCAAACCAGAGGAGACGAAGAAAGCGTGGATTGCTTGTTGGCCCGAATAGGGTCAAGGGAGCGGCCGTGATTGAGGTAGAACTAAAAGTGTCGTCGAGAGCTGTCTTCAATCGGACTGCTAGCATCTGGAGTCACTGTCCCGCGCAAGTAGCGCCTTTAACGTTGAAGAATCTACTGCTGCCTGCGCTTACGCCATTCTCAGGCTATCGGCGGCTAACCGCTGGGAGGAGACGGGGTAAGCCTTGAGTCTCCCATTTCCAGGCCGTGCGCAGGATGGATTCCAGATCTAATTCAGGTGCCCAATCAAGCACCCGCCGCGCGAGGCTGGGGTCGGCATAGAGTGCCGGAGGATCCCCTGGCCGGTAGGCGACAAGTTCGTGTGGGACCTCTTGGCCGGTGATTTTTTTGATGGCAGCGAGTAAAGAGCCGATCGAGGTTCCGGTGCCCGTTCCCAGGTTCAAAGCGATAGACTCTCCTCCCCTTGCCAGATACTCCAGCGCTTTGACGTGCGCCTTGCCCAGATCGGAAACATGGATGTAATCGCGGATGCAGGTTCCATCGGGAGTGGGCAGGTCTTTGCCGAAGACTTTGAGGCCGGGAGCAGTGCCCAGGACAGCCTTCAATGCTAGCGGGATCAGGTGTGTTTCCGGATCGTGGTACTCGCCGATTTCACCGCTGGGATGAGCGCCAGCGGCATTGAAATATCGAAGGCACATATGTTGCAGCCCGTGGGAGTACTGGTAGGCGGAAAGAACCTGTTCAAGGAACAGCTTGGTTACGCCATAGGGGCTGATTGGGTTCTTGGGAAACGACTCCTTGATCGGCAGGCGCTGCGGCACTCCATAAGTTGCGCAGCTGGAGGAAAAGACGAAGAGACGCGCGTCGCTGTCCAGCACCGTATCCGCCAACTTGAGAGCAGATTGCACGTTGTTGTGAAAGTACTTGCGCGGATTCTCGATCGATTCCCCCACATAGGCGGAGGCCGCGAAATGCATCACAGCGTCGACCCCGCGAAGAGCCCTGAGCAGCGGGGCGCGGTCCGCGACGTCTGCGACAATCAGGGGCACCCCATCGACGAGTTCGCGGTGACCGGTGGAGAGGTTGTCATAAACAAGCACGTCGTGCCCTACCGCGAGAAGCTCTCGCACTGCATGAGATCCGACGTATCCAGCGCCCCCGGTCACCAAAACCTTCATTTTCGGGTCCTTTTAAGTTCGCTTCCGATTGCTACAAGGGCATTCTGTTATCGCGAAAGGCATTTCAAACATCGCGTCGATTCGCATGTTGGCCAAGCGAGGCACGAGCGTTGCCCAAACCCCACCACAGCGGAACAAAGCCTGGACAGCAAGATCGCTTGCTCTTAATCGGTCAGCCTCGGGCCAAACTCCCAAGGCGATTAGGCGGTTCTTTCTTTGCGCCCTACTACCATAAGAGAGCTGCCAAACGGCATGGGCAAACTACTCAGGGTTTTTTGTTCTAAACGTGACGCCCAGAAAAGTAAGTCGTTCGTCCAGCCGACGGGGATCTTGGGCGCTTCAGGCTCTGAACGAACAACGCTCTCCATCAAGCGCACCCCTATCTTCACCGGGTAAGTCCAGTGATAGAGGTAACGCTCTTCCTGGGTCTGCAAGCCGGCCTGCCGGGCAACCGCGCGAAAGCCCCGCTTCGTGTAGCGGATAAGATGGTGGTTCAGCACATCATGGTTAGTCCAGAGCGCCATAAAGGCAGGCACCGTGATGATCACAAGACCATCCGCCGCGAGAAGGTCCAGCGCACGGGTTAGCGCGTCGACGGGATTCTCCAGGTGCTCTAGCACATCCAACATCAGAATCAGCGAATATTGCTTACCGGGACGGAAGTTTCCGTCAAAGGGACAGACGTATATGCGGTCTCGATGCGGGTTACTCGGACTGATCAGGTCCAGGCATGGCTCTACACCTTCCACTTCTCCAAATTCAGCGAGTCGGTCGAAAAACAGCGCATCCCCGCAGCCGATGTCCAGGATGCGTTCCCGGTGGCTCGCTGGTCGCATTTCCCGAAGCCTGTCAACAATCAGTTCGGTGCGAGAACGCCACCACCAGTGTTTCTCATAAAGTTCGCGATATGCTTCGCCGTAAGTTGGGTCCACCAGGAATCTAGCCCTTTCAATCACCACTTGAATCAGTCTGCTCTACTAGCGGCAGACCGCGACCTCGGGCTGCGAATCACTCCTCTCTGGGCTGCTGCTGACATCGCGTCTTACCACTTTGAGCACGACGTAGTGCGGACGGCCCTTCGTTTCCTCATATATACGGCCTACGTACTCTCCAATAATCCCCAGAAAGAAAAGATTTAGCCCGGAGAAAAATGTTATGGCCAGGATCAGCGCAGTAAAGCCCTGCGGCGAGTGCATCCAGAATTTTGCGTAGACAGAATAGAGGGCAAAAAGGAAGGACATGAATATTGCACTCGCCCCCAGTAAGGCAGCTGCGCGAAGCGGCGCGATGGAAAAAGCAAAAATGCCGTCGGATGCCAGCTTGAGCAACTTGAGCGGATTGTACTTGGTCCGGCCCGCATGACGGGCGGAGCGCTCCATGGGTATTCCGATCTGGCGAAACCCCACCCAGGTGCGTAACCCGCGGAGATAGCGGTGCTGTTCCGGCATCCTGCGAATCTCTGTGACCACCCGGCGCGACATCAGGCCGAAGTCGCCGGCATCCAAAGGCAATTGAACGGAAGAGAGCGCAGCCAGCAATCGGTAGAAAAGGTAGTAGCAAGCGCGCAGCCACCACGATTCTTTGCGGTTAACACGTCGCACGTAGACTACGTCGTAGCCCTGCTGGTACCAATCCAGCAGAGTGGGCACGGCTTCCGGCGGATCTTGCAAATCTCCGTCAAGGAGAACCGCCACGTCTCCGGAAACCTGGTCCAGAGCTGCCCCCAACGCCGTTTGATGGCCGAAATTGCGAGAAAGGGAGACCACTACGATCCTCCAGTCTTTCTCCGCAGCTTTTTCCAGGAGTTCCAACGTACGATCGGAGCTACCGTCATCCACCAAAACAATTTCATGTGGACCACCGGGGATGCCGTCCAGAACCGCAGTCGTCCGGCGAACAAGCTCAGGTACGACCGCTTCCTCGTTGAAAACCGGGATGGCCAAAGAAACCCGGGCCGGTCTGCTCATACCCTCGACCTTCCCTTGAAGCACACCATCTTCCACGAGGTGAAATGTGTGTCAACAGCGTTCGAAAACAACTGGAATACCGGCATGCTTGGGAGACTCCGGTTCTGGGATAATTCTACGGTCACGCGGCACCTGAGCGGAGAAGGCGGGCGTCCTTGAGTACAACCTAAGTTAACATTGGCCCGCGAAGAGCGCGAAGAATTCTCGATCTTCCACCTTCAGGCTTCTTCAAAATTCAAAAAGAACCCGACCGCGCCTCCGCAACCCGAACGAAAATACGGCACGCGCATGGACAATCATTTCGAGTATTCGTACATAGCTTAGTTGTGGCCGTATTTGAGGGGTGGGTCTGGGGGATTACGGCGAAGTCACTCCATTCCTCCCTTACCTTGGGAGGAACTACACGAGCGGTCGGGAGGGAATTCGTTCGATTCGAACGGGGAGCGGTGCTAGTCTGGGGTCACCTGCATCGCCAAGAGAAAAGATTTTAGGCATCGGGTCCAATGATTACTATTCCAGTCTCTACGCGTCAAGTTGGGCACAAATCCGAGGTGCGGGCTCGAACGGAACCGAGCTACGAGCTTTGGACTGTGCTCGCAGCCTTGACCCTCCTGTACGTGGTGGCGATGCTGGAAGGTAATCGCCGATTCGTGTGGTTCGATGAGTTGTACACGCTAGACATTGCCAGGGCAAGAACGATACCGCTACTTTGGCGGCTAATCGGCAGATTTGATTTCCAGCCTCCCGCGGGGTACCTGTTCAGCCGCTTTTCCATGGAGCTTTTTGGACAAAGTCCGTTTGGCCTTCGCTTTCCCTCAATGTTGGAATTCTACGTCGGGAGCATGGCGCTCTTCTTTTTTGTGCGCCGCAAAGTGGGAATCTCATACGCCACCGCCGCAGTGCTCATCCTGTGGTTAGGAGGAACCTTCCGATACGCCACGGAGGCTAGACCTTACGCCCTCTTAATGATGTCGTTTTCTACTCTTTTGCTTTGCTGGGACATTGCAACGACCTCAGAGAAGCGCCGTCTTGCATTATGGGGCGTCGCTCTTTCGAATTTAGGGATGCTGAGCGCGCACATTTTCGCCCCACTCTCTCTGTTCCCGTTTCTCGCTGCCGAGTTGGTCCGATTTTCACGCACGCGCAAAGCAGATTTTGCCTTATGGGCGGCGCTGTTGCTGCCGACAGCTGCGATGATCCTCTACATTCCACTCCTTCAAGGGTCCGGGGCGCTTTACTTCCCTGCTGTGTTCCAAGCCTCCGCGGGAAAGATCGTTTACTTCTACTTCGGCGCCATTAGCATTATCAGCGTAGCGCTGTTTGTAGCCGTCTGTGCGGCATTGATCGTGCCTCAAGGGAAGCCCTGGATAGGGCCGGTACGCAGCCGGCGCACCGAAGAAATGGTTCTTCTTGGTTTAATACTGCTCAATCCGATCCTGTTGAATATTGTCCTGAGCTGGAGGCACGGAGCATTTTGGGATCGCTACGTCATCACGACAACGGCTGTGATTTACATCGGCATTGCCATCCTGCTCGGTCTTCGACTGGCCCGCAATCGCTATGCAGGATATGCCGCGGCAGCGATTCTATTGGTCTTCTGTGTCAGAACTGATGTTTGGAAGACTTCATCGTTTTTCGCTGTCAAAGACGCCTCCGCCCTCGCTGATGTCCGTTCTGACCTACCCCTGGTGGATGCTGGTGGCGTCACGTTCTTTGAGATGAACCATCACGAAAAGCCGGATATTCTCTCGCGCCTTTATTTTCTCAAAGACCGTTCTCTGGCGATGAACTACACGCATACCAATATTTTCGAGGATCACGGATGGGGCGACGGAATGAAGCCCGACTACCCAATCTCTGCCAGCGTTAGTTCCTACACCGACTTTATACAGCAGCACCGCGAGTTTTTGGTTTTGGGCACGTATGATGCCCCAGAAGAATGGCTATTGCGGAAACTGCATGATGACGGCGCTCGGCTAACCTGGCTAGGTGCCTACCCGGTCCCCTACGTGGACTACAACTTATACCTAGTCACCATGACTGCCGCCAAATAATACACAGAAACCGCTGCGCAGGGTGCAAGTGCGATGGTTGAATGAAAAATGATCTCCCCCAAAAAACAGCACAGGTACGCAGATCAATCGGAAATCGCCCGGTTTACTCGGCGACAGCCGTGGCAACGGAAGGAGCCGCGCCAGCTGGAATGGCGGCATCGCGGGGACGCTGGCGGTCGCGCATGCGCATGAAGGGCCGCTCTACCAGGTAGTAGGAGGCCGGCGCCATAATCAAGGTAAGGATAACCGCCGGATAACCAAGGTGGCGCATGCCGACAACTTTAACGATCTGGCTCGCCAGGGGATGGTAGAGATAGAGTGCGTACGAGAGTTGGGCGATCCAGCGCACTGTCGCATGGCCCGTAAATGTCCAGGACTTAGCTCCCCAATAAACCGCCTGCAACAACATCACCGCAACGATCAATGGCTGCATCGACCAAAGCACTAACGCGACCGCCTTATTGCTGGGAGTCGCAACCACCGCCATCAGCGCCAGTGCCAGGGGCGCGAGCGCGCTGACCCATTGCCGGCGGAGCAATTCGCAGCAAAGCAAGCGGATGCGGTCGTTTTCCACCATGATGGCCAGCAGGCATCCCACAAGCAGGGCATCGGCTCGCATATCGAACGTGTTATAGAGATAGGCATCGCTCACATGGAAACGCCAGGCCATAACGGCACGATAGACCCACTGACCAAGAATGATCGACACCAGCATACGAATCAGGTTCGGCCGTTTCAGCAGAATCAACAGCAGCAGCGGCCACAGCAGGTAGAACTTTTCTTCAACTGCCAATGACCAACTGACCCACATGTGCAGCCCTGGTTGAACACTTGCCGGGGCAAGCCCTCGAGCATAATCCATCAGATAGAAGAAAGAGAGGGCGGCATGCTTCCAATTGAAGCTGCCGCACAGGCAGGAGACCACCGTGGTGAGGATCCAACAGCAATAAAAATTGGGAAAGATCCGGTAGGCTCGCCGTCGATAGAAGTTCCCGAGAGCGATGTTTCCGGTCCGGCGATACTCTTTCAGGAGCATCGAAGTAATCAGGAAGCCGCTCAATACGAAAAAAATCATAACTCCAAGAGATCCTGTTTGCGGATGCTCACCGGACAAATGATCGAAGACCTCGAAGTGGTCAACGAGGACAAGGATAACGGCAAGAGCCCGCACGGCATCGAGCCCGCTAATCACCTTGGTGTGCAGTATCTGATTGAGCTCCGCCTCAATGGCCTGGAGGCGAGGAGCCGGGATCTTTCGATGGGCCATGGGGTCGATGGAGATTATTTCATTTCCTGCCCCAGGCGCAAATCCACTTTCCGGGTCATCACAGTTCTAACTGGCTGATTTGTATCAAGCGAACCAACCTAGCCACGGTTGAAACATCAGGATTTAGGTGGCCAGGCGAACCACGTCGAGGTTTTGCGATAAGCCAGGAGAAACGTGCTCGGAAAATTAATGCAAGAAGACTTTACCGGCGAAGTGCCCGTTAGTTCGATGGACCTTTCAGTTCGCCACGCGGCGCAAATTCCAAGACCTTTACTCCGTCAAATGCTCCCAACTCGCGAACGCTGTACGTTCCCCCAGCCTGGTTTCGAAGCCAGTCGAGCGTCTCATACGACTTGACAAAGGCCATGGCCAGAAAACGCTGATGGCGCTGGGCTGCCTGTTGCAGGAAGCGCGAACCATCCCGCATCGCCTCATCGTTCAGTGCACGTGGCAAAGGCGTCACCGGTACGCTTAGTTGGTAATAACTAAGTGGTGGCAAAATTCCACTTTCCAGGATCGCTGGCCCGACGGGCATCGCCATGTGGTCCGCCTCTGGAATATCGCTGCAGATCAGCACCGGGGCATCGTCCGCGGAAGCATTCTTCTCAACGAATTCCAGGGCATATTTCCATGAGTACTGGTGCTGTCTTAACAACGGAGTAGTCAGGTGGATGGTCGCGGTCGCCGCCATGATGGTTGTGCAGGCCAGTAATCGCAGAGCACGGGAATCAATCCGGCTGGCCACCAACGCCCAGCAGAGGGCAATCCCTGGAACCGCTTCCAGCCGGTAGCGGGGCACAAAGACGTGGATCGCCGTTCCCACGCTTAAGGCGTAGAGAAGCAAGATCGGGACCAGCGCCAAAGACGTGCAGAGCAGGATCGTCCAGCCCTCAAGATGGCTGCGCAGATCAAGCCTCCGCATTGCCGCCGCAACGAGAACGGCAACCACGAGGATCGCCGCCAGCCCTTTTATGGTGAGCGTCGAGCCCAACTCCAGCAGAGTGGGAGCGGGGGAGAAAACATGCGTGCCGCTGGTGTGAACCATGTACTGCAACCTGGGAATCACCGGCAGGAACGCAAACGCAAAAACCACGAACGCCACGCCAAGCTGTCGCCAAAAGGTCTTGCGATCGCCAAACTTGAGCACAACAAAGCAGATGGCAAGCGCCGGCAGGATGACCGCGAAGAGCAGTTGGAATTGAACGATGCATGCTGCCGAGAGGCCGAACAGGGCGGCCAGCCAGTTGGAGTCGTTGTGCCGCAAGTGAACCAGGGCAAGAATGGACGAGTTGATGGCCAGCGCTGCGAACCCGTAGGGCCGAATATCAATCGACGCGAAAATGATAATGGGGTGAAGGCAGAAAAGAATCGCAGCAATCAGGCCAACTTCCCGGTCAAACAGTTCGCGGGCCGCGCGATAGAGGAGGTAGACCGCTCCCAGCATGGGAAGAACGGAAGAGATCCGGAGTGCGATCTCACCCATACCCACCGCTTTGGTCCACAGCCAAAGCAGGCACGAATACGTGGGGGCATCGGGCCACACCTGGCGAGACATGATGCCTGCGAAACCACCCTGGATCAGGTAGATGGAGACGGTCTCATCCAGCCATAGGGGGGCGCGGATGGCAATGAACCAGATAGAAATTGAAAGGGCAAGAACCAGAGCGTAGATGGCGTACTGCACTCGGCCGGGAATCGACCAGAGTCTTTGAGATTGCAGCCGGAGCGCATCCATCGGAGCGTTTGAAACAGTGTTCGAAGCTTGCAATCGATTGCTCCTAAGCAGATGGACCGGTCAGCCGAGGCTAATCGACTGCGAATGGGCCGCCGGAGCGTCGCTCAGCAGCCGCTCATAAGGTACATCTGCGAGGAACGCGGGCTTGGCCAGACCCCAGCGCTTCAACCGTAGACTCATCGCAGTAGCAAGCACGCCAAATCCATAGGTGACGCTGCGCTGAAAGTTGATGGAGGAGGCTTCTTCAAAGTACTTGGTCGGACAGGAAATCTCGCCAATGCGAAAGCCGAAGTAAACGGCCTGTACGACCATCTGATTATCAAAAACGAAATCGTCGGAGCAGCTAAGCAGCGGCAGACGCTCAAGCAACTCGCGGCTCCATGCGCGATAGCCGGTGTGATACTCCGACATCTTCTCCCAAATCAGAATGTTCTCGATAAACGTCAGGGCGCGGTTCGCAATGTACTTATAGAGAGGCATGCCGCCCTTGAGCGCGCCTCGGCCGAGAATCCGCGAAGCCATCACACCGTCGTATTCCCCGTAAGCGATCATCGAGGCCATGGCAGAAACCAGTTTGGGCGTGTATTGGTAGTCGGGGTGCAGCATCACCACAATATCCGCGCCCCGCGCGAGCGCAGCCCGGTAGCAGGTCTTCTGGTTGCCGCCGTATCCTGTGTTATGGTCGTGCCGGATGGTGATCAGACCCATCTCCCGGGCCAGGTCGGAGGTGTTGTCGCGGCTGGCATCATCCGTCAGGATCACCTCGTCGACAATCTCGCGGGGAATCTCGTCGACGGTGCGGCGCAACGTCCGAGCCGCATTGTAGGCGGGCAAAACTACCACGACTTTCTTCTTATTCAGCATCGGCTCTACCCCGGCTGGGAGCACCTTTGATTATAAGGATAGGGCGCTGATCGGATAGTTCCGCAAGATTTACCGGTGCCGCTTCTCTGTTGCGTTTACCACTTGGGCACACCAGACCCGGCCGCTCCGGCGAACACTACGCTCGCAGGCCTTACTGCCGGGCGTATACGTCGCACATCCAGGTCCAATTGCGCCGCATGAGGGCATGGCCAAAGAGCCCGACACGGACAACATCCTCGCCACCGTCGATAAGGCGCCACTTGCTTTTGTCCAGCGCGGCCTCCCACGGAAGCTGCGCTTGTGAAAATGCCAGTAACCCGGCGTAGCAAAGAACCAGCCCTTGATATTGGCCGGTCGCATCACCAGTTTCGAGATAGTCATCACCAGCTGCGAGATAGTTTGAATTGTAGAGATTCGCAAAATACGGTTTGTATAGGAAGTAGTGCCCTGAATCCACCAGCAACGCGGGGTCAACGATGCCGCGTTGCTCGAAGTAGGTACGCACGCGCCCGGCTTGGGCCTGCTCAGCGTAATAAGAATCACGAGCGTCTACGGTTCGCAGGACCCCTAATCCAACCCAGGGGACAGCGAAGACGAAGGCAATCAGAACCAGAGAGAGCGGTGCGATGGACCCGCGCAATGCACTGGCCAGCGGAAATCCGCCGATGAACAGCACGGCAAGTAAGAGCGCGCGAGAAAGTCCGAGGTAGTTTGACTGTGCGGGAAAAATGGCAATGGGAAAGATCAGCAGCACAAGCAGGAGCAGTACACACTGCAACAGGAGACGTGGCCGCCCTGGTCCGCGGAAGGCGTAGGCCGCTACGACAACGCCTGAGACAAGCAGGCTGATGGCCATGGCCGCCGAAGCCGGGAAGGCTGGGTTGAAGAGCTGGCGAAAGGCGCCAGCGTATCCCGCGTACCCGGATTCCGGGTCGACTGCCTCACCGCCGTGCAGCACCACTCCCGCTCCTGTGCCCCGGCCGGCGGCGTGCTCAAGAAAGCGATGAAGGGCCGTATGGTCCTGCACCCACATTGACAGGGCCCACAAGGCAACGATCAGGGCATAGAGCGCAGTTCCGGCGGTGATCAACTGCAGTCGGCGCGTCCAAGCGTAAGGTTCCGCTGGGCGCTCACCAAAAACGAGCAGGAAGGCGAGCAATAGCCAGCCCGCGATTCCGGCGAATGGATGAATCAGAAAGACGAGACCCACGGAACCGAGGAGTAAGGACCTGCCGGCCACCGACGACGTCCGGCTCCACAAGAGCAGAATTGCGACAAGCAGGCTGAAGGCCGGCATCTCCGGCCGATCGGAGTCGAAGGAAATCAACCCGCTCGGCAGCGCAGCTCCGAGCAGCAGGGCAGCGCAAGCTCGCTGCCGTCCACTGGAAACCGCGAGGCTGAAGCAGTAGTAGAGCAAAAAGATAGCTGCTGCCGCGAACGCAACATTGTAGAAGCTGTCAACCGGACCGGAGCAGCCGAAGAGCGAGGCGGCAAGTCCGAAGAGAAAAGGGGCCCCGGGTGTGTAGGCGGCAAACAGCACCGGAGTCATGGTGTTTCCCGTAGGTACGGATGCGGCCACCAGCCCGCGCCCATGTGCCCAGTTGCAGCCCGCGTCGCGAAAGACAAAGACATCGGCACCATTTGGCTGCGGCGAGACGAGAGCGAAAAAGCTGAACCAGCATACGGTGGAAACGCCGAGGATTACCCACGGAAGGGTGCGGCTGCTGAACCACATCTCGCCGATCGCACGGACGTTCTTCGGTTTCATCCGCTCATGAGACAAGCAGCTCAACTCCGTGACCAGAATGTTGCGGCTAAGGCGACACGATGCAGGCGGGGTAATCCTGTAAGTAATTGATTTTGATGGTCGGGACGGGCAGATTTGAACTGCCGACCCCTCGCACCCCAAGCGAGTGCTCTACCAGGCTGAGCCACGTCCCGACGGGAAAAACAACCTCTTGAGTGTACACGACCGGGGGTTGCGCCGGCGGCCGCGCTTCCTCAGTGAGCGGGGGGAACGTATTCTTTGGGCAGCGCCGATCCCTCGCCGAAAAAGTACTCCTGCATCTGCTCCACGAGAAACTCCTGCGCTTCCCGCGTCCAAGGCTGCAGGCGGTACTCGTTCAGCAGCATCTTCTGCCGCTCGATCCACTCTGACCAGGCCTTCTTCGAAACCTGGTTATAAATCTTTTGGCCAAAATCACTGTCAAATGGAGGCTCGTCGAGGCCCTCCATCTCTTGCTTGTATCGCGCACAAACGACCATGTGTGGCATCGGATCTCTCCAAAAATATGACTTGCTTCATTGTAAATTGCGCCAGAGCTGTCCGAATTAGCGGACGAATGGCCTTCTGAACGGCGCAACTGCAAACGGAAACCGGGTTGGTTGCTATTGTGCTGGTTCTGTCCCTCCACCTCCGCCACTACCAAGGTGAGCCGCTACCCTTAAATTTGTCATCCCGACCGGAGCGTAGCGTAGGGGAGGGACCTGCAGTTTGCGTTCATGGGGAAACGGAAGCCGGAGGAGATCCGCCCACGGCGCTTTCGCTGTGCCCGAAAGTGAAACTGCAGGTCCCTCCCCTACGCTACGCTCCGGTCGGGATGACAAATTTAAGGGTGGCGGCTCACCTTGGTAGTGGCGGAGGTGGAGGGACAGAACCAAACAATGAGGTCCCCACACCTAACAAAAAGCTAATTTGGGCAAGTATCAAATTGCACCCCCTAGCGCTTCTTGCCTGGGCGCTTGCTTTTCGCTTTCTGCTTG
>CAWBBY010000034.1:0-217786 GCA_963787145.1 uncultured Acidobacteriaceae bacterium
TTTCCGCGACAGAAACCGCCTTGGTAAAAAGCATCTGCTCGTATTCGCTGAAGAGCTGATCGAAAGTACATAGCTACGCCGGTCCACCCGCGCCCACCATACGCGCCGTCAGCACAACCACATCCTGATCGCCGGTATTGGTGCGGGCCAGGGTCCACTTCAGCGCAAAGGGGTTATTTGCATCGCGCATGGTGACCACGACACACCCAGGATCGATCTGCAGTACGCTCACGCCCCACCGTGTCCTCGTGCTCCAGCTGGAAGTGCTCCTTCATCTGTATCTCGGTCGTGGTTCTCCGGCGTCGATTGTCGCGTTCCGAAATGGTGAAAATGACAAAGAAGGTAGCTGCAAACAGAATGCCGCTTACCGTGGCCACCGACTTGGTGAACAGGTTCACAATCGCCGTCGTCAGCAGCACCATAAACACCGAGATCAGCCCGATCGGGATCTCCCGCTTGCCGATGCGCAGATTCGGCGGGACCTTCCAGCCGCGCTCCCCCTTGTACTTCCAGCGCAGCACCAGCATGGCCAGGCTGTTGAAGGTAAAACTCCAGATCACACCAAATGCGTATGCTTCACCCAGAGCGATAACGTTTCCCCGGCTGGCCACGATAGTGAAAAGCTGCATCCCCGCCACCAGGTTCACGATCCGGTAGCTGGTGCCGAATTTGCGATGCGGCCGGCGGAACCAGTCCGTCAGCACTCCATCCTCGGCAATGCGCATCAAAACACCGGTGGAACCGATGATCGAGGTATTAATGGCGCCGGAAAGGATAAGAAAGCCCACCAGAACTACAAAGACGCGGAAAATAATCCGCAGCACCTGCGGCCCGACCATGTACATCGCCAGGCCGGCGATGAGATTGTCACGGTAAACCGGCACCCGTACCGAATCGGGAATCAACATCACCGCCAGCAGCGAACCGAACCCGGTAAACAGAAAGCTGTAAATTGCAATCACGATCGCGGCGCGTTTCAGGTTCTTGAGTTTGGGGTGCTCGATCTCGCGATTTACCTGCGCCAGCGTTTCTTCGCCGCTCATGGCCAGAACGGAATGGCCGAAGGCCATGATGATCCCGAAAAACCCCAGCATCGTGGGCAAACGGGTGTAAGCTAGAAACCCCAGAGCATCCTTGCTGAAGTGCAGGGTAGAGGGCGTGGGCCACGGCGGCAGGTGGGCTCCCACGTGCAAGGCCGAATAGATTCCCCAGATCAGCAGAATCACCACCATGACGGTAGTGATCTTCATTACTTCAAGAGCCTTATCGCTCGACTCTTCGATGCCTTTCAAATTTTGCCACCAGTAGTAAATGGTGACGATTACGGCGAAAGCTGCCGAGGTAAGGTCCACGGGGAGCTGCGGCGCCACATGGTGATGCCCGTTCAGCATGGCTCCAGGCAGCCAGCTATGAGCGGCGGCCACGGTCATCAACTCGTTCAGCAGGCCGGTAATGTATTGCCCGGCGGAAACGCCCGAGATGGGTCCGGTCAGGATGTAGTCGAACATCAGCGCGGAAACGCTGAGCTTGGCAAAGGTTCCGCCCAGAGCCTCCTTCACCACGCGATAGACGCCACCGCGGGTGAACATCGAGCAGCTCTCCACATACACGGCGCGCACCGCAAAGGAGAAGAGCATCACGCCCAGGATGAACCACGGAGCAGACTTGCCCACCGCTTCTTCCGCAATGCCGCCGGCGTAGAAGGCGGAAGAGCCGAGATCGTTCAGCACCACAGCTGCGGCGCGCCAGAACGATATGAAGGTGAGCATCACCGAAGAGGCGACGACCAGTTTTACCCGGTTGGAGGCAATGGATGGTGCACTGGTTGTTCGTTCGGAAGCCATTCGATATAGGCTAGGTTGTCAATCCCGCGACCGGGGAGAGTCGCGGTCTGGATCGAAGCTCAGACCTGAGTCTATGTTGGTTGCCGCTCAGCGTCAACGAAGATAACGGGGCTTACTCACCGCCCACCAGCAATTCAAAATCTTCGATAAAACTAATCACCACCACAACCGCGGATCCGGCGATCCCGGCGAAGAACATCACCTCGAAGAGCCGCATGAAAAATATGGCAACTAACATAGGCCTCTAATTGTATTCCTTTCTGCGCCGCGTAGGATGCAAGAAGTTCATCCTTACACGGAATGGTAGACTCCCGCCATGGCAAAGCTGGAACAGCAACCCTGGCTGCTCGGCATCGTTTCCGCTGTGCTGCTCATGTTGCCGTTTTCGATCATCGGTCCGGTACCTTACCGGCGGACCTTCTTCGCCTGGCTAGCCTTTGTGCCGCTGTTCTACGGACTGCTCTCGGGGCACAATCTGCGCCACCCCAAGGCCTTGCTGCGCGGAACCTTCGCTGCTTATCTCATGGGCGTCCTCTGGTTTGCCGGCAATTGCTACTGGATCTACCAGACCATGCTGTACTACGGCGGCCTGCCTCCGTTCATTTCGGCCGGTATCCTGATTGCTTACAGTCTGATACTGGGGCTTTACTTCGGCGCCTTCGGTCTGCTGCTCACGCTTACGGCGAGGGCGTTCCGTAGCTCCCATTACGCACTCCTGGCTGCGCCCTTTTTCTGGGTAGCCCTGGAAGTGTTGTCGGCCCGGCTTACCAAGGTTCCATGGGATCTGCTGGGCTACTCGCAAATCGATAATTTTTGGCTGACCAGCCTGGCTCCGTTCACCGGCGTCTACGGCCTAACCTTCGTGCTGGTTGCGGGCAACGCGCTGATTGCCTGGGGCCTGGTCGCCCCGCGACACCGTTTGCTTATCTTCATCAGTGGCATGTTGGCGGCGCTGGTACTGCAGAACGGCGAGCATTTTGCGCCGCCCCCAGCGCCGGTGCAGGCGACTGCGGTGCTGTTGCAGCAAAATCTGAACGTCAATCAGGACAACAGCTGGCCCGGCGCCGAGTATGACGAGCACATGAGCCAATTCATCAAGCTCAGCACTCGTACCTGCGGGCCCTACCTTGCCGGCATGCCCGAACTCAACGCTTATCCGGTTACCCCTGATTGTCCCGTGGCGCCGGTTACTCCCGACATCATTCTGTGGCCGGAATCGCCGGCGCCTTTTCTCGACAAGGATGCACGCCTGCTTGCCGCACTGCGCACGCTGGCGGTGACCATGCACGCGCCGGTGATCGCGGGCACCACTTCCCTGGACCCGCATGGTCCCCGCTTCGATATGTACAACTCCGCTCTGTTCGTGGGTCTCGATGGCGCTGTCGTGGACCGTTACGACAAGATCCACCTGGTTCCGTGGGGCGAGTACATACCGTATAAGCGCTTTTTTTCCTTCGCCAAGAACCTCACCCAGCAGGCCGGCGACATGACCCATGGATGGCGCCGCATCGTCTTTAAAACCGACGACCACAGCTTCGGCGTCTTCATCTGCTACGAAGAGATCTTTGGCGATGAGATACGGCTATTCGTGAAGCGGGGCGCCCAGGTACTGGTCAACATCTCCAATGACGGCTGGTACGGCGACACCTGCGCGCCCTGGCAAACACTCGACATGTCGCGCATGCGCGCGGTGGAAAATCGACGCTGGGTACTGCGCGATACCAATACCGGCCTGACCACCATCATCGATCCCTACGGAAGGCTCACTGCCAGCGTGCAGCGCCACGCGCTTACCTCGCTGGCCGCCAAGTATGGCTATCGCAGCGACTTGACCTTCTACACCCAGCACGGCGACCTCTTCGCCTATCTCTGTGGGATAATCAGCCTTGGTGTTCTTGCCGCCGTCGGGCGCGGTCATCTGCGCCGCCCGCAACGGCTGCATCTTTAAGAAAACGGTTAAGCCTCATGTCGAATGAACTCGAATTTACCTACGCTCCGGTTCGCGAAAAGGTTCGCGACCTTCGGGAGTATCTTTGACCACGCACGCATCGACAGGGAACTGGCTGCCTTAGAGTCCAAACTTTCCGATCCTGCCATCTGGTCCAACCCATCCGAGTCGCAAGTGCTCATGCGCGAGCGGAAACGTCTCGAGGGCCAACTCGCCATGGAGAATGAGCTGGTGCGCCGCACCGGCGATATCGATGCCTACTTCGAACTTGCCGGCGAGGGCGAGGCGGTCCAGCCTGAGCTGGAACGCGAGATCAAATCTCTAAGCGAATTCGTGGAGCAACTCGAAACCCGCACCATGCTCTCCGAGGAGACCGATGCGCTGAATGCCATTGTGACTGTCCACCCTGGCGCAGGGGGCACTGAATCTCAGGACTGGGCCGAGATGCTGATGCGCATGTATCTCCGTTGGGCTGAACGCAACGGCTTCAAGACGGAGATGAACGACTATCAGGACGGCGAAGAGGCGGGCATCAAGTCGGCTACGTTTACCGTGACCGGCGAGTACGCCTATGGGCAGCTCTCGGGGGAAACAGGCGTCCACCGGCTGGTGCGCATCTCGCCCTTTGACCAGGCCAAGCGCCGCCACACCTCCTTCGCCAGCGTCTTTGTCTCGCCCGAGATCGATGATTCGATCACCATCGATATCAAGCCCGAGGAGCTGCGCATCGACACCTATCGCTCCGGCGGCAAGGGCGGCCAGCACGTGAACACCACCGACTCTGCGGTGCGCATCACCCATCTGCCCACCAACATCGTGGTGCAGTGCCAGAATGAGCGCTCCCAGCACAAGAACAAGGAAAAGGCGATGAAAATGCTGCGCTCCAGGCTTTACGAGTTCGAGCTGGAGAAGAAGAAGCAGGTTTCCAAGAAGCTGGAAGACTCCAAGCTCGATATCAACTTCGGTTCTCAGATTCGCTCTTACGTGCTGCAGCCCTATCGCATTGCCAAGGACCTGCGTACACGCGTGGAGGTGGGCGATGTCGATCGCGTGCTCGATGGCGATCTGGACCCGTTCATCCGCGGCTATCTCATCATGCGCCGGCAGGGTGGTGCCGCCGGCTGCGATCGAAGAATCCGCCGACGTCGACTGAAGCATCCAATAGTAACTGAGGAGACGCATTGAATCAGCCTGAAACCATTCGCACCATCCTGGAAAAAACCAAAACCATCGCCGTCGTGGGACTCACCGACAAGCCCGATCGTCCTAGCTTTTACGTTTCCAAATACATGCAGCAGGAAGGCTACCGCATCATCCCGATTCACCCCACGGTAACCAAGGTCCTGGGCGAAAAGGCGTATCCAACGCTCGATGCCGCTTATGCGGTAGAGGGAAAAATCGACTTGGTGGACGTATTCCGCGCTTCCGAGTATGTCCCTGAAGTCGTCAAAGACGTGATGCGTCTAAAGATCCCGTATCTATGGCTGCAGGAAGGCGTCTGCCACGAAGAAGCGGTGAAGTGGGCCGAGGCGGAGGGCATCCTGGTGGTGGTGGACCGCTGTATCTACAAGGAACACGCCCGCTTCGCGCGGGCGTAGCCGGTGGGGAGCCGTAAACGCTGGCTAACAGCTACAATATAGAAGAACCGCTGCGCCCTTCTATGCCAAGGTTTCGCCAACGCGCTTTGTTCCGGAACTCCCTGCGGCTGATCCTCTGCGCTGGTTTGGCGATCGTCCCGGCTGCGAACGCAGCTGACCCGCCCCAGCCGGTAGTCGGGCCTGTCCGGGCCCTGCACCTCACAGTCGAGTTGCTTCCTCTCCACGATTCCATCCAGCCCGGAGGCAATGCCCTCATCGGCTTGCACTTCACTTTAGATAAGGGCTGGCACGTCTATTGGATCAACGCCGGCGACTCCGGGGAGCCGCCAACCATCAAGTGGAAGCTTCCCCCGGGCATCACCGCCGGAGCCATGCAGTTTCCCGCACCCCGCCGCTTGCCGCTTGGCCCGCTGATGGATTTTGGCTACGAAGACGAGGTGCTCTTTCCCGTCACCTTGAGCGCGGACTCTACGCTCAAAGCACCCTCCAGCGCCCCGCTCTCGGCCCATGTCAATTGGCTGGTGTGCCGCGAGGTCTGCATTCCAGGAAAGGCCGACTTGGCCCTGCCGCTGCAAGTTGCGGCCCAGCAAGGCCCCGCCGACCCTACCCGGCAGGCGCTCTTCGATCGCTTCCACAGCCTTTTACCTCAGCCGCTCCCGTCCTCGTCTAAGGCCGTCTTCGGAACGACACCTAGCGGTTTTGCCCTCGCCCTTACCGGTCATCCAGCCACCAACGCCGAGTTCTTTCCCCTTGATCAAAGTCAGATCGAGAATGCCGCGCCTCAACCTGTCCAGGGCGTGGATGGTGGGATACAGATTTCTCTTAAGAGAGACGTGAACTTCCGCACTCAACTGGCACAATTGAATGGGGTTCTTCTGTTGGGCGACGGAACGGCCTACGAGATCCACGCTTCGCCCGGCCCCTTGCCGGCGGCCGCCAGCGGAGCCTCCTCCGCCGGATTCCTCAAGCTTGTACGCTTTCTCTCCCTGGCCTTTCTCGGCGGCGTGATTTTGAACCTCATGCCCTGTGTCTTTCCCGTCCTCTTCATCAAGGGTCTATCCCTGGTGGAGGCTTCCAGGCACCCCCACAGCCACGTCCGTGCGCACGGCCTGGTGTATACGCTGGGAATTCTGGTCTCCTTCTGGGCCGTGGTGGCTCTCCTGCTGGGTCTCCGGGCCGGCGGCCAGCAATTGGGTTGGGGCTTCCAATTCCAGTCTCCCGGTTTTGTCGCGGTCATGGCGCTGTTGCTCTTTTTTCTTGGGCTTTCGCTGGCCGGCATGTTTGAGATCGGACTGACCGTAACCAGTACCGGTTCCAGCCTGGCCTCGCGCCATGGCTATGCCGGCAGCTTTTTTACCGGCGTGCTGGCCATGGTCGTGGCCACTCCCTGCACCGCTCCCTTTATGGGAGCGGCTATCGGTTTCGCCTTGGCGCAGAACGCAGCCGTGGCCTTCGCCGTCTTCACCGCACTGGCCCTTGGCTTGGCCGCACCTTATTTGCTGCTCACGTTCAATCCCGTGTGGATGCGCTTCTTGCCCCGGCCCGGCGCCTGGATGGAAGTGCTGAAGCAGGCCACCTCTGTGTTTATCTTCGGCACCGTGATCTGGCTGGTGTGGCTTTTTGCCTCATCCGCTGGAGTGGATGCACTCACCGCATTGCTGGTGGCGTTTCTGTTGCTGGGGATCGCGGGATGGATCCTTGGCCGCTGGCCGGCGCGTAGGCTGCCTTCAGTCTTTGCCGTGGCAGTCATCGTCCTGGCAGTGGCCACGCCGCTCTATGCGTTGTGGCAGTTTCCCGCGACCGATTCGGGGAGCGCGCGGGCTGGCGCCGGCTCCAGTCACGCTGGCTGGGAGCCCACAGCCGCGCAGCCATCGAGCAATATCGCTCCCAGGGGCGTCCGGTATTTGTTGACTTCACTGCGCGCTGGTGTCTGAGCTGCCAGGTCAATGAGCGTGCGGTGCTCAATCGGCCGGATGTGCGGCGGCGCTTGCATGACTCCGGGATCGTGCTGGTCCGGGCCGACTGGACCAAGCATGATGAAGCCATTGCTTCAGCGCTGACTGAACTCGGACGCAGCGGCGTGCCGACCTACGTCTTTTACCTTCCAGGGCAGCCGGCCATCACGCTGCCCGAGGTGCTCACACCGGGCATCGTCTTTGGGGCGCTTGACCAGCTCCAGAATCGCCCCAAGGAGAAACAGGAGGCTGGGCTCAAGCAAGACAGCCAAGCTTTGATGGAGCCACAACCCTAAGAGGATTAGCCGATGACCCGGAAAAATATCGTCCATGTCCGCATGGCCGCAATTTTGGCCGCAGCCCTGTCCATCGCCTTTGCCTCCTCCGCGCGTGCCGCCCAGGTCGGCAGCCCGGCGCCTGACTTTCATGGAATCGATTCCAGCGGCAAGACCCAGAGCCTGGATGAATACCGCGGCAAGTTCGTTGTCCTGGAGTGGCACAACCACGATTGTCCCTACACCATGAAGCACTACGAGAGCGGGAATATGCAGTCCCTGCAGAAGCAGTGGACGGCGAAGGGTGTGGTGTGGCTCACCATCATCTCCTCCGCTCCTGGCACGCAGGGCTATGTCGATGCGTCTGCGGAAAATGCCTACATGAAGAAAATGGGCGCTAAGCCGACCGCGGCTATCCTCGACCCCAGTGGCGCCATCGGACATCTTTACGATGCCAAGACCACTCCCAACATGTTCATCATCGATCCCAGCGGGAAACTGATCTACGCCGGCGCCATCGACGATCATGCCACCACGGACGTCTCCGACATTCCATCGTCGAAAAATTACGTATCTACGGCGCTCACCGAAGCCATGGCCGGCCAACCGGTGCAGACCGCCTATACCCGCCCTTATGGATGCTCAGTCAAATACGCCCGGTAGGGCAGCTCTTTTCTTTTGCGCGCGCGGCATAGTTATCGTCGCGGTAGTAGTCGGCCTGATACACGGGCGTATCATGACCGCGGAGACGGCCGCGCAGGCGCCCGCGCCCCCACCAGCAGGTATGCAGCAAGCGGAGCCGTCTGCCGACCCGCATATCGCGGATGAGCAGGCGGCCGAACGTCAGGCCCTGGGGTTTGTTGGCTACCTTGACCACGGGCGCTACGCCGACAGCTATGCCTACACCGGCATGCTGATCCGCGCCCAGCTCGACCGGGATGCGTTCGCCAAGCAATTGGAGAAGGCGCGCGCCGGGACGGGCGCGCTGCTGTCGCGCGAGCTCATCGACGCCAGCTACGCCACAACTGTGCCGGGAGCTCCGGAGGGCCAGTACGTGGTGCTTCACTACAGCGCCAGCTTTGCCAACCGGCAAGAGGCACTGGAAACGCTGACCCTGGCCTTCGCCAAAGGTTACTGGCGAGTGAGCGGCTACTACATCAAATGATCCGCTCCTACAGCGGACGCGATCGAACGACGGTATAGCGTTTCTTGACCCGCAGGAAGGGACTTTCCAGGTAGCGGTAGGAGAGTATGCCGGTCACGATGGTGGCGGGAAGCGCGATCGCCATCGCACCTAGCTGCGAGGCGAGAGGGCTGAGATTGCCGGCAAAATGCCAGGGTAAATGCTTGGCAGCGTCGAGCCATAGCACGTGGTAGACATACAGGCCGTAGGATATTTTCCCCAGATAGATAAAGGGCTTTTGCATTTTGCCGGCGGTCGATGGCAGCAGGCTGAAGAAGAGACAGAGACATCCCAGAAGCGCGATCAGGAACCGCGGCGCAATGTGCGCGAAATCCTGGGCGAGGCTGGGATCGTTCGCAAAGACCGCAGCTTGGGCGAAGCGCATACACAGCAGCCCGGCTAAGAACAGTCCCCAGCGCAGAGCTTTGGCAAGATGGGGAACCCGCCCGCGCAGCCCGATCGCCGTCATCGTTCCCAGCGCGAAAAACTGAAACTGCACCAGGCTATTGACCCAGATCGCCGGATCCAAAGTTTGCTTTTGACCCAGCAGCAGGGCCAACGTCAGGTAGGCACTGGCCAGCAGCAGGGAAGCGATGCCCAGCAAACCGCCGGGGCTCAGATACTTCACCATCCACGGCCAAACCAGGTAGAACTGTTCTTCTAGAGATATGCTCCACAGGGGAAAAAGGAATCCGGGTGGATAGCCGTGACCCACGGTGTACCAGTTTGTGAACAACAGCAGCATCGAGACGGCCCAGGCAACAGAAACGCTACTCCCGGGAGAGAAGAGCCCGTAAAAGAAGCCAAAGGCGATCATGGCGAAATACAGCGGCCAAATGCGAAGGATTCTCCGCGCATAAAACGCTGGGATAAGGATGGTGTGGGTATCGCGTTTTTCGCGCAGCAAGAGTTCGGTAATCAGGTAGGAGCTAAGAAAGAAAAAGATGCAGACGCCAAATTCTCCGGCGCGGGCAATGGCTCCGGTTTCGGTTGGCTTGTCGATGTGCCCTGCCAGGCCATGGGCAACAAACACCAGCAAAAAAGCCAATGCGCGGAGAATATCAAGGCCAGGACGGTAGAAACTCTCCCCTCCTAGCGGTGTGGATTCCCGCTCGATGACAGCTGCGGCGGACCTGAACATCTATTTCCCCTGCGTGGCAAACCCGGTCGCGCTTGACCGACGCCTGGGCCGCGAACATCCACTTACACAATGTACGTGCGAGATCCGGAAAAGTCGTAGTTGTGGAAGACATGAAAGTAACGCTTTTGTGGCCAATCGGGACTGCGAATTCCCGCAATGCGTGGGTAAGCAGCGGATCGTACCCATGAGGACCGTGGCATGATAGAGGGGCTCGTCCAGCGCCGGGCAGGGAGCGCCATGTTCACACCACAGACCTATGGGCTCGCGCTCTTCCTGATGACGCTCACCATGCTCTGCTGGGGAACCTGGGCGAACACACAGAAGATCACCCGCCAGTGGCCTTTCGAGCTCTACTACTTCGACTACACCCTTGGCCTGCTTCTGTGCTCCCTGATCTTCGGCCTCACGCTGGGTCAGGTGGATCCCACATCGCCGCAGAGTTTTTTCCTGAATTTGCGCGCCGCGAGCCAGCGAAGCCTGTGGTTGGCCTTCGCGGGAGGAGCCGTCTTCAGCGTGGGCAATATTCTGATCGTGGCTGCAATCTCAGTGGCCGGAATGGCGGTAGCCTTTCCCATTGGCGCAGGGCTGGCGCTGGTTCTGGGAGCGATTCTCAACTACGTCGTTTCTCCGGCGGGCAATCCGGTACTCATCTTCTCCGGAATTGCTCTCGTCTGCATCGCGATTGCTCTCGATGCCTTGGCCTACAAGGGGATATCGCAGGCCGGCGGCAAGCCTGGAAAGGGCATTCTCCTCAGCGTCATTGGAGGCATTGGAGCCGGACTCTTCTATCCATTGGTAGCCAAATCACTGGCCGGCCCAGGGCATCTGCAGCCTTATACCGTGAACGTTATCTTTTCTGTGGGCGCCATGGCATCGGCATTGCCCATGATTTATCTGCTGATGCGCAGGCCCATCACCGGCTCTCCGCTACGCTGGAACGATTACGTTAGCGGCCGTTGGAGCGCACATGCCTGGGGCATCGCTGGAGGACTTATCTGGGGTGTGGGAACCATCGCCAATTTCGTCGCTTCCTACGTGCCGATGATCGGTCCGGCAACTTCCTTCTCCATGGGTGAGGGCAACACCATGATCTCCGCGTTATGGGGAGTCTTCGTGTGGAAAGAGTTCCGCGGGGCCGGCAGCCGTGTTCGCCTCTATCTCGCGCTGATGTTCCTTTGCTTCCTGTTGGGTCTGACCTCGATCGCTCTGTCACCCGTGATCAAGTGAACGGGTGCGCGGAAAACGCTACTTTCGCTGTAGCGTGTAAGATTGCGCCCCGGTTCCATTGCAATCGAATTGTTGCAATGGGATGAGAACTGCCGACGAGGCGCTGGGAACATCAAGGCACTTAGAGCTGTTGCGGGCGATAAACTTGTAGGCGCCATTTCCCAGGGACACCGGCATCCACTGCTGGTTCGTCCCTCCCCCGTAGCTCCACAGTTCGACTGGTACCTGGTTTGCCGTGGCCCATGGTCCCCCAGCCACCTCCAAAACGAGATTTAGATTCGTCCGGATCAAGCCATTGCGGTTGACTACCTGGTAGTAACCGCTGTCCGTAGGTTGGAATTGCCACTCCTGGTTTGTCTGCGCGGCGCCGCAGGTGTATTGCTGCACAACCGTCCCATCGAGGTAGCCCCAGTTAAGGGCATCAACGCACAGGCTACTATTTGTGTTCACGATGTAGTACCAGGCTGCCGTTGAAATCGTTGTTACTACTGGTGATCCGCCGCCTGAACTTGCGCTTGCTGGGGCCACGGGGCCGACAACCATCCCATTGGAGCTGATCTTCGCCAGCCAGGTTGAGTATTCGCTGTTTTCCGCCTGCAAGGTGATCGGGTTTGCGGAGATAGACTGGTTTGTGGAGTAGTAGCTGCTATTGTTCGGAAAGTAGTCGTCGTTCCGGTATGCATCCCAGGCACAGCGCGCTGCCCAGCACATCCAACCCACGGTATTGCCATACATATCGTTGTTGTACATACTGCCGTTTGGTATGTTTCCATAGACATCATCGATAACAAGTCCCACGTTCTGCGAGGGAATCTTTATTCCGTTGGGAAGCAAGCCACTGGCGATGACGGTGTTGTTCCACGCTACATTGTCATGTCCAGTACTGAATTCAATCCCCATGTTTACCGTGCCTACAACCTGATTGTTGTAGACGTTGTTATAAGCCGACGCGGTTGCCACGGTGTCACTGCCACTGCCATCGGTGACGAAGCCGCCGCCATTGTAGCTATCGACGGGGGGATTGTAGGCGTAGGCTCCCTGAATATAGTTGTCGTGGAATTCGACGGGGCTGCTCGACGTACCCGAGGCATCGTACATATTGACATTCTCATTCACCAGGCTTTGGTAGGGATAATTGATGATTTCATTCCAGGCCATCCTGATGCCGGGTACTGAAGCCATCTCGCTGAGCTGGATTGCATGCGCCCACTGCCAATTGGTTTCGCCCGGTAAGTAGCCGTTGTTCCCGTCACTCTCGAGGCCGAGAATGTTACGGCCGCGGTTATTCATGATCGTGATCGTCTGGATCCCGTCGCGATTTCCCCCATAGCCACGGACATAGACTCCGAACAGCACGTTTTCGAAGTAACAGTTTTCCACATCGAGCAGGATAGGATTCTGGGCGTTGACAAACAGACCATTCGATTGACCGCGTACATTCGGATTGACGCCCAGGCCAACGACGTTCTTAACCGTAAGGTTATTTCCATAGTAGGGATCGGCAATGAGGTCACTGGGACCGGTCACATACGAGTTCTGGATCACCACGGGCGCCGTAGTGGCAACGGTCACCGCTGGTGTATTCGGATTCGTACTCTTCCAGTTACCTGAGTAGGTGCCTCCCTGGGTGATGGTCAGAGGACCACTCCATTGGATGCTGCCCATGGAGCTCGATATCACGGTGGAGGCAGTTTGTCCCTGATAGCCGGCTGTGATGGCAACGTTTCCCGTAGCCGATCCCGATACGACCCCACTCCCGGAGACACTGGCCATTCGCGGATCGGCGGAGCTCCAGGCGACACTACCGCTGACATTGTTGGAGGAGCCATCGGAGTAAGTTGCCGTGGCCGTGAGCTGGGTCGTTCCCCCTATAACCACCGCGGGCTGGTTGGGGGAGATAGAAAGCGAGGTCAATGATGGCGCCTGGCCAAGTAAGGGCTCAAAAAAGACGGCGAGTAGTAGAAGCGGCAAACAGCAGATGGCGCGGGGACCCAATGAGCTGTTGAAGGTAATGGGGTAGAGATTTGTCACGAGTACCGACCTCACACAAGAACAGTTAGAGTCATGGGTACACTGCTCCTCTAGTGGCGCTGACATTTGCAGGCGGGCCTCTGCATAAACCTGCTCGCGCATGTTCGCGTCGCCCATTGAGGGAGACAGCCGGATTGTTTAGAGGCAGGTAAGGAAAATAGAGTGCGCGGGCTGACGAAGCGTAAAGGTGCGTGCCTGAGCGCTGAATCGTCTTGAACGTGCTCGCATTGGCCCCGACACAATGCTCGGACATCCGGGCGGAGCGATTCGGGTAAGGTGTATCTTCAAGAACTGTGTTGAGAGTAGCGTGCTAAGCGGAATCTCTAACTGGAGGATAGCTGAGTTTCTGCAATGAATCCGAGTAATACAATGTGGAAACTCAACATGACAATGCTTGAGTCCTATTTGGGAATAGTCGAAATCAAGAGCCTTTCCCTGCATCGCGCTTACGAATGTATCGTTTCGACGCACTTCGTTGGGCGGTCTCGGACCTCAAGTTTCGCTTGAAGGATCACCTGTGGGGATGATGCCCTTGTTCTCTACCATCAGCATGATGGTACGATGCGGCGCGCGCGTGCGATGTACCACTCGCCTGGGAACGACGAAGCCTTGTCCCGGATTGAGAGCCACTGTACGATCCTCGAGATCGATGAGCAGTTGGCCGTCAACCACGTAAAAGAACTCATCGTCTGCATCGTGTTTGTGCCAGTGGTACGCACCTTCGACGACGCCCAGGCGCACGACGGATTCGTTCACCTGGCAGAGTGTCTGGTTATACCACTCGAAGTTGCAGGCGTCAGCGAGCGCCTTGGCGTCGATGATTTCCAGTGGTTTGTACAAGACGTTCAGGCGAGTCTCGTAGGAATAATTCGTCGCATCGCTCATGAGAAAGTCCCTCGATGCCATGCTAACCTTTATCGTTGTCGCCTGCGCAATTTCCCATTTGCCAAGCGTCTACCTCCTGCCTGGCGCCCATATATACATGCCCAGGTTTCATGGAGGTTCGCACCGGTGCGCCCGTTGTCCTATTGCGAGGGGATGACTTTCTGCGCCTCTGTCCGGAGGCCGAGGACGAAGATCACGATCGCACAAAGCGGCGCGCTATTCGATAGCGCCTGTAAACTTGCACGAAGGCCGCTCATGGTCGGCTTTCGGCGGCCTTCTTAAGATTGTTGAGCCCGGTTTCGAAGTGCTTCCCCATGACGCGATCCATGTTCACAAAGGTACTCATAAGCTTCATGACATAGAGATTGGAGCCCTGCATGGTCCAGGTGACTTTGGTCGCCGGCCCCGGTTCCAAAATCCTTTCCAAAATGAATTCATTGAGGTTATGCGCGGTGAACGGCTTCACGAAATCCACCTTGACCACAACCCTGGTTGGTGGCGCTGATTCTATGATCGACATTCGCCCTCTGCCCGCGTTTCCCGTGCTATTCCAATCCGACACCGCGCCCGTACCGGACGCAGGTCCGCTATAGATCCTCTTCATGCTGGGGTCCTCTTTATCCTGGGGTGCCCAGCCGGACCAATTGTGGAAGTCGTCGATAAGGGGAAAGATCTTTTCCGGGGCAGCATCGATCGTCACCGAACGTTGCACACGAAAAGTGTCGGGCTTGGTAGCGGCGTAGAGAACCACGAAAGCAAGAACGGCCGCGATCGCTACAGCTACGATTATTATGATTTTGAGAATCACGGGACCTCAGTGCGCCTGAGAAATAGTTGTACACTTTTCGAAACACAGGAGCTGCTTATGATAACGACTCAGGCCCTACGCCCCGAAGTGGACGCATACCTGGCGAAGGTGCAGCCGTTCGCGCGGCCGATCATGGAGCACTTGCGGGAGCTTGTGCACCAGGCCTGCCCCGAAATTGAGGAGACGATCAAGTGGAGCCGGCCGTTTTTTGAGTATCGCGGGGTGATTCTCTGCAACATGTCGGCGTTCAAAGAGCACTGCAGCTTCGGTTTCTGGGGCGAGGAGATCGCGGCCGTGCTGCGTGAGGCCAAGGTGCTGGATGGGGACGGCATGGGTTCGTTCGGCCGCATTGCCAGTTTAAAAGATCTACCCTCCGACAAGCGGATCCTGGGTTGGATCCGCCAAGCCGCGGCCTTCGTGGACAATGGCCAATATACGAGCCCGATTTCCGCCAGACGCAAAGTGGTAAAGCCGCAAAAGCCGTCTGTGGACGCGCCGGTGGAGTTCACGGCGGCCTTGAAAAAAAATAAGCGAGCCGCCTCGGTCTTTGCGGCCTTCAGCCCAAGCTGCAAACGTGAGTACGTGGAGTGGATCGCCGAGGCAAAACGCCCGGAGACGCGGGACAAACGGATCGCGACCGCGATCGAGTGGATCGCCGAGGGCAAGCAGCGCAACTGGAAATATCAGAACTGCTGATCGCGTTTCAAAAGGATGAGGTATGGTCACAAAGAAGTTCGTTGTGATTTTGAAAGCCGTACCTCAGGGACCGAAGACTCTGCGTGAGAACCGCCGTTTCAGGTTTGAGTCCCGCAGGGACGGCTGAGAGTCAGAGCTGTCCAAATTAGCGGATTGGTCGACCCTGTAGCGTTGATTTTATTGGACAAACGAGTGCTGCAACCGGTCATTGCAAAATCAGGTTGGGGTGAGGGGAGCGGTAGATTGAGAAACGTGCTGTCCAAGTGTTTTGCTATAGAGCTCCCGATTGTAGGGCGATTTAGGTTTTTTGACGGTCGGCTAGGTTTCAGCTGTCCTAAAGAAAGCTAAGAAAATTAGAGCGCCAGCCGAAGCTGATCATGAATTCCTGCCAGGGCAGGCGGCGGTTCAAAAGGACAATCTAACCAAGCCCACAAGTCGCGGTATACGAACAACTGCTGGCGCAATAAGGCCACTAGATTGGAGAGCGACCAATCGAAGGTTGATTTCAGCTTCAGATATTTCAGAATCAACATGGCGATCAAGGCGGTCCAGATCTGCGTCTTTAGGGCGTTGGCGCTGGTGCCTACAAATGTCTTGACCCGCAAAGACTGCTTGAGGGCCTTGAAAAAAGTCTCGATCTGCCAACGATCGCGATAGATTTTCGCAATCGTGCTGGCAGCAAAATCCAGTTTGTTGGTAAGAAATTCGAACTTCTTGCCTGTCTCTGGATCGCGCACTGCCACCCGCCTGACCGGCACCCCGGTGCGGTAACCGCGGTGGCCCAACAGCACCATCTGATCGGCCAGGATGTTGCCCTTTTCCGGGATCGGCAGCTCCTTGACTACCTTCCGATAGCTGTTCCACCGTTGCCGGGTCACGAAGTACACACCTTGCGCGGTCAAGCTGGCGAACCACTTGTAATCGGTATACCCACGATCGAACACCAAAATCGTGCCCGGTTCTAAAACCAGCTTGCGCGCTACCTGGATTTCCGCCTTGCTGGCTGGCTCGATCACCGCGTACTGGGGCAGATATCCGTCGTGATCCAGCAACAAATGCAGTTTCACTCCACCTTTGGTCCGGCGGAACCGGGCCCAGTCATACATCGTCGCGCTGAGGTCAATCACACTGCCATCCAAACTCAGCAACTTGTTCTTAAAGCGGAATTTCTTCCCTCCCCGCACCTCCCGCTGACACTTTTCCAGCAACTGCTCAAACACCGTCTGGTACAGCTCCCATGGTCTATGTTCGTTGGCGTAGGCCAACGTCGAACGCTTAGGGCACTGATCCACCCCCAGATGCCTCAACTTGCCTTCGCAGGCCGCCAGCCCTCCGCAGATCTCTCGCAACGACTGCGCTCTGCCCAAATGACAGAACAACATCGCCACCATCTGGCTCCAACTGCTAAATCCACGAGCGTGATGCTCCGCTCGATGCTGGCAAACCGCTTGTTCAAACTCGACCCGAGAAAATACCCCCAAAACCTGCGAAAAAATACTGCATACTCCACTCATGGCGGAAAGCTCCTCCTGATTGAGATTGGTTTTCCTGGAAGAAATCCCAACCTCAACCTAGCAGGCTTTCCGCCTCATTCATAAAACCTAATTTGGACAAGACTGACTGAGAGTAGCCCAGGACGTCAGTCCTGGGCTAGCATGTGCCAACGAGTAGTCCCGCAGGGACGGCTGAAAATTACCCAGGATGCAATCCTGGGGTACCTCTAACTCTGACATAGACCATTCGCGATTCGGGGCCAGCCAACCCAGGACCATGTCCTGGGTAATTCTCAGTCGTCCCTTGCGGGACTAGTCGTGCTGGGCACGTACACCCAGGACTACGTCCTGGGCTACTCTCAGCCGTCCCTGCGGGACTTAAACCTGAAGCGGCGGTTCTCACGCAGACTCCGAAGCGCTCTCCCATCGCGTTCTTGGCGAGAGGCTAAAGCCGTGCCCTTCCTGCGGTGAGTTTCCGCAGCCTGCTAGTCACCAGCCCTTAGGTTGGAATGGATTTTTCCAAGGGTACATCCCGTCGACCAGAGGTTTGCCTCATCCCCACATCCCGTGGCCGCAGATTCAAAAGGACGAGCCCGGCAATGGTGATGGCGACACCGACGCAGGCGAGCACGCCGATGGACTCGTGCGCGAATAAGCCCCAGAAGAGGCCCCAGATGGGAAGCAGATAGGTAACTGCTGCGACGTGGGTGGCGGAGACCTGGGAGAGCAGGCGGTAATAGAGCAGATAAGCGAAGCCGCTGCCGGCAAAGCCAAGGACAGCGATGGCGAACACCGGAGCCAGGCGCAGGGCGGAGGGGTGGGCTCCGGCAAGTGCGATGGGCAGGATCATGAGCCCGGCGAGACTAAGCTGGGTGGTCGCGAGGCCGATGGGGTCGAGTCCTTGTAGTTTGGCCTTGGCCAGGACGGTGGCGATGGCATATCCAAAGGCTGCGACGGCAATCAGGATAGTGCCGCGAAGAAGGCCGCCGGAAACGTGGCCGCCAGTGGAATCGCTAGCATGGCTGACTACCACGACCAGAACTCCGCTGAAGCCGAGAAGAACGCCGCCGATGGTGAGCAGCGTGGCTCGCGTGCGATGGATGGTCATGGATAGAAGCAGCGTCCAGATCGGCGTGGTCGCATTGATCACGGCGGCGATGTTGCTGGGCACGGTGCGCTCACCCCAGGCAAAGAAGGTGAAGGAGATAGCGTTATTGAACAGGGCGACGGCTAACAGCCAGGGCAGCAGGCGGCGCGGCGGCAACTTATTACCGCCGAGGCTAAGGACGGTCCACAGCAAGGCCGCTCCCAACGAACAGCGCAGGAGCGCGACCCAGAGCGGGGGAAACGTGTCGCCGGCGATGCGGATCATGAGGAATGACACTCCCCATACCGCCGAAAGCAGAAGTATCTGAAGGACGGATTTCGTCTTCATTCATTAACGATGACAGCAGGGAGGTATCGCGTCCAATGAATTGATGGGATACGATCGATCGAAATACCTGATGCATCTGTTATAGTCTCGCGGAGTTCTCATTCAAGCACAGCGAAGGAAAGACTATGGAAAAATTGCAGGGGCAAACGGGGATCATTCGAGCCGTAAAGTATCTTGGTTTTTCTTGCCTTTTCTTCATGCTCGGGTGCAACTCCGGACCGCCGGCGTCTACGCCAGCCGCTGATGAGGCGGCGGTTCGACAAACCGACGAAAACTGGAGCAAGGCTGCCCAGTCGAAAAAAGTGGATGACTGGGTAGCGTTCTATTCCAAGGATGCGGTGCTTCTGCCGCCAAACGATAAGAAGGTTGATACCCAGGAAGGCATCCGCAAATACATCGGGGAGTTGTTAGCAGCGCCTGGTCTCGCTATCAATTGGAAACCGGCGACGGTCGAAGTGGCGCGATCGGGGGAGGTTGCCTATACCCAGGGCAGCTATACGCTCACTGTCGATGTCCACGGTAAGCCAGTCACTGACCAGGGGAAGACGCTGGAGATCTGGAAGAAGCAAGGGGACGGCAGCTGGAAATGTATCGTCGACATGTGGAGCTCAGATCTTCCGCCTACGGTGTAAGAAGCTCGCCGTTCGACTGATCCAGGATGTACGGCCGCGCATCCGGATGAGCAAAGTCAAACATCGCGTTGATGGTGCCGGCGATGGCGTCGAAAGACCCGCCGCCCACACGCTCTCCGTTGAGCCAATTGTCTTCGATGAAGCGCAGGACGGAAGTTTGATCCGTGAGACTATGGTCAACATAATTGCGCCGGGCAAAGGGCGAGATCACCAGCAGCGGAAGGCGAGGACCGTATCCGCACCGGCCTTGCGCATGGGCGACAGCGGGGCCGGGCAGCCCAGTGGCTCCGTCGCCGCATTGCCCAGGTCCGGTTAAGCCATCTGCTTTGCTGGTCGATTGGTTCGCGATCGGCCCCATCTGGTGGTCGTACCAGCCGTCTGAGTCGTCGTAGGCCACAATCACGGCGGTGTTCTTCCACTCCGGTTGGCGCTCAAGGAAGTTGATCATCGTGACCACCCACGTTTGCTCATCCAGCGGATCAGAATAGCCGGCATGCCCATCCTGGTAGGCCGGAGCCTTGAGGAAACTAACCGCGGGGAAATTGCCCGCGCGCACCGCGGCGAAGAAATCGTCCGTGTCGTACTGATGATTTGCGCCATCTCCCTCCTTGCCGATCATCTGCACCGAGGAGGGCCGGGTGTGGAGCAGATTCGCTGTGGTGGTGTAGTACTGGAAGGGCTCGTGATGCGGAATGTAATCTGAGGTCAATACCTGCGTGACTTTTGACAGAGTACTGCGCCGGCAGCCGGTGCTACCGTTGGGATTTCTTTTGGTCAAATTGAAGCCGGCTTCGAACCAGCCCCAGGTCACGCGCCGCTTGTTCAGCATCTGGCCGATGTTGTTGCCGGTGTAACGCATTTGACCCCATGTAGTGCTGGAGCACTTGTCCCCGATGGGATCCCCATCATCGATCTCGGTATAGGTGCCGTTGCCACCGTCGACCAAATAACTTGCCGCGTTGATCTGGTCCGTCACGCCGTTGGTTTGACCGGAGATCAGCTCAATGGCCCCCTGGGTCGATTGTCCAAAGGTCGATGCGTACGAGTTGTCGTTCAATGCATAGCGTTGGGCGTAGTTCCACAACGCTGTCACCGTATTCCCGTCGAAGTAGCCCATCACCAATCCTTTGGTCTGGTGCACATATTCCGGTGGCGCGCCCACCAGGCTTTCCGGGTGCAGTTTTTGAGTTGCAAGCGCGGGAAGGCCGGTATATTGCGGGAAAGAATCCATCAGGCCGCTGTGGAAGGCAAGCTGCTCTTCGGTGTATCCGTGATTTTGGTCGGCGGTTGCCGCCTGCGCCGGGCCCAGGCGAAAGGGATTCACAGCGTAGCTCTTATTTACTTTTACGTTCAGAAAATTTGGGTTGCGCTGGAGCAGCAGTTCCGTCAAGCCATTCACCCCGGGCGTTCCTGCGAGCGCCTTGAAGGGGGTCTCGTGGGGAGGGTTGAGCGCATTGGGATAAGTTGCGAAGTAGTGGTCGAAGGAAACATTCTCGTCAAAGATCACCACCAGATGCTTGACTGGGGTCGCAGTCGCGCCGCTCACGTTGCCGGCAGCAGTCTGGGCCTGTGCGACGGCCGGCGGCATCAAACCAGCGGTCATTGTCCGAGCCAGGATCGCGGCCAGGGTCGCAGCCAGGCAAGCTGCGGCAAGCATTCTCATGCGCTCTCCTTGAATAGGAGGAAACCCGCCTACTCTGTCCGCTTCTCACATTAGCACGCAGCCTTGCCGGGACACGTTACATGCCGGCGCGGTGTGGCACTTCACGGGATGGGTGGTACCGTGTGCCCTTATCTCTCCGCGTGCGGAAATGTGCGAACAAAGCGAACAAAGCGAACTAAGTCTTGGGGTGGGGTGGAATCTCGCTGCGTAAGGGGCGTAATGGGCGGGTTGTTTTTTTTAAAGACGTAGGTACTGGGTTGCCCGATCTCGCCCGGGTGCAGCCTGTTCGGCCAGTTTTAAAATTTGATATTTTTGGGTCCTTTTGGGGTTTAGCGGCTCAGCGGGAAGTGGCAATGCAGAATAAGTCCTTTGTTTCACGAAGATGGTCAATCAATTAATTTATCCGCCCTCATTCGACTGAGAGGCCGTCCCAGGGATGTTTTGCCAAATAAATGAGCGCTAAAGGCGTTATAAGCGCTATGAGTCCCCTGAAGGACGGAGAGCGAAGCGTATCTCAAGTCCTGAAGGCCCCTGCTCTGGGGGATGGATGTCCGGGCTGAGGCTCGCTGCGGCGAGGTGGCTCGCTGCGGCCAAGCAGCCCGGACCCAGCCAGGAGTTCTCGCATACAGACTTGAGCTCCGCTGAGGTGTGGTGTTTCCGAAGTTGTCAAAACTGCTCAATCAAGAGGACGCACTGAGCGCACCCTGCTCTCCGCGGTAATTTCTACTTTCCGCAGGCGCGCCCTCGCGGGGCGCAGGAATGCTGCGGAAAGACGTAATCCGTTACTGTTACATTATCGTTTGCTGCACCCAAGTCATCGCGCCGGCAAGCGCTGATGAATTCCCGGTGGTTGGCGGCGGATGCACGGGCAGAGTGCGCCGGTGCAAGGCCAGGCAGGGCCGTCATGGCAAGACGGCGCTGAGATGTGAATACTTAATCCCACACTAGTACGGTTTTAGGGCGGCGTCGAGAGGGAAAGAAGATTTCTTTGGTAACCATGACTGCGCTGTATTTCTGCATCATCGGGCAAGGAGGTGATTACCGATGTGTCATTCGACAGAGTTTCGTTCAGCGTGCTCTGCCCATTGACCGCTGCTCCAATATTCCTTTCTCACAGCTCGCTCAGATGCCTCCATACGGCGGCTTTAATCTTCCTTTCCAGTTCGTTGAGCGCGAAATCGGGTACTTGGAGGGCCACCACGAGTACGCCGCCACAAAGCCTGCGGAGCCTTTCAGCAAGAACGGCATACTTCACGGCTTTATGCACAAGCATTTTTACGTTCCCGGATACGATCACTTGGGAATCAATGCATAGTTCTACGAGGCGGTCGGCGTCTCCGTTGGCATGATGGGGCGCACCGTGAGATTTGGACAGGTCTATCTCGAAGCGTCGAAGGACGGGCAGGACCAATGGCTCGAGGGCAGGCCCAATGCCCCGGTGGCGCAGTTCTGGTCTTTCACCGTGTATGACAATGAATCGCGCTGCTTCGTGGATACCGGCGTGCAACCCGACCGCTCATCACGCGACAACATCGTGAAAAACGCCGACGGCTCGGTGTACCTCTACTTCGGGCCGAAGGCCCCGGCCGGGAAGCCGGAGACAAATTGGATTGAGACCATCCCCGGCAGAGGTTGGTTTACTTACTTCCGTCTCTATGGCCCAACCCAACCTTACTTCGATCGCTCTTGGGTGTTGCCGGATATTGAAGAAGTGAAGTGACCACAGCAACCAAGAGAGAAAAGGACAAGGAAGCTACGACAATACTCGCGCAAGCCCGCAATCATTCAAAGCTCCGGAGGAAAGTTACATGGATGATCCGTCAGCGTGCCCCAAATGCGGTTTCGTGGATTGTATTTGCAACGACGTCGATCCTCCCCGCTACCCTGAGGATGATGCCCCGGCACACGCGCCTAAGGAAGAAGGAGCTGAGGAGACTGATTAGCGGTACCAGCTCGCGGCGGTCACTTCACGTACAGACCGGCGATTCCGACCACGGCTATGCCCACAATTGTGGCCACGAGCCAGATTTTCACCGCGCGGATCTCCCACTGCCGCATACGAGCACCTCGACACCAGCATAGGCGCGTTACGCCACATTGCAGACCGAACTGACCCATACCAGCACCTCCACACCAGTATAGGCCGGCAACTTCGCGCCAGGATGCCCTGAGCGCGGCCGATGGGTCCGAGGATAGCCTTGGGTGGCGGCCGGGCGCCGCATCACCTGCGCCTGGTGGCACTCACTTCTTCTTGGCTGCCCATCTCTTTCTCTGTGCTGCTGCGATCCGCTCCCGTCCCTCGGCGCTCATCGTGCTGCGCTTCCCGCGTTTCAATGGAGCCGTGTGGCCGGCGAGCAGCGCCCGAACCTGTTCCAAGCGGCTAATCTCTGAGTCGATGGTCTGCATGATTTCGTCAGTGTTCATGGTCCCCAATGTAGACGCAGCGCGCGCTCCGGGCGACTGGCAAAAGTGACAGTCCCGCAGCAGGACATCGGAGGCTCGGCCGGACACGCGCGCGCTACCCCAGATCCTTCCGAACCTCAACCTTTTCATGGCCCTTTTGGCTGGGCGATTGCGCCTTAGTGAATGAGGGCGGCTGGCAAGACGCCTTCCACAAGGAGAAGCGTCATGCACATCGAAAAAAGCAACGCCATCCACTCCCGGGTGGACCTCAGCACGGTCTGGTGCATGTTCTGGTGCATGTTGGTCTGCGTGGCTCTTGCACTTTAATGCGACTCAGCGCAACCGGTCCCCAGTTATTGATGGCGATTCCATTCTGCAACGCCACCGTGCCAAGAGCAGGTTCCAGATCTGCTCTGTGAATAACTCAGGTGTCCGTCCCTACATCTCGCAGTGGGTCTTTGTGGTTCAGTTCTCGCTATCTCATAGAACGCCAGCAACAGCAAGATCAGCCAGTAGATCCAGACTGGATGGTTTGCCATCCGGTGCCGACGTCTGCGCTTAGAGCGGCCGGAATCTGATTAACGAAAGCTGAGTTGCCTGTGCTTCGATTCGGTTATCTGATCAAAGCTCTTCAAACCATGCGTTTCTCATGGTCCTTTATTATGCACCCGGCTGGCTGTTCCACAGGGCCATGAAAAACCCTTACCGCGGGCTGAATTCTGCTTACCGGGCGCCGGATCTGTGAAATTCGGGTATGCCCTCATGCTGTGGATCGGGGCTGCGGAGTGATGGGCCGCGAAGAAACCGCAGGTCCCTCCACTATGCTACCCCGGATTTCCTGTCGACCTTAGTGGCGTTGGCAAACTTCATGCGGCCTTCCTTACTGAAAGCCGCACACGCGGCCGTCGGTTAATGCCGCGTAGCAGGAAATCCGGGTACGCTCCGGTCGGGATGACAAATTGGTTTGAGTGCCAGGACGCTGGTACCGAAACAGAATTGTCATCCCGACCGGAACGTAGCACAGTGGAAGGACCTGCTGTTTCTTCGCGGGCCCATTCATGCCGCCGTGCCGATGTGGACACTGAACGCGAACGGAGGTTTGAATTTCTCTTCTGGCATATCAAGGGGCTGGTTCTACGCTACTTGGTTGCCCGGCATGGGATCGTTGCTGAAGACAGCGCCACACCCACACTATGAGATGTAGGCTGGGACGAGAGTCCCTTCACCTTTTCCCCCTTTGGTTCGGAGACTCTCGTCTGTAGGCTGGAATCACCCGCTTCCAGTCTCAAGGGATTAAGACATGTGATCCTTAAGCGAGGTTGCCGTAGCCGGCGTCATCTTTGGTAACCGTTACGCCTCGACCTGGCCCTGAGGGTCGTTCCTAGACTGTTTCCTCTAATGCCCGCTCCACTTCGACAAGCAGGGCCGGGGCGAGCGTTAGTCCGCGCAAGACAAGTGTAGGCATCGTACCGGCTGCGGCAAGGATGCGGCTCTTCTCCCATTCGTCTAAGAATGCCGAGACTACGATGAGGTCGAACTCCTCGGTAAGCAGAAGAAGCTCGGCCTCCGGTACGATGGCCGATTGCGCATCATACCCAGATTGACGCAGGACGGCGCACCGAGTTCGCAGGAGGGCAAGGTCCTTACCTACGCAGAGCAGGCGTGTTGGGCGAGCCGGCATAGAAACCTTCGAAGATAGGGGGTCAAATCTCCTCGTCGATGCTCTGCAAAATAGCGTCGAGGTCCATGGCGCGAGTTTAGAATGCCAGGCCCCAAAACGTCTGTTCGATACCGAACTTATGGCGGTTGAACTTGCGGGGTTTCGCTCTACTTTTGCAACTGAGGTGTCTGGAGTGAAAGGCAACAGCGATCGGCAAAACCGTCTGGGAATAATTAGGGTCGCAGCTCTGGGCGTCATGGCATTGACACTTCTCCATCGATGACCGTGTCACCTTGATGGTGTACACAAAACTGCGCCGGTGTGGGAGCCAGGTATCGAACGGCGTTGGGTATGCGCATTCCCGCTCGGCAACCGGGCACCGGCGTCTGTCGGATCATCATTGAGGGTACCCCCCACTTCCAACAAAGCTTCGCCAGTGGAGCGTTACTTATCCGCAACATTCACGAGAAGGATCATCAATGAGCGGCTTGCCGTGCCCGCGCCCCCGCCCTGGAAGTCCGCAACTGCGGTTCCATTCGTAACGCTGCAACCCTCGGCTGGTTACTACCTACCAAGGTAGTATGGTCGACTCCTTTTGGGCGTGGCATTCTCTTCCTACGATGCGAGTCAACATCAAAGCCCGTATCCCCATGCATCTGTATCAGGAGTTCCACAGTCTGCCCCTTGTGCTGACGATTGAAACGGCACACGGCCTGGCTGCTCGTTGTGAACATCGCACCACTGCCGCGGAATTGATGTGGACCCTGGACCAGAAGACCGATATCAACTCCGGCCTTCTGGACCGGTTCCGTCAAAAATTAAGGCTCATCGAAGAAGCCAATCTAAGCGACGTTGACCTCAGCGACGAAGTCCTCGATATGTTTGGCTTCTTCCTTTAGTCTCACGATTTCGACCCGCCCAGTTTCTCATTCAACAGCCGTGCCAGGCGCAACCCCGCCAGGGCAAGCTGGCGGTCGACCACTGGCCGTTCCCGCAGGTAGTAGTCCTCGTCGATATTTGTCTGCGGCTGCACCCAGGCCTGTTTGGCTAGTTGCAGCGAGTCGTTCGCCCACGCCACCGGATCCGCAGAACCGGCCCGCAGATGGTCGGCGGCAATCATCTCTTCCAGCTCGCCCACGTAGCGGTGTTCGCGCAATCCGGTATGCCGGATCAACTCGGTATCCCAAACGCTATGCAAATTGCAGGGATAATCGCCACACTGGGTTGCGCCAAACACTGAAACTGGAATGTCGTTCCCCCCACGCGCGTCCGCCATTGCGTGGAATGGCTGGCTCAGGTCGCCGACAAAGTGCACCACAAATTTCAGCGCCTCGCTCCGCGCCGCGAACGGCTGTTGCGGGTCGCCCAGGATCCGGGCAAACTGATTGATCTGGGCGATGATGCAGTTGTCGTCAGGGCAGTCTTTCGGCTCATATCCGCTGGAATCCGGAGGAATATCCACATAGTGCCAGGGGCCGGTCTCGGGCCGGCCGCTGCGAATGTCGTCCGCCCAGGTGGAGATGGATGCCAGGTCGTTGTCCCCCAGGAATTGCCGCAGTGTTTTGTGGGTGGCATCGTTCAAGTGGTCCCAGGCGATGTCAGCGATGATTCTGTGGCCCTCGCTTCCCCAAGCCCATGCCTGGGGGTGGGGCAATATCAGCAAGAAAGCGGCGACTGCCGCCGACCATAAGCGGAAACGCATGCTTTCGATGATAGCCTGCGGCTGTGGATTACTTCGCCTTTTATTCGCCTATACTGGGGTCCATGCCCGCCCTTCCGTCGTCTAAAACTTCTGTCGTCCGCTGCAAAGGGTGCTCGCGCAATATTCCGTCCGGCACCCACGGCGTTCCTGCTCAACCGGTCGCCGTCCTCTGTCCTCTCTGCGGCCAGCGGCGTATGTATTTGCCGGTTGAGGTCAATTTGGACCGGTTGCACGCAAGCCTTGCCTTGCGGTCCGAGCGATGAAGGTCGCCGGGTACGATCAGCGGCCCGATTTGTCGCGCATGGGTCCCACACTGTTGATCGCGTCGGCGCTCATTCTGGCTATCCGGACAGCCAGGTGGCCAGCGATCTTCGACGAGAACCTGGTCAGTTCCGAACTCGATCAGGAAATCGACTATGCCGTGCTTCTGGCTACGCGGACCTTGTCGCGGTTGCTCAAGCAGAAGGAGTCCATGTTTCCTTCGCGCCGTGTGGAGCGGTATGAACCGGGGGAGGACGAGGAACCGGCATGAACCGCGCCATATCAAGGAGGTCGCCGGCCCCGCAAAACATCCGTTATGCTGCGCCGAGTGCCATAAACTAGAGAGCACCATGTCGACCAAGACTCGCATTCCCGTTGAGATTTATCTGCGCTCCTCATACGAGCCCGATGCAGAGTACGTGGATGGCGAGATCGAGGAACGACCCATGGGGGAAAACGACCATTCCGCCTGGCAGGATGCTATTTGCTTCTGGTTCCGGCAACACGCGCAAGATTGGAAGGTGCGTGTCAGACCGGAATTGCGGATCCAGGTCGCTGCGACACGCTTCCGGGTTCCCGACGTGGCGGTGCTTGACCGTGACCAACCCACTGAGCAGATCGTCACCCACCCGCCACTAGCCGTTTTTGAAGTGCTGTCGCCGGAAGATAGCCTGCAGCGTCTCAAGCGCAAGCTAGAGGACTACAGAACGATGGGCATTCCGGAAATCTGGGTGATCGATCCACAAGATGGCGCCTATTACCGCTATGAGGATCGCCAGCTCCTGAGCAAGGATTCTTTCTCGCACGCCGCCCACGGCATCTTCTTCGAGATGAACCGGATCAAAGACCAGCTCGATTAATTCGCCCAATCCAGTCCCGAAGAGCCTGCCCTGAGCTTGCCGAACGGGGACGGCTGACGGTCATACTTGTCCAAATTAGAACTTTGACCAAACGGACGAATCGGGCTTACTCCTGACAAATGACATTAACCGCAGGTCCCTCCACTGCGCTTCGCTCCGGTCGGGATGACAAAAGGGGAGGGCCGTGACTTTTATTAGGAGCGGTCAGATCGGATGGAAAGAAAGAAACAGCAGGTCCCCTTCGACTCCGCTCAGGGCAGGCTCTCCACTACGCTACCCCGGATTTCCTGTCGACGTTGGTGGTGTTGGCGAACTTCATGCGGCTTTCCTTACTGAAAGCCGCACACGCGGCCGCTGGTGAGTGCCGCGTAGCAGGAAATCCGGGTGCGCTCCGGTCGGGATGACAAATTCGTTTAAAACTCGATGACTTCGCGCGAAAAACCAATAAAGTCACAGGGAGGAATGACAATTCTGTTGCACAAATCGGATCGATTTCAAAACAAACTTGTCATCCCGACCGGACCCGGATTTCCTGCCACGCATCGCTGGATACAGCCGCGTGTGCTGCTTTCGTTACGGAAAGCAGCATGAAGTTCGCCAACGCCACCAAGCTCAACAGGAAATCCGGGGGAGCGCAGCGTAGCGGTTGATGCGATTTGTCAGCGCGATCTCGGAGGGTTTCTCCCTCCGAGATCGCAGCCCACGCTTACAGAAACAACGGCGCCAGGACCAGCGTAACCGTCGCCAGCAGTTTGATCAGCACGTGCAGCGACGGGCCCGCCGTGTCTTTGAATGGATCCCCCACGGTATCGCCGACCACCGCCGCCTTGTGCGCCTCCGAACGTTTGCCCCCGTGGGCGCCGGTCTCAATGTACTTCTTGGCGTTGTCCCATGCGCCGCCGCTGTTGTTCATCAGCATAGCCATCAGGATACCGACGATGGTCCCCACCATAAGCAGCGCGGCGACTGCCTCCGCGCCGGCAAGGTCGATGGAGTGACCGTTGAGGACGGGCGAGTACTCTCCCGGAATGTGAATGTGAAAACTACCGCTCAAATTTTTGAAGACCAACCCCACAGCCAATGGCGTGAGCACGGCAAGCGCGCCGGGCAGAACCATCTGCTTGAGCGCGGCGCCGGTAACGATGCGGACGCAGCGGCCATAATCCGGTTTAGACGTACCGGCCATGATGCCGGGGTTCTCGCGGAACTGCGCGCGCACATCTTCAATGATGTATTGCGCCGTTCGTCCGACCGCTTTAATCGCGAATGAGGAGAAGAGGAAGATCAGCATCGCGCCCAGCAGCGCCCCGACAAATACGGGCACGCTGGCCAGGTTGATGTTGGTAAAACTCCAGTTGGGGTCGAGCACCTGGCCGGCATCGGCGAAGCGTTGCGCCACGATGCCGTGGACGGTCTCCAGGTATGCGGAAAAGAGCAGAAAGGCAGCCAGCGCTGCGGAGCCAATGGCATAGCCCTTGGTCAGCGCCTTGGTGGTGTTGCCGGCCGCGTCCAGCTTGTCGGTCTTTTCCCGCACCGAGTGTGGCTGATCTGACATTTCGATGATTCCGCCGGCATTGTCGGTAATCGGCCCAAAGGTATCCATGGCCAGAATGTAGGCGGCAGACGAGAGCATCCCCATGGTAGCGATGGCGGTGCCGTAAATGCCTTTGGCGTAGTCAGAGATCGTCGCATCGGCGAGTCCGCGCACGCCGAAGTAGTAACTGAGCAGCAGGGCAGCGCTGATCACGATCACCGGCATGGCGGGTGTCTCCATGCCTACCGCGAGGCCGCTGATGATGTTGGTTGCGGGGCCGGTGAGCGAGGCGTTGGCGATCGATTGCACCGGCCGGTAGCGGGTCTCGGTGTAGTACTCAGTGATGCGGACAAAGAGAAACGAGGTCACCATGCCCACAACCCCGCAGCTCAGCAGCCACCATCGGCCCTGCAGCATGTAGTAAACCGCCGCAGCAAAGCCCACCAGCGCCAGCAGGGTGGTCACGTAATAGCCGCGATTCAGCGCATCCATCGGGTCCTGATCTTCGCGGCTATGGACCACCAGCACGCCCACAAAGCTCGCTACCAGGTTGATGGCGTGAACGATAAGCGGGAAGAGGATCCCCTTGATGCCGAAGACGGGATAGAGAGCGGTGCCCAGAATCATGGCACCGACGTTTTCCGCCGCCGTGGATTCAAAGATGTCCGCGCCGCGGCCGGCGCAATCGCCCACATTGTCGCCCACCAGGTCCGCAATCACCGCCGGGTTCCGCGGATCGTCTTCCGGGATGCCGGCCTCCACCTTGCCCACCAGGTCCGCGCCTACGTCGGCAGCCTTGGTGTAAATGCCACCGCCCAGTTGGGCGAAGAGCGCCACCAACGAAGCGCCAAAGCCAAAGCCGACCAACTGATAAGGAACGTGCTGCGGGTCCGTCAACCCGCCAAAAAAGAAGAACAGGCTGCCCACTCCGAGCAGAGAGAGGCTGATGACCACCATGCCGGTAACCGCACCCCCGCGCAGGGCAATCTTCAAGGCCTTGCCGAGGCTGCCACGGGCGGCGCTGGCGGCGCGGATGTTGGTGCGAATGGAAACGAACATGCCGGTGTATCCGGCAAAACCGGAGCAGATGGCGCCGATCAGGAAGCTGATGACCACCTTACCCGCCAGCGGAGCGGTAAAGTCAGAAAACTTGTAGCCCACAAAGAGGGCAATGGCAAGCACCACGGCCAGTGCGGCGATGGTAGTGTATTGGCGCGACATAAACGCTTCCGCACCTTCGCGGATGGCGTTAGAAATCAGCCGCATCTCCGGCGTCCCGGTATCAAACGCCAGTACAGACCGGGCCAGAAAAAGGGCAAACACAAGGCCGAGCAGGCCGGCAAGAAGTGCGACCCAAAGAAAAGTGCTGCCACTCGTATCGATGACAGCGGTCAAGCCCTGTCCTAGGACAGTGGCCGATAGAGAGAAGAAAACCATTCAAACGCCTCCAGAGGTAATTGCTACTGGGGTTACCGGTCGCTCCGCCCGCCGCGGGCGCAAACACCTGCAAACCGGGTGATTAGAGCACGCTGAGAAAAAGTTGGTCAACGCCGCATCGTCATCATACCGGCAGGGTGGTAAACACGCCGAAAGTTGGATGCCGTTGCCAAAACCCGGATCTCCTCCGGCAACGGAGATGGCCACTTGTGCGGTCCCGCCTGCCCGCCTGCCCCGGCTGGCCGTGGGGCGAGTTGTGGGGCCAGCCGGCACCGCATGAAGTTGGCTGACGCCACTAAACTTAACAGGAAATCGGGGGGGAGAACGTTAAACGGTTTTCAGCAAGAGCAGGGACGAAGGATTACAATCTGCCTTGGCCTTCCCAGGATTTCCTGTCGAGGTTCATGGCGTTGGCGAAGTTGACGCGGCTTTGCTTGATGAAAGCCGCAGCGTACAGGAAATCCGGGTCGGGCATTTATCCTTAACTGTGTCGTCAAGTCAAATATGAGGTGCGCATGGCGAAGGCGGTTACGGCTAGCACTGAGCAGTCCAGTGCTGCGTCCTATGCCGGCTTGGAGCCGGAACAATTAATCCGGATCTACCGGTTAATGTATCTGTCCCGCCGCACGGACGATCGCGAGATCTTGCTCAAGCGGCAGCAAAAGATCTTTTTCCAGATCTCCGGCGCCGGCCACGAGGCACTGCTGGTGGCCGCCGGCATGGCTCTGAAGCCCGGCTACGACTGGTTCTACCCCTATTATCGCGATCGTGCATTGTGCCTCACGTTGGGTAGTACGGTGGAGGAGATGCTGCTGCAGTCAGTGGGCGCAGCGGCGGACCCGGCAAGTGGCGGACGGCAGATGCCTTCGCATTGGAGCAACCCGCGGCTCAACATTGTCAGCTTGTCTTCATCGGTCACCACCCAGTGCCTGCAGGCTGTCGGTTGCGCGGAGGCGGGCCGATACCTCGCCACCCATCCCGCAGCCGCCGAGCAACGGCCGGGGGACTATAGCGCATTCAAGGCTACCCACTTCCATGGGGATGAGGTGGTCTATGTCTCGCTGGGTGAAGGCGCGACCAGCGAGGGGGAGTTTTGGGAGGCGATCAGTTCAGCGTCGAGCCTCCGCCTGCCGGTCTTGTTCGTGGTTGAAGACAATGGCTACGCTATCTCCGTTCCAGTGGAAGTGAACACGCCAGGCGGGAATATCTCGCGCTTGGTAGCCAATTTCCCTAATTTCTTCTTTGCCGAGGTCGATGGCACCGATCCTGTTGCAAGCTATGCCGCGTTCACCCAGGCAGTGAAGCACTGCCGTTCCGGCAAGGGGCCGGCCTTTGTTCATGGGCACGTGATCCGGCAATATGCCCATTCCTTTTCTGACGACGAACCGCTCTACCGGTCAGAAGCGGAGCGCAACCGGGACGCTGCTCTCGATCCTCTGCCCAAGCTGCAGATGCGCCTGCTGCGTGACGGCATCCTCGATCCCGCAGCCATCAACCGGCTGGAGCAGGAGGCCGACGAAGAGGTGCGCAGTGCGGCCGAGAAGGTACTGCGGGCCCCACTCCCCGAGGTCTCCTCGATCAAGCGCCATGTCTATTCCGAAGACCTCGACCCCACGCGTCAGGACCTGGCCCGGCCGGCGGTGCAGACTCCGGACGTGCAGGAGCGCACCATGGCCGACCTGATCAACTGCTGCCTGAAGGACGAGATGCAGCGTGATCCGCGCATCGTGGTCTTTGGCCAGGACGTGGCCGATACCAGCCATGATCAGGACCTGCGCCAAGGTCTGGTGAAGGGTAAAGGGGGCGTCTTCAAGCTCACGACCGGGTTGCAGCGGGAATTCGGGCCGGACCGCGTCTACAACGCGCGGCTGGCCGAAGCCGATATCGTGGGCCGCGCGATCGGCATGGCCACACGCGGACTCAAGCCCGTAGTCGAGATCCAGTTCTTCGACTACATCTGGCCCGCTATGCATCAATTGCGCAACGAGCTCAGCCTGTTGCGCTGGCGTTCCAATGGCACCTATTCATCGCCGGCGGTGGTGCGGGTGGCCATTGGGGGATACCTTACCGGCGGTTCGGTCTACCACTCCCAGTGCAGCGAGAGCATCTTCACCCATACGCCTGGAATCCGTGTGGTTTTTCCCTCCAATGCCCTGGATGCCAACGGCCTGTTGCGCACCGCGATCCGCTGTGATGATCCGGTGCTCTTTTTCGAGCACAAGCGCCTTTATCGCGAGACCTTCGGTCGGGCCCCGTATCCGGGACCCGAGTTCGCCATCCCCTTCGGCAAAGCCAACCTGTTGCGCCAGGGTAAGGACCTGACCGTGATTACCTACGGAGCCGTCGTGCCCCGGGCGCTGCGCGCCGCGCAGCAGGCGAGCAGCGAACTGGGCCTGGAGGTCGACCTGCTCGATCTGCGCACTCTCAGTCCCTACGACTGGGAGGCGATTGCCACCTCGGTGCAGAAGACGGGCCGGGTGATCGTCGCCCACGAGGATATGTTGAGCTGGGGATATGGGGCAGAAATCGTGGCCCGCATCGCCGACGAGCTGTTCGAGTACCTCGACGCCCCCGTGAAACGGGTGGCCGCCATGGACACCTTTGTGGCCTATCAGCCGATACTGGAAGATGCCATTCTCCCCCAGCCGGAAGACTTGTTCCGCGCCATGGCGGAGCTGGGCAAGTACTAGGCGATTACTCCCGGCCAAAGACCCCGGGTACCCTGTATGTTGCAGCCCGGCAAAATGGCTCGAAAGCGGCCCTGAGCACAACTTTGTCGTCCGGCCCGCGTTGGAACGATTGTGCCCGCAGGCGCGGGCCGGGTTTGGAGCTGCAAATGGCAACACGTCGCGCATTTATGAAGGGCGGGGCGATGGCCCTGGTAGGCACCTCGGTAGTGCCGACATTCCTGCAGCGCTCGGTGCTCGCTCAAACCACCAGCGCGCAGGCCCAGGGTAAGAAGCTGGTAGTGATCTTCCAGCGGGGCGCGGCCGACGGGCTCAATATCGTGGTACCCCATGCAGAGAGCAACTACTATCAGCTCCGGCCGACCATCGCCATTCCGCAAAACCAGCTCATCGACCTGGACGGATTTTTCGGACTGCACCCGGCCATGCAATCCTTCAAACCCCTATTCGACCAGGGGCATCTGGCCATCGTCCAGGCCGCCGGCTCGCCCGACACCACCCGCTCGCACTTCGACGCCCAGGACTACATGGAGAGTGGAACCCCGGGCGTAAAGGCGACCCCGGATGGCTGGCTGAACCGCGCTTTGCAGGCCGAAGATCTCTATCGCCAGCAGAGCCACACCGCCTTCCGGGCGGTCGCCCTGGGATCCCAGGTTCCCCGCACGCTGGACGGGAAAATCCCCGCGGTCGCGGTCAACCGGGTGCAGGATTTTGGGGTGGGCGGAAAAAGTGCGAATGCGGCGCCAATAAGCTCCGCTTTTGAGGCAATGTATGCTAATTCTGTAGATACCGTACTCCACGGGACTGGCCAGGAGACCTTCGAAGCGGTAAAGATGTTGAAGGCAACTGACCCGGCGCATTACCAGCCGGCGCCAGGTGCGAACTATCCCAACGGTGCTTTCGGCGACAATATGAAGCAGATTGCACAATTGCTGAAGGCGAAATTGGGTGTGGAAGCTGCGTTCACCGACATCGGCGGCTGGGATACGCATCAGAATCAGGGCAGCGTCAACGGCCAGTTGGCCAACTGCTTGCGCGACTTCAGCCAGGGCATTTCGGCTTTTTGGACCGACATGGGAAGCGACGCCGAAAATGTAGTACTGGTGACCATGTCGGAATTCGGGCGTACGGCACAGCAGAACGGCACTGGTGGAACGGACCACGGGCACGCCAACGTCATGTTTGTGCTTGGCGGCACGGTCAAGGGTGGCAAAGTCTATGGCAAGTGGCCAGGCATGGCGACCGAGCAGCTCTATCAGAACCGCGATCTGGCGATTACCACAGACTTTCGCCAGGTTCTGGGTGAAGCGGCGTTCAAGACCCTGGGAGCGCGCAACCTGGAGCTAGTCTTCCCCGGGTCGGAACTGAAGACGACGCAGTTCCTGAACCTGGTATCGAGTTAACTGGGCCCGCAATCATTTGTAGATCCCCCTATCCGGCACGTTCGCTGTGTCAGGTGGGGAAACCACGATCCTCGGGCTCAGGACCTTAAAAGCCGAATCGAAGTCGGGGGGCTTGCGACTTTGGCTGAAGGTTTATGGGTTTGACGGTTGTGGGGTCCCATATCTGACACAGCGAAGGTGCCGAATAGGGTTTAGATGCGCTTTGTGCCCCTGCCTCTACCCGCGAAATCATCCAGCCCCAACCAGCCGCAGCCGGTGAACACCAGCATCAGGGCGATGGCAAAGAGCGCCAATGGAAATGCGAAGGAGTTCGGCCCCATCAGGCCGCCATGCAGGTGGATTTTGAGGATGGCCATCGCCATGTCGATGGCAGTCATCAACGCGGCAACTCGGGTCAACAAGCCAACAATGAGCAGCATGCCGCCAAAAAACTCTGTAAAGGCGGAAACGTAGCCAAGCCACGCGGGCAGGTGCAGGCGGGTGACCATATGAGTGAAATTGTAGAGCGCGCCTGAGGGAATGACCTTATCGTATCCGTGGCGGACCATGATTACGCCCAGAACCAGCCGCATTACCAGGGCACCAAGAGACTGAAAGTTGTTAAGCCAGCTAAACAATGGAACTCCTGTTCGTATCAGTGTTTGTAGGCAAGCTTAACTGCCGGGCAGATATTTGCCCAGAAAACTTCGCAGGCAAGGCAGATAATTCTCATCCCCGTAGAGCGCCGCGAGGGTTGCTCTTTGCTTCGGCTCCGCAGCCTGGTCGTAGTAGAGTCCGTTCGCATCGTGGGCCGAGTAAAGCATCAGCTTTGGCGTGCGCAGACTAGCCAGTGTCTGGGTGGGGTCGAAGCGGTCATGAAAGAGCAGGCGGACCGGCAACAGCCGCGTGCGCGCGTCGAACTGCAGCGAGTCGAGAACCGGCGGCTTGGGATCTTCGATGATCAGCGCCGCTGCCTGGGGATGGCGCCGGGCGGTCTCGACTGCAATCGCCGCGCCTAGCCCAGCCCCATCGAGAACGATCGCTGACGGAGAAAGGTGACGTGTACCGGTGAGGTAACGCCAGGCGGCGTCAGCATCCTCGTAGGTGCTCGCTTGCGACGGATGGATATTTACGCTCTTCCCAAAGCCGCGATAATCGAAGGCAAAGATATTCATGCCGAGGTCGTGCAAGGTCTGCAATTGCGGCAGAGGATCCGAGAGCGATCCGGAGCCGTCATGCAGAAAGAGCAGGGTGCTAGCGGATGTTGAGCGATCGGCCGGGATCCACCAACCGTCGAGTTGGAGAATGCCGGTCTCGGTCGAGTCAAACCGGATCTCGTCATATTTCAGGCCAATTGAGGAGGGAGTGGCGGTGATGGTGCGGGATGGTTTGAAGACCAGCTGCCACTGTCCCTGCCAGAAAAGCAGGCAGAAGGTAGCGTATACGCAGAGCATGGCAAGCAGCAGGGTCGCTGCCAGGCCACCGAGGATCCAGCGCGCGCTGGCCAGCGGCTGCTGCGGGGCTAGCGGGTTTACCCACCCGGGTGGAGGCGTGTGCTTTTGGGGCAGGATTCGTTTGCGCCCGGAGCGGCTCTTCGCCATGGTTAGCCGAAAGCGAGTTCGTCAGCCGATTCAAGCGGAGTTCCACAGATGCGGCACAGAACCGCAGAGCAGTCGCCACACACCAGCGGGTCATGAACAGCCCGCGCGCACGAAGGACACCAGAGGTCAACCGCTGGAGGCACTTGAGGTACTGTTGGAGGTGAAATGCCGTCCATGATTTCGAGCCTAGCATAGCCAGGTGATCAGCGAGCGATGAGCGAATTAGTGAAGATTTGTGTTAGGGGCCAACTGCCGCGACCCGGAGAAGCCAAGGAATTCAGCGCAGGCGCCAGGACGCTCTGCGTTGCTAACGTAAATGGGATAATCCGGGCCCTGGACAACGAATGCCCTCACCGGGGCGGTCCGCTAGCCGAGGGGGTGATCGAAGACGGCAAGCTGATTTGTCCCTGGCATGCCTGGTCCTTCGACCCTGCCACGGGAGCCACGCAGAACTCTCAGGAAAGAGTTGCAGTTTATCCCGTAACTATTGAGGGAGAAGACGTTCTCGTTAGAGTATAGCCGCCAGACCAGCCGGGGTGATGAAAATGGGCCTGAGACGACAAGCTTCGCGTGTGCGCTCAATCCCGCAGGGACGGCTGAAGTTACCCAGGACGTGAGTCCTGGGCTTTCAATGAGGACACCCAGGACTGCCCCTGGGCATTTTTTCAGCCGTCCCTGCGGAGTTTGTGTCATTGCAAGCTTAGGAGGAATAAGATGGGTGCCTCTCGCTGGGCCGAAACGATGGGGAGTAGGCCCATAAGCGCTAACTCGTTTAGGGCGTTTTCGTCAAAGCTCCCACAAAATCGTCATCCTGAGCGGAGCGCCTCACAGATTTGTCGCGTGACACAGCGCTTGTGGCGCGGAGTCGAAGGACCTCGGCGGAGCTTATTTTACCCGTGCTGCTCGGAGCTTTTCGACCACCGAGTTGGCACCGGGCGGGCCCGCTACGGTTTTTCCCTGGGGCCGAAAACCAAGAACTTGGTAGCACCTGGGGGATGGAAGATGATTACAGTGCATGAAAAGAAAAGCTCCGAGCAGCGTGGGTAAGATAAGCACCGCCGAGGTCCTTCGACTCCGCGCCACAAGCGCTGTGTCACGCGACAAATCTGTGAGGCGCTCCGCTCAGAGGCTGTGACTTTTTTGATTTCTGTTAGGTTTTGGTGGCCGGAAAGCTATGAAGAGCACCGGCTAACAAGCATCGTCGGGGTCCTTCGACTACGCGCCATAAACCCTCTGTTAAGCGGTAGATCTGCGAGGCGCTTCGCTCAGGATGACTCCTTGTGGAGCTTTTAAACAACAGTCTGGTTGGGCGTGACAAAAACGCGCAAAATCAAAAAAGTCACAACCGCTCAGGATGACGATTTTGTGGGAGTTTTGACGAAAAACATCCTAAACGAGTTAGCGCTTATGGGCGTAGCCCCCAAGACCGCGTTTCTTGAATCCGCGCAAATCGGGGTTTGGAAAGCATTCAACCGGATCTATCTGCTCATGCTATGACACACACTCCTGCGGGACAGGTCTGGAGGGAATTGCGCACCCCAGCACTGGCGTGCTGGGCTACTTTCAGCCGTCCCCGTTCGACAAGCTCAGGGCAGGCTCTTCGGGACTCCTCTAAGCAGGTACCCCGGCCTTAACAATCGCAGTTAGCGAATGTGGATCCAGGCTGGCGCCCCCCACCAGCGCGCCATCAATCTCCGGCTGGTTGAGCAGTGCGGCGGCGTTTTCCGGTTTTACGCTACCTCCATACAGAATGCGCAGGGCATCGGCCACTGGCCTGCCCACCAGGCGCGCCACCTCGCTGCGGACGATCAGATGAGCCTCGGCGGCGATTGCTGGGCTCGCTGTCTTTCCCGTTCCGATGGCCCAGATGGGTTCATAGGCGATGACCATCGGACGCAGTTTCGTCGGCTCGATCTGGTGGATCGCACGGCTGATCTGCCGGCACACGACCTCTTCCGTCAGGCCACGCTCCCGTTGTTCCTCGTTCTCACCGATGCAAACAATCGGCACCAGGTGATGTTTGAGGGCAGCGAGCAGTTTCCGGTTGACGTCATCGTCGCTCTCGGCGAAATACTGGCGGCGCTCGGAGTGGCCGATTATCACGTGGCTTACACCGAGGGAGACGAGCATGGAGGCGGAGATCTCTCCGGTAAACGCGCCCTCTTCTGCAAAGTGCATATTCTGCGCGCCTACCAGAACCTCTGTGCCCTTAACCGCGTGCACCGCGGTCGGCAGATCGACTGCCGGAGGGCAGATCACGATTTCGCTCTGCGTCTGGTCTTTCACCAACGGCAGGAAAGTATGAAGGAAGCTCTGCGCCTCCGTAGGTGTCTTGTACATCTTCCAGTTGGCGGCGATGAGGAGCTTGCGCATGCTATTGGGTGTCTCGCTTCTTTTGTTCCTTGACCAAATTGTAGAGCACGGAAAGAGTATGCTTCCGATCGATCCGCCCGGCCACTCGCACCACGGTCCAGCAGCCGAGAAAGCCGAAAATGAAGTATCCGCAACAGCCGATAGCCAGCAGAAGAGACATCGGCTTGCCCGCCAGCCAATCCCCAAGGAAGCTAACCGCGTTGAGTGTGGAGACGAAGCCCATCAGACCGCCGAGCGGGAAGGCGATCAAGCCCAGGGTGACGCGATAGCGGTAGCCGCGAAGAAACTGCGTGAAGGTTGCGAGCAGCCACGCGATCAGCGCGCAGACAATGCCCGCGACGAGGATGAGCAACGGCAATTCGAGATTGACCACAGCCATGGTCTAAGAGCCGGGTGCTTCCGAGAGAGCCTCGACGCCGGGAAGCCGCTTGCCTTCGAGAAACTCGAGCGATGCGCCCCCGCCGGTAGAGATGTGCTTGATCTTGTCCGCCACTCCGGCCTGCTTCACCGCCGAAACGGAATCGCCGCCGCCAACGATCGTGATCGCGGCCGCATTCTCCGCCAGCGCTTCCGCGACGCTCGTGGTGCCGCGAGCAAAGGCCGGCATCTCAAAGACGCCCATGGGCCCGTTCCAGACAATAGTGCGGGCCCGGGCGATTTCTGTCGTAAACAGCTCAACCGTAGCGGGACCTATATCGAGCGCCATCCAATCAGCAGGGAACGGACCATCACCTTCGAAAATCTGAGTACGGGCGTCGGCCGCGAATTTGTCGGCCAGCACATGATCCACAGGCAACAGGAAACGCACTCCTTTGGCCTCGGCTTCTTTGAGCGCTTCACGAGCCACTTCCAGCTTGTCGGCTTCCACCAGCGACTTGCCCACTTCTTGTCCCTTGGCCTTGAGGAAGGTGTAGGCCATTCCACCGCCGATGAGCAGCGCATCGACCTTGCTCAGCAGGTTGTGGATCACCTCGATCTTGTCCGAGACTTTGGCCCCGCCCAGGATCGCGACAAAAGGCTTCTCCGGAGCTTCCAGGGCTTTGCCCAGGTAGTTCAGCTCCTTTTCCAGCAGTAACCCGGCAGCGGACTGAGAGACGAAATGAGTGATGCCCTCGGTCGAAGCATGCGCTCGATGAGCGCTGCCGAAGGCGTCGTTCACATAGACGTTGCAAAGGTGGGCGAGTTGTCGCGCGAAGTGAAGGTCGTTGGCTTCTTCCCCCGCGTGGAAACGCAAGTTCTCCAGCAGCAGTACCTGCCTCGATTCGAGCTGGCGTGCCAGCTCCGTAGCCAGTTCCCCCACGCAATCGGGGGAGAAGGCAACATTGACTGATTCACCCAGCGCGTGATCGAGCAGCGTGCGCAGCCGGTCCACCACCGGCCGCAGGCTGTATTTGGGATTAGGCTTTCCTTTGGGACGCCCCAGGTGCGAGGCCACGATCACTTTGGCGTGATGGCGCAGTGCGTACTCGAGCGTGGGCAAGGTTTCTTTGATCCGCGTATCGTCGAGAATCTGCGTACCGCTCTCCGAGAGCGGTACGTTGAAATCGACGCGGACAAAGAGATATTTGTTGTTCAGCTCCAGGTCGCGGATGGAAAGTTTCGCCATGGGAGTTCCCCTCAAGAAGTCTTACGAGAGCCGCCTCTGATCGTTCGAGGCCTCGCGCAACTGCTGCGCGAGGCCTGCCTTAGAGCCCGGCTTTCTCGAGGAATAGCACCAGGTCCTTCACCCGGTTCGAGTAGCCCCACTCATTGTCGTACCAGCTGATGACCTTGGCCATGTTGCTGCCAACCGTTTTCGTAAGGGGGCTGTCGACGATCGAGGAGAGTGGGTTTCCCTTGAAGTCGCTGGAGACCAGCTCATTATTCTCCAGGCCCAGTATGCCCTTCATCGGCCCGTCCGCCGCGGCCTTGAGAGCGTCGTTGATCGCTTCCTTGGTCACCGGCTTTTCTGAAGTGAAGGTCAGGTCCACGACCGAGACATTAGGCGTGGGAACACGGATAGCGAAGCCGTCAAGCTTGCCTTTGAGCTCCGGCACCACCAGGTGCAAAGCCTTGGCAGCGCCGGTCGATGTGGGAATCATCGAAAGGGCGGCCGCGCGCCCGCGGCGCAGATCCTTGTGCGGAAAGTCAAGAATCACCTGGTCGTTGGTGTAGCTGTGGATGGTGGTCATGATGCCGGCTGCAATGCCGAACGTGTCATTGAGCACCTTGGCCAGCGGCGCCAGGCAGTTGGTGGTGCAGGAGGCGTTGGAGATGACGTTATGTTTCTTGGGGTCGTACTTATCCTGGTTCACGCCCAGCACGATGGTCAGGTCCTCGTTCGTAGCGGGGGCGGAGATGATGACCTTCTTGACCGTTCCTTGCAGGTGGGCCTTGGCCTTGGTGGCATCGGTGAAATGGCCGGTGGATTCGATAACCACTTCAGCGCCGGTCGACGTCCAGTCGAGCTTGGCGGGATCGCGCTCGGCAAATACCTTCAGCTTCTTGCCGTCGACGGCGATGAAGTCTTCGCCTGCGGTGATGGTGTTGGGCAGGTTGCCCAGGATGGAGTCGTACTTGAGCAGGTGGGCCAGCGTTGCCGGGCTGGTCAGGTCATTCACCGCTACAAATTCAATTGCAGGATTTCCAAGCGCCGCGCGAAAAACGTTGCGGCCAATACGGCCAAAGCCGTTGATGCCAACCTTAACTGCCATAAACTTTGAGATCTCCTTGAAGGTGGGTCGGGGTTTTTAACGTCGTGGGTGCGGGAGCAATGTTTCGTGTCCTCGCGTGATGAGCGCGAAACTTGAGTGTACCAAAGAGCGACGGCGCAAAAGGAGGCGGGCCATTTGCTGCCGTGGCAGAATATGTGTTAAATCCTCATCATGCGCGAATGGATGCGCGCCCTAATGAGACGACGTGGCAAGCGTGGAGCGAATGACTCGGAATCAACCGGCAAAATCGGACAGGAGATTCCAGCCAACCAGCCGACGCCTTTACAGCCAATGTACCCAGAAGACAAACGGGGTCGCGCGCCCGGGCCTTCTGTGGTCAGCCCTGTGGTTAACAGTCCTGCGATGACCAATTCTGCAATTACCAGCCCGGACGCAGGCGAGCCGCCCGAAGCCGCACCGGAGGCCGTCCAACCGCACCCCGAGGCGTCGGCGGCGGCAGATTCGGGAAAACTGGTGGTAGAGACCCAGCCGGAATCGCCCTCTGTGCCTCCCCCTGAGCTGCCGTCGGCCAGCCCAAAAGATCTCAAGGGCTACGTCGTGTTGGCTATCGGCTTGCCCGGCTCTGGCAAAACCACCTGGTTCAAGCGCCGCGGCGTCACTCCGCTTTCCAGCGACATGTTGCGTAGCATCCTCTTCGACGACATCACCGAACAGCGTTACCAGGGACTGGTTTTTTCTACCCTGCGTTCGCTGCTGCGGGCGCGCCTGATCGCCAAGATGCCGTGGAATTATGTGGACGCGACCAATCTCTCTGCCCACGAGCGGCGGCAATGGATCAAGATGGCCAAGAGCTTCGGCTATGAGGCGCAAGCGGTCTTCTTCGACGTTCCGTTGGAAGTATGCATGGAGCGGAACAGCCGCCGGGAGCGCACCGTGAGCGATGACGTCATGCGCAAGATGGCAGAGCGCTTGCGTCCGCCCAGCTTCAAAGAAGGCTTCACCAAGATCACCATGGTGCGGGTCAAAGGGGCTCCGCCGCTCAAAATGGACGGGGTCGACGTGGAGCCGCCCAGCTCTTGACGTCCCAGGCCCCAGAGCCGGCTATTGCTTTCGAGCAGGTCGGTCTCACCACGCCCGACGGACGCCTCATCCTCGACCATGTCAGCTTGCAGATTGCGGAGGGTTCCACCACCGCCCTGCTGGGGCGCAGCGGGTCAGGAAAAACCACGCTGCTGCGCATGGTAAACCGCCTGATCGAGCCCACCGCGGGACGGGTGATGGTGGAAGCAAAGTCCACCACGGATTGGGATCCTATCGCCTTGAGGCGGTCCATTGGGTACGTAATTCAGGAGACGGGCCTCTTTCCCCACTTCGACGCCGAGCGCAACATCGGCGCCGTGCTCGAAATCGAGGGTCGCCCCAAGCAGGAGATCGCCGGCCGTGCGCGCCAACTCTTTACCCAGGTCGGCTTGGACTACGCGACCTTTGCCCGGCGTCTGCCCTATCAGCTTTCCGGCGGACAACGCCAGCGTGTCGGCTTGGCCCGGGCGCTCGCCGCGGAACCCAAACTGCTGCTGATGGACGAGCCCTTCGGCGCACTGGACCCGCTGACCCGGGCGGAAATGCAGGATATGTTGCGGGACTTGCTGGGGCGCCTGCACAAGACGGTGCTCCTAGTAACCCACGATCTGGACGAGGCGCTCTACCTGGCATCGCACCTCGTGTTGCTCGAAGGCGGTAAGGTCGTGGCAAACCTTCCCGCAGGAGAATTTCTCGGCTCGCAGCTCCCAGCCGTGCAGACCTACGTGCGCGCCGTGCATCGGGGGCAGGAAGCGGTGAACTGATGACCGGTTTCTTAGCCCAGCACGCGTCGGAGATTGCCGAACTGACCCTGGAGCATCTGTGGCTCACTGGGTCGGCCATGTTGCTGGCCGCGGCCATCGGTGTGCCGACGGGCATCTGGCTGACGCGGCATCCGCGTTGGGCAAAGCCGGTATTGGGCGTGGTGAATATCATCCAGACCATTCCCAGCCTGGCGCTGTTTGGATTCCTGTTGCCCTTGCCCTGGATCGGCGATCGCGCGGCGCGCATCGCCATCGCCGCCCTGACCGCCTATGCGCTGCTGCCCATCGTGCGCAATACCTACGCCGGAATCGAGGGAGTCGATCCCACGGTGTTGGAGGTGGCCAAAGCTCTGGGCATGACGGATGGGCAGAGGCTGCGCAAGGTGGAGCTTCCTCTGGCCGCGGGCTTCATACTCGCCGGGCTACGCACCGCAACTGTGCTGGCGGTGGGCATTGCCACCATCGCGGCCGCGGTGGGTGCCGGGGGCCTGGGGGAGTTTATCTTCCGCGGCGTGGCTTCTGTCGACAACCGGCTGGTGCTGGCCGGAGCGATCCCGGCGGCCCTGCTGGCGATTGCAGCCGATACCGGGCTGGGATGGGTGGAGAGCCGCTTACGGGTTCCGGCCCCGGGACGCACGTGAAATACGGTCTGGCTGTTTGTGCCGGTTTCATGCTGCTGGCCATTGCCGCCTGCTCTCCGCCGCGTCCGGATTATCCGGTGATTGGAGCCAAGAACTTTACCGAGCAGGTGGTTCTAGGCGAGTTGCTGGCCCAGCAAATCGAGGCGGTGACCGGCATGAAGGTCGAGCGCCGCTTTTATCTCGCCGGCAGCTATATCTGCAATCAGGCGTTGATTGCGGGCCGCATCGACTCCTATGTCGAGTACACCGGGACCGCTCTGACCGCCATTCTCAAGCAGCCGGTGGATAAAGACCCGCAGCGCGTACTGGAAACGGTACGGCGGCTCTATCAGCAACGCTACCAGGTGGTGGTCACGGCGCCCTTGGGATTCGAGAACACCTTTGCCATGGTCATCCGCGGGCAGCAAGCCCAGGATCTTCACCTCACCACCCTGAGCGAGGCGGTGCGTTACAGCCCGCAATGGAAGCTGGGGGTGGGCTACGAATTTGAACAGCGGCCAGATGGTTTACCAGGCCTGCAGAAAGCATACGGCTTGAAGTTCGACGGCTCGCCCCGGCTCATGGATTTAGGACTGCTCTACCGCGCCCTGAATGGCCGCCAGGTAGACATCATCGCCGGCAACTCGACCGACGGCCCCATCAAAGCTTTTCACTTGGCCGTCCTTCAGGACGATAAGCATTACTTTCCTCCCTACGAGGCAGTTCCTCTGGTGAGGCAGGAGGCGCTCGACCGGTGGCCGAAGTTAAGAGCCGCCTTTGCCAGCTTGGCGGGCAAAGTCACAGCAGAGGAAATGCAGACCATGAACGAGGCCGTCGACGGGCAGCATCGCGACCCGGCGCAAGTGGTAAGAGAATTCCGCCAATCCCACGGCCTGTAGTGTCTTCGGTTTCTCTTCAGGTTCTCACGCAGAACTGTAGTCCTGTCCTCATGAATCGTCTTAGGGATTTGTCCTTCCCAACGAACCGACGGGTGCCCCACATCGCTCGTTTTTCGCGAGATGTGGGATGCCACAGCGGTGATTTGCGAAGATTCTCGTAGCGACGCAAACTTAAAGGGCAGGATCCGTGGTATCCCACATCTCGCGAAAAACAAGCGAGATGTGGGGCACCCATCGTTCGTTGGCAGGGAAACAGTCAAATGACAGAACCGTGGCTACGAGGAACGCTTTCGGATGTGCCAGCGGTGCAGCGAGCCCTCCTCCATTCGCTCCAGATGGCCCAGGAAGACACCGCCCAGTGGTGTCGTGGTTTGGACGACCGCGAGCTCCACGCCCGCCCCTTCAACCTACCCTCCGTAGCGTTTCAGTTGCGCCACATCGCTCGCAGCCTGGACCGCTTTTGCACCTATGCGGAGGGCGCTCCGCTGAGCCCGGAGCAGTTTAAGGCTCTAGCCAGCGAAAAGGATGGTGATGGAACCCGGGAGACCATCTTTAGCGAATTGGAAGAGAGCCTGGAGAAGACGCGACAGCGTCTGGATGCCATCGTTCGCAAACCGCTCGATCTACCGGTAAGCATAGGGCGCAAAGCCCTACCCACAACCCTCACAGGACTACTCATCCACGCCGCGGAGCATACCCAACGGCACGTAGGTCAGGCGATTACCACCGCCAAGCTGATTGTGGCTCAGAGAACCTAGCCAAGCTCCGGGACGCGGTCAACGATATGCCCCATCTTCTCCTGCTTGACCTGAACATAGCGCTCGAAGCTATCGAGCGGCTCGACCTCGGCGGAGATCCGTTCCACCACGCGAATGCCGACTGATTCCAGTGCCTCGACCTTTTCCGGGTTATTAGTGATGAGCCGTACCGAGGTCACCTTCAGTAGTTTCAGAATCTCCGGGGGTAGCTCGAATTCGCGGCAATCGGGCTTGTAGCCGAGTTGCAAGTTGGCTTCGACCGTATCCAGTCCCTGGTCCTGCAGCTCGTAGGCGCGCAACTTGGCCATCAATCCGATGCCCCGGCCTTCCTGCTGTTCATAGAGCAGGATGCCGGTGCCGGCCTCGGCGATCATACGCAGCGCCAGTTCCAATTGCAGCCGGCAGTCGCAGCGCAATGAGCCGAAGACATCGCCGGTAAGGCACTGGGAGTGAATGCGCACCACCGGCGGCGCACCATGGATATCGCCCAGCACCAGCGCGATCGCACCTTCGATCTTCCTGCTGACCGTAGTCATGCCCGGTCCGCATGGTTCCGGATCGACCCGCGTACCTTCGAAGCCCAAAATGCGGAAATGACCCCAACGGGTGGGGAAATCCGCATCCGCCACTTTCTTAACACTTTCCAACGGCATAGTTAATTAGAGCCTCCTTGCCGCCCTCATGTCCAGCGGGGGAAACTGGCGTAAAGTAAGAGCGTGTATGAGCCTAAGCTCGTCCTCATATCACTGCTGATCAAGCTGGGTGTGGCCGCGGCGGTCTCGGCGGTGACCGCCAGGGCGCTTGCTTTTCAGCGTCTCTTGTTTGCCGAGCGCCGCACCACCGGCCAGACCATCGGCCTGCTGGCCTTCCTCTGTATCCCGCTGACCTTAGGTGTGTGGATCCGCTTCATCGTCCCCAACTTCTATGCCGCGGACATAGGTTTCGAAACCGTCATTATCCTTGGCATCTTGCTCGGCCCGCTCTCCGCTCTTTTCGGTGGAGCAGTGCTCTCTCTACCGTCCATGTTGCACCACGAATACCTGACTTTGCCCTTCTTCCTTGCTGTGGCCATCGTTTCCGGCCTGTACGGGCAAGCTGTGGAGCCGGAAGAGGTATGGTCGTTTTCCCCTTTTGTCGATCTCAGCATCTACCGCTGGGTGCGGCGGAACCTGCTTGAGCCACGCTTCGATCGCCAGATCCTGTTGCTCATGCTAATCGTTGGCATGCAGGTGGTCCGCATGTGGCTGGCGGAGCTTTATCCTGGGCGTCTGTTCACTTTGAATGCCCATGGCTGGCTGGTTAAGCTCGCGATTTGCGTGTGCCCCGCAGTAGTCGTGGCTATCCCGATAAAGATTTGGAACTCAAGCCGCATTGAGATCAAGCTGAAGGAGCAGAAGCGGCTGGTACTGGAGGCGCGCTTCGACGCCTTGCAGCGGCAAATCAACCCTCACTTCCTCTTCAACACCCTCAACTCCATCGCATCGCTGGTCCGCTTCCGGCCGGAGATGGCGCGGGAGATGATCGTGCAGTTAGGCAACATCCTGCGCGCGTTGCTCAAGGATCACGACTCCTATGTGCCCTTCCGCGAGGAGCTGACCTTTACCGACGACTACCTGGGCATTGAAGTGGTGCGTTTTGGGGCGGAGAAGCTGCGCGTGGTCAAGGAGATTGATCCCTCGACGCTGGAACTGTTGGTGCCTTGCATGCTGCTGCAGCCGCTAATCGAAAATAGCATCAAGCATGGCCTGGAGCCGCGCCTGCAAGGAGGAACCATCACCCTGCGTAGCCGTATCCAGGGCTCCAAGATGGTAGTGGAGGTAGAAGACGATGGCGTGGGTATGGCTGAGGGCCGGGTGCGCGAAGTAGGCTTTCCCAGTCGTGGAGCCGGCATCGGCATGCGCAACGTGCGCGAACGGCTGGAGGTGCTCTACGGCAACAGCGCCCGCTTCGAAGTCTTCAGCCGGCCCGGACGGGGAACGCGCGTCACCCTGGAGATACCGATGGCGCCGAACGTACTGGTGCTGGCGGATCAGACCTCGGCGCGCGCTAGCACCCTCTCGTAGTACTTCTCGTAAACAGGAATGATGCGCGAGGCACAGTAGCGATCCTGGGCCGCTCGCCGGCCGGCATCCGCCATGGCGGCCAGACGGCCCTCATCGGACAGCAATTCGATCGCCGCGGCGGCCATCGCGTCGACATCGCCGACGGCGAACAGCCGGCCGGTCACGCCGTCCTCGATCAACTCCGATACGCCGCCCACCCGGGTGGCGATGGTGGGAACCTTGCAGGCCATGGCTTCCAGTGCCGCCAGGCCGAAGGACTCCAGTTCGCTGGGCATGAGCATCAGGTCGGCTACCGGCAATAGTTCGTGGACCCGCTCCCGTTTGCCCAGGAAGTCGACCCGGTTCTGGATGCCCTTGCTGTTGACCAGCCACTCTGCCGAGGAGCGGTCCGGACCGTCGCCGACCATCAACAGCCGTGCCGGCATCTCTTGCGCGATGCGGGAAAAGACCTCCACCACATCGAGGATGCGCTTGACTGGACGGAAGTTCGAGAGATGGATCAGGATCTTTTCTTCCGGATCGGCATAACGCGCACGGGCGTCCGCACGCCCTTCGCCCAGGGGCTTGTATTCGTCGCAGTTGACGAAGTTGGGTATAACTTCGATCGGCCGCAAAATGCCGAAGTCGTGGACAGTTTTCTCGCGCAGGTAATTCGATATCGACGTGACGCCGTCGCTCTCTTCGATGCCGAAGCGCGTAATGGGCAGGTACGACCGGTCGAGGCCTACCAGGGTAATGTCGGTACCGTGCAAGGTGGTCACAAACGGCAGATGTCTGCGTTTTGCCAGCATCTGGCGCGCCAGCAGGGCGCACACCGAGTGGGGAATGGCGTAGTGAACGTGAAGCAGGTCGAGCTCATAATATTCGGCTACTTCAGACATACGAGTAGCGAGTGCCAGATCGTAAGGCGGGTACTCGAAGAGCGGGTAATTCGAGACCGGCACCTCGTGATAGAAGATGCCTTCTTCGCGCCCGGTAAGCCGGAAGGGTTGTGAATAGGTGATGAAGTGCACTTGGTGCCCGCGCGCTGCGAGCTCGATACCAAGTTCGGTCGCAACCACGCCGCTGCCGCCGTACGTCGGATAACACGTAATGCCGATTTTCATTCACACAACCCCTTGAAACTTGCAGAGAGAGAACAGCAGGTCCCTCCACTCCGCTGCGCTCCGGTCGGGATGACAACTCTGTTTGGGCGTTGGAGTGTTGATGTCCAAACCCGATTTGTCATCCCGACCGGAGCGCAGCGCAGTGGAGGGACCTGCGGTTTCTTCCGATCCCATGTCACGGTCCCTAATAAAAGTCACCGCCCTCCAATTTGTCATCCCGAGCGAAGCCGAGGGACCTGCAGTTCCTCTTGAGGCCGCAACAAAACCAGACCCCCCAAACTATGCCCGCTGCCCGACCTGGTGAAAATCAGTGAGCAACAACTCCGGGTCCTTCCTGACCGCCTCGGGAATGACCCCGAGCAGAGCGCTGCGTTCCGTATCTCGCGAGGCCACCAGGCGAGTATGCGCCTGCTCCAGCGCACGGTCGCGATACCCCGGATGGCAGACCAGCTCCCACGTACCACCAGGCATGGCCTGAAGCATCGAACGAAGCACATGCTCATCGAGACACCCGGTAGCCAGAACGCCGATCGACCCGTCGGTCGTCAACATACCGTATTTCTCGGTCAGCCTGAAGAAGGCGCGACGCTGGCTCCGCATGGCATGCAATTGCGCCCGGCGCCACGTGCTGGCGACCCGGGTAGCGCGCAGGCTCCACGACGGCTCGAAGGGATTGCGCACGCAGTCCACTCCGCAGTGTTGCGCCGCACGGAGCAGGGGAGCCAGCGCGCGGGGAAAGGCGTGGATATGTTTGTGCGAGTCGATGTGGCTGACGGTGACCCCGCTCGATTGGATGCGCCGTATCTGGGCGATGGCCTCGGCCTGGATTTCCTGCTCACGAATGCGGCCGCGCATCAAGTCACGAAGAAAACTTCCCACCGTGGGCCGCAGAGATAACGATGTCCGGCGCCGGGGATCGAGCAGGGAAGGCACCTCGTCGGGGCGGAGTAGTGGTGAGCCGTCCACCAATACTATATGGCAGCCGACGGATAACGCGGGTTGCGCAAAGGCCAGATAAACGGCGGGAGAGAAGTAGGGAGCCGTGGCCATTAACGTGGTGGAGCTGAGGGCGCCTGCCTGCTGAAGTTCAACGATCGCTCGGTTGACGCCTGGCGCGAGACCAAAGTCGTCCGCGTTGACGATCAGGCGTTTCATTTTTGCAGTGTACCAAGGCTCCTCTTTGCTCTCTCGTGCATCAAAGGTTCAATTCGCGTTGGACTGTATATGAAAACACCGCCGCAGTGGCGAACTATTCATACGGTCAGCCGACAGAGAGCGCTACAATAGTTTTCTTTGAGCGGGGAGGTCCGCAACCATGTCCGGAGGATGGCTGCAGCGCAAGGGGCCCGGCTCAGCCGCTTATGCGTTGCTGCTGCTGTTAAGCAACGCCGGACATGCAGCTTGGGCTGTGCCCACGGACAACATCGTCTACCAGACTCCGAACACCTTCGATCCTCACTCCGGTCCGGCGCTGTTGATCCATCATTTGTCGCTTTTCGTTCTGCAAGTAACGGGAGCGATTTTTATCGTGGTTGCCTCCCTTTTGTTGTACGTGGTGGTCCGCTTCCGGCAGCGTGATCCCAAGGATGACAGCGAGCCGCCCCAGATCTACGGCAGCACCCAGATCGAGTTGGCTTGGACCGTGATACCCGTCCTGATTGTCCTCGTTCTCTTCCTCACCACTGCCCGCATTCTCTTTGCCATCCAGGATCAGAAGATGCCGCCCACAGCCCTCGATGTGGACGTGGTGGGCCATCAGTTCTGGTGGGAGTTTCACTACAAAAAATCAGGTTTCACGACTGCCAATGAACTGCACGTACCGCTCAGCACCGAGCAGGCTCCCCTGATCACTTCTCTGAACTTGCTCTCCGCCGATGTGGATCACAGCTTCTGGGTCCCTGCGTTCTTCGGCAAGATCGACTTGATTCCAAACAAGGTGAACCACATCTGGTTCAATCCCGATAAACCCGGCATGTACGTGGGCCAATGTGCCCAGTTCTGCGGCGTGGAACATGCCAAGATGCTGCTCCGTGTCTACGTGCAGACCCCGGAGGATTTTGCGGCCTGGGTGAAAAACCAGCAGCAACCAGCGGTGCAGGACCCCGCAGTTGCAGAAGGCAGGCAGCTGTTCGAGTCGCAGTCCTGCATCAGTTGCCATGTGGTGCGCGGCACCGCCGCCCAAGGACAGTTTGGGCCAGACCTTACTCACTTCATGAGCCGCGATACCCTTGCTTCCGGAGCGGCCGACAATACTCCTGCGAATCTCAAGCTTTGGATCAAAGATCCGGATTACGTCAAGCCAGGAAGCCTGATGCCGGCGATGCAATTAAGCGATGACCAGATCGACAAGATCGTCGCTTACCTCGATACCTTGAAATAAACGGGACACGGCCACTACAGACAGGAGTTTTCTTCAATGGCTGATTCGACTCTACCTATTGGGAGCGCTATCGACCTCACCCCGCAGGGTGAGTCGTACGGGACGTGGCTCGAACAGGTGCACAGTTGGGTGACCACCGTCGACCACAAAAAGATTGGCTTGATGTACATCGGCTACGCCGTGATCTTTTTGCTGGTCGGGGGCTTCGAGGCGATCCTGCTGCGCATTCAGCTGGCCGTACCCCACAACAATTTCCTCTCGCCGGAGGTCTTCAACCGCATCTTCACCATGCATGGCACCACCATGGTCTTCCTCATGGGGATGCCGTTGATCATCGGCTTCGCCAATTACCTGGTTCCCCTGATGATCGGCGCCCGGGATATGGCCTTTCCCCGGATGAATGCCTTCGCCTTCTGGATGACAGCGCTGGGCGGCTTGATGCTGTACTACAGCTTCATCGGCGGTGTCGGCCTGCAAGGAGCTGGAAGCGCGCCCGATGTCACCTGGTGGGCATATGCACCGCTGACCGAGCGCGCATTCTCGCGCGGGCACAGCACGGACTACTGGGCGTTGTCGCTGATCGTCTCCGGCTTCGGCACCATCGGCGCCGCGGTCAACATCATTGCCACCACCCTCTGCATGCGCTGCAAGGGAATGACGCTGTTTCGCATGCCGCTGTTGGTATGGCTGTACCTGGTGGTCTCGGGAATGATCCTGGTGACCATCAGCCCGTTGACGGCGGCGCAGATCATGCTGACCATCGACCGCTATCTCGGCGGACACTTCTTCGACTCTCAGGCTGGGGGCGCGCCCGTTGTCTGGTCTCACTTCTTCTGGATCTTTGGCCACCCCGAGGTCTACGTGCTGGTGTTGCCGGCCTTCGCCATTGCTAACGAAGTGATTCCTGTCTTCTCCCGCAAGGCGATTTTTGGCTACCCGGCGATGGTGGCCGCATCAGCCGGAATAGGATTGATCAGCCTGAGCGTGTGGGCGCACCACATGTTCACCGTGGGCATGACCTCGGCGCAGAATGCGTTCTTCGTCCTCTCGACCGAAATGGTTGGGATCCCCACCGGCATCAAAATCTTTAACTGGATCGCCACCATGTGGGGAGGCAAAATACGCTTTGCCACGGCGATGCTTTTCTGCACCGCCTTCGTGGGTCAGTTTCTGTTGGCGGGTCTGACCGGAATTATGCTTTCGATCGCGCCCTGGAACTGGCAACTGCATAACTCCTACTTCGTCATAGCCCATTTCCACTACATTCTGGTGGGCGCCATCGTCTTCTGCTTTTTCGGAGGGTTCTACTACTGGTTCCCGAAAATGACCGGCAAGATGCTCAACGAGCGGCTGGGCAAGTGGCATTTCTGGCTGTTTTTTATCGGCTTCCACGTGTGTTTCGACTTCATGCACATCCCCGGGCTGCTGGGCATGCCGAGGAGTATCTACACCTATGAACCTGGCCGCGGCTGGGACAACTGGAACATGATCGTTTCCATCGGCGGCTTCATTCAGGGAATAGCTACGCTGATCTTTGCCTACAACATGGTGTACTCGTACTTCAAAGGCCAGGATGCTGGACCAGACCCATGGGATGCCTGGACGCTGGAGTGGGCAACCAGCTCGCCTCCACCCGAATACAACTTTGCCAGCGCGCCGGTGGTGGCCAGCCGCAGACCGTTGTGGGACCTGAAGCACCCGGAAGATCCGGACTCCCGGTACGAATGATTTTGACTGTCGAGGAATATAAAGGATGAGCGCCAGCACGATTCCCCTGGCTCACGGAGCAGCCAACGAAGACTGGGTGTTGCCCTATCATGGCACCGTCGCCATGGCGGCGCTCATCGTTGCTGAGAGCGCGATCTTCACTATTTTTGTGATCGCCTATATCTACTACATAGGCAGGAGCCTCTCCGGGCCGCAGCCGGGCCAGGTTCTGGAGCTTCCCATCTTTAACACGGTATGTCTGCTGTCGAGCAGCTTCACCATCTGGATAGCGGAACGGGCCCTGAAGAAAGGCTCGATGGGCGCCTTCAGCTTGTGGTGGGCGCTCACCGTGGTTTTGGGCGCGATCTTTCTTGGCGGCACTGGGCTCGAATGGAATAAGTTGATCTATCACGATGGGCTGACCATCAGCACCAACCTCTTCGGCACGACGTACTACTCGCTGGTCGGTTTGCATGCGAGCCACGTCATCGTCGGCCTGACCATGCTTTCGATCGTGCTCGTCTTTTCGCTCACCGGGAAGCTTAAGAGTGAGCACTCGAAACAGCTCGAGGTGCTCTCGCTCTATTGGCACTTTGTCGACGGTGTCTGGGTGGTGGTGTTTACAGTCGTCTACATCATTGGCCGCTGAGGAGAAAGAGAAGAGAAGCAATGGAAGAGCCACAGACACACAACGGCATCTCCGATGAAGTGGTACAACTGCCTACGCCGACAGCGTGGCCGCTGGTATTGGCCCTTGGCCTGACCTTTGGCCTGGCAGGGCTGGTGACAAACCCAGGAATAAGCATCCTCGGGGCGGTGCTCATCGTTTCCGGCTGCGTGGGATGGTTCTTTCAAGTGTGGCCGCACGCGCAGCATGTTGCCGTTCCGGTCAAAGTCCAGAAGTTCAAATTCACGAGCGTGCGCACCAAGGTTGCTCGTATCGAAGTTGACGAAAGCCATCGCGCACGGCTGCCGGTCCACACTCCCTCGGTGATGGCGGGGGTCAAGGGGGGCATCGCAGGCGGCGCCGCGATGATTGTGCCCGCGCTACTCTACGGCCTTATCGGTTACCACAGCATCTGGTACGCGGTAAATCTGCTGGGAGGAGCTGGAGTAGCCGGATGGTCCAATCCCACCTTGGCGGAGATCACGCACTTCCGCCTGAGTGCGCTAATCTTCGCCACTATCATTCATGTCGCGGGCTCACTGCTGGTCGGCCTGCTCTACGGCGCCATGCTCCCCATGTTGCCGCGCCACCCAATCATACTCGGAGGCATCATCGCCCCTCTGTTATGGACAGGTGTGTTGCACGCTACGTTGGGTTTGATCAACCCCTATCTTGATGCGCGCATCGATTGGCGCTGGTTTGTTGCCTCCCAGGTGGCCTTCGGGCTAGTGGCCGGCTGGGTCGTGGGGAAGCAAATCCACATCCAAACCGAGCAATATCTGCCCTTCGCCGCGCGCGTGGGATTGGAAACACCGGGAATGATGGACGAAGACAATCGGGAGGACGGACCGAAGTGATGGCGCGCCTCCTGACTCTGATCTTCTGTGTGACTGTGGTTGGCTGCGGCCAGCTCCCCGGCCATCCGAAGCCCGGGCCGCTGGTGCCTAATCCCGATTCCGTGCTGGACTTTCCTACGCTCTACGTCCAGAACTGCTCCGGTTGCCATGGCGCCCAGGGGATGAACGGTCCGTCTTTCCCGCTGGCTAATCCCACTTATCAGGCGCTGGTGGATGAGCAGATTCTCCGTCAGACGATTGCCAACGGCGAACCGGGCACGCATATGCCCCCCTTTGCTATCAGTGCCGGGGGCATGTTGACCGACCAGCAGGTAGACGCGCTGGTGAACGGCATGCGCGCCGCCTGGTTTAAGGCCGGGACTCTCGATGGTGCGAACCCGCCGCCCTACAAGGCTGTTAAGCCGGCTGATCCGCCTCACGGCCAGCAGGTTTACACCACCTACTGCGCTTCGTGCCACGGCGCTGCCGGATCATCTGGCAAGAGCAAAGCAGGCTCTGTAACTGATCCGGCTTTCCTATCGCTGGTGAGTGACCAGGTCCTGCGCACCGTGGTGATTGCCGGGCGGCCGGACATCGGCCAGCCAGATTGGAGAAACGATTTGCCTGGGCACCCGATGAGCGATCAGGAAGTGACCGATGTGGTGGGCTGGCTCTCCAGCCAGCGCCCCGGCGCACAGCAAAACAAGGCCGCAGGAGGCGCGCAATGAGCGACGAGAAGGCAGCGGTAACCAGGCGGTGGGTATTGGTGTCGATCGGCGCTCTGCTCAATGGCGCGGTCGCCCTGTTAGTCGCCATCCCGGTTGTGGGCTACCTGCTGGGACCCATTCGCAAGAATGGCGGTTACAATTCCTGGATCGATCTGGGTGACGTTTCTCAATTTGCCCTGGGACAGACGCGGCTGGCCAGCTTCGTCAACCCCAACAGCATGCCGTGGGATGGCGCCACCGCCAAGGCTGCCTGCTGGGTGCGCCGGACGCAGGAAGAGAAGTTTCAAGTATTCGCCATCAACTGCGCCCACCTCGGCTGCCCAGTGCGCTGGTTTCCCCAGTCGGAGCTGTTTATGTGCCCATGCCACGGCGGGGTCTATTACGCCGATGGTTCGCGGGCTGCAGGACCGCCGCCGCGAGGTCTTTTTGAATACGCCTACAAGGTGCAGAACGGCAAATTGCTGATCGATGGCGGCCAGATGCCTACGTTGGCAACCAGCGCGTCGGTACGGAAAGAGAGTTCCACATGCACTGGTTGAAGCGTGCTTACGACTGGTTAGAGTTCCGGTTGAAATTGGAAGGGCCGATCAAGGATACGGTTCTCCACCCGGTGCCGGCGAACACGGCCAGCTGGTGGTACGTCTTCGGTAGCGCCAGTTTCGTTCTCTTACTGCTACAGATTGTCACCGGTATCCTGCTGGCTATCGTCTATGTACCCTCGGCGGGCGAGGCCTGGAACAGCCTGCAGGTGTTGAACCATCAGCTCCCGCTGGGCTGGTTCCTGCGCGCGATGCATGGCTGGGGCTCGAACTTCATGGTCGCCGTGGTGTTGATCCACATGTGCCAGGTCTTCCTCTTTGGCGCTTATAAGTTTCCTCGTGAACTCACCTGGATCCTGGGCGTGTTTCTGCTCTTGATGACCTTAGGTATGGCATTCACCGGGCAGGTGATGCGCTTCGACCAGGATGCGTACTGGGGCCTGGGCATTGGCGCCTCGATCGTATCCCGCATCCCATTCATAGGCGGGCCACTGGTCGACCTGTTGTTAGGGGGCCCGATCATCGCGGGTCCTACGTTGACCCGCTTCTTTGCCCTGCACGTCTTTGTCATTCCGGGATTGATGCTGGGTTTCGCCGCGCTGCACATCTGGATGGTGGTGGTATTGGGTATCAACGATTGGCCCATGCCGGGTCGGATCGTCCGGCGCAGTACCTATATTCAGGAGTACCACGAGCTGACGCAGAAGGACGGCATACCATTCGTCCCCGGAGCGGTGTGGAAGGACATGATATTTTCCGCAGCGATCCTCTTTGCAGTGGCGCTGTGCGCAGTGTTTTTGGGACCCTTTGGACCAACCGGCTTTCCCGATCCAACCATCATCCAGACCGTGCCCAAGCCGGACTTCTTCTTCTTATGGCTTTACACCATTCTCTCTTTCCTCCCGGAGAACCTGGAGACGCCGTTCATATTGGTTGCTCCGGCCGTAGGCATCCTGTTCCTGTTGGCATTGCCGTTCTTTGCCGGCGAAGGGGAGAAGAGCTGGCGCCGGCGGCCTATCGCGGTGCTGTCGATCACGGTGCTTGCGGTCGGCTTCGCTGTCTGCGAAAACCTGGGAACTTACACTCCCTGGAGTCCGGAGATGCAGGCCTGGAGCGGGGATATCGTTCCAGTGAAATATGTGCACGGGGCCACGCCGTTGGGGAGGCAGGGCCAGATTGTCTTTCAGGAAAAGCAGTGTCGCAATTGTCACATGATCGGTGGCTTGGGCGGCCAGCGCGGTCCGGCGCTCGATGGAGTGGCCACCCGGCTGACTTACGACCAACTGGTGCGCCAGGTGCTGCAGGGAGGAGGAAACATGCCGGCATACGGAAAGAATCTCTCCCCGCCGGAGGTAACGGCTCTGGTTAGCTTCCTGGAGACCCTGCATCCCGAGGGCCAGCGTCCGGCGCAGGATGCCTCGCGGCGATACGTAAGCACCGGGGAACTCGATCCTCCGAAGCAGTAGAGAGAGAACAGCAGGCCCCCGGCTTACGCTGCGCTCCGGTTGAAAATCATTTCCAGGGCGGGTCGTGGCTGGGGAAATAGAACTGCAGGTCCCTCGGCTACCCCGGATTTCCTGTTGGTATTCGTGGCGTTGGCGAGCTCCATGCGGCTTTTCTTAAAGAAAGCCGCACACGTGGCGGCGTCCATTGTAGCGAGGCAGGAAATCCGGGTACGCTCGGGATGACAAAGGGGAGAGCGGTGCTCACCTTAGCAGCCGTTACCGAGGGATGGACAGAGGGGCCGCAGGTTATCCGCGATTTTCATTCCTTTGGGTGAGCCTGCTATTTCTCTCAATCCCCTATAACAAATGATGAGGTAATCAACCAATCTAAACTTTGTCATCCCGACTGGAGCGCAGCGTAGGGGAGGGACCTGCAGTTCCCCTCGACCTGCCACCAACTCACTTTCAGAAACTGTTCTCACGATGTCAGAAGCCGCGACACAAGCCGCATTGGATGCCTGGTCCTTTCCCTTTTGGGCCACATCGGGCTTGCTCGCTTCCGGCCTGCTCTATCTCCGTGGCTTTCGCAGAATTCGCCGCACCCGGCCGCACCTGTTTCCCTCCTGGCGCGCATGGTGCTTTCTTGGTGGCCTTCTCTCTCTATACATAGCGGTCGGCTCACCGATCGATGCGTTCGACGACGTGCTACTTACCGCCCATATGACACAGCACCTGATCTTTATGTCGGTAGCGCCCCCGCTGCTCTTGCTGGGCGCTCCGGCCGTTCCATTGTTGCGTTCGCTGCCGCGCTGGCTGGTTCGTGACGGTCTCGGCCCTCTTTTTCGCATGCCGTGGTTACACCGGTTATTCCGCTTGCTCACAAATCCCGTCTTCGCGTGGCTGGCAATGAATATCGCCTACCTCGGCTGGCATGTTCCCCAAGCCTACGAACTGGCGCTGCGCTCGGATGCCTGGCACACGCTGGAGCACGCCTGTTTTCTCGTTACCGGATTGCTTTTCTGGTTTCCTCTCATTCAGCCGTGGCCAAGCGTAGGCCGAGGGTCTCGCTGGGCATTGTTACCCTACCTGGCCGGCGCAGACCTGGTGAATACCGTATATTCCGCCTCGCTCACCTTTTCCCGAAAGGTGATCTATCCCAGTTACGCCGCGGCGCCCAGAGTCTTTGACATCTCGCCCCTGGCCGATCAAGCCGCGGCGGGCGCGCTGATGTGGGTGATCGGTTCGATCTTCTATCTTGTGCCGGTGGCCATGATCGCGGTCCAGCTACTCTCGCCTCGGGCCACTTTTTCCACTCGTCGCGAAGCACCATACTTCGAGGCTGACCCCGCAAACCCTGGTGTAACCTACAGCCCTGAGACCAAATGATCCACGCGCCGAATCCGCTGATTGCCGTAGGAGTGGTCGCGTCCACCGCGGCCACGGACGCGGTCTACGTTCTCTTTACCGCCGCGGTAGCCGCACGCCGTAGGAGCATCGCGGCCAGCTGGAGTAGCGTCTGGTATCTGCTCTCTGCGTTTGCCGTGATCAGTTACACAGGCAACCCCATCTACGTGGTCTTCGCCGCGATAGGCTCCTGGCTCGGAGCCTTCGGCGCGGTCACATGGTTGGGGACAGCTGACGTGAAAAGTGCTTCCGCAAAGCCGCACCCCTGAATGCCGCCCCGCGATTTGTGTTAACTTTTGCAGGGGAAAATGACATGGCACAAACCGTTGCTCAAGCAAAGCACACCAAGTGGAAGGACATCGAAGTAGAACCCCTGAACGCGCTCATCGGCCGGCAAATGATCGTGGGCACCAACGTGATGGTTGCCCGTGTCCTGCTGAAGAAAGGCGCGAAGGTGCCTCTGCATAGTCATCACAATGAGCAGGTCACCTACATTCTTGAAGGGGCATTGCATTTCTTCATCGATGGCCGGGAAATCACTGTCTTTGCAGGGGAAGTGCTTTGCATCCCGCCCCATATGCCGCATGAGGCCATTGCGCTCGAGGATACGGTCGACCTGGATATCTTTAATCCCCCGCGGCAGGATTGGATCGACAAAGACGACGCCTATCTTCGTCAGGGTGCAAGCAAGTAACCGGGAGGGAGCCAGGTGGATCTGGGACTAAAGAACCGTAATGTAATTGTCGCTGCTTCGAGCGATGGCATCGCCCGTGCGGCGGCGGAAAAATTTGCCGCCGAAGGCGCGAAAGTGGCCATGTGCTCGCGAGACGCCAAAAAACTGAACGCGGCAGCAGGGCTCATCCGTGAACGCTACGGAGTCCCGGTAATCGCCGAGCCGCTGGATGTAACCAATGCGGCCGCTGTCGAAGGGTTTGTGAAGCACGTCGCGCAGGAACTCGGCGGCGTCGATGTTTGCGTGACCAACGCCGGCGGCCCCCCGGCCAAGATGTTCTTTGCCACCACCACCGAGGAGTGGCACCGCGCGGTGGAACTGAACTTCATGAGCATCATCCACTTTGCCCGCGCGGTTCTGCCCTGGATGCAGAAGAACCAGTGGGGCCGCCTGGTGACGATCACCTCTGTCACGGTGCGCCAGCCGGTCCCCGACCTCATCTACTCCAACGCGGTGCGCGCTGGAGTGCTTGGTTTGATCAAGAGTCTTTCCAACGAGTTTGGTAAAGACGGCATTACGGTCAACAATGTGGGACCTGGCTACACCGCGACCGAGCGCTTGAAGCAGCTCATCAGCAAGCGCTCGCAGGACTTGGGCGTTAGCCCGGCGGAGTTCGAATCACGCTTGGTGGAAGAAGTGCCTCTGAAGCGCGTTGGCCAACCAGAAGAGCTAGCCGACGCTATTGTCTGGCTTGCCTCCGAGCGAGCGTCGTATATCACCGGCCAAACCCTGCTGGTCGACGGCGGCGCCTTCAAAGGTCTCTAGGTTAGTTGAGAGAACATCAGGTCCCTCCACTACGCTACGCTCCGGTCGGGATGACAATTTTGTTTGGGCGTTGGGATTGCTGGTGTCCAAACAAAATTGTCATCCCGACCGGAGCGTAGCGTAGTGGAGGGACCTGATGTTGTTCAGTTTTTCCGCAGCCTTCAACGGAGAAACTGATCGACAAATCCCTCTCCCAGCCCAACGGCCGTATAGTGCCGGCGGCACAGATCAATTTTGGTAAACACATCCTCATATCCAAGAACTCCGCCATCGGGATCGACGTAGATCATCGCGCCATTGACCTGGAAGAGCGTAATCATCTCCGGAACGTCGGCTTCCACCACCAGCGTATGCGTCTCCCCCGGAGTCTCATAGACATAAGAGCCTTCCGTGGCCGTCCAATCATGTTCCAGGTAATGCCAGCTGCCTTTCAATACAAATCCGTGAACAGGCTGCGGATGCCGGTGGCGCGACAACACACCTGACTTGCGCACTCGTAGAAGGTTCATCCAATATCCGCGGCTGGCGGACAAGCACAGCGGACGGAACCATACATTTTCCATCTGCGGTACCCACAAGCGCTCATCCTGTGGGATGGCGTTGGGAACGACCAGCTCAGGGAAGCACTCCTTGGGCTGGGGATGCCGGTACGGAATCCGCGCTTCCGCTGCACTGACGGTGAGATTGCTCATTGGTTGATCCTCGCTTTCATACTGCCGCGTAGCCTCCATCGACGGGCAAGATCGCCCCCGTGATGAAACGTGCCGCTTCGGAACAAAGAAATACAGCCACTCCCGCCACGTCTCCCGGCTCGCCCCAACGCTGCATGGGGGTGCGCCGCAGAATGGCGGCAGACCGGCCCTCATCCTCAACCAGCCCTCGCGTAAGCTCCGTGGCAATCCAGCCCGGAGCAATAGCGTTGACCCGGATGCCTTCAGGCGCCCAAGCAACCGCGAGGGCCTTGGTTAATTGTGCCACTCCTCCCTTGGAGGCCGTATAGGCAGGAATCAACGGGCCGCCAAAATAGGACAGCATCGACGCGGTGTTAATAATTGATCCGCGGGCCGCAGCAAGTTTGCCGTGCGCCCCCACGCACATACGCATGGTCCCGGTCAGATTGACGTCGATCACCTTTTGAAACGTCGCCATGTCGTATTCTGCGCCATCGCGAAAAATCACGCCGGCGCAATTGATCAGAGCAGCCAGTTCATGAAACCGCGCCAGCACCGCAGCAACCGATTCAGCAGAAGTAACGTCCAGCCTGACTGCCGAAAGATACTGCCTTTGCGGAACTGCTGCGACTTGTTCGTCAGTGAGGCCGGTGGCTGTTACCTCGTAACCAGCATCGGCCATTGCGGTCGCGATGCCAAGTCCAATCCCCGTGGTGCCGCCGGTGACGAGTGCTCGCGGCCGCGAAGGCTCTTCTGACATTAAGGTTTGGCCCCTGCTCTCCGGGTCGAATGGTATTACAAAGCCTGGTTTGCTTACAATCGGAATGCGCGGGCGAAGTCATCATTGCGCCTGTTTCACCACGCAGTATTGTTTGCCAACATAACCTGATGCCGGCCCCTGCCGCAAATAGACGAGTTCTCCGTTAAAGTCTTTCGCCGCGGTGTTTGTGAACTGGACATCCACGATCCTGGCAGAGCCGAGTGCTCTGCGGACGACGCGCTCCGAGAGACAATGCATTTGCATATCCCCAACTCCCACGGCGGCTCTGATTCTGGACCGGATGCGAAGAACGTGGCGGACGCGAAGCAGCAGGGAAGAGACATCCGGGGCAGCAAAGGAGTCTTGTACTCCAAAGACGAGTATTCCACCCGGCGCTAGCACTCTTACAAATTCCCGCAGGTAAGCCGCCGAAAAAGGCTGGGGCACATGTTGCAGAACAATATTGCTGTAGATGAATGAGAAGCTGGCGTCCGCGAAGGGCAGTTGTTCTGCGGAATTCGCCACGTAGCGGCAATGTGCATACCTGTTCAGAGACCTGGCCTTATCAATCATCTGCCGCGAAATATCCACGCCTACACAAGAAGTAAAGCGCGGCGCCAGGGCCTGCGTTACCCGGCCAACGCCGCACCCAAAGTCCAAGGCTTTGCCGCTGTAATTGGGAGTGCAACGAATACAGTCGAGATGATGCATAACGGTCTCTATCTCGGCTTCCCCCGTGGCCATAAACTCCGCTATCTCCCATTTGCCATCTACCCGGCGCTGATCGGTGAGAATGGCGAAGAGCGCATCTCGCTCAGCGAGCGATTCCCAATTGCTCCTAAGTCTCTCAAGATCCATCATGAATCCCCCCTTCTCCCGTCACGGAACCACGCGCCGACGCGCCACTGCGGTGAACCACAGGCTGCGGCCGCAATCGGTGCCGTAGAGCAACGTCTTCGAGCCGTCTTCCCATGAGGGCTGAATTTGATTGCACGGCACATCCGCGAGACGGCGCGTCGAACCGGTCCTCTGATCGCGCACCCACAAATTCCACACTCCATCCTCCAGATGGCTATAGGCCATCCAACGGCCATCCGGCGACAGCGCCGGGTAGCGAGACTCCCCCAGCGACAGGGGTGCATTGGCGTGCTTTCCATCGGTCAAATAAATCTGCGGAGGGCGCCCGTCCTCCACGGCAGAAAATGCGTACTCCTTTTCAGAAAGAAATGAAGCTTCGTAAACGTTGCGCGAGAGCGGCGAGAGCGGGACTTCGAAAGCCGCCTCAGAGCGAAATCCCAGGCGCACCATCAACTGTCCTTGGCCAGCGTTGTCGCGCACAAAGGCAAGGCTCTGCCCATCGGCAGAGAGCATCGGCTCACGCGCGTGCTCGACCACACTGCGCGCCGGCTCACGCAAGTTCACAATCGCGGAGTGCGGACTCAACCCTCGCTCTACCCACATATCAACGGAGGTGCCGGCGAAGGAAAGATCGTCGTCCGCAGAGGGATCAAGCGAGAGCGCATCCTGATCCTCCCACCCCAGGTGGTAACCGCTTTGGGTAAATGCAACATCGCGAACCTCCGTCCCTTGCGACGCTGGGTTCGCGGAGAGTAGCGCTTGCGTGCGCAGCGGCAGCCGGTACGCATACTCCTGCCGTACGGCTCGTTCGATATGAAGACTGGAATGCATGCTGAAGATCAGAGCGGCGGCCATGGCGGCCGCCCATGCAGAGTGCGACCAGTCCCATGAAGAACCCTCAGTTCGCTGGTCACGCCACAGGAGGAGATAGATTCCCAAAAGGAGAGCGAGCATCAGAGGAAGTCGCGGAACGTACAGCAGGATCTTCGGGCCGACCATTGCAGTGGGGCTGCTCACGGGGAAACCGATGCCGAGATAAATGAGCAGCAGAACACCCAGCCACCCATACCATTCGCGTTGCAGCAACAAAGCAGCCAGCACGCACACCGGCAACACCAGGAGCACGAAGTTATACGACGCCGGGCTGGTGGAGATGGCAAGCGACGCTACCAGAATCGCCGACCACTCCAGCAGGATTCGCCCTGGGGTGCGGTCCTGCCTGCGGATCAGCAGGATGGCCGGCGCCAGCGCCAGCACCTGCAGCGTAGGTTGCAGCAGCGCGTAACACAGCGGAGAGTAGTGCCACGGTTGCGGATTCCATTGCGGCTCGGCCAGAAATAGATAATGCAGAACGCTGGAGATCGAAGCACTCGCCGTCGCATACGGCGGCAGGCCCTCGCCGCGCAGCGTCCAGGGCAGAATCTCGTGCAAGTAGGTTCGGTGCAGGTTCCAACCGAATACCGCGACAGAGACGGAGAGGCATGCCATCCCCGTGACCGCCCCCGAGAGCAAAGCGCGCCAGGCACGCCGCTGCAGAAAAAAGATAAAGAACAGTACGGGAAAGATCTTTGCCGCCGCGGCGATCGCTACCAGGGCGCCGGCCAAAACATAATACTCACGCAGATACGCCCAGCAACCGGCCACGATGAACAGCAGCAGAAGCAAATAGAACTGGCCGTAAAGCAGATTACGGTGAAGTGGAAAACTCAAAGCGAAGACCAGCGCAATCCGCTGATAGGGCAGTCCAGTCATCCCGCGCAGCAGCCAACAAAGCGGAACCAGCAGAGCAAGATTCACCAGCAACCACACGTGTTTGGCGGTCAGCGGCGCCAGTCCGGTCAGCGGCCACATGAACAGCGTGGAGAACGGTGTGATCGGTATCAGTCCAATGAGCCTGGCATCCAGCGCACGATGGTCCTTCTCCCGTTGCAGCCAGACCCACTCATAAAGCCGGGCGGTGTCGGAGCCTTCATGCGCAATCCGCGCCGACAGATAGTAATTAGGAAAATCGGTATTCAGCTTGCCCCATGCCCGCGGCATGGTGTGCATGCACAAATAAAGCAGTGACACCAGGAGCACGGCGCGTTCCAGCCAACAGACGACGCGATGATCCTGCACGCCATGATGCTGGACGATATGATCCTGGAGTGCCTGCACAACTCATCGTCGCAGGACCTGCGATCGACAATTGTCATTGCCTTGTCACTTCGCGGTTATTCGATTGTAGGGAACCGCAAAGGCGCTTGGATGGTTAAGGTTTTACAGTGGCGTTGATTTTGAAGCCAGTGCTGGAACCGGCATAGGGAAACCAGGTTGTGGGTAGCGAGGCGGGTGTTCGGGTAGTCACGGCTGTGATGCTTTGTATCAGGGCACGACTTCAGTCGGGCCGTAAACGTTCAGCAAAACCTGGGCTTTAGCGCCTGGGCTTCTTCCTTGTCTCCTGGCTATCCCTGGACCAGCATCTCGTGCGGGATGCGCCATTAGCAGGGGCTAAAGCCCAATTCTCTTTTAGTCATTACGGCCCGACTAAACAGGCTGCGGAAAAACTCTGCACTCGGCAGGAAAGCAATACCCAGGGGCTTCTAAAGAGGGTGTGTGAGAACCCGAAGCTTTGGGAGCCATCCGGGGCGCACTGCAGATCCCTCGACTTCCCCGGATTTCCTGTTGATCTTGTTGGCGTTGACTGACTTCATGCGGTTTTCTCCTACGGAAAACCGCACACGCGGCTGTGTCCAGTGCAGCGTGGCAGGAAGTCCGGGTTCGCTCGGGATGACAAATTTAGATTTGACACTTCCGTTGGGCTTCGTAATACGGATGGAAAGACTCCGTTCGATCGAAGCAGCACAACGCACTCTGCCGTCCCAATCGCCCTCATCAATGGAAGCGCTCCCCTCCCCCTTGTCATCCCGAGCGAACTCGGACTTCCTGCCACGCTGCACTGGACACAGCCGCGTGTGCGGTTTTCCGTAGGAGAAAACCGCATGAAGTCAGTCAACGCCAACAAGATCAACAGGAAATCCGGGGAAGCCGAGGGATCTGCAGTGCGCCCCGGATGGCTCCCAAGGGATCTGCAGTGCGCCCCGGATGGCTCCCAAAGCTTCGGGTTCTCACACACCCTCTAAAGCCCCCATAGTTGTGGCTTTTTACGGCCCGACTAAAGTCGTGCCCTGATACAAAGCCTCAGAGCTGGGCTAGAAATAAGCTCAGGGGCAGAGCAGCTTGGGGTGTTCTCACCAGGACTAAAGCCCGGTCATGGCAAGATAAAGCGTTCTCGCTGGTTTGAAACCCGCTCCCCCGGACTAAAGTCCGGGGCTGGCACAGCTCGACTAGAGTCCGGGTCTACCCAACAGCGACTTTTTCCGCAGCCTGTAAAGTCGGGCCCTGATAAAAAGCATCACAGCCGCGACTACCCGAACGTTCGAAGCCGCTAATTTGGACAACCGTGTTACGGTTTCGCCCCCGCCGGGTGGATCCAGATTGCGTTGCCGCCGCCGGAAACCATGTGGATGTCGAGCACCGTCGTGCGGTCCACCGGCCGCTTGCTGAAGGTAATGTGGGTTGCATTGCTGGCGGCATCGGGAGCGTCGGCATAGATCTCAGCGACATACTTGCCCTCGCCCAGGAAGTCCAGCGGTACTTTGCTGTTTCGCTCTTCCCAATTCGTCAACGAGCCAACATACCAATCCTTGCCGCTCCGTCGAGCCAGGTTGATGTAGCGCATGGGGAGCCCGTCAATCACCCGCACCTCGTCCCATGTGGCGGGCACCTGCTTGATAAAGTCGAAGGCCTTCTGTCCCTTGTACTGTTCAGGATAGTCAGACACCATCTCCAGCGGGCTCTCAAAAACCACGTACAACGCCAGCTCTTGCGCCCGTGTCCCCAGGACCATCGGCATCGTGTTACGGCCGATAAAGTTTTCGAGATTTGTGTTGTTAAAGCCGCCAGGAGTGTAGTCCATAGGGCCGGCCAGCATGCGGGTGAAGGGAAGCGTGGTGTTGTGCACCGGGGTGACGCGGGCCGACCACTTGGAGTACTCCTTGCCCATCACTCCTTCGCGAGTTATCAAATTAGGGTAGGTGCGCCGCAGTCCGTCCGGTTTGAAGGCTCCGTGGTAATCGATCATGAGATGGTGCTCGGCGGCTTTCTCCACTACCCGGTGATACCAGTCGACCATCCACTGATCGTCGCGGTTCATGAAGTCGATCTTGACTCCGGCGACACCCCACTTCTCAAACAGCGGAAAGGCCTGGTCCATGTACTTGTTGACCGAAGTCCAGTGCGACCAGAGCCAGATGCGGACATTCTTTTCCTTCGCGTAGCGCAGCAATTCCGGAATATCGACGTTGGGGTTGAACCGGGTAATGTCTGCCGGATCGGCATAATCGCCAAACTTTGCCCCAGGCGTCGGGAGGGCCCAGCCGGCATCGATGAGCATGTAGGGAAAGCCTGAATCCGAGGCAAACTCAATGTAATGCTTTAAGGTTGCGGTGTTCATGCCCGGAGTAAAATTCACCCCCGTCGCCCAGTCGCCAGACCACCAGTCCCAGGCCGATTTTCCCGCTTGAATCCAGGAGGTGTCGGCGATCTTCGAAGGGGGATTCAGGTTGAGAATGATGTTCGACTCGATCAGCCGCCCGGGTGCGTCCCCGATCATGAGCACTCTCCAGGGCGACTGGAAGGGAGCCGTTGCGTCCACGACAACGCCGGACACGTCCACTTTGGGCGATAGCTCGGCCTTCAGGCTGAAGAGCGGCTTATCACTGCGCAGATACATGCCGGCGTAGTTGTCGATATGCGCTTCGGTAATTGCCACCCAGCCGGTACCCGGAACCTCGGCCAGCAGTGGCAATGCGACCAGCCACTCATGATGCAGGCTGCCGACGGTCCTCATCTGGTAATCATCCTCATAAGAGGATTGAAAGCCGCTCACGACGAGCGGGTACAGGGTCGCGTCCTTGCTGTAGCGGAACTGGGTGCGCTCGGCAGTGATGTGCACACTCTTAATGGAGGGCTGCTCGGGCACGACATAGCGAAAAGCCACCCCGTCGTCGAACGCTCGCACCTCAACCGATAGCCTGGTTCCGGATTCACCCTCAAAATCCACCACCAGGGAGTTGTAGTGGTCGCGGACCTCCTTTGTCTTACCGACCGGGATGGTATAGGTCTCATCTGCGCCACCCGGCTTTGCGCCGGTGTAGTGCATGCCGGGACCAAGCGGCGCCAGCCCCTGGAGATCCAGACCGAGCTCCCCTTCATCGAGCAGCCGCTTGCCATGGAAATCAACGGAGTAGCGCAGGGCGGATGGTCCGCTGCCTCCATTGGCAAGGACAAAGACGATCTGTCCATTGGGAGAGGCGACCTGCCGCCGGTTCTGGCCGGCGTCCTGGGCTGGAGCGAGGAAGGCGGCTGCAAGAACAAAGGAAAAAAGCAGGCAAATCCGCAGAAAAGGCATAGTTTCTCCGGTCGAATGGTATTACAAAGGTTCCTTTGCTTCCAATAGAGCACTCCTGGCCGTTGCCAGGCCGGAAATAACTGTCGCAGGGTTAGGTCTTAGGCGTAGAGTGTTCAGCGAATTCCAATTCATTCCGAGGGGGCTCCTATGTTGAAGCCTTTCCTAATACTTTCCGCTGTGCTCCTAACCGGCGCTATCGCGTCACCCCAAGAGGCGCAGCAGGCCGCTACTCCTGCTTCGCCGGCCGCTACTCCAGCTTCGCCGGCCGCGTTCAGCGTTCCGTTGGAAGCCGTAAACCAGGTGAACCCAATGAAACCAAACGCCGAGTCCCTGGCCCGGGCCAAGAAGATCTACGGCTATGAGTGCGCCCTATGCCATGGAGAGGACGGGGGTGGCACCGGCGACCTGGCCAAGAAGATGAAGGCGAAGATGCCCGATTTCCGCGACCCCACGGCTCTCAAGGGACAGACCGACGGCACACTCTACTACGTCATTAATAAGGGCAAGGGCGAGATGGAGGGCGAAGGCGCGCGCGTCAAGCCCGACGACACCTGGAACCTGGTGAACTATATCCGTTCCTTCTCCAAGCTGCAGGCAGCGACGGCTGCTCAAGGGCCATCGTAACTTCCGCTCTCCAAGGGCTTTGGTGAGGGGGGACTTAGGCTACTTGTGCTCAGGAGGTTCTCTGTGAGCCGCCAGAGCCCGATCCTGTCTTCTTGAACGGATCATCCCACTGCCAGAACTTTCAAAGATCACATCGATGGCTACAACTTACCGGCCTACTTCACCGGAATCCTATCGGAGAATTCCGGGGCCTGTCCGTTGCAGTTACTAGGAGCATTACCAGCGCGTATCTCGACCTCAAGTTCGCTTTTTTACCCAACAACAAGCAGCTTCCGCTAAACTTTTGGGAATCGCGGAACAACTGATTATTTTGCCAGCGCAAATCTGCCGGGTTATCGCTTTATAACCATTGCCGTCAGCACGTGGGCCATTTCCCGATTTCAAGTCCCTGGGACTGGAGTGTGTCCATGAATAGTAGACCTGACCCTGAATACCGCGCACTGCGAACCAGCTCCGCCCGACCGGGTCCTGGGCGATGGCCTTTGCCGGCGGGATATCTTGCCCTTTGCCTGGCAACTCTGCTAATTACCGCTTGCGAAAAGAAGGAAGCACCTCGCCAGGCGCCGCCCCCTGAGGTCGAGGTTACGGACGTCGTTCAACGGAACGTGCCGACGTATCAGGAGTTCGTTGCCCAGTTGAATGGACCCATCAATGCTGAAATTACGCCCAAGGTGCAGGGTTATCTGCTGAAGCAGAATTATCCGAATGGCTTTTTCGTCAAGAAAGGCCAGCTCCTGTTTGAGATTGACCCTCGACCCTTCGTAGCGTCCCTCGACCAGGCGAAGGCACAGGTAGCGGTGTCTGAAGCGCAACTCTCCAATGCGCAAACCAACGTTACCCGTGACACGCCTCTGGTTGCCCAGAACGCTATCCCGCGAAAACAGCTGGACAACGATCTTGCCACGTTGGCGGCCAACCAGGCGCAATTGGACGCCTCCAAAGCGCAGATGGTGCAGGCTCAACTGAACCTTGCCTGGACCAAGGTGTATTCGCCCATAGATGGCATCGCCGGCAACGCAGCCTCGCAGATCGGGGAGCTGGTAGGGCCGAACACGAAGATGATGACGGTCTCCCAGGTCAACCCGATCTGGGCGTACTTCAATATCAGTGAGGTTGCCTACCTTGCCAACGCCAGCAAAATTGCACCACTGGTACGGGGAAGGGCGACTAAGTCGGATTCTTTTCCGGTCGAATACATTCAGGCAAACGATATTCCCTACCCGCATAAGGGCCGCATCATTCTCGTCAGCCGCGAGATCACTTCGCAGACGGGCACGATCCAACTGGCCGCAGAGTTTCCCAATCAAGAGGGATTTCTACGTCCGGGCGGATTTGGCAGGGTTCGTATTCTGACCGGCACGAACAAGAACGCCATGCTTATCCCGCAGGCGGCAGTCATTGAAGTTCAATCGATGTATCAAGTCGTGGTGCTCGGCCCGGATAACAAGGCGCAGTTTCGTGCGGTGAAGGTGGGCGAGCGAGTGGGGACGGACTGGATCGTCACGGAAGGTCTGAATCCCGGGGAAAAGGTCATTGTTCAGGGCTTTATGAAAGTGCGCCAGGGCACGCCGGTTAGCCCCAAGCCATACGTCGTCGCCGCCACGGCAGGGGGCAACTGAGCATGGCGAAGTTCTTCATCAATCGGCCCATTGTCGCCATCGTCATTGCCATCTTGATGGTCATTGCCGGCGTGGTCGCGATGCTCAGTCTGCCCACGGCCCAATTCCCCAATATCGCAGATCCGCAGATTCAGGTAATTGCCAGCTATACCGGAGCGGATGCGGGGACCGTAGCGCAGTCAGTCGCCACTCCCATCGAGCAGCAGATGTCGGGCGTCGACGGCATGAATTACATGTATTCGCTGAACGCTAGCAATGGGTCGATGAATCTGACGGTGGACTTCGATATCGACACCGAGGCCAGCACCGATCAGATCCTGGCGCAGATGCGGACCTCGCAGGCCAACTCTCAACTGCCAACCGCCGTGCTCAACAATGGCGTCACGGTGCAGAAATCGACTGCGGCGCCGATGATGTTGATCGACCTTTCCTCGCCTCGCGGAACCTATGACAACATCTTTCTGGCCAACTACGCCACCATCAATCTTAATGACGCGCTGACCCGCATTCCCGGTGTGGCTTCAGTGTCGGTGTTCGGCGCCGGGCAGTACGCCATGCGTTGCTGGGTGAATCCCGACAAACTGGCTAACCTGGGTATTACTGTCCCCGAAATCATCACCGCCATTCAGTCGCAAAACGCGGTGAACCCTGCCGGCCAGATTGGCGGCGAACCAGTTCCGCCCGGACAACAATTTACGTACACAGTCCGCGCACCCGGACGCCTGCCCACAGCGGAGGAGTTTGGACAGATCGTCGTCCGGGCAACCCCCGACGGTGGGATTCTGCGCTTGAGAGATGTCGCCCGCGTGGAACTCGGGGCGCAGAACTACAGCATGATCGGCCGGCTCAACGGCCAGCCGGCCGCGCTGGTAGCCATCTACCAGTCTCCTGGAGCCAATGCCGTGGCAACCGCCGCAGGCGTTCGTAAATTTATGGAGGAGGCAAGAGGCAGATTCCCGCAGGATTTGGACTATGTCGTTGCCCTCGACACTACGCTGGCGGTGACCGCCGGAATAAAGGAGATTGAACACACACTCTTCGAGGCGCTGGCCCTGGTCATCATTGTGGTCTTCATCTTCCTTCAGGGCTGGCGAGCTACGCTGATTCCTTTGTTGGCGGTTCCCGTTTCCCTGGTTGGAACTTTCATCATCTTTCCTTTGCTCGGGTTTTCCATCAATTCGCTTTCACTCTTCGGCCTGGTGCTGGCCATCGGGTTGGTGGTGGACGACGCCATCGTGGTGGTGGAGGCAGTAGAGCACCACATCGAGGGAGGCATGACGCCGCACGACGCAACCGTGCGGGCGATGGAGGAGGTCTCTGGCCCGGTGATCGCCATCGCGTTGATCCTGAGCGCGGTGTTTATCCCGACCGCGTTCATCCCCGGCATCACCGGCAGGCTTTACCAGCAGTTTGCCGTGACCATCGCGGTTTCGGTCATCTTCTCCGCCTTCAACGCGCTCACCCTCTCCCCCGCGCTCTCCGCCATGCTGCTTCGCCCGCGAAAAGAGTCCCGTGGACCATTGGGAGTCTTTTTCCGCGGCTTTAACCGCGTATTCGGTAGAGCCACCGACGGGTACGTCGGCGCCTGCAAGCACCTGATCCACAAGGCCGGCTTCGCGTTCTTTCTGCTCTTTCTGACGGTGCTGGCTGCGGGCTTTTTTGCCCAACATGTACCCGGCAGCTTTCTCCCGGATGAGGACCAGGGCTACGTATTTGCGGGTCTCCAGCTTCCGCCCGCAGCATCCCTGCAACGGACTTCCGAGGCTTCCAAGGAGGTTGAAAAAATCCTGCTCGCCACCCCGGGCGTGAGGTACGTGAGTTCGGTGGTGGGATATAGCATGCTGAGCGGCGTCAACACCACCTACAGTTCCTTCTTCTTCGTCTCCTTCAAGAGTTGGGATGAGCGCAAGACTGCGGAGGAAAGCTACGACGCGATTAAGAGACATATTGCAGTTGCGCTCTCCAGGGTCGCCTCCGGAATTGCCTTCGCCTTTCCGCCGCCGGCCATTCCGGGTGTAGGCACATCTGGAGGATTCACTTTCCTGCTGGAAGACCGGTCTGGCTCCAGCGGAGATTTGTTGGCGAAGAACTCACAACTCTTCATTGCCGAGGCGCAGAAACGTCCAGAGTTGGCAGGGGTGATGACCACCGCCCTGTTTGGTGTTCCCCAGGTCGGCGTCCAGGTGGACCAGGCAAAGGTGCTTACCCAACAGGTTGCGCTGTCGAGCGTATACCAGACGCTGCAAACCTTCATGGGCGGTTCGCTGGTGAACTATTTCAACCGTTTCGGCCGCCAGTGGCAGGTCTTTGTGCAGGCGGAAGGCTCGTATCGCACTTCAGCCGAGAACCTGGGGAAGTTCTATGTAACCAATAAGGGCGGAGACATGGTTCCACTGAGCACGCTGACCAGCATCGATGCGCGCAGTGGCCCGGAATTCATCATGAAGTACAACCTGTTTCAGTGTGTGCAGATCAACGGTTCAGCCGCGCCCGGATACAGCTCTGCGCAGGCAATTGCCGCCCTGGAAGATGTGTTCAAGAAAACCATGCCCGCCGAGATGGGCTTCGATTATATGGGCATGTCATACCAGGAGGTGAAGGCCGCACAAGGAGTCAGCCCACTGGTTATCTTCGGCCTGTCGTTCCTGATTGTTTTTCTCATCATGGCAGCGCAGTACGAGAGCTGGACCCTTCCCCTGAGCGTGCTGCTGGGAGTGCCTATCGCGGTATGCGGTGCATTCGCTGCCCTGTACCTGCGCCGGCTCGACAACAATGTTTACGCGCAGATCGGCCTGGTCATGCTTATCGGCTTGTCGGCCAAAAACGCCATCCTGATTGTTGAATTCGCCAAGATGGAATATGAAAGCGGCAAGCCCCTGATCGACGCGGCTCTCAGCGCCGCGCGCACCCGGCTGCGACCCATCCTGATGACTGCTTTCGCTTTCATCCTGGGCTGCGTGCCGCTGTACATATCTACTGGAGCGGGCGCCATCTCCCGGCGCGTGCTCGGCACAGTCGTGATTGGCGGTATGCTCGCCGCCTCGCTGCTCGCCATCTTCTTCATTCCGGTTTCATTCGATGTCATTGAGCGAATGGGCAATTACTTCACCAAGGAGAAACCAGGGGGCGAAGAGCAAGCGCCTGCGGTTTCTCCTACAGGAACTTCGGCATGATCCGCACGCGCACAACCGTCGCCGCCGTGTTGTTGGCCGCACTCGCCGGCTGCAAGGTCGGGCCCAACTACCAGCGGCCGGCTCTGGATGTCCCTGGCCAGTATCGGGGAACAGCGCCGGCCTTGCCCCAGCAGGCCGCGGCCACTCCTTTTGCCGAGATGAAGTGGCCTGAGGTCTACAAAGACGAAATCTTGCAACAATTGATCAAGGAAGCGCTAACCAACAACTACAACGTCCGGATAGCGGCCACCGCGATCATGCAGGCGCAGGCCAACCTGGGGATTACGCGTGCCAACCAGTTTCCCTCGTTAGCCGGGAGCTTTGCCATCCAGAATGAACGCAATAGTGCCTACCCCGGAGCGCCGACCTTCGATACAGCAGGCTTATCGCTCAGTTACATCGTTGATTTTTGGGGTCAATACCGGCGCGCAACGGAATCGGCGCGGGCCACTCTTCTATCAACTAAGTATGCTCAAGATGTAGTTCGCGTAACCCTCATCGATAGTGTGGCGGCCGGCTATTTCGCATTGCGCGGGTTCGATGCCCAGCTCGATATCTCCCAACAAACTGCGGAGGCCGACAGGGAGATAGTGCGCATCAACACCATCGGGTTCAAAGGGGGAGAATATGCCATCACAGACGTTTATCAGGCTCAGTTGCTGGTACAAACCGCAGAAGCGCAAATCATTACCCTTCAGCAATCGATCGAGCAAACCGAAAACCAGCTAAGCATCTTACTGGGCAGAAACCCAGGGCCCATCGTGCGGGGTCTCAACCTTGTGGATCAGCCTCACCTGCCCGAACTTCCCGCAGGGTTGCCGTCAGCACTGCTGCAGCGGCGTCCCGACGTGCAACAGGCAGAGCAAGCTCTGGTAGCTGCCAATGCCAATGTGGGAGTCGCGAAAGCGAACTTCTTTCCTCAGCTTTCGCTGACCGGCTCCTTTGGCGCGCAAAGCACTGCATTAAGCAGTTTTCTGCAGGGACCAGCTACGTTCTGGGCAGTGGGAGGCGGGATCGTTCAACCACTCTTTGAGGGAGGCAGGATCACCAGTGGCTACAAGCTCGCCTGGGCGCAACGAGACCAAGCGGAGTTGTTCTACAAGCAAACCGTGCAGCAGGCTTTCGCGGATGTTTCCAACAGCCTCGTGGGCTATCGCCAATCCAGGCTCTACCGAATCAAGCTGCAGGAGCAGACGGCCACCTATAAGGAAACGGCGCGACTAGCCAACGTCCGGTTTATGGGAGGGTACACGAGCTTTCTGGAGGTGCTGTACACCGAGCAGCAATACTTCACCTCTGAATTGAGCCTGACTCAGGCGTGGTATGCGGAGATGCAAAACTACGCCCAGTTGTACCAGGCGCTTGGCGGCGGCTGGGAACAGTAGCGAATCGCCCCGCAGGGGCTTGTTTAGCGGGTTGTCATTCCAGCAGCGTAGGCCTGTCAACCAGCTGTGACGTGGAGCAACCGAGCTGCATTCTGGTTGTAAACCTTATGCAAGATTCCATCCGGCAGATCGATTCCCGATATTTTCCAGCGTCCTTGAGGAGGTATCGGTGCGGGAGCGTAATCGAAGTATTCATCATCCGTCTCTAGAAATCGGAAGTAGATTTCGTACAGGCTGTCGTTGAATACCTGCTGCGGGAATTTATCTCCATGGGGCGTAGCATCTGTTCCAAAAACAATGCGGTCCTGGTACTTGTCAAAGAACTTGCGTGCTGCCCTTGGCTGCCGGCCCAGCTCATTCAGGCGCGCGGCGATGTCTACGTACATGTTGGGGAAGCGATCGAGGTTTTGCGAAACGTTTTCCAAATCTTCGGCGAAGTTACCGACATGTAAGGCGACAAAGGTCGTCCTGGGGTGCCGTGCGAAGACTCGATTGCGTGCTTCCAGAATTTCCGCGTTGGAGGGAAACCCGGCTCCGAAGTAGGACCAATCAGGGTGATTGTTCAGCTCCTCGTAGCGCTCATTGAAGCGATCCGTCGGCTTGAAAAATGCCAGTGGATCGGACACGTGAATGGCGACGGGCATGCGCAGGCCGGCACAGGCCTCCCACATCGGATCAAATCGGGGATCATCCACTTTAACCAGGTTGCCGGTGGTCGTTTGTTCGCGCAAATAGAGGCCGAGGGTCTTCAAAATCTTTAGACCGCGCGCGCCTGACTGGTGGGCAGCGACGATAGCGTCTGCCTGCAACTGAGGATACTTCGGCTGTTGAAACAGGTCATACGAGGGTTCGGTGAAAGTATAAAAGCGTGTCGGAAAGCGCTTGTCGTATTGGGCGACGGTAGCTTGCAGTCCGACTGCAAAACCGCCTGTGAGATTGGTCAAGGCCAGGATATTCCGGCGCTGCATGATGGGCAGCAGTTCCTCCGGCTGACCGACGATCCGGCGTTCCGCGCCCAGGGAAACACCATTCACGACTTGTGCCGAGAAGGTAAGGTGGGTATGGAAATCGATGACCGGATATCTGGCTCGCGGCACATGTGTTTCTTTCAAGTGGAGCATGCTTACCGGTTGGTACCTGGCCAGAGCTAGCGCTTCCGTAGGGCTCTCCGCCGGTGTCTTGTCTGGCGGAGAATCTCTGGTCGACTCGGCACCCAAAACCCGGCGAAGACCGCCAGACAAGATGCCCATTCCGGCCGTGGCCATTAAGCTCCGACGACTGATCCGGCTCATTCTACCCATCCTCTCTACGATGTAGTTGTCGATGCCTCGTGGCGTCGAGCGATTCCAACAGCAGGTCAACGGCAGTACGCGCAAAGCTCTCATCGTTTATGTGCGCGTCAAGCTCAACCAGTTTGATCTCGGAGCTTAGAGTCGTCTGCAAGGCGCGGCGATAGGAGTTGAGCGCCTCAGGCGAATAGAATTGTCCCCCCGCTTTGTCAATGGCGGAAACACCTTGCAACGGAATCAGCACCGTCACCGGCCCGCTCGCGCGGTTAAGCCTGGTGGCCGTCATGCGTCCGATCTCCGCACACTCTTCTGGCGTTGTCCGCATCAGAGTGACTGTTGGGTTGTGAATGTAAAGCTTGCGGCTGCGAAATTGCGCCGGCACCGTCTCGACGGGACCGAAATTCACCATGTCGATGGCGCCCGGGCAAACGAGCTGGGGAATGCCCTTGCGTCCGGCTGCTTCCAACCGGTGCGGCCCTGCGCTCATCACACCGCCTGCTAATTCATCAGCGAGTTCCGTGGTCGTCAGGTCGAGAACAGCTTGAATAGCTCCGTCTTCAATTAACTGCTCCATCGCCTGGCCGCCGGTCCCAGTAGCGTGGAAAACAAGAACTTCGTAGCCTCTCTCCTCGAGAACGCGCCGCGCTGCCGTGACGCAAGGGGTGGTGACGCCAAACATGGTCGCCGCAATTAAGGGCTTGTCGTCAAAGGCACGGGCCGGTTCCGCGGCAACCATGCCGCAAATTGCCCCAGCAGCGTTGTTAAGTATGCGACGGGAGACGTGATTTAACCCCGAGATGTCGAGTACGGACGGCATCATACAAATATCTTTGGTTCCTACGTAGGGCTTGGTATCGCCGGCGGCCAGGGTAGAAACCATCAATTTTGGGAAGCCATAGGGAAGCGCACGCATGGCTGCAGTGGCAATGGTCGTGCCGGCGGATCCACCCAGCGCGACCACACCGTGGATGGCTCCTTGTGCATGAAGCCGCGCCAGGATCGCGGTTGCCCCAAGCGCCATGGCGGTTACACTTCGACCCCGGTCTCTTTCCTTTCGCAGCGCGACGAGATCTTTGTTTGCCGCCGCGGCCACCTCAGCTTGCGAGATGTCGGCCGCAAAGGACGGACTGCCAAGCACACCGACATCAATCATCAACGTTCGCATCCCCGCACTCTCTATACGGTCACGCAGAAAAGAGAACTCCTCGCCCTTGGTGTCGAAGGTGCCGATCAACGCGATGGTCTTGGGGATTATCAGAATCATTGCGCTAGATTTCGGGCAGTTCGCCTGGTGCGAGCACCCGGCACTCCGGCATGGCGCGCAGAAGCGCCTCGGGGCCCGGCGGCGAATAGACGGCGATCATTTTCAAGGGCTCCCAACCGCTGTTGATGGTGGCGTGAAAGATGTCGGCGGGAATGTGAATCATATCTCCGGCGCTTACCGGCTCCCACTGCTCGCCGTCGATATCGATCATCTGCTTGCCCTGCCCGGAGACCACGTACAGAATCTCCTCTGTTCCCGGGTGATTGTGGCGCACGTGACCTTTCCCGGGCTGCAAAAGCACTACACCCATGGTGAAGCGTTCCGTTGCGGTGACGCGGGGTTCGCTGAGCCACTTGATCGTTCCCCAATCAAAGAGCTGGGTTTCGACATCCGCGGGTCTTATGAACCGGCGACCGGCGAGCTTAGACATGCTTGTTCCTTTCGCTGCGTTCTGTGTGTATCTGGAGGTTCTTGAAACTCTTCACCTGTTCAGTGATGGCACGCTCCGTGGGCAGGCGCTCGATGCTCGAGGCGCCAAAGAATCCGCTGACCCCTCGAGTTCGGCTGAGGACGTACTGAACGTCCTCCGGCTCGGCGATCGGGCCGCCATGGCAGAGGACCAGAATTTCCGGATGGATGGAGACGGCTGCTTGTTGGATGGCCTGAATGCGGGCAACCGCTTGATCGAGTGTGATCGCGGTCCTGGCGCCGATGGTCCCTTTGGTGGTTAATCCCATGTGTGCGATCAAAAGGTCCGCGCCCGCTCGTGCCATGGCCTTCGCCTCGTCTTCATTAAAAACGTACGGGCAGGTGAGCAGGTCCAACTCATGCGCGCGCGCGATCATCTCAACTTCCTGGATGTATCCCATACCGGTTTCCTCGAGGTTCTCGCGGAAGAGACCATCGATGAGGCCCACGGTAGGGAAGTTTTGCACTCCGGAGAAGCCGAGTTGTTTGAGGTCGCGAAGAAACAGGTCCATGACGCGAAAGGGATCGGTTCCACAAACGCCGGCCAGCACCGGTGTTTTGCGAACGATGGGCAGTACTTCGCGCGCCATTTCCAGGACGATGGCATTGGCGTCTCCATACGGCATGAGACCCGCCAACGATCCCCGTCCGGCCATGCGGTAGCGGCCGGAATTGTAGATGATGATCAGATCGGCTCCGGCAGCTTCGGCACACTTGGCAGAAATTCCAGTCCCCGCGCCTGCGCCGAGGATGAGGGTTCCCTGCGCGCTATTCGCTCTCCATCGCTCCAGGCACGCTACTCGGTCCATCTTGCTTTCTCCATGTGCCGACTTGGTCACGAGGGCACGACCCGAAATATACAGTACTTCTCCAGTCGCTGTTTGGTAGTGAGGCCGCCGTAGGACTCTTTCGGATGTGCTGTGCAGAGGAGTGTCATAAGCCTGCCGGCCTCTGTCGAGATCTCGACCGACACTTGGGATGTGGTTCTCCTACATCCCGAAACGTCCCACAGCAGAAGTCCCCTCAATTGACCTACATACCGTGATATTTCATTTCCGCCATTTTTTGGCATTGCAAGTGCCCTAAGACTTTCGAGGAGCTAAGTCGATCAAATGGGACCCGGAACGGAATCCGCACTAAGCAGGATAAAAAAGATAAAGGCTTATAGAGCTATATTGGCGGCAGCGCTCCTCATATTTGGGACATGGGCTTCTGCCCAGAACACTCTCGCGCTCTCCACTGCCGACAACGCGGCTCTCGGTCCTAGAGCAACGAGTAATCCACCGATCCCCAAACAAAACATGACGTCCTCATCGTCTTCTTCCCCAAAGCGGGTTAACTGGTCGACTCCCAATCAACCCTGCGCGAAATACAACGATTTGAAAAAGTACGCCCTTGGGGATATTGGTGTGAGAATCGATGTGTCAGACCCAGCCTGGGCCGCCGCATTTCGCCGTGCGCTGGTTTTCTGGAACAAGGTGCTCGACGTAAACTTCCACGAAGAAAAAAATATCAATGCTTGTGCGCTGCGCATCACCGATGGCCCGCTGGATATGTTCGCAGACGGTCACACCGCCTTCGCACAATTCACTGATCTGGACGGTTTTGAAGCGAAGATCGTGGTTCTTCCACAGGTACCCTTGTCGCCTGCGGGGAAGTTCGTGAACGCCGTGCATGAGATCGGTCACATAGTCGATCTCAGACATAATCCCGACCCGGTGTCGGTCATGTACCCTGATATTGAGAATAATTCCAGGATGCGCGAGTTCGCGAACGCTGTGCAGTATAGGATCAGTCACATACTCAATCTCAGATACATTCTCAAACCCAAGCCGGTCCTGTGTCGCTATGTTCAGAGCGTGTCTAAGGCGCGACTGGACAAACGCGACCTTGCGACGCTCAGCAAAAACCACCTGATGCGCGATGGCACTGTGCCCCCAGTGAAGAGCGAGCGCGCTCAGGCCGAAGTTTTTGGCCTGACAAGAACTCAAGCTGCAAGCGCCCGGTAAGTCGTCGCTTATGCCTGAGAGGAGTTAAGGGTTTTTGAAACACTTTCTGGAGGCTTGACAACCAATGTTGCTCGGTGAGCGGCTGACCGCCTGCGCCTATTGCCACGTAGGTCGTTGGTGATAGCATTTCGGCTAGGGAGAGGTCTTATGCCCTTTATCGACACAAGCAGCCTTAATGTGATTGAGCGCTTGCCCGGCTGGTATGGACGCTATTTCCACTCGCAGAGTATGACCTTTGCGCACTACGACTTCGTACGCGGTTCCTCCATCCACGAGCACTCCCATCCTCAGGAAGAGGTCTACGAGGTGATCGAGGGCGAGCTCGAGATGACCATCGACGGCGTGGCCGAAGTGGCCCGAGCGGGTGTAGTCGCGATCGTACCAGCTAACGTCCGCCATTCGGTCAAAGCCCTCAGCGATGGCCGGGCCATCATCGTCGACTATCCGCTGCGGCGGGATTTCAACTAGGCGCGCAATAAGGGCGACTTTGCGCGAACTAGAAAGCCCATCGGCCTGTGCGCAAAAACGACGTAGTCGTCACAATTCCCTGGTGCAATACTTGATTGCGGGTGAGCCGAGGGCGCGCAAAAAGGCCTGGCATCTTCGCGCCGGATCGCGATCGAGGCATTCGGTTATCAGCTTGGCGCAAAACGAAGGTATTCTTGAGGTGTTTAATTGCGGGCTTACGACGACAGAGGATTTGTCTGCAGTCAGAAGCGGTCTCTGCCCGGTAAAGACCTGGTGCAGAACAACGCCGAAGGCGAACAGATCGCTAGCTTGCGAGGGCTTAAGTCCCTGGTGTAATTCGGGAGCCATATAGTCCGGTGTTCCAGCCGCCAACTCGCTGCCTGAAAGAGATCCGTCCGCCGTATACGCGCGAGCCAGGCCAAAGTCGGTAATGCAGAGCTGCACATCCGAACCGTGACCATCGAGCATGATGTTGTTCGGTTTGATGTCCCGGTGAACGATGCCGGCGGCGTGGATGGCAGCTAGCCCGGCGGCCATCTGCTTGAGGATGGCCAATCCTTCGGTGGTCTTTATCGACCCAGTCCTCCGCAGCCGCGCTGCGAGGGTTTCGCCCGGCAGCAGTTTCATGGTCAAAAACAGGAAGCTAGGCGGCGGCTGATGGCAATGAAAGATGTCATAGATGGGGCAGAGATTTGTGTGGTTAACTTGCCTGGCAAGCAACACTTCGGATTCGAAACGTTGCTGCAAGTCCGGATCATTGGCTATTTTAGGAAGGATTGTCTTAACCGCGACTTGGGCGCCTTGCAACAGACAGTCCGCCGCCTCGTAGACTTCGCCCATCCCTCCTTTGGCGATGAAGCGCACGATGACGAAGCGATCATTCAGGATTTGATTGGGGGCCAGCCGGCCTCCAGCCATCGCTGCAGCAATCTCATTCACGTCGAGAGGGCCGGTTTTATCGGTTGGGCGCGGGAGTGTTTCCGTTTGGCCAAGAAACCCAAGTAGCGGGTGCTCAAGAAAGCTACCGGCGTTTGCGTCCTCGGCCAGCAGTTCTTCCACTGTGCGCCTCAGTTCCGGGTCGTGGCGGCAGGCCTGGTCGAGGAAGGCCCCTCGTTTGCCCGGCTCGAGCGCCAATGCAGCCTCGAACAGTTGCTCCACTAACTCCGGCTGAGTCGTCATATTCGCAGTTCCGCAAAGCGTTTGTTTGTAAAGACCTATTTCGCCGGAGCAGGTTCCGGATGAAGTCTGGTACGAAAGCTCTCCATCGTTCCCAGCGATGATAACTTAGTGCGCGGGGAACACGAAAGGTATCAGGTTTTCAGTAAAGCTTGCCAACCACAAGATCCGGGGATGGTTGGCCCCGGATCTTCTTATTCAAGTTAACCCGTTACCGGGTAGCAACCAAAGTCTCGCTGCTCGGGGTAATCATTGCTTCCTGCAGCTTAACCCTCTTCTCCGTCTTCGAAACAGGAACTTGAACGTTCATGTTCGCCTGGTCAGAGAGAATTTCGCTCAGGAAGTACTGGCTGCCGTACTTGTGGAATATAAGCTTTCCACCGCTTGCTGCCTTCTTGCCGTCCTGCTCGACAACGCTCACTCTCTCAACGGCTTTATCGTGGTTCTTGATCACGATGGACCACGGTGATTCCTCTTCAATCGTGTACATACCCGAGGGAAGCACCTTGTTGCCCACGGTAAAGTCGAAGGGGACCTTCGCCTGAACCGCTTTGGATTGCGCGAATGATGTACCGGCCACGGCAAAATTTGCAATGGCGAGGAGTGCGATTGCTGTGATTCGTTTCATGACGATGTCTCCTTTTGATTAGGCGTCGAACTCCGATTGCCTTCAATCTGTTAAGCGGAATCCACCGCCCAAAAGGGCCAATATTCCAAACTTTCTTCGGCTTGGGGTCGGTCAGAGGGAGGGGGGATCGTCGACCTTGGCGGCACGCCCGGAGACGACACGCCAAGCCGCCATCGATTGTTTCAGATAGACCCCAGGATCACCTTTCAATCCATAGCACTGGATGCCGAACGGCCCTCGGTAACCGGCTTTTGTGATGATGCGGACCAATTCGGTGACATCGTAGTCGCCGCGGCCGAGAGGCTGAATCAGCGTGTTCCAGTCGCGGCCCTGCCGGTCTGCTCCGTTGATCGTAACCCCGTACAGGCGTGGGATGGCGTTATCCAGTAGCTGATGGAACTCCGGATCGAACCCGGAACGCAATTCATGGCAGAGATTGAACGTGACACCCACATTGCTTCGCCCGGCTCGCCCTGCAACCCGCACCACGTCTCTGAATCGGGCCAGGTAAAAGCCATAGTGTGGATAGAGCGCGACGCGAAGGTTGGATCCAGAGGCGAGGTCGGAGATTCGATCGACCGCCTGGATGGTCCGCTCTTCTGCCCCGCCGCCGCCCCCAGCATCACCCCCCTGAATGGCGACCCATACGACGGTTCCACGCCCTTTCAACGCCTCGATCGCGGCTTCCATCCCTGGCTCATATTTAACCTGGCCGTTGCTGATGTCCACCGTCAACCACAGAAAGAACAACTGGAGATGCGCCTCGTCCAGGGCTCGCAACCGCTCGGGCATTTGCAGCGCATGATCGAAGACGGTTCCTTCAAATCCATACTCGCGCGCAAAACCGGCTTGCTGCTCGGGATTGATATCGCCAAACTCGTAGGCAAAGATGGAGTTTGGCAGGCCGGCGGCGGCCCCGCTGTCGAACCCTCTCGCCCTGATGTTGGCAAGCGCAAGGCAAGAGGCCGCAGCAGCACCTTTGACAAACCCCCGGCGACTCGTGAGCACCATGCTGCGCATCTCCTTTAACGGTACCGGCAGCGCCGGCCCCTGGTTCGCAATGCCTCCGAAGGATAACGCCAAAGTTCAAGCAATTAGCGCTCATTTCGCGGGGTGAATTGACAATCGCACAGTCCTCTTTTAGCCTTCGGTTTCAAAACAATACAACACGAAATGAGGCTCGATGCGATTCTCTGGTCCTGGATGGTCAGCGGTCTTTTTTAGTTTCGGGCTTTACTTTTGCGCACCCGCCGCACAAGCCGAATCTGCTTACGTGCGTGTAAGTCAAGTGGGCTACGAAAGCAGCGCGTCTGCGCGCGCTTATCTGATGTCTACCGCTGCCGAGACGGGCGCTAGGTTCAAAGTAGTGAGCGCCGGCGGAAGCACGGCATACACGGGAAAGATCGGCGCGCTCCTGGGCACCTGGGCAAATAGCAAGAATCTCACTTACCAGGTCTACGCGCTTGACTTTACTGTTCCCGCCGGCCCCAGTTATTCCATCTCAGTCTCTGGACCGGTAAGCGCCCAATCGCCGGCGTTTGCTGTCGACCTCCCGGAGGTTCTTTACCCCGGATTGCTGGTCAACACGCTCTTCTTCTACCAGACACAACGGGATGGGCCAGACTTCATCCCCAATGCGCTACGAACGGCGCCCGGGCATCTTAAAGATAAGAACGCCGTGCTTACCGTGACTCCACCGCTCGATGACAATGACTTCATCAACAACGTGCCTCCGGCAAAGCCCCTCAGTCCCGCGAATCTCCCCAACATCGCTGCCGACGGCGGTTGGTGGGACGCCGGCGACTATGAGAAGTATGTCGAAACCGTGAGTTATACCACGGCGCTCATGGAGATCGGGGTCCGTGACTTTCCCAACCAGATGGGGCCGAGTGCGCCGCGCAATCCTCCTGCCCCTCCCAATTCGATCTCATACGCGGGCCATAGTGGTTCCGGAGCACCGGCATCCTCGGACTTCAGCGCCGAGGCAGCGTTCGGCATCCAGTGGCTCTTGAAGATGTGGGATGGTGGGTCGCAGACCCTTGCCTACCAGGTGGACAATTCGCAGGACTGGAACTATTACGGCGAAGGGGACCCGGCATCTGCTGCCGGCAATTGCGGGGGCACGTACAACACGCCCTATTGCCTTATTACCGAATACGACATCTGGACGCTTCCCCAGGCGGCGGACAACTTCCAACAAGCTGGGGATCCCGAACCGTGCGACCCGCTGACGACCTTTTATATTTGCAACCGCCCGGTGTTTGTCGCCCTGCCGCCGGCCGCTTCTATCAGTCCGAATCTTGCCGGCCGGCTGGCTGCTGACTTCGCCGTTTGTTATCAGCTCAACCGCACGCAGAATCCCTCGCTCGCCAATCGGTGTCTCAAAGATGCCGAACAGGTCTTCGCACTTGCGAACACGCACTATGCCGACCCGGCGCCCTCTGTCGGCTCGGGATCGTGTCCCACCTGTTTGCTCACCATCGCTCCCTTCGATGGCTACCCTGAAACTGTTTGGGAAGACGACATGGAGCTGGGCGCTAGCGAACTATACTTCGCTCTTCGCGCCGCTCAAGGCGCCATGCCCTCCGGATTGGCGAATTCCGATCCCAATTTCTATCTGAAACAAGCCGCGCAGTTTGCCGGCAATTACATTACGAATATTTATGCGCCAGGCTATGCCGACACGCTCAATCTCTACGATGTGAGCGGGCTCGCTCATTACGAGCTGTATCGGGCGCTGGAAATGGCGGGAGACCCGGACGGGCTGGCGGTTTCGCAGCAGGGGATTGGAAAGCAACTGCTGGCGCAGGTGGATGCGGCGATCACACAGGCTGGTTCGGATCCATGGGGCTTTGGAGTACCGTGGGCCAACGGCGATACCACTTCTCACGGCGCGGGCCTATCGGTCATGGCCAGTGAGGCCTACTCCCTGAGTGGCGATGCGCGCTATAACACGTATGCGCAGCGTTGGCTGGCCAACATCCTGGGCGCCAACTCCTGGGGCTCCTCGTTCATCGTGGGCGATGGAAGCACCTTTCCCAATTGCATTCAACATCAGGTGGCTAACCTCGCGGGAGCGCTGGATGGGACTGCAGGGGGAACGCCCATCTTATGGGGCGCGGCGACCGAAGGGCCAGACAGTTATACGACTTCAGGCGTGGTCGGGGGTATGATTCTTTGCCCCGCTAATGGAGTCGATACCTTCAAAAAATTTAATGGAAACAGCGGAACCTATAACGCGTCCCAAGCTGCACTTTTCCAGGACAATGTGCAGTCTTACAGCACCACGGAGCCGGCCATTGACCTTACGTCAACCTCCTTTTTGATGTGGTCCTGGAGAATGGCTCTGCAAACGAACCCATGAAAGGCTTCGTCTCTCCCGCAATGTACCGGCAGTAGTTACACTTCGTGGTGGCCTCGCGCGTGTCTGCGTGAGAACCACCAGTTCAAAGTTGATTCTCGGCAAAGTTAGTACCTAACAGAACCCAGTACATACTTGTCCAAATTAGAATTTTGAACGAGGGACGAATCGGGATTGCTCCTGACAAATCGCATTTAACCGCAGGTCCCTCCACTACGCTGCGCTCCGGTCGGGATGACAATTCTGTTTTGAAATCGACGATTTCTCGCGATGGTTCCCGTTGTGCAACAGAATTGTCATCCCGACCGGAGCGCAGCGTAGTGGAGGGACCTGCGGTTAAGCTCCACAGGAAATCCGGGGGAACGTGGGCACCCGTCCAGTTCCACTAGGTTCTGCTAGGAGACGGACTCCTGACGGTTTGGTTCTCACGCAGACACATTAGCCCCGACTCCCCTCAGCGCTGCAGCGGTTCGAGCAGCGGCGCAACCGGCGCTACTGCCTCGATCGAGGGCAGAAAGCGCGGCGTCACCTTTGCCTTGGCCGCTTGCTCGTACGCATAGCCGTAGCCAAGCAGCCGCGCTTCGCTCCAGGCTGGACCGATGATCGAAAGGCCGACCGGGAGCCCCATGACCGCGCCCATGGGCACGGTGAGGTGCGGATAACCTGCGACCGCCGCCAGGCTGCCCGCGCCTGCGCCGGCGATCTGATCGCCATTCGCCGCGTCGATCTTCCAGGCCGGCGGCATGGTCGGCGATACGAGTGCGTCGAGGTGGTTGGCAGCCAGCATGGCGTCGATGCCGTCGCGGCCGGCGATGCGGAGCGAGGTCGCGCGCGCCTCCTGGTAGGCAGGATCGTCGAGCCCCTTGGTCGCCTCGGCCTTCACGAAGGTTTCCTGCCCGAAGAGCGCGAGTTCGCGATCGGCATGCGCCGCGTTGAACGCGATGACATCGGCGAGCGTGCGCGTCTTCACCGCCGGCGGCGTGGTGGCGAGATAAGCATTCAGATCTACCTTGAGCTCCGTATGGAGCACCAGTGTCTCTGCCTCGCCCATCTTGTCCCGGTCCTTGAGCTCGGTGATGTCGACCAGCGTCGCGCCCTGAGCCTTCAGCACGGCCAGCGCCTGCTCGAATAGCTTGTCGGTCGCTGCTGACCAGCCGGTGGCGAAGCGCAGCACCCCGATGCGGGCGCCCCTGAGCGCATCGGGCTTCAGTGCAGCCAAATAATCAGTAATGTGCGCGCCGGCGTCCTTGGTTGCCGTGTCGGCGGGGTCCGCGCCGGCGATCGCGCCCAGCACCCGCGCCGCGGTAGCAACATCAGCGGCAATCGGCCCAGCGGTGTCCTGACTGTGACTAATGGGCACAATCCGCGCGCGGCTGATTAGGCCGACCGTGGGTTTCAGCCCCACCACGCCGTTCACCGCCGCCGGGCAGGTGATGGACCCGTCGGTCTCGGTGCCAATCGCGGCTGCCACCTCGCCCGCTGCGACCGCGGCGGCGCTGCCCGAGGAGGAGCCGCACGGATCGCGGTCCAGCGCGTGAGGATTGCGGGTCTGGCCGCCCACCCCGCTCCAGCCCGAGATGGAGGCGTTGGAGCGAATGTTCGCCCATTCGGACAAGTTCGTCTTGCCCAGGATGACAGCGTCGGCTGCGCGCAGCCGCGCCACCAGCAGAGCGTCGCGATGGGTCACGTTGTCGAGCAGCGCCATGCTGCCTGCGGTGGTAGGGAGTGGCCCCTCGGTCTCGATGTTGTCCTTGAGCAAAATCGCGTAGCCGTAGAGCAGCCCGCGCGCCTTACGCCCCCGGTCGATGGCGCGGGCCTGATCGAGCGCGGTGGGATCGAGGGAGATTACAGCGTGGATCAGAGGATCGACAGCATGCACCCGCGCGATCGCAGCCTCGGTCGCAGCCTCAGCACTCGTAGCCGGGCTCGAAGCAGCCGCCAGCGCGGCCAACAATAGTGAGATCACCACTCGATAGGTTCCCTTACCGGTCATGGTATAGGAAGATTCTCGAAGCGTTCACCGCTCCTATCCGCCTGTCGAACCGTGTGGAACCACACGGTCGTCCGTGTAGCACCCTCTATTTTGTTTCCCGGGTAGCAGGCCTATCGTCCTTCTAGAGATTGCGCTTCGCACTTTTACTGGGCTGAGGGGTTCAAAGCGGCGCCATCGAACGCTGGGGATTGGTCCCGCGGATTATCGCTCACCAGAGGATTTCATGACTACGAAATGGATAAAACAGACAATGTCGATGGTGGTCTGCTCGACCCTGATCATTGCGGGCGCGCCCACCGAGCTTCTTCAGGCACAGAGTGCCTCCCAACCGGCCTCGGCGTCTACTCCGCCGGCGGTCGCGCCGCTGACGAGCAGCCAGCTCGACGCCTTGGTTGCCCCCATCGCGCTCTATCCGGACGCACTGGTTGCGCAGGTGCTGGCGGCCGCCAGCTATGCCGATGAAGTTGCTTTTGCGGACCTCTGGCTCGCCCAGAATCAGAATCTGCAAGGAGCCGCACTCACCCAGGCCGTGGATCAACAGCCCTGGGATCCCAGCGTAAAAGCGCTGACACAGTTCCCGTCAGTACTCCACGATCTGGCCAAAAACCTTTCCTGGACCTCGAGCTTGGGTCAGGCCTTTGAAAATCAGCAATCAGACGTGATGGCCGCGGTACAGGTCATGCGCGCCAAGGCGCAGGCCGCGGGAACATTAGAGTCTTCATCGCAGATCAAGGTAGTGCAGCAGAGCCCGCAAACCATCATCATCGAACCCGCCAGCAGTAGCGTGGTTTATGTTCCGCAATACAACCCGGCAGTCGTTTATGGCGCGCCCTTAGTGGTGCCGGCGTATACACCGCCGGTCGCCGTTGCAGCCGGTGTGTCCTTTGGCGCCGGGGTAGCGATTGGCGCTGCCATTGGCGGGGGCGGCTTCGTCGGAGGCGGCTTCGGCGGGGGCTGGGGTTTTGGAGCATGGGGAATGAACTGGGGTGGTGGAGGCGGTGGGGGAAATATCAACTACAACCACAACACTTACATCACCAAGAACAACATCAACAGGAACAGCAACAACAACAATAACAACGGAAACAGAAATAACTACAACGGCAACCGTAACAACTCCGGCAATGAGGCCAACAACCGGAACAACGGCAACCGGCCGGATGTGCCAAACGGTGGCCGCAACGGCAATCACGGCCTGATCGGCGGCAACGGAGGGGTCCAGCACCAGGCCGGTGACAATGAACGCGCCGGCAGGTTGGGAAATGACCAGCCCCGCTCCGCCATGAGCGGCAATGGCGACCGGGCCCGCGCCGAGTCTGATCGCGGACGCGCCAGCATGCATCCCGCCGCCTATCAACGCCAGCGACAGGGTCAGCAACGCCAACAGCACCAGCAACCACGTCAGCAGCACCAGCAGCGCGGTGGCGGTGAGGGCGGTAGAGGGCAGCGTTAAGCCGCTCCCCACAGGATCCTTAACGCTACAAATCAATTGGATTATAGAAGGGAAGGTAGAAACGTGAGTTTGCAACAGAAAAACTTGACCCCGCAGCGGGTTCTATCGATTGCTGTGGGCATCATGGTTGCGGCCGTTTTAGTTCTCGGCTGCTCGAGGAAACAAGACAACCCCACGGCGCAAACACCGCAGAAAACCTTTGCCACGCCGGCGGAAGCAAGCCAGGCATTGCATGCGGCAGTTCAGTCCAAGGATGACGAAGCACTTACCCAGGTATTGGGCCCGAAGGCACAGAAATTAGTAAGCTCAGGCGATCCGGCAGAAGATAAGTTCGCGGCCGAGTCGTTCACCAGAAAATATGACAAGATGAATCGTTTGGTGGCGATGACCGATGGCAGCCAGATGCTCTACATCGGGGCCGACAACTATCCCTTCCCGGTCCCCTTGGCCCAGGACAGCTCTTCGAGGTGGTACTTTGACGCCGATGCGGCTGACGAGGAATTGCGCGTGCGGAGGATCGGAAGCAATGAACTTTCCGCCATGGATGCATGCCGGCTGATTGCGAACGCCGAGGAACTCTACCACCAGGGCACGCACCAGTACACTGACACGATCGTGAGCACTCCGGGCCAGCAAAATGGACTTTACTGGGAGGTCTCCGAGAATCAGACGCCCAGCCCGATGGGCACACTCAACCAGTTTGCAAAAAGCATCTTCAACGCTTCCGCACCCAGCAAAGAAGTGGTATCACATGGATACTCCTTCCGCATCATGACCACGAAAGAGGGGTATACGATCTTTGCCAGCCCCGTCAATTATCAACATTCCGGCATCATGACCCTCAGCCTGGGTCGTGACGGCGTTATCTACCAACAGGATCTCGGCCCGAAAGCACCAGATAATTTAACAGCCATGGAACAACACAACCCAACCGACGGATGGGCGCAGGCGGAGTAGCCTGCGTCCGGTACGATCACCGTGGAGGAGTTTTATGAAGCGTTATCAGTTACCTTTCACTTTGCTGGCCCTCTTGTTGCTGGCGCTGGGCCATATAGCTCTAGCCCAACAGTTGCCACAAGAGGAGCGCTCCGCGGCCGATGTGGCCGGCACCTGGATGATCTACACCCATGGCGACGACGGGAAGACCGGCACGCACACGGTCCAGATCGTGCAGAACGGCAACACCTTGACCGGGCACTTCAAGGGACCGTACCAATCGGGAGGAATTGAAGGCACGATGAACGTACGCCACATACTCTTTCGCACCAAGACGCGGAACGTGCTCACCTTCCGCGGAATGGTCGACGGGAACACCATGGAAGGAGACTTTGGCGTCCGTGGACACCACGGAACCTGGGAAGGAAGACGCGCAGACTGACTGCCGTCAGTGCAACAGAAAGCAACGAGTCATGCCGAATCCATTCACTAGACGTTATCTGCTCAAGTGTCTGACCAGCGCTGCCGCGGCAGGGATGGTTCCCCAGCCGATGCAGGGGCTTTGGCTCCCGCAAGGCGAGACAACCACGGGAGAGCAGCGCGGCGAGATCGGCCGCCTTGCTGCCGCATTCAAAAGGAGCTTCAGCGTACCCTCGTTGTCCATCGCAATCTCACGCAACGGTCAATTTGTCTTCGATCGGGGATTCGGCTTCAACCAGGGCTTTCGCTTCGGTAACGTGAAAGACATGGGCCCGATCGACATGTCGAGCCTCTTCCGCATCGCAGATGTGACCATGCCCATCACATCCGTGGCTATCTTCACCCTGATCGAACAGGGCAAATTGAAACTTACCGACAAGGTTTTCGGCTCATCGGGCATTCTCGGGACCAAGTATGGCAAGAGCCCTTACGGGCAATATGTGACCGATATTACGGTGGACCACCTTCTGACCCACACCTGCGGCGGCTGGCCGGCCGATGCGAACGATCCGATGTACAAAAGCAATTCCTGGGATCAGGCCAAGCTGATCGGCTGGACACTGGAGAACCTGCCGCTCGGCTATCCGCCTGGAGAGCACTGGGCTTTCTCGAACTTTGGCTACTGCCTTCTAGGACGGGTCATCGAACAGATCACGGGCCAACCCTATGCCGGCTACGTGCAAAGCGCGGTCCTGGCGCCTTGCGGCATCATTGGCATGCGCATTGCGGGGAACAGCCTGAAGGAGCGCGCACCCAACGAAGTTGTGTACTTTGGCCAATACAATGAAGACCCTTACAAAATAAACGTTACCCGCATGGATGCAAATGGCGGATGGCTGGCCACTCCCTCCGCGCTGGTTCAGTTTCTCAACCACGTGGGCGGCTCGGGGCCGATCCCCAGCATTTTGAAAGCGCAAACCATCCAGGTCATGACGACGCCCAGCCCGGCCTTTCCCGGCACCTCCGCGGCTAAGTATGCCCGGGGCTGGATGGTGGGTTCGGGCAACTTATGGCATAACGGCAGCTTTCCGGGTTCGACCACGATCATGGTGCGAACGGCGACCGGAATGTGCTGGGCAGCCCTCACCAATACCCGCACCGAACCGCACGACGAGATGGACAACGCACTTAATGGGATGATGTGGAACATGGTCCGCAGCGTCCCCGAGTGGAATGCCTGAGCCGTTGGGATGTCCCAAGACATGTGTAGCACCACATAGGTGTCGTGTAGCTACCTCTATAGGCTTGGTCGAGTGAGTGCCTTAATCTCAACATTGTGAACGTCCCCATTTTATGTACTAGGCAAGGAGCTACTGATGACAATGACAAGAATGTTTTTACCGGCGGTAATCCTGGTTCTCTGGGCTTCACCTGGCTTTGCACAAAAGACATACTCCGATCCGGTTCCTTATTGCAAGGCCGTCGGAACGATCGACAAACCGGATGCAAGATACACCGGTCCGAAACTCCCCGTGTGGATGGCGAAGCAACTGAACATGCAGCCCGACCAGGACAAGCTCATGGAATGGCGCTGTGCCGGGGGAGCTGTGCTCGCTTGCCAGTACGGCGCGAACATTCCGTGCGATTCAAAGGCCGTCACCAGCCAGAAGGCGACTCAGCCGATCATCGACTATTGCAAGCAGAATCCTGGCTCGGATTTCGTGCCCATGTTCGTCACCGGTCACGACACCACGGTGTCGTGGGCGTGCCACGGATCGACACCGGCGGTGATCCACTCCGCGCAAGTTGATGCTCAGGGTTACCAGACAACGTATTGGCACAAGGTATCGCCGTAGACATCTATCGGCTTCCTCCGGATTTCTGTCAGGCTTAGTGGTTTAGTGAGGGAATTGGCCCCTCTGGTACATCGCCGCTCAGGTCGAGTTGCAATTTCGGGTCGGACGGCGGCGGGACGGTAACATTGCCTGCAATCGCGTCCACCTCTCCGGCGACCTGCTGCCGCGACGGCGGATCCGCGACCACAGCATCCACCAGCCGATCGAGCGCTGTCCAGCCATTGGTGTGCTGTAACTTCGAGCGCTCATGGAAATCGACCGGCTCCAGTACCGAGGCCAGAACATCCGGTGACTCGGGGTCTAGCTCAAGAAGGAGATTGCGCGCACAGTCTCAGGACCGCTGATGTGTAGAAAGTAGTAGACAGTCTACGGCACTTCTGATAGTAGTAGAGGGTCTACTACTATGGCAGAATCGCAGCGTTATCAGAACCGCGTTGAGATCTTACAGGGCACGCTCGACCTGCTCATCCTGCAAACTCTTGCTCGCGGTCAGCAGCACGGTCACGGCATCTCCCAAGTTATCCGCGCCCGCTCGGGCGAATTGCTGTCAGTTGAGACCGGTTCGCTCTATCCGGCCCTGCATCGGCTCGAAAAGAAAGGCTGGCTCGATTCTGAGTGGAAAGCATCAGAAAACAATCAGCGAGCCAAGTACTACTCCTTGACCAAAGCAGGCAGAAAACAACTCGTGGCCGAACAGGACAAATGGCGACAACTGGTCCAGGCTGTTTCCGGCGTGCTCGACCCCGCGTGAGGACATCATGGCAGGAAATATGTTGCGCTTACTTCTCCGACGGTTCTTCCAAAGGCGCGATCTCGAACGCGAATTGAACGATGAACTTGCGTCTCACATTGCAATGGAGACAGCCCGCCACGTCCAGAATGGTGAATCTCCAGAGGCCGCACGGCAAATCGCATTGCGCGAATTCGGAAATATAGGATTGGTGGCCGAAGTGACCCGCGACCAGTGGGGACTTGGCTGGTTGGAACGTGCGCTTGCCGATATTCGCTATTCTGTCCGCTCGTTTCTGCGGGCGCCGCTGTTCTCTGCCATTGTGGTCATCACGCTGGGCCTTGGAATCGGAAGTTCCACAACGATTTTCAGTCTGCTCGATGGCATCCTCCTCCGCGCACTGCCCTTTCCCAATTCAAACCAGCTCATGATGCTCTGGGAGATTCCCCCTCGAGCGCAAAAAACGAATGTCGTGAACCTCAACAATTTTGTCGCCTGGAGGGAGCGCAACCATTCATTCCAGTCCATGGCGGCGTTCCTGGCTTCGCCGATGAATCTGCTCGGCGATCACGGAGGCGAGCAGGTACCGGGTCTTTCTGTTACAGCTGACTTCTTCGAAACCCTAGGTACACCGCCGCTGCTTGGCCGGACATTTCGTCCCGGCGAGTACTGGACCGCGGAGCCCCGCGAAGTTGTGCTCAGCTACGGCGCATGGCAGCGACTGTTTGGTGGCAGAGCTGATGTCATCGGGAAGAAGATCTCGATCGATGCAAGCCATCACGAAATCATCGGCGTGATGCCATCAGGGTTCAGCTTGCCGAATCAGAAAGCAGAGCTGTACGTTCCGCAGGCCATCGAAGACAACGAAGGCAGAAACTACTCTGTCATCGCTCGCTTGCGCCCAGGCGTGAGCCCGGGTGCTGCAAGTGCCGAGATGGCGGCTCTCGCCGCTCAGACTGCGCGCGAGAAGGTGCATATGAATGCGGGATGGAGCGCGTCCGCCGTCCCGCTGCTGGACCAAACGGTAGGGTCAGTGCGGCCGATTCTTCTCATCCTCTTTGCTGCTGTAGGCCTTGTGTTGCTTCTCGCCTGCGCGAATGTTGCCAATCTTCTCATGATGCGAGCATCAGGTCGTAGGCGCGAAATCAGCGTGCGACTTGCGCTTGGTGCAAGCCGGAATCGCATCGTGAGCCAGCTGCTGATCGAGAGCCTGGTACTGGCGATGTGTGGAGGGCTGCTGGGCGTTATGGCCGGCGGTATTGCAATTCAGTTCTTAAAGACCTCCCTGCCCGAGAGTCTGCGAATTCCACGCCTGAACGAGGCCACTCTGAACTGGGGCGTGCCCCTGTACTCCACGGGAGCATCGATCTTGTCGGCGCTGATCTTCGGATTGGCGCCGGCCCTACAATCACTGAAGCTGAATGTGAGTGAAGACCTCCATGAGTCAACGCGCTCGGTAACTTCCGGACGCAAAGTGCGGCGTGTACTTGTCATCGCAGAGATCGCATTTGCGCTAGTCCTGGTCTCAACCGCCGGACTGTTGGTGCGGAGCTTCCTACGCCTGACGAGGGTAGACACCGGATTCCATGCCGAGAACGTGCTCACAGCTCGCATGCTGCTGTTGCCCGTGCAAAAAGAGGAGTATCGCGCCGAGACGGTGCGGCAGATGCTCGACCGAATTCGTGCCTTGCCAGGTGTGGTTGCAGCCGGATCCATCGGGATTCTGCCCATGGAAGGCACAAACTCAGGGACAGGGTACTATAGAGCCGACCGTCCCGACCCGCCCCCGAATGCGCGGCCGGGAGGCGACGTTTCGATCATCACGCCTGGGTATTTTGAGGCTATGCGCATCCCTATGATTCACGGGCGCGCTTTCGATGCGGACGATCGCGCGGGATCTCCGCCACTGGGCATTTTGAATCAGAGTGCGGCGCACATGCTGTTCCCGGATGAAGACGCTGTCGGCAAACGATTGAAGGTCGAGTGGGGCGGGGGCGGCAATCCCATTGTCGAGGTAGTCGGCGTAGTGGCGGATATCCGTCACGATGGCGTAAGCACGCCGCCAGATCCCTGTTTGTTCATGCCCAACGATCAACAACCATTTCCATTCACTTCGCTGGTAGTGCGCACTACCGGCAACCCCGCGAGTCTGGAGAACGCAATTCGAGAACAGATTCGAGCGGTGGATTCCGATCAGGGCATTGCGAAGATGGAGCTTCTGCAGCAAATGGTCTCAGATTCCATTGCACGCCCGCGCCTTGAGGCGGTAGTGCTCACAGCCTTTGGAGTGATTGCTCTTGGCCTTGCTTGCATCGGACTCTACGGCCTCATCGCATTTTCGGTTGCTCAGCGGATTCGTGAAATCGGCATACGAATCGCACTCGGGGCGTCGAAAGCTGGAATATTCCGCATGATTCTGGGTGATGGATTTCGGCTCACAGTTGTAGGAGTATCGCTAGGGTTGGCCGGGGTTGTGAGTTCAACGCGCTTCTTGCGCAGTTTGCTGTTTGAAATCAACCCGCTCGATCCCGCCACTCTCGTCGCTGTGATTTGCGTTCTTCTAACGGTGAGCGCAATTGCGTGCTATCTTCCGGCGCTTCGAGCCACAAATGCTGATCCAGCATCGGTACTTCGCGAAGAGTGAGGCCGACAACAAATCAAGTGGAGTCGATGACATGCCCGCTCTTCGGGACTCGAATTCTGGAACGGTGGTTCTCACGCAGACACCTATGGCGTGTGAACTCGTTCCGTTTGGGCAGCGGCCAGCACCAGCTTGCGCATGGAGTAGAGCACCGTGAAGCGCACTAGCGCAGAAGGCTGCGCGGCCGCATCGAGAACGCTCATCTGTTGCGCTTGCCATCCCGCCGGAGGCGCCGTGCGGCTCTCTAAATATGCCAATGAAGAAAGGCCGACCCCGGCCAACTCGCCCAGTTGCTCAGCGCGTACGGCCGCATCACTGAGCCTCGGGGTCTGTTGCACGTCCTCAAGCAGACGCGTCTCCGCCGCCTGCCAGGAAAGGAATCGCAGGCGCAGACTGTAAAACGCTGCTTCGGGGGAGGGAATTGGCCCCTCGGGCACATCGCCGCTCAGGTCGAGTTGCAATTTCGGGTCGGACGGCGGCGGGACGTTAACATTACCGGCGATCGCCTCCACCTCTCCGGCGACCTGTTGCCGCGACGGTGGATCGGCGACCACCGCATCCACCAGCCGATCGAGCGCTGTCCAGCCATTGGTGTGCTGTAACTTCGAGCGCTCATGGAAATCGACCGGCTCCAGTACCGAGGCCAGAACATCCAGTGGCTCGGGGTCACGCTCAAGAAGGAGATTGCGCCGCACGGTTTCAGGACCGCTGATGTGCCGCAGCCCTACATCCTCCAGCTTGAGTGAGTTGATACGCAGACGGCGATACATATCCGAAACGTCGCGCTCGCCCTGCGGAGACCAAAAGCGTTCTGCAACCGCCATGGTGCGCGGCCACACCCGCGAGTCCATGGTTTCCGTGTTGAGCTGTTCGGCCCACATGCACACCTCGCCGCCCAGGATCAGCTTCTGCTGGTCAGCGGTCAGGGTGGTGTCAGCGGGGATAGGATCAGCGAGATACATCTGCGCCGAGCTCTTCTGTCCGTCGAGATAGTAGGGCGCGGAAAGGATTCCCTGATAGCCCTGTCGAGCGCCTTCGGCCAGCGAAGCCTCTCCCCGCCAGCTCTGGATGAGAATCGTCTTGGGCAAAGCGGGATCGAGAATCTCATCCCACCCAATCATCTTCTTATTGTGCTTCTTGAGAATCTCTTCCAATTGCTGGTTGAACATCGCCTGCAGTTGGGCCGCCTTGGTGTAGCCCTTTTTCTTCATGAACGCGGCGATCTGCGGATCGGCAAGCCAGGCGTCCCCGTTCACCTCATCGCCGCCGATGTGGAAGTAAGCGTCGGGGAAGATGCGGCCCATCTCGTCCACCAGCGTGTCGATGAACTTGTAGGTGCTTTTGCGAGTCGGATCGAGCACGGCGGTAGGCATGCCGTAGACCACGGGCAGCGTTTTGATGCCCGCCGCCGGCGCCAGTTCGGGATAAGCCAGAATCCAGCTGGAGCCATGGCCAGGCATGTCAAACTCCGGCACCACGCGGATGCCGCGTGCCCGCGCATAGGCGACCACTTCGCGCAACTGATCCTGGGTGTAGTATTCGCCCTCGGACGCGACCTCGGTCAGCTTAGGAAATTTTTTGCTTTCGGCGCGGAAGCCCTGATCGTCGCTGAGATGCCAGTGAAAGACGTTGAGCTTCGCGGCGGCCATGCCATCGAGCGTGCGTTCCACCGCTCCCACCGGTTCAAAATGGCGGCTCACATCGAGCATGAAGCCGCGCCAGCGAAAACGCGGCACATCGTGGATGGTCACGGCCGGCAACACGCAGGCGCCGTGGTCCATGGTAGCGAGTTGTAAGAGGGTCTCGAGCCCGTGCATAGCGCCCAGGTCGGTGGCCGCGGTCAGCGTGGCTCCCTGGAGCGTAACCTGGAGTTGATAGCTCTCGTCTTCGTCGATGGTCTGTACCGGCTCACCGGACCCGGCTACGTTGATGAGTAGCGAAGCCTGCGCAGGAGAAGGATGATCGATGGTGGAGCGCAGCACTTCTCCGCCGCAAGTGCGGCCCAGCCGGACCACGTCCCGTCGGACAGCGGCCTCGAGCAGCGCATCATGCGTTTGCCCATAGTTGTAGGTGAAGGTGGAAGGGCCGCCTCCGGCGGGAGTCACGGTAAATACTCCTTCTCCGCGGGTGATCGAGCTGGGCACCGGCATGAGCGCCAGGGAAGTTTGGGTCGAGGATGGTGGTTGTGCGAGGGCGAGCGTGCCCGTAAGCAAAAGGACGGTGGAAGACGCCAGGGAAATTCGCATAGGTCGAAAGGACAGCCTACATGAAAGAACGTGATTTCGGAGAGCGCCCGGTGGTTGTCCGGATTTGAACGGTGGTGTTCAGTTTTGCTGAGGAGCGGGGTCACTCGCCTCGCGAAGCCTTGATAATCCAATAGCTTAGTGGCAACCATGCCGTCGGAAGTTTGGCCCACCACGTGCTCATTAGAAATGCCTGGGAGGCTGCCATGCCCGCATTGGTCGACGATCTAAGATATGCGATTCGCCAGCTAAGAAAGACGCCCGGTTTTACTTTGGTCTGCGTGCTGACGCTGGCGCTGGGAATTGGAGCGAATACAGCGGTCTTCAGCGTGATGAACGCTGTGCTGTTGCGTTCGCTGCCAGTGGCCGATCCCGGCCGCGTGGTCTATCTAAGAACCTCCGACCCACCGAGTGGAACGGGCACCATCGACTCAAACGAAACCTTCTCGTATCCGGTGTACGACGCGCTGCGGCGGCAAGGCCGGGGACTATCGCCGGTAATTGCCTACGTGCCCCTGGCCAACGGCAAGGTTGCCGTCCGGTATGGGTCGGAACCGGAGCAGGCAGAAGGTGACATGGTGAGTGGGACGTTCTTCTCCGGGCTGGGTGTGAAGCTAGCCTACGGACGCGGTTTCAGCGAACAAGACGAGTCCAGTCACGCGCCCATTGCCGTGATCAGCTACAGCTACTGGACCCGGCGTTTCGCGAGCGCCCCCGACGTATTGGGAAAGACGCTCTACGTAAACGGCGTTCCTCTGACCATCGTGGGGGTTTCTACGCAAGGCTTCGAAGGAGTCGAGGCGGGTAGCTCAACCGATTTCTGGATTCCGTTGCAGAGCCGGGCAGAACTGAATGCCTGGGGCGCTCCGGCGGAGGATGGGAAAACATATATCGCAAAGCCCACATGGTGGTGCCTGCGGCTGTTGGGACGTCTCGCGCCGGGCGTAAACCAGGCGCAGGCGGTCGCGCAACTTGAGCCGGCATTTCAAACAGCGGCCTATGTCGGGCTTGGCAACCCGCCACCAGGAGAAAAGAAACCCATACTCAGCCTGCAGGGGGTAAAGGGCTTCCCGGGATACGAAGAAGAGTACGGCAAGCCGTTGCGCATCCTGATGAGCATGGTCGGGCTGGTGCTGCTGATCGCCCTGAGCAACGTCGTCATGCTGCTGATGGCACGGAATGCGACGCGGCAGCGCGAGTTCTCGCTGCGGCTGGCGCTGGGAGCAGGGCGCAAGGCGCTGTTGCGTCAACTTCTCAGCGAGAGCCTGCTGCTGGTGTCGGCCGGAGCCCTGCTGGCATGGCTCTTTGCCAACTCGGCAACCAGGGCGCTGGGAGCCTGGGCACAGATCGAGTCAAGCCTGACCCCGGACCACACCGCCCTGCTTTTCACGTTGAGCATTTTGGCCCTGGCTACGCTTTTATTCGGGCTGGTGCCTCTCCGCATTGTGCTCTCCGCCGGGCCGGCGCTGGCACTGAGAACATCCGCGGCGGCCTCGCAAACGGATGCCGGCAAATCGCGCGCCAGCAGAATCATTGTTGCTTTGCAGATGACACTATGTGTTGTGCTGCTGGTGGGTGGTGGGTTGCTGGTGCGCACCTTGCGTAATCTCGAAAATACGCCTCTGGGCATGCGGGTTAGCGGCCTGGTCGTCTTCGGAGTGAAGCCCAAAATACAGTCGGTTCCAGAAGGCGTCGCCTTTTATCGGGAGTTGATGAACAAGCTGCGTCGTCTGCCCGGCGTGGAGTCTGTGACCATCATGGAGGAGCGCCTTGGATCCTGGGCTTCGGACAACTTCGCCATGACGGTCGACGGTAAGTTGCCGGAGTTGGCGAACGGCGCGTCGGGGACGGTTCGCAGCAATGTGGCGGGGCCCGACTTCTTTCGTACCCTTGGAGTTCCCATACTTTTGGGCCGCGATTTTGCCGATTCCGATACTGCGACCTCACCCCACGTGGGCATCATCAATGAGCAGTTTGCCCAGCGCTTCTTTGCCAACCAGAACCCGCTGGGTCACAGCATTGGGACCCCTGATGGGCAATACCAGATGACGGTTGTAGGCGTGGTGAAAGATCACAAATATCGCAGCATCGATGAGCAGCCAATTCCCATGGCCTGGTTCATGTACGCCCAGATTCCGATCACCGGCCAAATGCATGTGGAAATGCGGGTACATGGCGACCCATTGGCGATTTTGCCATCGGCGCGCAAAGCGGTGCAGCAGATGGATCCAAACCTGCCGCTAATCCAGCCCATGACACAGCGCGCGCAATTTGATCTCACCATCTCCCGCCAACTGCTCTTTGCGCGGCTGGCCGGGTTCTTCGGCCTCTTGGCGGTGGTCCTGGTGGCGACCGGAGTGTATGGGACACTCGCCTACCGTGTGAACAACCGCACCAGCGAGATTGGCGTGCGCATTGCCATGGGCGCGCAGCGAAGGCAGGTGGTGTGGATGGTGCTTCGTGACAGTCTCATGCTGACGGCTGTTGGCGTGATCATCGGTATTCCGCTGTCGCTTTTATTGGGCAGAGCGCTCACCTCAGCTCTGTACGGAGTGAAGCCTTACGATGGGGTGAGCGATCTCTTCGCAGCGCTCGGCATAGCCGTGGTGGCGATTGCGGCCAGCGTCATCCCGGCACGCCGGGCGGCGGGCGTAGACCCATTGACGGCCCTGCGGTCAGACTAGCGTCTATTAGTTGGTCCGGGCTAAAGTATCCGCGTGAGAACTACCTCTTGAAATTGAGTCCCGAAGGGACCGCTGAGAGTCAGAGCTGTCCAAATTAGCGGACGAAGGGCCTTCTGAACGGCGCAACTTGCTGGATGGGTTGAAGAGAACGCGGGCAAACCGAAACCGGGTTGGTTGCTGTTGTTTGACTCTGTCCCTCCACCTCCACCACCGCCAAGGTGGACTGCCGCCCTCAAATTTGTCATCCCGACCGGAGCGTAGCGTAGGGGAGGGACCTGCAGTTTGCCTTCATGGGGTAAAAGAACCCGGAGGCGATTCGCCCACGGCGCTTTCGCTGTGCCCGAAAGTGAAACTGCAGGTCCCTCCCCTACGCTACGCTCCGGTCGGGATGACAAATTTAGGGGTAGCGGTCCACCTTGGCGGTGGTGAGGTGGAGGGACAGAGTCAAACAACAAGGTCCGATACCTACCAAAAAGCTAATTTGGACAAGTATGGCTGAGAGTAGCCCAGGACTGCGTCCCGGGCTACTCTCAGCCGTCCCTACGGGACTCAATTTCAAGAGGGTAGTTCTCGCGCAGGCACTAAAGCCCGGTCCTACCCAACGGTAAGGGTCTTCAGATGGTCGTATGTTGCCGTCAGCCGTTCGCGCAGATACTCGGCCCCGGTCGTGGGCCGATACTTCGACTCGGCGCCAGGCGCGATGCAACCCTGAAGCACTTCCACCCGGGCATCCGGATTAGGATCGAGAAAGAACGCTACCGAATACCGGTCCTGGACCGGGATCGCGACCCGGTGCGGTGTTGAGAGATAAACATCGTTGGTCCAGCGCATCAAGCAGTCACCGATATTGCAAACAAATGCGCCGGCAATGTGGGGCGCATCGAGCCAGGCGCCGCTGCGTGTGCGCACCTGGAGTCCCGCGATCCCGTCCGTGGCGAGAATGGTGAGGTTGCCATAGTCGGTGTGCATGCCGGCCCCGCTGTCGGGAGCACGATCCTGGCTCTGCGGCTGCGGCGGATAGTGCAGCATCCTCAGCGTCGCCAGCGGCGCATCGAGTTTGTCCTCGAAGAAATTCTCCGCAATGCCCAGATCGAGCGCGAAGCCGTGGTGAAGCCGGCGGCCAAGCGCCCAGCACGCGTCGTAATAGGCGAGCACAGTCTCTCGCCAATGGGGAAGTGCCGGCCACAGATTCACACCCCGAAACGGCTTACCTGCTAGCACCTCGGGATGGTCGGGAGCCAGCTCCAGCCCGATATTGAAAGCTTCTTTGTAGTCTGCCCGCGTGGCGGCTTCATCGAGGCGTTCCCCCTCGAGCGCGACATAGCCGCGGTTGTGCGGCGAGTGCTTGATCGAATACTGCTCCTTGGCCGCGACCGGCAAAGCAAAGAATTCTCGGGAGGCGGCAAACATGGCAGCGCGTGTGGTCTCGGAGATGCCGTGATTGACCACATAAAAGAAGCCGATCTCGCGACAGGCATGGCCCAAGTCGGCTGCCACACGCGCGCGGGCGGAGACCTCGTCTGAAGTCAGACCCGAAACATCGATCACCGGAAGTGCAGTCATCATCGATCCGCTCCAACATCTGCTCTGGGACGTTAGGCTGGTATCATTGCCACCACCCGGATCTCCTGTGCAGCTTCTTGGCTTCGGCGCACTTCATGCGGCTTTCCTTAAAGAAAGCCGCATACGCCGTCGTGTCCAGTGCAGAGTACAGGAGATCCGGGCCACCGCAGGGTCAAATTGTAGCAAATGGAAGCAAGCTGAAATTCAGGATCTTGGGGCTCAACTCATGACCGGAGAACACCTGCCGGAGAAACAAGAATCAGCCGTGGATATCGAGAGCTTTGTTCGATCACTGCCGAAAGCCGAACTGCATTTGCATCTTGAAGGAGCGGTTGCCGCACCCACGGCAATCGAGTTGGCGAGAAAACACGGCTTGGCGACGCACGATTATGAAGATGCGTTGAAGCTCTTCGACTTCCCGGATCTGGGCGCGTTTCTCAAAGCCTACGACATCATCTGCAACTCGATCGTCGATGCGGACGACTTCCATCGCGTAACCTACGAAATGCTTGCGCGCTGTGCCGGCAACGGCGCGCGCTACGTCGAGTTCTTCTTCAGCCCGCAGGCGCATCATGGTGTGGCTTACGCCACCATGCTTGACGGCATCGTCGCCGCGATGCGGGATGCCGCCCGCGACCATGGCGTGCACTCACGCCTGATCCCGGCTCTAAACCGCGAGTTGGGCCCGGAAATCAGTATGCAATTCCTCGATCTCGTGCTGGCGCACAGGCGCGAGGAAGTCATCGGCATCGGGCTTGATTACAACGAGGTCGGCCATCCGCCCGGTCTCTATGCCGATGTTTACCGGCGTGCCAGGAATAGGGGACTGCGCGTGACCGCCCACGCGGGTGAGAATGGTCCGTCTGAGCATGTCGGCGCTTCCCTTGATGTGCTCGCCTGCGATCGCATCGATCATGGCTACCATGTGGTCGACGATCCGGCGCTGGTAGCAGCATGCCGCGAGCGCGGCGTCTTCTTCACCGTTTGCCCCACCACGACCACCTACACCACCACGTTCCGCGATCTCGCTTCGCCCGGCCATGCCATCCACCGCATGTTCGACGCCGGGCTCAATCTGGTGATCAATACCGACGATCCCGCCCTTTTCCGCACCGACCTCAATAGCGAGTATTTGTTGGTCGCCCGGCATATGGGCCGGACGCCTCAGCAATTGGCCGGAGTGGCTCTCAACGGTCTACGCGCCTCTTGGCTCGATGACACCACCAAGCGCGCCTGGATCTCTGAATGGAGCGCCGAAATTAACCGCTTGCTCCTGCCCCCGGCATCCCGTCCTTGACAGCTAGGACGGAATGCCCGCGACCGACTCAGCGGAATGCCTGCTGACCACATTCTTGAACCACATGGATAAGCTTTCGCCGGAGCTCTCCGAACAGTGGAAAGCAATCGCGGGCAAGGCCCCCTGAAGCGTCTTCGACCCGAGACCGCGACTATCGAAAATTGGGGCTGACAACGCGCAAAGATTCGCAATCGCCTCTGCTCATGAGTACCAAGCCTTGGTCATAGGTAACAAACCGGGCTCGATCATGGGTAACAAGTGCGCTCTTGAACGAATCATGGGTAACGAAGAAACCTGCAGACTAGTACTCAAGCGGTAATACAGTGTTCGACGCCATTTAAAATCCATCCAGCCCCGCTTCTCCAGGTGTTCAGCTTTTCGCACCGGCGATGAGCTGTCGAGGTTACATCTTCGCCCTTCGACGCATCATAAACATGTTTTTCCACTCTTAAGACGTTAAGTCCGTAGTACTATCGCGAAATAGGGCAGAAACGACCGAGACCCTAGTTCCCCCTAACTCAGCATTGTCATCCTGTGGAGACTTGCCATGGTTAGTGTATTCAAGGACTCTTCCGCGCAAGCTGAAGTAGCTACCGGGAACGCCCTACTCGAACTCAGCGTAGTGATACCCACATATAAGGAGCGAGAGAATGTTGCTCCGCTTGTCGCCTCTCTCGAGGCCGCCCTCCAGGGTATCAATTGGGAGGTCATCTTTGTGGATGACCACTCGCCGGATCATACCGCCGATACAGTCCGCGAGCTCGCGTTAACCAATCCACGCGTGAGGATTCTAGAGCGTATCGGGCGGCGTGGGCTGTCTTCTGCATGCATCGAGGGAATGATGGCAAGCCCGGCTCCCTGTCTCGCGGTGATGGATGCTGATATGCAGCATGACGAAACAGTATTGCCGGAAATGCTTCGTCTCTTGCAATCGATGAAGTTGGACGTGGTCATCGGCAGTAGAAGAACCGCGGGCGGGAGCATGGGCGAGTTTGCCAAGGAGCGCGTTCGCTTAAGCGACCTTGGCTCTCGAGTCAGCAAACTGGTCTGCCACTGCGATGTGACCGACCCCATGAGCGGTTTTTTCGTTGTAGACAGTCGATTTTTCAGGGCCTCGGTGCCCCACCTGACCGGCGCCGGGTTCAAACTTCTCGTCGACATCCTGGCCTCGAGTCCGACTCCACCCCGGGTAGCTGAAGTGCCCTACCGGTTTCGTAATCGACTTGCAGGAGAGAGCAAGCTCGATGTGAACGTAGAGCTGGAATATCTCTTTCTCATTGTCGATAAGATTGTGGGCCGCTACCTCCCCGCGCGATTTGTGGTCTTTCTTGGTGTCGGCTCATTAGGCCTTTTGATTCACTTGTCGATCTTAGGAATCTTCCATCTCTTCGACGCACCCGCATTTTCGCTGGGACAGGTTGTCGCCACGCTCAGCGCGATGACGTTTAATTTCTTCCTGAACAACCTGGTTACCTTCCGGGATCGCAGGCTGAAAGGAATTGGGCTGCTTCGCGGAATCGTCGTCTTCTACGCTGCCTGCTCCATGGGCGTGTTGATCAATTTGAGTTTCGCGCACCGCCTGTTTGCAGCAGGCCTGCCCTGGTACTTAGCCGGAATTTCCGGCGTGGCCATCAGCTCTTTTTGGAACTACGGTGTCAACACAATCGTGACTTGGCGGCGCACCCGTGGGCGGTTATGCGCCGGCACCCGCCGCTGCACGAGCCGCGAAGCTTCCGGCTACGAATGCAGCATGACCCGGATTTCCTGTCGAGGAGTCGGCTTTAGAGGGACTCATTTCCGTCGACGTAGCCGTCGGGAAGCACCATGATCGATGCAGCGCGCTCAACGCAGCTGTGCCTTTCTGGGTGAGATTGCCAGCCCGCCGCGGCTACGCAAGGAACGAACATACTTGAGGGGGCGAATAGGTTTGCGGCACAGTCAGCCGGCTTACCGTCAGCCACCCTACACTACTTCGGCGGTAACCGGCGCGAAATTCCAATAGCGCTCTTCGACGCATAATCAATGTGCTTGCTGCTCCAATCAAGGTGACAATCTGCTGACTTTTCCGTGACACGAGGGTTGACCGCGCCTGATCCACTAAAGATCCTCCCCCCCAACAGTTAGTGGAGACTTTGCCATGGTTAGTGGAATCGACCACTTGTCCGCGCAAGCTGTAGCTAAGGAACATCCTCTCCTGGAACTGAGTGTGGTGATCCCCACATACAAGGAGCGACTGAATGTCGTTCCGCTTGTCGCTTCTCTCGAAGCCGCCCTTCAGGGTATCAATTGGGAGGTCATCTTTGTCGATGACCACTCGCCTGATCATACCGCCGATGCAATCCGCGAGCTCGCGTTGACCAATCCGCGCGTGAGGATTCTAGAGCGTATCGGGCGGCGTGGGCTGTCTTCTGCATGCATCGAGGGAATGATGGCAAGCCCAGCTCCCTGTCTCGCAGTTATGGATGCTGATATGCAGCATGACGAAACAGTATTGCCGGAAATGCTTCGTCTCTTGCAATCGAGGAAGTTGGACGTGGTCATCGGCAGTAGAAGAACCGCGGGAGGGAGCATGGGCGAGTTTGCCAAGAAGCGCGTTCGCTTGAGCGACCTTGGCTCTCGAGTCAGCAAACTGGTCTGCCACTGCGATGTGACCGACCCCATGAGCGGTTTTTTCGTTGTAGACAGCCGCTTTTTCAGGGCCTCAGTGCCCCACCTGACCGGTGCCGGGTTCAAGCTTCTCGTCGACATCCTGGCATCGAGTCCGACTCCACCGCGGGTAGCTGAAGTGCCCTACCGGTTTCGTAATCGACTCGCAGGAGAGAGCAAGCTCGATGTGAACGTAGAGCTGGAGTATCTCTTTCTCATTGTCGATAAGATTGTTGGCCGCTACCTTCCCGCGCGATTTGTGGTCTTTCTTGGTGTCGGCTCATTAGGCCTTTTGATTCACTTATCGATCTTAGGAATCTTCCATCTCTTCGACGCGCCGCATTTTCGCTGGGGCAGGTTGTCGCCACGCTCAGCGCAATGACGTTTAATTTCTTCCTGAACAACCTGGTTACCTTCCGGGATCGCCGGCTGAAAGGAATTGCGCTGCTTCGCGGAATCATCGTTTTCTACGCTGCCTGCTCTATGGGCGTGTTGATCAATTTGAGTTTCGCGCACCGCTTATTGTGCGGCAGGCCTGCCCTGGTACTTAGCCGGAATTTCCGGCGTGGCCATCAGCTCTTTTTGGAACTACGGTGTCAATACGATCGTGACTTGGCGGCGCACCCGTGGGTTTTACGGGCCGGCACCCGCCGCTGCACCAGCCGCGAAGCTTCCGGCTACGAATGCAGCATGACCCGGTGAGTAGCACTCGGTTGGCTTAGCCATCGGTGATAAGCACCATGATCGATGATGATGGGGCGCGCTCAATGCAGCTGTGGGTTATGGGTGGGGCTGCCAACCGGCCGCGGCTGCGCAAGGAACTTTACCGCAATACCACACCCGATAGTACGTAGGCGGCACGTGGCTTCGAAGATCATCGACACGGTCGAGGTCGAACGAATGCGCCAGCACCCAAACGGAATGGTTCGTCTGGATCGCCTGCAAAATCTCAGGTTCTGAAATCGACGCGATACCAAGTTTTTCCGCCGCCGCGGTCATAATCGTCGGGCGTATCGATGCATCCCAGAGACGTTCATTTTTCACCTGCGGTCCGTAGTAGCTCAGCACCATTGGATTGGAAACAGGGCTGAGCACCACGAGATCTGCTCGTTCAAGTTCAGGTGTGAGCGTCTGCGAAATGGCTCGCCAAGGCTCCTTGTCGCTGTTCGGCTCTGTCAGTTGGAAGAACAAGCCAGTTCCGAACGCGGCAACCAGGCTAAGCAGGACAGCAAAGCGGGCGCGTCCAGCCACCAGGAGTTGGCTTGCGGCAATCAAGCAAAGTGGCACAACTACCCAGATGAGAATCCGCGGTAACAATATCGGTTGTTTAGCATGGCTTAGCACGACCACGAGCGCAAGGAAAAGGCAAGGCACGCCCATAAGGGTGACACTTGCGCGGCTGGAGGGACGGTGCAGGAACAGCGAGAGGGCCAGCGCTGCGAACACGGCGGCCGCCAAAAGGAGCCCGGGCCACGGGTACGGTGTCACGATGCCGCTCACAATCAGCGAAGCGCAGTAGACGATTTGATGGATGCCCGCCGCCGGCATGTAATTGATGACGCCGGTCTTGCTGGCTGTGAGCGCGCGGTAGTAATAAGGCGCTCCGAGCAACAAAACGAAGCCGTTCAATGCCGTCCATTTCAAGAGCGCCTGCCGAGCGCCAGCACCCTGAACCAGCAAAAACAGCCACACAGCACTCCCGCACGCCACCACGAACAGTAATCCGGTTGCATGGAGATAGAGGCAGAGCGTACCGAACAAAGCGTATAAGACGGCTGCCTTCACGGAGCGCGCGTCACGCAGGAACACCGCGGCGGCCCAGAGCAGCACCGCGCCGGCCGGCATTAACAGGGCATAAACCCTTGTCTCTTGAGCAAAATACAAGCTCGTCGGGCAAAGCGCGAAGAGAAGGGCACCGAGTAGGCCCAGCGACTTTCCGGCCAGTTCGCGACCGAGCAAATAGGTTACTGGAACGCAAAGGATGCCGGCCACAACGGACAACGAGCGCAACGCTGCTTCACTGGCGCCCCACAACGCGATCCAGCCCCGGAGCAAGAGATAGTACGTGGGAGGGTTCGTCTCCTTGGACAACCCGTCGGTCAGGGCGTAGTGCACCCCAAACAGATCTGCGTAATAGCGCGAAAACATCTCGTCGCTCCACAGCGAGGCTGCCCCGAGATGATAGATACTCAGCGCGGCGCAGAGTATGGTGATGAAGCCAAGAGCAACGACCTCAAACGAGATCTTCCGCGGAACGGATGATATCTGGCTGGACGAGTGGGTCTGGGCCGGCAGGTCCTTTATAGACATTTGGACACCCAACGAACACAGCTGGTTATGAGAATTTCTGATCGTAGGAGCTTTCAGGATAAGGCGAGGAAGCTAAGTGGCAATACAACTTTTCGCGTGACAACACGGGCGATAGGATACTGATTCCCCACGCTTTAGTGGTTTTGTTCAAAGCGATCGTCGCGCGCTGTGCATGCGCTTGATAAGGATAGACGTCCCACGCTCATATTTGGCCGCAGGGGTTGGATATGATTCACAGCATCGGCGGATCAAGGCTTCTGGCTCAAGGTTGACGGCGCCATGGACTCGACAGAGTTCCCATACCCACCCGGCAATGCCCGAATTTCCAAAGGCATGCCTTGTCGGCATGGTGCTGCCCGAGAACATGTGAACCAATACTTAACACTGATTCCCACGGGCCGCTGCGGGAGGCCGCCTTCCTGATCATGGGTTGACCGAATCCACACTTATTTTGGCCGCCCCATGAAACGAACCCGGCACATCCACCACCATTCGAATAATCGGGCGCCGTACATCTTGCAGACTCGAAAGGGGTAGCGGTTACTATCGCGCACCAGAAGTAACTCTGGCCCATGCCCCCTGGTTTCGATTTCCAGGCCCAAGCGATAGCAAAAACCGCGTAGTTAATGTAAAGATGCGAATTAGGATTCAGTCGGGAAAGCCTTGTCAAGACCCGACGACTCTGGTTGAGTTACTAGATTGACGCGATAGGTTACCAGGATTGAGACGCAAATCCTGAATCGCGTTGTATGCTCCTCCTTAAGCATATTCAGACAGGCGGAAGACCCGTCCCCTCAACGGTAGTCCTGGCCGAATTTGTTTGAGAAGCGGAAGCACTTTGCTTTTGCAAAGTATGCCTGAATCCGCTCAGTAATCCCCCCCAAATTTTGATGGCGTTGCCTGCCAATGTGGGCTACGCCGAAGTAGGTGACATTGAGCCTTGGTCGCACAGGTGTAGTCATTATCGGTGGAGGCCCAGCAGGACTGGCGCCTCTGCTAGCGGCGCATAGACGTGGGCGCCTCGCTGACTTATTAAAAGAGGGCGTCACGGTCGTGGAGCAGGCGGGCTCCGTTGGGGAAGGGACCATCGGCCGTTGGTGCATTAACTCCGACAGCACAGCGTTCACCTTCGCTGACTGCCTCGCCGGACCACCCGACAGTGAGCTTGCGGCACTCCGAAGCCATCCCCTCACGAAGGAGTTCGTGGAATTGGGAGAAGGCACGGTGCCATTGCGCCGCGCAGGTGAGTTTCTGGGGTTGGTCGGGCAAGCGATGAACGACGTAATTGCGGCGTCGTCCAACGGTCGTGTTCTTAAGGGATACAGAGCAGTGTCGACGCAGCGGACGAGAACTGGTTGGCTGACGCTGATTAGAGATCTTGAGACCGGGCGCGAGCGCACCATCGATTCCCAAAATGTAGTGCTTGCCACCGGCGCCTCCCAGCCGGTAGAGCGGCTCCGGCGTGAGGTAGTGGCTGGCGTGAACCTTGTGGAGAGATGTGGCGAACGGCTGTTGCAATCCGGCGAGGTCGTCAGTACCACAGGTTTTGCAGCGGTCGCTGCACGTCTGGCGGGTCTTGGCCGGCCTCCACGCGTTGCCATCGTTGGCGGTTCCACCAGCGCGGCGGCGATTGCATTCGCGATGTTGAACCGTATGCCTGGGGTCACGTTTGGTCCGGGCGGCCTCACCATCCTGCACCGCCGGGACTTGCGGATTTTTTATTCGAGCGTGGAGGCGGCCCTGGCCGATGGATATACCGAATTTGGGCCCGATGACATCTGTCCAGTCAGCGGGCGCGTGTTTCGTCTGAGCGGATTCCGGTTGGACTCGCGCGAGTTAATCATGCGGGCACGGGGTATTGGAGGGCGCCCGGCTGAGCCTCGCTTGCAGCTCCATCGCCTCGGGGTGGATGACGCGGCGTCACTGGCGCTGCTGGACAATTCGGATCTTGTGATCGCTGCGCTCGGTTACCGGCCTCGCGCTCTGCCGGTCTTCGACGAGGCAGGGGGACGAGTGTCCCTTCACTCTGAAACAGGTCCGCAGGCGCGGCTTGTAGATAATCACTGCCGGGTGATGGACGCTAGCGGCAACCCGCTTCCTCACCTGTTTGCCATTGGTCTGGCCGCGGGGTTTGTCCCCTATGGAAAGCTTGGCGGTGAACCAAGCTTCAGGGGTCAGGCAAATGGTCTCTGGTTGTGGCAGAACGACGTTGGCGCGATGATTGCCGACGCCATCCTGTCTCCCAGCTTTGCCGAGGACTACTTACTTGAATCGCCCGCGCTCGCGGGCTTGGAACAAGTTTACGCTGCCCAGGAGCTCGAGGTATGAACATCCCGCTAGTTCGTCCTGCCCCACCGCAGCTCTCGCTTGCAGTCGCGGAACTGCAGTCGCTTGAGCAGAGTGGAATTTTCAGCAATTTCGGACCAGTCAATACGCTTTTCGAGCAGGAGATGCTGGACCGCTTTTTCGGCGGTGAAGGCGCTTGCACGACGGTGTGCAATGCGACGATCGGCCTCATGCTGGCGATCAAAGAGCGGTCGGGGATGCGGTCGGCGAGCAGCCTTCTGGAAAGTTTGCCCTTATGCCGGGCTTCACTTTCGCAGCCGCGGCACACGCGGCGCTTTGGTGTGGCCTGACGCCTCTGCTCTGCGACGTTCACCCCGCGAATTGGGCGGCCGATCCCGCAGCCGAGGCGGAGATGCTGGCGCAGTATGCCGGCAAGATCGCGGTTGTTATGCCTTACGCAACCTTTGGCTACCCGATCGATCTGGAGCACTATAAGAGGCTCGCAGATCAACTCGGCGCGCCGGTCGTTGTGGATGCCGCAGCTTCGCTGGGTACGTGTGACGAGCACGGGCGTGGGTTCGGCAGTGGCTTCGCAGGAGGCGTAGTTTATTCCATGCACGCGACCAAGTCGTTTGCTGTGGGAGAGGCCGGACTGATCTACAGCGCGGATACGGATCGTATTGCCAGGATTCGTACCATGAGCAGCTTTGGCTTTGGTGAGCCACGCACCGCGACCATGGTTGGCTTGAACGGCAAAGTCAGCGAAGTGACCGCGTTGCTCGGCCGGTTGCGTCTGCTCGATTACGACAGCATTATGGAACACCGGGCCGCCCTATCCAATCGCTATCGCGAGGCATTGCCCGAATTCCAGTTCCAATTGAGAGCACCAGGCACGCAAGCCCATCAGTTTGTGCCGGCATTGCTACCCTCTGGGCTGGGTGGGCGCAGGGCGGCTATCCGTGCGGCGTTAGCCGATCAGGGGATCGCGACGGGAGCTTACTTTAGCCCCCACTTGATGGAGCAGCCATACTTCCAAAAAACCTGCGTGGCAGGCCCGCTGCCGGTCTGCGACGATGTTTCCGCAAGGATGATCAGCCTGCCTCTGTTCGATACCATGACGCACCATGAGGTTGATCAGGTGGTTGCATCACTCCAAGCCTTGATCGATGCAGAGCAGGGCAGGAGCCGGTCAAAGGCGTCGCGTAGAGAGCAGCCGAAGCAACTGGTCCACGCATAAACAGCGCAAGCGCCAACAATAAGATCGGCAAGATCGAGGAACGACGGATATGAGCACCACTACTCTCCGCTGTGCTGTTGTCTTGAAAACTTACGCTTGGGATGAGTTCGTTGAGCGTCAGGCGCGCCGCCTGGCAGAGGCGGCCGGCTCTCTGGATTTCTACGTTTCGGTAGATGAGACCAACGGCCCGGTCGGGCCGATACCGTTCGAGCGTGTCACCCGTTTCACCTGCGATGATCTCGCTGCCGCTGGTCTTCCCATGCGCTATGCCGTGGGTGGAGTGCTGTGGTGGAATCCAGATTATGCGCATTATCAGTTTCTGGCGCAATATCCGGACTACGACTATTACCTGTTCGTCGAGTATGACTGCGTCGCGCAATGCTCCCTGGAGCAGTTTGTTGTTCGTGCCACCTCACGAGGGGCCGACGTCGTTGCTTTGCCGATTACACGACCCTTCAAGAAATGGCATTGGATGCCGTATCAGCGCGATGTCTATCCTCCAGGCGAGGTCTTGCTCTCTCTGCTCAACGTGTGTTTGTTTTCTTCTCGTGCTCTAAAGCTGTTGCATCAGCGGCGGCTTGCCATGGGCGCCGATCCCTTCATGCGCTCGTGGCCGAGCAGCGAGGTGTTTGTACCGACCGAGGTTACGCGGGCGGGCATGACGTGGCTGTCGCTGGCCGACTTTGGCGACGTTTCTCGCTGCGACTGGTTCCCGCCGACGATGGAAGAAGATTTGCGGCCAAGCGATGGCGACGCCTTCTTGCACCCCGTGCTCGACCGCCGGCGGTACGTCTCCTCGATGCTGTATAACCGTGGCTCACTCGCGCCCGGGGAACTAGACCGTGCACTCTCCCGTTTCCGGCGCGAAGAATACGCCAAGCTTATCTGGCCGGCGGCCCGCCGGAACACACTGAGGGGGATCCAGCACAAGCTCCTCCGACTGCGGCAGCAAGTAGGGTATTGACGCCTCAGTCAGCGCACGCGTGCCATGTTGTTGGGTTTACCAGTCATTCCTCAGTTCGAGTTTCTATGTCGATCATGAGTAACAAATCCTCCGCAATTTGGTAATCATCCGGTAACCATTCTGTCGCCGGATATTACCCTCGTGCCCAGTATTTTTTTCCTTTCGCATACCGGCGGCTGACAGATACACCCACAAAATGGCTATGCAACCATAGCGTTGTTCGATAGCTGCGGCCGGATTTTCGTATTGACCGACTATAATAGCTACCTGGTTACCAAGGTAACCATTTAGCTACGGAAACCGATCCCGCTTAAGTTTGTTGAGCGGCGAAGTAGTTTTGCTTTTGGCCAACGTCTGTCGTAAGCTGCTCGCCAGGATACTAGTTGGGCACCGCTAAAATAATCTTAAAGCGGGCCACGACTATGTCGTAATCTAAACCACCCCCCTAAATCTTGATGGCGTTGCCGTTTTGGCCACGTCGGAGCAGGTGACTTTGAGTTTTGGTCGCGCAGGTGTAGCCATTATCGGTGGAGGCCCAGCAGGACTGGCGCCTCTGCTAGCGGCGCATAGACGTGGGCGCCTCGCTGACTTACTAAAAGAGGGCGTCACGGTCGTGGAGCAGTCGGGCTCCGTTGGGGAGGGGACCATCGGCCGTTGGTGCATTAACTCCGACAGTACCGGTTTCACTTTTGCTGACTGCCTTGCAGGACCACCCGATAGTGAGCTTGCGGCACTACGAAGTCATCCACTCACAAAAGAGTTCGCGGAAGCGGGAGACGGCACGGTGCCATTGCGCCGCGCAGGTGAGTTTCTGGGCTTGGTCGGGCAAGCGATGAACGAGGTGATTGCGGCCTCTCCAAACGGCCATGTTATTAAAGGATACAAAGCAGTGTCGACACAGCGCACGACCACTGGTTGGCTGACGCTGATTAGAGATGTCGAGACCGGACGCGAACGCACGATTGACTCCCGTAATGTAGTTCTGGCCACCGGTGCCTCCCAGCCGGTTGAGCGCCTTCGGCGTGAGGTAGTGGCTGGCGTGAACCTTGTGGAGAGATATGGTGAACGGCTGTTGCAATCCGGGGACGTTCTAGGTACCACGGGTTTCGCTGCGGTCGCTGCGCGTCTGGCGGGTCTTGGCCGGCCTCCACGCGTTGCCATTGTCGGCGGTTCCACCAGCGCAGCGGCCGTTGGACATGCCTTATTGAACCGCATGCCTGGGGTCACCTTTGGTCCGGGCGGACTCACCATCCTGCACCGGCGTCCGTTGCACATCTATTATCCCAACGTGGAGGCGGCCCGGGCCGACGGATATACGGAGTTTGGGGCGGACGACATCTGTCCGGTCAGCAAGCGTGTCTTTCGTCTGGGCGGATTCCGGTTGGACTCGCGCGAGTTAATCATGCGCGCGCGGGGTATCGGCGGGCGGCCCCCTGAGCCTCGCCTGCAGTTACACCGCCTCGGTGAGGATGATGCGGCCTCCCTGGCGCTGCTGGACAATGCGGATCTTGTGATCGCTGCGTTCGGCTACCGGCCGCGCGCGCTGCCGGTCTTCGACGAGGCAGGGGAACGAGTGTCCCTTCACTCTGAAACAGGTCCGCAGGCGCGGCTTGTGGATGATCACTGCCGGGTGATGGACGCAAGCGGCAACCCTCTTCCTCACTTGTTTGCCATTGGCTTGGCTGCGGGGTTTGTTCCCCATGGAAAGCTTGGCGGTGAAGCCAGTTTCAGGGGTCAGGCAAATGGCCTTTGGTTGTGGCAGAATGACGTTGGCGCGATGATTGCCGATGCGATCCTGTCCCCCAACTTTGCCGAGGACTACTTAATTGAATCGTCCGCGCTTGCGGCCCTGGAGCAGATCAACGCCACCTAGCTAGGAGCCTTCGAAGCATGAAAATTCCCCTCGTGCGTCCCTCCCCACCCCAGCTCTCCCGTGCAGTCATGGAACTGCAGTCGCTTGAGCAGAGTGGGATCTTCAGCAATTTCGGACCAGTCAATACCCGCTTTGAACAGGAGATGCTAGAGCGCTTTTTCGGCGGTGAAGGCGCTTGCACGACCGTTTGCAATGCCACGATCGGCCTTATGCTGGCGATCAAAGATGCCGTCGGGGATGCGGTCGGGGAGCCGCCTGCTGGACAGTTTGCCCTCATGCCGAGCTTCACCTTCGCAGCTACGGCACACGCGGCGCTTTGGTGTGGCCTGACGCCGCTCTTATGCGACATTCATCCAACGAACTGGGCGCAGGATCCTGCAGCCGAATCGGAGTTGCTGACGCGTTATGCCGGCAAGGTCGCGGTGGTGATGCCCTACGCGACGTTTGGCTACCCGATCGATCTGGAGCACTATAAGAAGCTTGCTGCTCAGCTCGGCGTGCCGGTCGTAGTGGATGCCGCAGCCTCGCTGGGCACGACTGACGAACACGGTCATGGGTTCGGGAGTGGCTTTAGCGGAAGCGTAGTGTATTCCATGCACGCCACCAAGTCGTTTGCGGTGGGAGAGGCCGGACTGATCTACAGCGCGGATCCGGATCGTATCGCAAAGCTTCGCGCTATGTGCAATTTCGGCTTTGGTGAGCCACGCACGGCGACCATGGTTGGCTTGAACGGCAAACTCAGCGAAGTAGGCGCGTTGCTCGGCCGGTTACGGCTTGCCGATTACGACAGCGTTTTGGCACACCGGGCCGCGCTGTTCAATCGCTATCGCGATGCTCTGCCGGAACTGCAGTTTCAATTGAAAGCGCCGGGCACGCAGGCTCACCAGTTTGTGCCCGCCTTATTGCCCTCTGGATTGGGTGGGCGCAGGGTGGCTATCCGTGCTGAATTAGCCAATCAGGGGATCCTCACGGGAACTTACTTCAGTCCCCACTTGATGGAGCAGCCGTATTTCCAAAAGGTTTGCGTGGCAGGTCCGATTCCGGTCTGCGACGATGTTTCCGCAAGGATGATCAGTCTACCTCTGTTCGACACCATGACTCACCATGAGGTTGACCAAGTGGCTGAATGCCTCCACGCCCTGATAGATGCGGAGCAGGGCCAAAGGCGCCGAAAGCCTTCGCGCAGCGAGCTGTCCGGGCCCCTGGTTTACGGGGGGATGGGCCGCGCGACTGAGGAAATCGCTGTTGAGTAGGGTAGGCAGGATCAGAGGCTGACCTCGGTGTTGCCTCTTGTAGTGTGCAAAGTGCAGTTGGCGTCTTTACCTGCCTCCTGGTGATTATTTGTGCGCATGCAGCTGCTCTTATGGCAATATCAGCAGTGGGCAACCAGGCTTGGCTTTGACCTGCAGTGCACTGCCTACTACGATTGTTGTTTGTCTTCGGAAGTCTTCTCGCTGCCCCGCTCAGCGAAATCCGCCTTCTCTTTGTGCGTAGGATCCTGGTTGAGCATGATGCTTCTGATCTCCGGTTTGTTGGAATTCTCTTTTTCGGTCGCGCTTGCTGATCTCTCCCACCGTTTGGTGACGGCTCCAAGCGGGAACCTAGGGCGCCGGTTGACGCGGGGCCGCCGTGAGTCGCGCCTCGAGCCTCCGCCGGTTCCTGGGATGGGACGCATATGACCATCGCTGCTTCCCGTTGCGCTGTTGTCTTAAAAACTTACGCTTGGGATGAGTTCGTTGAGCGTCAGGCGCGCCGCCTGGCAGAGGCGACCGGCGGTCTGGATTTTTACGTTTCGGTAGACGAGACCAACGGCCCGGTCGGCCCGATACCATTCGAGCGTGTCATCCGTTTTACCTGCGGCGATCTTGCTGCCGCTGGTCTCCCCATGCGCTATGCCGTGGGTGGTGTGTTGTGGTGGAATCCGGACTACGCGCACTATCAGTTTCTGGCGCAATGTCCGGATTACGACTACTACCTCTTCGTCGAGTATGACTGTGTTGTGCAATGCTCGCTGGAGCAGTTTGTTGTTCGAGCCGCGTCACGAGGGGCCGATTTCGTTGCTTTGCCGATTACACGACCCTTCAAGAAATGGCATTGGATGCCGTATCAGCGCGATGTCTATCCTCCAGGCGAGGTCTTGCTCTCTCTGCTCAACGTGTGTTTGTTTTCTTCCTCCGCGTTAAATCTGTTGCATCGGCGGCGGCTGGCCATGGGCGCTGATCCGTTCATGCGACAGTGGCCGAGCAGTGAGGTGTTTATACCGACCGAGGTTGCGCGGGCTGGCATGACGTGGCTGTCGCTGGCCGATTTTGGCGACGTTTCTCACTGTGACTGGTTCCCGCCGACGATGGAGGAAGATTTGCGGCCAAGCGATGGCGACGTCTTCTTGCACCCCGTGCTCGACCGGCGACGGTACGTCTCCTCGATGCTGCATAACCGGTGGTCACTTGGGCCCGGGGAACTAGACCGTGCACTCGCTCGTTTCCGCCGCGAAGAATACGCCAAGCTTATCTGGCCGGCGGCCCGCCAGGTCGCAGTGAGACGGATACAGCACAAACTCCTTCAATGGCGACATGAAATGGGCCTGTGACGCGACGATAAGTTAGCCATCTTATCGCCGTAACTTGCCTGTATTTCGTGTACGTGTTCTCAGAAACTAACCCGTGAGGAGACCCGATTTCCTGCAAGAGGCTTCAAACGGGTTCGCGTGTGCGGCTTTCAGTAAGGAAAGCCGCATTGAAGTCAACGCCAACAATCTCGACAGGAAATCCGGGAAGACCCGAGGTCTGTTTTGGCCCCGGGCCCCCCACGCCTAACGACTCCGTTACCGGGTAGCAATGAAGACCTCGCTGCTCGGGTTGACCATCGCTTGTTGCAGCCCAACCCGCTTCTCGGCTTTCGAACGAGGAAGTTCGACGTTCATACTTGCCGAGTCGCAGAGAACCTCGCTCAGGAAGTAGTGGTCGCCGTACTTGTGGAAGATCAGCTTTCCACCGTTTGGGGACTTGGTTCCATCCTGATTGACAAGGGTGAGCACCGAAATCGGTTTATCGTGGTTCTTGATCGCGATGACTCCATCTGATTGCTTTTGGATTTTGTAAGTACCCGCGGGGAGCACCTGGTTGTCTACGGTGAAGTCGAATGGGACGTTCGCCTGAACCCCATTGGACTGCGCGAATGATGTGCCGGCCATGGCAAGACTTGCGATGGCGAGGAGTGCGGTTGCTGTGATCCGTTTCATGACTTTTATCTCCTTTTCATGAGGCGTCCAACTCTGATCGCCTTCACTCTGTTAAGCGGAGTCCACGGTCGAAAAGGGCCAATAATTCCAAAACATTTTTGAAAAAGCGAACGGCCGCGGAAAACTGAGGGGAGCCAACAATGATGTGTGTGGGCAGGTGGGGACGATCACCCGATCCATGGGGGCTTTGGAACATGCCAGACGCCTTTTCTCTGGAACGTTAGACCTTAGGCAATTTGTTGACGTTCCAGTCCCCACCGAGGGCCTTGATCAGCAGAACACTCGCGTCGAGTTGGCGCCGTCGGATATCGATGTCATTCTGTTCGTTGCTAAGAGCAGTCGTTTGTGACGTTACAACATTAAGATAGGTATCTATGCCCCAGCGTAGCGGTTCATAAATATACGAAGGGTTTCTTCCGCCGAAGCGGTCGCGGTGTGCTGCTGTTGCGACTCCCCTGCGAGAATGCGCAGAACGGCGAGATTGTCCTCGAGCTGCTGAAAAGCTGTAAGGGTCGTTTGGCGGTAAGTCGCTACGTTTCCATCATAGGCTGCGATGGCTGACTCTTTGGTCGCGCGCCGCCGTCCGGCGTCAAAGAGCGTCTCAGAAAGCTCGGACCAACTGCCCAGAAGCGGCTGGGCCAGTTCGGTCTAACTTCGTTTGCCTGAATGTTCTTCTTCCGCGAGAGCTACGATGTGCAGAAAGTGCCGGATTTCCACGGGGCGCTCTCCTCTATTCATCAATTCTGATGATAAGTGATATGCGTATGTTTCGTTTTACTCATGGTCGTGAGTGGATTATTTTCGAAGATAGTGCGCATTTAGCGCAGCGGCGAGGAGTCGCCCGATGTCCAGAATGGGGCAATATGCACGAGGTCTGCTGCTCATGGCCGTGAGCTGCATAGGCACTGCTCGGCCCCAGGATCACCCGCCGGAACCTGCGGTAAATCTCGGCGATACCAGTTTTCTTGACGCTCTCGGAGGACCGGGCTGGCTGGTGGAGGAGATCGGCGACGGGAGCCATAGCGGTAAAACGGTGGACGCTACCGGGCAGAGCATAGCCGGCGCACCGGCGGTGAACGCGGTGAGCGGATTAACGCACATTGCGTGGCTGAGCAACCGTCGCCTGCTCGGGGGATGGTATGGGGTGGAAGCGGTGGCAGTCGCCGCCCATGTCAACGCGGGCTCTCAGGGCGAAGCCGGTGGATGGGGCAATCTCACGCTCTCGCCCTTCATCCTGCAATGGCCGGAGAGAGAGATTGGCCGCATCCGAATCATACAGCGGGCGGTGCTCGATTTCGATCTCCCGGTTGGCGAATACCAGCGAGACTCGGCTGTCAACATAAGCAGCAATGCATTTACGGTTCATCCTTACTATGCCGTCACTGTGTTTCTGGCAAAGAGGATTGAGACCAGCTGGCGTGTGCACTATTTGTGGAACGGGACGAACAACGCGCCGCCTTACGCAACCGGCGCTCGCTCAACCCAGGCTGGTCAAGCGATTCATTTCAACGCAACCGCAGCGTATCAGCTCCCTCACGGCATCTGGATTGGGGCCAATGGTTACTACCTGAAACAGGTGACAGTTCCAAAGGTAAATGGAACGCCTCTCCCGGACTCTCCAGAGCAGGTGGGCTCGATCGGTCCTGGGGCGGTGTGGAATTTAGGGCGATGTCTCTTGTACGCCAATGCGTATCACGAATTCGGTGCGGAGAACAGGCCCGAGGGAAACAAGATAGTCCTGCGTGTGCAATGGATTATCGGTGGAAAGTGAGACCCGGTAGTAGGAGCCGGCCCGGCTCAGGTTGTTACGTACTATCACCTGTGATGCAGGTTAGATGAAATGAGTCTTTGTCGTCCGCGCAAAAGATCTGGGATGCGGGAGGGCCATAGCCCAGGCCATTCCCGCATCCCAGCTCACGCGAACCATCATTGCTGTCTCAGGCCGCTTGCTTTGCCGTTGAATTCACTTGCTTCGAGATCGAGGTTAATTTTTTGTCCGCCTCTTTCTCTTCCGCAAGTGTCTCTTCAAGTAATTCGGCTACTTCTGAAAGGCCCAGGGTATTTGCAAAATCGCGTGCCGATCCGTAGCCGGCCATCTCGTAGTGCTCAACCCGTTGGGAGGCTGCGATGAGGGCGGCGTCACGTATCGTGCCTTCCTCCGTCTCATCAAGCACCTCGGAGCCTTCCTCCAACACGCCCTTCATCCCGACACATGTTTTGCCAGTCAACTTGTGCCCGACCAGCCCGGCGATCTTTTCCAACCGGCCGACTTGGCCCTTTGTCTCCTCTAAATGGCTCAGGAGAGCATCCTGTAACTCAGGTGTGGATGCGGCTTTCGCCAGCTTCGGAAGTGCCTTTACGATCTGCTTTTCTGCAGAGTAGAGGTCCTTCAGTTCGTCTATCAATAGCTCCTGCATCGTCTCAACACTCATGATTCCTCCATAGTTTGCCAACAGATGTTCGTCGACAAGAAGCCGCGGACGGTCGCCTGCGGACTACGGATAGGGATGGCTTCTATTCTGGATGCGTTGCTTCCCGTTGGTGCATTAAGAAGGGCTGCGATTGATTTGCTGAAGGTTGGAGTCAAACCTCCGGCTGGAGGAGCATGAGCTTGCCGACCGAAAACCCAGAATACAAGACGGACTCAGGGAGCGGGACAGTAGCAAGCCTTGTAGGTTGCGGGGTCCAGGGCGGCGATCGCGCACTCCAGGGTACGCGCTCCGTTGGCGGGCACCGGGTGGTACGTACTGGAGACATTCAAGAGCGTCAGCCATCGTTGGCCGGCGTCAGGATTGCTGCGGATCTGGTCGTAGATGGAGTTGAGGCTCGCTGCGTCCAGACGCGGGCTATGCCATTCGGCGGCGAAGGTATACTCCGGCATCCAGGTTGCTGGAACCGTAGTCCGGGCTGCCTCCAGGTTGGTCAGGTACCAGGTGGTTTGATCGGTCAGAGCGCCACCGGCGGCGAAGGTAACGACGCGAAACGCAGGGTTTTGCCCGTAGATGGGGGAAACCGGCGGATCAATGAGGACAAATTGCGCCCCGGCCTGGCCGGGATGGATAACGCGGAAATCGTCGGTGTGATCATGACCGGCGAAAATGGCGGTGATCGTAGTTGGGTATTGGGTTATCAGGCGATCAAAGAGATCTGTCCAGAACGGCTTCCACATCGGAACGATTGCCTGGCCGCACAGATCCCGAGGCGCGGAGGACGGGGCCTGGGACAAGGAGCGATAACTGACCATGGTGGAGTAGGCGTCGATTCCCGGAGGGATGTGCAACATGATCCAGACTTTTTCGCGATTCTGCGCGGCGCGGCTCAGCGTGGACTCAAGCCAGCTGAAGGTGCGCGCCGGACCATCCGACTGGACCGATGCGCAGCCGCCGGCAAAACTTACCGACTGATATTTGTTGGAGAAAAAAACAGAGTTCGCGGAGACGATACGCAGCCCGCGGATATCCCGCGGCTGGAGGGTGTAACTGCCTAGCGACTTCCATTCCCCTGTGAATCGGCCACTCGCCCGGGCAAGCGACCGAATCGTGCGGGCGGTATCACTCAGGAAGGCTCCTCCGGCCTCAATGTTGTAATCGCCACAGTCATCGTCGTTGTTGCCCGGGGTAAGGAGGATTTGCGACTTGCTGTAGCGTTTGCGCAGCTCCAGGGCGATAAAGGATACCGTCTTCGATACAAAAGCACGGTAGTGATCGCGGTTGGTGTCGGGGATGGCTTGCGCGTACTTCTGAGGAAATCCATGGGCCAGCAAGTCGCCGCTGATCATCACTAAGCTGGGATGGGACTCAGCCTTGCGCATGGCATCCAGAGCGGATTGCAGCAGCCACCAGTTGGTATCCTGTCCATAGGGACTGTACGCAGTGGATGAAGACCGGCTGAGAATCGCCTCCCATTTATGGACCGGGGCCTTCGCCAAGTCGGGGGCCAGAGTGGGGTCGGCAAAGGGGTTGAAGTGGAGGTCCGAGGCGATCAGCATTTGCTGGCTGGTGGGACGAGGTCTGGGAGCACGAGGCCTAGGCAGGCGGGGCAGCGATCGTGCCGTCCCGGCGAGCAAAAGCAGGATAGCCAGAAGCGCGAACGAATCACGTTTGTGCGAGCGCAGTTTCGTCTTCATCTATTCGTTTCAGCTTAAGCGAGAATCATGACCCACGTTTAATTGTCGTTTCAGCTTAAGCGAGAATCATGACCCACGTTTAATTGTCCCGAATCAGATTTGACGATGACCGCCTCCGCTGCCACCTCCACTGCTGGAACCACCACCCACAGAATCGTCATCCTGAGCGGAGCGCCTCACCGATTGATCGCGTGACACAGCGCTTGGTGGCGCGGAGTCGAAGGACCTCGGCGGTGCTTATCTTACCCATGCTGTTCGGAGCTTTTCGACCACCGCAGCCCGGCAATAGGATCTGCTGCGATACCCAATTGTTGGTTCTCGACCCCAGGGAAAACCGTAGCGGGCTTGGCGGTTGGAAAGCTCCGAACAGCATGGGTAAGATAAGCACCGCCGAGGTCCTTCGACTCCGCGCCACCAAGCGCTGTGTCACGCGATCAATCGGTGAGGCGCTCCGCTCAGGATGACGATCCTGTGGGAGTTTTGACGAAAAATTTCAGCCGTCCAGACGGGCGCGAAGAACTGCTCAACGAATACCTCTGCGGCTACCCAGGTTGTACTAATATTGCATCCAGGTGATCAGATGCGTGGGGGAGGTCCGCCCTTGTCGCTGTCGTTTGCAAAGAGCAATGCAACACTAGATTTCATGAGAGCAGCATCCATTGTCGGGTTCATTCTGGTCGTACTGGGGATTGCTTCGCTTGTATACTGCGTATCACCAGTACTCCTCCTGGTTCACGCCGCCGAGCAGCATCAGACCTATTTAGTACTCCCAATTTTCGGAGGATTAGCCCTCATTTGCGGTATCGCTCTCTTGTATGCGACTCGAGAACGCGGCTAACCGCTAGCTCGTCATGGACTCTTCGCGCCTCTTAGAAGGGCGCCCAACAGGAGCCTGCCCATGCCTTCCGCTCAAAAACTCGACACTCACCATAAAGCACTCACCCTCAATCTCGACCCGTCCAAGTTCGGTTCCTTCGCCGAAATCGGCGCTGGACAGGAAGTCGCCCGCTGGTTCCTCTTCGTCGGAGGCGCCTCCGGCACGGTCGCCAAAACCATTTCCGCCTACGACAAGGAAGTGAGCGACGATCTCTATGGCTCCGGTTCGCGCTATGTCTCCAAAGAACGCCTGGAAGCCATGCTGGAGAACGAATGGACTCAGCTCCTCACGCAGCTAAGCAAAACCCGCGGGTCGCACACGCGCTTCTTTTCTTTTGTCGATACCATCTCCGCACGCAACTTCGCCGGGACCAACGAACCCCATGGCTGGGTCGGTCTCCGTTTTCAGTTGCAGCCGGACGGCCCTCCCAACGACATCCTGTTGCACATCAACATGCTCGATCCTGCCAATGCCCTCGAGCAGGAAGCCATCGGTATTCTCGGCGTGAATCTCATCTACTCTGCGTTCTACGAATTGCAAACCAAGGAATCTTTTCTGGAAGGCGTGGCACAGGACGTCGTCAGGGAGCGCATCGAAATCGACTACGTCGATGTTCGCGGGCCGGCATTCGAGACTTGGGACCGTCGTACCCTGGCGGCTTATCTGGCGTCTGCAGGATTCGCTGAAGCTGTATTTTTCCCCTCCAAGGGCCCCGCGGTTCCCCCTACGGAAGCTCTCTACAAGAAAGCTGTCGTGCTTGCGCCCGGATACTTTGGCCACGTCGATGGCGATCACGCGCAAGTTCACGCACGGTTGCTGGCTTCGGGTGTTCAGCAGCTTCAGGATGAGCTGGGCGAAACACACGCGGTGCCGGCTGGGTTTTTTTGCCTTACAGCCAGTTCATTCACGCCCAATGAACCGCCTCCGCAGATCCCTGACTTGATTCGCCGCATCGATGGCCTTCTCCCCTCAGGCGACGTGCTCCTTTTTCGCCAAAGCGAGCTCTACCACATGACCTCATTCGTAAACCGACATACCAAGGCGCCGGTGCGCTTCGTCTCGGGTCTTTCCCAGCTCATTCGAACGTTTGAAGACCTTTACGGCAATCTCGAAGGCAGTCATCTCGAGGCGCTGGGGCGCCTCTTCGCCCAGAACGTCCGCTCTTACGCTTATCCGATGACGGCCGCGGATCTGCGCGAATGGTTAAATAGCTTTTCCATAACCAGCTGGGAATGGAGTGAAACGAATGGATGGGTTTCTGCGGCCCAACTGAGGCGTGCGCCCCCTCTCGGACACCTGTTCGACTATCTTCTCGGCAGCAACTTTCTCGTCTCCATGCCAGTCCCTGCGGCCGCAGAGGCGGCGCTTTTCGGGCAGGCGAGTGCTAAGGAGTCACCGGTACCGGGTTGAGCGACAAATGATTCTTGTAAGCCTTGCTGAATCGCACGCGGAGGAACCAATAGATCAGTAGGGGTAGCGGCAGAAGTGCTGGTAGGGTCAGGTATATGGAGCCGCGCAGGAAGGCTGGGAAAACTTGCTGCTGACCGAGGAAGAAAGAGCCTGTCGCAATGAAGAGCCCGTAGCACATGCGCCACAGGTGCCGAGTGATACGCTGCCGGCCTGAAATTCCGCCGCGTGCGAGCATTCGAATGTCCCCTGCAGTGGCGAGCAACAGGATGGCGCCGAAGAAGAAGCTCATGCCGGCTGGGGCGGTAGTTTTGTCAACGCCGCTGGGGTTGTGGACGGTGTAGACGCCCAAGGCGATAGCCGCACCTGCACCGGCGAGGCCGATGAAAAGCGCACTCCAGTCAATAAGACTTGTGCGTTCTCCGCGGTGTCCGGCAAGCCAGGCTGTGCCGATTAGGTAGAAGGTGCCAATGCTGCCGACGACGTTGCCCTGCTGGGATTTCAGGATGGCCAGGCAGAAAGCGCTGGAGGCCAGGGTCAGCATGGCAAGTGTGAAGACGTTGCCGGATGCGCGGTGAAGGTTGCCGCCTTTGCGCACGGCCATGGCGACCGTGCCGCTGAGCAAGCCGATGGTTCCAGCGAGGATATGCAGAATCAAGAGCGGGAGGCGCACTGTTCGGTCACGCTTACCTGAGATTCTGCCACCAAGAGGAAAGCGATACTGTGCACTTCTGCTCAGAAATGATGAAGTAGTTGGCGATCTGGGCGGAACGTTACCAGAAATAATCGGCTTCAATCTTCGGGGACCCGGATTCGCCATTGACGATCTGAGTGCTCAACACCAATTCCATGTTCTTCTTGTCGCCCGCCGCTTGTGCGGCGCGCTGCACTTGGGCGAGATTGCCTGAGTCGGTCAAAAACATTGCCGCGGCCGTGGTGCCGCCGGCACCAATTCCAGCCACTATGACCTCGACCTTACCTGTATCGCTATCGGTGAATCGCGCCACGATCGCATAGTCACGGTAGCTGTTGCTGGCCATCTGTGTGGATCGGTTGACGACCCAACGTCTATTCAGTGGCGCCGTGCTATCGACAATTCGAAATTGCGTCATCTGCGGATCGTTCGAAAAGTGATAACGCAGGGAATTGGTCAGGCGGAGCGTCCATGCGTTATCGAACGCGCCGATAAAGATCGTTGGCCCGGCCTGTAGATCTTTGAAATTCGTTATGCCCTCTCCCCGGATGGTGTACTGCTTGCCGGTAGCCTGAAGGATTTCGGCAAGCTTGATGGTTGCGGTGACATCGTCGAATATAACCGCCGTGAGGTTGTCTTTTAGTACGAGTTCGTGGGTTGGCTCAGCCGCGTCCCGAAGCGAGATAGCAGGGCTTTGAAGCTGATCCGCCATGCAAAATAAAACTGGACCACTCGCGGTGGTTATCGGCGCCCAGAAAAAGCTCTGCGCCGAGCGATGCATCGCTTGCCACGCCAGGACCGATCCCACTGACAGAATCCCGGCCACGACGCAGGTGATCGCCAGCACCAGTGAGGAATGGCGACGTGGGCGCGGGGGATTGAAATCCGAATCCACACTCGGGATCGGAGAGGCTTCAGGGACAGCCAGAGCCATCGTCCTCAAAATCGACCCGTTTGCGCCGTTGGGCCAGTAAAAGTGGGGAATATAAGAGCCGGAAGGCAAGGCAATGCGCAGTTCGTCTCCGCGGGCGGGGTCCTCGTAATACTGGGCCACCCGTTTGCGGATTTCCGTTGCGGTCACGCGAACGATGGGGTCGGAGGAGGTGTCGTAGTTGGCGTCTCTGCCAAAGATCTCAATGCCGAGGGTGCGCTCCTTGATGTTTGCCGCCTGCCCTCCCAGCGTTTGTTCGACGACAAAGCCTAGGAAAGTTGGGAACCTTTTGCTGTGGCTGAAATAGGAACTGGCCAATAGCCGGCCCAGTTGCTCACGGACCGCCTCCTTATCAGAATTGCTCAAAGTTACGTGGCCCTTGCTCGATAAGTCTCCCAGCATGGCACGATGCTCCGTATTTTTTTGCACCGATTATATAGCTGTTAAGAGGATATGCATCTACCGACCGGCGGGTTATCTTTAAGTGCTTGTTAATACAAGGTTTACCCTAATCATTAACCTGATAATCTTTCCTCCATTTGCCGTAAAGAGCTTAACAGCTGAGAGCGGGACAGCTACAAGGTGGGCGGTAATGGTTCCGATCTCTGTCGATCCCTACAGGGCATGAGCTCAAAAAGCTCTGAGACTGGAACGCCAAGGGAGCACTCGTAATTTGGAGGCTGCATAGTGAACACAAAAGGCGTTAGGAGAGCTTGGTTTCTCAGGTACCTGGTTGGACTCGCTATGCTGCCCGGTTTATTGGTAAGCAGCCCCCCACCCATCAACGCACAAATCGCAACAACGACGGCAACGCTTTCCGGCGTAGTGTCGGATTCTTCGAAAGCGGTTGTGCCCAGGGCCCAGGTGACTCTGGTCAGCCCCGAAAAGGGAATCAACCGTACTTTTATGACGGATGCCGTTGGCCGTTACTCATTCAATCAGCTTCCGCCCGCCACCTATAGTCTGAGCGTCCAGGACGCGGGGTTTGAGAAGTATCAGCAGAACGGAATTGTGCTCAACGCTGCCGATTCCGCAACCCAAAATGTGACCCTCACGGTTGGGTCCAACGAGGTGTCGGTCACCGTAACCGCGGATGCCTCCCTGCTGAACGTCGACAACTCAAACGTAGCTACGAGCCTTGATGCCAAGGAGATCGTTGAGCTTCCGTTGAACGTGCGCAACGTGTATGGCTTGGCCACGCTCAACTCCTCGGTGAGCAACTCGTCTGAAAGTCAGATGCTGCTCGGCGGCGGCGGCAACACCACGGACAATGCCGACCAGGACATTTCGTTCCTCAACTTCAACGGCGGCTACTTTGGAAGCACGGCCTTCCTGCTGGACGGTTCATGGGATACGGACCCGGAGTGGGGCGCCGTCATCTTTGTTCCGTCAGTGGACGGGGTTCAGGAATTCAAAATCCAGAACAACTCCTTTACCGCGCAGTATGGGTGGAGTACGGGCAACGTCGTGAACGTGGTCACGAAAGGGGGGACGCGCAATTTTCACGGCTCCGCTTACGAGTTTTATACCAATAACAACACCAACGCCCTGAACTACTTTGCCAGCCCCAGCCAATGCACCATCGACAATACGAATGTCTGTACCCTGAGCCGCAACCAGACCGGCGCATCGGCCGGCGGCCCTCTCTACCTTCCCCATCTCTACCGGCAGCGGGATAAGACATTCATCTTTGGCCTGTACGAACACTTCACGGTAAGCACCCCGACCGTTGTTGTGTACACGGTGCCGGACGCCAACTTCCGCGCCGGCAACTTCTCCGAGATTCTGGGCCCGTCGACGGGAACGGACGGCCTGGGCCGTCCCATCCCGCAAGGCCAGATTTACGATCCACGCAGCGGCCACGCGATTACCGCGGGTCAAGCGGATATTCAATCTGCCTCCAATCCCTATGGCACCGGGCTCACGGCCAACACGACCGGGTACATTCGCAACCCGATCCCAGGCAACCTTCTGACCAATCTTGCGGGCTACACCCCGGATCCGGTGGGCGCAAAGCTGTTGAGTTACTATCCCTGCCCAACCTGTACGGGAACCGCCAACAACTACACGGTCTCCGGAGCCGCGCCGGCAAATTCCGATGAATTCAGTATCAGAGTCGACCATAATTTCGACAGCGCATTCAACGGTTATGTCCGCTACTCCTACAAAAAGGAGGAAAAGACGGGCGCCGCTGCGACCTGGGGATCCGATCCGGCAGGCCCTGGCAATCAACGGCCCAACAACCGCTGGGGCTTGTGGGCAGGGCTCACGCGGATATTCAGCCCAACCTTCACCATGAACATCACCTCGGGAGTCCAGATTTGGCATGAAACCTCTAACAACCAGTCGCTCGGTTTCAACTCCACCAGCAGTCTCGGACTCCCGCAGTACCTCAGCTCCGAATATCCGCTGTTCCCCATCGTCAATGTGGGCAGCGTGACCTCTCTGGGCCCGATAAGCGGGAACCAGCAGGGCACCACCAACCATGGTCCCATCGGCACGGTGGCGGTGGACCTGATCAAGCTGCACGGCAAAAATACGCTGAACGTGGGGTTCATGGGAGTGGAGCAGTTAGACTCTCAGAAGCTCTACTACCAGACCCAGCTGGATTTCACCGGGGACTTCACGGCAGGCCCAGATCCGTTGAGTGGATCGGGAGCCGCCAGCGGCAATGGAGTGGCGCAGATGCTGCTCGGTGTCCTGGACGGCCAAAGCACCGTTGGAACTATCTCCAATTTCACCGTTTCAAACCGGCTTTGGGGCTGGTATGTTCAGGATGACTGGAAGCCGACCCACAATCTCACTCTGAACCTTGGCCTCCGTTACGAGATGCAAACGCCGTACACTTATCGCGGTAACGAAGGCTCGATCTTCAACCCCAAAGTTTTAAACCCCATCAGCTCTATGGTGGGCATACCGGTCCTCGGCGCCTTGCAATTTCTCAGTCCCGGTAATCGCAGTGTCTACAACCCGAACTATACCAACATCGCGCCGCGCATCGGCTTGTCGTATCAACCGATACCCAAGGCCGTGGTCCATGGCGGCTACGGAATCTTCTATCCGCAATCGGTCACGTGCTGTTTTCCAGCTGATCCTGATGGCTTTTCCGCCGCAACTTACACCAATGCGAGCTTGGATGGAGGCATCACTCCCAATCCCAATATCAGCACCAGCAATCCCTGGGGCGGCGTTTACGCCCAGATAACCGGGAACAAAAACGGGGGCTATCAACAGATCGGAAACGGACTCGGCAGCGTTTTCAGGAGCCGCCCGTCACCGTACGTGCAGCAATGGATGTTTGGCATGCAATATGCTTTCACCCCCAACGATCTACTCGAGATGAACTACATCGGCAACCGCGGTGTTCGTATGATTGGGAGCTATAACAACAACCAGTTGAATCCCACTTACCTGCCCATGGGGGCCACTTTTCTTGGAAACGCAGCGGCCGCCAATCCGTTTGCTATTCCCTTGCAGACACTGGAGGCAGGGGGAACAATTGCTCCCAGCAGCTGCAATCTGGATAACGCAGGCGCGACCAACGCCCAATTGCTTTCTCCTTATCCACAGTATTGCAATGCCAGCGTCAGCCAGGTCGACGCACCCGTGGGCCAATCGCTCTACAACGCCCTGCAGATTACTTACAACCACCGCATCAGCAAAGGGCTGACCGCGCTGGTCTCCTACACCTATTCCAAGTTCCTTGACAATGTTGAGGGCAACAACGGATGGGCCTACAACGGACCGACAAACTGGGGCATCACCCCGGCAAACAACTATAATCTGGCTGCCGATAAGAGTGTGGACGCGGGCGATATCCCGCATGCGCTGGTGGCAAGTTATACCTATGAACTGCCGGTCGGCCGTGGCAAGCAGTTCGGTGCGGGAATGTCGCGGGTGGAGAACGCGGTGATAGGAGGATGGGAGCTTTCGGGAATCGCCACCTTCAAGGGTGGAATTCCGCTGGGCGTCTTCGGCAACGATCAGCCCACTTTCGGTGGCAATGCCCGGCCGGATGTCATTGCAAACCCGAAACTGTCACATCGCACACTCCAGGAATGGTTCAACACCGGAGCCTTCCAATTTGCGCCGTACGGCTCCTTCGGCACAGCGCCTCGCTTTTTCTCCAATCTTCGCGCTCCCGGCTATCAGAACTGGGACACCGCGCTCGAGAAGAACTGGACCTTCAGGGAAACCATGAGAGCCCAGTTCCGCTTCGAGACATTCAACACCTTCAACCATCCACAATTCTATGCGCCGGCCTCATATTACTCCGGATGCGATCCCAATGCAGGTTCGGGATGCGCCAGTACCTTAGGACAAATCACCAGTGCCTTCCCGGGGAGAGTGATCCAGTGGGCTGGAAAATTCTATTGGTGACCGCAAGGTGAACACCGGCCACAAATCGCTGGCGATTCTGTTGGCCTTGCTAGTGAAGCCCATATCTGGGCTTGGTCAACAGGCGACGGCGCCCACGCTTGAATCGCTCGTAGCCGAGGCCCGGCAGGCCCAGGGTGTGCATGATTACGCAGCGGCGGAGAAGGCTTACCAGCAAGCAGTAAAGATTGAGCCGAATATGGCTGAGCTGTGGTCCAATCTTGGACTTATGCAGCAGGAAACCGGAGACATTGCCTCGGCAATTCCCAGCTTTCAGCAGGCCAATCGTCTCAACCCGTCTTTATTTGTTCCCAATCTGTTTCTCGGCAACGACTATCTGCGCACCGGTAAGGCGCCAGAGGCGATTCCATTTCTGATCAAAGCGGAGAGGACCAACAAGTCTGACCCGCAGGCGGCGCTTACGCTTGGGCACGCGTACTACGCGACCCGCAAATTTTCCCCGGCTACGCAGGAGTTCGCGCGCGCAACCACGCTTGACCCCAAACTCGGCGCGGCCTGGTTCGCTCTGGGGATTGCGCACCTTGACCTTGTAGAGGAAGAAGCACGGAGCATGACGGGCGAAGCTCCACATTCACCGTATGCTCAGGCGTTGTATGCGGAGTCTCTGGAGAAGCAGGCGAGATTCAACGAGGCCGCAATCGTCTACCGGAAGCTGCTGGCTTCACAACCTCAACCTCCATGCTTGCATTCGGCGCTTGGCTTTTCGCTCCTCAGGCATCGCGACCCCGCGGGGGCTGCCAACGAGTTCGCCGCCGAGCGCGCGGTGCATCCTGAGTGCGGCCTGGCGCTTCTCGGTCAGGCGCGCATCGCCATTGACAGCGGAGAGAATGAGAAGGCACTCAAGCTACTCGAGGAATTGTGGGGGCGCGATCACAATTATTTTGTTTCCAACGCCGGCGTCCTGTTGGAGGGCCTGCCGGACAACGCAGCCTCGGCTGTCGGCGCTTATTTTTCTCAACAGACAGCAGGCGCCTCGGATCTGCACGATGCTCTCCTCGCGGCCTTCGACGGTGGCGGGCACGCGCCGGACGATCCACTCGATCGCACGGACCTGCGCCAAGCGGGTGCGCCCGTTTCCGCTGTCCGGCGCACTGCAGAAGAATATTACGCGGCGGGGGAGTTCGAGCGATGCGCCCAGCGGCTCGATCCTGCGCTTGATGCGAAGCGCGCCGAGAAACTCCGGCTGCTTGCTGCCTGTGCTTTCTTTGCCGGAAACAGTGAGCGTGCCATTGCAGCGGCCACTGCGCTTGAGGCGCTCGAGCCCCATTCTGCCGAAGCTCTCTACTGGTCGATTCAAGCCCACAAACGGCTCGCGCTCGAGTCCCTTGCGCGTTTCCAGCAACTGGAATCGAACTCCGCCAGGAGCCATATCCTCCTCGGCGATATATACAACCAGTTGGACAGGTACGATGATGCACAGTCTGAATACAGCAAGGCGCTCGACATCGCTCCCGGCGATCCGGCGGCGACGCTCGGGTTGGCCTTGGCGTACCTCAGCAACAACAACGTCGAGAAAGCGATGGAGACTGCGCGCACTGGCCTGGAGCACAATCCGCAGGATCCCGAACTGAATTTGATTGTGGCGGAGACGATGGTGGCCACGCGCCAATTCGCTGGGGCCGAGCCGTATCTGATGAAAAGCCTCAACGTGAAACCGCAAATGCTCGGCCATGTGCATGCCCTGATGGGGAAAGTCTATGCGGAAACGGGCAGGACCAAAGACGCCATCGACCAACTGAAGATGGGGGAGGCAAGCGACCAGGACGGCTCCGTCCACTACCTGCTGGCGCGCCTCTACCGCCAGACCGGCGACATCAAAGAGGCAACAGCTGCCCTCGACCAGGTGAAGACGATCAAGCAGCAGCGTCTCGACCGTAGTATCAAAACAATCGAGGACCCAGATCTCTCTTCGCTGGAGACATCGCCCTTGCCGGCAACGCACTAAGCCGTATTTCTCACAGACCCCCGTGAGTGAGATCTCTATCCGTAACGAATGACGGCTGCCCCATACTCCGCAACCGCAGGTCCCTCCACTCCGCTACCCCGGATTTCCTGTCGAACTTGGTGGCGTTGGCGAACTTCATGCGGCTTTCCTTACTGAAAGCCGCACGCGCGGCCGTTGGTGAGTACCGCGTAACAGGAAATCCGGGTGCGCTCCGGTCGGGATGACAAATTCATTTAGGTCCAAGATTCAGCTCCGAATTAGACATCGCGGACACTGCAGGTCCCTCGGCTGCCCCGGATTTCCTGTCAAGGTTGGTGGCGTCGCGAACCCCATGCGGTTTTCCTTACAGAAAACCGCACACGCTGCTCTCTCAAGCGCCGCGAACAGGAAATCCGGGTACGCTCGGGATGACAAAGGGGAGGGCAGCGCTCACCTTAGCAGTTGTTATAAGGGATGGAGAGAGCTGTACGCAGAGCGCGAAGCGAACGATCCTTCCATCCACTCACAAACTGTCGAGGAAGGAACAAATCTACCCTTTTGTCATCCCGAGCGAACCCGGAAGGCCCATACAGGTTGGTGGCGACCACCGCACTGCATGCGATTTTCTTTACGGAAAATCGCACACGCTGCTCTGATTCGAAGCCGCGAATGGGCCTTCCGGGGAAGCCGAGGGATCTGCAGTTGTCCTTAATGGGAAAACGCTGGCGAAACTGCAAACAGAATTGTCATCCCGACCGGAGCGCACCCGGATTTCCTGTTACGCGGTACTCACCAACGGCCGCGCGTGCGGCTTTCAGTAAGGAAAGCCGCATGAAGTTCGCCAACGCCACCAAGTTCGACAGGAAATCCGGGGTAGCGGAGTGGAGGGACCTGCGGTTGCGGCGCGCCCGGCCGTGAGAAATTCATGCTAAGCGGAGGCAATTCTGCGGAAACGCTGAGGAGAGAGAAACTCAATGGAATGCCGAGTTTCTCCTTCCAAGGCCAAATCAGCCAGAATTTCTCCGATTACGCTTGCGAACTTGAAGCCATGGCCAGAGAAGCCGCAAGCAATGGCTACTTCTGGATGATTTGGATGGAGCCCGGCGACGAAGTGCTCGTCCGGCGTCAAGGTATACATGCAAGTGGTGGCCGCCAGCAAACGTCCGTTCAACGACGGCAATCGCGAAGCGATCTGGTCTCGAAGCTCCTGTTCATCCTGCTGGGTAATGACACGGTTGATGGACTGGGGGGTACAGAGGTCGCCGCCCTTGTGCATTGCTACCTTCGCTCCGCCGCTCGGACCGTCGATTGCCGGGAAGCCGTAGAAGACGCAATCAGGGCTGCTCTGCCAAAGATAGACAGGAAAGCGCTCGAGTAAGAAGGGTTCTATTCCGCCGATAGGGTCGTACCACGCCATCACGTGACGCCGTACAACCAACGGCAAATCGAGACCAGGGAACGTCTCCGCGGCCCACGCTCCAGGGGCTAGAATCAGCTTGGCCGCCTCATAAACCCCGCGGGGAGTTGTGACACGCGCCGTACCCGCCGCTGTCACTTCCCATGTGGATACAGGCTCGTCGAAATGCAATTCCGCGCCATGCCGGGTGGCCCCTTGAAGACAGGCCGCCACTGCGCGTTCGGGGCGCACAAACCCAGCATTGGCTTCATACACTGCGACCTCATTGACATCTGGCCGCAGGGTCGGAAAGCGGTTTCTGACTTCTCTCGCAGTCATGAACTCATTTGCAAGATTGTGCATAGCCGCGCTGAATAGGCTCCCACGCACCGCATCGCTTTCCGGGGCGCCAAGATAGATCCCGCCTGTAATTTGCAGGAGACTGGTTCCTGTATCGTGTTCTAACTGCCGCCATAACTCATACGCGCGCAGGACCAGCGGGACATAGTGAGGATCTTCATGATATGCCTGGCGAATCATGCGCGAGCCGCCATGTGAAGAACCGCGATCATGAGCTGCGCCATATTGGTCGAGCCCAAGAACCTCTGCTCCTCGCGCAGCAAGATGATAGACGGCGGCGCTGCCCATACCCCCGAGTCCTATAACGATGGTATTGAAGTTTCGCCTCATTGGTCTCTTGTCACTCCAGAGGCCGCGATTCCAACTCCGCGGGGCTCAGATGCGGATGGCTTGATCCTGAGCCATAGCAATGCTGAAAGAAGTAGAAGAGCGGAGGAGGATCCAAATGCAACGCTCCAGCCGAACGCCCGAAGTAGGATCGGAACCGAGAATGTCGATAGTATTCCGCCCAGATTTCCTGCCGTATTCATGATCGCGCCGGCCGCCCCTGCGTCAGGCCCGCCAACCGCGATCGCGCTGGACCAGAAAATGGTCTCGACCGACAAGAGACTTGCCACGCTGAGCGAAAGTGCCCCTATTGCCGGATAGGGATTGTCCAACCGCACGGTGCAGAAAAGAAATATTGCGGAACTGGTCATGAGCGCAATCGCAAGGTCGCGCCGGCCCACCGGGTATCCGAAGCGGTCCGTTGCCAGATCGCTCGCGTAGCCCACTGCTGGTACGACCAGCATCGCGGCAAGGAATGGCAGACCGGTGAAGAAACCGCCTTGAAGTACTGTGAAGTGGCGGCGCTCGAGAAGATAGAGATACGACCAAAAGACAAATACATAGAGTGCGTAAGATTCAAAGAAATAACTCAACGACAGATTCCAGATCGCGGGTATACGAAGCAACCGGCGCCACGAAGGCGTAGTTATTTTTTGCCGCATGGCGGTAACCGGCGATTGGTCGCGCGAGACGATGCTCCAGACCGCCGCCAGGATGAATGCAAGGCTGGAAGTGATGTAGAACGATGCGCGCCAGCCAAAGCTCACCATCAGGCGCGAAACCAGCGGCGGCGTTAGCGCAGAGCCTGCCGCAAGCCCGGCGACAACCGCGGAGTATCCCCACCCGTGGCGTGATTTTGGCATGCTGCTCTCAATTGCGCGAGCTGCAACAGGGAAGCCGGCGGCTTCTCCCACCCCGAGCAAAAGTCTCAAAACAATGAGCGCGAGGAAGGATCCGAGTCCTACTTTGAGGATGAGGCCGGGCAACAAGCCGGTAAGAAAAGAAGTGACGCCCCAACTTATCGCGGCGATGCATAGTACGGCGCGGGCGCCAAAACGATCGCCGAAAATGCCCCACGGCAACTGGAAAGCGGTGTAACCGGCGAGGAAACTGCCAAAGAGTTGCCCCAATTGCACCTTGGTCAGGTGAAGTTCCGCCACAAGAAAGACAGCGGCAACGGAGATGTTCATCCGAAGTACGTACGCCACCAAGCTGAAACAGCTCAGGGTCAGAATTAAGCCAAGCCGGCGCGACGGCGTTGTTGCACCCGGCTCTCCATGCCCAGCGTTCATTCATTCCTCCGAGTTGTTCGTCAAAACCTGTTCAACCGGTGCGAGGGCGATGGGAATGTCTTCGCGCGTGGATGCCGCCAAAAGCTTGCAGCAGTTTAGAAGCCCCACCGTTCGGCCTTCCTCTCAAAAATGTGCGGATGTTGGCAGTCTACATGACTCTTAGCTCCATCTGTTCCCTCTAGGTCCCACCTGACCAAAGAGAGTCGGCCAGCGGCAATGGTCACAAATTGTCATCGTCAGTTAGCGAGGTGTAGACTCTACGCGTAGCAGGAGGGCTGCTATGCCCCTTCGCAAACTCCTCGCAGTCGTTGCAATCATCCTTTGCTCTGCTCTTGCTTCGGCCAAGAAAAAGCCAATTCTTCCGGCCGATGTCCTCCGCGCCAGGACGGTCCTCGTGATGGTCGATCCAACCGCCGGCGTAGATGTCAGCGACCCGAACGCCAATCGTGCCGCCCGCGCAGACGTGGAGAAAGCCCTGGATCAGTGGGGACGGTTTACGCTCGTGCAGCAAGGATTGACTGCAGACCTGGTCATAACGGTTCGCAAGGGCAACGGGAAAGTTATACAATCCACGATCGGCGGTACTCCGATCAATGGAACCCCTCCAGTGAGTGGGGGCACGACCAGCTCCCCGTCCGAATCTACGACTCGTGCGGGTGTTCGTTGGGGCCCGGCACTCCCTAACGATCCCTCGAACGCGGGAACTCAGCCTTCCACCCCCCGGCCGCAAATGGAGGCTGGCTCTCCGCAGGATACGTTCGTCGTTTATCGGGGAAGCTCGCAGCCGGACCAGTCTCCACTGGATTCCCCGTCGGTGTGGCGGTATTCAGGCAAAGATGCGCTCGCATCGCCTTCGGTTCCAGCGGTCGAGGCCTTCCGCAAGCGGATCGCGGAGTCGGAGAAGGAACTGGCCTCCCATCCGTAGTCAGCGATCCCTTGATATTCTGCTGCGCCTCCTAAGACGAGAATGGTCCCATGCGACGCGGAGCGACTGTAGGTTTTAGTTTCGGTGGGTGGACCGCAGGCATCGTTGCAACAAGCTCGGAACACATACACACGAGAGAGCGGCCGAGCCTAAGTCTCTTGTGCGCAAAACTGGGCTATGCCCGCCCGGTCGGATGTGCGGAGCCAACGGTGTAAGGTGGTGTGGCAGCTGGCCTCCCATCCTGTAACGAGCGTCCGCGCTGGCCCACGCCAAAGGCTCCATACGGATAGCCGCCTGACTGCGGCGCGCTGACCTTTTCAAGAGCTGCGGTCGTCTCGTCGCTCAGCGTCAGGTCGGCTGCTCCGAGGTTATTGCGCAGATGCTCGACCGTTCGCGCGCCGACGATTGGCGCGATGACACCGGGGCGGTCTGCGATCCAACTCAACGCGACCTGGGCAGGGGTCGCGCCAATCTCTTTGGCAATACGAACAACCTCTCCGATCGTCGCCCAATTGCGATCGGAGTTGGCATACTCTTCGGAAATCCATTGATAGATTGGCTTCTCGGATCCCGCTCGCGTGTCTGACGAAGCAGCGCCGCCGCGCTGATATTTGCCAGTGAGAAATCCCCCCGCAAGCGGAGACCACGGCAGGAGGCCGATGCCGTTGTGCAGCGCCGCTGGAATAATCTCCCACTCGATTTCACGCGACAGTAGACTGTATTGCGGCTGAAGCGTCACCGGCACCTGGACGCTCATTGCCTTGGCCGTGGAGATGATGAGTTGAAGCTGCCACCCTGTGAAGTTCGACAGCCCGATGTAGTGAATTTTGCCGGCCTTCACTGCCTCATCGAGAAACGACAGCGTTTCCTCCACCGGCGTGTGTATGTCAGAAGCGTGCAACTGATAGAGGTCGATGGTATCGATTCCCAAGCGGCTTAGGGATTCATTCAGCGCGCGGTGAAGGTGACGCCGCGACAATCCAACCGCATTGACATCGGGGCCAGGACCGAAGCGGCCCTTGGTTGCGAGAACAACCCGGTCCGTCACGTCATGAGGCCGCGCGGCGAACCAGCGCCCAATGATTTGTTCCGAGAGGCCACCCACATACACGTTCGCGGTATCGATCAGGTTGCCGTCCGCCTCAACGAACGCGTCGAGGATTGCGAAAGCGTCCTCCTCGGGCGTTTCTGACCCGAAATACATAGTCCCTAGAGCAATCTTGGATACGGCGATTCCAGTGTTCCCGAGCTTGCGATGCAGCATGGCTATTTAAACCTCTCTATTGAATTTTAAGACGTGAGAAATGGATCCGGGTAAACGCGAGTCCTCTAAAGGGCCACGTCTCCGTCCGCAATTCAACGGTACCAATGACCGGCCATCGAGGCCGGCGCTCTTCGAAATGCTCTCGAGCTCTGCACAGGTGTAAGCGGCGCCGGCGGGCGTGCTGGCGAGCATCATCAAGCTGAGGCAGCCGGCCTGCCAGCGCAAGCCTGCAGAGACAAACCGAAATCCGCCAAAGCATACGGCACCGGCGCCCGTGGGCTCAAGCGAGGCTGCGTTATACGTACCTTCCTCGACGCGGACCGTTACCTGGTTGGACTACCTAAGCAACGATCGAATTCTCTGGAGACACTGAACGTTCACTTTGTGGTGGGCGAGCAGACATGCGCGCGGGCTCAACCCCAAATACCAGCCATTCAGTATCCTCCGACGCGATAAGCATTGCCTGAGCAGCTGAGTTGGCTCTGAGGTAGTAGCGCTTCGTGTGCGGATATAGAGAGTTCAGCGATTGCTGGGGCCGAAGGACCACACAATAAGTGTGCATGGGTTCTCCTAGCGGTATTAAGATGGAGTGCCCCGGGGGAATTGCACAATAATTGTAGCAGCTATCGTCCTCGGGCCGCTAAAAAACGGGTCCCGGACAAAAGGTATCCAGACCTGGTCCGTCTGGTAGGAGAACAGTGAAGGTACTTTGATCGAGCGTTTTCCAAACGCCCTTTAACTACGTTTAAGTCTGTAGACAAGCTCGAGGGTGATCTTGTCGTCAACGCTCATCAGACGGGCTATGGTGGGTTTGTTGAGGCCGAAGGTAGCGAAGTTGAAGGTAGTTTTGACGCGGCCGGCGATGGTGCCATTACGATTGAAGGTGGCTATGCCCTGGAAGGTGACCTCCTTGGTCACGCCGTGTACGGTGAGATTGCCGGTAATCTGAACGCCGGCCTGGCCAGTGAAGGGAATCATCTTTGGCAGGCCGTCAATTTTCGTCGGAACAAACTCAGCAGTTGGGAACTTGTCCGTCTCGAGTACATTCTTGCGGACGTAGCCATCCCGCTGATCCTGATCGCTCTTGAGGTTGCGCAGGTCAGCGGTGAGCTTGGAGGAGCCGGCAGGGATGCTACCATCCGGCGCGATGACGAGGTTGCCGGAGACGGTAGGAGTAGTGCCCTCGGCGTCATTGGGGAAGTTAATGCCGACCAACTGCTCTGTGACGGTGTACGTTGCCGATGACCCGTCGGAGTCAAGAGTAGCGTTGATGCCCGCAGTCGGCGGCGGCGGTGGCGGCTGGTTGCCGGGAGGCGGACCCTGCGCGAGCAGTTGGCTTGCGACGGCGATTACGGCCGCTAAGAGCAGGAAGTGACTGCTCAGGTCAGTCAAGCCTCGATTGGATGCATGCAGCGTCATGTGAAGTTCTCCATGGTGCAAAGCGATGATAGGTGTGGTTTGGCTTGTTGGACGGGACAAGGCGTCGAAAAGGTGCAGAAATCAAGAAGACATACTACGAAGGCAAATCCCTGTCTACGCGATAGCCGGGGCATAATGGATAGAAGGCTGGAACAGGACTTCTATGACTGCAGAAATCCTTCAAGAGACGGGTTTGCCAACGATTGATGAAATTAAACAGGCGCAGCAGTTGGTGTATGAGGTTATGCCGCCCACTGCGCAGTTCGTTTGGCCTCTGCTGTGTGAGCGCCTGGGCGGTGAAGTGTGGGTCAAACACGAGAACCACACTCCAATCGGGGCGTTCAAGGCGCGCACAGCGGTGGTCTATACGGCACAGCTCTTTCGTGATGCGCAACCTCTGCCTGGACTGGTCACGGCCACGCGCGGCAATCATGGCCAGGCGGTCGCGCTGGCCGCGAACAGGTTCGAGGTGCCGGCGCATATAGTCGTGCCCAAGGGAAACAGTGCGGAAAAGAATGCAGCGATGCGGGCGCAGGGCGCCGACCTCATAGAGTTCGGCGAGGACTTCCAGGAATCCAAAGAGCATGCGCAAAGGCTGGCCGACGAGCATGGCTGGCACTTCGTTCCTAACTATCATCGCGACATTATTAAGGGAGTCGCCACCTATTGGCTGGAGTTCTTTTCTGCAGTGGCCGATCTGCAGGTGGTTTACGTGCCCATCGGGCAGGGTTCGGGTATCTGCTCCTGCTGTGCGGTTCGCAACGGGCTAGGACTGAAGACGAAAATTGTGGGTGTTGTCGCCGAAGGCGCACCCGCTTATGCGCTCTCGTTCGAGGCAGGGCGCAAGATCGCGGCTCCTGTAAGCACGTTGCTTGCCGACGGAATGGCTTGCCGAGTGCCCGACGATGCTGCACTTGAGGTGATACTGGACAATGTAGACCGCATCGTGCGCGTGAGTGAGGAAGAAATTCGCATGGCCATGAGGTTCTACTTTACAGACACGCACAACGTGGTGGAGGGAGCCGGTGCGGCCGGCCTGGCCGCTGCGCTCAAAGAGAGGCAGCTTATCCGGGGGAAACGCATAGGCCTGGTAGCGACTGGCGGCAACGTCGACCGCGATGTCTTTGCCCGTGTTCTGCAGGATTGAGGGAACCTTCATTGGCTTCCGTCTTCCGATTGCCGAAGCCGCAAGCTGAGCCAGAAAAGCCCAGGGACGACGTCCTGGGTAATTCTCAGCCGTCCCTGCGGAGCCTGCGTCATAGCAAGCTTAGAAGGGCTAGGACGGGTGCCCTAGGTTCGCCAAAGCGTACCTGGGGCACCCGTCCCATCCCTAACGGCCTTGCTATGACACAGACTCCTGCGGGGCTTAAATCTGAAGCGGCAGATTCTCCCGCAGACTCGACCACCCGTCGCCACAATACTGGTGTTTGCGATTCTTAATAAAGCCGTTATTTGTAGCGGAGCGCGATCAGGGGATTGATGCGCATGGCTCGACGCGCGGGGATATAGCAAGCCGCGAGCGCCACAACAGTAAGCAGAAGGGTGACCCCCACGAAGGTGAGAGGGTCTGTGGGCCTCACGCCGTAAAGCAGCCCTGCCATGAGGTGCGAGGCGATCAGCGCACCAACCAGCCCCACTGCGGCGCCGGAAATCGCAAGCCTCAGTCCCTGACGCAGAACCAGCTCCAGGATATTCTCTCTCTGCGCCCCGAGCGCAAGGCGAATGCCGATGTCGCGTGTACGCTCGCTGACGATATACGAGATCACTCCATAAATTCCGAGCGCCGCCAGCAGCAATGCTGTGGTGGCGAACGACGCCACCATCTCCATCAAGAACCGCCTCTCGGCGAGAGAGGCTGACAGCGCGTCGGCAAGCGTCTGCGCCCCGAAGACAGGAATCTCCGGCGTTGCCCTTTTGGTTTCCAACAGGAATACTGGCACACGTCCTTTGGGAAAGCAACAGGTAAATCGTCATGCTGCTGACGCATTTTCGTCTGCTCCCGGGGAATCTTGACCCGCCTCCCCGACCCTGCCGCCCGGAATAAAGCGTGAGCCCATCTCTCCCGTTTCGGAATCCAAGGCAACATGGGGATTATCGGCAGGCCGGTACCAAGGTAGCGATGCGGATTCTTCTGCTCAATCTGGATCAGGGGTCCACCCAGGAGGTAACCCAGGCCGTATCAGGTCAAGGCTACGAAATTACAACGGGCCACGGCCTCTCAGTGGACGAAATTCTCGGTCTTTCCCCGGGAGTCCTGATTACCGAGGCAACGCCCTCCGACCTCAGCTGTTGCGGCTTGATCAGCCAGATCAAGACGGGGCCTGATCCGCGAACGCTCAAGATTGTGATGATCGTTCACGGTGGTGCGCTGGAGCGCGCTCGCGCGCTGGATTTGGGCGCTGATGACGTCATCTCCTTTCCCTTTGAGCCGGTGGAATTTGCAGCTAGGGTCCGGACGCAGTTTCGGGAGAGACAACCAGAAGTGGAGCTCGAAGCAAAGCTTCACGACGCGCTAGAGAAAGAGCGCCTTGCGGAGAATGCCATTGAAGCGCTGAGTGGTGGCTTGGGCGCCAAACGGCGCGCCTGGCTGATGCCGGCGATCTTTGGCCTCAGCGTGGCAGTGGTTCTGGCAGCGCTCACCACTGTGCTTTCGAACCGGCACAGACGGAAGGACACGCTCCAACTCCGGGCGGAGGTGGCGCGCCTGAACGGTGGCATCGTGCAACAGGGAGAACTACTGCGGCGTGCAGAGCAGGCACGTGCCTCCCTGGACGCCAGCGAAGCGGCCGAAACTCGCGAGGCCTTGAAGGCGCAAAGCGAAGAGCTCCGTCAGAAAATAGCGGATGGCGGCGACGGCGGAGCCCTCAAGCAGCAGCTTCACGAGACTCAGACTCGCTTGAGCCGGCTTGAGAATGAGGATCGGGTCGCGGAAACGATTGTTCACACCTACGGGTCCAGCATCTGCTTGTTGCACGTGGTGGTGGAGTTTCACGACCCAGATTCAGGCGAGCTTATTCGCATCTCGCCTGATGCCGTCAACAAAATGCAGAAGGACGACGCCGGGATGGTTTCGGTCGAGACAGGAGGGGACGGGCCGCTCCTCCAGGTTGACGTGTTTGGCACCGGATTCCTCGTCGGCGATGGACGTCTTCTGACCAATCATCACGTCGCCCAGCCTTGGTGGGGTAGTGATGAATTGAAGCAGCTTATTGACCAGGGTGCGTCCCCGTTCGTCGCTTCCTACACGGCGTATTTCCCCGGAACGTTTCAAGGCATCGCCGCCCAGCTCGGCCGCATTTCGTCCCATGCCGACCTGGCGACTCTCAAGTTAGAGGCTCCCGCGCCCACTCACATCCCACGGTTAGAACTCGATGATCGAAGTACAGCCAGCGTAGCGGGCGATCCGGTCGTCCTCATTGGCTACCCCACAGGAATCGAAGGCATCCTCGCTCGCGCGGGAGACGACACCACAGAGAAAGTGACGGCAAACGCCCACCAAATAACCCAGGTTGTTTCGCGGCTGGCAGCGCAACGCCTCATTCGCCCAACCACCACCCAGGGCCACATCGGAGACGTCTTAACGGACAAGATTGTTTACGATGCAGCGACTACCTCGGGAGGCTCGGGAGGACCGCTGTTCAATCGCGATGGCAAAGTGATTGGCGTAAATTTCGCCGTCCTGAATAATTTCGGCGGCTCCAACCTGGCGGTCCCCATCCGTTACGCCGACGAACTGGTGAAGTAAGCATCTTCGCGCTCCGCTAGCCGTGCGCAACTCTGGACTCCTGAAGAAAGCAGCAAAAAGTGTCAAAAATGTTTGACATATCTCAGCGAGCAACGTTATCTTCTTCTATGTTAAATATTTTTGACACAAGGAGTGATTCGGTATGGTGACGAGCCTTTCATACCGGGAGAAGTCTCTTTACGCCTCGCTTGCGGCGGAGCTCTTTGTATACGGCCCCTACTTCTTCCTGCACCAGCAAAACTCCGTCAACAAGGTCGCAGGCATGATTATCGCAATTATCGTGTTGCAGGTGATCCTGCAGTCGGTCATTGCCGCCTTAACGCGCAACCGTATCACAGACGAGCGAGATCGTTTGATTGAGCTACGAGGCTATCGTGCAGGCTATCTGACAATCGCGTCACTCATGGTCGTCGGGCTCGGCATGTTATGGTTTCACACGACGGTCGGCCATCTTCAATTGGACAGCCGGATGGTAGGACTTCATTTCCTGAGCGTCTTCTTTGGCATGCTGGTGATCGCGGATATCACGAAGACCGCAGCGCAGATTGTGGCTTACCGGAGAGCACTGTGATGCCCGCTATACGCAATCAGATTCGAGAACTCCGGGCCAGGAAGGAGATGACGCAGCAGGAACTCGCCGATCGAATCGGCGTCACGCGCCAGACAGTCATCGCGATCGAGCAAGACAAGTATTCGCCTTCCCTCGAGACTGCGTTCAAAGTGGCAATCGTGCTTGGTGTGCCGCTCGAGCAATGCTTCCAGTATGACCCTCGCGGTAAGCGCTAGCCCGCATTTCTTCAAGACCCCCCTGGGAAAGCGATGGTCCGGTAATGAGATCTCTATCCGTAACGAGGGCGGGGTTTGGGGCACCCGTCATTCATTACGCACCCGGCCGTGAGAACTTCAGGCTAACCTGAGCCGAGCAAAGCTGAAGGCAACAGCGTTTTTGGTGGAACCGAGAAGGCCTGCTCCGAGGGTGGCAATGTCCGCAATAGCCCCAATCTTCATGAAGAAGCGGCGGTCCGTGGTCTGAATCTTCTTTTGCATTAAAATTTCCTTCGAGAACAGGGGAGCGTCCGAACGCGAGCCAGCTAGTGGCGCCGCCAACCGGTCAAGAGTCCGGGATCACTTTGTCCTGATCTGTGGGTGAATACGAAAGGCAATTGGCGGTGGATTGCGCTACAGCCTATGGGGTAACGCTTTTTTTTAAAATCTTCATACAGTCAAAACCCTGGAGCCCAGGTGAATTCAGTTGGGCAGAATCCGCGTCGCGGCGGCCGCCGTATTAGCGGGTGTAGTCTGATAGCCCTACAGGGAAGGATGGGCAATCAACATGCACAAGTCCGGCAGAATGGCGCTGTTGGCAGCGCGCGGCCAAGCCCAAGAAGGCGAGCTAAGAATGAAGAGATGGACTGAGATGTTCGTACGCCTGCTGTTTGCCGCGATGATGTATTTGATATTCGCGGAACTCGTTAAATACTGGATCGTGCTTCCCACGCTGGGAAACATAGGTTTTACGTTGGTGTTTGTGACGTTCTCGCTGAGCCACTGCCTGGTTTGCGAAGGGTTCAGACGGACGTCACTGTTCTTCATCTTGACAGCCGTGATTTCATATCTGCTCGAAGAGGTCGGGGTGCGATCCGGCCTTGTTTATGGCGCATACCACTACGGCGCTAAGCTTGGGCCGAAGCTTGGCAGTGTTCCGGTTCTAATCCCGCTCGCCTGGTTCATGATGATCTACCCGTCATGGATCGTTGCTCGAGCTTTGCTGCGCAGCGTTGATACCTGCTCCCTGGTCGGACTTGCCGCACAAGCGATGGTTGCGGCCTGCGTAATGAGCGCTTGGGATGCTGTCATGGATCCAGGGATGGCAGCCTCTGGCAATTGGGTTTGGGAAAATGGAGGCGGATATTTCGGAGTCCCCCTGAGAAACTATTTCGGCTGGCTGATAACCACCCTGCTGGTGTTTATTGGGGCAGGTCTGCTATGGCGAGGCAAGGACAAAGCATCCGAGGTGATCGACGGATTCGCTGCTTTGCCGATACTGATCTATGCCTTTTACGCTCTGAGCTACGTGACCCCGAAGCGGATTCCAGCGCTGCAAGTCGTGGCTTTATTCGCCATGGGATTCCCCGCGCTACTTGCAATGATCCAGGTGTGGTCAAGGAGGATCACACCCGGCTGCATCCAGTCCGGCGATTGACGCGGTTTCCGATCATCGCTTCAATATTACCCATCAGGAATTCGTTGTTGCGGCGTACTTGAAGGCGCGAAAACAAACGAACGTCGCGGATGAGGCTAGATTTGCGGGCTCGCCACGGCCCAGCCGGAATGTTCCCCTCTTAATAAGTGGTTGTTAGCTTCTTGATGAACCATTCCTGGCTGTTTATGCCATCAGCGTTGTCGCGGCTGGAAGGCCGGTCATACGTTCCGTCAGCTTTCATATGCCTGGCTTTGACAACGTCGGCAAGGTAGACGGCGAGCACCTGGTCATGGAGAAACCGGACCAGCTTGGGATCTTGCACCGGGAAGGCGACTTCTACCCTGCGATCAAGATTGCGGGGCATCATGTCGGCGCTGCCGAGGTAGACCTCTTCTTGTCCAGCATTGCGGAAATAGAAAATACGGCTGTGCTCAAGGAAGCGCCCCACAATGCTTGTGACCTTAATGTTATCGCTCACGCCGGGTAGTCCAGGACGCAAGCAACATATCCCGCGCACCAGAAGATCCACTTGGACACCTGCTTGTGAGGCTTCATAAAGGAGTTGAATCATGCGCATATCTACCAGGGCATTCATCTTGAAGATAAGGTGGCCCCGTTCGCCGGTGCGCTGATGTTCAATCTCGCGGCGTATGAGCCGCTCAAAGGCCTCTCTCAAACTTACGGGCGCGACCAGCAACTTTCGATAGTCAACCTTGGCGGAATAACCCGTCAGATAGTTAAACAGGTCGGTACAGTCAGCGCCCATCCCTTCATCGCACGTGAACATTCCGATGTCGGTGTAGAGCTGAGCAGTAACGCTGTTGTAGTTCCCAGTGGAAAGATGAACGTAGCGGCGTATGGCATCGCCTTCGCGCCGAACCACCAAAGCGGTTTTACAGTGCACCTTCAGTCCGAGCAAGCCGTAGACGACATGCGCTCCTTCGTTTTCCAGTGCCCGGGCCCACTCAATGTTGCTCTCCTCGTCGAAGCGGGCCTTGAGCTCCACAAGCGCGGCAACCTGCTTTCCCTCTCGAACGGCGTCGAGCAGCGCCTCCACCACCGGTGAATTGCGTCCCACGCGGTAAAGGGTAATTTTGATGGCCAAGACCGCTGGGTCACGCGCCGCCTGCTGGAGGAACGTCACAACCGGTTGGAAGGAATCGAATGGGAGGCACAGAAGAAGGTCACGGCGCCGGATGGCGGCGAAAATGTCTTCACCCTCCTCCTCCGGCTGCAGCCCGGCCGGGTATGCCGGCGCGAAAGACCTATCTTTTAACTCGGGATGATTTACCGCATAAAGATGCTTGAGGCGAGATAAGGCCAAAGGTTGGCCCAGCTTATAGACATCTTCCGGGTTGACTTCAAGGTTCTGCTGCAGGATTTCCGAAACTCGTGCCGGCATTCCGTCGTTCACTTCCAGCCGGACCACGTCGGCAAAGCGCCGCTGCCACACACCTTCTTCCACCGACTCCATTAGATCCCCGGCCTCAAGCTCCTGGATGGTGGTGTCTGCGTCCCGGGTTACGTGGAATGGATGGGCTTCGATGATCTCCATTCCCGGAAACAGGCTCTGCAAATTGGCGGCGATGAGCTGCTCCAACCACAACATGTACTGTGGCGCAGGCGTTTTTCTTATATCGGCGCCGGCTTCTTTGGCCTTTGGAGTGACTGGTATGAGTTGTGGCAGGATATCGGGTACCTTGACCCGGGCAAAATGTTCGGCGCCCGTACCGTCGCGAAGCAAAACGGCCAGATTCAGGCTGAGATTTGAGATATGAGGAAACGGTCTGCCCGGATCGAACGCCAACGGTGTGAGCGCAGGAAAGACTGACTCTAAGAAGTATTTGTCGGCGATGGTTCGTTGCGCGGAGGTCAGCTGAGAGTAATCCACCACAAACAAACCTGCCTTCGTGAGGGCCGGCAATATTTCCTGTCGCAAATGATCCTGTGCGGTTTTGAAGAGCTGCAAAACCATTTCGTGAATGGCAGTCAACTGTTGTTTGGGCGTCATGCCATCGGGGGCGCACTCAACTACACCACTCTCCGCCTGCCGCATAAGCCCAGCTACTCGAACCATAAAGAACTCGTCCAGGTTGGAGCCGAAGATGGAGAGAAACTTCACCCGCTCAAGCAGCGGATTCTGGTTGTCCTGAGCCTCCTCAAGCACTCGTTTCTGGAAGGCAAGAAGGCTGAGTTCCCGGTCAACGTAGAGTCGTGGATCGACCATAGAACAGGGGTCGGGCGGCCCCGTTTGGTTCGGTTTTTTTTGCGGTGGTTTACCGGCTTGCCGGCGGAGCCGGCTCTTGGTTCTGGTGGTGGAAGTGCGCTCGGTAGGCATCGGGTGTCCAGCTTATACCATGGGCGACCGGCGGCCATGGCTTCGCGTACATCGGGGGTCAAGTCAGGACCAACCTGAACCGCCCCGCCTGCTTGGGTATTGTTAGCGCTTGACACCCCTCTGCTTCTAGGGCTATGCTCCAGCGATACCAAGATGTACAGGGGTCAGTCGCATGGCACGGAATGACCTTCAGGGAAGTTTGGATCTTTTGGTTCTTAAGACCCTGTCGCAGGCCGGCTCGCTGCACGGTTACGGCATTGTGCTCCACATTCAAAGAGCCTCCGATGCATTGCTGAATGTAGAAGAGGGATCGCTGTATCCAGCCTTGCACCGTATGGAGCAGAGCGGATGGATCCGTTCAGAGTGGGCGCTGACGGAGACAGGGCGAAGGGCGAAGTATTACAAGCTGACCGCTGTTGGACGGAAGCAGTTGGAGGAGGCCGAAAAGAGCTTCGAGCAACTAGTCAAGGGCATACGCGCCATACTCCGCTACGCGTGATGCGCTGGCGCACTTTTAGTCCACGGGGAAGTTACGGTGAGTCTATTTGGCCAGCCAGAGGATGTCTTGATAGACGAAAGCGGGGACAGGTCCCCGCTTTACCCAAGGCCTTTCCTAGCGGCGAGATACTGTGACAAGCTGTGATCAGTGAAGCAGGTCTAATGTGTTCGCAGCGTCATCCACGAAGTAGACGCCATCTTCAGCTGCAATCAGACCAAATAATGCACCTGCGCCCGGGGGTGGGCCTCCCGTGTTATCCGCAAGTTTTGCCGCGACCTGTTTGTAAGTGAATGGATTCACTTCGACGATATATCCATCATCTCCGTTCGCAACCAGCAAGTCACGATTCGGCGCGAGTGCCAGGCCGAGCGGATCGTTGAGCTTTCCGCCCTTGGAAACGGTGATGCCGAGATTCACCGGGTAATTAAGGTAGAGCGCAGCGGGAATGGCTGCGATCCGATTTCCCAGGCTGTCGGCGACATACAGGATGCCGCTGACGCTATCGAACGCGAGACCCGTTGGGCCAATGACCAATGCAGAAGGGTCGGTGCGTTCAGGGAAACCAGAGCCGACGACCGTGCTGTCGAGCAGCTGCGGTGCCCGGCCGTCACAATCCGAGATCAATAAGCGGACAACCGTCCCCTCATTCACAACGTTACCGTTTGCCGCCACAGTGCCGTTGAGCACGTTGGTCACAAATAATACGACCAGGTTTCCGCCATCCACGGCAGTCATGTCCCATGGGCCGTTGATGTGATGGCCGGAAAATGTCTGAATCACCTTGCCCTTGCTGTCCAGAACGATAAGGCAACCCGCCTCGGCGGTTGCCGAGGTCCCATCTGTGGTGGGCAGGCTTCCAACGATCACCAGCCCGCTTTTCAGCGCCACCAGCGCGGTTGTCAGCCCGATCCCTCCCGGGCATGACACCTTGCTCGCATTGATGGTGGCAAAGAGACTGAATGCCCCATTAGGCGCAATCTGCACGATCGTGGTGCCTGTTCCCTGCAGGTTTCCGCCGTTGTTGAAATTGCTGACCAGGTATCGGCCCTCGACCAGGCTTCCGGTGCTTCGGGGAACTCGAGCGATGCCATACGGGTTGACGTCACCATTTGCCGGCACGGTCGTACTGATGGTGGTTACGGTCTTAAAAGGCCCGATGAACGACGGATCTGCGGCACGAGCGGTGCCGGCCGCCATTGCCACGATGAATAGCGTCATGCCTACCTTAGCGACTTTAAGGGGAAATGATTGGCTTGGTTTCATGTCTGTCCTCCTCGGCTTCACGTACAGGACTTCGTGCGTTCATTGCCGGAGGCCAAACTACGTTGAGCGGAGGGCTGAGTTGTCACGAAGTTGTCACATTCGTGTCATTTCGCGCGCGGCTGCGTGAAACACGGCTGGAAATAGTGGATGGTGATGAGGTTAACTTGCAGGTTATTTCGAGGGAGACCAAAAGAGCGCAATATCTTTTGCGATGTCGTGGCCCTGCCTGCGTCCCGCCGTGGCTGCAGGTGTGCGCGTCTCTGGCGCGAGTGGGTTGAGACCGATAGCACTCTTCGACGCCTCGTCCGGCTCAACCAGATAGGTTTTTCCGCCAGCGCTCCTTAATGTTTCCATTTGTTGTTCAAGGCTCTCTCCAGTAATTTCAGGGCGCGCTGTGCCCATGGGAGACACGATGACGGTGTGGGCGTAGCCGAGTGCCAGATCGGCGTTATCCGACGAACGTGCGCCGCCATCCATGTAGCGCCGTCCATCGATGGTGACGGGAGGCCATATGCCGGGCACGGCACAACTGGCACTGACCGCGTCAACCAGAGTTGTTCCCGAGAGGCGATCGAATATCCGGGTCTCTCCAGTTTCCGTATCGACAGCGACGATGAGAAGCATTCTGTTTGGCCACGCGTGACTCGGCAGGCGTTCGGCAATGACGGCTCGCCGTTCCGCTTCTGTAACCGTCGGTGCTTCAAGTGCCCATCGTCCGATTTGCCGTATGTGGTCTGCTCGGTCGGGTAGGCCGCTAGCTGTCAGAAGAGCGCGCTCAAGCAGCTCAAACAGTTGGGCGTTCGGAGCCAGCTCCGGCGTTTGCCGCGCAGGGTCAACCTGACGGTCAAATAGATCCTTCAACGACAAGCCGCTGCTGAGTTGGGCGGCAACGGCCGAACCAGCGGAGGTTCCCACGATTAATTCGGCCGTGCGCAGATCAACGCCGTGTTCGCTAAGGCCGAAGAGCAAACCAGTCGTCCAGGCGATTCCTGCTACCCCGCCTCCACCGAGCACCAGGGCACGATCCTTCATCGGCGCTCGCCCTCGCCTCCCTGGATCACGTCTGTGCTGTTTGAACTCCCGAACTCCCGGACTATCTCACTCATGAGCCCAAGCGTGTTTCCAGCGGGATCCTTGAGAAACGCCAACCACAGGTCGTGACTCTTCATCCTTGCCACTAAATGTGGCTGTTGAACAAAGCTGGTCCCACGTGATTCCAACAAGCGGGCCGTGGCTTCAAGGTCTGCAACGCGGAAATAGACGATGGTCCCCGTTGATGTGCAGGGCTTCTCAGCTTCACCGATCATTAGCCTTAGAGACCCGCATTGGAAGAAAGCCATGGTCCCCGCTTCGAATAAGAACTTCAGTTCAAGGACATCTCGGTAAAATATCTTGGCTTCGGCCAAGTTCTGAACAGCAAAGGCGATTTGCGCGACGTCCTGCAGGTGGACTTCGTTCTGTGGCGCTGAAACCATTTCATTTCCTCCGTTCGTTAGCCATGCTAATGAATTATGATGGTGACACCACAACATGTCAATAGCGACTCATCCCGCTCCTGAGACTCTCGCTGAGCTACTGCACTCGACGGCAATTCGTTTGCTCCGAACCGTTCGACGAGTGGACGAATCGAGCGGCTTGACGGCGCCTCGTCTATCAGCCCTTTCCGTGATTGTTTTCAACGGCCCAATCACATTGGGCAAGCTGGCTGAGGTTGAACAGGTGCGGCCTCCAACAATGACCCGGATCGTAAGCGCCTTGGAGGAGCAGGAGCTCGTCGTCAAAGCGCAAGACCCTAGCGATGGTAGACTCATTCGAATCGCTGCGACTACTAAGGGCAAGAGAGTGCTTATTCGAGGTCGCGCACGCCGGGTCCAGTTTCTTACCGAGCAGATACGGCACTTGGAGAAGGTTGAACAGGAGAACCTGTCTGCGGCCTTGGCCACGATTCAAGAGCTAATCGATCGAATCAGTTGGCTACATACACATGTTCTCGAAGCAGAGGACGGTGAGCCACCTACGAGGTGAAGGCAGGGGCCAAGGATGTCTGTTTCCAATACTGCCGGATGCCGGAGCCCCATGGTGTTTGTCGGGACTAATCCGCGCCTCAGGGGCGCCGTCTTTCATGTCCTATATCCTCAAGTCTGTGGGTCCATTGGTCACTTCGGATCACATCCTGGTGGAGACCTGGACGTTGCTCCATTACAAAGTTCGCAACGTCGCGGAGCGATTTTGGGATGGCCTGAGAAGTGGGGTCGCGATCATTGAGGCTGTCGGTTTGGCAGACCTTGAGGTTGCCTGGGAAATCGGGAACGCCTGGCGTGACCAGGATTTAGGCCGGTCCTAGGCGGAATACGTCTGCTGTCTGGGCCGACCCGGCTTCGGAGAGCAGCCTGAGATGGGCGACCTTAATTCGAAATCATTCGCAGCGCAAAGCGACAATGGGGTCGATGCGGATCGCTCGTCTCGCCGGAAGGTACGCCGCTGCCAGTGCGACTACCATCAGCAGAAGCCCGACACCGATAAATGTTAGTGGATCAGTCGGTGTTACCCCGAAAAGCAGGGCGGACAAAAAGTGCGTCAATATCAGTGCCGCAGGAATGCCTGCCGCCAGTCCAAACAGCACCAACTTCGCCGATTCCCCAAGCACCAGATGTCGAATGCTTGCGGGCGTTGCTCCCAGTGCCATACGAACGCCGATTTCGCGTGTGCGGCGCGAGACGGAAAAGGAGATGACGCCGAATATTCCGATGGCGGCAAGCAAAAGCGCGATCGCGCTGAACAGCCCCAGGAGCACGGTGCGGAATCGCGGCTCCGCTAGGGACGCATGCATGGCCTCCGGGAATAATTCAATGTCCGTCACCGGCAGATCCTTATCGATATTGTGAGTTTCCGTCCGAATGGCGGCTGCGATCTCGGCCGCGTTTAGACTGCTCCTCACCACCACCTCGCCTCCCCAGAACGGAACCTGCGCGAAGGGGACATACATCATCGGACCCGGGTTGCTGGCGATGGAAACATCGTGGATGTCGGCCACCACCCCTACGATTTCCCGCGCGACATCGCCATGGGGTGGAAATCCGAAAATGAGTTGTCTGCCCAGCGGATTCTCTCCCCGAAAATAACGCCTGGCCAGCGCCTCGCTGATGAGAGCGACAGGCGGCGTCGAAGCGGAATCGTCTTCGGAAAACAGTCTTCCTCGAATCAGGGGAATGCCCATCACCCGAAAATAACCCGGGCTGCTGGCGACGTAGTTCGCGGTATCCGTTGCTCCCTGCTGCTGCCGCGGATTGCCCGCAATTGCAAAGGGCAGGTTGACACTGTCATCCATGATCGGCAGCGGAGCGGCGATTGCTGAATTCTGCAGCCCCGGCTTCGCCTGCAGGCGCGTCATCAGTTCGTTCGAGAAGGCGGTCCACTGTTCCGGGCGGGAATATTGAAATCGGGGTAGTGAGATTTCCGCTTTCACCATATTCTCCGTCTCAAACCCAGGGCTTACCGACAGCAACCGGGCAAAGCTGCGCATCAGCAGTCCGGCGCCGACCAGCAGAACCATGGCCACTGCCACTTCCGCCGCGGCCAGTATGCTGCGGGCGTGCTGCGAGCCTCTGGCATCTCCTGCACGGGAGCCCTCTCTGAGATTTGCCTGCGGATCGGAACGGCTTGTGTGGAATACAGGCGCCAGGCCGAAAAACACGCTGGCGGCTAAAGACAACAAAAAAGCAAATCCGAGAACCGAACCGTCAACGCGGATGGAACGAAGATGTGTTAAGCCCGCGGGCAGCAGTGAGCTCAGGGCAGACATGCTCCACCACGCCAGAAACACTCCCGTGATGCCGCCCAGCAGCCCCAGAATAGCGCTCTCTGTCAGCAGTTGGCGGGCTATGCGTCGTTGGCTCGCCCCCAGCGCGATCCGAACAGCGATCTCCTTGGACCGCGAAGTCGCGCGCGACAGAAGCAGATTCGCAATGTTCGCGCATGCGATCAAAAGTACAAGTCCAGCAGCGTTCAAAAGCACGAGCAGCGGCTCTTTCACATTCCCGACGATCACCTGCTGCAGCGGCTCGATCGCAACCCGCCATCCTTTCTCCTCAGGAAACTGACTAGCTAGCCCCGCGCTGATGGTTTCCAATTCCGCTCGTGCCTGATCGGGCGAGATGCCGGACCGCAGCCGGGCAATCACCGGGAGCCAGTGTGCCTGAGGGGGCCGCGTGATCCAGGCGTTGAACAGCGGGTCCTGAACAAGCGGTATCCAGACCTGGTCCGCCTGGTTGAAGAACGGTGTCCGGAAGCCGCCTGGCATAACGCCAACCACAGTGAAGACACGCTGATCGAGCGTTATCGAGTTGCCCGCAATTCCCGGGTCGGCTCCGAACCGGCTGCGCCACAGCTGTTCGCTCAGAACCGCCACCGGCGCCGCGCCGCGTTCGCCGTCTTGTGGGGACAGCGGGCGGCCCAGAACAGGCTTCGCCCCAAAAAGAGAAAAGAACTCAGGTGTAACTGCCACGGTGCTCAAGTCGGCCGGCTCTCCTCGTCCAGTGAGCGTCAGAGCATGGCCTGCGAGGCCGGCGACCGATGCGAATACGCGACTGTGGTCTCGCAACTCGACAAAAGCAGGATAGGAAACTGCTTCGGCCGAGACGCCCGCCTTTGCCTCCGACACGTCGACAAGCTGGCTGGGGTTGGCATAGGGTAGCGGCCTGAGGAGAACGGCGTTGACCAGAGAGAAGATTGCTGCGTTCGCCCCGATACCCAGCGCTAGCGTCAGTACTGCGACCGCGGTGAAGCCCGGCGACTTCGCCAACATGCGCGCCGCATAGCGCAGGTCCTGCCAGAGCGAGTCAGCTGCGGACTCCCATCCGGCCGCCCAGACCTTCTGGCGCACCGCTTCGGCGCTGCCCACTTCTGCGCGCGCTGCGCGCTGCGCCGCTTCCATGCTCATCCCCAGCCGCATCTTCTCCTGCACCGAGGCGTCCTGAAAACTACGCAGCTCTTCCTGGATCTCTGCGTTGCGCTGGTTGCGGCGAACCAGAGCGCGGATTCCACCGATCACATGGTGAAGTATGCCCATGACAGTCCTCTCAGGCTTCGAGAATGCGGTTGATCGCGGCGATTTGGCGGCCCCATTGCCGGCGCTCTTCCTGGAGAGCTTTTCGGCCCCGCTCGGTCAGCGCGTAATATTTGCCGCGGCGATTGTTTTCGGTAGCGCGCCACTCGGCTTTGATCCGTCCCGCGCGCTCCATGCGGCTCAGCGCGGGCAGCAGGGACCCGGGATTGACACGAAAGACGCCATTGCTGATCTGCTCGATGCGCAAAGCGATGCCGTAGCCGTGCATCGGCTCCAGGGCGAGCGTCTTCAGGACCAGCATTTCCAGAGTTCCCTGGACCATGTCCCGGTTTTCTTCGGCCATGCGGTGGTTCCTCCACTCGATAATCAAGAGGAATACTCCAGCTCCTCTAGTTTGTCAAGAGAAGAGCAACTCCATCTTCTATGGATGCCACGAAGCAGCCCCACCAGCGCATGCGCTTCGCGGTAATCTTATTGTGACTGTTACTGTGACATGGCATCGCCAAGCATCGGCGTCACACTGTCAGCGCTTTGGACCTGCGGGCCAGCCACAGCAACATGATGCCGAGCAGGACGCTGGCGAGGATACCGGTGATGGCATCGATGGCCAGGCTGCCGGTGATTCCTCCGCGGGCAAAGCCGAAGGCGTCGACATAGAGCATGTACGAGATTGGCACGCCATAGGCCGAGGCGACGAAGCAGAAGGTAGTGGAGGCCAGCGGGTTGTCGCGCCCGATGGTCTCGAACGTAATCGCGATGCTGGTGGTAATGGCCAAGGATTGGAAGAGGTTCTCTGTGATCAAAATGATAGCGTAAGACGCCGGAGTGCGGGGCAGCAGGATGAGTCCGAGTGTGCACAAGGCGCCGACAATCCCCACGGTAAGGTAAAGGGGCCGCAGGGGCATGCGGCGGCTGAGCGCGGGAAATACCAGACAGCCGACGATCCCGCCGGCGGCAACGCCTACGCCTCCGACCAGGCCAACGAATCCGGGCGAAGCGTGGAAGTCGTCACCGCGGCCGCCGAGGAAGTTCGTGAGCGAGAACGTGGCGGAGGGAGCGGCGAAAAGGATGATGGCGACGAGCACCTCGCGCCGCTTGACCAGCGAGACAAGGTCGCCGAAGAACTGCGGGAAGGACTCGCTGGCGAGGCGGCGATCAGGGCCAGGCGCCTGCATGAAGAGAAAAGGGATCATCGGCAGCAGGATGAATGCCCCGAGCGCCAGTGCGACAGCAATCGGCGAAAGGTAGCGTACGAGCTGGTTGCAGCCGATGGCCATGACGCCAAAGCCACCGACGTTGCCGATCGTCATCCAGACGCTAACGGCCTTCTCCTCCTCGGCAGTGGTGATGGAGGAGAGCCAACCGCCGATCGCGCTTTGATAGAGATAGGCGGCGAAGAAGCCGACGGTCAGTACGGTTTCCAGCTGCGCGAGGTGTTCGAGGTTCAGAAAGGCAACAACAAGTGTGAGCGAGGCGACGACTCCCAGCGCCACCGCGTACCAACGGCGGCTGAATCGGACATCGAGGATGGGGCTGAGGAGAAACGCCCAGAAGCCGGGCGAAAACGTGACGGCGGTCAGGCCGGCGATCGCTGCCTCGGGCACGCGGCGGTGGCCCAGCAGCTGCGGGACCGCGAAGGCGACCACTCCGCCGTAAAGACCGTACGACAGGTTGGTGAGACCCATGAGGCAGACGGGAACCCGATGGCGGCGGGGCATGCTGCAGGGCTCCAGTGCAATAGGTTCAATCAGGTTACCATCGGCATGGGGGCCTGGGACCCGCTGCATTTTGCTCTCTGGCGCTGCTGTCCATCCTCGCAACTGTTGATTCCCTTGAGACGGACAGGAACTTTTCACAGCCGAGGCCGCGTCCTGCAGTTGCGTTCAGCCGTATCAATAAGGGGAAATCTCTCCCGGCTGCGCGGCAGCACGGTTGGCACGCGCATTTGGAAATGGAGGTCGTTGCTTCGTTTGGCTTTGGTTAATAACGGGGAAATTCACTTCGAGCCCCGAAATCGATCATGGATGGACGGGGCTATTTGCTGCTGGATAAACTATCTTCTGCACCTCTCAGACCGAAAAATGCGAGGATTCACTCCGACTTCATGGCGCCGCCACTGTCATTCACAGGATTTGTGTGGAAGAATCTCAAGCGCCGGCGCCTGAGGACTCTGCTGACACTTTGCGGGATTGGAATGGCCATCGGGGCATTTGTTGGCCTGGTGGGTTTTTCCCGTTCATTTGAACAAGGGTGGCTGAGCATGTATTCGAGCAGTGGCATCGACATTGCCGTCATCCAGCAGACCTTTCTCAATACCTCGGTGGATGAGTCGGTGGGGGCAAAGCTGAAGGCCCTACCCGTCGTGGCCCAAGCTACGCCTATGATCTACAACGTGATGGACCTGACGCCGGAGGTCAATGCGCTGGTCTACGGGTGGAAGGCAGACTCCTTCGAGTTCCAATCATTGAAGTTGCTCTCCGGGCAGCCTTTCCAGGATGGTCACGCGGAAGCGATGCTGGGTGATCTGCTAGCCGAGGATCTGAAGAAGAAACCGGGCGATACACTGGAGATTCAAGGCACGCCCTTCAAGGTGGTGGCGATCTACCATGGCGGCTCCGGCCTTGAGGCTGGTGCGGTCATTTTGCCACTTGAACAGTTACAGCAGCTCAGCAGCATGCAGGGCAAAGTTTCGACGTTTCATGTACGCCTACGCCCCGCGCCCGCGGGAGAAACGCCGGAACAATATATGAAGCACGCACAGGCACAAATCGAGGCTGCTCTTCCGGGACTGCGAGCGGTGCCCGCCGCCGAGCGCGCCAATAACAACCAGTTTGTGCGCATGGCGCAGGCTTCTGCCTGGGGCACCTCTTTCATCGCATTGCTGATTGGCATCCTGGGAATCGCCAACACCATGGCTATGTCGGTCTTTGAGCGCACCCGGGAGATCGGCATCCTGCGTGCGCTGGGCTGGAAGCGGCGCCAGGTGCTGGTGCTCATCCAGCTTGAGGCCGTTGTGCTTGGTTTGGGCGGGGGATTTGTTGGCATCGCCCTTGGCTGGTGCGCCCTGCACGTTCTGGCTGTCCTGCCGCAAACCGCGAGCGTCGTCTCATCGTCGTTTCCCTGGGAGCTTTCGGCGGAGGCGCTGGGTATCGCTGTTCTGGCGGGGCTGACAGCGGGCGCGCTTCCCGCGTGGCGCGGCGCCAGACTTTCTCCGGTAGAGGCGCTGCGGCATGACTAGTCCTGCTCTCGAAGTGCGCAGCCTCCACAAGAACTATGACGAAGGGCGCATTGAGGCCCTGCGCGGTGTGGACCTCTCGATCTCTGCCGGCGAGTACATTGCCATCACCGGTTGCAGCGGCAGCGGCAAGTCAACACTGCTGCACATGCTGGGGGGGCTGGATGGTCCCACCAGCGGCGAGGTTCTCTTCAAGAATGTAAGGCTCGGCACGGGTATTGATCTGGACACCTACCGGGCCCAGAACGTTGGATTCATCTTCCAGGCATTCCACCTGATGCCGACCCTGCGGGCGATTGAGAACGTGCAGGTGCCGATGCTGGCGCTGAACCGCCCCGGAGTCGACCGCGCCGCCCGGGCCGGGGAGCTGCTCGATGAAATGGGTCTTAAGAACCGCGCGGGGCAGTATCCCAACCAGCTCTCGGCCGGAGAGCGGCAGCGAGTCGCGGTCGCGCGCGCTCTGGCGAATGATCCGGAGATTCTGCTGGCCGATGAGCCCACCGGAAACCTGGACAGCGCGAACTCGGCGCGCATCATGGAGATCCTTATCGGGATTCAGAAGCAGCGGGGGATGACCCTGATCGTGGTGACGCATGAGCGAGAAATTGCGCAGGCCGCGCCCCGGCACATCTCCATGCGGGACGGAAAGGTCGAGGCATGAAATTCCCGGTTCTTGCCTTGGCCGCAGCCATCTTCTTTCCGGTGACTGCCCAGACTGCGGATGTCCCAGGGCCGCTGGCGGCGGCGCGGCAGCAAATAATGACAGCCGACTATCGCCTGAGCGGACACCTGGTGCGTGTGGATGCGAGCGCGGGCCGGACCAGTTATGGCGTCAATATCAAGGCGCACTGGTTCCCGGGCATACTTCGGGTGCTGCTCGAAGTCAGTTCGCCGGCCACAGCGCGGGTTCACGTGCTGTTGGAGATGCACCCCGGCGGAATAACCACGATCCAGATTGCGCATCCGGGCGACGCAGCGGCGGCTGTGCTGCCTTTTGACAAATGGAACACCGGCCCGTTGGGAGAGGGATTCAGTTACGAAGATTTCATAGACTCGTCTTACTTTTGGAAAGGACAGACCGACATGGGAGAAGCCAAGTTCGGGGCGCGCAATTGCGACCTGCTGAAGAGCACGCCGGGCGTAGAAGACAAGACTCACTACGCACAGGTAAAGAGCTGGCTGGATCTCGGAAGCGGTTTTCCGGTATACGTGGAAAAGACGCTGAAAGGCTCGGGGATGGTGAAAGAGTTCACCTACTTCGGGCTGCGACGGACGGAGGGCGTCTGGTCGGCGACCCAGGTGGAAGCAAAAATCCGCGACCGCCCCGGTTCAACCCTGCTAATCATCGATCACGGTGCAGCAAAGGCGCACCTGGATATGAAGGATTTTAGTTCCGCACAACTCACGCATTTCTAGGATGGTGCATGCGCTACTTTCTCTCTACGACTGGCTTGGTGGCGGGCTTGGCCGCGACCGGTTTTCTGTATCAGTGGTTCGGCGCGCATTTCGACCGGTTGCGCTATGCCCGCAGAGGACGGTGGATCGATATCGGAGACGGACGCAGGCTTTACCTGCTGGAAAAGGGATCGGGTGACGTCACCGTGCTGTTTGAATCGGGGATTGCAGCCACCAATTTGAACTGGTTCCACATCCAGGAACAGGTCTCGCACACCACCACGACTGCCTCCTACGATCGCGCCGGTCTGGGCTGGAGCAGCCCCTCCCGGACCGCGCGCACTCCGGGAAACATCGCCGCGGAACTGCATCAGCTGCTCGCAGGAGCCGGGATCAAACCCCCCTACATTCTGGTGGGACACTCATTCGGCGGGCTGGTGGTGCGGAGGTTTGCGCTCCTGTATCCGGAAGAAGTGAGCAGCGTGGTGCTGGTGGATCCGATGCGCTGCGACGAATGGCCGCCGCTGGACCCGACAAAACAGGCGATGCTCGACCGCACCCTGAAGCTCTCGAGCTATGCAATTCCGATTGCACAACTGGGATTGGCCCGGCTTGCGGTGACCTCGCTGTTGTGCCGCTCCGGGCGCATCGCCGGTCGATTGGCTCGCGCTGCCGGCGAGGGGGGCAAGCACGTGCTCGGGCGGATCAAGCGCGAGGTCGGTAAAATGCCGCGGGAAGTTTGGCCCATCGTGGCCGCCCACTGGTCGCGGCCTGGTTTCTACGCGGCCATGCGCAGCCACGTGGCGGCGGTGCCGGAGACGGTTCAGGAGATGCGGGACTCTGAGCCCATTCGCGGGATCCCTGTGCTGGTGTTAACGCCAGGAAAGGCATCGCCACTCTCAGAAGATTGCCTAAGGCGGATCGGCGACAACGTGCAGCAAGTGATCGCCCCAGCGAGCGCGCATTGGATTCATCTCGACGAACCGCGACTGGTCATTGATGCCATCCTGGAGATGGTGACGGCCGCTGCTCCGGAGGCGATGGTCGCCACCAGTTGACATTCGCTGGCCTGCTTCTGGAGTCTGCGTAAGAACTACCCTTCTCCGAATCGAGTCCCGCGAGGGACGGCTGAAAATTACTCAGGATGCAATCCTGGGGTAGTTCTTTCTCTGAAATGGACTATTCGCGATTCGGGGGCGGCCAACCAAGGACCATGTCCCGTAAGCGCTAACTTGTTTTTGATGTTTTTCGTCAAACTCCCACAGAATCGTCATCCGGAGAGGTTGTGACTTTTTTGATTTTGCGCGGTTTGTCACGCCCAACCAGACTGTCGTTTAAACCTCCACAAGGCAGTCATCCTGAGCGAAGCGCCTCGCAGATCTACCGCTTAACAGAGGGTTTATGGCGCGTAGTCGAAGGACCCCGACGATGCTTGTTAGCCGGTGCTCTTCATAGCTTTCCGGCCACCAAAACCTAACAGAAATCAAAAAAGTTACAGCCTCTGAGCGGAGCGCCTCACAGATTGATAGCGTGACACAGCGCTTGTGGCGCGGAGCCGAAGGACCTCGGCGGTGCTTATTTTACCCATGCTGTTCGGAGCTTTTCGACCACCGAAGCCCGAAAGCTGGATCTGGTCCTGCGCGAATATCTTCGTAGCCTTCAAAGTAGAGCAGGATGCTAGCAAGTTCTTGGTTCTCGGCTCCAGGGAAAGACCGTGGCGGGCCCGCCCCAGTGCCGGCCCGGTGGTTGAAAAGCTCCGAACAGCATGGGTAAAATAAGCACCGTCGAGGTCCTTCGACTCCGCGCCACAAGCGCTGTGTCACGCTATCAATCTGTGAGGCGCTCCGCTCAGGATGACGATTCTGTGGGAGTTTGACGAAGAACATCAAAAACAAGTTAGATCTCACGCAGACTCATCTAAGCCAACCCGCTACGACCATCACTCCATCTCTGCCGAAAACCGCTCCCGCAGAGCCCGCCGGAGCATTTTTCCGTTGTGATTCTGCGGCAAGCCACCTGGCTCGAGGATCCAAATGCGGCGCGGCGCTTTGTAGGCCGCGAGATTCTGCCGGCACCAATCCAGCAGGTCCCTTTCGCTCGCCACGCAGCCCGTGTGCAGTTCGACCGCTGCGACGGGAATCTCGCTCTTCTCCTTGTGGGGCAAGCCGAAGGCGACGGCGCGGGCCACTGTTGGATGGGCGAGCACGGCTTCTTCCAGCTCCCGGACGTAAACCGAGTAACCGCCCGACTTGATCACATCTTTCATGCGCCCCACCAGCCGGATCAGCCCGAGGCGGTTGCGCGTAGCCAAATCGCCCGTGCGCAGCCAGCCATCACGGGTGAGCAAGCTCTTGCCGTCGCCTTTGTCGTTCCAATAGTGCGGAGCAAGCCCGCGGCGCCGGATCTGGCACTCGCCGGTCACGCCGGCTCGCACTGGCCTGCCACCTTCATCGACCACGCGGACGCGAAAGGGTGGCACGGGGAAACACAGGTCGCCGCTGCCGGGAAACAGAGGCAACTCCACACCCATCATGGCGAGGCCGCCCAGTTCCACCATGCCGTAGCCGTTCAGAAGTACCGGCGGAACCCGCCGGCCACCCGGCAACCGAAACAGCGCGCCAAACTCCCGCAGGTGTTTCCGGACCTCGGAGGGCAGATGGTCGCTGGCCGAAAGCCACGCGCGCACGCTCCTCAGCCGGGCGGGTTCCGGATTGCTGCCTACCAGCCGGACAAACATCTCGGGCACGCCGACGAAGGTGGTGATTCCAAAGCGCTCGACCAGGTCCAGCGCGCCCGCGACGTCGAACCGGTCGAGGAAGCAGCCGCGAATGCCCGCCATCAAGCCGTAGAGCGCAATGCTTACCGCCATAATGTGCGACCAGGGCAGCGCGATGAGCGCGAGGTCCCTGGGCCCAAGAAATAGTCCGGCTAGCACCGTGGACGCGCGCGCCCCCAGTAGTGCGTTGCTCGAAAGGGCAGCGCCCTTGGGAAAACCGTTCGTCCCCGAGGTATGGAATATGGCCGCGGTCGCGGCCGGATCGATGTCAGCAGGCGGGAAAGACGGCCCGCTATTGCCGGCGCGTACAAATCCATCGAGGGTCTCTATCTCGTCGTCCGCTTGTATCCAGGTGCGCACGCCCAGCATCTGGCGGTCTGCGATGTTGCGTTCAAAGACCGCTTTGTCGGTCACCAGTATTTCCGTGCCGCTATCGGCCAAAATGCGCCGCACTTCGGCGAGTGAGAGAAGCGGGTTCAGCGGAACCGCGACGCCACCGGCGCGGATGATGGCCAGAAACCAATGAAAACATCGCCGGTTATTGCTGCGATAAATGCCGACGAGTTGGCCTGGGCGCAGCGCGATCGAACGCCGGAGAAAGGCGTCCATAGAGCATACGTCGGCGTGCAGATCGGCCAGACGATAATGGCCGTCCTCCCCAACTGCGACTTCACAATCGCCTTTCCGTCGAACCAACTCGTCCAGCAGATTAGCCACTGTGACACTGCTGTCACGCGAGAGTTGAAGGCGCTCAAAAATGTTCATTGGGCGGCAACAGGCTTGCGGCCCCAGTCGCTGGCGACACAGTATTGGAACAGGCGGTCCAGATAGTCCAGCACCGGCGGCGGGCATACACCGGCGGCCTTGAGCAGCCGCTCGGCGTTGCTGGTATCGAACTGCATGCGCATGGTGAAGTAATCCCGGTAAGCGCGGCCGTCGCGCAGCACCCGGCGCTTGCGCCCCCATAAAGATAGAAACAGCAGCGGCCGCAGCGCGGCGAAGAAGAATTTCGGATCGACGTAACGCGGCTCGGGCACGTGGAAGTACTCCGCTGCGCGCCGGGCGACCTGCTGAATCGTCGCACTGCCGCGTGGCCCGGCGCAGAGATGGACCGTGCTGCCGAGGGCGGCCTCATCAAAAACAAGCCGGGCCACCGAGGTGGCGACAAAATCCACCGGCACTATGTCCAGCACGGCATCGGGATAGCCAGGCACCGTGCGCCACAGCCGGTGCGCGTAGATCTTCAGCGGCCAATACATCATCTTGAAGCTCGAGGTCACGCCGGTGCGGGAATCGCCCACGATGATGCTGGGACGCAGAATCACGCCCGGCAGGGAGCCGAGGCGGGACTGGACCAGCGCCTCAGCCTCGGCTTTGGTCTGTTCGTAGGTGTTGCGGTAGCTCTGGCCCACCGCAAGCTCGTTCTCACGCACCAGGTCCGCGCGCTCGCCGGCCACGTAAGCCGTACCGACATAGGCCAGGCTCTTCAATCGCCGCGCGCCGGCCGCGAAATCGAGGACGCGGCGCGTGCCTTCGACGTTGATGCGCCGCGCTGCTTCCAGCGAGTGATCGAAACGCACCGTAGCGGCGCAATGAATCACGCGCGTCGCCTCTGCGGAAAGTCGGCTCCAGGCAGTCGCGTCCATCCCGCAGTTGGGCTGCCCGACATCTCCGGAATAGACCTGGACACGTGACCGCTCGGCTTGAGGGACAATCGAATCGGCGCGTTGCTGACCCGATTGGCTGGGTCGGTCGCGGATCAGCAACGCCAACACGGCAAGCGGGTACTGTTCCAGCAGTTCGTGCACCAGCCGCATTCCAAGAAAGCCGGTCGCGCCCGTGACAAAGATAAGTTCTTCACTACTCATGCACAAGCCAACCGCAATGTTCGACCAACGAAGTCGACACCCGGAGCAGAAGTGGTTTGACAGGCTGCGGAAAAACTCTGCTTTGTATCGGGGCGGACTTTAGTCGGGCCATAAATGATTAAGAATACGTGGGCTTTACAGCTGCGGAAAAATTCATGTTTTGTATCAGGGCAAACCTTAGTCCGGCCATAAATGATTACGAATACGTCGGGCTTTGACAGGCTGCGGAAAAACTCATGTTTTGTATCAGGGCACGACTTTAGTCGGGCCGTAAAAGCCACAACTATGAGGGCTTTAGCTGCGGCTACCGAGGGAAGAACAGATGTCTTTCCCCGCGGTATCCGCTTAGCCCCTGAGGTTTTGCTTTCCTGTCCGGTGCAGACTCTTTCGCAGCCTTTTGAGGCATGAGGCCGCGGAAGCCCGCTCCCAAAACTCCTTTGAACAAATTGTACCGTTTGTCGTTCAGCGCATGCGCGATGCGAGCAGGGTCGCCCGTCGGGAGGGCGCAGAGCAGGTTAAGCAGGGCTTCACTGCATTACGGCGTGTGAACACTACGCGCTGTGCTTCCTGACATCCGCGTGGGGTGGATTGGACCTTGAGACAGGTGCGGGATTGCCCCAAGGGGGATGGCAAAAGGAATCGTGGCCTTGAATAAAGGTCCGGTCCCACCTTTCCCCTCAACGTAGATCTCCCCGCCATGATCCTCGACAATCTTCTTCACAATCGCGAGGCCCAGTCCGCTGCCTTCGGCCTTTCCGTAGCTCACAAATGGTTGAAAAGCGGAATCCTGTATCTCCGGTGGGATACCGGGACCGTTATCCCAGACGCCAATTTGCAAGTAGGAGTGGTCTCCCATTGTGGTTATGACGACCAGTCCCGTGTCCGGAGATACCGCCTCACAAGCGTTCAGGACGAGGTTGGCAACCGCCCGCTCGAGACGGTTGGAGTCAAACCAGCCCACGGCCAAGCCCTGATGATGATGCTGGATGGTAATGCGTCGGAACTCCTGCTTCACTCTTGTCATGCGGATGGCGCGCTCGACTGTTTCAACGATGTTTCGGACGGCGGGGCGAAAAGCGTCACGATCCTTGGAGCACTCAAACAACGAAGTGACGAGTTCATTCATCCGCTCGATGGAACATCGGATTTCCTGGTAAAACTCGTTCCTTTCTGTCTCGCTGATATCTGACTGGGTAAGAAATTCTGCATTCGCCAGGATTGCGGTCAAGGGAAGACGAAGATCGTGGCAAATGAGGGCGACCATTCTGCTTACGTCGGATTGCGGCTCCCGAATTGGAATATCTCTTCGAACGCTCCGCGAAGACCTGGCCGGCAATGACCGTTCCCTACACACAGCTTGCTCCAACATTGAAAATCCCTTCCGGTCTGCGATGGGCCGAAGTTCAGAGAGGGAGAGCCCTTTCCGGTTCGGCATGTACTCGTCTGTGGCCCTAGAATTTGGGATCTGAAGTCCCACCTTTGAGCTGTTCGGCCACAAACGGCGTAGTACGGATAAGACCGACGCCGCGGTTCCGTAGTTCTCTGAGGAGAGCGATCCCCGCGCCGTCGGCGAACGAGATGTCCGCCAGCTCGAGGGATAACTGAACATCATCGGGGGAAGTGTGCAACCTGCATGCAGTGCGAAGCTCTTCGACCCAAGGACCCGTTATCCGGCCTTCTACCCGAAGAGTTACCGCAATGTTTGATGATTCGACAACCGTGATCCTCAGCATCGCGGTTCACTCATCGCCTCTGGGCTCAAGTAAAGCAATCGACATGCCATCCAGATCAGACAGCGGTCTCCCGCGAAATACTCCGGCCGCCCGGAGCCAATATCCCTTTATAATCAGGATGTTGGGAGGTCATCAGCCCACAGTGCGCTGCTTCCTCCGTAGTCCTGAACTGAGAGCCGGATCCACCGCATTCGGTGACCATGCGCGAGTTGGTGTAAGAGGAACTACGACTGGCGGTGGCGAGATCCCTTGATGCCGAGCTTTGCCATCCGGTGGCGAAGCGTGTTTGGATGAAGATTCACGATCCGCGCCGCGCCCTTTGGACCATCAACCACTCCACCGGCATGTTGAAGGGCGGCGAGGATATGGTTTCGTTCCACCTCGTCCAGTGTGAGGAGTGGCTTTGCAGACTTGACGTCCGCTGACTGATCTTCTGGAGCATCCGCCTCCAGAGCCTCCAAGCCTTTCGCCGTGGCGGCAACCGGCATCAGATCGCGATCCAGCCGGAGGGTCGGGTCCGCCGATACGATAATCGCGCGCTCAATTACGTTCTGCAACTCGCGAATATTTCCGGGCCATGGATAATTCACCAGATTTTCCATCGATTCCCGTGAAACGCCATTGATCTTCTTTCCCAACCGCTTGGAGAACTGGGACAGGCAGAAAGCCACGAGTTGGGGAACGTCGGAGCGGCGTTCTCGCAACGGAGGTAGCTCGATGGGAAACACGTTGAGGCGGTAGAAGAGATCTGAGCGGAATTGGCCCGCCCGGACTGCTTCGCCCAGATTGCGGTTTGTGGCGGCAATCACACGCACGTCCACGTGCAAAGAGTGGCTGCTGCCTACCGGCTCAAACTCGTGCTCTTGCAGCACGCGGAGCAGCTTCACTTGCGTCTCCAGGGAAAGCTCCCCGATTTCATCCAGGAAGATTGTGCCGCCGTTGGCCAGCTCGAAGCGGCCGACGCGCCGCTCGAGCGCCCCGGTAAAGGCCCCTTTCATATGCCCAAACAGTTCGCTCTCGACCAAACCAGCCGAGATGGCGCTGCAGTTCACACTCACCAGGGCACGGCCATTGCGCGGGCTTCGGCTGTGGATCGCGCGCGCCACAAGTTCCTTCCCCGTCCCCGTCTCTCCGTAAATGAGCACTGTCGAATTCGTGGGAGCGACTTGCTCCACGGCGTGGAGCGCCTTCAACAGGGCTGGGCTATTACCCACGATCTCCTCGAAGTTGTGTTCTGCGCGCAGTTCCTCCCGGAGATAAACGTTCTCTTTCTCCAACCTCGCCTTCAGGCTGGCAATCTCCTGGTAGGACTGCATATTCTGAACCGCGAGTGCAACCTGGTTCGCCACTTCCTGCAAGAAAACGGCATCCTCACCTGAATACCGATCCCTCTGCAGGCTCACAACGCTGAGCAGTCCGATACACTTTCCTTGAAGAGTCAGGGGCACGACACACATCGACTGGATGCCCTCTGTGACGAGGCGGCGCTCATTGGGATACTGCTGCTCTTTCTCAAGATCGCGGCGCACGAGAGGTTGCTGATGGTCGAACACCCAACTGGTGCAAGTCTCGTAGCGGCTGAACTCCTGCCCCGTCCGAAAGTAGTCCGAGAGCAGTTCTCCCTCCACGGCGAGGAAACGAAAAGAATCTCTCTCCGGCTGGTAAAGGGTAATGGCGCATCGGTCGAATGAGATGAGAGGATGCAAGGCCTCGGAAATGGAACGCAGGAGCTCCTGCTGTGTCAGATTCGTGATGATGGCATTGTTGATCTGAAGCAAGGTGCGGTTCTGCTCTTCACTCTTGCGGAGCGCTGCTTCCGCCCGTTTACGATCCGTGATATCCTCTGAAAGCGCCATGATAAATCGCGGCATGCTTTCAGTGCCCGGAACCAAAGAAACGTTGTTGCTGACCCACCGCAGGGCGCCATCTTTGCGTCGATATTGTTTCTCGATCTGAAACTGTTGTCGCTTTCCCTCCAACAGCTCGCTGATCAACTCTGAGTTGGAGTCGCGATAATCCTCTTCGGTGATGTCCAGGAAAGTGAGCTTGCGGAGTTCCTCTTCGGTGTAGCCCAACATTTTCTCGTATGGGCGATTCACCGCGAGGAAGCGGCCGTTGAGATCTGTAAGCGCCACCCCGATGGCCGAATTCTCATACACAGACCGCCACCGCTCTTCACTCTTGCGGAGCGCCGCTTCCACCTGTTTACGATCCGTGATATCGATAAAAGTGATCACGGCGCCCAGGGTCTTACCTTCCCGAACAATAATATGGGACCAAAACTCCACGGGGAAGCTGGTGCCATCTCTTCTCCAATAAACCTCATCGTCCCTATGGACGTCCTCGTTTTTTTGGAAGCCAATATAGATGGGACACTCTTCAAGTGGATAGGGGGTGCCGTCTTTTCGGGTATGGTGTTCCAGCGCATGCAAGTTTTTCCCGAGTAATTCGGCGGGGTCGTCGTATCCGAGCATGCGCGCCGCTGAAGGATTTGAGAAAAGACAAGTACCATCTGAGTCGCAGCCACAGATCGCTTCGGAAGCGGAATCGAGTATCAGGCGGGTTAGCTCCTCGCTATTGAGAAGAATGTCTTCCGCCTTCATCCGGATGAAGCTGTCTTCGGAAAGCAACATAGTGAAATGTGGCTCCTCGGCCTCGGAAAAAGAAGAAACGCCGTCACCTGGTTGATCAGACTGCTGGACTATTGTTCCGCCAAGCATCTGGGATATCACTATATAGATTATTTCCTCAATTTTTCGTAAGGGTGAGCGGACGATCAGGAGGCCTTGAAGCCATTCTCGTGTTAGCCAAAACTGACGATAAAGCGTGGCTCGCTTTTTCTCAGGCGCTACGGTCAGACGGTGTGGGAGGGCCCGCAGAAAGCCGGCCGCCGATCCAGATGGGAGATGAAAGGATGTCAGGCAGCCTGAATAGCCCCGTCCAAACCCTCGAGGGGCGCCTTAGCATTGCCGAGGTAAGTTATTGAAAATGCGTGAAATATGGATTTCACCCGGTGGGGGTGTAGGTTCGAATTCTGCACCGGCGAGTTAGTTCGCCAGGTAGCGCTGCAGCACGATGCCATCCCCGTCATGAATGCTAAGACAATTTCGCTGAACGGTTCGCTGCGAGCTGGAAGAAACTGCTTAAAAGCAATAGCGTCCATCGCCCCGCGACCAGTCGTCAGGAACTGAGAACGGATCAGCCGCCCTGGCGGCTGATCCGTTCATGACTGCCTCACAACGTTCTCAAGAAGCTGATCAACTCCTCCTTCTGCGCGGGGCTCAAGTCTTTAAAGCCTTGAGCGGCGTCGTGTGCTTCACCATCGTGACGCTCGATTGCGTTGTATAGGGACAGCGATCCCAGGTCGTGCATGAAGCGGGCCTTCATGCGCAAACCCCAGAGCGGCGCAGTTCTTAATTTGTTCGCAGTGTCTTGGGGGCCAACCTGGACGATTCCATCTCCAGTTCCGATGTCATGCAACAAGAAGTCGCTAAAGGGATGAATTATTTTGTCGCCCAGAGCTTCTGGAACCGTAAACATGCCACCATCGATAACCGTCCCAACCGGCGCCGTGGTAATGGCTTCCATGTGGCAAACGTTACAACCAAGCTGCCCGAAGAGTTGATGGCCTGACAAAGCTGCGGGGGTTGCGGCCAGCGTGGTGTCGCGGGGTGGAACCATCGTTCCACGCACAAACTGAGCAAAGTGGTCGATGTCCGCCAAGCCGAGTTCGTCTGGCTGATCGTTAATGCCCGTCGTGGTGTTAAGAACTTGAGTAACCTCAGTGGGCCGCAGCCGGTTAGTGATCCCCATCTCATTGAGATAGGCGTCGGCAATAAAGGAGAGCAAGCTGCTGTGCTGGTCCTTCCAACCGAAGCGTCCGACGCGGGTCTGTCCCGGAGCCTCGAAAATCGGAGCCTCCACAACTTCCCCATGAACTCTCCCTCCACTCAACCCCGGTTGTTCCGCGGCGATTGCGATCAGAGTATTGTCGTCAATGGCTTCCACAAATCCATCCCCCAGGGTGTTGAGGACAGCGCGCAATGTGCGGATGTTTTCTGTCGCAGGTATGGTCTCCTGGGCTTGCGGACCGATCGCGCGATCATCGACGATGGACCTGCCGGTAATCGTGTTTTTGCCGTCGTTGATCAAGATGGTAGGGTTCACGAAGTTGCCATTCGCATCGTTGTGCCCTACGCGGAGCTCAGTGATCTGGCTGGCTGCCCCACTATTCGGATTCTGATGGCAATTGACGCAGGAAGTTGCGTTATATACAGGTCCAAGACCAGCCGCGACGGTTTCGTTTTCTTCATAGACCTGCTGATCCCGAGCAAAGGTGTCTCCGGGAGGTTCAACGAGTCCATTGTTGATGCTTGCTGCACTGTTAAAGCTGGGCGTGTTAAACCCGGCCGGCGCTTCAGTCGCTGAGTTGGCTGCGGTTCCAACAAATCCGGTACCCAACGCGGTCAATGCCGCGAACAGGCTAGTACAGAGGAGAACCTTCCTCCGAGGGGGCATGAGCATGAGCGTTCCTCCAAAAGACACGAGTCGCCTACGCGCGTGCGAGACGTAAGCTGGCTGATCGGTTGACCTCCCATCCTCAAAACCGTGATATGGCGTGAAGTGAGAAGTCCCGTATGTTTCCAAACTGGTTTGCGCAAGAATTATTTCCACACGGCGGAGAAAAATGTCCGGAGGGCGAATGCCGGCTCGACAGCATCAATCCTCGACCCGCTCAAAGCGAAGGAGCATGTGATCCCCGATCGTCCGGAACAGAGGCAGGTGCGAAACGCCCTTATCTATTCGGCGCAGTAGGCCGACGACTCGAGAATGTTTGCGGAAGATTGGTTCCAGGAACGTTGGCGGAGCAGCTATTCCGATTCCCGTGCAGGAGCGCATAAGAAAAGATGGCGAAAACGACTTCCTCACTTCCTTCAAGGCCGGGTAATGTATTTTCACGACGCGGCTGCCTACCTTCACGGTAGCGATCGCAAAGGATCTGCGGAATGCCTTGCGAACTTTTCCATGGACAAGAAACCAAAGTGTTTCTGAAAGGCAGAATCGAGTGGAAAGGCAAATGATAACGGGAGCCCCCAAGGTAACCATCGATGCCAAGTCGCGAGCGGTCCGACTGAGGTCGGCAACACCATTCAGTCCAGAGAAGTTCGACAATGCTCCGTCGAACAATGCGCCAGGGCGACGCTTCGACAGGTGCTCTGCCGGCAGAAGATTAAGTTGAATTGGAGGATCCCCCGGTTGGATCATTCCTTCCGGCGTATCACAGGCGACAACGGAGACGTCCAACAGGGAAAGAAACAGCACGTCTTGCTTAGTTCTGCAATTGAGCGCCAGGATTTTATCGCCGGGGAGAAAGGTGTCAGCAAGGATTTCCCAGACCGCTCCGCGCTGGGTACCGATCCTTGAGCGGGAAAAAAGGTCGTCATACCTCCCGGCGAGCCTGTCAAACGCGACGATTGTCTGACTCTGATTTTCGGAGGTGGCAGTCAGGCTTTCACCTCAGAGACTGTTGCAGCAGCTAGTTGCTCTGCGGAAGCTCTTTGTCCACAAGCGAGGACGCTGGAAGAGGGATGATCGGTCATGCGCCGAATTCCTCGGACCGTGCGGGTTGTGCATGCCGAGGCAGAGTCCAGGAGACAGAAAAGAAGAATCGTCATGCGTCTCCGTCGCGGGGACCTCCATAGCTGTAAACGGGGCTCCGCACAATTTATTCCACGCAAATAGGAATAATCTGACAGTGCCGTCGCGACATCACCTTGATCATTCATAGCTTGGAAGAAGGTTGATTCAATCGTGTTCTACTTTTTGAAGACCTGCGTCATGAGCTGCGCCTGAACCAGATTCAACTGCTTCAGCGTTGCCTCCAAGGTCTGCCGGTCTTCGTACGAAGCTTGGCTGAGGATGTCCTGGAGGCGAAAAGAGGTGCGCTGCATGAGCAATTCGGCATCTTTCAACTTCTTGCTGTCATCGGCAACGCCCATATGGATCTTCTCTGCATACTGTTGCACCAGCTTGAGAGTCTCCGAAGCCTGTCCGGAATCACCGGAATTGAGCTGGTGGCCGGCCAGGTCCGTCATCTGGCTGACGAGCTTGGCATAGAGAAAGCACTTGTCTTTGGGTTGGGCTTGATCCGCCTTGGCCTGAAGGGCGGCAAGTGCAGTTTTACTGTCGTCCAGGGTCGAGGCGGAAGCATAGGCACAAATCAACGACAACGTGGAGATGACGACAATAGTGATCGCACACCGCAGCTCGTACTTCACAAACATCCGGCCTCATCGAGATATAATTTTTCCAGACCGACGCGGGATGCACGCCTTATGAGGGCGCGCAGTCGCGCAACAAGTTCTTGCGAACTGAACGGTATGATCACGTAGTCGTCGGCACCCGTTTCCAGCAGAAGGACCTTCTCCGCAACCTCCGGGCTGAAGTTAAGAATTACAAGGGACAGAGAGCGCCGGGATAAACCGGCACATTGTAGGGGATGAGAGAGCCCTACGGAAAAGGAGAAGCGACTCCATTCTGGCCTCGAGTCTTGCCTGTGATTTCGTGAGGTGTCACAGCGAAGCGTAGACAGGGGGCTGGCGGGCGGGATAATTGAGCTCCGAAAACATGCAACCGGGTGCCGACCCTTTTCTGTCAGCGGGAAGGCAACATCAGCGAGCCGCGTTATATCGCGAGTGGCCGCTGGGCACGGCGTAGTCGAAGAGTCCAGGCACGTCAGCACACAGTGTGCACGAGAACCGGGAGACCTCCAGAGCGTCTGCGCGAGCAGACCGGTCCGGGAAGGTGAAAGACCCGTCATCCGGACATGTACGTTTTGGAGGAGTCGGACTGCGCCATAGTACCGATGAAGCTGACGAACAGAGAAGGTAAGACTTCCGCGGAGCCAGCGGAGGGAAGGGCGCAGACCAAGGAGAACGACGCCCAGCCACACACGCCTCCGACACAGAGCGGAACGCGCGTGTCCCAGGGGTTAGGCGGCGTGCGCCAGACGGCGCGGGACAGGAAGCAGGAGCGGTTCACCGCTTTGCTGCACCATCTCACGATCGACCTACTCCGGGAAAGCTACTACGCCTTACAGCGGAGCGCAGCGCCTGGAGTAGACGGAGTGAGTTGGCAACAGTATGAGCAAGACCTGGAGGCTCGGCTTGTCGAACTCCATGGCCGAGTGCACCGAGGAGCGTATCGGGCGCAAGCCTCGCGAAGAGTGTACATACCGAAGTCTGATGGCCGGCAACGGCCGTTGGGCATCGCCTCGCTGGAAGACAAGATTGTCCAGCAGGCGGTGGTTACGATCCTCAATCAGATATACGAGGTGGACTTTCGGGGCTTTTCGTACGGATTTCGTCCGGGACGCAGCCCACATCAGGCGCTGGACGCGCTGAATGTGGGCATTCAACGGAAGCGAGTGAACTGGATCCTCGATGCGGACATTCGTGGGTTCTTTGATCACCTGAGCCACGAGTGGATGATGAAGTTTGTCCAGCATCGAGTGGCCGACACACGTATTCTTCGGCTGATTGGTAAGTGGCTGAAGGCTGGGGTGTCGGAGGAAGGCAAGTGGTCAGAGACGACGGCAGGCACGCCGCAAGGAGCGGTGATCTCACCGCTATTGGCGAACGTGTATCTGCACTATGTGTTCGACCTGTGGGTTGAGGCGTGGCGCCGGAAGGTGGCGAGCGGAGAGATGGTGTTTGTCCGCTACGCTGACGATCTGGTGGTCGGCTTTGAGCAGCGCGAAGACGCCGAGCGGTTCCTGAAAGAGTTTCGGAAACGGCTGGCGACCTTTGCGTTGGAACTCCATCCGGAGAAGACGCGACTGATCGAGTTTGGTCGGTTCGCGCAGGTGAATCGGCAACAGCGTGGCGAGAGAAAACCGGAGACGTTCACGTTTCTTGGGTTCACGCATTACTGCGCTACGAACTCCAAAGGCCATTTCGTTATACGCCGTAGGACTGTGCCCCAGCGGATGCGGGCGACGCTTCATGCCATTAAGGCGAAGCTGCGTCTGCGCATGCATGAGCCAGTCAACGCGGTGGGCGCATGGCTGAAGCGTGTGGTCAGTGGCTACTACCGATACCACGCGGTTCCAGAAAACCAGCGGGCGTTATGGCGATTCCGTGACCGGTTGTGCGATCTGTGGCGGTCGATGCTTGGCCGTCGCAGTCAACGCAGCCGTCCCAGTTGGACGCGCATTCGCCCGACCTTCGAACGATGGATACCTCGCCCTCGTGTACTGCATCCTTTTCCTGACGTGCGTTTCGACGCCAATCATCCGAGGTAGGAGCCGTGTGCGGTAGTTCCGCTCGCACGGATCTGTACGGGGGGCGGCCAGCGATGTCCGTCCCTACCGTGACCCGGGAATTAAATTCGCAATTTTCCTGCAAAGATCACACCCCGATGGTCCTGGGTGCTGTAGATCGACGATCACTGCCGAGGGCCGTCTTTGGCGAAGCATCTGCAGACCAGCCAGGCCATCTGGGACGAGATCAACCTCATATCCTTCCGAGCAGAAAAGTTCTCGCAGAATGTTCTGCAGGACGCCATTGGCCTCTATGATCAAAATTCGATCCGGGGTGGCCGGTCCCAATTCGCACATCGCATTGTTCACGGTTGCCGCCAAGGTGGGGTTACCACAGGTCTTTTCGCCTTCCGCCGTCAATTCACTCGTCTATCACAGCACTGCTTCATCGATGATCTGTTCCTCTTCGTGTACCTGCCGAGCTGGAAACGCAGCTTCCGCGTGGCCCGGTAGAAAGTCATCTTGACCGAACCTTCCGAAATATTAAGAATCTCGCTCACGTTTCGCAGCGTAAGGCCGTGGAAATGCTTCAAGTCGAAAATCATGCGCTCACGCGGGGTAAGTCTCTTCAGAGCTCGCAGGATTTGCGCACTCAACTCCCCGCCTAATAGTCGTTGCTCAGGGTTATTACCTGGCCTGTCGTCCGACAGCTGGTTCAGCACGTCTTCGTCGTTGAGCTCTATCGCGCCGTTCCTTTTACGGACCCGATTCCTCCGCAGGTGGTCCAGGCACACGTTGGTGACTATGCGGTAAATCCAGGTAGCGAAGGAGCACTCGAACCGGAAGCCATCCAGCTTCTTGTAAACCTTTAGGAATGCCTCTTGATGGATGTCCTGAGCATCGCTCTCAGACCCGGTGAGACGCAACGCGAGCCGTAAAACGGCTTGATCGTAGGTTTGTACCAATTGCGCGAAAGCGGCCTGGTTGCCGCCTTGCGCCTCGCGAACCAGGGCACCATCCTTGATAAAACCTATGCTCTCCATGCCATTCTCCGAGGCGTCTTAGGGCTTCCTGTAGCAGATCTTCGCCTATAGGGGTCAGCCAACAGGGAGCCCCGGCTCCTCAAACGACTCCAGTGGACGATGCTTCTGCGGCACCCGCATAGCAGTAAACTGCCTGGCGTACGTTTTATTCACCCGCTCTGAAAAAGTCGGTCAGTGGAGAAATCGGTTGGAATAAAACTGCAGCCGGCAAGTTCTGCACAGTGAGACGCGGGTGAGCGCTTGCGCAGACTAGAAATAGAGGAGCAGAAATGATCAGGATGAGCACGAGGAATTGTAGCCAGAGGAGGACTGACTGGATTTTTAGTTTAGCAGCCTGGGTGATGACAGCTTTGATTAGTTTTCAGGTGACGCCGCCTGGAGTGGCTGCCGCACCTGCCACCGCGCGAAAAGCCGAGGTCAAGATCGATAACTTCAGCTTCTCGCCGGTGGCACTCACGGTGAAGGCAGGGACGCAGATCACTTGGACGAACGCCGGTGACATCCCGCATACCGTGGTCAGCAACGGCCCCACCTTTAAATCCAAAGTGCTTGGTACCGGAGAGAAGTTCACGTTCACGGCCAGCAAGCCGGGCACCTACTCGTACTCCTGTTCGATTCATCCGAACATGACCGGCAAAGTGGTTGTAGAGTAGGCAGAGGTATCCCGGTGAACATCTCTGATGATGGCCAACCTTTACGCCCTGCTTTATCAGACTTACTTCGCACTCAAGAAGTCCGCGCCCGAAGGCGTGTTGCGGCGGCTGGCCCGCAGAGGACGAGGGCTCGACCAACTGAAGCAACGGATCGAACGTCGTTTCCTTCCCAAGGTGCAGGTTTGGGTGCAGATTCAATCCGGCTTATCCAAGGGAGTGTGGATGCATCTCCGCCTTCCTCGAGAAGCGCTCCTTTGGAGCGGGGAGCATGAACCCGAGGTACAGAATGCGATTTTGGCTAAGGTTGGGCTGGGTGCGGTTGTCTATGACATCGGAGCTCATGTGGGAACGATGGCTCTCGGGGCAGCTCTGCTTGTGGGCGACCTGGGCTTGGTTATAGCTTTCGATGGCGACCCGGAGAACATCACGCGTTTAGAGGAACACCGTGCGCGGAATGGGTTGGAGAATCGCCTGCGAGTAGTGCACGCCGCTGTATGGTCGCGTACGGCAATCGACGGGATCGGGTTTCGTCGTGGTGTAACCGCAAGGTCGCAGGGCGGCGTGCAGGCTGACGGAAACCGGCCCGTATTGGGGAAAGGTGAAGTAATAAGGGTACCGGCAGTCACGCTCGATGACTTTATTGGTGCCGAAGTACCTCAGCCGCAATTGGTGAAGATCGACGTGGAGGGCGGTGAGTACGAGGTGCTGCGCGGGGGAAAGAAGCTTTTTGCGACGCAGCGCCCAGTCGTCATCGTTGAAATCCACAACCAACAGGCTTCGGAACAAATTGCCGGCTGGCTGAGCGAATACCAATACTGCGCTCAGTGGAACATACCAAAAGAACAATTCCCCCGGCATCTGTTTGCCTGGCCCAAAGAGACAGATGGAGCGGCCTGGATGCGGGGTAGCCGCTCTAGATAGGTGTCTGCGCAAATCGGAACGGAAAAGGCTTATCAGCAAGATAGAGCGGGTGCGAAGATCTTCCTGTGAATCCGCATCGCCAGAGTCATCGTGTCTCAACGGCCGTCCCTTGTACAAGCCAACCTATTCTTGCGAGCTGGCTTGTGCGTGGGCAGGCCGCGCTGGTGTTTTAAAAAGCGGAGACGTTTCTTGTAACAGCTGAATAGAGATTAGGTTTGCCGCACGGCCGCATCGGCCTCTGCTGCAATCTGGTTGACTACATTCAAGAACTCCTTGGATTGGCCATAGAAGAGCCCATCGGCGGTAAAGCTTGCGATCGTAGCCACGCCACCGCCGAACTTGTCGGTCAGAGGACGAATCACGGAGCAGTGAGGAAGACTGGGACTAATGAACTCGCACGGGACAGGGAAGATCAGGCTTGGTTGGACGAGTGCACCCAAGGGGCTAGCGAAAAAGTTAGGGAACGTCAGCCCAGTGTCCGTGACTGGAGCGACAGGGGCCTGGACTCCATTGCCCGCAAAATCGACCCATTCCAGGAAGTGGGCAACTTCGTCTCCGCCGATGCCGAAGATGATCTCAAGGAGCTCCGCGCTCGAGGCTTTCTGCCCCATAGACGCGTAGAGGCTGGCGCCGCCTTGCTCGATGTATCCGAAGTGGAAGGCTGCAATGTTGGCGATCACCTGGATGTGGGCGGCGGAGCCATTGAGATCCGCATCGGTGATGGGGATGGCGGTGCGGTTTGTGATAGTAACGGCTTGCGGGTACGTGGCGCCAAAGTCCGGGTTGGTGTTGCTGCGATAACGGATGAACCAGCTGGTGTCGACGTTGAGGTGCTGGAGGCAGGTGAGCCGGCCGATGTTGTCCGCGCCGGTTGCCGTGCTGCCTTGCAGGGTGCGGAACTCATCGAAGTTGACCGGCCGTTCCCCCTTGGACTCCAGGTATCCGTTGAGGAAGGTGGCATGGCTGACTTCGTCTAGGGTGTTGCTGGTGATGTATTGCGGGCCATCGGAATCGAGGTTCGAGAGGGCAGCCTGATAGCTGTTCAACGGTTCGTTGGGGGCTACTTCAATAGGTGGATTATCGCCGATACCACCTAGTTCCGCATACTGTGTCCAAAGGTCCGCTTCGATGAGCTCGGCTGTAGCCAGCATACGCAGGATCGCAACATCTCCTTTGGTTAGACTGCTGCTTTGACCGAACGCCGGCTTGAAACTACCTGCCAAACCCACGCCTACCGTGGCTGCACTTCCAGCCAGCATTCCAGTTTTTAGAAACGACCGGCGATTCACCGGACGATTGATGGAACCGTCTGATTTCTGCATAGCACTCCTTTAAATCAGCTGTCAGTTTCGTTTTTGACTTCGCAGAGGGCAGCCCTGGTGCACTCACCTTTAGCTGCTCGCCACAACGCTTACATGATTTTCCTCTCGACTAGTTGGCACTCCGATCGGATTGGCAGCTACGTGCTGCCGCCTAATCATGAGAACTGGCAAAAGAGGGTTTTATTCCATGGTCGCCGCAAAATAAGTAGGGGTTCAACGAAGCCTAGAGCATCAACTTGTTATCGTGCCTCAACGGCCGAATACTTCGACTCTCGATTACCCACCTTGACGAAGAGATGTCTGCCGTCATCTCGAAGCTGGAGAGCTGTTCCAATCTGCTGATGATACAGCGAAGAGCTCTTGCTGAAAGCCTTGCTCCAGCCTAGCGTCGCTCTTTCGGCGATGCTGCCGGTCGCGCTGTTCACCGGCGTTAGAGCATAGAGGATCCCCTCCGACTTAACCATGTATTGCGTCCGGTAAACATCACTGCAGCGCTGTTCTGAGCTGACAGCGCAGTTGCTTCCGGAAGCTGGTATAGAGAACGACACAAGGGTTCCTTCGTGATAGCTGACGGGCACAATGTTTCCGGCGAAGGCCGCACTGGAAAACGCGAAAAGACTCGCTATGAGGAGTTTCATTCAGGTACATCTCCCTTGAGCTCTCGTTGCTGATCCGTGCGGTTCCGGAGCTCTGGTTCCGCAAGAGTGACGCATCGCGTCCATTTCAACGGTCATTCTCAGAACATGTGCGAATGTTCCGCACTTATGAGAACTCAGCTGGGCAGGATTTATTCCGATGTACCGGCTCCAGGGAAGGACGGTAGGCGTCCAGGCAACGCCCCGGTTCGATAAATAAAGTTCTGTGCTGGAGTTGGGGGATAAACGGAAAACAGCAGGCAGCGGCACGCAAGGGACGGATGCGAGCCGGAGGTTCATCAGTTATTGGCGCAGTGGGTGAGCAGCTTTGAATATCTCCGCGCGCTCTAGCTTGTCGGCAGTAATCACGCACCTTAAGAACTGGACGCGTGTGCAAACCTGCTCCGCTCCATTTCTCACGCCCAAGCACACTACTCTACCTGCGGAGCAGCTGCGATATTCAGATATGCCGCTGCCGCCAGACGTGATCCGCGCGCCTGTCCCTGTACCCAGCGCGTCGGAATAAATCCTGCCCAGCTCAGTTCTCATAAGTGCAGAACATTTGCACACGTTCTGAATGATTGTTGAAACGGATGCTAAGCGTCAATCTTGCGGAATCAAAGCTCGAGAGCGCCGCACGGATCAGCAACGAAAACTTAGAGGTTAAGAGGAAAAGTTATGAAAAAGCATACAAGAATTCTAGTCGCGATCACATTCCTGCTTGGGCTCGGTGTGGCTGCCAACGCGGAAACGCACGCCGAGCTCAATGTAACCCTGCCCTTCGAGTTTGTGGCCGGTAAAACGACCCTCCCCGCAGGCAAATATATTGTCAAGCGTATTTCGGAGCAACCATTCGACGTACTGATGATCACTAGCTATGACACTGGTACCACTGTGTTTGTGAAGCCTACCGAGATGGAAGAGGCTTCCGCCTACAAGCCGAACGTGAGGTTTAGCACGGTTGGACAACAGCACTATCTCAGCGGGATTCAGACAGCGGATTATGTTTATAACTTCCACGTATCCCGTTCGGTTACCCTGGCGGCTGCCGCGAAACCACACGACACCATCTCTGTCCCAGTAAGTGGCGGGAGCAAGTAGATCGTTCGGTCACTCTTTCTCATGGGTTCCGAAACATACTCTTGTATCCTGCGTTCCGCAGCGGGGTTATGCTGAGTGGTGGTTTCTCACATTAGATAGCTAGATGCAAACCACTTTGCGCCTATCGTCATGCTGGAGTTCAAGCGCATCGGAGCAACAGCGTAAGTTTGCGCGCCAGCTTATTGAAGGCGTTCTGCATAACAGTCCACTATGCCCCTCTCCAACCAGGGAGGGGGGGGTGGACCTTTGAAGACGAGTTTTGAAGGTAAAGATATGATGATCCCATAAGATCAGCAAGGAAATGAACTGATGAGCGACTTTGAGATAGTAGAGTGTTTTTTAGCTATTATCGTAATCCTGCTGGGAATAATAATAGGAATTCTATTTAACAAGAAATGATTGATTCCTGAAAGGGCACTATAAAAGGTGGCAAAGTGCAACTGACGGTCCCGCACCGCAAGCTAATGAGTCTAAGCCGGGCAACGTTAAAACTAATCCTTGTCCCAATGGGTCGGGCCGAGTGCCCGGCCATTCTTTTTGAAGCGCTAACATACCTGCAGTTCTTTTTGATAACTCGATAGGCTGTGGGGTGGAGATAGACTCTGCTTACCTCATCATCAACGCATTCTCTTTGAAAGACTAGCCCTGAATCGGTATAGCATCGGAGTTGGGGCTGCTTCGGCCACTTACACAATTGATAAAAGGTTTTGTGACGGAAATGAGTTGCGAAGAGATCTGGCGCGAGATCCCTAACTACATTGGGGGCAAACACGGCGCCGCGATGCGCGCCTCAATTGAAGAGCATCTTAAGGACTGCAGACACTGTACGGCAGCACTGGGTGGGGCTGGTAATGTGGTGCGGTTAGCGGCCGATGTAGCAACCTTTGATTTACGTGCAGGGCACGGTAATGGCCTGGGCCAGAAACCCAGCGGGGAACGGGAGCAGCGACGAAGAACGAATCAGCGGACAGTCTTCTATGTGGACGATAACCCCAAGGCGCTGAGAATCCTGACGTTTGCTCTGGAATGGGCTGGATACAAGGTGATAACTGCCTGCAACGCTGAGGCGTTAGAACGGCTGAAACAGACCTCGACGGACCTGGTGCTGCTGGCATATCGAACGCCGCAAATGATCGGCTCCAAGCTGACTCGGGATATCAAGCAGTTCAATGCTGATATTCCGATCCTACTTATCTCTGGCCACACGCTCTTGGCGTCGGAGGAACTGACTTATGTTAACGCCTATGTCGGCGGGGGTGCGACTCTTGACTCCTTGCTGACTCAAGTGCGAGTTCTGTTGAATCCCGCTTAATATAAGCCATTCTGACCATAGAAAAGCGTTCTACCTGAAGGCGGCGATGAGTCGGGGACAGCGGCGCATGCAACATAAGGTGCCGCCGCCTCACTGAGTTGGTAGTAGTCTCTGGGGCAGATTTCAGCAGTTCATGCTGCTTCCAGTATGCCCTGATGAACTTCAACGGGTTCAGATTCGGCGAGGTCGCAAGAGTGACTCGTGAACCAAAGCGCATCGGGGCCCGGAATAAATCACGGTCAATGCTGTTGGCATTAACGCAGGGGCAAACGTTCGCTAACGTCGAGTGCGCAAGAAGAACAGATCGTGGCGCAGACTCGCTCTCATGCTGGGTAAAGACGCCTTGCTCTCTCGTGAAAGCAAGCCGGCTTCAGTTGTCCATAACCTGCGGTGTCAGGTACAGATTGGGTTGTAGTGGTCATCAGAGAGTAGAGGTATAGAAACCTATGGCACATATTTCAGATATTTTCACCGGCATTGCCTTTGTTACCCTGGCCGCCGCCAACGTGGTAGTGATGCTCGAGGCTTCCCGGCCCTCGCGCAAGGTAACGACGAGAAACCGCTTAATCGCTCTTCACAGAGTGAGCGGTTACTTGTTTGTGATCCTGTTCTGCATCATGGCCTACAGTATGAGTCAGAGACTTACTGGCTCGGGGATAACAGGTGATCTACCTACGTACCTGGTTCTGCACATTGTGCTTGTGTTCATGCTGGTGCCTCTGCTTCTGTTGAAGATATTGATCGCGCGCCGCTACAAGCAGAGCCATTCGTCGCTGAAGGCACTAGGAATAACGATCTTCGTGATTTCGTTCCTGCTCGTGGCCATCCCCGTATTCTCAGAGCTTCTTCGTTCTGCGGGTCCAGGAAGGTTCGGGCTATGGCTGACGACCCGCCTGGTTATTGCAGTGTGCCTGGTCCAGTGCGCTTTGGTTTTTAGAAAGGGGAAGCGGCTACGTGCTTCCGTGGAGTCAGCGCGTAATCTAGGGATTCCTGCGCCGGCAACCCCAGCCAGCGATCACAAGAACGGGAATAGCCCGATGACTCTTCTGTTGGCACAGACTGAGCGGCAAACGCACGATACCAGGACGCTGCGCTTTCAGATCCCAAACGAAAACCGGCTTGGCGCCAGGCCAGGGCAGTTTCTGACGTTCCAGTGGATGGTTGATGGCCAACGAGTACCGCGGTCTTACACCATTTCCTCCTCACCGGTTCACGAGAACTATGTAGAGATCACGCCCAAGCGCATGGAGAATGGCTGTGTATCTGTTTTTCTCAATGAGCGGGCGAAGCCGGGTCTCGTGGTGGAGGCAAGCGGGCCGTACGGCCAGTTTTACTTTGACGAGAAACTCCACAAAAGCATAGTTCTCATTGCGGCGGGAAGTGGGATTACACCCATGATTTCGATGCTGTCCTATATGGACGATCTCAAATTGGCTAATCCCGTGACGCTTCTATATTGTGTGCGCACCCGTGCGGACATCATTTTCCAGGACGAGCTGGTGCGACTGGCTAGGTCTCTTCCCCGCTTCACGTATGAGGTGTGCCTGTCTCGGTCGGATCCAAACTGGAAGGGGCACAGCGGGCGCCTTACTAAGGAAATTGTCTCTCAACACATGACCGGTCTGGATTCACCCACTTTTTTTCTCTGCGGTCCGAAAGGATTCATGGACAGCGCGCACCAGATTCTGTCGACTCTGGGCATAAAAGGGGACCGGATTCTTCAGGAAAGTTTTGCGGGAGGGGAAAGGTCGACAGAGCCTCGTCCAGGGGAGGCACTCGGGGTCGAGACCGTCGTGTTTATTCATTCGGGCAAAGTTTGTCAGGCTACCGCTGGGAGCACTCTGCTGGATCTGGCAGAGAAAAACGGCGTGCCGATACCGTATGGCTGCCGCCAGGGTCTATGCGGTGCATGCGCCACGCGACTCGTGAGCGGCACAGTTCAAATGGACGTCGAAGCCGGGTTGACGGCTGAGCAGAAGGAGGCTGGATATGTGCTGCCATGTGTTAGCCGGGTCGAGGGAACGGTTGTCGTGGCGGCTTAAAGGCAGATCTCCCCGCCAGACTCCTCGACAATGTTCCTCGCGATCGCAAGGCCTAGTCCGCTGTCCCGATCATCCCGTCAGCCCGATCCAGGAGCCTCTACCCTGGGACCTGGCCGCCTCACTCCAGACCGGACACAGGCTGCTTAGAGACACACAACAGGCGCGCACCCAAAACAAGCGGACACCTGATGACACACTCTAACTCACAGTCAAGAGGGCTCAAAATACGCTCACTAAAATCATGCCCTGCGACGTTGCCGGAGTTTCTGACTTGGAGGCTCTGCGACCGCTCAGTTCACAGTGACAGCAACGGTCGTGGACGCGGTCAGGGCGCCGCTGGAACCACTCACCGTGACCATGTAGCTCCCAACAGTCGTGCCGGGATTGGGAGGCGTCGCGACGGGATTGGTTGGCGTCGTGACAGGATTAGCTGCCTTCTTTGCTCCGCCGCATCCCATGACTATCGTAGCGAACGCACCGAGCAGCAACAGACTCAGCAGAGTCTTTGTTCGGCGACGGCGTAAGGGCAATCCGAAGAACAGGAACGCCGCAAAGGCGCTGCCTCCACCAAGCGCCAACATAGGTTTGCGCTGGTTGCGGAAAGCCGTCGCTGTGTGGCCAGTCGCGTTGGACGAACTACTCGCTGCCGTGGTGTTGACAGTGAGCGTCGCCGTTACGGCTGCTGTTCCCGTGATGGCGGGTGGCGCAGCGAAGGAGCAGGTAGGCAGATCGACCGCAGTTGCTGGACCCGTTACGGTACAGGTGAGCGCCACCGAGCCCGTAAAACCACCGCTGGGCATGATCGTGATCGTCGAAGTCCCGCTGACGCCGGGTGTGGCGATGCTGACGGTCGTATTGGTAAGCGCGAAGCTCGGAGCGGGAGGGGGAGCCGGAGCGGGAGGGGGAGGGGGAGCGGGAGCGGGCGCCGTCACCGTTACTGCGATGATCGCAGTATTGGTCTCAGGCAGGACAGCTCCGCTCGAATCGACTGCATTCACAGACTCCGTGTATTGCCCAGGGGTTGTGCCTGATTGTGTCTGGATAATGACCGTTGTGGTTGCCGGCGCATTCCCCGAGATAGTCACTGGCGGGATGGACGAGCAGGTGGGTACATCATTTGCGTTGACCGGAGAGTTGCTGGTGCCGCATTCCAGGGTCACACTTCCGGAGAAGCCGTTCGTGGGGGTAATCGTGAGAGTCGAAGTCCCGGTGGCGCCAGCCACGACTGAAACTGAAGTACCACTCAGCGTGAGGCCCGGCGGCACGACAATTAGGGACACATCGGCGGAGGTACTGCCACCATAGTTGACGTCGCCGGAATAGATCGCTTTGACGAGATGTGTGCCTTCGCCTACGGGGGAAATATTGTTCACCGTTGCAATTGTCAGCGCTGTCTCTGCCAAAAGCGCAGTTGCTGAGCTATCTTGGGAATTGGTCACAACAAGATCTTCCTTGCCATCTCCATTGAAGTCTGCTGCCGTGACTGATGTTGAGCCGGTGTCCGCCGCGGGGCTAGTTGCAGCCTTAAAAGTTCCATCCCCGTTGCCCAACAGAATCGTCACGTTGCTGCTGCCGGAGTTGGCTACCGCCAGGTCAGGAACGCCGTCTCCGTTGAAATCCCCGACCGCAAGCGAATTGGGCGCCATACCCGTTGCCGGGCTTGCTGCGGCCGTAAAGGTTCCATCGCCGTTGCCCAGCAGAATCGTCACATTGTTGCTGCCGGAGTTGGCCACGGCTAAATCCAGCTTGCCGTCTCCGTTGAAGTCTGCCGCGGCAATCGATGAGGGGCCGGCGCCCGTTGCCGGCATTGTATACACGAAAGAAAGACCCCCCTCATTATTCAGGAAGACGTTCACGCCATTCGCGCCGGAGTTTGTCACCGCCACGTCGGGTTGGCCATCTCCATTGAAGTCGCCCACGGCCATCGATTGGGAACCGGCGAACGGCAAGGGGGTCTCGGAGAACTGCGTAAAGGTTCCGTCTCCGTTGCCGGACAGAATCAGGAGTAAGTTGTTGCATGGCCCCTCATCGCCGCTGCAGGTCTCGACTAGATCCAGCTTGCCGTCTCCGTTGAAGTCTGCTGCAGCGATGGCATTGGACGTAACCGTATTGTTGTCGTTTTCTAAAATCACACCCGCGTTGGTGAAGGTTCCATCCCCGTTGCCCAAAAGCACTTCACTATTGCCCTCATCGAACGCAGGCGCCACGGCCAGATCGGGAATGCCATCTCCGTTGAAATCTCCCACCGCAATAGCTCCCGGCAAGTCATTCGAAGGGCTGGGCGCTGCTGTGAATGTGCCGTCCCCGTTGCCCAAGAGCACGGAGATGCCGCTTCCGAGTATGACCAGGTCCGGGATTCCGTCGCCATTGAAGTCAGCGGTCAAGACAGTGTTACCGATGTTCTGTGAGGCGACAGACAAAAGTGAGGAACCCGCGAAGCCGGCGCCCGTTTCACTCGTCAACGCCGCCGTCCCCAACGCTGCATTCCCGTTGCTTGCATCCACAAACGACACCATGCCCGTCGGCAAAGCATTTCCGTTGCCCGGCACTCTCGCCGTTAATGAGAAGATGTTTGGCACCCCGCCGGCTTCGAGGTACGTCGTTGTGGCCAGTTGCCCCGTGCCCTGCGAGGCCGTCACTGTAAGCGATGATGCGGTCGAAGCACTGGGCCCAAGGCCTGCCGGCTCGGCAAGAACCGCCTTGTAGCTGTGGCTCCCAACCCCAGGACGGAATTTCAGCGTCGCCGTACCGTTGGCGGTCAACTGCGCGATGCCCAACAGATGGATGTCGGTGCAGAACTTGGCCGTCGCATCGCAGAAGTTGACTTGGCCCGGCGTAACCGGAGTGCTGCCGGCCATAACGGTTGCCGTCAGAGTGACCACGCTTCCAGCTGCAACTGTCCTCACGGCGTTTCCGCCGGAGATGACGGACAGCGTTGTTATCGTGGGGGAGGGCGCTGCCCACGCAGGCAGCAGTCCAACACACTGGCCGAAAGAGACTACCGCAATGAAACTCCAGAAAGGGCGCAAGAGGGCCAGCAGCTCCCCGCCTCCTGTCAACGTTCGCTGAAAACGCAAGGATGATCTCTCCTGAGGGACCAGACAGATGTCGATGTACTCGTTAACTAAGTTTGCGCAGATTTATTCCAGGTATTTCTGCTGATTTTTCAGCCTTGGGCCTAACAGATTGGAATAAATACAGCCCAGCTCAGTTCTCAGATCAGTAGAACTCATCATGAGCGCGTTCTCATTTTGTCTCGGCGGAAGAAACGTCTTGGCCCCTTCTAGCGAAGATCGATTGATTCGTCTCTGTGGCTTCGAATGTCGGTTCAGCGCAGAGCGGCGATCATGAAAGGAAATACGATGTCTGGCGAGGCCGCCCTTAACATTGTTGGGCCCGACGGATTAAGGTCCGGATCGAGATGGCCGCAATCCGTAGCAATAGCGGAGTGGGTCCTACTGGTTGCCTTGTTGGCGATTTTTGCCGGGCGCGGCTTCCTACCTGCATGGCGAACTCTAAATACTGACTTCCCAAACTATTATCTCGCAGCCTCTCTTCACCACCGAGGTATTCCTCTCGACCGTGTATATGAGTGGACTTGGTTTCAACGTCAAAAGGACTACTTGGGCATACAACAACCATTGGTGGGGTTTATTCCCAATCCACCGATGTGTGCATTACCGATTTTGCCATTCAGTCTCCTGTCACCCCTGGCGGCGAAGCGTGCGTGGCTCATCTTGAACCTCGGTTTCCTCTTGCTTGCTTTGGGCTTGCTGCATCGTGTGACAAAGCTGCCTTGGCGAAGGGCTGTGCTTCTTTCCCTGTTGTGCATCGCGCCGCTCCGTGCGAATTTCTTGTGCGGCCAGTATTACGTTCTGATTCTGTTGCTGATCTGTGCTGCATATTACTGTTCATGCTTGAACCACCGACTCACCTCGGGACTGTTGCTGTCAGCGGCTGCGTCTCTTAAGTTCTTTCCTGCTCTCTTCCTGATCCTGTTTATCCGCAGGCGAGATTGGCGCTCAGCGGCGGGACTGATTCTTGGGACGCTTGCATTGACCGCCATCTCGGTCGCGTTTTTTGGTTTGGAGGTTCACCGGATCTTGTTAACCGAGGTGCTTCCCAGGGCGCTTCGCGGCGAACTAGTTGCCCCCTATAGCCTTGTGTGGAATTCATTTACAGCGCTCTGGCATCATCTGTTTCTGTTCGAGCCCGAATTAAACCCTTCGCCCGTGTTCGATTCGCCGGTACTTTATGCGTTGACCCAAGCGATAACGGGTGCGGGTGTGCTTTTCGGCTTTCTATGGGCAACAAGTGACGGCACCACGAAACGCAGCAAGGCATTGGAGTGGTCGGCCTTCGTCCCCCTCCTGCTTCTTTCATCTTCCATGCCCGCCTCCTATCACTACTGCATTCTGATCTTTACTGCTGTAGTTGGGACTGACGAACTTCTCAAAATTACAGACAAACGCAAGGTACTCGCCTTCATACTGCTGTTCTCGATGGCATGTGCCCCGGCGCCGGGTAGGATTGGAACGCTGCTTCTGCCCCGATTGGTGGGGACCCTTGGCCTTTACGTCTTGCTCCTACAGACCCTTGCTTCAGACAAGCACCTACGCATTGGAAAGAAATGGGTGGCGGTTGCTGTCTTGGCGAGTGCGTTGCTTGCAATTTCAAATTTGAGACCCTTGAAGAACCGGACTGAAGACTTTCGCCGTCGTCTGTCGAATGCTTCGACCGGCTATAGTGCCAGCAATCCGGCCGCAATGGGAGGTCGAGTCGTTTTCACCGAAATGTTCGAAGAAAAATACGGGGCGATGGCTCTCGAAAATCATCGAGTGCAAGCCCTGCCCTTCTCTGGTGATGTACTTTCACTTGCGGGAAGCGAGCGCGGTGCTGTCGGGTACTTCGAATACGTGACCAGACAATCGTCTATCATGCAACTCCCGCTCGGGACTCCAAATCCGATACCTGAATATATCGCGGAGGGTGAGCAGCCCAAGATCTCGCCGGATGGTAGATGGCTTGCTTTCATTCGAGAAGAGTATGGTAGAACCACAGTTTGGCTGTCTGAAGCGCAATCTCCAACGGCGGCGCAATTGATCATGAACGCCGCGCCCAGCATCCTGGATGTTAGTGTTACGTCTGAAGGTGACCTGATCGCTGCCGCTGGTGCTGTGAGTGGACCCCACTTGATTATCGTGAGACGTTCAACCGGCGTGGTTGAACACCTAAGTGGAATTGCTGGTCCGGCCAGATACCCGTCCATCTCGCCGGACGGGAAACGACTGGCGTTTAGCCGGCGGAAATGGGGATCCTGGCAGCTTGTGGTCCGCGAGCTGGCAACTGGTGTCGAGCAGCAATTGACGCACACAGCATGCAACGCAACCTTGCCATCGTGGGAGGACCCCCACACATTGTTGTATGCAACGGATTGCGGTAGAGGGCTAGGACTCAGCGCTCTGGCTCGGGTTGCTCTGCAGGATTAAAGTTATCGCCCTCGATGCACTGTGTACGACGCTCTTATACGATTCCCTCCTGCAGATACCTGGCTGCCGCCAGGGTATGCGGGTGCGTGCGCTATGCGAATCGTGAGTGACACCGATTACGGCGTGTTAACACGATGCGCCATGCTTCTTGACTTGCGCGTTGAGTGGACCGGACCCACGGAAATGAGTGCTCCCCCCGGAATGGCGAACGGAATCGTGACCTTGAATAAAGTTCCGGTCTCATTTCTCCCATCAAGGTAGATCTCTCCGCCATGATCCTCGACGATCTTCTTGGCTATCGCAAGGCCCAGTCCGCTGCCGTCGGCCTTCCCATAGCTCACAAAGGGTTCAAAAACGGAGTCCTGTATCGCCGAAGAAATGCCTGGGCCGTTATCCCAGACGCCAATTTGCAAGCAGGCTCGATCTCCGGTAGTGGTTATGACGATCTGCCCCGAGTCCGGAGAAACCGCCTGGCAAGCATTCAGGACGAGATTGGCGACCACCCGTTCGAGACGGTTGGCATCGAACCAGCCCACAGCCGTCCCTTCATGATGATGCTTGATGGTGATGCGGCGGAACTCCTGTTTCACACTTGTCATCCGGATCGCCCGCTCGACGGTGTCAACGATGTTTCGTGTGCCGGGCCGAAGCGTGTCGCGACCCCTGGAGCACTCCAACAAAGAGGAGACCAACTCGTTCATCCGGTCGATGGCGTAACGGATTTCGTGGTAAAACTCGTTCCTTTCCAGCTCGCTGATATTTGGCTGGGTGAGGAATTCCGCATTTGCCAGGATGGCAGTCAAGGGATGGCGAAGATCGTGGGAAACGAGGGCGACCATCGTGCTTACGGCGGAAAGCGGCTCCATAATTGGTAGATCCAATGGTATGCTCCGCAACGACTCAGCCGGCAATAACCAACGTCTACACACAACTCGTTCCAGCATCGAAACCCCTCCTCTCCGCGATTGCCGAAGTTCAGTAAGGGAAGGGCCCTTTCTGCTTCGCCATCGCCATGCACCCCTTTGGGCCCTCAAGAAACGGAATTATCTGTACTTGCAGCCGATGGCCTTTGTGTTTTCAATCATTTAACGGCGATCGGTGTGTTACTGCAGAACCATCTATCTCTCCAACTCTGCTGGCTATGTATATCCAGCCTGTCCCAGCGTGGGCAATATTCCGTTTCTCAAAGTGAGGCCCGGATGAGACAAGCCTTCCGATCCTGGTGCAGTAGTGCTACGGAGTGACGCGCGAACCATCTTCCGGGCTCTGGCCAGGCGTGACATAACGGTTCCGATGGGGATCGACAATATTTCCGCAATCTCCCGGTAAGAGGCATCTTCAACGTCACACAGCAAAATGACTTCGCGAAAAATGAGTGGCAGCTGCTCGATTGCACATCGAACCGCATCGATATCGGAACGGCCGATCAGCAGCGACTCAGGAGTGGCGGAAGTTGCGGGCAAATCCTCCTCCGAGTCCATGGCAAGGGTCATGCGCCGCTCGAGTTTTGAGCGCGAACTTAGAAACGTGTTCTTCAGGATTTGGAATATCCATGGCCGGAAATTGGTGCCGGGCTCAAACGATGCGTAGCTGCGTAGAGCCTTTAAATAAGTCTCTTGTACGAGATCCTCGGCATCGTTCTGATTCTGCGCAAGCCAGCGCGCGAAGTTGTAAAGGGAATCGAACAAGGGTATGGCCAACTCTTCAAACCCGGCCAACGATCTATCTTCCTGTGAGGATGAAGGCCCAAGTTGGACCATCCCCCGTGGGCTAAAGCCAAGACGTCTCATTTGCCTTCTCCCCGAATCGCACCCCAACAGTGCGCGCCTGGCCGCAAGGCATCAATTCACCCAGGCTTTTCTCCTCATAACCGGTTCATTGCCTGCCAAGTACATGGTCGCTATGAGGTTAGCTCTGCACATATCCTTGCCCCAGGGGTGCGAGCCGGCGGTGCGCGGGTGGGGATGGAGGCTTCTCATTCCAATACTTACGATTCCCTTGCAGGATAAAGTGCTAGACTTCCGTGCGAAGGCCGAATATGGAACCCTTGCGGCATACCTTGCTCGTGCGGTTCGGAACCTATGAGGTTTCTTTCCAGTCGGGCGAGGTGCGCAAAGCGGGTGTGAGAATCAGAGTCCAGCAGCAGCCACTGAAATTGCTGGAGGTCTTGCTGGAACGTCCGGGGGAAGTGGTCACCAGGGAGGAACTCCGCAGCCGAGTCTGGCCCAACGAAAGTTTTGGTGATTTCGACCAGGCGGTCAACATTGCAATAGCCAAGCTCCGGAGCGCTTTGGGGGACGCGGCTGAGAATCCGCGATATATCGAGACTCTTCCAAAACGTGGCTATCGTTTCATTGCGGATGTGACCTTTGTCGACGCGGACGGCCGCATACGAAGGCCAGAACCTGCGTCCGTGGACGCGACTGGGACCGAGCCTGGGCACCAGTTCCAAGGCAACGGGTTGGCCGTCCCGCCTGTGATCGAGTTCGCGCCTCAGCTCCAAGGCCCAAGGTTGGCCGTTCCCGCCAAACGCCGGCTGCGACCAACGGGTCGACTCATCCTGGCCCTGGCGGTTGTATTGGGTTTGGCGATTCTTTCCGTCTTGCTCATTCGTTCGCGTGGCCGTAGGCCCACCGCCATCCGGTCTCTGGCGGTGCTTCCGTTAGAGAATCTCTCTGGCGATACTGCACAGAATTACTTCTCTGATGGAATGACGGACGAGCTGATCACTGACCTGGCGCAGATCAGCGCATTACGGGTGATTTCCCGCACCTCGGTAATGGTATATAAAGGTGCGCACAAGTCTCTGCCCCAGATCGCTCGTGAGCTGAACGTGGACGCCGTGGTAGAAGGCACCGTGCTCCGTGCCGGCGACCAGGTCCGCATCACGGCGCAGTTGATCGACGCCTCTACCGACAAGCACCTTTGGTCCCAAAGCTATGAAGGTGAGTTGCGAGATACCCTGGCGCTGCAGGACCGGGTAGCAAGAGCCATTGCAGAGCAAATTCAGATCAATTTGACGCCACGGGAACAAGCTGCGCTGAAAAGCGCGGCGGTTGTTAATCCGCAAGCTTACGAGTCTTATCTCAAAGGCCGGTACTTTTGGAGTAAGCGAACAGCAGATGGCTTGAAGGTTGCCCTTGCTTATTTCAACCAGGCGATCGAAGAAGACCCGAACTATGCCCAGGCTTATTCCGGCTTAGCCGACACATATGCTTTGCTAGGAGACTGGCAGTATGCCGTAATGACCCCCATGGAGGCCTACCCTAAAGCGAAGGCCGCAGCGCTCAAAGCTGTGAAATTGGACAACGCGCTCGGGGAAGCCCACAACTCGTTGGCGTTCGTGCTGGACGGGTTTGACTGGGATTTGGATTCTGGCGGAAAGGAATTCCGGCGGGCCATTGAACTAAACCCAGGCTACGCAACCGCTCACCATTGGTATGCCTGGCACCTGGCTCTATTGGGCCGGTATGACGAAGCGATTGTGGAAATGAAAAAGGCGGAAAGTGTGGACCCGTTATCTCTCATTATTAACGCCGATCTGGCAGAGGTGCTGGTGCTTGCACACTCTTATGACGAATCCATGCGACAGAGCCGTAAGACCATCGAAATGGATCCTAATTTTGCCATGGCGCATAACCAACTCGCCCAGGCGTACCTGCAAGAACACATGTACAAGGAAGCGGTCGCAGAACTTCAAAAAGCGGTCCAGCTTTCTGGAGGTAGCCCGACCTGCATCGCTAATCTTGCCCGGGCCTATACTTTATCCGGCCAGAGGAGCGAAGCGATGAAGCTGCTGAACGACCTGAAGAGTAGTTCAACCGCCAGGAACTCGCATGCTTCGGAGGTTGCCGCGATCTATGCGTCACTCGGGGATAAGGATGAAGCGATAAATTGGCTCGAAAAAGGCTACGCAGAGCGATTTAACCCTGGCGTGCTGATACGGCCTGGCTTCGATCCTCTTCGCACCGATCCACGCTTTCAAGATCTTGTGCACCGCGTTGGCTTACCCGGGTGAGCGGTTGGCGGGCGCAGCTAGCTCCCATCGCTCACATGCAAACAAACCCATCGTTTTGTCGGCATCGCGTTTCACGAACCCATGTTTAATAGCTTGAAATAGGCAATTAGATCCCGCCGCTCCCCGGCCTTGGGTACATAGAAGTCCATCTTGGCATCCGGTACTACCAAATCCGGACCGCTTAACCACTTCTCCAGGGTTGCGTCATTCCAGGTCAGCCCCGAATTCTTCAAACCTTGGGAGTAGTCGAACCCCGGTACACTGCCCGCCTTTCTTCCATACACTCCGGATAGCCTCGGCCCCTCCCCATTGATTTCCATGGAGTGGCAACCAGTGCAGCGTTTGTCAAATACGAGTTTGCCCCGCCCTGCATCGCCAGCCCCAGCCAACGTTGCCTCGCTATCGCCTGCATTCTTGCCCAACATCGAAAGCGTGTGCACATCTGCCTGTGAAAGCCTGGCTCCCCAGTGGAGGGCCACGTACTGAAGGGGCGGCATATCCCCACTCTTTGCCTCGTGGCTAATCTTGGCCAACAGCACCTGTTGCTGCTCCATCGACAGCAGCTCCCATCGGGAGAGGTCCATATGCTTGCGCGCCTCGACGATGTCCCGTTCTATCAGCCAGGATCCTGGAGCAACGCGGGCGTAGACCGGCCACCGCGTCTCGCTCGAGTGGCAATCCGCGCATTTGGTCACCAACACCGCCTTTGCATCGGGCGGCAGCTTGGCGCCCTGGAGCAGCGTGCCGGGTCCTCTGGCTGGCTCGACACGCGGATTGCCAAACGGGTGCACATACCCCAACCCCGTCACCGAGGCTACGGTCAGCACCGCCAGGATCCAAGCGCGCTTCACACCGCCTCCGCCAGCGAAGAGTCGACTACAGCGAGGTGATTGTGCCCGCGAACGACCTTGACGTCGGTCACCCCCAGCACGCTCTCCAGCTTGCCGGCGGGAACTGCCATGGGGCCCGGCCCCGGCGCAGCTCCCGGCGCAGGCTGGGGGAATGCCGTTGACATGGCCGTGTGAAAGCTGACATTGCCCTCAACCTTCTGCACGATCTGATGGATGTGGCCGTTCAAGACCGTGACCGATCCAAAACGCTTCATATAGCTCAGCGCAGTCTCCCCATCCTGCGTGCCCCAACCCCACTTCTCATAGACCATCCACAGCGGAATGTGCGCGAACACCACCACCGGCGTCGAAGCACTCAACCCGCCCAAATCAGCTTTTAGCCAGGCCAGCTGATCCGCACCCAGGTTGCCCATTGCGTCCACCTGCACGCAATTGTTCAATCCCACAAAGTGAACTCCCTTGTAGTCATGGCTGTACCAGCCATTTCCTAGCGTCCCTTTGCCAAAGCGCTGCTTGTACTGTTCGCCATCGTCAAGCGAAAAATCATGCTCTCCGGGAACATAAAATACCTGCCCCGCCTTTGCGCCCTTGATTACCTCTACTGCGGTGTCGAACTCAGCCGGCTTTGAGCTCTGGGTGATATCGCCGGTATGAATCATGAAATCCGGTTGCTTCATCCCCGCGCGTCCAGCGTTGATCTTGTCGATGGCGATCTTCAGCGTGCCGGTCACATTCTGGTTGGCCGCTTTATTGAAGCCGATATGACTGTCGCTGATCTGCACGAACGAGAAGTCCTCGACTATCTTTTTCTTCGCTGAACTTGTCGTATCCGCGAGCACCTTCGAAGTAGGTACGCCTGCAACCATCGACCAGACCAGCCCCGTACCCGCCCATGCCATGCACTGCAGAAAGTTGCGCCGGTCGATGCCATCTCCAGCAGCCTTCGGCTCATTCGTCTGCTGCGCCGTTTCCACCTTATTCTTCTGTTTCATATCCATCTCCCGCTTCATCGTTACTACCTCTGCATCAGAAAACTGGCCTTGCCGGCTTTTATTCCTGGGAATCACACAAAAATCCCTGGAATAATCTGCCTGTTATCCGGTTTAGGGTAGTGATGTTCCGAAGTGAAGCTTTGCTCGGCGCGCCTATCCAATTCCGTGGCTCCAGTCTGCGCGAGACACTTGATAACATGGTGTCGACCGCGCGCAGCGCAGATTTTGAACAGCTTGCGCTGCCGCTTTTGCCGTCGCTCTACAATCACGCGTTCTGGCTCGCTCGCAATCACACGGAGGCTGAAGACCTGGTGCAGGAAACCCTCTCCAAAGCACTCCGCGCTTTCGATTCCTTTCAGGCGGACACTAACTTCAAAGGCTGGATCTTCCGCATCCTGCGCAATACCTTCTTTACCTCGCGCAGCGGCATCGCCGCGTCCCGTACCGTGTGTCTGGAAGATCATCCGCACGCGCTCGACACCGCCGATACCAGTCCGACCCCGGAAGACAACCTCATCCGTCTTGACAACCAGGCAGCGCTCCAGAGGGCCCTGGAGCAGCTTGAGCCACCGCTGCGTGAAGCTCTCCTTCTGTGCGACGTGGAAGAGGTTAAGTACAAAGACATCGCCCTCATCCTCGATATCCCTATCGGGACTGTCATGTCACGCATTTCTCGCGCCCGTCGCGCCCTGCGCCAACTGTTGCAGCTGCAGCTCGGAGAATCCCAATGATTCAGGCAATCGAACATCTAAACGAAGACACGCTCAGCGCCTTTATTGACGGCGAGCTAGCAGACGGCGAGCAAGAGACGATTCAGCAACATCTAGCCGGCTGCCACGCGTGCGCACTTCGCGTTCTCTCCGCAACCGAGCTGAAAGCCGCAACCGCGCGGGCTGGGCGGCGCTTTGCACCACCACCCGGCACGCTCGCCCGCCTTACGGCTCAGCTTCATCGGGAGCCGCGGGGGAGCTTGCGCATCCACTCCACTCGTCGCGTAGCCTGGGCGAGCCTCGCTGCGGCGATGCTGCTGGCCGTGTCACTCATCGGCTGGCGCCAGCTACACGAAACCAATACCCTCGCCGCCGAACTACTCGACCAGCACCTCGCTACCCTTTCCAGTGCAGCGACCCCGCAGGTCATCTCTACCGACCGCCACACCGTGAAACCCTGGTTTCAGGGTCGCCTCCCTTTCAGCTTCAATCTTCCCGACGCCCAAGCCCTTCCACCGGACACGACCCTCAAAGGCGCGGACCTTGCCTATCTCAAGGGACAGCCCGCTGCGTTGCTCCTCTTCACTATCCACAAACACGAAGTCTCTGTTTTCCTTACGCAGCGATTCGGCGGTCCCAGTCTCACGGCACTGCCGGGCACCCGCTCGGGATTTACCATCCACTCCGCCACGACGGAGGACCTCCGCATCGTTGCCATCAGCGACGTCAACCCCGCCGATCTCGATGCGCTGGTAGCTACTTTGGTGCAGGCGCAATCGCCCTCTTAGCAAGCGAGGTTTTCCCATGCTCGTCTATTTGTTCGAGAGTGCGACGTTCCTCGCGTGCACGGCGCACTCTCCGTTGATCAGCTGTTCGTCTTGTGGTGCCTAAGAATACGACCCGGGCCACTCGAGTTTGCTTCGCGCTTCCTTGACTCGTAGCCCTCTACATGTCTAATGAAAGCTATGAAAAAAATACCGGCCTGCTCGTTCTACGTTCTTGTGTTCTGCTGCATCGCGACTTCCGTTCTCGCCCAGGCGCAGACCCGGCAGACCGAGAACATTATCTACGTCATGACAGATGGACTTCGCTGGCAAGAGGTCTTCAACGGCGCAGACCCGTCGCTTATGAACATGGAACACGGCAAAGTGAAGGACGTCGACGCGCTCAAGAAAGCCTATTGGCGCGATTCTGTGACCGACCGCCGCGTCGCTCTCATGCCCTTTCTGTGGACAGTGGCCGCCAGGCAGGGGCAGATATACGGCAACCTGTCCAAGGGCTCCGACGCGCATGTCACCAACACCCTGAATTTCTCCTACCCAGGCTATAGCGAGACGTTCTGCGGCTTCGTAGATCCTCGCGTGAACAGCAACGACAAAGTATGGAATCCAAACCAGACTGTCCTGGAGTGGCTGAACCAGAAAGATGCATTTCGCGGCCGCATCGCCGCCTTTGCCGCCTGGGACGTCATGCCATACATCCTCAACGCGCCGCGCTCTCATCTGCTCGTCAACGCCGGTTACGACCCCCTCACCTCGATGCCGATGACGCCCCGTCTTGACCTTCTGAATCATGAAAAGGCCGAGACCCCGCGCATCTGGGAGGACGAACCCTTCGATCCCATCCCGTTTTACACCGCGCTTGAATATCTCAAGTCGCAGAAGCCGCGGGTGCTGTATCTCTCGCTGGGAGACACCGATGATTGGGCGCATGAGGGGAATTACACCGAATATCTCAACGCTGCGCATCGCGCCGATGACTATGTCCGCGTCCTTTGGGAGACGGTGCAATCTATGCCCGAATACCGCGGCCACACTACTCTGATCTTTTCTCCTGACCATGGCCGGGGCGGGGGACTGGACAGTTGGAAGGACCACGGACAATCAGCCCCGAATCCGGAAAAGAAGTGGCCCGGCCTGCCCGAGTCGAAACAGATATGGATGGTCTTCCTTGGCCCGGACACACCCGCCCTGGGCGAGCGAACAAATATAGCTCCTGTGCTGCAGACTCAACTGGCGGCCACCGTGGCTGCGCTCTTAGGCGAGGACTATGACGCAGCTGTTCCCAGGGCAGGAAAGCCAATCGGCGACGTCATTGTGCACTAGCAGCCTCTCTGCGACAGCTGCAATCGGCGGAAGCCGTTTGAATCCCTGCTTATACATTCCTTCGTGCAACCATCGGTTCAGGGTTCTTGGCAGCCTGCCGGAATGAAAAAGACTGAACAAAATGGCCTCAGCCGGAATATTCAAATGTGGGGAGCGCGGGCTTGCGTGGAGGACATGTCCTAACGGGGACGCCAAAGCGCAATTGCCAAGGCTGGTGCCAAACGATGGCATAAACCTTCTGGTTCGCCATGAGCTCTAGCGCTATGACATTTCGAACGAGATGATTCAGCAAGGGACAACATCTTTTTGCATACTCTGAAGCCGATCAACTGAAGATGAAAAAGGCGCTGATCATTCTCGTACTTCTCTGGGCTCTTCCCGTGCTTGCGCAAAGCACCACCGGGGAAATGCGTTTAACCATCACTGATCCCGCCGGATTGGGCCTGAAGAGCACGGTTGAACTCCTCAGCCAAGGCAATGAGTACAGTCAGACATTTACTACGAATAGTCAGGGCAAACTGGACGCCAAGCGGCTACCCTACGGAATCTACCAGGTCCAGATCGTCGCGCAAGGCTTTGCTGCAGTTTCCGAGGCTGTTGAAATACGGTCCGCGCTTCCCTTGGATCGTACCATTCAGTTGAAAGTGGCTTCCGTTTCCGAGTCGGTGAAGGTCATCGGCACTGACACATTGATGGATCCGTATCGTCCAGGTTCAGTCAATGAATTGGGTGGAAAGCAGATTCAGGACCGATTGACCGCGATTCCCGGCCGCGGCATTCAAGACCTGGTAAACTCACAGCCCGGTTGGCTCTATGAAGGCAATGCGGTTCTGCACCCGCGCGGATCGGAATATCAGACCCAGTTTGTGGTGGACGGAATTCCGCTCACCGACAACCGTTCGCCCAGCTTCGGCCCCGAGGCTGCCGAAGCCGATGACATCCAATCCGTCAAGATTTATACCGCTGGTATTCCCGCGGAATATGGCAGGAAGATGGGAGGCGTCGTTGAGGTCAATACACTCAGAAGCCAGTTGCCGGGGCTTCATGGGCAACTTACTCTATTCGGCGGCACCTATGATACGGGTGCGATCAGCACCCAGGATCAATACACACGGGGAAAGAACACGTTTGGTGTGAGCGCCTCGGGCGACATGTCGAACCACTATCTCAACCCCGTTGTTCCCGAAAATTATTCCAATAACGGCACCACTGCCAGTTTCGCGGGAAGCTATGAACGGGATCTAACGGAGAAAGACCGTCTCACAGTTATTTTCCGCCATGAACTCGCGCGCTATGCGATCCCCAACGAACTGGTTCAGCAGAACGGGGCATGGTTGCCAAATTCGGACAACGACACCGGCTGTCCACCCGTTCCCGTGGACGAGGAGCCAAGCGATTGCGTATACATTCCCGGGGGGCAGCTGCAGAATGGCGACAATTATGAAAGCATGGGGAGCGTCTCCTACCAGCACATCTTCTCGTCGGACGCGATCGCGTCGGTGCGAGGAATGGCCCGCGGCAACTCCACTGACTTTTCTTCGAATGCGGCGTCCTGGCCTCTCATTGCATTCCAGCAGAACTACTTCAACGAGTTTTACTTCAACGGTAGCGCTGCCGTTCATCATGGACGACACGAATTCAAGGTGGGCGTCGAATCCGACAACACCTTCCTGCACGAAAACACCAGCTACGTGATGCCCTACTGCGACAATCTTGCAAACCCTGAATGCCCGATAACTTTGGGCATCTTCGACTCTGGTGCAACCACCTTTGCCTTTACCGGCACCCAACCGGATCTCGAGCAAGCGGCCTATGTTCAGGACTTAATCCGCCTCGGCAACTGGACGATCAACGCAGGTGTCCGATGGGACCACTACCACTTGCTGGTGAACGAAAACGCGGTGAGCCCGCGTCTCGCCATCTCGCGTTACTTTCCCACGCTTGGCCTGAATATTCACGGTGCTTTTGACCGCATCTTCCAGACACCCTCCTTCGAAAACATCCTTTTGGGCAGCTCGCCGCAAGCGGAGACTATCGACACCAGCACTCCCGCAGTGCTATTGCCGGTTAAGCCTTCTCACGGGGACTATTATGAAGCGGGAGTGACGAAAGTATTCTTCAATAAAGTGCGAGTGGACGCGAATATGTTCCGCCGCGACGTGAATAACTACGCCGACGACTCTCAACTCCTGAGCACCGGGATAAGCTTTCCCATCGCATTTAGGTATGCCATTATCTATGGCGCGGAGGGAAAGATCGAAACTCCGAATTGGGGGCGGTTCTCGGGCTCAGCCAGCTACTCCTACATAGTGGGCAATGCCTGGAATCCGGTAACCGGCGGTTTGTTTCTTGGGGATGATGCCACCGACGCGGTGACTCAGACCACAGGTTATTCACCTGATTCGCAGGACCAGCGCAACACGGTTCGTGCAAGAGTGCATTATCAGATCGCTCCGCGCGTGTGGATGGCCGTTGGAGCTGACTACAACACCGGACTGCCGTTTGAAGCGGACTTAACTCCTCAGCAATATGCGACAGAATACGGCCAGGTGGTGATCAATCACCTCAATTTCAATCGCGGCCGCATCAGCCCTTACTTCACGCAAAACCTCACGGTGGGAGCCGATCTTCTCAAGCGTGAAAAATTCACCACGCGGTTTCAAGGCGATATTGCAAACATCGGCAACACTCTCGAACTCATCGACTTCGGAGGACTGTTCTCCGGCAACGCGATTGGCCCGGGACGCCAATATACTTTTCGCATCCTAACCACATTCTAGTGTCCTGTTCCGGAAGCTCATTGAATAAATGCTGTCATGTTTTGTATCAGGGCACGACTTTAGGGGCTGCGGAAAAACTCAGTACGAAGGGCACGGCTTCAGCCGTGCCGTCAGATATGGGACTGATGAGGCCCTTAGGGCCTGAGGTACGTTTTTTCTGAGGTCTAGGTGGGCTTTACTTGCTACAGAAAAACTCATGTTTTGTATCAGGGCACGACTTTAGTCGGGCCGTACAGGAGTGAAAGAGAATTGGGCTTTAGCCCCTGAGGTGCGTTTTTTCTGAGGTTCAGGGGGGCTTTACTTGCTACAGGAAAACTCATGTTTTGTATCAGGGCACGACTTTAGTCGGGCCGTAAACGATTAAGAATACGTCGGGCTTTAGCCCCTGAGGTTTTGCTTTCCTGCCCATTTCAGAGTTTTTCAGCAGCCTGTTTAGCCGGGCCGTCAGATTTAGTACTTATGAGGCCTTTAGGTCCTGCGGTACGTTTTTTCTGAAGTGTAGGGGGCTTTTGGCCCCTGAGGGGTTCGGTTTTTCGTAAATTTATCCCGTCGAATTTATCAGCGAACTTTCGGGACACCACACTAGGAGCCGGACCGGTGTACTTCAGAACGATAGTTTGAGGGCCAGCTGTATTAGGCGACCATTGTTCACGGTGGACTGGACATAACCGAACCCAGGCGAGCTCACATCGTTCACAGGCGAACCGAACTGTGGGTGATTGAAGAGGTTGAAGAACTCCGCACGGAACATCAAACCCATCTCTCTGGGTAGCCCGATCTGCTTGATGACAGAGAAGTCGGTGTTGACGAAATCGGGTCCGGTGGCTGGGACGCGCGACGCATTACCCAACTCGCCGGCGGGTGGCGCAACAAAGCAGGTTGGGTTGATCCACTCCAGCTTGCCGTGGGCCGCGTTGCTGGCGTTGCAACCGGCGACACGGTCAGGACGGTTCCAATCGTAGCTATTGCCCCCGGTGTTGAACTCGGAGCCGGAGTTGTTAATGCTGTCGATCAAGGGGACCGGGGAATCCCGAAGAGATTCTTTGGATAAGAGTCAACTGGAAGTTGCCGAGAATGGCGTTGGTCACGGCATTCCAATCGCCGCCGAACGCCTTTCCGCGGCCGAAGGGCAAATCGTAAATGACACTGCCGGTGAAGCTGTTATCGAGATTGATCTGCGATAGGGCCCAATCCAGGTTGGGCCAGTTAGGCAGCGGGAAAAAGGGCGCGCTGACCTCGGAACCCAACCCGTCGGTTAACCCATTGTCATAGGTACGAGAGTAGGTATAAGCAAACAGAGCGTAGAGCCCGTACTTCGACGTCCTGGTCTCTGCTTTGATCTGCAGCGAGTTATAGCCGGTCTTTCCTACATCCCCGTAGAGAATAATACTGTTGAAGTTGGGCGCGATATACGGCGACGTGTAAGGCGAGCCGTTGAAGTTGCAACCGAGGGTGTAGTTTTGTACTGTGCCGCACGCGCTAGGACTTCCAGTAGTGAGATTATTGCCGGTCACCAGGATGTGCGAGCCATGCGAACCGGCATAGCCGGCGGTCAGTACCAGGTTGCCGGGCAGCTGGTGCTCGACGTTCACGTTCCATTGCTGCACCATGCCATGCTTTATATTGGTGGGCATGTAAACGAAGGTTCCGGTAAAGTTCGCGGCGTTTTGCGGCGTGGGAAGGGCCTGAAACCCGTTGGAGATATTAGCGCTTGCTCCGGCGGGCGTTTGTCCCAGGACGGTAGCGCAGTATGAGGTCGCAAAGGCGCAGCCAGGGGGGTTGAAGCTGTCCGATTCACCCAGGATGGGCGGGTTCTGCCACAGACCCTGGGCCCCCTGGCTCCAGGCGGAGTCGTGGAAGATGGCATAACCGGCGCGCAGCACGGTCTTATCGCTACCCAACACCTTCCAGGTGCCGCCGACCCGCGGTTCGACGCCTGTCCAATCCATCTTGATGCCTCCCGAGTTATTGACACCATTTTGGTTGGAAACCAGAAGCTGCCCAGTTAGGGGAAGATAGTCAGCCTGGCGTCCGTGTGCCTCTGAGATGGGCGTCGTCATGTCATACGCCAGGCCGATATTGAGGGTTATCGTCGGTGTGACCCTCCAATTATCTTCGCCGTAAGGACGGTAGACCTTCCAGCGGCGCCCGCCGACCGGGCCATAATACGTCTGGTCGTGAATGGCCAGACCCGTGATCCCTTGCAAGAAATCGGCCTCTGAGTTGCCTGCCAGGTTGAGGGTGCTGTTGCCGGTAAAGTTACCGGCGACGCCGACGATCCAGAAGCCATCCTGGAATGCCTCAGTGCCCACGTTCATTTGATTAGCGCGATAGTCGAACCCGAATCTGAAGTCATGCTTATTGCGGATGTAATCGACGGAATCCCGGAAAGAGAAGATGTTGGTTCCACCCTGGAACGGAGAGTAGCCGCGATCGCCGAGGGACCAATAACCGCCCTGGAACTCGGTCGAAACCAGCCCGCAGCTATATGCGCCGGGCAGGCATTTGTCGTCGACGCATCCCAGGTTGGCGTTGGGAATGCCGCCGCCGATGGTGGCCGATGCGCACGTCCCCGTGCCTTGCGAGGAGATGTAGTCGAAGATGCGGTTGTAACCAAAAGTGGCCTGGTTGACCAGGTTGGCGGAGAAGACATGGGTCTCGCCCAGGGCGACGTTGCGCGCGTGGTTCCTGATGCGCTGGTTGCTGCCGAAGGCGTTGGCTTCGGCAAACCCTGGTGAGCCGCCGGGCACAAAAGAGAATGCCTGGTCGTAGCTGAAACGGCCAAAGGCGTTATCCCTTTCAGAAAACGTTTGGTCCAGCCGGGTGTCGAACCTGGTATCGTCCAGCTGGCGCACGGGCTGACTGGTGTAGTTGATACCCGCACTGGCATTGTTGGCGTTGGGATTGGGGTACAGGTTAATCATGGCCTGGCCAATGGGGTTGATCAGGTTGGCTGGAATCTTATTACAGGGAATCCCCGGGGCCTGGCTTCCATCGGGGTTGGCAGGGAGAGGAACCCCTGCGGCATTGCACTGAAAGTAGATAGCGTTCGGGTTCGCGGGCGTGGCCGCCCCTACCATGTTGGGGTTCACGATGATGGGACCGGAGACAGGATTACCAAAAGGGTCGCTGGAGAAATCGCCCGTGCGCATGGCCAGCGAAGGCACCAGGCCGGTAAAGGGAATATCTTGCAGCTGATATTTTTGTTCGCCATCGATGAAGAAAAAGGTCTTGTTCTTTCGGATGGGACCGCCGACGGAGCCGCCAAAATCGTTCAGGTTGAACTTTTGCCTCGAGGTGGCGAAGTAGCTGTCGGCATCGAGAGAGGTGTTGCGCAGAAATTCGTAGAGGGTCCCGTGAAAGTCGTTGGACCCGGATTTGGTGGTGACCAGCACGGTGGGTCCGGCCCGGGTACCGTATTCGGCCGAATAGGTGTAGGTCAGGACCTTGAATTCCTGAATGCTATCGATGGAGGAGAAAATGGCGATACCGCCCGCCGTGAGTTCGTTATTGTCGACGCCATCCAGCAGCCAGTCTGTGGCGTTGGGGCGGGAGCCACCGACCGATAGGGAAAAGGGCCCGCGTGCGGCCACCTCACTGCTGGCGGCGGAGGTGAAAAAGCTGTTGGGGTTGGTCTCTGCGGTAGCGCCGGCGGTGAGGGTGGCGAGTTGAACGAAATCGCGGCCATTCAGGGGTAGCTGGGAGACCTGCTGGGAGGTGATGACCTGGCCAAGAGAGGGATTGGCGGACTCGACGGCCACGGCATCACCACCGGAAACTGCCACCGTGGTGACTACAGTGGCGGGGAGGAGAGGAAAGTCGAGTTCGCGGGCTTCTTCAGTCTGCAGTTTCAAATCTTTGGATTCAACGCTTTGAAAGCCCGTCGCATCGACATGCACGGTGTAGATCCCTACCGGAAGCAAAGGGAGCAGGTAGTGTCCGGCGCTATCCGTCTTGGTGTCTCGCGTCAGGCCGGTTCCCTGAGAGGTAGCGATGACGGTCGCTCCTGCGATACCTGATCCAGATTTGTCGAGGACATTGCCGGAGAAACTTCCGGTGGCTTGGCCATGCATAGCCGGAGAAATCGTAAGCGCGAGAACGCAGGCAACCAGGAGACGTAGTATTTTGTGGAATTTTGTATCGGCTGAGGCTTCCGCGGATCTAGAACAATTGGTACAAACCATCGTGCGTTTCATAGTCAGTCCCCTTTTCGACAAATCGGCTAAGGTGGCTTTTGCATGACTGGCTTCCCTGGGTGATTAGACTGTAAGAATCGGCCGGTCGAAAGTCAACGCAAGTTTTGGCCCGAATGAAACCAAACTAAAAAGTGTAGGAGCCCGTGATACCTTAATCTGCTTGTTGCGGAGGCCCTATTTGGCGGGCGGCCTCTACGACCAAAGTCTTATCGGTGCCTTGAACGGCGATGTTCCTATAATGGAGATGGTTCTGCTCAGTCTGCCACAAACACAGACTGACGGCAATGTGGTTTTTATGCGGACGATTTGCTCCTGGGCCGGTCCAGCCGTTGAAAGAGCGGCGCGCCCCAGGTTCCTATTGCGAGCAGCGAGCCAAAAAGCACGACAGCATCAATGCTCTCCCGGCCCTGAGACGACCAATAAGCGGCCGCGTCCAGATTCAACCAGAGGGCAAACTCGTCGAGCGTCAGCGCTGCGCCAATCCCATAACCCAGCGCGAGCAAGCGGCTCATAAAGATAGAAAGCGTGCTGGCTCCGGTTCCGACTTCCGCAAGCGTTGCATAGCCGGTGATGAGCAGCAGTAGGATACCCCACACGAGGTGGTGGATGTGCTTTCCACCCATCTCAACATAGCCGAAGGGCCCAACATGATGCGTGATGGAGGCCACCAACAGCCGCACCGCGAGGAAGGTGATGAAGAAGCTCACCGAAGCAAGAAATAGCCGTCGATGCGGGCGGTCGGGAATCTTCTGGTGGATCACCAGGCCGAGTTTGGTTAAGTGCAAGAGGAGAAGGATCACCGCCGCGAACACGGCGACAAAGATGAGAAGAATCCACGATCCTGGAATATGCATAACGAAGTATGCCAACGAAGTACTTCTGTTGGTGGGGAAAATCATACGCTTCAACCCGTTCAGACGATGCCTTTGGAGCGAGAAGACGGGTAGGACGGCCCCGCGGCCTGGGCCTCACACTTTTCAAATTAACTTTTTCGAACGTCTTTGAAGGGTACGGGCTTTAGTGTCTGCGTGAGAACTCCGCTGGTTGCTAGCCGGACCTACCCAACCAGCGGGTTCTCACGCAAACACTAAAGCCCGTACATAAGTATTTAAAAACGAGTCCGGCTTTAGCCGCTGAGGGCAAACCTTATTAAATTAACTTTTTCGAACGTTCAGGTCGTCACGGCTCTGATGTTTTGTATCAGGGCACGACTTTAGTCGGGCCGTAAAAAGCCACACCAATGAGGGCTTTAGCCCCTGAGACATTGCTTTCCTGCCCGGTGCAGACTTTTTCGCAGGCTGTTTAGCCCCGCCTGGCCCCGCCTGCCCCGGCGTGCCGTGGGGCGATGCCGTGGAGCTACGGCGTATCCCGCGCGAAATGCTTTGTCGAGAGACAATTCTTAGCAGTGAACGGTGTTTTTCGGCCAGGACGCTAATTTGGATAGCTCCGATGGCGACGGGCAACTATACCTGCCAACGAGCCATGTTAAGCACCACTGGCGGACCGTGTGCCCGCGGGTAAGTCCTGAGGCAGCCTGAAGTCAGTTGTGGTGGAACCATTTGCCTCGGCTTTTCGTAACCACCAGGGAATGCAACAAATCTACAGCTGGTCATGGGTCGAGACGCAGGTTGCGCAGACCATCGAAGTTTGGAATCGTGGCGCGGCGCAGCCGGCGCGAGACGCGCCGCGGTACAGCTTGAAAGAGCAACAGAAGCGGGAGAAAGCATACGACCAAGGTTTGCGGGCAGTGGAACGAGAGGTGAGGAGGACCCCACGAACGAGAGCGGAGCGGATCAAAAGACAGGATCGAATTGTAGCGTCATTCGCTCGATTCTCTGCTACCGCACTGGACCTGGAGGAGGAAACCATTAAGCTCCTTACCGATGATTTCCTACCGGTGGGTACCAAGCTGGCACGGTGGGCGCGGCAGTTCGACGCCAGCCTGGGCATGGCCGATATTATTCAGGCATGCCGCAATGCCTGGACTGCTTGCGGACTGCAGCCGCTGCTCGGCGAGCGCGTGGGTATTACGCCATCCATCCTGGGCTACAGCCTTCTGTATCCCTATAGCGACAACTATCTGGATCGTGAGGACATCTCCGCTGAAGCGAAGCTCCGGTTCAGTGAGCGTTTTCGGAATCGGTTGCGTGGCAAAAGATTTTCTGCTCAGGACGATCGGGAGGCCGCGCTGTGGACCCTGGTCGGTTTGATTGAAGAACAATATCCTCGTGCGCGTTATCCCCAGGTCTTTGAGTGCCTGTTGGCGATTCACCGGGCGCAGGAGGAGAGTATCGCGCAACTGCGGAGCTGCAGCCATTTCGGGGACGCCGAGTTGTTGCGGATGAGTTGCGCGAAAGGTGGCACTTCTGTCCTCGCCGACGCTTGCCTGGCCCATGGCGGGCTAAGCAGGGAAGAGAGCCGATTCTCATTTGAATGGGGTGTGCTCCTTCAACTGGGAGACGATTTGCAGGATGTGCGTGAGGATATGCGGCGTGGTTCGGTCACCTTATTTTCTCGTGCCGCTGAGCTGGGGAGGCCACTGGACGGCCTGGTGATTCAGCTTCTGAACTTCAGCGAGCAAGTAGGAGCCCGGATGGACCACTTGCCCAACGGCGCTGAGATGCTGAAGAAATTGCTGCGGATGAGCTGGCGATCGCTCATCGTCGGTGCGGTAGCGAACTCGCACGAATATTTCTCTCCAGGGTTCTTAGACGAAGCCGAACGCTGGTCTCCGTTTCGTTTCGAATTTCTCCGGACGCGGAACGAGAGATTAACCAGCCGGCAAGGTCTATATGCGATTCTTTTCGAGGCCTTCCTTGAGGCACGCGAAGCCGATGATGGCGAACTGCCAGTGCCAGACTATCGCCTGGTTTCCTACCTTGACGCTGATGTTGAGCCTCTCAAGATGTGACGGCCAGAACATGCTGCGGAAAAACTCAGGACGAAGGGCACGGCTTCAGCCATGCCGTCAGAATATGGGACTGATGAGGCCTTTAGGCCCTGAGGTACGTTTTCTTCAGAAGGGTAACGGGCCAAAAGGCAGCACACTCATCGGGCCCGGCCCGACAATGCAAGGTATTCGTTTCCTACAGTCGGCACGATGAAGGACCTGTGAAGCCCTCGCCGCTCCTTCCACGTGGCTTGCAAAGGTACCGATTGTTGTTGCACTTTCGGGTTATGAGGCGGACCGCACAGATTACATAGAATGACTGCGTTGCTTATGCGGGAGAATTGATGAATTTCTCGAAGGGCCTCGGTTCCGTTCGAATACTTCTGATAGCAGTTCTTGTCATACCTGCTGTGGGGTGCGGCGGCGGCGGGAGCAGCTCCTCCGCCGGGGGCACCAGCACGACCGGCAACACGCCGCCACCCGTACCCGCAAGCAATGAATGGACGTGGATGAGTGGGAGCAATGCGGCTACCGGAACCGGTGTTTACGGGACCCAAGGTGTGGCGTCATCGACCAATGTGCCTCCGGGCCGCGCAGCCGCGGTTTCCTGGACGGACAGTAGTGGGAACTTTTGGCTCTTCGGGGGAGGACAGAACGATCCACTTGGAACCAAGGGACCATTGAACGACTTATGGGAGTACAGCCCCACAACAAATGAATGGGCCTGGATCAACGGCAGCAGCGCAACGCCAGGAAACCAAGTGGGGATTTACGGTACGTTGGGCGCACCCGCCTCCGCCAATGTTCCGGGAGGCCGCGCCGGGGCGGTCTCGTGGATCGACGCGAACCACAATTTCTTTCTGTTCGGCGGTGGCGGCTACGATTCCAACCGCTCCCAGGGCGCGCTCAGCGACCTCTGGAAGTTCAACGCGGCATCTAAGCAATGGACATGGGTCAACGGCAGCAAGATCATCGATACTCCCGCGGTTTACGGCACGGCCGGGACGGCGGCCGCGGGGAACACGCCGGGAGGAAGAGCCGGAGCGGTATCTTGGACGGACCCTAAGGGAAATTTCTGGCTGTTTGGCGGCATTGGCTTTGGTGTGATTGCGACCGATGATGCCCTCAACGATTAGTGGGAGTACAGCCCTTCGAGCAATGAGTGGACCTGGATGAGCGGCAGCACCACGGTGGGAGCCCCAGGAGTTTACGGAACACTGGGTGCGGCCGCCGCGGCAAATGTTCCCGGCTCCCGGCAGGATTCCGTTTCGTGGACCGACAGCAGCGGGAATCTGTGGATGTTCGGTGGCGTTGGGCCGGATTCGACCGCCGGATCTCTCTATGACCTCAACGATCTGTGGGAGTTCAACCCTTCCAGCGAACAATGGACATGGGTGGGCGGGAGCAGCACAGTCACCAACCCCGGCCCATCTGGTCTTTGTGAGCCAGGAATTTATGGCACGCAAGGTACGGCGGCACCGGGCAACGTTCCCGGTGGACGCAATTCAGCGGTCTCATGGACAGACAGCAACGGCAATTTCTGGCTCTTTGGAGGCCTGGGTTGCGACGCAACCGGAACTACCGGCGACCTCAATGACCTGTGGGAATTTAACCCGCAGACCAAGATGTGGACATGGCAGAGCGGTAGCAACTCGGTCGGCCCGGCCCAAGGCGGATCCGGCGGACCAGCCGGAGTTTATGGGACACCGGGTACCGCGGCTGCGAGCAATGTTCCGGGTGGTCGGTCGGGCAGTATTTCCTGGGCAGGCCCGAACGGCAGTCTTTGCCTCTTCGGGGGAATAGGGCGAGATTCCACGGATGCGAGCGGATTCCTGAATGACCTGTGGAGTTATCAGCCGTGATCTTTTTCAGGGATGCAGTCCAGCCTGTTCCACCGCAGCCCGCTCGCAACGAGTAGGGGTGCTTGCGTACTACTAAAGCTGATGATTTCGGTGAGAGAAACTAATTGAGCTTTATCTTCTGATAAACTCAGTTCTGTCGTTGCGATGGAGTTGTTCGGTATTTCTTTTGGTGTCCAGGCGGACTAAGTCTGGGGACGTAGCTCAGTTGGTTAGAGCGCTGCCCTGTCACTAAACCTCCTTGTTTTCATAAACTTACCCTTCATGCTGTCCATCTTGCTGTCCATTTGATCGAAATTCCTTCCTGGTTTATTTCCGAGTCATGTTCCCCACGAGGTTTGGGACATGGCCAGGGCGAAGCAATACGCTGATCGCGTCAACGTCATTAAAAGAATCAAAGTGAACGGCAAGTGGCCGTTCGCCCCCGTGGTCGAGCGCAATGGCAGGATCGTCCGCGATCATGTCTGGGTCTCGGGACGCGAGGAACACCACCCCGAAGGACGGTACTATCTGGAGTGGTATCAGAGAGGCAAGCGCCGCCGGCAAGCCATTGCCAGCTTCGATCAGGTCACCGAAGCCGCCCGCAAAAAATCCATTGAGCTCGATGCTCTCGGAGCCGGCATCCTCCCATCGACCGAGGTTCCTGCGGTTCTTGCCCCCGAAAGGCGAACCATCGTCGCGGCCATCGAGGACTATCTCGACTACGTGAAGAAGCAACGCAGCTTGCGGACGTACCGGACCTATCGCCCTACCCTGAGTGTCGTGCTCCGAAACTCGTACACCAAGACCTATGTGGATGAAGCAACCCGCGATGACATCCTCAAGTTCATGAGCGACTGCTTCGATCTGGGGCTGGGCGCTCGCACGGTGTATGACAAGCTCGTGGTCGTGCTGCAATTTTTTAAACGCAACGGGCAGACGGGACTAGTCGAGACCAATGACTGGCCCGAATATGTTGATACTGTCCGCCCCGTCTATGAACCCGAAGAAATTGAAGAGATGCTCAAGCATGCAGAGCCGGGCGAAGCGATGCTCATCAAGTTCTGTCTGGCTTCAGGCTTTCGCGACCGGGAGGTCCGGTACGTGACCTGGCGCGACGTCGACTTCCGCAACAGCGTGGTCCATGTTAAGGCCAAAGCCTTATGGAAGTTTCAACCCAAGAACTATGAAGAGCGAGTCGTCCCGCTGCCCACTGCCATGATAGAGCAGTTGCAGCGAATCAAGATGCAGCGCGATGCGGTTGGCTCGCAGCTAGTCTTTCCCAACACCAAGGGAAAGCCGGACAGCGGGCACATCGATGTCGTCAAGCGCGTCGCCTATCGCGCCAAACTCAATTGCGGCCAATGTGTGACCAAGCACGGAAATAAATGCGCCGAAGGTCCGTATTGCCAGCGCTTTTTCCTGCATAAATTTCGCCATACATTCGCGACCCAACATCTGCGCGATGGCGTCGACATCCGCACCTTGCAGGGTTGGATGGGGCACCGCGACATTCAATCCACTATGGTCTATCTGAAAGGGATTCACTCCAAAGATGCCTTGGCTAAAGTGAACGCAGGTTCCTTGGCCGCCTACATCGCGTGAGCGTAAGTGGGGGCCAGTGGAGCGCAACCGATGCCGTTTGACCGAATTCTCCGTCCGGACGACTATAGGCGAACAATCGGAGGATGGTTGGCGTTCGATACTTTCTCCGCTCAGCAAACAAAGGGGGTACTCGTGAAACTGATTGAAGTGATTGAAGCAAAAAACGAGGCACTTCGAGTTAGTGATATTGCTCGGATCCTTGGTGTCTCGGCCCAGCAGATCTACAAAATGGCAGCGAAGGGACAGATACCATCCTTCAGAGTTGCGAATGCGGTCCGTTTCGACCCACAGGTATTCGCGACGTGGCTTAGGGAGAAATATCCTTCTCAGCATGTCACGTCCATTCAGAGAACTGTGAGATCCGCATAAGTGAAAATGGGTCTGCGTCTGCCATCTATAGGAGGAGTGGTAAGCCGATCGAGAGGTCGCCTGAAAGATGACTCCTGAGCAGCGAGTTCCGACGCATAGAGTTGGGATTTGACCGAATTCCAACTCCGCCCTATTCTCCTGCCACGTTGGCTGGGGGAGAGCACCGTGCTGAGATGTTCACTTGCTGATCACCCCAACGACTTGTCGGCTGATTGCCGTGACAGTAAGCCGTGGCCCAATGACTCTTATGTGAGGACGTCATGATCAATGGAAACCACACAACAGCGATGAATGTTCCGATAATACCCGAACGACCACAGAATGGCTTAACCCCAACGGCATGGGACGGCATTACAGCGTTTTCGAGCTGTCTAAGCTCTGGTTCTTCAGTGAGAACACCATCCGACGCTTGTATTGCCGGGAACCAGAGTCATCAAGATTGGCCGTGAGCCCACCAGAGTCAAGAGGGGCTACACATCTTTGAGGATCCCTGAACGAATTGCCCAGCGGGTGCACGAGCGATTGCAAGGACTTTCCTGAAGCTTTTCCCGGAACCCCACGTCTCGTGCCCCGAGTCGAGATTGTCAACTGGTGAGGACGGAGATTTGACTCAGCTCTGGATTCGCCTCATGCTGCAGCGGCACAGTCGGAGGAACCACACGTGCGAGAAGAGCAACCCGACACACTGCGCCTGCCGCCTTAGAGTGTAAGGGAGCACTCCGAAGTTTGATTCGATTGAACAGTTACCCACCATCGAGGTACTGGCGATTCGAGATAGATCGTTATCGGGCGCATTCTGCAATCAGTTTTTGAAACGAGGTGACGTGTGGCGATCAAATTCGATCAAGAATATGCAAAGACCTGTTTCCGGTGCCAAGTAAATCCGCCACAATTTCGCTTGATTTCAATTGCGAATCTCCCAACCGAGGGCGGCGCTCTTGAACCCGCTTGTTTGGTCGAGCTGCTCTGCCCATCGTGTCTGCGATTGGAAATCGAAGATTCCTGCGAAGCGCTTGCGCAGTCAAGCATTCCACTGGGAGCGGATGAAACACCGGATGTCTTTGTTTGCCGGCAAATTGGGTTCGTGGTCGTTCCACTCATGTTCGGCGAACGAGAGTCTCAATTACTGAAAGACGCGCTGAGAACAAATGGCTTCGAGGCGGCGGTGAATTAACCGTGGGACTCTTCCGGACCGAAGACTGCTATGTAAACCGTGGCGATGTCTCAAATGTCGTTGATGAAACAGGTAATACCCGCAAGGATGCGCAAATCAGAAGGCTCGGCAAGCTACAAGGCATCTTGGCTCATAACCCAAAGGTCGCTGGTTCAAATCCAGCCCCCGCAACCACTTAGGCGATTTCCCAACCCCAGATAACCCCAAATAACAGCGCTCGCGAAAACGCCGAGGTTTTCTGGTGCGTCTGCGGGTTCCTTTGCATGGTTATGTGCTCCTCAGCGCCTTCCTGACGACTTTCGTGTTTGCTTCGCGCTTGGCTTCCATCAGCGCGTTGCCGTACACGTTCATCGTGGTCGAGATTTGGGCGTGCCGCATCAGCTTTTGCTGCACTCCCACCGGTGCCCCGGTATCGTCCAGCCAGGAACGATACGTGTGGCGGAAGGTATGCCACCCGATCCCGTCGTACTTCCCGGCTGCTTCCCAGCGCTCTTCATGCAGCGGTAACCGCTTCCCGTTGGGAACTGGGCTGTCCTGTCGGCACCAGACGCCGACCCCGGCACCGCACTTGGGGCACTTCACCAGGCAGCATCCCGCCGGACGAATATAGTCCTGCTGGATGGGAGCTGTGTGGTAGTGACGCCAGGTGACGTGGCTGCGGAAGACCAGATTCAACCCCATCGATGGGGTTGAATCCTCGGCCGCGGCTTCCCTCTCGGACTCAAGCTTCCAGCCCAGAAGAACCGTCGCGAACTCAGGATCAAGCGGAAGTTCGTCTTCCGAGTACTCCGTCTTCACCATCTTGACGCGACCGTGAACGACAGCCCGGACGACCCTCATGCTGAGGTTCTCGAAATCGATGTCCTCCCATTCGAGCGCCAGCACCTCTTCGGCCCGAAGGCCGGTGCACTGCGCCACCATCACCATAGTGCGGTAAGGTTGGGGAATCAGTGCGAGGATGAGGTAGTACTGGTCAACGGTCAGGACGACCGGCTTCTTTTTCCGCTTGCTGATGCCCTTGATCTCGACCAGCTGCATCGGATTCCGCTGCCACTCGACGATCTCCCACAGCATGGCCTTCTCATACAACCTGTGCATGAGCGCCTTGACGTGGCCTTTAGTCTTGGGTGCGGCATCCATCTTCTTCAGCCATTCCTGGACCCCGAGCGGCTTCATCCGACTGATGCGGGTTTCACCCCACTTCAATCGAACCTGCTTGATGACGCTCAGGTAGGAACTCGCCGTTGAATAGCTCAACTCTCCATCGACATCAGACCGGTCACCGGGACGCTGCTGCTTGATCTCAAGCAGACGCTCTTCCACGGTAAAGCGGTCAAGGATGGCGTTGAAGGTTGGCTCCAGAATGGCCAAACAAGGGTTGTCGGAGTTGAGTTTAAGCACGAACGCCTCCAGATGCCGCTCGACCGCGACCTGCGTGGGGAACTTTTCGGTGCTCAGGAACATAGATTTTCGATTACCGGTTGTGGGGTCCTGGTAACGGTACTCCCAGGCCCATTGTTTGTTAGCCCGCGCGATCTTGCGCAGGGTGCCTCGCTGAAATCTCTGCCGTCTGAATTTCAAGGAAATTACTCCTGTCCAGTCAGAGCAGCGTGGTTGGTTGCATTTGAGTTTATTTCATGTTCCAACCACCGATTCAGCGAACTGACGCGAAATCTCCATCGCTTCCCGACTTTCAAAGCCGGAATCTTCCGGGTTCTCGCCATTGTTTCCAAGGTCTTCCAATGCATCCCCAGCAATGAAGCGGTTTCGCGCAGGTCAAGCAGCTCTTCAAACGCGCTGAACCTCGACCTCTCTGAGTGAGAATTTCTCGATGGCGCTTGTTGATCAAGATTCAATGACGTCGTCGGATCTGCCATTTTGCACCTCACTTACGGAACCCTGCGCTTCGGTCTTCCTGGCCTCAAACGCAGGCATCATCTGCCTCTTTGGTTGTTGAAAACTGCGTGATGAATGTGTAAAACAGGTTCGAAACTCGGTCAAATGACATGAGTTCTCGGGTGGGAGCTATGCTCAGCGCTGCGGTAAAGCTAGTGCTATCGGCAGGTAAGGGTGAAAATGATGCTATTGATGCGCCCCAAGTTTTCGGAATGGGAAAGCTGGTGGTACAACAATCGCGAGAAATCTCCCTTGGCGGGTCGGCAAAGCGTGATGAACGACTACCTAAGCAAAGAATTTGATCGGATCACGGATCTAGGCAAAACGCGCAGTGACGAGTACACAGAAAAACTGTTGGCGTTCGTCCAGGACATGGAGGCCTCAAGCCCGGAGCCGTTCATACCTTTGCTGGCCGACATTGCTTTGGTCCGTGCGCTGATCGTACATCTGGTTATTCGATACGGTCCGGAAAGAGGACTTTTCGAAGCTCGGGATGCGTTCAATACGACGTTTGACCAAATGAAGCCAATTCTCCAGAATATGCAGGAAGAGAAAGGACATCCTCCCCGATGAAATGGCTCTGGCGTTCACTTCTTCCGCTTCTATTGGTTGCATGTTTCGCATCGCTTGTGACCGCATGTAAGAGCAGAACGCCCGAGCTAACGGGCAAATGGAGCGGCAATAGCGATCTATCGACGCAGATGGCTCGGGCGCCAGGCAGCCTCCAGATGCAAAACGCAAAGGCGGTGCCAGTTCAGGTCACTATGACGCTGAATCAAAATGGTGGTGGAGTCACGGGAGACGCGGCCGTAGTGATCAGCGGAAAGCCCGAGATTCATCTCCCGATTACTGCGGGCGTCGTCGGCCAGGACGGCAAAGTTTCCATCGAAGCCGATCGGTCTGGTTTCAGTAATGTCCACCTTACCTTCAGTGGAAACGTCACAGCCGGTCAACTCTCTGGCGATATTGCACTTAAGATGGATACCCTACTGGGAGCAGCGGTCAACAAAGGGGCCATCACACTCAAACAAAATAGCTAATAATCTCGTAGAACCCGCCCGTTTGACCGAAATCCGGGTCCGTCCTACGCTCTCACCACCTGAGAGCAAGCCAGGAGGACAGACCTGATGTATGCATCCCCAGATGAAACCCTCGCCGCGCTAGAGAGCGTAGGCTATTTCACCGATCAAAAAACTGCCACCACCGTCTACCTTGCCGGAAGGCTCCATCGCCCCGTCATGCTCGAAGGGCCTGCCGGGGCCGGCAAGACGGAACTCGCCACGTCGATCTCGCGCGCCTATGGCGTCCCTATACTGCGATTGCAGTGCTACCAGGGTATCAACGAAGAAAAAGCCATCGGGCAATACGACAAGAGCCTTCAGGAACTCTATGTGCTCCTGATGAGCAAGAGCGACCACGCGCCCGACTGGGCTGAAATCAAACGCGAAGTCACGAGCCGCGCCTATTTTATGGCTGGTCCATTGCTCGAAGCGATCGAACAGGACCAACGTTGTGTCCTGCTCATCGATGAGATCGACAAGGTTGACTATGCCTTTGAAGCGATGCTCCTGGAGCTGCTTTCAGCGTGGACCCTTTCCATCCCCAAGATGGGTACCGTTCAGGCAACGTCGATACCATACGTTTTTCTGACGTCGAATCAAGAGCGACGTTTAGGCGACCCCCTTCGCCGCCGCAGCTTCTACCTTGTGGTTGAGCACCCAACTGCGGAGCGGGAAGCCGCGATCGTGGCAAAGCGGACTCCCGACGCCAGCGAAAACACACATCGCTTCATCGCAGGGCTCGCGAAAAGCCTGCGCGCCTACACCATGGAAAAGCCACCGTCTATTTCTGAGATGAACGACGTGGCTCTGGCCATGCAGCTATTAGGAATCGAACAGATAACGCCCGAACACAAGGACATCATGTTGCCCTTGATCGCAAAGACAGAAGGAGATCGAAAGCGCCTGCTGATGAAACAGGCTTTCGAGTCGATTGTCCGCATCGCCGGCCGCCATGCTTCCGAGATGTCCGCAGAGGAAGAGACCGACTTAGACCCGACCCTCGTAGAGAGGACGGAAGCATGAGAAGACTTTTCCTACTGGCTCTTTGTGTGATGGCGCCGGCGCTTCAGTCTTCGGCTGGGACGAGGCAGGCAGGAAATCCTGAATTGAAGTACTACGCGGATGCATACGCCGACCATTATGGCGTCCCGCGCGCGCTTGTACACGCCATCATCGCCCAGGAATCGAACTGGAATCCAAATGCGTTGTCGAACAAGGGCGCGGGAGGCCTGATGCAACTGATGCCGGCAACGGCGGAAGTGTATCTCGTCAGGAACCGATTTTCCGTAACCGAAAATCTCAGCGGGGGAATTCAATACCTCGCGGACCTCATGACAGAGTTTCGCGGGGAGATGCGCCTGGCTGTAGCCGCATACTACTGCGGTTCAAGGCATGTCGCCCGACAAGGACTGAACTACCGAAATCCCGATGTAGTGACCTACGTCGAAGCGGTCCGCCACCGATATCAGCTCGAGTTGCGCGAGCAAGCAGACCGGGATAATCCAATGCCCGGGAAAGGACAGTGACATGTATCCAATACGGATGGTTGGTTTCATCAGCGTTTTTACGGGTGCAGTTCTGAGTCAAGCCCAGCAACTCACAACCGTCACGACAACCCCAGCCGATGTGAGACCGGCAGTGACCGATTTACCCGTCTCGGGCAATAGCGTCACTGACCTTCACTTACGGCCGCTGTTCACAACGACCATTCGTTTACCCGAAGCAGTGACATCGGTCGCTGTCGGAGCTCCTACCCTATTCGAGGTGGAGCATTCCGATCAGGAGCCACGCCTCGTATTCGTTAAACCAAGCACAAGAGAATCCGCAACGAGCAACTTGGTGATCGCCCTCCAATCAGGCCAAGAGATCAGTATGCGCTTGCTCTCCGATGGCAATGGGGGAAATACGCCGGTCGATTTTGTAGTCAATTACCGGCCACCGCAAAGCTTTCTCATCGGCTCATCGGATGCGGCTGTAAATAGTGTGGAGACCGCGACGGATGAGAAGCCACGGGCAGTTTCGGTCATCGATCAAGCGCTTAAGACACAGGCTGAGATCGCAACTCCGGACTGGGTCGGTGGCCTAGCAAAAGATCAAAAGAATCCGGATGGTAAGACCATCGGGAAACCGTTGGTGGCAGCTCTCGGCGACGTACGCGAAAAGGGAGACGAGATGTTGGTCGCGTACTCGGTGATGAATACGACAGATCATTGGATAGAGGTATTGCCGCCGCAGGTCGAACTGAACAGTCCGAATCTCGATGGCGACAAAAAGAAGCCCAAGAAGCGCGAGATTCTCGCCGAACAGGTCCCGATCACGGACTACCGGCTAAATATGCGCCGTCTGGCTCCAGGTGAGCGCGCAGACGGTGCTGTGCAGTTCGCCCGTCCTGGATTCAAGCAGAGCAAAGACCAGCTGTTGCTGCAGCTAGCGACTGCAAGCGCCGTCGATACACCGCTTTTGATGCCGGTTCCATTTGTGGCGCCGGGAAGATAAGTGTTCCTCGTTTTTCCAACTACTTCCACTCCTAAGAGGTGAGCCATGGCAAGACCAGAGAATGCACAGATCGAAGAGGCAGCAGCTGAGAAGGTAGTACCCATTGCGGACCCAGAGGCCGACACGGTCGGCTTGCCGGGGGCAGTCACCAAGCGCCCGTTTGTACTCGATAGGAACCGCGGCTTAGGGGGCGGAAACATGTCTCTCATGTTGATGGTGCTGGGCGCGATCATCATCTTCGGCATCGGGATGTTGGCGTTCCTCTCCTCAAAAGGGACGACCAAAAAGAAAACGGCAGCCGAAGCCGCCAAGCCGAACCTCGGGCGAGTCACCGGAACAACTGCCCCAGGGGACTTGATCCCGAGCGACAAAGTCAAGCCGTCTCCGGATGAAGCGAAGAAAGGAGGGACAGTCGACGCAGCCGACATTGAGAAGACGAAGGCGCCAAAGATGACTCAGACGCAAGCCACCAACACACCGAGCGCTCCTAACGGCAACAAGCGGCTCAACCAAGTGGGAAAGTTTGAAGAGCCCGATACCACGCCAAACGGGCAGTCGAAGTGGACACCGCCTCCGTACTCTGGTGGTCAAAGTGAACAGCAAGCAGTTAAGAAAGAAGAGGACGCACTGAGCAAACCCTCACTTGTCTTCACAGCCCATAACCAAAGCAACGGTGGGTTGCGATCTGGGACGCAAAGCGAACAGCCAAGCGTCAATAATCTAGGCTTGGCACCTGGATACCACGTCGCTGCGCGGTTGGAGTCCATGGCGACGACCGCAATACATGCACCTGTGACGGCGGTAGTCGAATACAACTACGAGCGAGACGGGGCGGTGTTAATTCCGGCGGGAAGCCGTGTCGTTGGCAAAATCTCGCAAGCGGACCCATCGGGTCTCGTGAATATCACGTTCTCGTCAATTGAATTTCCAGGAGGAGAGAACGTTGCGATCGACGCCGTAGCTGCAGATATGAGCCTGCAGGCCGTCAAAGGGACCGTTACCGGGAAGCAGGCCGGCAGGAGCGTGCTGGTTCGCTCGCTCGCAGGTATCGGCGAGACCGCTGCGATGATTGTCGGCGCTCCGAGCGCAAATGGAGCAGTTAGCGAAAACGATTTATTACGAATGCG
>CAWBBY010000035.1:0-375794 GCA_963787145.1 uncultured Acidobacteriaceae bacterium
GTTCAGGTAGTCACGGCTCTGATGTTTTGTATCAGGGCACGACTTTAGTCGGGCCGTAAAAAGCCGCAGCAATGAGGGCTTTAGAGGGTGTGTGAGAACTCACTTGTTTTCCTCAGGGAGATAGGGCAAAAGGGTTTATGTCACGATTCAAGCCCTACAGTCCGGATCAAGCGTATTTATTGCCGCCGAGTGTGAAAGATGAGTTAGGCGAGGGTCATCTGTGTTTTTTCGTGCAAAAGATGGTGGCGCGGCTGGATTTGAACCAATTTGAGCAGGCCTATAGTGCGGAAGGTGGAGAGCTTTACTGTCCGCAGATGATGCTCAGTCTTTGGCTGTACGCCTATGCGTGGGGACTGACGTCGGCGCGGGAGTTGGAGCGACGGATTGGGGAAGAGTTGCCGTTGCGCTATTTGGCTGGCGGGGCGAAGCCGGACCATTGGGCATTGAGCGCCTTTCGTCGCCGGCATCCGCGTGCGCTGAATGATGTCTTTACGCAAGTATTGGAATTTGTACGCGAGCAAGGTTTGGGCAAATTGGGCGTGGTGGGGGTGGATTCGACCCCGATCAAGGCCAGCAACGGCAAGTCGCGTGTAGATTCTCGCCAGCATTTGCGCAACGAGCGGGCTAAGATCCGGAGACAGATACGCCGTTGGCAGAAGCACTGCGATGCCCATCAGAACGCGGTGGTAAACCCGCTTGCCGAGGAGCAGTTGAAGAAGCTACAGCAAGAGTTGAATGCCCTGCCGAGCCGCTTGGAGCAGCTAAAGAAGAGTGGCCAAGAACGATTGCCACGGACCGATCCGGATAGCCGGGTGTTGCAGAAACGGGGACACTCGGTGATTGGATACACCGCTGATATTGCGGTTTCAGAGGATCAATTCATCCTGGCCCAGCGGGTCACGCAAGCGGCCACCGACAACGCATCGCTGGAGCCGATGGTGGGGGCTGTAGAACAGAACTGTGGGAAGAAGCCAGACAAGGTGGTGGCTGATTCCGGCTTGTACAGCAACGCCAACGCGGCCGCGATGGAGCAACAAGGCATCGATGCTTATATTCCCGACTCCAATATGGCAGCGGCTTTAAACAGAGGAGTTCGGGTAAAAGGCCGTGCCCGAGCTCCAGAGATGAAACACATGCGGGCCAAGTTCCGAACCAGCGCTGGGCGGGGCATCTATGCGCAACGAAAAGGGATTGTAGAAGGAGTCTTTGGTGTCTTGAAGAGCGAACGAGATCTGCATCGTTTCCGTCTCCGTGGCTTGCAGAAGGTGGGTGTCGAATTTACCTTGGCCGCGATTGGATTTAACATAAACCGGCTTCGTGCCGAACAGGATCAAAGTTCTCCCCTCTGGGTTCGTCGTCGCAAGCGGGAGGACAAAAAGGCACGGTGTCATGGCAACTAAGAACTAGAAATGTAATTGAGAGATTAGAAACACCCTCAAAGCTTGCCTTTGGCGTCCGGTAGTACAACTCTCGAGAACACAAGGACTTGACCGAGACCCCCGATTCCCAAACACGAACCTAGAGCTAGGCAGGTCTCGGCTCTCACACATGCTCTTTAGCCCCTGAGGCATTGCTTTCCTGCCCGGTGCAGATTTTTTCGTAGCCTGTTTAGTCGGACTGTAACGGGAGTAAAAGAGAATTGGGCCTAGCCTCGCCTGCCCCGGCGTGCCGTGGGGCGTGCCGTGGAGCTACGGCGTATCCCCCGCGAAATGCTTTGTCGAGAGATAATTCTTACCACTGATCGGTCGACGGGCAACTACACCGCCAACGAGCCATGTTCAGCACCACTGACGGACCGTGAACCCGCGGGTAAGTCCTGATGCAGCCTGAAGTCAGGTTAGAGGCCAGGGGGAAAAAAACCTGTGGTGGAACCATTTGCCTCGGCTTTTCGTAACCACCAGGGAATGCAACAAGTCTACAGCTGGTCATGGGTCGAGACGCAGGTTGCGCAGACCATCGAAGTTTGGAATCGTGGCGCGGCACAGCCGGCGCAAGACGGGCCGCGTTACAGCCTGAAAGAGCAACAGAAGCGGGAGAAAGCATACGACCAAGGCTTGCGGGCAGTGGAACGAGAGGTGAGGAGGACCCCACGAACTAGAGCGGCGCGGATCAAAAGACAGGATCGAATCGTAGCGTCATTCGCTCGATTTTCTGCGACCGCGCTGGACCTGGAGGAGGAAACCATTAAGCTCCTTACCGATGATTTCCTACCGGTGGGCACCAAGCTGGCACGGTGGGCGCGCCAGTTCGATTCGAGCCTGGGCATGGCCGATATTATTCAGGCATGCCGCAATGCCTGGACTGCTTGCGGACTGCAGCCGCTGCTCGGCGAGCGCGTGGGAATTACGCCATCCATCCTGGGATACAGCCTTCTGTATCCCTATAGCGACAACTATCTGGATCGTGAGGACATCTCCGCTGAAGCGAAGCTCCGCTTCAGTGAGCGTTTTCGGAATCGGTTGCGTGGCGAAAGATTTTCTGCTCAGGACGATCGGGAGGCCGCGCTGTGGACCCTGGTCAGGTTGATCGAAGAACAATATCCTCGTGCGTGTTATCCCCAGGTCTTTGAGTGCCTGTTGGCGATTCACCGGGCGCAGGAGGAGAGTATCGCGCAACTGCGGAGCAGTAACCATTTCGGCGACGCCGAGGCGTTGCGGATGAGCTGCGCGAAAGGTGGCAGTTCAGTCCTTGCAGACGCTTGCCTGGCCCATGGCGGGCTAAGCGGGGAAGAGAGCCGATTTTCGTTTGAATGGGGTGTGCTCCTTCAACTGGGAGACGATTTGCAGGATGTGCGTGATGATATGCGGCGTGGTTCGGTCACCCTATTTTCTCGTGCCGCTGTGCTGGGTAGGCCACTGGACGGCCTGGTGATTCAGCTTCTGAACTTCAGCGAGCAAGTAGGAGCCCGGATGGACCACTTGTCCAACGGCACTGAGATGCTCAAGAAATTGCTGCGGATGAGCTGGCGATCGTTGATCGTCGGGGCAGTAGCAAACTCGCACGAATATTTCTCTCCAGGGTTCTTAGACGAAGCAGAACGCTGGTCTCCGTTTCGTTTCGAATTTCTCCGCACACGGAACAAGAGATTAACCAGCCGGCAAGGTCTCTACGCGATGCTTTTCGAGGCCTTCCTTGAGGCCCGCAAAGGCGATGATGGCGAACTGCCGGTGCCAGACTATCGCCAGGTTTCCTACCTTGACGCTGATGTAGAGCCTCTCAAGATGTGACGGCCAGAAGGCTGCAGAAAAACTCATGTTTCTGAAGGGTACGGCCTACCTCGCCGCAGCGAGCATCAGGCCGTACATAAATGCTTTGCAATGAATTCGGCTTTAGTTGCTCAGAAATGCCTTCCGCTCAGCTGCCCTCGCCTGCCGCGGGAAAACAGCACTTTTCCCGCAGCCTATTTATTCGGCCCGCCGGTGATTGAGTACGTCGGGTCTACCTCGCCACAGCGAGCATTACAGGCTGCAGAAAAACTCATGTTTTGTAGCAGGGCCTGATTTTACAGGGTGCAGAAAAACTCGCTGTTCGGCAGACGCGGACTCTAGTCGAGCTGTGCCAGCCCCGGACTTTTAGTCCGGGGGAGCGGGTTTCGAACCCGCGAGAACGCTTTATCTTGCCATGACCGGGCTTTAGCCCTGGTGAGAACGCCCAAAGCCGCAGCGTCTGCTAGATGGCGGGCCACAAGTCCCACGAAGGCGCTGGACAATAGGGAAGGGAAGTCTCCCTCCTCTTTTTCGTCCAGCTGGGGGACACTAGGCCGCAAATCCGCGAGAGGGCATAGACGCCAAGAGCTTTATCTTCTGATAAACTCAGTTCTGTCGTTAAGTCGTTCATACTACGTCTGGGGACGTAGCTCAGTTGGTTAGAGCGCTGCCCTGTCACGGCAGAGGTCGCGGGTTCGAGCCCCGTCGTCCCCGCCATAAGGTTAAGAAAACAAAGGGCTTTTCGGCGGGACCTTTGCTTTCATGGCGAAGAAAGGGTGCTTGAGGGTTCGATCCTCAGGCACTCTTTCTTGTTCCCCCCAACAATCCCTCGACCGCTCGGTTCTGCGCTTCCCGTTTTTCCGGTGCAATTGCCTGTTGGTAAATCTCCAGTGTGATTCTGGAATTAGCATGCCGGATGAGTTCCTGCGTCACTTTCAGGTCCACGCCGTTCTGTCGGACTGCTCTTCTTGGGTGCGTGTTTTATGGCGCGAGTTTCGATCGCCGGAAAAAGAGCTGGAACAACTAGAATCTCGGGATGAAATGCCCGCACTGTCTCATCGCGTTTTCTGCGAATTCTAGTGTTAGCGATCTTAGTGTTGATCCGGATGGCTGGTGGGGTCTTACCAAAACCATTTGTCCAGCGTGCAAGAAGATGATTTTGGTTCTTCAGAATCGTGTACCTGTGCCTGCAGGACCCGGAACAACTGGTGCCATCAAGAGCGAAACACTGGTTCGGCCAAAGGGTAGTTTGCGGCCACCGTGTCCGCCAGAAGTGCCGGGCTTTCTCAGGGGCGATTATGCCGAGGCGTGTTTGGTCTTGCCGGATAGCCCAAAAGCGGCTGCCGCTCTCGGAAGGAGGTGCCTGCAGATGCTCCTTCATGAAACCTTGGGGATCAAAGGGCGGACGCTGTCGGACGAGATCGATACGCTCCTGAAGGACGGCAACTTACCGTCCGGACTACATGATTCCGTGGATGCAATTCGCAATATTGGCAACTTTGCTGCCCATCCTTTGAAGAGCGAGCAGAGTGGGCTCATCCTGGATGTGGAACCTGGAGAAGCGGAGTGGACACTGGAGGTCTTAGAGGAGCTGTTCGATTTCTACTTCGTCCGTCCGAAGAGAATCCAAGAAAAACGTGATGCCATGAATGCAAAGCTTGCTGAAGCGCGTAAGCCGCACATGAAGTGAGTTGGGTGCGACGGGGTGGCTACCGCTTGGCCTCGGTTGATTCCTTATCTCGGCTGCTGCAGCGCTGTGAACACGCAGTTGACATCCGCCTGAATTCGTCGGGAAACAGCGCAAGTGTCCAACCGATTGTGTTTACCTGGTGCCGGTCGACGGTCGTAGCTTTCTCCACGCAGTCGTCGCAATAGAATTTCTTTGGATTGGCTTTCAGGAAGTCGTACACCTTCTGCGGATTGTTCACGAGATCGCGCTCCCTCGCGAAGCATTCATCTTACAGGCAGCCATCACCGTCTGGTGGGCCTGTGGACCGTCTTCGCCTTTCTTTCTCCTATACTACCGACATGTCCCGCTACGACCGTCCCAGCCACCGAGTCTACATGACGTTCTTTCTGCGTCAGGGCTGGCAGGTTTCGTTCCTGGAGGCCGATGCCCGGACGCCTCTGCCCCGGACGCTGACCTTCACCGATCCGGAGAAGATTCGCGAGCTGGCACGACGCGGGGAAGCCTGGGGCGATTCAGAGAGTCGGCAGATGCTCGAACATGCGATTGAGACGGGCAGGGGAGGAGTTTACCTTAGGCTGACACCGGACCAGTATCGAAAGCTTAGGGTAGTTTCCAAATGAGGGAAGAAGCATGCAAGACAAAAAACGCGGCGTAGACAAAGAGCATCAGTCCGCACAGCAGGCAAACCGCACCTCACTTCAGGGCCTAGCCCATGCGATCCGCGAACTCCGTGACAGCATCGACACTGCAAATCGAACAGCACAAAACAAGGGTGTACAGAGCCAAACCAAGAAAGCGCACCTAGCGACTTTCTTTCAAGTATGGCTCCCCATCATCATCAATAGCTTGTTGTTGCTCGTTGTCGTGTCGCAAGCCGTATACGCTTATCGACAATGGCAGGAGATGAAACGAGCTGAGCGGGCGTGGGTAGTCGTTCACGATACGGGGTTCAGCTATGTGAAAGACCTGCAACAGGTACCCCGAGCTGCTGCGCTTGTTGGGTTTATAAACACTGGCCCGTCTCCTGCCTTCGGCGTGTCCCGCGTAATTTGTGCTCAGGTTAGGAGCACCGAGCCCGGAATTGAAGAACGGCCATCGGAGAACTGTAGAGCGGACAAACTGGGGATAATGGGGTCCAATGTACCCGTCAAATTTGAAGCCGGGGATGTCACGCAGGCAATTCCCGAGAACAGTCTTGCATCTACCGCCTTCGAACAGGGACCTCATTTGTATGTGTGGGGCCGGGTCGATTACGAAACATTCGCGCGGGACGGGATTCACTTCACGACCTTCTGCCTTCTCAGCTCCGGGAAGCAACTGGCCCCCTGCAGCAAGGGTAACGACGGCAGTTAGGATTGAGGACATGGATCGGAGCGCTTGGTCTGCGATTGGGCGGGTAGTCCTGTTTATGGTAGCCCTCATGAGTGGGGTGCTCTCCATAGGGCGCGAGCTCCTTTTGTTCGCCGCCCCGAGCAGATTTCAGGAGCGGACTCTCTTTTGGGTCTCGATGCAAATCGCGTTCGTACTGGCCGCCTCATGGACGTGGTGGCTTGAGCACCGGGAAAAGAAGAAGTTGCAAAATGAGAAATTGGAACTCGAAAGAAAGTATTTCGACGAGCGGCCAAAACTCGGAATCAACATTGTAAGCGAAGCGGGCCGGGACGCTTGGCGCGTAGCCTCTGATAGCAAAAACGCACCTGTACACTTCTTCATGCAATACCTGTCCGGTCGGATCGCAACATCGGTCCGTTTTGACCCCATACCCTCGAAGCTGGGGCACTTCTCTCTTCGATTCGATGCTCTGGCCCACGTTGATCCCCCGGTACAAAAAGTAATGACTTATGAAGTGTGGGAAGGTGGTACGGCTCCGGATGCACGGGTTATTGGGGGCATCGGCTGGGCTGCCATGATGATGATGTTCCTTGCTGACAGTCCGCCGGGAGAGGCGGAGCAGGTATACACGTTGACTGTGCGATTTAAAGATGGCGACGAAGAACGGTTCCAACAGTTTCACTTAGTCTTTGATAGGGATAGATTCTGTTTTCAGCGTGATACCAGTCTCCGCTCTGCCTGAGGGCGACCTTTCTACCCGGGAAATACCCGTTGGGGCCGCCACTTCGTTTTTCCCTCCGCAAATTAGTTCTCCATTCGCTACGGGCGTTATAGTCGGATCTTTCCAGTGGATCTTCGTCTAACCTTCTCCATTCGCGTAAATACTTGAAATACATCATCAGTTAAAACTGACAATTCCTACTGCCTATCTCGTCCCAAATCTCCGCAAACCCCTGTAACCCTCGGTGATCACCTTAAAACCGGCCACTTGTGATCAGTGCAAAACCGGCCACTTGAGCAGGTTCAGACTTGATTGTTTTACTCCTCGGCGTCCGATGTCAGCAAGGTGGGACGAGGAGTGCCGGTGTGTCTAAGTTGCGAAGCACCCTGATTGGCATGCTATGGTGGTACTCGCTTTGCCGGGGTCGCGCCCTGTGAAGTGATCCAGAGCCGAGGACGCGGGGCTGGCTCCGAAGGAATCGGTATGCGAGACCCTCTGCGATTGGCTTAATGAGCTGGTCAGTAGAGGGTTTCGTGTTTTTGGCTAGATTTCTTGGGTGAGGCTTCATTGTTGGAGGCTTCTGGATCACAAGTTGCGACGCCGCCGGGCGCTCTTTGCCCGGCATCCTGATTGCTTTGTTCTTTGTCATTGAGCATCTCCATTGCTGCCGGTTTTCGTACGCCAACTGCGCGGACCGCATTTGAGCACGTGGCCGTGATGCAGAAGACGATCCAGCATGGCGGTGACCGCGGCACTGTCACCCAGCAGTTTCCCCCAGTCCTCAACCGGACGATTGGATGTGATCATTGTGCTGGCCCGCTCATAGCGGCGCATGATGATCTCCAGCAACTCTTCGGCCGCGATCAGCGGCAGCTTGCGCATGCCAAGATCGTCGATGATCAGCAACGGAACAGTAGCTAAGAGATCCATATGCTCTTTGCGTTTTCCATCCATCGTGGCATCGGCCAGTTCTTCCAGCAGCAGATGCGCTTCACGATAGAGCACGCGATAACCCTGCTGGATCACGGCGTGGCCAATGGCCTGGGCGATGTGACTTTTCCCGCTACCCGGCGGACCAAGCAACAGGGCGTCCTGGCGTCGTCCCACCCAGGCCGCGGTGGCCATGTCGAAGATCAGGGAGCGATTCATCCTGGCATTGAACTGGAAGTCGAAGTTGTCCAGACGTTTCTCTCCGTCGCGGAACTGAGCCTGCTTATGGCGCCGCTCCAGTTGCCGGCTGGTGCGACAGGCCAGTTCATCAGAGACCAGCATGGAGACCAGGTCGATGGGCGCGATGTTCTCCGCTTGTGCCTGCAGAAGACGTGTTTCAAGAACAGCCGACATGCCGCTCAGCCGTAATTGGCGCAGTGATTGATTTAGTTCGATCAGGTTCATGGTTTGCTTTCCTCGAAGTTGAGTCTTTGTTGGATCAAGTCGCGATACTGCGTCAGCTCGCGGATGAGGGGATCGACTTGCTTCAAGCTCAGAGAAGCTTGTGGCGTGCGCTCCAGATAGCGACGTACGAAGCGATACTCGGCAACACCCAGTTCCAGCCCAGCCGCACAGGCGTTGTCGCAGGCCGCGCTGCCGTACTTTTTGGCCAGGTTGAGAACCCCCTGGATGCGGCGCAGTCCGGTCTCCGCCTTGCGCTGATGAATCGATTCGCAGAGCACACCGATGCTGGCTCCCGCCTTATGCGCCCGGGCCAGAAGTTCCATCGTGTGCGGCGGCGTGCGCCGGGGACGATCCTCAGGGCGGATGCGATGGCCGCCGCGTTTCTGTCCCAGATGCTCACGCAGCAACTGACCGGTGCGCGGATCGAGAAGCCGCACATACATCGCGTCCCACTGCACATCGACTTGCCGGCCGATCCAACCGGGCGGTGCTCCGTAGTACGCCGCCTCCACCTCGACACAACCGTCCAGATGAACCGTGCGCTTGCCGTACTGGTAGTAGCGGAACGGTTCCAGTGGCAACGCTTTCAGCGTGGGCTTCTCTTCAGCGAACATGGCCGCTACCTGCCGTTTGGTTCGGCCATGGATACGTTTGTCGGCCCAGCGTTCTTCCCAGTGATCGAGATAAGCCTGCGCTTCGGCCAGACTCTCGAAGCGCTGACCTTTGAGCGGCGTCTTCTGCGCATGGCCGACGCCACTCTCCACCTTTCCCTTCCGATCCGGATCGCGCACTCTGCAAGGCAACGCCGTTACCGCATAATGGGCCAGCACATCGCGATAGAGGGGATTCAGGCCGGGATCGTAGATGTCGGCCGCCAGCACCCCTTCCCGCAGATTATCCAGAACGACGATCCGCGTGGCTCCGCCCAGCCGCCGAAAAGCCTGCTCATGCAACTCTGCCCACACCCGCGCGCTTGATCGGAACACCAGCAGGCGAACCGACTTGCGACTGTAACCGAGCGTCAGCACGAACAACCGCGTGCGCCGATACTTGCCGCTATCAGCATCGCGCACCATCGGGCCGGTGCCGTAGTCCACCTGGCACTCTTCACCGGGCTCGGTCTCGATGATCACCCGTGCTTGTTGACAGCAAGCTCCGCGCAGCACCCGTACGAACCGCCTGACGCTCTGATAGCCGCCGGCGAATCCATGGCGATCTACCAGATCCTGCCAGATGCCCATCGCGTTCCGGCCACGGAGAAGATCGGCTTCGATCTTCTCCCGATACATCGCACAAGCGCTGGCAGAGACTTCTACCGAACTCGCAGGTGACGAGTTTTGCGCAGAAAAGCCGGTGATCACCAGAGTGGCCGGTTTTGCTTTCTCTTCGCTGGATAGTTCGTTTGAGCCGGTGATCAGCTGAGTGGCCGCTTTTGCCAGCGACTTCTCGCCCCAACTGCCTGGCTGCCGTATCACGATCCCTGCCTTGCGCAGATAATCGCCCGCTGTTTCGCGGCGAACGCCTGTCGCCTCTTCAATGCGACGCAAGGGCCACCCGAGACGACCCAATGCAAGTACTTGTTCCCGCTTCTCTCCGCTCAAAACATTACCCATGAAGACAGAGGCTAACGGCCTCTATCCGTGTAATGTCTGAACCTCACTCAGAGTGGCCGGTTTTCAGGTGACCACAAGTGGCCGGTTTTGGGTGATCGCCAAGGCTGTAACTACAGGCGATGACGCATCGTCGGGAAAACCTGCGGTGTTTTCAGTCTGGTGACTTTGGGAATAAGGGTATACGCGGTTTTTAAGAAACCGCTGAAAAAGGAAGTATTCACTGTCATGGTCATCGAGATACTCAGAGCACTAGAAGCGCCGATCACTATTTCCCAACTGGGTCAGCTAACGATCCGGGCTGAGCTGAGCTTTTCGCTTCGCTCTAAAAGCAACAGCAACAGCAACGGCTCCCCTACCTTAGTCCGAACCTGAACAGAAGCTGCGGAAGGCGCATCCCGCCCAAACCTGTGATCCCGTCGAGCTACCGGCAGAGTAAGTTGCGCTGGCCAGCCCCCGCCGCGCGAACTCACCCCTCCCTCTTCTGCTCCAGCAGTTCTAGGCGCTGCACCTTCAATGTCGGATCGTTCATCAGTAGATCGTAGACCGCCTCTCCGGGTATAGCGATTGCGATCCCCGATCCCACTCGGACAATTACTTCGCCAAGACTGAAGTCTTCGTCCGTCTCCAACTCCACTGGCCCGTGAAATACGCCAAGCACTAAAAACGGCAGCAGGAAGTCAACCGATCGCGAATTACGCGGATTCCGGTTTGGATAGATGATGACCGGCGATCCACTCAAGCCAGGCCAAGACATCATCTCGATTAAATAGGCGTCCACTTCTTCTTTCCTCTCGTTGTTTACGTCTACCGAGATTTTTTCGTGTGGCATCAAAGCGATCCGCCCTGACCTGACGATGGGCTGAATACGCTTCGAACCAGGAAAGTGGGTGAGCAAGCCGATAATCATGACCTCATCTCCTTCCCCGATATAGTTCGGAGACAATTTCGGATTTATCCTTGGGCAACTTCGAAATCGGAAGCACCATAGTGTCCAGAGTTTGACCCTCTGGCCAATCGATTGGGCACACCGCAACATCGGTGGTCGAATGAACTCTCCACGAGGCGATCGGAGCGGGAACATCATAGGGGGGACTACCATCAAGCGTGTTGACCCTGATGTACAGCTCCTCACTGCTCGGCGTGTTTTCGATGACATGACGCGCCGTTACGGCGTAGGCAAGATCGGCTTCCTGCGCTGCTTCGTCTGAAGCACCGTCTAGTCTCATTCCAACAGCAAAGCATGTGCCACAAAGTCGCGATGGTTCTTTTCCGCCCGCCTTCTTCTTCTTTCTCACGAGAAAAAAAGTGCATTTCCTAAGCCTGTGATCCATAAAAGAGTCCTCTTACTCAATTGAAGCACGGTGAGTCTGGACTATGTGATCCCCAAGGAACCGTCTCCGCCTGTCGTTTGCTGATCCGTGCAACAAACCACGTGAGATAAGGGGACAGTCACCTCGTTTCACCGCTTCTTTAGGTGGGAAGTTCTAACGGGCATCCAGGGACTCCCACCGCGCGCTAGAACCGCAACCTATAAAAGCCCGCAAAGGCCTTACCCTTCACCTGCTTAACTAAGGTAACCAAAACAACTACATTACCTAAGCCAAATCAAAAACCCCGGGGAAGTTACACCCCCGCTTTTCCTCATCTTTTTTTTCCAAGTCTCTGGACGAAATAAACAAACCCATACTACCGTCGAACTAAGAAACCTTGCCCAGGCTCCGCGTGATGGGATCGTTCGTGCCGGCGGAGACCTGTGCTCGGCAAAAGGCAACAGCCTCGCTCACAAATCGCACCGAGGAGCGCCTCCATCCCCCGTGGAGATCGCAAACACGGAGATCCCGGATGTCCTTCTACAAACCGCGTATCGGTCGCACAAACCCTTCAGGTCACCCCATTCACCCCGGGCCTGGAGACCACGTGGCGTCTGCGTCTTCGGCAGACTTCCCGCAGCCACTGGATCCCTCGTTAAGCGATGCAACCCCAGCCGCCGCCCGCCAGGCCGACTTGGTCTGCCTCGCGGACATCGAGCCCCGCCCCATAGACTGGCTTTGGACAGACCGCCTCGCCGCTGGCGCCGTTTCTGTCCTGTCCGGCGACCCAGGCTCCGGAAAAACCTGGGTCGCCCTCGCCATCGCCGCCGGCCTCAGTCGGGGACAGGAGCCCGGCGCCCTCTCCGCCAGCGGGTACGCCGATCCTTGTACCATCCTCTACGCCTCAACCGCGAACGGAGCTGCCGAGCTCCTCCGTCCCCGCTTTGCGAGTCTCGAAGGCGATCCCGCCCGCCTCATCTTATTGCGCGGGGCCCTCTCCGCCGGCTCTGCCCAATCGGCCGCCCTCACTCTCCGGGACACACCCATACTCGAAGACGCCCTCGAGAGAACCCGGGCTCGGCTGCTCATCATCGACCCCCTGCACAGCTTCCTGGGGGCCGATGGTCACCGTGCCAACGAGTCTGGTCGCGTCTTCGACAACCTCGCTCGTCTGGCGGAAAACCATCGCTGTTGCATTCTCCTCATTCGCCATCTCCGCAAGCGTGGACGCGGCCTTGTCCCCGTCGAGCTCTCGGCCGCGGTCCGCACCGAGTTCCTTGCCGGAAGTAGTCCGGATGCGCCCACCCAGCCTGCGCTGGTGCAGGTGAAATCCAACTTAGGCTGCCTCGCTCCGTCGCTGGGATATGTTATCGACAACACCGGCGCCTTCTCCTGGACTGGACCCAGCAACCTCGCTCCTGGGGAACTCATGACGGACCGGCCCATCGGCGCAGGCCTTCCCCTGCGCAAGCTCGCCGTCGGTTGGCTGCGCGATTACCTGCGCGGCGGCCAGCGCTCCCAATACAACGTCGAGACCGCGGCTCAGCGCGACGGTATCTGCATCAGGACCTTGCGTCGCGCCAAACTTGATTTGGGCGTCGTGAGTACGAAGGAGAGCATCTCCGGCTGCTGGAATTGGGCTCTGCCGGAAAACGAGGAGTTGGCCAACGCCTAGTTCCCCTAAAGACCTTATGGGGGCGGGAAAATAAAAAGATTTGGCCATCTTGGTAAAACAAAGGACTTAGCCGCCACCCTGGACCAGAAAAGGACAGGAAAAGGACAGGAACATCGCGTTCCTGGAACACAACCAGGGTCGCCGCCCCCAGGCACACTCCAAGGGGCCAGACGGCATGGGCAGGGTGCGCCTAGTGCGCGCTCTTGATCGAGCAGTTTTGACAACTTGGAACCACCCGCCGAGGTGCAGGTCTGAACTCCAGACGGTCACACCGGGTGCGCCAAAAATGCGGAGCAGGGCGCCCCCGGGAGGTCCATGGAACACAAACTACCAGAGACGAACAAAAAAAATGTCCTGCACCGTCAGAAGGCTTTATCAGGACCGCTCACGCGAAATGACCGTCGCCTTATCAGGACTCACTCCAAACCTTACACGCTCTGCCGAGCCGCGGCAGCGGCCCTCTTCCAGATGTCCTTCCGGAGCGAAATCACGACCAGCCTCACGACCAGAGCAATCGAACCTCCTAATGCCGTGCATAAAGCACGACGCTCCGCAATTACAGGTCCCGGAGCACTCGCGAGCGAGAGCAGGAAAACGATGTATCCGGTGATGAAGCTCGAGTACAGTGCATAGTTCACATTGACCGTGCCATAAGATAACCATGCGAACAGCAAAGTAAGGCCCGCAAGCACAACCGGCGAAGGGTGAAGATGCGCGATGCAAAAGCTCGCCAGGATTGCTCCGGTAACTGTCCCCAGCACCCGTGCGATGGCACGGTTCACGGTGTCGGTAATTCCGGGCTTGAGCACCAATAATGCGGTCATGGGAATCCAATATCCGCTGGGAAACTGCAATCTGCGATAGAGCTCAGTGGTTGTGGCAAGCGTGATCGCCACCAGCAGCGAATATGGCAAAGCGGAATTCAAGATCTTGCGTTGTCTGACCGATTTCGCTGTATCGAGCAAAGCGGAATGCAGGGCTGTTTCTTCCTTGCGAACGTATCGCGCGAGAGAGGTCAGATGGTTGCTCAACTGGTCAAAGGCGCGAAGCAGAATGGCTGCGGAGAGAACCTGAAGCGCTCCTCCGGCCAGGATAAGCAGAGCGCGGCCCAGAGCATCTTCGAAGGAGGCGGGAAAAGCGGATGCGACCAGAAAGACAATTACGCATTGTTGTCCGACCCAACTGTATCCAGCCTCTCTTCTGGTAAGCATCCCGTATCCGAATCCCCACAGGGCGGCTATCGGGACCAGCAACAGATTTGTATGACCGATAACCACGCCAAGAAAGGCCGCAAACGCCATTCCTAAGGAAACAAACACCATGGGTAACAGGCGGGAGTCGTCGATGCTCTGTTTAGCGCCGAACCCTGTCGTCATTGCGCCGCCGGCGGCGATCATTCCAACACCAGGACGACCAATGCACAGCCCCGCGGCGAGACAAATGGCGACCGGCAGAATGAGAATGAGATCTGCCCGAAAGGTCTGATTATTCCAGTTGAAAACGTAGCTATCGGTGAAGTATTGCTTGGTGGGCGGAGATCCGGCTGACACCTCGGCGTTGGCAGAAAGAGGCATAGATCACCGGGCTAGAGCGGTAGGAACAAACTGAAGACGGAACCTTTGTGTTCGCGGGCATCGCTACTTCTCACCGAGATCCGGCCGTCGTATTTACTCGCGATATCGGCACAAATCCACAGCCCCATCCCGGTCCCAATTGGCTTCTTCGTCACAAAGAACGGCTCAAATAGTCGGCTGCGCGTCTCTGAATTCATCCCGTCGCCTGTATCCGCAACCGTAATACGTAACCCCTGTCGATGCGTTACCCAATCAGTAGTCCTGCGAACTCTCAGCCGCAATTTACCCCCGGAAGGCATGGCATCGAGCGCGTTGCCGATCAGATTGACCATCACCTGCCGCAACTCACCCGGATGGCTATAGATGTTGGGTGCCGGCTCATAGTCTTGCGAAACTTCAACTCCCAGTGTTCTGCATCGGTTTTGGTGTAGCGCAAGCGCATCATCGAGGATGGCAGCAAGGGAGAGCCATACTGGTTCCCCCTTGCTGCGGTAGAAACCAAGAGCCTGGGCCGAAATCTGGGCGACGCGCGACAACTCACGCTGGGCGGTTGCCAGATACTGTTTCCCGTTCTCAGACAGTTCTTCGTTTTCCAGCAAGAATAGAAGGTTCGTCACCGATGCCAGAGGGTTATTGATGTCGTGTGCGAGGCTGGTCGCCAAGCGGCTGACCCCAGCCATTTTTTCGCGTGTGCGTATCGCCATTTCCGCATCCTTCCGGGCGGAAACATCTCGCGCAATCTTGACCGCTCCGACGAACTCACCCGAAGAATCTCTTAAGCCAGAAATGGTCAGGGAGACAGGAATCTCTCTGCCATCCTTGCAGCGCCGCATTGCCTCGTAGTGATCGACGTGTTCCCCCCTGCGTATGCGGTCAAGACTCTTAGCCATATCGTCTCCGCCTCTCGCACTGACCAGGCGCGAAATCGACTGTCCTAGCATTTCGTGCGCGGCATATCCGAAGATGCGTTCGGCTCCGTTATTCCAACTGGTCACCGTGCCTTCGATCGTATTGCTGATGATTGCGTCGTCGGAAGACGCAATCATGGCAGCGAAGCGTTGCAGCATTTCAAACCCGCTTCTCGGAGACGAGAACCTCCTCAGAAGTGCGCAAGTGATTCTGCTGAGACCCGGTGTGATCGACAAGCATGAGATGCAGGCTCCTTGAGGTTAAGCCGGAGATAGAAGTTGGGAGGACGGCTTTCTGGTTGCCTGCTGGCGGAAAGCGTACCACGCCTACCTACCTTTTAAACCGATGTACCTCCACGCGCGGCGCAACCGGTCGTACCCAAGGATGCACGTAAGGATGAACGTATCCAACCCGACCCGCCCACACTCGCGTCCACGGACGCCGATCGATGAGGATCGTGTGCGAAGGCCAGGCAAATCCTGAGCCAAGCCACCATCCCCATGCACCGAATGTTGCGCCAATCGTGATCGCTGGCCCGAACCGGATTGCGCCCGCAATTGCGAACCCTGGCCGCGGTGGTGCAAAGACAATGAACGGATCGTAAGCCGGTACGTAAATCACACTTGGATTGACCGGAAGGATTTGGATATACCCTCCCTCATCGACTACGTTACAGTAGCTGCTCGGTGTCAGATAGCCGTAGTCTCTGGCCTTCCGGCGCATCCGTTGCACCGCATCCATCACCTCCGCTCTCTGCGTCAGGACTGCATCGCCAAGTTGTTGCGTCCAATAGGGGTCGCTGGCCATCGTATCGAGAACCGAAGGGAAAGCAAGCAAGCCCAGGATGCTGGGATCCCACTGCAAGTGGTCCGCCTGGATAGCCTGGGCCAGCGCATCTCCTTTCAAGTAGCTGTGCTCATCGGCCCAGCGTGCAGCATCCGGAATCTCGCTCCAGTAAGTGGAAGCGGTGAGGACCTGTGCCAGTAGCGGATCAGGGTACAGTGCGATCCGCGACACTAGTTGGTCCAATTGGGGCGGGCTGAGGGGCGCGGGCGGTGGCGGAGGAGGCGGCGCCGGTTGCGCAAACGATACGATCGGCGACACCGCAAATATCAGGATCAGGCATCCCGTGGTGACGCATTGTTGAGCTATTCGAGTCCGTACCCCTTGCTTGGCGTTGTTCATGATTTCTCCCTTCGTTGAAGCCTGGACTGGTGAAAACAAATCATACGGTTGCGTCTGTTCTTTGCCCGTCGGCTGCCGCGCATCGTGAAGATTGCTCCTGCAACGCATCTTCCTCCGGGGATGCGTGGTTGCCGACCAGCCAAAACACGACCCCCAGGGCCAAAGCGGATCCGGCAAGGGCTGCGACCACACTCGGAGTGGTCTGGTAGAGATCGAGAATGATGAATCTGCGAACTAGTGCGAGCAGCGCGATCAACACTACGGCTCGTACCTGGACGATGGCGCGTCGATGATGTTTGACCACCAGTAGCGTGTGCTTGAACTCGAGCGCGATCAGCACCGTAAGCACCATGCCAAACAGGCCCTGAAAGACCTGAGAGTCAGCAGGGTCGACCATATGGCTTTCGACCAGCCTTATCGTGTGCAGCAGCAATTGCCAGGTGGCGAGCGCTATGATCACGGCTATTACCACCGTGAGTAACGAGACCACCGTCTGCTCAAATCGCTCATAGAGCGATAAGGTCTTCCATTTGGAACGCAGCTCCGACATCTCGGATGTCAAAGTAAGTATTTTGTCCGTCACCGGTCCCCCTCTTCAACCCTGTAGCATGCTGCGAAAAAACTCGACCTTGTATCGGGGCACTTCCCCTCTTTGTATTTACGAAGATGTACAGGTCCCTATAGCAGTTTCGCAATTGGTGAAGACCGAAGAGATAGGCCTTTTCGTGGTTTTCTCCCAAGGAAAACCACACCTCCGGATTTCCTGTACGCGGCACCAAGCAACGACCGCGTGTGCGGCTTTCATTGAGGAAAGCCGCATGAAGTTTATCAACGCCAACAAACTTCACAGGAAATCCGGGCACCTCGCGATCTTTATCGAGCCACAGTAATTGCGAAACTGCTTTAATCTCCGGGCCCCCCGAGGTTGCTCCTTAGCCTTTCAATCTCCCTCATGCTCTTCTCGTAATCAACCAGGGATGAAATCATGGAAGAGAGCTGATGTGCTGTCTCCGCATTCTTTTTCAGATATTGCGTATATGTGGGAGAGGTCGGCCGGCTCTTGTTCTGATTCACATAGTCGATCGCCGCCGTGGTATTAGCCATTAATTCCTTCACCAGAGGCAGCATCTGGTCTATGGCCTGTTTCTGCAAATCAGAGCCGGATTTTTCCGTATCACTCAACTTCCCGAAGATGAGGGCGAGATTGTCTACGTGGCCTTTCACTTTGGCCAGCATCAATGCGTGGTTCACCCAATTCTCGTCGGTTCGGATCAGCCCTTGCGTGTCATCGGCATCGTTCGCCAATTCAATCGCCTCCTCGTCTGCGTCTGCGAGCAGCTCCGTCAACTGCGGGTTGTCCTCTTTGATTGCGTATCCCCTTAGGGGTAAAGTGAAGGTGAGCATGACCATGAAAGCCACTATCACCGAGGGCCTCTTGGGCAAACGCGCGATTTTCATAGCAAACTCCTCTCTTTCCGGTTCGGCCTTTACGCCGCCCGCAGACTTAGCGGCACAGTGATTCTCGCGATGCCGCTCAACAGTAGGCTGATGCCTACTAAGGTGCCGATGAACCACAACGAACTCCACGGCCAATGAAAGAAGATGAGACCCGCAAGCAATAACGAAACGAGGCCGTCCACCAGGAACCAGACCGCTCCCCGCAACCGTCGCAAGCGAGCGAAAACGACGAGTTCAAAGATGCCCGAAACCACGATGTAGAACGCGAGCACCAATGTGAGCGTGACCATTCCCGCTACCGGCAACACCAGCATGTAAAGAGCGGCAATCACATAGACGACCCCAATCAGAACCTGCCAGATCACGGCCCCGGCTCCGCGCTCCGACCAGGCATAAACCAGATGAGCGATACCTGCGATCAAGAGCAGCCAACCGAAGAAAACACTGGCCGCAATACCGGCGATGGGCGGTAGCGCGATGGCTATTAACCCTGCAATAAGAAGCAGCACACCCAGGAAGATGGACCAGAACGTGGAACGCGTATAGGGGGTGGTAAGCATAATCAAGACTCCTTCTGTGGCGTGAATCTTTCGTTTAAGTCGATACACCGGCTCCGCCGGGAGCGAAGCAACCGCACCCTCGCTGGCAACGCTCCCAGCAGCACCATAGCTGCTCCACGACAATCTCTCGGCTACATGGATTGCGGCGGAAATTTGGCAAACATCTTGGCCACTGCTTTATCGAGCTTTTTGGTGTCTTTATCCGGCTTATCTGAAAGCTGCTCTTGCGCCTCACCGCGCCATATAAGGTTCCTGGAGGAGCAGTCGTAGATGTCGACGACTAGCGTGCCTACCGGGATCTTTTCCACCGTTGTCGTAGTCAAACCTATCGCCCCACCCGTGCCATCTCCAGCCCCCACCCAATCCCTCGTAGAAGGTGGTATATTCAGGCTGGTTTTTCTTGATAGCGACAGCCGTCAGCATGACATCGCCGTCGGCCGGCAACCATGTTGCCATCCCTTTACTTGAAGCGCATGGTCTACCGCCTCGCGGATACGGCTCTCGAAAGAGAGGATCTGAGGCGTGGACACGCCCCCACGAATAAGTGTGATATCGCGAGAAGGTGACAGAGTGGTCATAATCGGTCTCAACTTTCTGTGCCGATGCTGGGATCGAGAAGAAGGCGGCGACTAAGGCCGCTGTCGCTAAGATTCTTCGCAGCGCATTCATGGTGATTCCTCCATGGTGTGAGTTGGGTCAAATGATTGCAACGTTCACGGTCGGTATCCGCTTATTGTCCACTTTGGTCGAGCTTGTTCTTTAGCTCGCCCATCTTGTTCATCGTCTTCTCGTATTCAAAAAGGGATGAAACCGTGGACGCGAGTTGGTGGGCCGTATCGGCGTTCTCTTTCAGATATTGGGTGTACGGCTCACCAATTGGGCGAACCTTGTTCTGGTTCAGGTAATTGATCGCAGCGGTCGTGTTGGCCGCCAGCTCTTTGAGCAGGGGCAGTATTCGGTCGACTGCCTGCTCCTGCAACTCAGAACCCGAAGAGCGTGTTGCCGTTAGTTTGTCGATAATGCGATCCATGTTGTTCACATGCTCTTTGACTCTCTCGAGCATGTCCGCATGGGTCTGCCAGCTTACATCGTTCCGAATAAGAGACTCCGTCTCATCGGCGTCCCTCGCCAGTTCACCGGCCTCGATCTGGGCCTCTCCCAGAAGTTGGGCTAGCTGGTCGCTTTCGCCACGCAACGCAAAGACGCGTGTCTGCAACGAAAGCGAGAGGAAAGTGACCAAAATCCCTATGATTAAATGATTCTTTGCCTTGGAAGCGATTCGCATATCAATCCTCCTTCTTGAAGTGGCGTAGCGGCACCGGCGGGTGAATCGTCGATTGCCGCTATCATCTGTGGTTATGCATCTTCGGCGCCTCTGAAGATGCGCTTTTTCGGCTGACAGAACCGATATCGAGTAGTGTTAAAAAAAGCGGATCTGGTTATCGACAGAGGTGATGCCCGGGGCCAGCCAGGCTGTTCTCTCAGCTTCCTTCCGCTCGGCCCAGGAGCGTACTTTGCCCTTAAGGATTGCTTTGCTACCCTGCACCTCAACGGTGATGTTGTTAGCGTCGACCTCCGCGCTCCGAACCAAGGCATCCTCAATCTTTTTCTTCAGGTCGGCGGGGGTTGCGAGCGGCTTCACCGTCACCAGGTTGCTTACCCCCTTGACACCCCAGAGTCCCCGTACCGCGCGCTCAGCATCTTGCCTTTGGTATTGCCATTCCACTTCACCCTTCAGTGTTACCCAGCCTTTATCGACGGTCACATGAATCTTGTCCGCCGGGACGCTTGTACTCCACTTCAGTGCGTGTACTGCGGCGGCCGCGATGTCGCTATCCGTACGTTCTCCGATCGTGCGTACCGATATATCGTTGGCGACGGCAGTCACTCCGCTCACCCGATGGGCAGCCTGCTCGGCTTTCCACTTATTCAAGTAGGTGTCCACGGTTCCTGTAAGCGTGACGACACCGTCTTTGACCGCTACACCGATATCCTTTGCTGATGCGCTAAGGTCCCAGCGCAGTTCGGCGAGGACATCGGTCTGAACTTCTGAATCAGTACGAGTTAATGTGGCCGTGGTCATGAGAACTCTCCTTTTGTTTCGCATGCTCCGAGAGACATGCGTCTTTGTATTTCGAGAACAGCTTAGGCTGCTTCGCGGTGCGAAAACAATTCGTCAGAGGAAGGAGAGAAACATCCCGTTTGACGCGTACAGCACCCATCGCCTTTGGAGACACATCGATCTACGCCAATAGGCTTAGATCGAGATCAGCTAGTGTCCTGTCCCGGAAGTTCGTTGAATAAATGCTCTCGGGTTTTGTATCAGGGCACGGCTTCAGCCGGGCCGTAAAAAGCTGAAGAATTGAGGGCTTTAGCCCCTGAGGCGTTCGGTTCTCGTTAGTTTATCCCGGCGAATTTATCAGCGAACTTTCGGGACACCACAGCTAGTTTGCTGGGCGAGAGGAGGATTTGGGATCAACGGGTTCAAACCTGGAAGGAGATCGTGGGTGGAGGACGCTACAATGCCGGCACTCAGCTGCCGGTTCCCGCCCTTGCGGTGAGGAGTGTAACTGGCGCAGGCACCTCTTGCATCGAAAGGTGCCTGCGACCAGCCGCGAACCAGGAGATTAGGTGAACACAGAAATCCAGTTGATCAATCAGCTCGGCTTATGTTCCTTTTGCCGTTTAAGAAATGCGGAGATCCTGTCGCGCAGATGCGAGAACATCGAACTGGTGTCATTCGGGCCCTTGACCGCAGATTCGAGCGTTGAGATTTCGTTATCCAGAGCCTTGTATTCCGGGTCGTCGCTCATGTAGCCCAAATGCAGGGAACGGTTCGCCTCATTTTTAGCCGTTTGCAGGAGGGTAAGTGCCACATCCTTGTTCTGACGCTGTGCGTTGGCCGCATCGATGGCGGCCTGGGCAAGGATGAGCGGAAGTGGTATCACACGATCGTCGATCGCCAGCGTGTTGACTGCTGTCAGCAGCACGTTTCCGGCGTCCTGGTTCTTGCCCTGATCCAAAAGGCGAGCGGCCTGCTGTAATGCCGCCGGATATGTCGCTAGCGAAAGAAACGTAGTATGAATGCGCAGCTCGCTGACGAGAGAAGCGAGCAGGAGTCGAGCGCCAGGCAAATGTCTCTGTTTCGTTGCATCCGCCGCCCCTTGAACGATCACATCGATTGTCTTGATATCCTCGGGCGCAACGTCAATGACCGCAACTTCTACATGGACCGGAATGAGCGCCGATGCAGGATTCCTCGCCAGCAAAATGTTTATCTTCCCGGTAGCAGCCTCGATCGCGGCCATGGCGTCGTTCTTGTTGTTTGCCGCTATCGCCTTGATTGCACTATCGGTTTGCTCAATCGCGGCAATCGCGTCCTGGTCGAGGGCCTGCTCAGCTTCCTTCTGATCTTTCTCCCGTTCTGCCCCGACTCCGGGGCGAAGCTGCTCTTCAGCTTGCTGATTCTGTTTCTGAAAATCAGGAGCGGGAGCCGGAGAGGTCGTCGCGGGTTCGCTTCTCTCAGTTACGCCATTCGGCTTACCTGAACTACAACCCGCTACGGCAAGCAGGCATGACACGATGAAGAAAATCAACTCCACTTTAATGAGTGATACGCTGGACTCGGTCTGGTTGTGCATGGCTCTGCTCCTTGAGAAAAGAATGAACTCCGGTTTTTCGTCTAAAGGAGCAGGACCAGATTCGAAACGGGGCACGCATCCGTGTCAATCTGGTCCTGCTATGACACCTAAACCAACTGACGCTGAGTTCTCGTCTTCACCTTGCCGGCAGGACTAGAACTAGCTTCCACTGGCAAGTTGTTGGTCGGTTCGTTTACGCCGCATGCTTCGACGCGTCTGAAGAGGGCTTGGAGTCGGCCTCTACCTGAATCTGCCGTCGTTCTGTCTGCTTGTTTGGCGCCGGCATTGTGATCTCGAGGATCCCGTCGTGAAACTTAGCTTTTGCTTGCTCAGGATCGGCCCCTTCCGGCAACGGAATGCGTCGATAAAACATTCCAAACTGCCGTTCACTCCGGCGAATGCCGCCCTCGTTCGCTTCCCGCTCTACTTGACGCTCGCCCTGAAGAATGACTGCATCGTCGTCCACCTCCACTCGTACTTCATTCGGCGACAGCCCTGGAAGTTCGGCAAGGATGTGGTACTTTCCATCATGTTGGGAGACTTCGACCGTTGGTATCCAGGCAATATTGGCCGTATCGCTTTCTGAAGGAAATGGCTGGAAGATACGATCGAATTCCTCCGTTAATCTTCCCAAAAGAGAAAACGGACTCAAGCGCAGCATCTCCTGCGGGGTGAGCGGCAAGCCGAACACACCGGACCGCTGGCGTTTCGCCATGCCGCTTTCCTGAGATTTCCGGATCAAACCTGTCTCTTGAGAAGAGCGGTCCTCTTCTTTGCTGGTTGGTGGTGTTGCTGTGCTCTGTTTTGTTTCGGTGGCCATGGAAACTCCTTTTCTCGGTTATTGCTGTTGATTTGTACGGTTGGGGATCGACAACCGGAGGAAGATTGGAGCAACTGGGGTCGCTTCAACGATCCCTCGAATGCAGTGTGACGATCCCAGGAAGACTGTTTTAAGTAACCTCCTCAATGCGGGATAGCATGGTCTCAAAGTCGCAGGGTCCTAGATACCGGCTATCGTTAATGAAGAAGGTTGGCGTGGTGTTGACTCCGCTTTGGCTGGCACCCAGAGTGTCCTCGCGCACGCGAAGAGCAAAAGTCTGCAGCATCATGTCGCGATTGAAGCGCTCCATGTCGAGGCCAACCTGAGTGCCATATACCCTAAGGTGTTTTTCGGAAAGCGCGGCCTGGCGGTCATAAAGAAGGTTGTGCATCTCCCAGAACTTGTTCTGTGCACCGGCTGCTTCTGCCGCTTCGGCTGCACGATGGGGCTTGGGCTGTAAGGTAGGCATCGGGAAGTTACGAAACGCATACCGCAGTCGATCTCCGAGGGCGTCCTGAAGCCGCTTCACGACGGAGCGGGCTTCATTGCAATGCGGACACGCGTAGTCGCCATATTCAACTAGAGTGACCACCGCGTGGGCGGATCCCCGAATATGATCACGGCCGGTTACGGGAACAGTGAGCAAAGCCGAAGCAACAGTCGTCATCGTGAGCTCCTAACCTTCATTACCGGATGCTAGCGAGAGAAAGGTGCGAAAACAATTGGACATGAGGCTAAAGATGCGATCTGAAGGCCGCGCTACCGGGGACTTAGTCCTGCTTCGTACAATGCCCTACAACCTTCGGACTAGCCTGACGATCAACGGTGCCTCGAGGGGCTAAACATTCTGGGGTAGAAATTCGAGCCCAATGGATCAGCCCCCCAAGGGACGTTTGGGGAGTGGTGTTAGGGGAGCGCCGTCGCTCAGAGTTCACACGCGGTAGACGGATTTGGGTTCAGGCCTACAACAAACTCGAACCAATAACCGCACCCTGCCTGTCAGGACTGTAGGATCTCCTCGGCTAGAGCATCAGTGCTTGACTGACGCTTAAGCGCCAGCACGCGGGCTATCATGACATCGCGACGCGAGCACCTCAAAAGAACCGCGCATTCTTCATCGGACTGCCCTTCCAGAATCGACATGACAAAGACAAAGCGCTCAAAGGCATCCAGTAAAAGAATTGCGGCAAAGGGGTTGTTTTCTGACGGCTTAGCCGATCTCTCGAGACTGCTGAGCGATATGCTATCCACCTGCTCCGGCGTAGGCATGATCATCTGTATCGCGCGTTTGAGAACCGCGCCCCGAGTCCAAAAACGCGCCCAGTCCATGTAAACACCGATCCCCTCTACGCACGCTCCCATCGCAGAAACAAGACACTGCTCGGCTTTATCATGATCTGCAGTTAGCAGGAATGAGAGCAGGTACAGACTGTGCATCTCTTCATTGAAGGTCCTAAGGAAGTCGGTCACAGTCAGGTATGGTGTTGCTCTTTCGTCAACGAAATGCATTGGCTGCAGCATATTTCACCCCTTTGGTTTCAAGCCACGGATTGCTCTAGATCTTCATAGAATGGATGGGTTTCACCTTGCGCTGCGCCGGCGAACGACTGCAGCTTGGTTGTATAAGGCACACCTGCTAATGGGTTGGCACGAGTGAAGCGTTCAAATACTTCATTCGCAGTGTCCTGTATACGAGTATTCGGCCGGTGGAATCTGCGAGTTGCCTTTGCAGCAACCCTGGTAAGTAGAAAGCGGTTTGAAACATATGTCATTGCGCCAAAAACCAGCTCAGAACGCATCGTGTCCTCCGGAGGTATCAAAAATTGACTTAGCTCCTAAATGCCTTGATAGCCCTATTGCATTCAAAATGCCAAAACGCCGCAAATGAGATGTCCGGCGATCTTGCTGAATTGAGGACCACCCTTCTGCGAAGGTCTCAGGATGGTTGAAAAGCATCCTGAGAGTCGAGTCCAAATCTCGACACCAGTCGAAAGAGTTCGGACACTAAGATGCCAGCACCAGTTCCAGCGCCGGGGTCGACACCGGCCGCCGTTCGGGGAAGTAGGCCTTCGACACGTATTGCTTAAGCATGCGTTGCGTATTGAAATAGGGTCCGTTGACCGCAATCGTCGACCGCATGATGCGCCGCCAGGCATCGTGCTGCCCGTAGTAAAGCGGCAGAATCACCTGCTCCAGACGCTCGTAGAGAGAGTTGGCCTCGTGAGTGTCATCATCGTGGTCGCTGATCGCCCATCCGGTGACCCCTTCGTTCCATCCCTCAATCCACCACCCGTCGAGGACACTCAGGCTCGGGACACCATTGAGCGCCGCCTTCATGCCACTTGTGCCTGAGGCTTCATAGGGACGCTTCGGCGTGTTCAGCCAGAGATCGACTCCGCCCGTGAGCAGTGCTCCCAAGACCCAGTCATAGTCCTCGAGATACACGATCTTGAGTTCATCCGAGTTCAGCTGCCTGGTGAGCTCAATGACCTGCTGGATCTTTGCCTTTGCCGGATGGTCGGCGGGGTGCGCCTTGCCACTCAAAAGGATCTGCAGGCCGCCCAGTTCCCGCGCGGCGCGGAGTAACCGGCCCGGATCGGTGAAGAGCAGTTCACAGCGCTTGTAGGTCGCCGCACGGCGCGCAAAACCGATGGTGAAGATTTCAGGACGCAGTTCCAGGCCAGTCCTATCCTTGACCGTAGCAATGAGCTCCCTCTTGCCTTCGAGATGTGCTTCTGCAATCTCGCTCTCAGAGATGTCCGTGGCATAGCGCAGTTTCAAATTGTCTTCTCTCCAACGGGGAATATGACGGTCGAATAGCACCCGAAATGCCGGCGCCGTCCACGTGGCTGCGTGCACCCCGTTGGTGATGGCGTCGATGTTGTAATCGGGAAACATCTCGCGCGACACTTTGCCATGCTGCATCGCAACCCCGTTGACGTACCGCGCTAAGCGCAGCGCGATATAGGTCATATTCAGCAGGCCGTCATGACAACCGCCGATTCGCTCGATAAGCTTTGTCCGTTCACAGCCCAGTATGCGACGTGCTTGCTCCATCGAAAAGCGATCGTGCCCGGCCGGGACCGGCGTGTGGGTTGTGAATACGCAGCGCTCACGCACCGCTTCCAGGTCCTCGTCCGTTGACTGCTCCAGGCTTCTACCCCGCAATTGCCGCTCCAACAATGCGATCGTCAGCAGCGACGCATGCCCCTCGTTCAGGTGATAAACCCGCGGCCGGTAGCACAGCGCTTCCAGGATGCGCGCCCCGCCCATGCCGAGCACAGTCTCCTGCCGCAACCGATAGTTTCCGTCCCCACCATATAAACGATCAGTGAGTTCCCGATCCTGCGGATCGTTCTGTTCGAGATCGGTATCGAGCAGGTAGATGGGAATCGTATGACCGGTGACGCCTTCCATGTTGTAACGCCAGGCTCGAATCAAGACCGTACGACCCTCAATCAGTACTGTTACGACCGCCTCTTCCGGGGTCAGCATGGCTTCGAGATCCCACGGCTGGTCTTCCTCGCTCTGCACGCCGTTCGAATCCAGACGCTGCTTGACATAGCCTTTGCGATGAGCCAACGTGACCGCAACCACCGGAAGCGCGATGTCCGCGGCGGCTCTGAGAGTGTCACCGGCAAGAACTCCAAGGCCGCCACTATAGGTAGGCATGGCGGGGGTAATTGCGATTTCCATCGAAAAGTATGCGACGATCCCGCTCTGCCGCGGATCCTCCCGGGAAGAATACGGCTGCCAGCTAGTAAACAGTGTCTGCGGTGTCATAAGTGGCTACTCCTAGTTAGTGCTCGCTCCAGCCATCTCGTCACTGGCGCGTCTTGGACAGAATTCTCCTTGGGTCCACGCGGTACCTAAAGCATGCAGGATAAGGTGGTCTCCAGGGCTCAAATGACCTGGATCAGAGACGGCCTGATATGCATACTGAACGCTGGCGTTTTGCGTTACGCACCAGGGCTGGTGACGAATGACTCCGTCACAGTGCCCACAGGCTGAATCCGCGCTGTATTGGTTGCTGCGACTCATGGGGAAGTGGCTTTGCACCGACATTGGTTACTCCTGCGGTGATGGTTGATAAACATGCCCTGGGTTTCTTGCCTTGCATCAGCCTTGCCGCCCGATTCGGTATCGGCAATGCGGACACGCGTAGTCGCCATATTCAACCAGAGTGACCCCCGCGTGGGTGGGTCCTCGAATATGATCGCGGCCGGTTACGGGAACAAGGAGCAAAGTCGAAGCAACAGTCGTCATCGCGAGCTCCTATTCATTGCCGAATGCTAGCGAGAGAAAGGTGCGAAAACAATTGGACATGAGGCTAAAGATGCGATCTGAAGGCCGCGCTAGCGGGGACTTAGTCCCGCTTCGTACAATGCCCTACAACCTTCGGACTAGCCTGACGATCAACGGTGCCTCGAGGGGCTAAACATTCTGGGCTAGAAATTTGGGGCTAATGAATCAGTCCTGGAAGGGACGTGTGAAAGTCAGACCTGTCCGAGATAGGTGTTAGTCCTACTCGGCCGGCTCTTTTACGGGCGTTTCTCTGCTTTCGAACGGGAGCCCTATTGCCTTCACGCGACCGCGAGTGGATCCATATGCACCAAGCCGCGTCTCATGGCTACATTGATCGCTTCTGTGCGCCCGGTAACCTTGAGCTTTTCCAGAATGTGTGTGATGTGTACCTTGACAGTCGCTTCGCTGATGTCAAGCAAGGTGCCGATCTCTTTGTTGCTTTTGCCGCTGGTCAACGCGCGAATCACTTCCAGTTCTCTTGCCGTCAATGCTCTGTCAGCGACTCGCTTTCCTAGCATCGCCGCTACCCCGGGTGGAATCCACCTGGTTCCCCGCGCCACGGCACGGATACACTCGACCACTTCGTTCAGCGGCGTCTCCTTGAGCAGGTATCCAAAAGCGCCTGCTTTTACGGCGCGATAGATATCTTCCTCGCCCTTACAGGTGGTGAAGATGACGAGACGTGCAGCCGGCATTTTCTCGCAGATAGACATTACCACCTCCACTCCATCCATGATCGGCAGTCTCAATTCAAGCAGCGCAATGTCAGGAGAATGAGCGAGGAATTTCTCCACCGCTTCCCGCCCATTGGCTGCCTCGGCAACCACGCGCATGTCAGATCTGCCGTTAATCAGTGTTGCCAATCCCTCACGCACCACCGGATGGTCGTCCGCGATCATCACCGTGTGTACCTCAAGGAGAGACGCGGAAGAGCCCGCCGTACCATGAGTCATCATCTGGGTAGTCTGCATGTTGATCTCCTTTGGTGCCAGTACCGCACTTTGCGGCTATGTCACAAAGTGGCATACAAAATTGGAGAAGTCAGAACCATTGCACCTGCGGCGATGCAGATGTTCGGCGTGACATGTGATGATGTGCTGGGTTATTTGAGCGCTGTACTAATCGCATCGAGCAAGGCGTTATCGTCAAACGGCTTGCCCAGGAAAGCGACGGCTCCGACATGCGCTGCCTCGTCGCGTACTTCAGGTTCGTCGTGCGCCGACACAAACACGATCGGCAGCTTGTTATGTTCCGCCGCCAGAAAGCGCTCCAACTCAAATCCGTTCATGCCTGGGAGGCCTATATCCAGGATGACGCAGCCGATTTCCTCCTGATTGCGGGCTGCCAGATAATGCTCCGCAGAGACGAAGGCTTCGGACCGGTAACCCGCGGATTTGAGGAGTCTTTCGAGAGACTTCCGCATCCATTTGTCATCGTCCACAATCGCTATCACAGGCCACTTTTCCATGTCCGCTCCTTCTAGGACAAGTGTGGGCAAATAGGGCCTGTTGCCAATCGCAGATCTGCAAGTCCTGCGATCTCTTTGGGTAACAGCGAGTAGTAGAGCCATTTGCTTCTCCTGCCTTTGCATGTATGGAAAATAACTCCGGTACTTCGGCGTGTCTATTGGACCTTGGTCCCAGAAGGGTAAGATCAATCGGACCGCACCCCCAGCTTCGCGGCCATTTGGATCAAGTCAGCCAGAGATTCGGCTTTCATCTTCTGCATCACCTGGCCACGATGCACCTTGATCGTTTTTTCGCTTGTCCCGAGCTGGCCAGCAATCTGCTTGTTTAGCAAACCGCTGGTGACCCGAGGAAACACTTCTCGCTCGCGCGGGGTCAACAACGCATAGCGCCTTTGCAATACGCGTATGACAGCGTCATGTTGTCTCACAATCCGGCTCAGTTTGATCGCGCGCTCGATTGCTTCCAACAGTTCTTGTTCGCGGAACGGCTTGGTAAGGAACTCCACTGCACCTGCCTTCATGGCTCGAACCGACATTGGGATGTCGCCGTGTCCGGTGATGAAAATGACAGGAAGGTCAATTTTCACCGCAGCAAGTTCCTGCTGAAGATCCAGGCCGCTCAATCCGGGCAGCCTAACATCGAGCACCAGGCATCCCGGTGCGTCCGGACGTTCGCTGCGCAGGAACTCCTGTGCTGAGGTGTAGGTCCGGGCCTCGAGGCCTACAGATCGCAATAGCCGCTTGAGCGAGATACTCACCGCAGGCTCATCGTCCACTACATACACAATGGGAGGAGTCTCGTTCATGGCTGTGCCTACGCGATAACGGGCAAAGAAAAGTGGAAGGCCGCCCCGTGAGCGGCGCGATTAGGACTGGCCCAAAGGCGACCACGGTGAGCCTCAATGATCGAGCGGCTGATGGACAATCCCATGCCCATGCCGGTTGCCTTGGTGGTAAAAAACGTATCGAAGAGGTGGGGAACATGCCGGGGATCGACACCGGTGCCGGAGTCCTGCACCGTGACCTCCAGCCCTGAATCACGCGCGTGAGACTGCAGCATCAGCACCCGGGGCCGGTCGGAGACGGAATTCATCGCCTCCACTCCGTTCATTATCAGGTTCAGTAAAACCTGCTGTAGCTGTACTCGATCGCCCAGCACCGGTGGCGGTGCAGTTTCCAATTCCATCTCCACCGAAACGTGTTGCTTTTCCAGCTCATTCGGGATGAGGGTCAGAACCTCATGAATCACCTGGTTGATATCCAGCGGGCTTCTCTCCGGAGCAGCCTTCTTCAGCAGTCCGCGAATGCGGGAAATGATTTCTCCTGCCCGCGTTCCCGCCTCGGCAATATCCTCCACTGCCTGTCGCACCTCTTCCAGATCCGGAGCCGGGTTCGCCAGGATCCTCCGGCTTGCGTTCGCGTTGTTAACGATGGCGGCCAGGGGCTGGTTGATCTCATGGGCGATCGAAGCAGTCAGTTCGCCCAGAGTCGTCGCTCTGACTACCCGTGCCAGTTCAGTCTGCGCCGCCTGCACCGCCTCCTCCGCCCGCTGGCTTTCGGTCAGATCCCGCGTAATCTTGGCAAAACCTATCAACTTTCCCTGCTGGTCATGCAACGACGTGAGGATGGCGTTGGCCCGGAAGCGCGATCCGTCTTTGCGCAGAAGCCAGCCATCTTCTTCGTACCGGCCTTTCTCTGCCGCTTCCCGCAGAGCCAGCGCGGGTCTTCCCTCGCGGAGATCTTGGTCACAATAAAAACGGGAAAAGTGTTGTCCTAAGATTTCCTGCGGCCCGTAGCCCTTGATATGTTCCGCTCCGCTGTTCCAACTGGTGACGAATCCAGTCGGATCCAGCATATAAATTGCATAATCCGCGATGCCCTCAACCAGCAGGCGAAATCGTTCCTCGCTGCGACGCAGCTCCTCAGCGGCCTGTCTATTTTCGCTGACGTCCAGAGTCACGCCGATCATGCGGAAGGGCTGATCCTGGTCATCGCAATGCGTTCGCCCCTTGCTCATCACCCAACGAGTTTGACCGTCCTGGCGAAGAATCCGGTACTCCGCCTCCAATTCTCCGCCGGGTCGAAGTGCCTCGCGAATGGCAAGCCGCACGGCCAACTGGTCCTCGGGATGGATCAGCGCAACCACACTTACCAGGTCAAACCTGTGTTGGCTTGGCTCGAAGCCAAAAATTTGAAAATGCTGAGCGGACCACACGATCTTGTCCGCACGGGGATCCCAGTCCCACACCCCAAGACCGGAAGCCTCCTGGGCCAGCCGAAGCTGTTCTTCGCTATCCTTCAGTGTTTGTTGCAGTTGCTTGCGCCGTTCAATCTCGCGCACCAGATCGTCGTTGACCTTCCTCAACTCCCGGGTTCGCTCCTCGACCCGTATTTCCAGTTCCATCTTCGCCAGGCTAAGTGCTTCTTCCGCGCGCTTTCGTTCGGCGATTTCCAGCCGCATCGCCGCCGGGCTTGGTAGGGCAACGGCATCCGGAATCAGCGTCGCCAGCAATATGGCCGTGGGCACGGACGCCATAGCCGTGATGGCTTTGATCGATCCGGAAACCCAATAATTTGCATGCCACAGGGTCCACACATCCATGCCGTGGGTGGCGCCGCACGCAAGAATGAAAACCCCAAAGCAGATGAACATCCAGTGAAATGGAAGATCTCGACGTTTGCGGACGAAGTAGCCGAGCGTGAAGGGTATCGAAAGATAAGACAGCGCTATCAATGAGTCAGAAATAACATGCAGACCGACCAGGCCAGGGTTCCACAGGAAACAGTACCCATGAGGCATGTAAGGGCCGGAAGAGAAAAGCGTCTTGAAGTATTGCATCGTGTACCTCGCGGCATTTCACTTGGCCTCCGCGAAAGAACACAGAAAACAGATTAGCTGGGAACGATACGATCTCTCGCGGTGGTAGTTAGAACAGAACTGGGCGGATCATAACCCGCCGCGGCCTTGACTTTCTCGTTCGTGCATCGCTTAGATGATCGGAAGAGCCTGAATGATAAGCACGGCTTCGGGCCCATGTAACTGGACGGCTGCGTCCTGTGCTTCCGTCACGTCGAAAACATAATACGACAGTTTTGCGCCGACTGCTCGTCGTCGCCCCTTGTAACTTACAAGATCAAGAGAATGTCGCAATTTGACGCGTCGAAGAGTCCATTTGTAAGTGCTAGGAACGATGTTTCGACCCCGGGTAGAGGGGTCTTCAACGCATGGAGGCCGAGCAGAAAAAACTTCGCGACACAGTGAACGGTATTGCGTCTAAACCGCAAGTCGTATAGCAGAGTCGGGCCTCTGGCGGAACGCCTCCTAAGAACCTTCTCTGAAGCCGTGTTCATCCTCACGAGGAATTGCTCCAGTAAATCTCCGCCCGCTAATATCCCTCAATGAAAGATCGCTTCTTCAGTTCATCGAGCGACGAGTACCAGATGAGTGAGTTACACCGATTTCGATTGACTTCATCTTTCTAACCAGACTGTGGAAGAGAAACGGGTTGGCTTAACGATATGACTGAGAATTTACTGTGGGCACTAAATTTCATCTTCGGCTGCCGGCATCGCAACATGAGTCGGCCGTTCACCTGTTCACGCCAGACTTACGAGGTGTGCCTTGATTGCGGAAGGCATGTTCCTTACTCACTCCAGACAATGTCGCCCAAACGGGATGGGCCAAGGCAGGAAGCAGCGAACCCCGGCAACCTTCGGTATCGAATCGAGTAGGATTCCGCCATCGCCACCGGTTCGGCTGTTATCTCAGGGCTTCCGGGCACTGCCGGGCTCCCGCATCAGGAACCAGCAGCTTGCATGACGCTTCTGGCAACAGACACGTATCAGCAGAGGACGAGCACCATGAAAGCAGTCGTGTACAACGGACCCCGCGACGTCAGCGTGAAAAATGTTCCCGACGCCAGAATTGAGCAGCCCAACGATGTGATCGTCAAGATCACCACCACCAACATTTGCGGTTCTGACCTGCATATGTACGAGGGCAGGACCGATTTCAAACCGGGAGGCGTGTTCGGTCACGAGAACACCGGTGAAGTCGTCGAGGTAGGTCCTGGAATCAGCCGCGTTAAAAAAGGCGACCAGGTCAGCCTGCCATTTAACATCGGTTGTGGCTTCTGCAAAAACTGTGAAGCAGGTCTCACCGCGTATTGCCTCACTGTTTATCCGGGAATGGCCGGGGCTGCTTATGGCTTTGCCGGCATGGGGCCTTTTCCAGGCGGACAAGCGGAATACCTCCGCGTCCCCTACGGCGACTTCAACTGCTTGCGCCTTCCTGAGGACGCCCGGGAAAAGCAGGACGATTATGCATTCCTGTCCGATATATTTCCCACCGGTTGGCACTGCACCCGCCTTGCAGGTCTCCAACCCGGCGAGTCCATTGTGATTTATGGCGCCGGCCCGGTTGGTTTGATGGCCGCCTTGTCTGCGATGATCCAGGGCGCCAGCAAGGTCATGGTCGTCGATCGGCATCCCGACAGGCTTGCCCTGGCAGAAAAGATCGGTTGCATTCCCATCGACGACTCGAAAGCTTCCCCCGTGGAACAGGTGTTAGCGCAAACCCGCGGAGAGGGCGCCGACAGAGGTTGTGAATGCGTAGGCTACCAATGTCACGAGCCACACGGCCACGAGATACCCAATCTCACCATGAATAATCTTGTGGGCTCCGTACGCTTCACCGGCGGAATCGGCGTCGTCGGCATTTTCCTGCCCAAAGACCCTGGCGGTGCCGATCAGCTCGCCAAGCAAGGTGAGATTGCTTTTGACATGGGACTCTTTTGGTTCAAAGGGCAGTCGATCGGCACTGGGCAAGCCAACATCAAGCACTACAACCGGCACCTGCGCAATCTGATTCACGCCGGCCGGGCAAAACCGTCCTGGATCATTTCACATCGATTGCCTCTCGAGCAGGCGCCCAATGCCTACCAACATTTTGACGCCCGCGACAATGGGTGGACGAAAGTTGTGCTAAAACCAGCAGCCTGATTTTGGTTGCCTTGGTAAGTGGGGGCGAACACAGCGCCCCACCTCTAGGGGGGAGCAATGGAACAACGTTATTTCGGGTCCACTCGGCGTCAGGTCGCTGTGATCGGCCAGGGCACCTGGTACGAGGAAAACGAAGACCCTGCTTCAGCCATCGCCGCTTTGCGCCTCGGCCTCGATCGGGGCATGAAGCACATTGATACGGCTGAGATGTACGGCTCCGGAGCCGCAGAGAAGCTGGTTGGCCAGGCGATTGCCGGGCGGCGCGACGAAGTGTTTCTGGTTTCAAAGGTTCTTCCTCAAAATGCCGGACGGCGGACGACCATCAAGGCCTGTGAGAAATCTTTGCTTCGCCTCAAGACCAACCGCTTGGATTGCTACCTCCTGCACTGGCGTGGGCGCCATCCGCTGGAGGAAACGGTCGCCGCCTTCGAGCAGCTGCGTGAAGAAGGAAAAATACTCTCCTGGGGTGTGAGCAATTTCGACGTCGACGATCTGGAAGAAGTCTGGAGCATCGCCGGCGATGGTCTGCTCGCCTGTAACCAGGTCCTTTATCACCTCCAGGAGCGGGCCATCGAACATGCCGTCATTCCGTGGTGTCAGAAACACAAAGTGGCTGTGGTGGGATACAGTCCACTGGGTCATGGAGCATTCCCGGCGCCACACTCCCCGGGCGAGCGAGTGTTGCACGAAATAGCCGAACTGCAGCATGCCACCCCTCGCCAGGTGGCGCTCCAGTTCCTCGTGCGCTGCCCCGGACTCTTTACCATTCCCAAAGCTTCGACTCCCGAGCACGCCGCGGAAAATGCGGGTGCAGGAGATTTCCAGTTGTCTGCAGCAGACGTCGCCCGCATCGACAAGGCCTTCCCCCTGGGTCCTCGTCCTGCCAGGCTTCCGATGTTGTAGATCTTGTGAGGCAAATAAAATGAGTGCGTCCACTCCTCAACATCCGTTACGGCTACGGCTTTTGGGCACCCACGATTCGTCCACCAGTTACAGCCTGCGCGATTTTCTATACCGCAGCAATGTTCCGTTCGAATGGATCGAGCTGACCTCTGATGAGCAGGCGCGGAAGTTGGCCCAGGTCAACGATCTCCACGATCACCGCCTGCCGGTTTGCCTCTTTCCCGACGGCGTTAGGCTGGACAATCCTACCATTCGCCAGATCGCGGAGAAGTTAGGTTGGTTCCAAAAGCCATCCAGCGCGGAATACGATCTGGCCATCCTGGGCGGCGGCCCTGCCGGGCTCAGTGCTGCAGTCTACGGCGCATCCGAGGGACTCAAAACCCTACTGATCGAGCGCTACGCAGTAGGCGGACAGGCGGGTACCAGTTCCAGGATTGAGAATTACCTGGGATTCCCGCAGGGCATCAGCGGCTCTGACCTCGCGAAACGTGCCCGTGACCAGGCTAATCGCTTTGGAGCGGAAATCCTTTTGCTGCATGAGGGGGTGCGTGCCGAGCTCGTGCCCGGTAAGTCGATCGGCCACCTGGCGGATGGCACCAGCTTTGTGATGCACGCCGCGATCTGTGCCTCCGGTGTTGAGTACCGCCGCCTCAACCTCTGGAACGAAGAACGGCTGCGCGGCGCGGGTGTCTTTTACGGCGCCGGCACCAGCGAGGCGGAGCTGTGCAGCAGCCAGGAGGTCTTCGTGGTCGGTGGCGGCAACTCCGCCGGACAGGCAGCCCTACACTTCTCCCGCTATGCGCGAAAAGTCTACATCTTGATTCGTGGAGATGGCTTGAAGGAAACCCTCTCCCGCTATTTGATCGATCGCATATCGGCCTCGCCTAAGATCGAGGTAAGAACGCATACTGAAATTATTGAACTGCATGGCGACAACCACTTGGAAGCCATTACTCTCATCGATAATTTGACCGGTCGGCAGGAAACGATCAACACGTGCTGGCTTTTCCTATGCCTCGGCGGTCTTCCCAACACGAACTGGGCTGCAGAAGCCGGCTTGGTGCGCGACGAACAATGTTATCTCGTTACCGGGCCGGATTTACGACAGCACAGTGGCTTTGCCAGGACATGGCCGCTCGATCGCGAACCCTACTATCTGGAAACCAGCTTTCCCGGAATGTTCGCCGCCGGCGATGTTCGCCATGGATCTGTCAAGCGATGCGCCTCGGCTGTCGGCGAAGGTGCAATGGCTGTTACGTTTGTCCACCGTTATTTAGCCAGCCACTGAAAGGAAGAACACTATGTCAGGCTGTTCCCATTTGGACCAGATTCGACTCGTATCCCCGCGCACTCCCGAAGGCTGTGAAGAGTGCTTAAAGACGGGGAGTTACTGGGTTCACCTTCGCTTATGTCTGGAGTGCGGCCACGTCGGCTGTTGCGACCAGTCTCCCGGTAAACACGCCACCAAACATTTCCGTCGCACCAGCCATCCCATCATGCGCTCGTTCGAGCCCGGTGAGAGTTGGGGCTGGTGCTATGTGGACGAGGTCATGCTGGATGGCGTGGACCAATGGATCCCGCGTCATCGTGCGCGGGCGAGTCTATAGTTCGATGTGCAGGACGATCTTTCCGACGACGTGTCCCTCTTCAACCCTGTGGTGGGCTGCAGCCACGTCTTTAAACGAAAAAACGTGGGTCTTCAGCGGGAGGGTGCGTGTACCGATCGCTGCATTCAGCTTTTCGAAAGCCTCGTGCGACATCGCACCATCGAATGCTGAAACCGGGTGGCCGTTGAAGCGTGGCTTCGGTTCAACGCCATTCGGAAAGGCAATCGGCGCTTTCGACTTCAGATGCGAAACGAAATAAGCCAACGCGTCACTATTGGCCGTGACCAGGGCAGCGTCTAACCCATCCTTGGCCACGCGCTTGATTACACCCTCGCGTTCCGTGGAATTCGGATCGATGGTGTGCGCAGCTCCCAGCGACCGAACATACCCTTGCGCGTCGGGCCGCGCTGTGCCTACGACTGTTGCCCCTTTCTCGCTGCCCAGCCAGACCGCGCAGGAACCGACGCCGCCGCTCGCACCGAACACCAATACGGTTTGCCCGCGAGTCGCTTTCAGAGCTTCCAGGCCGGATTGAGCTGTCAATGCAATGCACGGCATCGCCCCCGCGATCTTCATTTCCAGGTTTGCGGGAACTGGAGCGACCCTGTCAGCCGGGACGCTGACATATTGCGCGTAGAATCCGCCGCTGCCGTTGCCGTAGCTGTAAGAGTAAACGCGATCGCCCACGTGGAACTTTGTCACATGGCTGCCAACGGCAGCAATTGTTCCGCTCCCATCTGCACCCATGATCGTTCCCGGTTTGACCGATCCCCAGGATCCGGCACGCTGCTCAGCATCCCATATGCCCACACCCACATACTCGAGCGCGATAAGGACGTGGCTAGACGGCAGTGCGGGTACGGGCACCTCTTTGATGTGAATGGCTTCGGGGGGGCCCGCCGTATCCACAACTGCAGCTTTCATGACCTTTGGAAGGGTTGATAAGGTAGTCATCGCTTAACTCCATTGCTAAGCGCCAGGTAGATAGCGCTAAGATCGTTTGCACCGAAGCCGGGTTCGGCTTCTGCCCAGGTAGCGTCGATCTGGTTGAGGATCGGAAGCCGGGCACGCTCTTCTCCTGCCGCTGCGAGTGCAAGCTGAACATCCTTGTGTGCCCAGCGAAGCGGAAATTCCGTTTCCGCGGTGCGCCCTTCCTTTATCTTCCGCAATTTAGCCACTGCCCACGCCGGAACCAGGGGACCGCCTGAGACCAGTGACGCGAAGCGGCCCAGGTCGATCCCGAGTGCATCGCCAAGTATAGACACTTCGGCGACCCCCTCCATGAGGACCGCTATCCAGGTGTTGAACAGGAGTTTCATACGGGTTCCCTGTCCCACATCGCCGAGCCAATGTGTTTGCGCAGCGACCGCATCGAAGAATGGCTGTGCGACCGCGCCCGCGCGAACTTGGTCGCCCGACGCAAGAATGACGAGTTTCCCTTGTTCCGCCGCAGCTTTGCTTCCCGCAACCGGCGCATCCAGGAACCCGATCTCGGGTCGTGTGCCGGCCAGCCGCCAGGCGCGTTCCGTCCCCTCCACCCCAATGGTCGACATCTGTATCCAAACCGCGCCCGGCTTCATGGCCGGCAGGACCTCTCGTTCCTTCATGATGCTCAGCACCGCATCGGCGTTCGACACCATGGTGACGACAATGTCCGCATCCTGAACCGCATCCCGCGCGCATTGTGCAATCTGGATCCTGTCGGAAGCCAAACTGGATGCGTGGTCGGGCGACCGATCCCACGCCGTGGTATTCAAACCGCCGCGAGCAGCGCTACGAGCCATCGCCGCGCCCATGATACCCAATCCCATAATAGAAAGTTTCACGCTCATGTCTATATGGATGTCAATGCTAGCGCCCGGACGCAACCGGGCACAATTCCTCACAGCGAATAGAAATACCCACGTCCTTGGTAGGACCCCTTCGTACAACCTTAGGTCTAGAAGAGCAACCGCAGATCCCTTGTATGTCGTATCAACACGAACTGAGCTGCAGAAGCCGGCTTGGTGCGCGATGAACAATGTTATCTCGTTACCGGGCCGGATTTACGACAGCACAGTGGCTTTGCCAGGACATGGCCGCTCGATCGAGAACCCTACTATCTGGAAACCAGCTTTCACGGAATGTTCGCCGCCGGCGATGTTCGCCATGGGTCTGTCAAGCGATGCGTCGGCTGTCGGCGAAGGCGCGATGGCTGTTACCTTGGTTCACCGTTATTTAGCCAGCCCCTGACAGGAAGACGAAACTCCCTCATTAACAAGTCGGAAAACTCCCTTTGTTCACGAAATCGCGTATTATGGCCGTGGTCTTGATACATCGCATCTGAGGGGGTGTTGATGGCAGGCATTGGCGCGAGGCTCCTCACAATTCGGCGCCAGTGGCAACTCTCTTTGCGAGAGGTTGAGAAACGCACCCGTTGCTTGGCCCAGGAAAAGGGAAATCAGTCTTACCATGTCTCGGCCAGTTGGCTTCACCGCCTGGAGCGCGAAGAGCACGAATTGAGCGTCAGTAAGCTAATGGCATTGGCGGAGATTTATAACGTCTCGCCGGGGCAACTGCTGCGTTGCATTAATCCCGGAAGCGGACAGAACCTGATTCCCAGACAGCTCTCCCCTGAAAATGCAAGCATGAAACCAGGCGAGGGATCGCTCGAGGCACAGTCAAATTTGGTTTCGGATAAGCCTGTTCCCGCTCAGCCGCCCGACAACGAGACCATTCTACTCGCTGCGGAGAACGGTCAGTCACCGACGCCATACAGGCGTGGAATCATTGGAAAACACGACCTGACCCTGCACCCTATGATCCCTGCGGGTTCTATCGTTCAGATCGATACCCAAAAGCGGGCAATCTCAACTCGAAGAAACTGGACCCACGAATTCCGACGGCCCATCTATTTCCTGATGACTCGGGACGGCTATGTCTGCGGCTGGTGCGAGTTGGACGAAAACTCAGACTGGCTGACGTTGATACCGCACTCACTATCGCCAGCCCCAAGCAGGAGATGGAGGTACAGGACAGAAATCGAAAGCATCGGGCGTGTCATCAGGGTGGCCATTCCATTGGTAAGCTGAGCATCGTCGCGGAGCAGCAGAGATGCCACACCTGCTTCTCAGCATGAGGGAACGCGCAATCGGTCGATAATTGCGTAGACGAGCTCCCGAATCAGGTGAATCTCACTGTCCAGTCCTTGAAGCTTCGACCGAAAGTGGTCGACGCTTCTGGCAACATCCGTGGAGTGACGCGAAAGTTCCAGAAAGCTCATTTCTAGCCCTAAGTAATATCCGTGGATCGCCCCATCAAGTCCTCGCAGCAGTTGCGCGCAGTGGTCCACTGCAAAGGGCAAGTTTCCCGCCAGTGTGTCGAAGATCGCAGCCGACTCTTTTTCCGCCGTGACATTCACGACAAAAAGGCCTAATTGCTGGACTCGCGAGCTGCCGGGGATAGGAAAGCAGTAATCGAACCAATGGCCGGCCTCGATCGTGTCCCTCACATGACCCGCCAGCCAGACGGACGCTGGCTTACCCGTCGCCAACACCCTTTCGTAAATTGGCTCGATCTGCGTAGCCAGATCACCCACAATCTCGCGTGAAGTCTTCCCGATATGTTGATCGATGGTCGCTTGCGTCTCTTTTGCAAGAGCGGCATTCACCCAGTCAAATCGTGTCTGAGTGTCCAATAGGCAAATGCCCGTATGAGTGGCACGCTCACCCGCAGCGAACAGCGCCTTGACGTACTCCGGGCAGTCCAACCTGCCTGGGTCCAGCGGGAATCCATTCTCCTCAACCATATCGTGCGGCCTCGGGCGCGAAGCATAGAACTGCCCTTACAGATCTTATCGGGCTATTGTTGCTTGTGAATACTCGTCTCGAATCAGTCATGTTGTCCTCATCGATGATTGCGCAACCGGTGAAGGGGCGGCGCGATATCGCTGGAAGGCGAGGGGAAACGGAATACAGCTTGCGGTAAGTAAATCGCCTGATGCGGAGGACGATTTCCTTACGCAGAAGGTGGCAGAGAGAAATATTCGACCTCCACAGGTGTTCCGAAGAAGATATTTTGGAAGTTGGAGCCGGTGGTATGCAGGGCATCTGTGACGATGGTGTACGGCGTACCCGGAAAAATGGCAAGGACCATCGCGGGGTCTTCTATCAACCTCGCAGTGGCTCTATGCCCTGGCCTGTGACCCTTAAGGTGTTTGCCCACTGTAGCAACCCAGACGACTCTCTCGTGCACAAAACTTATGGAATACACTCTGCCTCCCGGGCCCGGGGCGATTTTGTCGCACTTCTCCGCCATATGGGCATAGGAAGCTTCTGCTAACTCCGGAGGCAGGAACGGCAGAAAAAACAGGGGTGGGGTGGGCATTGGGGCCGTTATTCCTCGCTCAAAAAGGTTGTAGTCATCTTGCCTCACCGATTGCTTCTATTGATCGATTTGCCCGACCGAACAAGCTGCTTTGGGTCGCCCATGGCTCCTCACACCGGGGGCAAGACCTTCAATCGGCGGATGGACTCTCTCGCAATTCCGAAAGCAGCGCCCGCTCTCCTGTCCGAATATTTTGCTCCGGAGTTGCGATTAAATCAACGCTTGCATTCCGATGCCTCGATAGTTTCGCGGACGGAGCTGCCACTTTCACGGGGCTTTCGCAGCGTGGGGGGAGTTTCAGAAAGTGCCAGCTCTGTCCACGAAACGTCCTTTCCTGTGGGGCTCTTTCATCCCCTACAATGTGCCGTTTATCCGGCGCTCTCTGTCCACTAAGCTTCGAAAGGGGTTGACAGTACAAGAGATAAATAGGTGACAGCATACCTTTCCCGATGATTAATCCCGAAACTTCCCACATCTGTGGGCATCAGATTGTTAAATCTGAAGAGATAAGGGGACAGTCACCTCGTTTCACCGCTTCTTTAGGTGGAAAGTTCTAATGGCATCGAGGGACTCCCATCGCGCGCTAAGACCGCAACCTATAAAAGCCCGCAAAGGCCTTACCCTTCACCTGCTTAACTAAGGTAACCAAAACAACTACATTACCTAAGCCACCTCAAAAACCCCGGGTAGTTACACCCCCACTTTTCCTCATATGTTCCAAGGCAGCAGTTCCTGGATTCGGTTGATCGGATGGTCGGGGATTTGCGCCAGGATGTTACGAAGATACGGTGCCGGGTCGTCGTATTGGCGGTGTACTGCAGGATACCCCGGGGCGACTTTGCACACGCGCCCAGCCCTGTCTGAACAGAGTGGCTCAGCTGCCTGGATAGCCTTGCGGTGGATTGAATTCGACGCCAATCTGTTGATTGGCTTGGATGGTGGAGCGAAAATTTACTTGCTCCAACCCCAAGGACCGATGTGAACTGTTAGGCATAGTGAACATAATCCGTTCCCCCGAATACCAGACATCGGTCACATATATTGTCGGGCCATTACTCAGAATCAGGGTAGTGGCGCGGCTGGTGGGCTGACCCTCTGGTTTCTGCATGGGGGCGTAGCCGACTGCTGCCGTTCTTTGGGCGAAACCATATTGGTTACGAATCGTGGGAGCCATGTCAGGGACGACCGGAACGTACGCCGGGCGAGGACTGACTGGAATATACGCTGGGCGAGGACTGACCGAAACCTCTTCGTGCCGTTTTTGACAGCTGAGATTCCACTCCTGAGCGTTTACTCCGCAATATTTCTCAAACGTCTCCACTTGGGGTTGGCCCTCATCTCGCAATCTTGATTGGCTCGTGGTTGATGCGGGAGCCGCCGGTGCGGGACTCACTGGAGTGGGTGGGGAAGTCAGTGACCTTGCTTCCGCTTGCTCAACGTCTTTCTCCACGGTCGCGCGCTCTTCAATTACTGGAGCAGGCTGCGCAGGAGAAGGTGCGGAAGAATCCGATTGTGGAATGCCAGACGGCTGCAGGGTGAATGACATCGGTTCCTGATTGGAAGCATCTACCTGACCCGAGGAAAAGAGTGTCGTTGTCAAATATAGAAAAAGCGGAAGAACGAACAGAGGACAGAATCCAGCAAATATGATCCAGCCCTTTGTCCGAGTCCTCAACGCGTGTTGCGCCTCGGCCTCTTGCTTTCCTTGGTCGGTTTTCAGATATCGTTCCACATTGTTGGCTCTCCTCATGGCCTCCATAGCTCGCCTGAGAGCTTCGTGGGCTTGTCTGAGGACATGAGGCACTTCAGCTTCGCTCGCGCTGTTGGGGTTGGCACCGGACGATGCGTATGAAGATGAACCAGCTCCGTCACATTGAAGCAAGTGATCGATGGCAACGTTGATGTTGGTGAGCTGGTCCGCCGCGCCCTTCCAGCCGGGCGTTCTGCCAGATATCGGGATGTAAGTTTTTGGACCATTCTTTACGGGCTGACTTTACGGCATCCTTAGATGAACCAACGGGAAGCTCGATCAGTTCGTAGGCTTTGATGCAATTAGTACATCCCATGGGAACCTCTGCTGACACTTCTCTGAGACTTCATGGTAGGGATGATCAGTTGCGTCGCGTTGGAGCAATCCACGTTCTGGCAAACTATAGGGTTGCTCAAGCCCGAAATGGATACATGTTGCTCCCGAGACTGCTGAGCTAACCCAAAGGATCGCGGCTAGAAACACCATCAAAGGAGCCCTCTATCCTGTTTCCCCCAAAAACACGATAGTAGGAGGGTAGGGCGGCGGGTCGGTCCTCAGGCTGGGTTCGTTAGGGGAGTGCGAGTACGGGGATTCCTGGTGGCCAAAGACATCACAACCGTCGTGTCAATTGCGGGCTAACCCGGAGGCAGCAGCACACGGACCGACATGCGCGCGTCAGCCTCTAGCAAGCAGTTCTCGGCGACCGACCTTAGCACGCCGTACTGGACGAGCCATACCTTTGCCTCATGGCGGTCCTGGAAAACCTTGTAGGGATGTTCTGCTGTCTTGGTTAGGGTCACCCAATAACGTCCCTTCACGAATTTAATAAAGCGTGCCTCACTCCTAATGCTTTTTCCCTCTGGCGTATTCATCGGCCAGCCAGCACGGCGACGGTGTCGGGAGGCGCGAGTCTGGGTACCGGACACACCCTGTACAAGGTTCTTCGGTTGGCTGGGGCAGAACTTTAACTCAATTCTGTATACCCACCGTGATCATCTTCAAGAGCAAATCAATTATTGGGAGTCGATAATACGTGGCGGAGCTACCCGGATATCGATTCAGATGGACGAGGCGGTTCCCGTTCTCCCTCCGGGTATCACGGCTCCCGGCAGCGGATCATGCACGCCGTAAGCGACAAGCGGGTATCGAGCCGTATGGCGGGCTACAGATGCCGAAGTTAGGGGTATTAGCAAGTTTATTTCCGCTATCCAGTCTAAAGTTTCCCAACGAGCGGCCGATATTCCGCCCAGTATTGTCGGGGCCTTGAAAGAAATAGTTATAGTTACGTAACTCTAAGAATCCCTCGTGTTCATACAAGACGAGACAACGGAAAAGCGGGTGGGGAAGGGTCTTCGGACTCTTTCCCGATTTGTTACGCTGTTTGATCTAGCAGCGCAAAAAAACGTCTTTGCCTTGCGCAGTCAGTCTTAGAAGAGAGTAGAGTGGTCCTTATGAACGATACCCAGAAAACCTTGAACTTGCTCGAACGAATGGAATATCTGCTGGACAGCGTGTCAGCGGAACTCAGGATTGCGCGCATAGATCGTGGCGAAGTTCCTGCACCCAGCAAGGAGCGCATCAATGCCGTGCGAGAAGCAGAGTCTGCGTTAACGGCCTGCGACTTCAAGCGTCGCGAGTCGATCGAAGTCGTCACGGTTTGATTTCTGAGGCCGGCTTCTCCGGGCAGCGGACATCGCCTGTCCATCTCCCGCCCTTTAGGGAAGTCGTCATCATCACGGTGACAAACGGTGCGGCGCTTAATGTTCGATCGAGATACCCTTCACCTTGCACGATGGCTTACCGTTCGGTTTCCGGCCCTCGCAGCGGCCCGACTTTTTGTTCATCAATTGTCGAGCACCCCGGAGTTTCAACACGATCATGGACCGTTCGTAGTCGCTGAAGGCCCCGAGTACCTGCCTCGTCAAAATTCGGGCGGGGTCGTCACTACGTAGGTGGGGCTCCGTAACGGACGCCAGAACCAATTCTTTTCTTTTGAGATCCGCTCTTCCCAAGAAAAAGCGGCCCGTCGGAGACCTTCCGTTCGCGCCTATTTGTCGATTTCCGACCAGTCCTTTACGATTTCGAGCAGGAACATGGCAGCTAGCTCGCAGCTAGCTCGGAGGAAGACGAGGTGTTCCCCATGAACCTCGACCCTTTCGGCCTCGACGAGTACTGGGGATAAGCCCGATTCTTTGAACCTAACCAAATAGGTCTTGTCGTCCATCCGCGACTTATCAGCTCCATCTTGAAAACGAAAAAATGTGCAAGTGATGACAACTAGTGGATGCTCGTCGCCGCCGATCGGTTGTGCAGCCGGACAGGTTATGTGTTCAGCCGAGCACATCCCGGGATGATGAAGCCGGTGGGCTTCGGTGCGAAACATGCGACATATTGGGCCACTCGCCTCGATGCGACGTGGCTACTAATCACTCTCGACTTTGCGATCTGACGGGCTCATAATTAGGCGCGCCAACACGGATGGGTGCTGCCGCAAGCTGTCCGGTTTGCAAGAGAAGCCTAATCGCCATGTACGCGGCAAGACCCTTAGTCCACTGACAACAGACCCATTCGACTGGCCCTGGCCACCTTTTCAAGGTGTGCGCCGGAAAGGTTGCTCATGGAATGGATCGGCGGGGCGCTCGAAGCGATTCGCCTGCAACGGAGGCTATCGTTGCGAGAGGTCGAAGAACGGAGTCGCATCTTTGCCCAGGAAAGGGGTGACAACTCCTATCGAATTTCTGCCAGCTGGCTAAGCCGCCTGCAAAAAACGTACTTGGACTTACGGTTAACAAACTAATTGCTCTGGCCCACATCTACGGTGTCCATCCGGAGGAGCTGTTTCGCTCCGTCTATCCAGTTTCGCTTCGTCGCGATCCGCCTCCTGATGAGACCACACTGCTTTCGCCAGAAAGTCCTCTGTCACCGGCGTCCTATAAGTGGGGCATCATCGGAAAGCACGATCGCACCCTGGAACCCGTGATTCCGACAGGGTCTATTGTTCAGATCGATGCCCGAAGACGCGAGATATCGCCGCGCAAAGAGTGGCCACGGGAATTGCAACGGCCTATTTATTTCCTCAAGACAGCTGACGCCTACTTTTGTGGCTGGTGTGAATTCGACCCGCTCCAGGAAATATTGACCCTAGTGCCCCATCCCCTTTCACCTGCGCCCAGCCGGAGATGGAAGTACCGCAACGAAATAGAAACGATCGGCCGCGTTGTCGCCGTTATTATTCGATCCACGCCGAGTCGATAACAGTGCACTCGAACTTCTACATGGGCATTAGCCGTTCAATCGCCTCAAGGTCAGACGACGCGGCCTACAAACCCGGTGGCCATAAATTCCTTAGGCGGAAGCAGCAGTTGATATTCACAGATTGCCGCGATCACCGATTCATCAAAGCAGTGGTCAGTGAACGTCTCATATTCGTGGATCTTTTTGAACGCCTTCCGGTCGTTGCAGAGCACAATGAAATCCCACACGAGGTCACCCGTCGATTTACGCATGGACTGCATTGGGGTCTCTCCCTGGGGCACAAGCTGTAGCGCACCCTCGATTACGCTATCGGCAGCGTGAATCTGAAGGCGCACAAGTTCAAGTACAACTAAAGTGGCTTCTGGGTCGGAGCCCGCGCCCGGGTTGCGTTGTAGCGGTAGCGGTGCAAAAGGATCCGCTTAAACCCGTCTCTTCACTTCTGTCCGACTAAGTGTTCGAAAACAACTCCACCGCGCCGGGAATATCGGTCGCTGGAATTGGCTTGCCGAACAGGTAACCCTGCGCGTGGGCGCATCCATCGGAACGGACCGCATCAAGTTCTTCCTCGGTCTCGATTCCCTCGGCCAAAACAGACATGCCGACGCCTTCGCCCAGCACCACGATCGAACGGACAATGGCGCGTTTTTTCGCAGCAGTGCCGATGAGCGAACGATCTATCTTGATGGTGTCAAATGGTAGCTTAGCTAACTGCACCAAAGAGGAGTAGCCAGTTCCAAAATCGTCCATGGCGAGTCGTATTCCATCGCCGTGCAATTCATCTAGAGTCGATAAAACAGATCGCGAGTCCTTGAGCAACAACCCCTCGGTGATTTCAATCTCTAGCCTGTTCGGCGGAAGATGCGAAAGTGTCAGAGCACTCTTCACAGAGTCCAGAAACAAACCGTTCTTGAACTGGAGCGGCGAAGCATTCACGGCAACTACAATGTTCGATGGCAAGCTCGCCGCCTGCTTGCACGCAGTGCGCAGCACCCACTCCCCAATTGTGACAATCATGCCAGTCTCTTCCGCAAGCGGAATGAAGTTCCCTGGGGAAATTAAGCCAAGCTTCGGATGTCGCCATCGCAGCAGCGCCTCAAATCCAATCAGCGCTCTCGTTCGAATGTCGATTTGTGGCTGATAGTGAATCTCGAACTGATGAAGCAGAAGCGCCTTACGAAGATCGCCCACCAGGGCATGACGCGTTGCGATCCGCTCTTCCATGGCTGCATCAAAAAAATACACCGTACCTGGTCCGGCTGCTTTGGCGGCGCGAAGTGCAATGCTGGCGTGTTGCAGCAGGATCTCAGATTCCGTGTCGCTTCCCGGGCCCTGGGCGACACCAATACTTGCGCTGCTACTCAGAACCACACCATCGATGAAATAGGGTCGTTGCAGCAGATTCGTGAGACGCTCCGCGACCAGTCCAGTTTCCTCCGCCGACCGGCTTGGCCGAAGCAAAACGACGAACTCGTCTCCGTGGAAACGTAGAATCGCATCCTGCTCACGCAAGGCGGATCGCAGCCGCTCACATCCCACTTCAAGTAGTTCGTCCCCAAAGGTATGACCATAGAGTTCGTTTATGGTCTTGAAACGATCCATACCAATTACCAGCACGGCGAAGGCCGGGCTTGGTCGCTCTGCGTAAATCGATGCGATCTGCGCGGCAAAGATTTTCCGGCTTTCAAGGTTGGTCAAGGGATAGCTTGTGCTGACCATTATGCATCGCTCCGAACTTTACAGGCTTTTGTCCTGCCTGAACCTCCCCCGCTAACTATGCCAGGCCGAAGGTAAGACGACTCCTGTCTTCAGCACAAGTTCGCCAAAGGAATTCCTGCCGTGCCAGATCCAGTCGACGAATAGCCCTGAATAGAAGCATCGGCAGTTTCCAAGCAAGCTTCAATTCGTCGATGAATCGCTGACTTCTTTCTCCGGAAGGATGGCCCTTGCGGAGGATGCCTACCGTTCTCTCCTCGATGTGCCGATGAAGCTGTCATAGGACCACGGACGCGGTTGGCCTAGTTCTAGTGTGTTGAAGACGTTCACCGAACGACTCAGATTGGAGCATCCATGAACGGTGACGTCTACAAAATCCTCTACTGCAGTAAGAACCTCATTGAAGGCGAAAATGCAACACGAGATGCCGAGATAACCCAAATTCTCCAGACATCGCGGCGAAAAAATAAAGAGCAGAACGTCACCGGCGCTCTGCTCTTTGATTCCGGCTATTTCGCACAGGCGCTCGAAGGACCGAGGCTGGCGATCGAGTTGATCTTCGAAAGGATACAACGCGATCCACGACATGGGGATGTCACGGTGCTCAGCAGTCAAACCGACGGTCGCAGAAATTTTCCTGAATGGTCGATGGCTCATGTTGCCCCTCCAGGCGGGGTCGCCTCCGGTATGGCTGCTGTTGCTCTCGATACAGCTTTGTTGCGTCCCACAGCATCAGCCGAAGAGGTACTTGGTCTGCTGCGATCGCTGGTAATTCAGGAAGATTGATGTTCCGGCCACCCCAGTGACGTACGCGCCAGCGCCTTGCCGACGGTGTCCAGCAACCTCTGGTTGAGGTCTCGGACAGTGGCTGCGGGATAAAGTTACGAGGGTATTAAGGGCGCAGGCTCGTTCAGTTCAGTCCAGTAATATCATGTGCAAAAAGGCAGGGGCGAGTGCAAGGAGGGTCGCGCACCACGCGGGACACTCATACCTGGCTGCGGCAAGTATTCGCCGCGCATTTGATAGGGTTGCCTGAGAAATCCTCGAAGCAGTGAACGGGTGCCGCAGCCACTCAAGCTGACCCCTCGCAAATCGTGACACCGTGGAGAGCGACTTTTTGCGCGATTTCGTTTTTAAACTGTCAGGTCAGTCTCTTCTACATGGCTGGTTCGGTGTTCTGACATGAAGGGCAAGAATTCCCCCCAGTTTCATCACCGCCTGTATGCTGACGGCACACTCGACTCTATCTGTCTAAGCTGCTTTTTAACCGCTGCAAGAGCCGAGAACGAAGCCGACCTTCACGAACTTGAGGCCGCTCACCAGTGCGACGACAAAGAGCCGTTCATTCTGACAAGGAACCTCCGAAGCGCGAAGTCGAAACCGCCTCAAAGTTCGATTCGCTAACCACGTTCTTGGGGCGGGGACCGAATCGGCTCTTCGATAGAGCTGAATTATGGTAAAGCCCTATCGAAGCCTGATGTAAAAATGCCCCAAGATCGGGGCAAAATAGGCATAACAGTTGCATGACATTTAAACCGACTGACACCGTGATATGTCCGAAATATCAGCAGGTATTCTCCCCACCGAATGCAACACGGTCGTCTGATCAGCGTCGGCTTAGGTGTTCTGCGAAAATCCCCCGCGTGAAATCGAGAGCTCCGCAGGTGTCCCCCAGAATCTCACACATTGGCGACGGGCCTTTACCGCATCTTTGTTTGAGATAACGAATCCAATGGTGCAGGTCCGTCATTTCCATCAGGGCAAAAGGGATCATCCGGAAAGGATACTGTGTCTAAGGTTTGGCTTATTACCGGCAGTTCTCGTGGTCTCGGCCGCGCATTCACAAAGGCGGTGCTGGAGGCAGGAGATCGTGTGGTGGCTACAGCCCGCAAGCCGGAGCAACTCGCCGACCTTCAAGCCACCTTTGGCGGAAACATCCGCGCCGTTGCCCTGGATGTCACTAACGAAGCGCAAGCAAAGAAAGCCTTCGATGCGGCAATCTCGAGCTTTGGGAGTCTCGATGTGCTGGTGAACAACGCTGGATTCGGGAACGTGAGTCCAGTAGAAGACACCTCTCTTGCAGACTTTCGTTCCCAGATCGAAACGAACCTTTTTGGGGTCATCATTATGACGAAAGCGGTGCTCCCTTACTTTCGTGAGCGCAAAGCCGGGCATATCGTCCAGGTAACGTCTATCGCAGGACGTATCGGACCGGCAGGCCGCGCACCCTATGCGGCGGCGAAGTTTGGGGTCGAAGGGTTTTCGGAATCGCTTTCCAGGGAGGTGCGACCGTTCGGGGTTAAGGTGACAATCGTCGAACCAGGTGGGTTCCGCACTGACTTCGCCGGGACCTCCACGAAACTGAGCGAAGGCCGCGTTGAATATGACTCAACTGTTGGCGCTTCAGTCCGCTTTCAAAGGGACTATCACGGCAAACAACCTGGCGATCCGGCAAGAGCTGCGGCAGCACTTCTTCATGTCGTTTCGCTGCCTGAACCGCCGCTGCGGTTGCTCCTCGGGCGCGATTGTTACGCATTAGCGGAGAAGAGTGCTGTTGAAAAGCTGGAGTCCGACAGGATGTGGAAGGACCTAAGCACAGCGACGGACTTCGTGGCAGGAGAAGGCGAAGGCGGAAACACGTAGTGGCACAGAACAGTCAAGTCAACGCCATCCACAATCTCAGTTCGCTGGACGTAGCGATCATGCTGTCACTGAACAACACCCATGCCAAAGAAACGTCAGCACTCGATGACGGCAGTTTTACCGCACTGCTCGACATGGCTTTTTACGCCCGGGGCATAGACCGAGGTGCGACTGCATTCCTGATCGCGCTGGATCACTGCGCCTCCTACGAAAGCCCGAACTTCATTTGGTTCAAGGCGGTCCGTGAGTCATTTGTCTACATTGATCGCATTATTGTCTTGAGTTCTGCCCGAGGCCGGGGGATTGCCAGGCTTCTATATGACGACCTCTTCGTCGCGGCGAGGAAAGCCGGACATGATCGGGTTGTTTGCGAGGTGAATATCGATCCGCCAAACCTCGTGTCCGAAGCCTTCCACGTAACGATGGGCTTCAAAGGGGTCGGGGAAGCCACTATTCGCAATGGGACGAAGACCGTACGCTATCTGGAAAAGACGCTACGTTAGCCTGGTCTCGAATCCCCGCCCAATCCCTTCGCCGCGAGCCAAACCGGCAAAAAATCGACAATTTCGACGCCTGAGAACCCAAAAAAAGAAAAATGCAAGAGTCGTGGCCCTTTTGAACGCGCTGGCGCGCCTTAGTAGGTGAAGGCAGTTGTCAAATACCTTCCAAAAAGGAGAATGACCATGAACTCGATTTCGAAATTGACCTCCCGCGCAAGTCTTTTCATCACCGCTCTTGCTTTTCTGTCGCCTGCACTCCATGCGCAGGTTCAGGACCAGAAAGTCAAGGTAAACGTACCGTTCGCTTTCGAGAGCGGCAAACACCAGTATCCGGCCGGCCTTTACACCATCGACAGGCAAGACCCGAATGTCGTGTTCATCACTAGCGCTTCGGAATCCGGGTTGGCACTCGCCCAGGTTGTGAATGACAAGGTCGCTGACAGCAGCAAGGCGATATTTCGCAAGAACGGCAACGGCTACTACCTGGACGAGATTGTGATTGCAGGAGACAGCCGCAGCATTCACTTTCTTCGCCCAAAGACAAAGCGGATGGAGTCGATAGCCGGAAATAAAGTTGCAGACACCGGTGTGGAGATTGCCCTTTTATCAACACGGTAGTGTCTCGTGAGGATCGAAAAATGACCTTAGCTATAGCAGGCGCCCACCCATGAAACCAGCGACTGGTTTCATGGGTGGGCACAGCTTTGCAGATTTTGCACGTCTTGAGTGTGCGTTCCCCCATAGTCGTTTCGTACGACACGGCGGCGGAATTGAGAGAACTCTTTATCAGACGCTATTTTGGAAAGTGCCAGTAATTAATTGCTAACGTTGAAATCTTTCTCGCCATCTCTTTCACCTTTTGGCACAATCCGCCCTGTTCGATTGCGGCGACGACCAATCTTTGTGTCTTTCCTTTTTCGCGAAGAAATCTATTGCCCATTTGTTCACTCAAATAATGCTTGGCTTGTTGGCTCGGATTCTACTAGCAATGTGTGACGGGGAAAAGTGTGGACTTCGAAGCCACGCGACTCTATCGAGAACATTGAGGCAGCCTAACCCAGGGCCGCTTCAACCTCGGCTCAAGGTGCCGGCACAGGGAAACCCTGAATCGGGGGATAATCGCAGGTACACACAGAGTGATTTGGCCGTCAGCCGATCAGGAACTGTCATAATCTTCTTGGAAAACGCATCAGGAGAACTACCGTATGCCGATGACCCGACGTCATTTCCTTCAGCAGGGGGCGGCCGCTGCTGTCGCTCTGACCACAACCCCGTCCTTGCTGGCTGATCCGCTGGGCCTCCCCATCGGCTGCCAGACCTATCCCGTCCGCGCCTCGATCAATCCGGATTTTGCCGGGACGATGAGGGGCCTTTCCGCAGCGGGCTTTCAGACCATTGAGCTCTGTTCGCCGTTTGGCTATAAGGATTTCTCCAGCCTGGCGCAGTACAAGCCACAGGAGCTGCGCGGGATGTTGCACGATTACGGTCTTACCTGTATCAGCTCGCACTTTGACACGGGGGAGTTGTTCAACCATGCGGAGGAGCGGATCGCATGGGCCAAGGAGCTTGGCCTGACCCAGATGGCCACGGCCAGCCTCGGCTTTGGCACGCTGCGTGAGGGCGTTCCGCCAACCGTGGGTGACGTGAACCGCGTCACCGATCTCTTCAACACCTTTGCGGCGAAGGCGCATGATGCGGGCATTGTTGCGGTGCTGCACAACGAAGGCTTTGAGGTAACCAGCATCGACGGCAAGCGGGTCTACGACATGGAGATCGAGCGGCTGGATCCAAAGACGGTGAAACTGCAGTTTCAGGTCTCCACCATGCAGCACGGGTTCGATCCGGTGGATTACTTCGCCCGCTATCCGCGCCGCTATATCTCCATGCACTGTCAGGACTGGGTGATGACCTCCGAGGGCAAAGCGAAAGAGGTGCCACTCGGTAAGGGCGTGGTGGACTGGAAGAAGGTCTTCACGGCGGCAGGGAAGGCTCGCATCGAAAACTACTTTGTCGAACTGGAGCAGGATCCTGCACTGATGGCGCAAAGCGTTCCTTACCTGAAGAGCTTGCAGGTTTAAGACGCCGGGGCCGTTTTCAACCACGGTCGGCTCGTAGTGCTTGCTGTGTGGGTGCCACGAAGTTTCAGCAAAAGCAGGCAGACGGAAATGACACTAAGAGTACCCATTTTAAGTAAAGGCTGAATGGATCCGCTTCCATAAGACCATTTCCGTCTGTCTTTAACTCCGATCTCACAGGTCAATAGTGACTGACTTTATGTGCTTGCCCGAGGCCGCCGCCGTCAGTAAACGGTCTGGAGCAGGCTTGCTGAGGTCCACCCGTGCGTGGACGGAGTTGCTTTTAGATGCGGGTGCGGCTTTCCTGCTGACGAGAGATTTCTTTTCGATAACCATTGTGCTGTGCATGACGTTTCTCCTTGTGGAAGGCGCTCACCAGCCGCCGTCACTTACTAAGGCGCAACCGCCCTGCAAAAAGGGCCACCCGCAGCCAACAAAAATACGCTGACAGCCAATTGGATCGCCTGAAGCCTGGAGAACTCGGAGGCGCGGCAAACGTCAACGGGTGTGTTGCCGACATGCACCTAGGGCCGCTAGACTCGTTCATCACACGCAGAATCTTCCGGCGCCTAGTGCGGAGTGCTTACACCAACATGAAGACACTATCAGCAAGAATTGTTCCAGCCGCAGCGGTTCTGCTTCTTGCCCTTATGGCTCTGCTTGCGGGCGGGTCTGCGCGACGCGAGTCCGTCACCATTGATGAAGTGGCGCACATCGGGGCGGGCGTGAGCTATCTGCAGAAGCTGGATATGCGGATGAACGAGGAACACCCTCCGCTGGCGAAGGTGCTGGCCGCGGCGCCGCTTGTGGTTCGCGGCGTGCACGCCGACTATTCCCAGGTATCGTGGACGTTCAGCGGCAGTGGAATGTTCAAGCAGATGCTCGGCGAATGGGTCTTCGGCTACTGGCTGATCACTCGGTGGAATGAGCCTGTCGCGACAGTCTTCTGGTCACGGCTACCCATGCTTTGTTTGACGCTTGTTTTGGGGTTCGTTCTCTTTCGCTATGGCTCCCGCCTCGGTGATCCGTGGGGCGGATTGCTCTGCCTTTGCGCTTACGCGAGCATGCCTGTCATGCTCGCGTTTGGCCCTTTGGTCCTGACCGACATCGCAATCACATTGTTCTTCGTGCTGACATTGTGGGCCTTTGCCAACATGTGGCAGTCTCCATCGCGCGGGACGATCCTACGATTTGGCCTCGCCTTTGGCGCGGCACTCCTTACCAAGTTTTCTGCAGGACTTTTGTTCTTCTGTTTTGCGGCATTCATTCTCAGCCTCCGCTGGCGTCCGGCGGGGGAACAGCCGCGAGACAAGGCAGAGCTTCGGGCATGGCGTCGTTTGCGATTGCGCAGTCTCACGAAGGGCATCTTAATGGCTGCACTGGTCGTCTATGCCGTCTACTTTGTCCTCTCGTGGAACGAGCCAACCGACTCACTGGGTTCTCTGGGACAAAACATGGCGGCCCTGTTCCTGCGCAGAATGCTTATGCCACCCTGGATCTACCTGCGGGGTCTGGCGATCTTTACCTTTACCGCAAAGCCGGCTGCTTTTATTCTGGGGCACTCGTACCCGCATGGGGTGTGGTTCTACTTTCCGGTCTTGTTCTTGCTGAAGTCCCCGTTAGCCTTTCTCCTTTTGCTGGTTCTCGCGCTGGTGGCTGGCCTGGTTGCAAAGGTTCGTCCCGTGCGCCTCGCCGTGATCCCTGAAGGGATGGAGTTGCATTGGCGGGCGGTGTGGGTTTTCCTTGTGGTCTACAGCGGTGCATGTATCCTCAGCCGATTCCAGTTCAGTATCCGCCACTTCTCGGTTTCCTTGGCCCTGCTGGTGCTTTTGCTGGCGCCACTGCCGCGCACGCTGGAGTTGCTGCGAGGCTCAGGTTGGTCTGCCGCCCGCGCCTGCGTCTGGCTCACGGTCGCGTTGGCGCTGGCATCGGTTGCGACAGCAGTCCGGGCCTATCCCTACTATCTTCCATTCCTGAACTCATTGAGCGGCGGCCGTCCCGGTTACGATTTGGTGAGCGATTCCAATCTCGACTGGAACCAGGGCTTTTTCGATGTGGAGAATTTCGTACGGCAACGCGGTTTGACCCGCGTCTGGCTCGATGACTATGGGTTTTCGGAGCCCTCAGTGTATGTCCCTGAGGAGCGATTCTGGAATTGTCAGCAGGCGGCGCCAGGAGATGGAGGCCAGTGGGCGATTGTGTCCGCCAACATGATTGAGGATAGTCACAACTGTGTCTGGCTGCTGCGCTTTCCGCATGAAGCCCTGGCAGGCGGCAGTATGTTTGCTTTTGAACTCCCGGGCGTGATTCCTACGGCGGGAACTCCTGGCGGTCCACCGTTGCCTGAGAACTATCACAAATTCGCACACATTCCTTTGCCCGGAGACGGTCGGCTCTTGTTTCTCGACAGCATCCGCGATCCACAACAGCTGCAGCCGACCTGGGACCGCGTGATGGCACTGGCGGCGCAGACGCAGAAACAACAACAAAGCTCAAAGGCCAAGTGATAGGGCGCTACTTGCGAGTCTTGATGGAGCGACCAAGAAAGCCAAACAGCAAGTGAAGTACAGCAAGTGCCAATGCTCCAAGAAAGGCCGCTTTGAAGCTGGTGACGGCGAAACCTGGCACAAAGCGGCTTGAGAACCAGAGAATGACTGCGTTGATAACCAGGAAAAAGAGTCCGAAGGTCAGGATGCCGAGCGGCAGCGTGATGATCTTGAGCAGAAGCCCGAGTGTTGCATTGAAGAGTCCGATTACGATCACAGCAATCAAGGCGGAAACGATGCTGCCGACCTGGAATCCGGCCACGAAATGCGACACAATCAGCAGAGCCACAGCATTCAAAACCCAGTGCAGAAGCAAACGAAGCATATCCACTTCCTTTCAGCCTTAGAGGCTAGACCCGTGGTTTCCTTTTGTCTCTACCATGTAAGCATAGCGGATAACCCCTAGACTGGAGTTGTTTTCATAGATCGCTGAGTTGTGATTGCCTCATCGCGCTGGGTGGGGATGAGCATGCGAAGGCGCAGGAAGCCTGGGAGGCACAACGCTGGAATTCTTCGTAGAGTTGGTTTTCCAGCTCAAGCTGAGTCCTAATAGTAGTATACTACATAGGTAAAACATGCCCTCATTCGGATTCAAGCTTTCGGTCTGCATCCTCGCTGCATCCTCCGCCTTAGCCCAGAGCGCACCCACCCCCGCCCCGCTCGCCTTCGATGTCGCCTCCGTCCGGCCCAGCAAGCCGGGCTCCCCCCAGCACACCAACGTTCCCCTCGATTCCGGCAACGTCTACGGCAGCATCAGCCCCGATGACGTCCGCAGCGCTGCCGGCGGGTATCTCATCGCGACCCATCAGTCGCTTTGGCGCTACATCTCCTTCGCCTATAAGCTTTCCGGGACGCAGGAACTTTCCCTGCGCTTCAACATGTTCTCCGGCGCACCCAGGTCCGGCGCGCCTTTCTGGGTTACCGGCTCTTTCGACGCCTCGCCAGAGTACTTCGACATCTCAGCGCGCGCTCCGGCCGATACTTCGATCGACCAGATGCGCCTGATGATGCAGGCTGTGCTCGCCGACCGCTTCCATCTTGTTACCCACTACGTCTCGGCTGACGCTCCCGTCTTTGCCCTTATCCTGGCGAGGCCCGGCGTCACCGGCCCCAATCTTCAGCCGCATCCCCCATCTGACGCCTGCGCCGCTGCCGTGTCCGACCAGTCGTCAGCGCCGGCGCCTCAACCTAAAGCCGCATCGGCTGCCATGGGCGATCTTCCGCCCGTCTGCGGCGTTATCGCGCACGTTCCATCCTCCGCCCCCGGCCAGCACTATGGTGGCCGCGCCATTCCTCTTTCCCTCTTTGCTACCTCGGTCCCGACCATGACCGGACTTGCCGCCATGCCGCGCCCCGTCGTCGATCAGACCGGCCTCTCCGGACTCTACGACTTCACCCTGACCTGGATGCACGACCCTAGCGGGGATGATGCCATCGCCGACAACACCGCCAACTTCCGCGACGCCCTCAAGACCCAGCTAGGCCTGGAACTCAAACCCTCCCACGCTCCCATAAGCTTCCTCATCGTCGACCACGTCGAGCGGCCTTCGGAGAATTAGTGGCCGTAGAAGTGCCAAGTGCAGGCCATCATCGCCGGTTGCTGAAAAAAGGACACTCCAGCCTGGAAATCCACAAAATCGTTGTGCGCAATCCTGTGGAATTGCAAATATCGATGAGTGTTGGGCAAAGGGGCATCAATTACGGAGTAATGGAGGGGTAGGGAATGGATTCTTTCACTCGGCGATCATTCGTCAAGTCGCTCGGCGTTACGGTGGGCTTGGGCTCAATCGCGTCTGCCGCGGAGGGACAAACAGAAGTCTCCGCGCCGGATGTTCCCGCGCCAAGCACAGCTCCCGATCCCAAAGGCCTGCGGTTCCGGCAAGTTCATCTGGATTTTCATACCTCGCCCCTCATCACCGATGTAGCAGTGGACTTCGATGCGCCGGCATTCGTCCAAACGCTCAAGGACGCCCATGTTAACTCCATCAACATATTTGCCAAATGTCATCATGGCATGGCCTATTACCCAAGCAAGGTAGGTCCGGTCCATCCCGGCTTGAAGATCGACCTATTGGGAGAGATGATCGCCGCTTGTCATAAGGCGGATATCCTGACGCCGGTGTACATCACGGTCATGTGGGATCAGTACGCCGCCGAGCAACACGCGGATTGGCGAGTTCTGGATAAAAATGGGGCCGTGGATGGCGCAACCCCCTTGGAGGCCGGTTGGAAACGAGTGTGCACCAACACGCCTTATCTGGATTACATAAACGCGCAGGCAGAGGAAGTAGCCAGGAATTATGAAGTAGATGGTTTCTGGTTCGATATTGTCGTTTATCCGGCCGATGGCTGCTACTGCCATTACTGCATCCAGGAGCGGGAGAAGCTGGGTTTGGATTCGAGCAAGCTCGACGATCGAACCCAACATGCGGCCATGGTGATCCAACGCACCATGGACCGTCTGGATGCAACGGTGCGACAACACCGGCCTAATGCCACCATGTTCTTCAACGGCCAAGTGCGCGTGGGCATGCGGCCCTATCTGAAGCACTACACGCAAATCGAAGTTGAATCGCTGCCGGGCGGTGGCTGGGGATACACACATTTCGCAGTGACGTCGCGGTATGTTCGCAACCTTGGCATGGAATATCTGGGTATGGATGGCCGGTTTCACCGTACCTGGGGAGATTTTGGCTCACTGCGCAATCAGGCCGCGTTGGATTACGAGTGTTTCCGCATGTTGGCGCAGGCCGGCAAGTGTTCGATCGGCGACCAGATGCATCCTCGCGGACGTCTGGAACCGGCAGTCTATAACCGCATCGGCGCCACGTACAAGAGTGTGGAGGAAAAAGAACCGTGGTGCATCGGCGCGCAGGCGGTGACGGAGATCGGCGTTCTTTCCACCTCAAAGACTACGCTGGCCGGGTTGGTGGCTACGTCGGACGCCGGCGCTAATAATATTCTGGCGGAGCTGCACTACCAGTTCGATGTGCTTGACCGCGACTCCGACTTCTCGCGGTATAAGGTTCTGATTCTTCCCGACTCGCATCGATTTGACCAGGGTTTGCTGCGGCAGGTGCGAAGCTATTTGGCCGGCGGCGGCAAGCTGATCCTCAGCCACGAATCGGGCCTGGATGTGGAAGGAAAGCAATTTGTGATGGAGGAGATGGGGGTTGAATACCTTGGACCGTCCCCCTATCGGGGGGACTACGGTGACTACTTCGAGGTCCAGGACGGCGCCAATGAAGACATTGATCCGATGGTGCAGTTCACTTACGTCCCGGGCTCGATGGTGAAAGCGGGTCCGCAATCTACGGAGTTGGCGCGAATCTGGAAAGCGTACTTCGATCGCACTTACGAGCATTTCAGCTCCCATCACCAAACACCCTTTGACCAGCCCACCGATCAGGCGGCCGTTGTGGAACGCGGCAGTATTCTTTATATTTCCTTTCCGGTTTTTGAATCCTACGCAAACAACGCCTATCGCATCCACAAACTGCTGGTGAGAAATTGCTTGCGGCGCCTTCTGCCCCAACCGCTGATCAAGGCAGAGGTCCCCTCAACCGCTGAGGTAACAGTGACCGACCAAAACGGCAAGCGAATCGTCCATCTATTGAATTATCCAGCCGTTCGCCGCGCGAGGGATCTTGACATTATTGAGGAAGCAGCGCCGCTCGCCAATGCGAAGATCGCATTGCGGACCGCTAAGGCGCCTTCCCGGGTGTATCTGGCGCCGCAACGACAAAGTTTGAAATTTGAAGTCAATGATGGTTACACCCAGGTCATAGTGCCATCGGTCCAGGGACATCAGATGGTCGTGTTTGAGATCTGACCGCTGATCCAGTGCCCAATTCTAGCGGATCTTCCCGGCGGAGTTTTCCAGAACGACGTGCAGGTTGATGGGTGGGCCGAACTGGTGCATCGGTTCGCCTTCCAGGCTTACGAACAGGGCAAAGGAGTCGCCTTGCTTCTCTATGCCGACGCGCTTGGCGAAGACCGGGACAAGGCTGTCAGGACTGGCGCCGCCGGGACGGCCGCGGCCTCCGACGCGAAACTCCATATCTTTGACGCGGACGTCCTTCTCCGCGCGCTGCGCCAGCTGAATCATGCCCGCACCGTGCAGGGCGGCGATGGCCTCCTTGGAATCGTCCTCGAGGTCCTGGCGAATGATGAGCACTGCCTTGCGATCGCCGAAGCCTTTGGCATCAGGGAATGAAATGTCGGCGGCGAGCGAAACGTCCCCAGACATCTTCTTCCATAGATAGCGAAACTCATCTCGCGTGTACCACACGTTGTACCCGGCGGAGTTGATGGTGTACTGCCCACTCGCGGCGTCGTAAATTGCGCTGCCTGGCACCAGGGCGCTGCCAACGTCAGACTGGCCCTCGAAGATGCCGATCGGTGTATCGAAGTTCTTGCTGGGCCGGTGAAAATCCACTGGTGGCGCCACCTGCACATGGTTTGCTGAACCCGGCTGTGCCCATGGAGGCGGGGCAGGCGCCTGCGCGCGGAGCAGGTGTGGCGCGATGCACAGCGCAATCAGCAGCAGCGGTTCTAGATTCCTCATTCGCTATCTTTGCTGCAGGTGAAGTTGGCGGCATCGTTGGTATCGCCGGCGCCTTTGTATTTCGCTACCGCGGGATAAGGGCACAGGGGCCGGGTCATCATCACCTTATTATCTGGCGTGTATTTGGTGGAGATCACACTCTCCGCGGGAACATCCTTCTCAACCCAATCGACCAGCGCATCAAACACTCCATACTTCGGACCGTTGCTGGTGGCGATTCCCAGTTGGCCAAAAGCGGATGGGCCGGGGCCGCCAACGCAATGCTCCATGCCGGGCGCCATGTAGAGGCGCATGAAGGACGCTGTCTTCTCCGGGCTCATCGTCTTCTGAACGCTCTGGTAGTAGGTGATGCTATTCCAGGGCGAGATGGCAGGATCATTCCAACCGTGATACATAATCAACTTGCCGCCACGCGCGGAAAACGGTCTTAGATCCGGATTGGTCGAGTCCAGAGCGGTTGCTGTTTCTTTGCCTGCTGCCGCGAGCGAGGCATCCACATCCGCCGTCAATATGTTCCATTTTGTGTTGCCGGTCACCATGTAGCGGAAGTAGTTTTGCACGTACTGGACTCCAGAGCCCGCTCCTGGACCCGGCCCAAGGACCCAGGTGCCCCAGGCCCCTGACTCGTCCCCCATCGAATATCCTGGGAAAATGGATTTTCCCTCCCCATCCACACCGCCCGCGTAGAACTTCTTCAGAGAGTTCACTTGCGGTTCGGTGAGGCAGTCCAGAGAGTCTGCTGCTTTGCATAACAGCACCGCCGGAGCAAAGTGGCATTTCGCCGGATTGCTGATGATGCCGTCTTTGACTCCGTCCAACGTGTCGCACGCTGCCAGAGCAGCGCGCTCGATGGCAGGTAACTTCATGGTGGAGATGTAGGCCCGCGGGTTACCCGTTGTTGCCTGGGTAACATCGATGCCGGAAGACAATAGGCGGGTCCAGTTATTGGCCGGCGCGCCGGCCAGGATACCGTCGTAGTCCTCCGGGAAACGCTGGGCTTCCATCAGCGCCTCGCGCCCCCCATCGGAACAGGAATCGAAGTAGGCCTTAGTGGCGGTCTTGCCGTAGTACGCCTTGATCACATCCTTCGCGCGCTCGGTGGTTAAGTGGACGGCGCGCCAGCCGAAGTCTTTGATCTTCTCCGGATGGCCAAACGCCCAGCTCGCATCTTCGGCTTGCGCCTGATGGCCGGCATCGGAGCCCGCCGTGGCAAACCCGCGGCTTAGATTGCCGGCCAGCTCTCGATATCCAATGGAGCCGGCGAACCCTCCGTTGCCTACGCCGAGAAAGCGGCTGTTCCAATCCTTTTCCGGCAGCCAGACTTCGAACCGGATCTCTGAATCCGCTGTCGGGCGAAGCACTCCCGTGACCCGGCAGAAGACCGGCAAGTCACGGAGCGGCTTATCGATTCCGGGAACGTCCAGATCGCCTGAAGCGACTCGTTCCGCCGTGTCAATGGTTGTGTCCGGAAGTTTCAGATCCTTGATTGCCGTACAGCTGTCGGCATGGAGCACCGGGGCTGAGAAAGCGAATACCAGAAGACAGGCGAGAACGATTCGGGTTGGTGTCATTTCGAGCGAATCCAATGCTCCCTACGAAGATGAGAGCATTGTAGCCGGATCGATCGCAACACACGTTTGACGGAATAAAGTTATCTACGAAGCTCTTCGTTGACAATTACGAAGGGCTTCGTATATGGTTCGTCCATGAAGATTCAGCAAAGCAATTTGCGCAAGCCGACCGAGGGGGAACTTGAGCTGCTTAGGGTGTTGTGGGTCAAAGGTTCGGCCACCGTTCGCGAGCTTCATGACTCAGTAAGCCAGGAACGGGCGCTGGGGTACACCACGGTATTGAAGTTGCTGCAGATCATGACTGAGAAGGGGCTGGTGCAGCGCACGGAGGCCGGCAGGGCCCATGTGTACCGCGCCACGGCAACCCAGGAAGAGACGCAGAGCCAGCTCTTAAGAGATTTAAGCGAGCGGTTGTTTTCAGGCTCTGCCGCTCAGCTTGCCATGCACGCGTTGACGATGGAGCCGGCGACCAGCGATGAATTGAAGGAAATTCGGAAGCTAATTGACCGCAAGCGGGAGAAACAATGAATCATCATTTGGAATCTCTTGGGTGGACGTTACTGCAATTCTGCTGGCAGGCGGCAGCAATCGTGCTCGTCTATTGGCTTGCCGATGCTGTGCTGTCGAAGGCGCGTAGTCAGACCCGCTATGTTTTGGCGCTGGGGACCATGCTGCTGATGTTTGTTACCGCACTGGCAACGCTTGCTTATGAGGAGACGCAGGGCTGGCCGTCAGCCTCACCGAGCGCCTCTTCCTCTCCCACATGGAAGGCGATCGGATCGAGCATCTCCAGTGACCTTGCACCGTTGGCAGCATTGAAGACAGCCGAAGCTACAACTCAGCCGGCGAAGTTGCATATGTCCCGATTCCTGCCCTGGCTCGACGTTGCGTGGTTGCTGGGTGTGGCCTGTCTTTCGATGCGGACAATCGGCGGGTGGCGGCTGATTCAGCGCTTGCGCCGGAGCGCGCTGGTTCAGGCTCCCGAAGCCGTGTACGCGAACTTTCTCCGGTTGCGGGAACGGCTTGGGATTACACGGCAGGTCAGTCTTCGTATCGCCGAACATATTCAAGGGCCACTCGCTATAGGAATCGTGCGGTCGTTGATCATATTGCCTGCGGCTGCGCTGATGGCGCTGAGTCCGGAGCAGTTGGAGGCCGTGCTGGCGCATGAGCTGGCTCATGTGCGTCGTGCCGATTATCTCTGGAACCTGATTCAGACGATGATCGAAACCCTACTCTTCTTTCATCCAGCAGTATGGTGGCTTGGACGCAGGTTGCGTCAGCAACGCGAGCTTTGCTGCGACGATATAGCCGTCCAATCGTGCGCTGATCCTTTGGTATATGCGACCGCGTTGCTGCGTCTGGAAGAGGGGCGCAGTCAGCAGCCAAGTCTGGCTATGGCTCTGGATGGACACAGGGGATGGTCTGGTCTTCGCGCACGGATTGCCCGCATTCTCGGTGAAACAAATGATGAGAAGGGCCCGCGTGAGCTCGTTCCCATACCGCTGGCTGCGCTCTGTGCCGTGTTCCTGCTCGTGCTCCTGCCAGTGCCTCAGCTCTTCGCCGGATTGCGGGGAACGATGCGGACGCAAACCGAGCTGCCGGCGGTCTCTGGGCCACCGGCATTTCCACACGCCGCGGCAACAATGAATCTTCCTGCCCGTGCAATACCGCACGTTGTACTCGAAAGTTCTGCTGCAATGCCGGCGCCCCCAATGGCCCAGGCTGCGCCACTCCCGGCCGCGGCGAACCATGGTGCTGCGGCAGTGGCAACTGAGGTTGCCCAAGGTGCGGGATTCGGCGCCGGAGAAGGTGTGGGATATGACGCTGGGTATGGTTCAGGAGGTTCCGGCGGGAATGCGGATCAAGCCCCGGCCGTCGATGCCTCCGCACACAAGGCTGATTATATCGATGGCATGCGCGCTGCCGGCTATGACGTGGATATAGACAAGTATGTCGCCATGAAGGTGCAGGGCATTACTCCCGAATATGCGCAGGCGATGGCAAAGGTGGGCTTTGGTAAACCCTCCGCGGATGATCTGATTGCGATGAAGGTGCAGGGCATTACTCCTGAGTACGTATCTGAGCTGCGCGCCGCAGGACTTCAACCAAGCAACATCCGCGATCTGATTTCTTATCGCATTTTCCGGGTTACGCCTGAGTTTGTCGCCGGGATGAAGGCTGCGGGCTTTGACTCAATTCCGCCGCAAAAGCTGGTTGAACTTCGTGTCCACGGTGTGACTCCCGAATACGCAAAGACCGTGAAACAGCAGTATCCCAACGCGACCATCGATCAGTTGGTTCAGCTTCGCATCTTCCATATTGACGACGCCTTTCTTGCCGCCGTTAAGCTTCATGGCTTTAGTTCGCTCTCGATTGAGAAGCTGGTGCAACTGCGCATCTCTGGCGTGCTGGGGGATACGGAAACCCCACGGCAAGCCGGGGCGGGTGAGGCGAAATGACAAAAACCGGCTGGGTTATTCTTTCCGCCGTCCTGGTAGCATCCGCCTGCTTGTTTCTGCACGCGGAGGAGCAGCTTCGAACGCTCACGGGATCGTGCAGCATCACCGCCACTGCGAACGAAGCTGAGGCGGATCTTCGACTGGAGCGGGGCGGCTGCGATGGCGACGGCAAATGTGGGTCCTCGCAAACTCAGGAGCCACTCAGTGCGTTCTCCGGCTTCGCGCTAGCGGATCTGCAGCGCGAAGGCGCGCATGTGGATGCGGCGATTCGCGCCGAGGCCGGCACGATCACCTGCTCCGGTGCGGTACATGACGGCAGGATGAGCGGTACTTTTACGTTCGTACCCGATCCGGAGTTTGTCCACCGTATGCTGCAGATGGGGTTTCACGATCTGGGATCGGAAAAGCTGCAGGCGCACACCCTGTTTCGCATTGCGATTGCCTGGGTTCACTCGATGCAGGCTGCGGGCGTGAGCGGTCTTGATTCCGGGAACTTGATTGCGCTGCGCATTTTCCACGTAGATGCGGACTATATTCACAGTCTGACTGCGCTCGGTTACCCGACTCCGGATGCAGAGAAGTTGGTTGCCTTGCGTGTGCAGCATGTCGATCCGGAAGAAGTGAAACAGATTCGCGCCCTGGGCTACCAGCCAACGCTCGATGAGTTGATCCAGATGCGCATTTTTAAGATCACGCCGGATTTCATCCATCGCATGCAGGCTAAGGGGCTTAACGACCTGACCATCAGCAAGTTGGTTCAGATTCGCATCTTCCAATTGGCAGAGTAATGCCAATCTCGACGCAATCAGTACACCTATTGCCAACCGCTTTAGGTTTTTAAGGAGGGTTGCCCTAACCGTCGCCTTACGGTTTCGAGTTGGGCATCAGGCTTCAGATTCTTGATTGCCGTACAGCTGTCGGCATGGAGCACCGGGGCCGAGAAAGCGAATACCAGACGACAGGCGAGAACGATTCGGATTTGGTCATGCAGGTCAATCCAATGCTCCCTACGAAGATGAGAGCATCGTAGCCGGATAGTGTGCTCCGCTTCACTGCAGCCCGGCGTACTCTCGTTTGGCTTGCTGAAGGATGGGTATATCGGGGTCAGCATCTTTCCATAGGGTAAGGAAATCCTGGTAGGCGGCCGTTGCCTTTGTCTTGTCTCCCGACAAGGTGTACGCCCTGCCAAGTTGCAAATGTGCGAGTGCGCCGATGGGGTCGCTGCCCACGACTCCGCGGTGGTCGAGGATTTTCTGGAACTCGATACCCGCTTCATTACCCTGGTGCGCCGCCAGATGAGCCTCGCCGCGCACATAAATGGGGTAGAGCGGCCCGAGGTCCAGGCGGGCGCCCAGCTCATAAGGAACGGCAACCTGCAGCAGTTCGATCGCTTTCGCAGGGTCGCCCTGATTGAGGGCCATGCGTGCTCTTAACACCGGCAGGTAACTGAAACGCACTACCGTATCCTCAGGAAAGCGCCTTTCCAGATCATCTGTGAGCTGTTGCGTGCGCTTAGCATCTCCGGAGAGGGCCAGCGCCAGCGCCGCGCCAAACTCTACCTCACGGTTATGCGAATGATTGAGCGCGGCGGCCGCCCTCTGCCTGGCTTGCGCCACGTTTCCAAAAAAGGCCTCCCGTAAGGATGCTCCTGCTTCCCATAGGCCGGCCCTTTCCGGTTGGGCCTCCTGCATCGCCTGGTCCACCGCGCGCTGAGACAAGGCCCTCGCCTTTTTCAGCTGACCCCCGTAGGAGAAAGCGTAGGCCTCTTTGTTGGAAATCCAGGTATCTCCTCCCGACCTTTCCCGGGCCCGGGCAAGCGCCCGTTCCATGGCGGCTTGATCGCCTTTCAAGAAGGCGATGTCATGCTCCAGCATGATGAATTCGTCGATCTCGATGCCTCGTCCGGCGGCGCGCCGGAGGACGTTCTCAGCCTCTTCCCGGCGATCGAGATAGAAGTTATTGACAGCGAGATTGTAATAACCCATGGCAAAATCCGGGTCGAGCTCAATCGCCTTGCGGGCTTCGACAAGCGCCTGTTCGTATCGCCCCGCCGCCTTATTGGGAAAGCCCGCCAACAGAGAGTGGGGCACCGGATCACGAGGATAGGTTTGTGCCCACACCTCATCGTTCTGCCGCGCCTTTTCAAGGTTTCCTGTTGCCAGCCCTTCGTAGTTGGCCGTGATGTAGAATCTCTCGCGGTCGCTGGCGTGGTCCCGCAACTGCCAGGCTTTGGTGGTGTGCTCAGTGGACAGATCGGACTCATCAAGATCAGCGTATTCACGCCCCAGGGTTGCTTGCGCCAAAGCAAAGTTGGGATCGATCTCCACCGCGCGCTTCAAGAGCGGCAGAGCAGCCATGGCACCATTTGAAGTGTGGAGCTTCCAGCCGGCGCTGTAAGCTTCGAGCGCCTCGAGGGAAGGGGTCGTCGCCTCGGCGAGGGGAGTGTTGTGCTCCTGGATAGTGGTCAGCGATTCTCCGACCCGACTTCTAAAGCGACTGGCAATCTGGCCCAGGGCGCTGAGTACGTCCTCCTTTTTTGCTGCCTGCACCTGTTCCTGGTCGAGGACCTCGCCGGTGCGGCAACTCCTGGCCTGAAGCGTGACTACGTATTGGGTTCCGAGGGGTGCGATCGAGCCCTCCAGGATGGCGGCGCTTCCGGTCCGTTCGCAGACTCCCCGAGCGAGTTCCGGCGTGAGCCGCGCACCCGCACGTTGGCCCATTAAATGGAGCGTGTGGGAGATGCGCTGGTCGGAGATGAGGCTGAGGTAAGGCGACTGCCTGAGCTGAATCGCCGATCCCTGGCGCAAGGTCTCGTCAAAGACGGCGTCACCGGTAGAGTTTGCAAAATCGGCAAGCACCACCGTGTCTTTGGCACTGAGAACTGCCCGGCGATGCGAGAGCACTCGCCACACGCCTCCAGCCAAGGCAAGCACGATCACGGCGGCCAGGGCGATCCACTTCCACGGCCGGGTCTCCTTGACGTCGATCTGCACCCTGGAGTGGGTGGCAGCGGCGATGGCGAATTCCTGGCCGGGGAGCAGATGCACGTTCTCGGCGAGGCGGTATCCTCGCCCGGGCACGGTCACGATGTAGCGATGGTCTTGTGCGGTCTCGCCCAGCGCCTTGCGCAGCATAAAGATGTTGCGGCTGAGATTGGCCTCCTCCACGAAGGTGTCCGGCCAGACCGTCTTCATCAGGTCGTCTTTGGTGACGATCTCTTTGCCGTGGCGGACTAAGACCAGAAGGATTTGAAACGTCTTCGGCGTGAGCGGCACAGCCACGCCGGCCTTGAGCAGTGTCTCTCTTGCGGGGTCAACCCGAAAAGGACCGAACTCGTAGAGCTCATCGGTCCGCGGATTCTCGCTCATGGTCATTTGAGCCCGAATTCTAGCACGCGCTGCTGCGGATGCCGAGGGGTCGCTCGTTAACGAGACAAGCAGCAAGCCTTCATTTATCTATCACTTGCGTGATTGCGAGAAATTATCAGAAGTTTTAAGGCGGATGGGAAGGACTTTTCAAAGGGCTCAGCGGCAACCTTCTCCCGTTCCGATTTTCGGTCCAGCTGGCAGAGGAGGTTTTATGGCAAAGCAAACGCGGATCACCATCGAAACCGATTCGCTGTTGATCCTACGGGGCCGGAGTTCCCGGCGCGCATGGTGTTCGCGATGCGCGGCGGAGGTGGAAATGATCGCGCTGGAAGACACGGGAGTGATCTCGAACCTGGAACGGCCTGAATTGGAGGAATGGCTCAATTCAGGAGAGCTGCATCGGTTGCAGCCAGCCGATGGCGCAGCGCTTACGTGCCTGAATTCACTGCTCGCTCGCGTGCAGAAGACGACCACCATCCAGCCCGGGGACTCCGCGGCTACGAAACAGACAAAGGAGACGATATGAACAGCAAATGGAAGTTGAGCTCTTTATCCCTGGGCGTGGTAGCTTCCCTGGCGACGGTAGCGGCTCCCGCCGCTCAGGCGCCGGGATGCGCAATGCCGCAATATTCCGTTACTGACCTGGGCGTGTTAGGCACAGGCACGAATTCCTCAGCATTCGATATGAGCAGTATCGGCTGGGTAGCTGGGTCTTCGAACCTGGTTCCTAACGGCCCGCAACACGCTTTCCTTTGGTATGGCGCCGGCCCCCTGAAGGACCTCGGCACCCTGGGCGGACCCAACAGCGGTGCGGACGGACCTAACTTGTATGGCGAGGCCGCGGTTGGGTCGGAGCTTGCCACCGCGGACCCCGACAAGGAGGATTTTTGCGCTTTCGGAACCCATCTGGTGTGCCGCGGAGCCATCTGGCGTTATGGCAAACTGACACCGTTGCCGAATCTGCCCGGCGGCCGCAATGGCAACGCTTTTGGGGTGAACAATCTGGGCCAGTTAGTCGGGTTTAGCGAGAATGGCGTTCGCGATTCTACCTGTGCCACGGGAACCCCTTTTCAGGTCTTCCGCTATGAAGCAGTGAAATGGGAACCGAATGGTCAGATCCATGAACTCCGCCCGCTTCCCGGCGACACCGTCGCCTTCGCCATGGGACTCAACGATGTTGGTCAGGCCGTCGGTTCGTCCGGCACCTGCGCCACTCAGGGCGTGCCACCGCAAGTGAAGGGGCTGCACGCTGTGCTCTGGGAAGCGGATGGTACGCCCAAGGATCTCGGGAGGTTCGGAGACGCGGACCACACCATGTCCAATAATGCGTCCAGCATCAATGACCTCGGCGATGTCGTGGGGACGTCTGAAGCTAACGACGGCACCGTCCACTCGTTCCTCTGGACCAAAGCCAAAGGCAGGCAGGACCTCGGTGCGCTTACACCGGCAACGTTCCTGACCGTAGCCGGTTGCTGCAGAACCGTGAACAACCTCGACGAGGTAGTCGGCTTCTCCATCGATCCCAACGGGATGACCGCTTTCCGGTGGAAAGACGGGCACATAAAGGACCTCAACAGCCTCATACCGGCGAACTCGACACTGCATCTGCTGGCTGCTTACTCGATCAACGATGAAGGAGAGATAGCAGGCCAGGCTTGCGTGTTGCCGGCTTGTACGGAAATGCATGCCTACCGGCTAACTCCGAAGTGGTAGTAAGCACGGGGGCGGTTCTTGATGGAAAGGAAATCATGGGTAAGCGCCGGGGTCGTAACGCTTACCCTACTTCCTTCGCGATGGGTTTTAGAAATCAGCTGCTTCAGCTTTTAAGGAGCGTTGTCACATACGCTGCGGTTAGTGGGATTCTGCGCGCGTGAACTCCAGTTGCATCGAAGAAGGCAGCGGCGACCGCCGGCGTACAGATCGCGTTGGCGGCTTCTGAGCCGCCTCCGAATCCTTTGTCGTCGCGTGTAATCTGCACCACCTTGATCTCGGGCATCTCTGCCATGGTCAGGATCTTGTAACGGCTCCAGCTGGTGCTGTTTATTTTTCCCTTGTCGAAGGTGACCTCTTCTTTGAGCGCTTCGCTGATACCCATGACAACGCCGCTCTTCATGCAGCGTTCCAGTTGCCGGGGGTTGATTATTTTTCCGCAGTCAAGGCCGATGGTGAACTTTGTCACCTGGACCACGCCCGTATCCGGAGTCACTGCCACCTCGGCGATTCCCATCCAGTAGGAGTTCTGGCGGACCATGATGTCAACTCCGCGGCCGGTGACGGGTTCGGTTCCGGTACGGCGCGCGCCTGGGTTTGGCGAAGGGCGTGGCTCCCATGCGGCTGCTTTGGCCGTGGCATGGATGATGTCGATGAGCCGCTGGTCGGTGGTGTGCAGAAGGCGGAACTCAATGGGATCGATGCCTGCGCAGGAGGCTGCCTCGTTGATCAACGATTCGAGCGCGAAGTTCTGCTGCCGCTGTCCGGGGGTGCGCATGATGAGCCCGCGCAGTCCGGCTGTGTGCACATCCGCTCCCAGGTTCGGCATCCCATACACTTCTTCCCGCCGGTTTTGAATCTTGTCGTATGGCCACTCTGTGGCAATCCAATAGCCCGGCTTGGACTGGCTGCAAGGCATACCGGCGAGAAGAGCGCCGACAATCCGTGCGTCAGTCGATTGCGCGGAGTAGAACGCGCTGCGCAGGGCGGTCACGCAGCCATGGTCGTCGAGGCTACAGGTTATATCCTCCACCCAACCGGGCGAGGATGCCGACCATGCCAGGTCCTCCTGCAAGGTCCACTGCACACGCACAGGTCTTTCGGTCAACTGCGAGAGTATCGCGGCGTCGCCCTCGGCGCCGTCACCTCCGAAGGTTGTGCGTCCGAACTGGCCGGCGTGGTCTAGCCAGCGGACGACTACTTTTTCGATCGGTGTGCTCAATGTATTTGCAATCTGCGCCCGCAAGCCTTGCGAGTTCGCAGAATGGGTCCACACAGTGGCTGTGCCATCACTGCGCACATCGGCCACTGCGACAAAGGGGCCGATGGGAGCATGTTTGATGTAAGGCTGTTCATAGGTCGCCGAGATCGTTTTGACTCCATGCGCCAGAGCCGCTTGAACCTCGGCTGCGTTCCCTTTGCTTTCCGATGGCGCACCCCACTTGTAGTCGCGCAGCGTTTGGGTCAGATTCTCGCTGCCCGGCAGACCGGACCATTCGCTCCACTTGGTACCGGAGGCGACCGATCGGGCAGCGCTCACCGCCTCCCACTCATTGGGAGAGAGCACGGCCACCAGGTTCTGTTTGGTGATCACCTGTGCGTTGGGGAAGCGCGTCTTGTCCAGAGCGCCAACGGTGATCAACGTCGAGCCCAGCGTTGCGGGACGCACCATGCGCGCGTGAAGCATCCCGGGCAAAGTGACATCGCAACTCCATTGCGTCTTACCCGTGACTTTGGCGGGAATGCCCGGCATGGGGTAAGACTTGCCCACGACTTTGTACTGGTTCAGTGGCTTGGTCGGCGGATCTCCCAGCACCGTCAGACCGTCCAATCCTGACAAGCCAAGCCCGGACATGGGGTCGACCTTTGCCGGCGTCCCAGAGACTGGAATCTTCAGATCCAGCTGCTGGTCTTGAACGAGTTCTCCGTAGCGGATGCTCTTTCCTCCGCCAGAGACGATGCCATCCGCGACGGTGAGAGAAGAGATGGGAACACGCAGTTTGTCTGCAGCTAGACCTAGCAGCGCCTGGTAGGTGTAGCCACCCACTTTGCGCAGGTTCGCTGCTCCGTAAAGAAAGCCGGCGGAGTAGCCACCGTCCGGCGTTTTATCGGTGTCACCCATAAGGAGCGTGATCGATTCTGGTTGGACGCTCAATTCTTCGGCGATGACTTGCGCATAATAAGCGCTCATGCCGGTGCCAATTTCGGTACGGCCGGTGCGCACAAGAATGGTGTTGTCGTGCCTGATCTCGAGCCACGACGACAGGTGGCTGGTTTCGGGCTGTCCTTCCGCGCCGATGGCGGAGAGCCCGGGAAACGTGAACGACACCACGAGAGCGCCGCCCATCTTGAAAAAGCCGCGTCGCGTGAGTGTCGGCATAACGCTGGACGGGGCGGAGTGATCGGTCTTAATCAGCATGGTGCTCACTCTCCAGGAGGCCGCGGAAAAGCTCGGAGGGGAGATTGAAAGCTGTCCCTCAGCGGCTAAAGCCGGACCTGTTTCAATCGCTTACGTGCGAAGCACGTGCCCTTCAGAAAAAACGTACCTCAGGGGCTAAAGCCCTCATAGCTGTGGCTTCGTGCGGCCCGACTAAAGTCGTGCCCTGATACAAAGCATCAGAGCCGTGACTACCGGAACCCACGGCCCGACTCAACAGGGTGGGAAAAACTGCTGTTTGGAGGGGAAACCGTCCCTCAGCGGCTAAAAGCTGAGTTCGCTTCAAAGCATTCACCTACGGCCTAAACAGGCGGCGGAAGACCTCATGTTTCGTATCAGGGCACGACTTTAGTCGGGCCGTAAAAAGCCACAGCCATGAGGGCTTTAGCCCCTGAGGTTTTGCTTTTCCAGAGTTTTCAAAGACCAGACTTATTCCGCAACCTGCTAGGCACTCATGGTTTTAGCAGCTAGCTGCACGGCTTCGATGATGGCCGCATACGTACCGCAGCGGCAGAGATGCGGGGAAGGGGGCTTATTGGTAAAGGCGTCCTTGATCTGCACCACGGTAGGATTAGGATTCTTGTCCAATAGCTCCACGGCGGCGATGATCATTCCGCTCTGGCAGTAGCCGCACTGCGGCACTTGCTCGTCAATCCATGCTTGTTGCACCGGATGTAACCCTGCATCGCTTGCGCTCAGACCCTTCTTCCTGGCCCACACCTTGGCCAGCCCCTCGATCGTCGTTACCTGCTTACCAACGGCGGAGGAAAGGGGCGCGATACAAGAGCGGACCTCCTGTCCATCAACCAGGACGGCGCACGCGCCACACTGGGCCATCCCACAGCCTAGGCGCGGTCCGGACAATTTCAGTTCATTGCGCAGCACGTAGAGCAAGGGCGTGTTTGGGGAAGCGGACACGGAATGCTGATCTCCGTTCACGGATAACGCTAATTCGTCCGCCATCTCTCCCGCTCCTTCCTAGCCTCGCTCCTCCATGCCATTGCCACCAGGTACCACGCCGGCCAGCTCAAAGCCCAATTGGGAATCCATGACCCTTTGCTAGTCCAGGTGGGAATCGTGAGTAGGGTGATGGCCGCCGCCAGGATCAGTGCCGATCTCATTTTGATCTGGGCAATTTGCAGGCCCTGGCAAAGTCCCCAGATCGCAGGGAGCAAAAAGAGAAGCAGGCAAAACCGCGACAGCGACTCCACGCGGAACCTTGCCAGGCAAAACGCGCAGGGCAGAAAAGATATGATGGCGCTTACCCGCACAGTTCGCCGCGAGATCGATCCCATGACAAATCCACCCGTCCAGGACCAGCCGATCAAGAGGAAAACATTGCACAAGAACAACGTAAAACCTGGGCCCACCGTCAGCCCGGTCGCCTTGAAGATGGTTGGATGGATGAGCCGTTGATAGGTCTGGCTGACAGAAAGGGAGAATCCCATCAGGAGCAGGCTGCCTGGCAATGCCATACCGAACGACGCGAGCCACGGCCGCCAGTCCTTCCAAAGCGCCAGCTGCCGCCGGACCGCCAGACCAAAGACATCCAGCACCCCCTGCAGGCCACTCTCGCCGGCTTCCAGCAAATCACCCAGTACGGCTTCGCGTTCGCCACGTTCCAGCAGCCGTGCAGCAACCTCCACCAAGGACCAGCCGATAGCTGTCATGATGTGCTCCCAGTCCGGTTCGCTACCCATGACGCGCCGCGGCTTACCCGAATCACTACATCGTAAAAGTCCTTGGCCGCCTTGACGCCTTTAGGGGTTACGCGAACCATGCGCTTGGCGCGGCCGCCTCGTTCCGGCGTGGCCTCGCCCATCCAGGTGGTGAGCAGGCCTTTTTTCTCCAGCCGCTCAATCGTCGTATAGAGCGCACCGATGGAGCACTTGCGCCCAGTAGTATGCTCAATCTCTTCCCGAATCGCAGCTCCATAGGCCTTGTCTCCAAGTCCGGCCGCCGCGGTGATCATCAGGTACTCGAATTCGCCAAGCATGATTAGAATTACATTGTGATGCTAATCGCGCCTCGCGTCAAGGTACTCTTTCTTAATATTCGGCACAGGCACCTCACGGCATACTCTTGGAGGCGGCGATGATTCCCAGGATCTTGTCAGCACTACTCATTCTTTACATGGCCAGCCCCTTGCGGGCACAGAGCCTCGATCTCGTGATTCGCAACGGCTCAGTTCTCGATGGATCCGGCTCCCCGGCCCAACAGGTGGATATTGGCATTCGCGGGGATAGGGTCGTTCTGATTGGAAAAAACCTGAGGCAAAAGGCCAAACGCGTCATTGATGCACACGGTCTGGTGGTCGCGCCGGGATTTATCGATCCCCATACGCATACCTTTGAAGACCTCTCCAACCCGGCGACAAGCCGCAACGATGCGTACCTGATGCAAGGCGTGACGACGGTAGCGACCGGCAACGACGGGAGCAGTCCTCTGCAAATTGCCGATGCGCTGCACAAGTGGGCCCAGCAAGGCATCGGCACCAACGCCGCCTTGTTTATCGGCCAAGGCTCGGTGCGAAGCGCCGTCATGGGCATGTCGGATGCAAAGCCCACATCTGAGCAAATGGATTCCATGAAGGCACTGGTGGACCGGGGGATGAAGGATGGAGCAATCGGCATGTCCACCGGCCTGTATTATGCGCCGGGTAGCTATTCCGGCACCGAGGAAGTGATTGCTCTGGCCAAGGTCGCGGCAGCGGACGGTGGCATCTACGACACCCATATGCGGGACGAAAGCACGTACAACATCGGGCTGCTGGGTTCGGTGCGCGAAACCATCAGGATCGGCAGGGAAGCCCAGATGCCCGTCATGATTTCTCACATCAAGGCGCTGGGCCGTGATGTGTGGGGGCAGAGCTCGCAAGTGATCGCATTGGTCGATGAGGCCAGGGCAGCTGGGGTGCGGGTAACGGCAAGCGAATACCCCTACGATGCGTCGGGAACCAGCGTCGAAGCTGCGTTGATACCACGGTGGGCGGAGGTTGGGGGCTCGGCCGCATTGTTGCAGCGGATTGGCGACCCAGCGGTGAGGCCACGCCTGATGGCGGAGATGCAGAAGAATCTCGACCGTCGCGGCGGCCCCGAGTCGTTGCTTATGACTGCGGCGCCGGACAAAGAGTTTATCGGCAAGACCCTGGCCAGGATCGCGCAGGAGCGCGGTACCTCGCCGATTGAAGCAGCGCTGAACATCATTCAAAAAGGCGGCGCGGACGTTGCCTCCTTCAATATGCAGCAGGCCGACATCAAAAATTTCATGCGTCAGGACTGGGTGATGACCTGTTCGGATGGCAGCCCTGGCCACCCGCGAAAATATGGAACATTCCCGGAAAAGCTGCGCAAGTATGTCTTCGACGAACATGTCATCACGCTCCCCTTCGCGATCCGCTCCAGCACTTCGCTGCCGGCAGAAACGCTCGGCCTGAAAGACCGTGGCCTTCTCAAGGCCGGCTATTTTGCCGACGTGGTTGTATTCGACCCCAAAACCATCAGCGCCCGGTCGACCTATGAACAACCCACGCTTCTGGCAACCGGGGTGGTTTATCTGCTGGTGAACGGGCAACTTGCGATTGACGCGGGCGAGCTGACGAATGTCCGCGCAGGACGGCCGCTCCCGCATGGATCTCCGGCGAAACCTTGAGCTCGCTCCATTCGGTCCCGCCAGCCGGACACATTTAACCGTATGATTCCAGGTTAGAGCGGGAGCGAACTCTGTCATGTGCCCAGATGCCGGGGAAGTGACACTTCTACTGAAAGCGATGCAAAGCGGAGACCCCACCGCGAGTGAGAAGCTCCTGCCCCTGGTCTACAAGGAGTTGCACCGCCTGGCAACGTCCTATATGCGGCGAGAACGGGGTGACCACACGTTGCAGCCTACGGCACTCATCAATGAGGCATACCTCCGGTTGATTGGCAGTACCACCAACTTTGAGAATCGAGCTCATTTCATCGGTTTCGCCGCCCACGTCATGCGTCACGTGTTAGTCGATCATGCTCGCGCGCACAAGGCGGGCATGAGAGGAGGCAACCTTCGGCGGGTCGAGCTTGAAGAGGGAATAGCGATCTCCAACGAGCGGTCGGGCGAAATGCTGGTCTTGGATGAGGCGCTCAATGAACTCGAAAAGGTAAGTCCGAGACAGGCTAAAGTCGTGGAACTACGCTACTTCGCTGGATTGTCTGTGGAGGAAATCGCCTCGATGCTGGAGATCACACCCCGTTCCGTAGAACGGGAGTGGGCATCAGCGCGAATCTGGCTATTTGAAAGGATGCGGTAGGTTTGGGCATCTCCCTTAAAGACACTAGAGCTGATTTCAATTGCTTCAGCTATACTTTCCACAATTTGAACCGGGGGAACCTTTTACAGCCAGCGCTGAGGAATCCCTGGTAATGGCAGACGGACGACTTTGAAGCGGAGTCGCTCCTTCGATTGCTGAAGCCGAGGGTGTGTGCCGGCGGTTCCACCTTGTTTCTGCAACGAGGGGTTTCACCATACGCTTCCGCCTACCACCTTACCGATTACGGTTTCCGGCTTGTCCTTGTTGGCACCTATTGCTGGAATACAGCATTTCCTTACGAAAAATTGAAACAGAGTTGCATCACAGGCGCACTACTTAGCGCGGAAGTTATTTTCTGGAGTTAAGCGAGTCATGAATATTCGCAGGAATCAGATGCCTGTATTGAAGCCCGGATGGTACCGCATGCGAAAGAGATGATGTGAGTAAGCAAACATGATAAACAGCGCGCAAAACGACGAGCGTGTGGCGGCCATAGTATCGAAGGCCCTCCGGCAACCGCCGGCAAAACGCGAATCCTACCTGCGCTTTGCTTGTAACGACGATCCAGAGCTTTACCAGGAAACGGCGGAAGCGGTGAAGTGGGAGGAGCGGATGGGCAGTTTTCTACTGCTGCCCGCGATTGCCACCTTCCCGCGTCCGTTTGCAGCTGGGCAGATCATCTCCGAACGGTTTGAAATACTCCGGGAAATCGGCGAGGGCGGCATGGGGGTGGTCTATGAGGCCTTCGACAGAAAACGCAATCATCGGATCGCCATCAAATCCGCCAAACCCGGCTTTCATCGTCTCTTATCGCCCGAGCTTGAAAACGCGCTTAAAGTGCGTCACCCACACGTCTGCCTGGTTAACGAAATTCACACCACGCGGACCAGTCACGGCGAGATTGACTTTCTCACCATGGAGTTTCTGGAGGGCGAGACCTTATCAAAACGTTTGGCCGCACAAGGCAAGCTCCCCAACCAGGAAGCTCTCGAAATCGCTTGTCAATTGTGCGCTGGATTAGCGGAAGCACATCGTAGCGATGTCCTTCATCGAGACTTCAAGAGCGCCAACATCATTTTGTGCTCTGGCTCGAATGGCCTCCGCGCGGTGATCACCGATTTCGGATTGGCCTCTGACATGACGCAATCCGGTGAAATGGGTGGGACACCGCGGTACATGGCGCCAGAGCTGTGGAGAGGTGAAAAGGCGTCAAAAGCCTCCGACATCTACGCTCTCGGTGTGGTTTTGTACGAGATGGTAGCCGGCAGATCGCCCATTGAAGATGAGGCAGATCGTGTAAAGCGCCGTCCGCCGCTTCCTAGTACGTTGGCCAAAGGGCTTGGGCCGCAGTGGGATCGAGTGATCCTGGACTGTCTCAGACCGGCTCCAGAGGAGCGCCCCGCGGACGCAGCCCTGATCCTCTCTGAGCTCAAAAAGAAGCCAATGCGGAAGGCACCGTTGCTGGCGGTGGTAATGTTGGCCGCAAGCAGCTTAGTGGTGCCCCAGGTCCGAGGATGGCTGCGCGATCTCATCTGGCCTCCCCCAAGTGTGCGCCTGGCGGTCCTTCCCTCCGAAGGGCCAGCAGACACGGTCGTGATGGCTGGTGGCGTACTGCAGGATGTATCGGATCGCATCGGACATTTGCGCAGCGGACGGCGAGCGGTGGCTGTGATCTCCCCTGAAGAAGCTGTAAGCAACCATGTGCAAACCCCGGAACAAGCAAGCCAGGTTTTGCACGCGACCTACGCTTTACAGACCGAGGTGCATCGCGAAGGCGACGACCTGGCACTCCAGGCGTCGGTCATCGATCTGAGCACGCACGTTCCGGTAGGGCAACTCTCCGGACGGTATTCGCCGGCCACGGTCGGAAGCATGCCCGAGGCACTCGCTGGTGCTATTTCGGCCGCTTTGGGTTTGCACGGCAGTGCGGCCGTGGAGACTCTCTCCCCAGAAGCGACTCCGTTCTATGATCGGGGGCTGTATCTTCTGCGCAAAGACGATCTAAGCTTCGATGAAGCGATCCCGCAATTTGAGCAGGCAGCCCGTTTGAATCCACGCTCGCCGTTGCCGCTTGCAGGCCTGACGGAAGCGGAAATCATGAAATTCGAGGCAACGGCGGCAACCGAGTCCTTTGAGGATGCGCAGCGATTCTTGAAGCAGGCGGAAAGCCTCAACCCGGATTCGGTGAGCGTGCTGCTGGCCGCCGGCCAACTGCACCAAACGACAGGCCAGTATGAAAAGGCATTGGAAGACTTCCGCCGGGTACAGGATCTGGAGCCGCGCAATGCGGACGCTTTCTTGCACAGCGCCAGCGTTTACTACAGTCTCGATATGTCCGACAAAGCCATTGAAGCCTACCATAAGGCGATTGAGCTGGAACCTGACTACTATCAGCCGTATCAGAAACTGGGAAGGTTCTACTTCTACCGTGGCCGGTATCTCGAGGCCGCCGAGCAGTTCCAAAAGGCGATCGACCGGGCTCCTGGCGTGTTGGATGCATACAACGATCTTGCTGGGGCAATGACCGAGCTTGGACGGTATCAAGAAGCGGAACAAGCTCTGCTTATGTCGCTTAAACTGCGCGAAACTGCGAAGGCGTGGAACAACCTGGGGGCCATCAGGGCATACCAGGAGCGCGATGCAGACGCGGTTAAGTATTACACGCGAGCGATCAATTTGAAGGCGGGCTATTACTTGTGTTGGCTCAATTTAGGGGACTCCAATCGCCGGCTGGGCCATTTCGCCGACGCCAAACTGGCGTACCGCAAAGGTTTGAATCTGGCGTTAATCGAATTGCAGGGAAATCCGCGTCTGGGCCTCACGCGTGCCTATGTCGCCTACCTTGCGGCCCGGCTTGGAGACGCCAGGCGAGGACAGGACGAGATCAACCAGGCGCTGGAATTGTCGAATGGTGACACCAAGGTGATCCGATTTGCGGTGTTGACCTACGAGGCGTTGGGTGAAAGAGACCAAGGGATCAGAGTCCTCGGCCTGGCCACTCCGGAGGTGCTGGCGGACCTAAATCGTCAACCAGATTTGGCGGACTTTCGCCAGGATGTCCGCTTTAAACAAGTAGTAGCTCAAATTGAAGGAAGAAGGTAAACGACCATGTCAACTACCATGCCAACCACCATGCCAGCTACCAAGCCAACTCCTGACCCAACTCCTAACCACGAAATCAAGATAAGCCTAGGGGGCGGCTATGACTCTCGAATGCCTCACATGGAAGTTGGGGAAACTGTCCGCTATTCGAGCAATCCGGAGGGGTCGGGCGAAGTCACCGTGGAATTCCCGGAACGGTCGCCATTCCGCGAGGATAACGTAACCGGAACTGAAGTACCGGGTGGGGTCATCCTGACCTTAGTGAGTGATAGCGGTAAAGGCACGCTGCCATGCCATTACTACATCAAGCCCCCAAGTGGACCGAGGCAAAGGATCCCTTGGGGAGGTGAAGGTACCGACGTTGGGAGACCAAACAACAAATGACGAGGCCGTAGTTCCGGGGAAGCCGGCTTTCGCGGCTCCCATGGACAGTTCGGGCAAACATATGCGGTGGGTTTTGTCATCTATTAAGTGCATGTTTGCGGGGACTGGACGCACCGAAACGAAGCAGCCGAATGGCTGCTTCGTTTCGGTCCCGTCGGCGATCACGTCGCTGGGAATCATGAGTAGCATCGCGCATCCTGCATGAACAACCCAAGCTTCCGGCAACCGGGGTGGTTTACCTGCTCGTGAACGGGCAACTCGCACGCAGGGCGGCCGCTCCCGCATGTCCCTCGGCTGTGCTCCCACGGCACGCCGGGGCAGGCCTAATGACAAAAAAAGGCTCGTCGAGTGTTGTGGTATCCCACTCAAGCCAAAACCGGGCTTGACCCCGATTTCCTGTCGCGCTGTACTGGAGAGGTCCGCGTGTGCGCCTTTCATTAAGGAAAGGCGCATAAAGTGTATCAACGCCACAAGCCTCCGCAGGAAATCGGGGCAAATGGGGCACCCAGCCTTCGTTGCTGGTCGAGCAAGCTGGTCAGGGGTGATGGAGATATATTGGTTGTGGTTTGAGGACTGCAAGTTCGAACGCTGCTGGTTCGGACGAGGACACCATGAACAAAATACCGACTCTATTGACCTTGGCTGCACTCCTTAGCGGCCACGGATTAGCCCAGATGAACCATACGATGGTTGGTGAAGACACGATCAAGATTTCCGATCACGTCTGGGCGATCATGGGCTTCCCCAACATCGCCATCGTGGTCGGTAGCCGCGCTACCCTGGTGGTGGATACTGGTCTCGGTCCGAAAAATGGTGCCACCGTCGCCGGCATCGTGGCGAAGCTTGCGCCCAATAACACTAAGCTCTTTCTCACCACCACGCATTTCCATCCCGAGCACGCGGCGGGCGAACCGGGTTTTCCTCCGAGCACCATCCTCATCCGCGACGAAGTGCAGCAACAGGAAATGGAGAAGCATGGGCAGGAGATGGTCGACATGTTCAGCAGCCGGTCGGCGGAGAATAAAGAACTGCTCGCCGGGGTGGTGTTGCGTCCACCCGATGTGACCTTCGGCCAGGAAGCGACCGTCGACCTGGGCGGCGGCGTCTCCGCGCGGCTGCTCTGGTTCGGCGGAGCGCACACCAAGGGTGATGAGCTTACCTTTGTCGAACCGGACCGCACCCTGGTCTCGGGCGACGTGGTGCAAAACAAGACCATGCCGAATATCTTTGGCGACGGTGGCACACCGGCGACCTGGCTCGCGGTGTTGGACAAGGTGGAAGCACTGAACGCCGCGCATGTGCTGCCCGATCACAGCGAACCCGGCGATGGTTCGCTAGTGGCAGCAGAACGAAGCCTGATCTCGGAGATCCGCACGCGTGCGCTGGCGCTTAAGGGGCAGGGCATTTCCGCCGACGACGCCGGGAAGCAGATTACCGCCGAGCTCAAGACGCAGCATCCTGATTGGCCCAACACCAACGCTGCCGGATTCGTCAAAAGCGTTTACGCGGAGCCTCAGTGATCTCCGGATAACTCACTCTGTCCGCAGGGCCCGTATCGGGTCTACCCTAGCCGCCCTGCGGGCAGGGAAGTAGGCGGCCGCCAGGCCACTACTCAAGAGCAGCAGAGTGACCGTCCCCATCGTCCATGGATCGTGGGGCCTGACTCCATAAAGGAATGTGCGCAGCACCAGGCTGGAAAGATAAGCCAGCATCAAGCCGGCGGCGGCGCCGGTAAGTAGCATCCAAACCGCCTGCCGCATGACCAACCAGATCACCTGGCGGCGCTGCGCGCCCAGTGCGATCCGCACCCCCAGCTCGCGGGTTCGCTGGGTGACCAGGTAGGCCAGCAATCCATAAATACCGGAGACACACAGCAGCAAGGCCGCTCCACCAAAAATCTCAAGCAGCCGCGCGGCCAGCTGCTGGCTGCCATAAGAGTCTTCGACCACCTGGTCCATGGTGGTAAAGCTGCTGCTCATCAGCTCGGGGCTCGCGGCACGCATGATGGCGCGCAGTTCGGGCACGATCGAAGCGGGATCGCGCTCTGTGCGCACCGCGAGATCCATCGCCATATTCTCGGCGAACTTGTAGAATCCGCTATCCGGCGCGATCTGGGGCAAGCAGACCTCGATCTCCGGCTGCGACTGCTCGGCCACGGATACCTGATGCTCATCGTCAAGCACACCGATCACCGTCGCCCGTCGATTCTTGTCATAGTTCAACAAGGTCTCGCCCAACATCTTTGCCGGGTCCGCATCCTCCCCTTCATACTCCTTCACAAAAGCCCGATTCACCACCACCACGGGTAGCGTGGTCGCCGTATCGCCCTGGTTGAAAAACCGTCCTTTCAGCATCCGGAAGCCGAAGACCTTTTGCATGTCCGGGCTTACCGCCCGGAACTGGGAACGCATGTCCCGCCTGCGAATATCAGCTGCGCTCTTACCAGCCGTGGAGAAAGTAAACATCATGTTGAAGGTTTTACCCAGCGGCACCTCGGTCATCACCGCCGCACTCTGTACACCCGGCAGGTGCTGCGCCCGCTCCAGCAGCGGTTGGTAGAGAGCTCGCTGAATATCCGTTCCCGCATATTTGTAAGCCGGGATGCTCATGTTGGCCACCATCACGTGATCGGTACGGAATCCGAGGGGAACGTGGCGCAGAGCGTAGATGGTGCGCAGCAGCAGACCGCAGCCAACCAGTAGAGTCAGTGACATTGCGATCTGAAGCACCACGAGCAGGGAGCGGGTTCGGTACTGCCCTTGAGCACCGCCACTCTGCGCACCGCCCTGGCGCAGTGCCGGTTCGATGGCGGCATGCGCAGCCACAATCGCAGGCCACAGGCAAGAGATCAATGCGCTGCCGAAGGTTAAGCCGAGAAGAGTGCCTATTACCAGCAGGCTCGGCGTCATGCTGGTGTAAAGGTGAAACTGTGTTTTCAGTGCATACTCAAAGACCTTCAGCGTGAGCATGGCCAAGCCGGTGCCCAACAGCGAGGCGCACCCGCTCAACACCAACCCCTCGATCAATAACTGCTGCACGATGCGCCACCGGCCTGCTCCCAACGCGCCCCGCACCGCGATCTCACGCCGCCGGGCGGCGGCCCGCGCCAGCATCAAGCTGGTGACATTTACGCAGGAGATCAACCACAGCACGCCCGATGCTCCGAATAAAGCCAACAGCGACTTGCGCAGATCAGCGTCCACCAGAGAGTCGCCATACCTCTGCACCTGGATGGACTTTACCTGGTCACGGTCATAGGAATCGGGGTAGGCCTTGGCCACATCCGCCTGGATGACCTTCAGTTCAGCCTCTGCCGTCTTCGGGCTGACGCCCCTTCGCAACCTTCCCACGGCCTGGTAGCTTGGGCTCTCGTGCCTGATCCGAATTTTGTCCTTGTCGCCTAGAACGATCGGCCGCCACACCAGTGGATTCCCGACACCCAAGGGAAACGAAAACCCGCGTGGCATCACGCCAATCACTGTGTATGTTTGTCCGCTAAGCCTCACTGTCTTGCCGAGGATGGCTGGGTCCGCGCCGTAGGCGTCGCGCCAAATGGAATCGCTTAAGAGGATGGTGTGCTCATCTTCTGCGCGCACCGTTCTGCTTTCGGGGGCCTCGCTGAAGCCCCGGCCGAGTGCCGGACGCACGCCAAGCATGGTGATCAGGTTGCCGCTGATCCGGGGAGCGCTCACTTGGGTTGCACCGCTATTACCCTCCAGGAAATAAAGGTGACCCAGGTCGCCCGTGAGCTCGTGGAAGGCTATTTCTCGCAGGGTGTGATTTTGCTGCTGCCATTGTTCGATGTCGAGAAACGGCTCTCCCCAACCCACAACACCCTTGCTGCCGGCCTCTTTGATTTCCACTAACTCCTGCGCGCGCTGGTAGGGAAGTGGGCGCAGCAGCACGCGATCGACGACGGTGAACATGGCGATAGTTGCACCGAGGCCGAGGGCTAGCGTCCCGATCGCCGCAATCGCGTAGCCCGGCGCCTTCCGTAATTGCCGCAATGCGTACCGCAAGTCCTGGGCCAGTCGTTCCAGCCATAGCCAGCCCCACGTCTCGCGGGTGACGTCACTTACCAAGGCGAGATTTCCCAACTCCCGCATGGCTCCGCTGCGAGCATCCTCGGCAGATTCCCCGCGATCCCTTCGGTCTGCAATTGCCATTTGCAGATGAGCCTGAATCTCCTCCTCAAGCTCGTTCTTGCGCCGATCGAAGGGATTCCACCGGCGCTTCATTTAGCGATTGCGACCGATCATAGATGTAGGCACTCTACTCCCACAGCATGTAGAGTGTCTACTAGCTCGCTTGGTTGGTATCTGCGAGCAGCTTGCGCAGCCAGTTGGAAAACCCGGGCAACACGCGGGTTAGGATGACAACTCCCATTTGATTAAAAGAACTTTATTTTAGTTTTGAAATGGGAATCACTGCGTAGATACTTGCGAGGCTGTGGATTTTTCGCGGAGGATTCGGGATTAGACTGCAGGAACTATGAGACCTTCTCGTGTTTTGCCCCTGCACATTCCGTTGGCCTGCGCGCTCGTGTGGACGCTCTCGCAAGCCGCATTCGCTGACAATACGACCGTGCATTCAAGGTTTGCCGGCGTCTATCTATCCCGCTTCACGAATCCGTCGATGAACCTGAGCCTGGGTAGAGATGGCACAGCTACGGTTACAGAAGATACCGGCAACGGCGCCACCACTTTGTTTGGCCACTGGGTGGATTCCGGCAGCCAGGTCACGGTCACGTTCGATGCCGTGGAGGGTAAGACGGTGGAGCCTCCCATGGTTTTTCAACCCGCGCACGATGGGTTGCAGGCGGTTACCTGGAACCATGCCTCGTGGGGCAAGCTGGATCCGCCACCGATGAAAAAGGGATTCAAGGTGAAACAACTCTATTGGCTGACCACGGAACGATAGAGGCTGCGCAAAGAAGCTGCACCGGGCAGGAAAGCAAAACCTCAGGGGCTAAAGCCCGACCTATTCTCAATCGTTTACGGCCCGACTAAAGTCGTGCCCTGATACAAAACATGAGTTTTTCCGCAGCCTGTGAAGCCCTCATGGCTGTGGCCTTTACGGCCCGACTAAAGTCGTGCCCTGATACAAAACATGAGTTTTTCCGCAGCCTGTGAAGCCCTCATGGCTGTGGCCTTTATGGCCCGACTAAAGTCGTGCCCTGATACAAAGCACGAGTTTTGCGCAGCCTGCCCATTCCCCGAGGTCGGGGGAGACCCGGGTAGAGCGCCGCTCATCGCCCTACGTGAATTCTCGAAAGGGGAGCGAACAGGCCGAACAGGTTGGCTAGCCAGACGACCACAATGATGACAACCACCCCGTTCAGGATGGATTTGATGCTCGATTGCATGGGTATGAAGCGATTCACGAGCCACAACAGTATTCCTACGGCGATGAGCGTAATGACGAGCTGCATGAGCGGCATCTGAATGTTCCTCTTTCGGCTTCAGAAGCGGATCTCGAAGCCTGATGTGTAGTGTTTCAGGACAGTGAAAGAAGTTCTGAGCTAAATAGCTCAGTTTGGTGCGCTCATCGCCAACGCTTGAGGTCGGGCCAGATGGTTTCGAGATTCCACTTGAATCCGCGGCAGTGATAGATGGGAAGCCATTCATCTCTCCGGGAGAGCGGGTCTTTGTTATCGCCGACGATCGAATAGCTGGCGCAATCCGTCTTCATGTTGCGCTCCTCGCCTTCGCCTAAGACGATCATGCTCTCTCCGGTGTAATCGCGCGGCCCCCAGATCCAGTAGTTCTGGTGCCCCCCGATAGCCTTGGGAAGACCATACTTCGGTCCAAAGAAGTCGATGGCTCCCCCCTCGCCATAGTTATTGGCAAAGATGGCGGTCTTCCGTTGCTCCTCCGGAGAAAGCGTGTGATAGTACGCTGCCACCCGCTGCGCCATCTCCTCCCAGCCGAACATGTCCGCGTAGAGCTGGGGAAGCACTCCCGGCTGCATGTGCTCGAACTTTTGCTGCTCGATGCCCATTGCGTGTTCGTAGGCTAAAAAGTGGGGCACGCTGAGAATCGGCAAAATCGTCGGCGCATAGATACCGGCGACGGCAACGATGGCCAGGGCAAGCGCAGGCTTGGCCCAGATCCACCGTTTCCGGCCGGTGGCGCCTTCCATCCATACCGCGCCGGCGGCGAACAGCATCGGGTAGACGGGCGCGAGGTAATACAGCTTGCCGCGAAGCGCCATCATCTCTGCCAGAAAGATGAGGTAAGCCCATCCGAGAGCACGATAGGGCCGTCCTTGCCGGGAAAAAAAGAATAGCAGGGCAAAGAGCACGAGCAGGGCAGCGACAAAACCGAGCATCTGGGCCTGAGCTTGAAGATAGGGCAGCGGCGGAAGCAAAATATCGCGGCCGCTCGCGCGGACATTGTGCATCAGCTCGAGGAAGGGAAAGTGGTGCCGCCACTCCCATAGGAAATTAGGCGCCGCGATGGCCGTGGTGAGGGCGCAGCCCAGCCAGAACCAGCGGTGACGCAGGCTGGAACGAAGCCCCGTCAGGCAAATGCCAATGATCACTCCCGCGAGCCAGAAGAGGATGGCATATTTGTTCAGGATGGTAATCCCCGTGAGCGCGCCTACAACAAGCCAAAGTGATTGGTTTCCGTCCCTCGCGATGCGTACCAGTAGGTAGGCGATACCCGTCCAAAGCAGCGGGTCGAAGGCATTCATGGTGAATAAATGCGACAGCGCAAGCAGGACGGGCGCCATGAGCGCCCCCAGCGAAGCGAGAAACATAGCCCAACGGCGACCTCCCAGCTCACGTGCCAGCAGGCCGGCAAGGACGACGGTCGAAGCGCCGGCAAGGGCCGGCAGCAGCCGAAGTGCCCAGAGCGAGGTACCGATGGTGTGCTGCAGGAACCACGCGATCCAGCCGATCAGCGGCGGCTGATCGACATATCCCCAGGCGGGATGTTCTCCGCACGCCAGGTAGTAGAGCTCATCGCGAAAGTATCCGTAGTGGGGTCCGGCAAAGAAGTAGAGAACGATGCGTACCAGGGCGACGTACACCACGATGGCCGTTCCCGAGGTGAAGGGAGACGGCTTCCGGACTGCGCTTACGATGCCAGCTGAGGGAATGCTCACGCTCATTCTGATACATACGGATCATAGAACGAAAGGTTCCCCGGGAACCGGTTAGCTAAGGCAATCAACGTTGCCAAAGGATCTGGCTTGCTTCGAGGGGTACAGAAACACCCGGATGATAAGGGACGACGCGTGGTGTGTAGTCACTGGCCGCGCGGCTTGCCGCTACTTGCGCCGAGTAGGTTACGATTCCTTTTGCATCGGCGCCCTTCCCGGTCATGGCCTGGACGGCGGATTCGCCCTCTCGCAGGGGCTCGGCGTAGAGCTCTACCCTTAAGTCATCCAGCGGAAGATCACCCGGGAAGACCTGCACCCGGAAGACATGCAGGTTGTCGTGGGTTTCGACGCTCACTGTGCCGAAGCGCACAGAGTGCCATTGTCCAGCGATGTTTTGCTGAAAGGCAAGCAACTCAGCACCCAGTGCATTTTCCTTTGCAGCCCGTTGGGCGTAACCAGCGGCCGCGGGCAGGTAGTGATGCTTGGTGTAGTCGCGAAGCGTGCGGCCCACGGAGAACTCCGGTGTGAGCTGGCACAGACTCTCGCGGATACGGCCCACCCACTTGGACGGCATGCCATCTGCGTCTCTTTGATAGAACTCAGGGACGACCTCCCGCTCCAGCAAGGAATACATCGCTTCGGCCTCCAGGGTATCCCGCGCGGGATCGTCACCATGTTCCAGGCCGTCGCCGATGGCCCATCCGACCAGGGGAGAGTAAGCCTCCGCCCACCAGCCGTCGAGTTCAGAAAAATTCAAGCCGCCGTTGACCAGGACTTTCATGCCGCTCGTGCCGCAGGCTTCCCAGGGACGCCGCGGCGTGTTGATCCAGAGGTCGATGCCCTGCACTAATTCTTGCGCCATCTGCATGTCGTAGTCGCTGAGAAAGACGATATGGCCTTTCACCTCGGGACGCTGAATGAAGTCATTCCATTTCTTGATCAGCGCCTGTCCAGGGAGGTCCTGAGGATGCGCTTTTCCAGCCAGGATCAACTGGACTGGGCGCTCGGAGTCGCAAAGCAACCGAATCAGCCGCTCGGGATCGTGCAATAGAAGGTTCGGCCGCTTATAGGTAGCAAAGCGGCGGGCGAAGCCCACGGTGAGCACGTGTTCATTCAGTAGATTGCTCAAATCGTGTGAGGCTATGTCCTCTGATCCGAGTTGATGCGCGTAGCGCCGGCGCACCCGCTCAACCAGGCGCTTACGTTGAAGGGTGCGCATTTCCCAAAATTGCTCGTCGGTTACCCGATGGATGTCCTCTTTTTGAGGACCATCTCCACGCCAACGCCTCGGGCCGCAAGCGTTGGTCCAGAGTGCATCTGCTTCCACTGAATCCCAGGTCGGAACGTGAATGCCATTGGTCACAGAGCCTATGGGGACCTCATGCTCGGGCCATCTGGGGAAGAGCGGCTGGAAGATGTGGCGGCTCACCTGCCCGTGCAGTTTGCTTACGCCGTTGATCTGGCTGCTGCCACGCACCGCAAGATAGGCCATGTTAAAGGGTTCCAGGCGATCGCCGGCATTCTGCCTTCCCATGGCGAGCAAATCCTCCATGGGTATGCCGAGTTCATCCTCCGCGTAATGGCGCAGGTACTTACGCATGAGCTCAGGCTCGAAACGGTCAAAGCCTGCGGCGACCGCCGTATGGGTAGTAAACAAATTGCCCGAGCGGGTGACCGTCATGGCAAGGTCAAAAGATATCTTGTGATCCTCCATGTAGCTGCGCGCCCGTTCGAGAACTGCAAACGCCGCATGGCCCTCGTTCAGGTGGCACACCTCAGGATGTAAACCTAAAGCGCGCAGTAAACGCCAGCCGCCGATGCCCAGCACGAGCTCCTGCTTTAATCGCATCTCGGCATCGCCGCCGTAGAGCTCGCTGCTGATGCCGCGATGAGCGGCGGAGTTGGCGAAGTCGTTGGTGTCGAGAAGGTAGAGCTTGTTTCTCCCGATAGACACTACCCAGCAACGCAGCCAGATCTTCGATTCGGGTAGCTGAATTTGTAACCGCAGCCATTCTCCATTGGCTTGACGCAGTGGGCGAATGGGCAGTTGGCCAGGATCGTTGACGGGGTAAAGCGCCTGCTGGTTGCCGTCCAAATCAAATGCCTGGCGAAAATATCCCTGACCGTACAGCAAGCCGATTCCGACCACGGGCACACCTAAGTCGCTCGCCGCTTTCATCTGATCGCCTGCTACATTGCCGAGGCCGCCGGAATAGATAGGCAGCGCCTCGGTCAACATGAATTCCATGCTGAAGTAGGCGACTGAGGAGAGAGCGGCGCCCGGGTGTTTCTGCTGGAACCAGGCGTCCGCGGATTCATGGTTTTGCTGCAGTAGCTCCTGGATGCGCTGACGTACGTCCGGCGCCGCTAGCAGAGATCTGATCTTCTCTTTAGAAACGGTGCGCAGAATCAGCCACGGATTTTGCGTTGTCTCCCAGAGCTCGGAGTCGAGACTCCGCCATATCTCGTCGGACGCATGGTTCCAGGACCAATGAAGGTTGAGCGCAAGCTCAGCTAGCATGTCCATGCCTTCGACATTGGGCCAGATATTGACTGTGTGTATATCACTCATTGTGTCTCCAACAGAAGCTGCAGAGTGCGGCAGAAAAATGTGGTGGAAAGATCAGTTCTTGGTTAATTGCTTGCGGATCGACTGCAATTCCCGCCGTCGCTTCGAGGTCGTCTTGGGAGGTTCCAGCTTGAGGCTCTCCAGCGTGTCGAGCAGAATGCGGGCAATAATCAGGCGGGCATTCGGCTTATCGTCCGCGGGAACGGCATACCAGGGCGCCTGGTGTGTGCTGGTTGCGTTGAGACACTCCTGATACGCCTCCATGTATTGCTTCCAATATTTCCGCTCGTGGATGTCGGCGAGCGAGAATTTCCAATTCTTATCCGGCTCGTCAATGCGCGCGAGAAATCGCTTCTTCTGCTCCCCCTTGGAAAGGTTGAGGAAAATTTTGATGGTCCGGGTTGCATTTCGGTAGAGGTGGCTCTCCATTTCGACGATCGAGCGATAGCGCTCCTCCCAGATGTTCTTCTCGTCGAGCAGTTCTTTCGGCAGACCCTGGCTGCGAAGAATCTCGGGGTGTACCCGGACCACCAGCACTTCTTCATAGTAGGAACGATTGAAGATGCCGATCCGCCCTCGTTCGGGAAGGCGGCAGATCGTGCGCCAGAGAAAGTCATGCTGCAGTTCTTGGGCACTCGGTTGCTTGAAACTGGAAACCTCGCATCCTGCCGGATCGACGCCGGACATGACGTGCCGGATCGCCCCATCCTTCCCGGCGGAGTCCATCCCTTGAAAAATCAGCAGCAACGCATAGAGATTAGAGGCGTAGTGAAGCTGTTGCAGTGAACCCAACTCCTCCACGTGCTCTTGCATGAGGGCCGCAAAGTGTTTTTTCGATGCATAGAAGGGTTTGACAATTGTCGGCCGGTCACTGAGTTTGAACTCTTTTCCGGGATGCACACGGAATTCTTCAGAGTTAATCTTCATCTTGTTGTGATTCCCCTGACGGATATTGGACTCACGAGGATGCTAGAGGATTTTTCCCCTCTACTCTGCATTGGATTATGGGGTAGGGACGGGCACTTAGGCTTACTTTGCACCCTTGGCAATGGCGAGTACGCGGGCTGGACGGCGTTTCTGTAATCTGGATTTTTGGCGCGGTGCATTCGCGAGTGCCGGCTTGGTGCCGTTTTGCTGCGTCAGATGATCGTGCAGGATCACATTCAGTAGTGACTTATGTACCTTGATGCGGCCGTTGTATTCAATGAAGCCGAGCTTGCGAAAGCGATTCATGAAGAAGCTGACCCGGGACCGGGTGGTCCCGATCATCTCTGCCAGGGTTTCCTGTGTGATCTTCGGGATCAGGCTTTCCGGTTCGCCCGGCATGCCAAACTCCGCCATCAAGAGAAGAATCCTGGCCAGACGCTTTTCGCTGGAGTTGAAAAGCTGGTCGACCAGGTCAGCCTGCGTGCGCATACTCCGGGCAAGGAGAAACTTGAGGAACAGATCGGAGAGAGCATGTTCTTCGTGAAGCACGCGGATCATCTCCGCCCGCTCTATTTTCAGGGCTGTACAAGCGTTGATTGCCGTCGCTGTCGCCAGCCGTCGCCCCAGGGCTCCCGCAATCGACTCTTCTCCAACAAAGTCGCCTATTGTCAGTAGGGTGATGGTAGCTTCCTTGCCGGCGGCCGAAACGACTGTCAGCTTGGCTCGGCCCTTGAGAAGATAAAAAATGGAGTCAGCTTCGCTTCCCTGGGAAAAGAAGGCCTCGTGTGCCTTCATTTGGACAATCCGTCGCCCCAGCCCTGTACTGGTTAAAAAGGCCTCCGGATTGAAAGCCGATTTCATAGAATCGGTCACGGCTTCGAACTCTTCCTGGTAGCGATAGTTTTGGGATTTATCCATAATGATACGCCGGTACACCAGGGGCTGCTTCAGCATCGCATTAATCGAAACAAGGAATCTGTTCTGTTTTGCTCACTCTGAGGGTGGGTGGAAGGGTGGGCGAGAACGCTACCAAAGGGGGCGCCCGGCACAGCACCATTTGGGCTTACGTCTTTTTGGGGTGCGATCTAGTCTGTTTATAGATTCAGGAAGTGTGAGGAACCCGCCCCATGATAGCGACCGCGCAAACCCAACAAACCACCTTCGAGCCCATGTGCGCCGGCCTTATCGAGACCATCGACCAGGGATCGGATGGGCATGAACTAGTCCAGGAAAATAGCTGCTTGCGCGCGATTATCGCTGAGCTGCTGATCAAGAACCAGCACCTCCGTTGGGAGCTGCAGAGACAGCAACAAATGATGGCAGGCGCTTGAGTACCTCCACGGGCACGCCGTTGCGCAAAAAGTCTCGCACTGCGGCCATACCGTAGCGGGTGCAGAGCAGGGCGGCCATCCGGGCTGCAACCTGGTGTGCTTGCCGCGAAGCGGCGGCATCGGCGGGGTGGGCTAACGCAGCATCCAATTCCTTCGCCGGCATAACAGCCCAAAATTCAGAGCCAGTCTTACCCGAGTCAGCCAAAGCCTCTACCAGACCCTCCCGTAGCCAAAGCGGAGCTTTTTCTCCAGCCTGCTGCTCCACCAGCACGTGCAGAAATTCATGTAAAAGCAGGGCTTCGGTCCCTCCGTTGTTTTGCCGCACCGCGGCTGGCTGCAAGAACACGTGGCTGCCGCGGGTCGAGGCCAGCATCCACCCCGGATCTCCCGTGGTCTGGCGGAAGAGCTCCGTGCTGGGCAACTCTTCTACCGTGGGGGTATCCGCTGGCGAGCCGAACAGCGACTGCGCCTTAGCCCAGGCGGCATTTCCTTCGGCTACCAGCCCGCTGGCGGGGTTGGTGGTTAGTAGGGTCCATCCCGCACCCGCGACGCTCCGCCATCCGTCGCCGGCCGGGGTGATGCCGGCGACGGCGCCAGGGAAGTAGAAACTGAGAATCTCCGTATCGGTATGGCCTTCCGAAGCCATCTGATAGGCGCCCGCCTGGCACAGGCCCACGCCGTGCCCATAGCCGCGGCCTTTCATCTCCAGGGCAACGCCGGAAACGTCGACGGTATACCAGTCGCTGCGCATCTGGTTCCAACCCAGCGCCCGGTCCACTGCGAAGCGAAAGCTGCTGGCCGAGAGCTCAGCCGGCGCGCCCCGGCCGGTTACCTCAAGCAATTCGGCGCGGCCGCTCGCGCCCCGCCTGGTCACGCGGATGGCGCTAATCGGCGAGGGTGTGTGCCAACCCTGGGCACGAAAAATCGCGCTGAGCTGAGCGAGGTCAATCCGGGCGCGCCACTCGGCCGGAGACCGGCGCAGGCAGTACGGATCGGCATGATTTCCGGCGAGGTAGCCAGCGTGTTCTGCAGGCCAAACGTCGACCGCTGCTTCACTCATGCCGCCACAGTGTTGGGTGTAGTAGACGTGCGCCCGCTGGCCGCCGAACCACAGCGTCTCGCCGGCTGTCTCGCGCACGGCGCGCTCCACCTCGGGGCGCGCTTTGCCCAGGCGCAGCGCCTGGCAATGCGTGCTGTCGCAGAGGCCAAAACCCTCCGCATTGTGGCGGCTCGCGTTCGCCAGGGCAAAGGTGCGGACGCTGATCGCCATCGCCTTGAGCGAGGCCATCGGCTCGTCCGGCGTGGCTTCGCCATTGAGCGCCGCAATTACATAGTCTTCGCTGGGCAGTGTTAGCAGCACCCGCAGGCCATCTCGCTGCCAGGCGATGGTCCACCTTCCCGCGGCTGAAATTTCCTGCGCATCGGCTCGCACGCGAAAACTTCCGCTCAACGAGAGTTGCTTTACTGTCGTTCCCGAAGAGAGCCGGAGGCCATCCGGCACCCATTCCATCTGCGTTGGCATCGGCTGCCCAAGCGGCGTTGCGGTGAGGGTCTTCACTGTTCGTGTAGAGAAGAGCTCGACGGTAAGCGAGCGAGCGCTCTCCGGGGCCGGCGCTCCCGCGGCGAGAAAGAAGTCGTGCGCCAGCCGGGCGGCATCGGCTCCATTGCCGAGCGGTAGGTAGATCACAATCACCACTTCTTCGTGGCCCAGGTAAGTAGTGCCGGCAAACCATCCATGGCTCCGGCCTTGGGGCCCATCGCTGGCCGTCCCAGTTTTGCCCGCAATCGCCATGCCTGGCGCGGCGGCGTTGTGCGCCATGCCGTAGCTCACTGAGTCTCTTAGCCCATCCCGCACCGCCGGGGCCTGAGTCTGGTCGAGTTCCAGCGCCAGCTTGCGATAGGCGACCGCCATCTGCATCGGGGAGACGGCAATTCCTGCCACGCCCAACACCAGGAGCTCTTTCTGCTCCCGGCTCTGCGGAATGGGCGTCTGCGCCAAGCCGTAGTGTGCGAGGATGGCCGCGGCCTGCGCTGGCGGAATGCGGTCGGCAAGCTCTGCGAAGTAGCGGTTGCAGGAGTAGGCGAGCGCCTCTTTCGCGGCGAAGGCGATGTCGCTCTGCGGATGGGTGCACGCCAGGTTCCAGTCCCGGGTTCCGTCGCTGATGTGCAGGCTGCGCCGGCAGAAGACGCTGGTCTCGGGCAGCACTTCGTGCTGCTCGAGAGCAGCGGCCAGAAACAGCGGCTTGAGGATGGATCCCGGTGCGTGAGGCTCGTTGGTTGCCTTCACCGACGCCAATTGGCGGCCAGTTTTTACGTCGACGACCAAGCCGACGGCCGGAGTGGACTGCAACGCGGAAGCGAGAGCCGCCTGCGCTGTCGTCTGCCCTGCCGGAGGAAGGGGGGACAAAACGACCAGAAAAGCTCCGAACAGCATGCGTAAGATAAGCACCGCCGAGGTCCTTCGACTCCGCGCCACGAAGCACTGCTCACGCGATAAATCTGTGAGGCGCTCCGCTCAGGATGACGATTCTGTGGGAGTTTGACGAAAAACATCCTAAGTTAGCGATTATGGGGCCATGCCCTTCTTTTTCGCCAGGTACGCTGCCACGGCAAGCTCCACGGCGCGCCGGGACAGGTTGGAGAACCTAGGGCACCCGTCCTCTTTCTTCCGGCTGGTTCTTCCGTCTAGAACTTGAGCTCCCGCCGTCCCTCCATGGCGCGGGTCATGGTGACCTCGTCCGCATACTCGATGTCGCTGCCGGCCGGCACTCCGGTGGCGATCCTGGTCACGCGCACTGCCGCCGAGCGTAGCAGATCCGCCAGGTAGACCGCTGTCGCCTCGCCTTCCACCGTTGGATTAGTCGCCAGGATCACTTCTTCCACTTCACCTTGCGCCACCCGTGCCAGCAGACTGTCTGTTCTCAGGTGCTCCGGGCCCACCCCGTGCAGGGGTGACAAGGTACCGTGCAATACGTGATAGACGCCGTTATAACTGCGCGTCTTTTCGATCACCGCGATGTTGCCCGGCTCCTCCACCACACACACCACCCGCTGGCTGCGCGTGGGGCTGGCGCAGTAGATGCATGGGTCGACATCAGTAATGTTGTTACAGGTCGAGCACAGCAGCAACCGGGCCTTCAACTCACGCACCGCGTCGGCCAGCGCTCCCGCATCTTCGGTGCTCGCGCGCAGGATGTGGAAGGCAAGCCGTTGCGCGCTTTTTGCCCCGATTCCCGGCAATTTGCGCAGCTCCTCAATCAGCCGCGCCATCGGTTCTGCAAATTGAGACAAGGTTAGAAAAGCCCCGGAGGCAGGTTCAAGCCGCCCAGCATCCCGGTCAGATTTGACTTCATCGCCTCATCAGCGCGCCGGCCCGCCTCATTAAACGCTGCAGTCACCAGGTCTTCCAGCATTTCGACGTCGGCCGGGCTGGAGCTCAGACTCATCACCGCGGCAGCATCGATCTTCAGCTGCAACACCTGCTTCTGCCCGTTCATCTTCACCGTTACCGCGCCTCCGCCCGAGGACGCTTCCACCACCGTCTGGTTCAGCTTTTCCTGCATCTGGTCCTGCATGTGGCGCGCCTGTTCCAGCATTTCCTGCATCTTCAAAGGATTCACAGCTATCCGCCTTCCGATATCAACCTTTGCTTCGGGAATCATTGCCCTGGTCTTCCCTTAGATCGAGCACACTGCGCACTTCGGCATGAAAAAGCTCCTGCGCCTGGCGCACCAGCGGATTGCCCAAGGCCACTGCTTCAATGCTATCGCGCGACCATACGCGCGGGCTCCCGCTGGCCGGTTCAGTCGCTTCGCCTGGCACCACGGTCATCTTTTGCGTGGCGCCCGCTCCGCGTAGCGCCTCGCGCACAATCTTCCAGGCCTCGCCATTCATGGTCAGGCCCAGCATGGTTTTCTTGACCCCTACCTCCACCTGAATTGCGCCATCCTCGTCCATTCTCCAGCGCCCGGCGCCAAGCAGCGAAGCCGCGGTGTTGTGCCCCTGCTCGTTGAGTGCCGCGGTGACCACATCGCGCAGACTATCGAAGTCCGCCGGCGCAGTTTGGACCGGCGATGGCTCCGGCTCGACCTTCACCTCGGCAGCACCCACGGGTGGAGCGGCCGGCGCCGCAACCATCTCCTCCACCTCGCTGCTGCTCGGCTTGCGCTGGCGGTCAAGCTCGAAGGGAGAAGGCGCCGGCGGTTTTGCGGGCTCTACCGGAAGCGACCTTGGCGGCTGCACGGGCGTCGGCGACGCGGTCGCTGCGGGCCTCTGACTGACGCTGCCCTTTCCCGCCCCCAGCGCAGCCGGGGGACGTCCCGCGCCCGGCAGGCCGCTCAGGATCTGCTCTAGCGGGATCAGGCGCTGCAGGTGAACCAGCTTCATCAGTCCCAGCTCCAGATGCAGGCGCGGCTCCTGGCGGTAGTTCAGCTCATCGAAGGTGCGCAGCATTACCTGCAAGAAACGGGTCAGATCCTCTTCGCTGAAGAGAGTGGCGGTGCGCACCGCGCGGGCGCGTTCATCGCCCGAAATTTGCAGCAGCTGCGTCTTCTCTCCGCCCAGCTTGGCCATCAGGCAGTTGCGCAGATAGCGCACCAGCTGGCGCGCCATCTGCGACGGGCTGTTGCCCGCGTTGAGCAGCCGGTTGAGCTCCTCCATCACGGCCGCGCTCTGACCTTCGCCGATGGCTTCCAGAATGCGTTCGAAGACGGCATCCGGCACCGTCCCCATCAACTCCCGGATTTCGTTGCCGTCCAGCTTGGCCCGTCCGTCCACCATGGGTGCGCTGGCGATGGCCTGGTCCATGATGGAAAGCGCATCGCGCATCGAGCCATCGCCCGCTTCGGCCAACAGGGCTATCGCCTGCGGATCGGCCACAATGCCTTCCTGGGTGGCGATTTGGGTCAGTTGGGCGACGATGTCATCGAACGTCACGGCGTGGAAGCTGAAATGTTGGCAGCGCGATCGTATGGTCTGCGGAATATCCTCCGGTTGCGTGGTCGCCATCATGAAGACGACGTGCTCCGGGGGTTCCTCCAGGATCTTGAGCAGTGCATTGAAGGCTGCATCGGTGATCTGGTGGGCCTCGTCGAGCAGGTATATTTTGTAGCGGTCGCGGGCTGGGGCGTAGCGCGCCGCCTCGCGCAGCTCGCGAATCTCATCGATCCCGCGGTTGGTGGCGGCATCGATTTCGATCACGTCGAGGGAGTTTCCGGCGCGAATCTCCTTGCAGGAGTCGCAAACCCCGCACGGTTCGGGGGTGGGCCGCGCTGCGCTGCCAATCTTGTTGCGGCAATTGAGGGCCATGGCCAGGATCCTGGCTATGGTCGTCTTGCCTATGCCGCGGTGCCCACTGAAGATGTAGCCGTGCGCCACTCGCTCTTGCTCCAGCGCGTGGCTCAGGGTACGGGTCACATGCTCCTGTCCGGCGACATCGGAGAAGCGTTGGGGACGGTATTTGCGGGCGAGAACCTGGTAAGCCATACGGAGGAATTCAGACTGCGAACGGCTTAGGCCGGGAGGCCGGCCAACCGCCTGCAACTTTGATTGTAGCCCGAGTACCGATCGCAGCAGGAATAGCAAACTCTCATCAACGCGGGCCAATCGGGGTAGGGAAGTGTTTGCTACTCTTCAGCTGTTCCGTCGGGTTTATAGCGTGGGAGAAGGTGGATGTCCACTATCGAGGTTGTGTGCGCGACCTTTGCCATAGGTGTGCTGTCAGGCCTTCGCGCGCTGTCGCCGATTGCGGTGCTCTGCTGGCTGGCGTTGCTGCATCGTCTGCCGCTTACCGGCTGGGCCTCTTTTGTGGGGAGTAAGGTCGCGGTCGTCGTGTTTTCGCTCGGCGCTGTGGGCGAATTGATCTCGGACAAATTACCCAAGACGCCAAGCCGGCTGAAGCAACCGGGCTTCACAGTCAGGATTGTGTTGGGAGGTCTGTGTGGCTTGCTGTTGGCCAGTGCGGCGTCGTTCTCTTTGATTGGAGGAGTGCTGCTGGGCGCGATCGGTGCGGTCGCGGGGTCCTACCTTGGCTATTTTGCGCGCAGCCGGATTACGGGGAACTTAGGCTTGCCCGACCTACCCGTGGCGCTGGTGGAAGACATCATCTGTATTGCCGGGTCCTTCTTCGTGGTGTCGCTATTTTCGCCGCGCTAGCGGGCTAGCAATACCTCAGGGGCTAAAGCCCTCATTGCTGCGGGTTTTTACGGCCCGACTAAAGTCGTGCCCTGATACAAAGCATGAGGTTTTCCGCCTGATAGTCGTGCCCTAACAAAACATGAGTTCTTCCGCAGCCTGTGAAGCCCGTACCCTTCGAGTTTTTCGGGCCTATTTTCGAGCGCTGCTGGCCTTCCGGCTCTTCTTAACCTGCTTCCGGGCTGCTGCTGTACGGCTTCTGGCCTCTGCCGCCCTGAGGGCTTTCCGCCGGGCTGCTTTCTTCCGCCGCGCAATCTCCTCCGGCGAATACATCGTCTTGCGGCAGTTGCCGGCTCCGCAGTGACAGCGCGCATCGTCCTCGTCGCCGTCGTATAGGTTGTAGTCGTAAGTGAGCTCTTCGCCCGGCGCGATGCTGCGCAGCGACATGATCCACACCCGCCCATCCACCTCTTCCGTCTCGCAGTTGGGGTCGCAGGAGTGGTTGATGTACATGGCCACGCCCATGCCGTTGATCACGGTCGAACCGTCACCGATGCCGAACAGGTAGGTAATCCTGGAGTCCTCGAAGCGCGCGTCGGCCTCTCTTTTGCTGATCCGCGGGCCGGTATATTCCACCACCTTTACACCCTTCGCGATAGACGAAGTTGTGTAGCAGCCGGCGGCATGTATGGAGGAGGAGCGAATCATCAAGCCCATGCGTAGTTATTTTTTAACATGGGCCACAACCGGAGCCCCGGGGTTGTCGCAGGGGCGCGCTGGAAAGGTCGAAGCGGAAGGTCTAGACTTGAAATAGCAACGATGCGTAGCAGCCTTTTAATCGTCGCCTCATTCGCCGCTCTGCTAACGTTTGCAGCTAGTGCCTCAGCGCAAGCGCAGGGGTCCGGCCAGAAAGATAACGGGCAGCCGGTTCCCGACGCTCCTGCGCCCCAGCCACAAAAAAAGCCGGCCCCAAAACCACAACCGCCCCCCGATTCCACGGACTCTTCTTCTCATCCCGCGCGGCCTGCAGATGAATCCGCCCCCAAGCAGCCGCCGGCAAAAGACGACAATGCCTTCCCGGAAGCAGTTTCCCGAGATGCCGCCAAAGCGGCCTCCGAGGGTGCGGGCGGCGCCAAGCCCCCGACAGCAAACGACAATCCTTTCCCGGAAGCCGTTTCTCGCGACGCTGCCAAGGCGGCCTCCGAGGGTGCGGGCAGCACCAAGCCCTCCACAGCAAACGACAATCCCTTTCCCGAGGCAGTGTCTCGTGAAGCGGCCAAGGCCGCCGGAAATGACCAGTCTCCGGCACCCGCCGCTCCCAAGAGCGATCTGCCTCCCGGCGTCAGTTCCAGCCAGTCCAGCAGCTCTCTTGACGATCCGGACAACCCGACTGGGGCAAGGCGTCAGCTGCCTAATCCGGGTCGCGCCAAGAAGGACGCTGAAGTCGGTGGGTTTTACATAAATTCGGGCAATTATCAAGGTGCTTTGGAGCGTTTCCAGGATGCCATGGCAAACGATTCCACTAACGTCGACGCCATTTTTGGTTTGGCCGAAGCCCAGCAAATGCTCAAGAAAAATGCGGACGCAGCGCGTAATTACCAGCTTTATCTCGATGTAGTGCCCAACGGTCCCAAAGCCAAACAGGCGATGAAGGCGCTCAAGACGCTCCAGGCCGCAAAATAGATCCGCTCGCGGACCCTCCTCCCTTTTGAGACCCAAGTTGTAGTTCCTCCGAAGATTCTGCCCGGTTTTTAGGTTTTCTCTCCTATTCGGATTGTTTTACACTTCCGCAAACTAGTCAGGTTTGCCAGGGGTCTCCCCCAATGCACGCTGTACTGGAACGGGTTGTAAGCCAAATCAGTAGCGAAGTGCTCAGCCTGGACGCGGAGACAACACAGCTACACCCCAACGGTTTGCCTTACAGATGGAGCGCGCAGCAGGTGGTGGAGCACCTTGTACTTGGCTATCGCCTGACCTCCAGCGCTCTAGAAACCCGGCTGAACAAAGGACGCCTTTCCCGAAACCAAAAGCGCACCTATCTGCAGTGGTCGCTGCAGCTGATGATCCTCACCTTCGGCAAACTTCCCCGGGGAGTACCGGCGTTGGATGAGCTGATGCCCGTTGCCGGCAATTTTGCGGCCATGGACGGGCTGCAACTGGGCGATCTCATGCGCCGGGAAATGGACGCGATGGACAAGCTGTTCGATGCTTGCCGGCGCAAATTCGGCATGGAGCGGGTAGCGGTGCATCCCTTTCTCGGACCGCTGCGCGTGGATCAGTGGCGCCGCTTCCACGTGGTGCATGGATTGCATCACCTGACCCAGTTGCGGTCTGTGATCGAAGAAGTGGCGCCGATGCGGATTCCCGTCACGATACCCGGCCCCACCCTAGTGGAAAAACTGCACGTACCAGCCCAGCGTCCGCTCGCCTAGAAAAATGCTGTACAGCCCGGCGAGGCTCAGCATGGTCCCAAAGGGAACCGGCAACTGCCCCGGCGGGGTGTCCGTTCTACGATTCACCAGAATCATTCCCAGGCCGTAGAGCGCTCCCGCTATGACCGCGAGAAACAGCACCAGGCCGGTTTGCCGCAGACCTAGCCACGCTGCCACCATGGCCAGTAGCTTCACGTCGCCCATCCCCATCCCCATGCGCCGGCGCGCCAGCCAATAGGTTCCGGCGATCAGCAGCAGCGCCGCTGCCGCCGCCGCAGCAGCCAGCAGAGACCACCCCGACGCCCGTACCGCCGTCCCCCACGCCCAGCCGGCGCCCTCCAGCCCGGGACGCAGAGCAGCAAACACCACCCCTGCCAGCAGTCCGGGCAGGGTGAACAGGTCAGGCAGCAGCAGAGTCTCGGCATCCATTACCGCCAAGCCGAGCAGTAGAAAGCAGAGCAGAGCCCAGCACCCCGCCAGCCAGCTCGGGGAAAACTGCAGGCAGCACATGACAAAAAGCGTGCAAGTGGCTAGTTCAATGACCGGATAGCGCCACGAGATGCGGCTTCCGCAGGCCCGGCATGCGCCCCTTAGCAGCAGGTAGCTCAGCACCGGAATATTGTCCCGGTTGGCGATCGGCTGGTTGCATTGGCGGCAATGCGACCGGGGCCACACCACCGATTCGCCGGCGGGCAATCGGAGGATGCAGACGTTAAGGAAACTGCCCAGCACTAAGCCAAATAGTCCGAAAAAGATACAAGCAATCATGGCCAGTTTCAGGGGAAGAATGTGTCAGCCAGACCACAGTAACAGGAGAAAAGCAATCCTCAGGCGCATCGTTTACATTGTTGGAATGAGCCCCGAGCGCGACCCGGCCGCCGATTCGGCTGCACTTTTCGCCGAAGCCGTGAGCATCATGGCCCGCCTGCGCGGCCCCGATGGCTGCCCCTGGGATCGCGAGCAGAACTTCGACACCATCCGAAAATACACTCTCGAGGAAACCTACGAGGTCTTCGACGCCATCGAGCGCCGGCATTGGAACAATCTCTGCGAGGAGCTGGGTGACGTTTTGCTGCAGGTTCTCTTTTATGCCCAGATGGCGAGCGAGCCGGGCTACTTTACCATCGCGGACGTGATCGCCGGCTTGAACCGCAAGCTGGTCCGCCGTCACCCTCACGTTTTCGGGGACGAGGCCTCGGTGGCCGCCGGCAACGCGGTCAAATCCGCGCTTGAGACCTCGGGAATCGACGCCCCCCAGGTGCTTCGCAATTGGGATGCCATCAAACAGGCAGAGAAGGTGGGGCCGCAGCCGCAATCGTCTGCGCTGGATAGCATTCCGCGCTCGCTGCCCTCGCTTCTGGAAGCCGCCAAGCTGGGCAGCCGTGCGCGCAAGAGCGGCTTCGACTGGCCGGATGTCGAAGGCATCTTCGCCAAGCTGGAGGAAGAAACAGAGGAGTTGCGCCAGGCTATCAGCGGCCATCCGCCCAGTCCGACTAGCGGCGCCAAGGAAGCTATTGTTTCCGAAGTGGGCGACATGCTCTTCACTATGGTCAACCTGGCCCGGCGGCTCAACGTGGAGCCGGAGTTGGCCCTGCGCCATACCAACGCTAAATTCCGCCGCCGCTTTGCCGCCATGGAAGCTGCCTCTCCACAGCCCCTGGAGGAATTGTCTGCCGCCCAACTGGAATCGCTTTGGAGCCAGGCCAAAGCTGAAGAACACCCCGCGGCTTACCTGTGAATCTGGCCCCCAGCTCTATCTTGATCCGGCCGTGCCGGGGATTCGAAGAACTTGCCGCCTGCGTGGAGTTGCAGGTCGACGTGTGGGGATACGGAGACCGGGATGTGGTTCCGCGCCGCGTCTTCATTGTTGGGCAAAGGATCGGGGGCCAGGTGATCGGCGCCTTCGATACCGCATCGCCAGGTGTCAGCCCGGAGGGCGAGCCCAGCAGCTTGGTGGGCTTTGCCATGGCGTTGCCCGGCATCTCCCGGGGCGGTCCCTATCTGCACTCTCACATGCTGGCGGTCAACCCCGACTACCGCAACCAGGGCATCGGCCGGCGGCTGAAGCTTTTCCAGCGGGATGAGGCTTTGGCGCGCGGGATTGGCCGCATGGAATGGACCTTCGACCCCCTGGAAATCAAGAATAGCTTTCTCAATATTGCCAAACTGGGGGCGGTTGTTCGCCGCTACGCGCCCAATTTTTATGGTGTAACATCATCTCGACTGCACGGCCAGGTTCCTACCGATAGACTCTACGCGGAATGGTGGTTGGAAAGTGATTGGGTTTGTTCCGCCCTGGGCGGTAAACCGGTCGCTTTTCCCGCAATAGAGCAGGAAATCTCAGTACCTCACCAGATTGCTCACTGGAGGCACTCGCCGTTGGATCAGGGACGCGTTCTTGACATCCAAAGCAGGAATCGCGAGCATTTTGAGCAGGCCTTTGCGCGCCAACTAGCGGCGGTTGGTTTCAGAATCGATACAGAGGGAAACGGCATCTTCCAACTAGGGCACTGGCAGGAACCATCCGGTTCCTTACATTCACTCCAACCAATATCGGACAGGTTTGCATGAAGATTGAATCGATTGTCCTGCGTGAGCTCAGCATGACCTTAGTTCACCCCTTCGCCACCAGCTTCGGCGAAACCAGGGATCGCCGCGTACTGCTGGCGGAAGTCCGCGCAGATGGACTCTCGGGCTGGGGCGAATGTACTACCGGGGAGCATCCCTACTTCAGCGAAGAGTCTACGGATACAGCCTGGGTTACGATTCTGCAGGAGCTCGGACCTCTGCTTGCAGCCGCCGAAGACCAGAGCGGCGGCAAATGTCCGGAGATCTTTCGCCGCGTTCGCGGCCATCGCATGGCCAAGGCGGCGCTTGAGAATGCCCTCTGGGACCTTGAAGCCCAGATGCGCCGTATGCCCTTGTATGAGCTTTTGGGGGGCATCCGGGAGACTATTGCCTGCGGAGTCTCCATCGGCATTCAGCCTTCGCTCGAGAAGCTAATGGAAAAGGTGGGCACGGCCGTTTCCCAGGGCTATCAACGAATCAAACTGAAGTGCAAACCCGGCTGGGATGTGCAGATGTTCGAAGCGGTGCGCAATCGCTGGCCGGAGATTCTTTTGAGCTGCGATGCCAACTCGGCCTACCGGCTGCGGGATTCCGACCACCTGGTCGGCTTCGACCAATTCAATCTGCTGATGATCGAGCAGCCGTTGTGGGCCGACGACTTCTACTTCCACGCCATGCTGCAGCAGCGTCTGGACACGGCTATCTGCCTCGATGAATCCATTCGTAACCGCCGCGATGCCCTGGCCGCGATCGAGATGGAGTCCTGCCGCATCATCAATATAAAGTTGGGAAGGGTGGGGGGCTTCAGCGAGGCCATTGCCATCCATAATGCGACCCTGGAACGCGGGATACCTGTCTGGTGTGGCGGCATGCTGGAAAGCGGAGTGGGCCGCTCCCACAACATTGCCGTGTCTACCCTGGAGAACTATTCGCTGCCGGGAGATGTGTCCGCCTCCAGCCGCTACTGGGCCGAGGACATCATCGAGCCCGAGGTCACGGTTTCTCCTGCCGGCGAGATTCGCGTGCCCAACAGCCCGGGGCGCGGCTTTGAAGTACGCACCGATCTGGTCGAACGGCTGACCGTCCGCAAAGAAGAGATCAAGGCCCTGGCGCTGGTCTCTTGACCGGCATCCAACGGATTAAGCATTGGAGACGAGATGACTCCCCAGGAAGAATCGATGTTGAACGACCTTATAGGTCGAGTCGAACAAACCCAGCTGACAGAAAAAGATCCCGAAGTGGAGCAGCTACTGGCGCAGAGACTTGGCCGCAACCCTAACGCCCTCTATATCTTGGCACAAACGGTGTTGGTGCAGAACTATGCGCTGGAGCAGGCCACGGCGCAGATCAACCAGCTGCGCCAGCAGTCGCAGGCGCTGCAGCAGCCCGCCCACGCTACGAGCTTCCTGGGCAGCCTGCTAGGGCGCCGCGATCCGGCTCCCCCTCCTCCTCCGCCGCCCCAGGCCGCGCCACCCCCGCCGGGTTACGGCGCGCCGCCTGCACAGCCCTATGCCCAGCCTTGGACGCAGGCGCCTGCATACGGGGCGCCACCGCCGCCTCCCCCTGGAGGAGGCTCGAGCTTTCTGCGCACAGCCGCCACTACCGCCGCCGGCGTGGCTGCGGGAGCATTGGCCTTTGAGGGCGTGGAGTCGTTGATGCACGGCTTTGGCCATTCCGCCGGATTTGGCGGCGGTGAATTCCTGGGCGGTGGTGGTGGCGCGCCCGAAGAGATCATCACCAATAACTATTACGATGACCCCGCACGCGGCTCAGGCGAGGGATCCCATGAGCGCGTGGACAACAGCAGCTATGGGGATAGCAGCAACGATGCCGGCAACCTGCAGCAGGCAAGTGACGACCTCAGGGACGACGGAGACGATCAGGATGATTCGAACCTGGATGACTCGTCGTACGACGACTCATCCTACGATGACGATTCATCGAGCAGCGACGACTTGGCTTAGGAGCGGAGGAAAAAGCCCCTGTTTGGAGGGTCCGGCGTTGCCGGAAAGCGCAGGTCCTCTGACAGCAACTGATTGAATGCTTTGTATCAGGGCACGACTTTAGTCGGGCCGAAAAAGGACTAAAAAGAATTGGGCTTTAGCCCCTGCTAGAAGAGCCCAGGGGCTAAAGCCCAGATTTTGATTGACCTCAACGGCCCGACTAAAGTCGTGCCCTGATACAAAGCATGAGAGCGGTGGCTCGTCCGGCCGTGGTTGAAGTAGCAAAATCGGGCGTTCTCACTTTAGCGCCCCAACGCTCTATTTAGCCGCTACCTGGGAGGTAGTAGGGCTCTTCTGCAGCAGGCGGATCGCCTCCTGGTAGCCTAGCTCCTGCGGCTGCACCTTGAAATCGCTGAAATCTTCCGTGGTCGAGTAGTCGACACTCTTCATCATCAGCAGTTTGCCCTGCAGCTGCAGCTTCATGTGGGTGGTCTCCCAGTGATGCAACCCGACATCGGCGTTTTGCACCAGGATGCTGCCGCCCTTGTAGAGTCTGCCCAGCACCCCCCAACCAAAGTTCACGTCCGAGATCAGGTGAGCATCGATCTTGGCTAGCCGCAGTTGCGCCTGGTCCACCCAAAGCTCGCCCACCATGCCGTGGTAAACCTCACCCTCCCGGTCGGGCGGCGTAAACGCTGGATTGGGCTTGAAACTCAGCCGGTAGCAGGGCCCACTCGGGCCCTCGATCATACCCTCATAGGTAAAGAGAAAGGCATCCGGTAGCATGCGCACCATCTCATCGCCCCGGGCGCTGTCCTCCTGCTCCTTCTTATGGCGGTGCTCCTGCACCTCAGGATGGGCAAGCAGGTGGTTCAGGCGGTCAATCTCGGCCTGTTCGTCCTCGGGAGGCAGCGGCTTGCCGTCCTTTTCGATCAGCCGCGCCACGTCCCCCTCTTTGGTCTCGACAATCTGCTTCACCGTGCTGCCCTTGGGGTCCACCTTGTGCTGCACGTAGCTGAAGGAACGGCCTGGGCTCTTGGCATGAAGCTCGTTCCAGCTGGCGTCACGGACGATTTTTTGCGGGTCGATCGCTGGGTTCCCACTTTGGGAAACGGGTTGGCCGTTCGCTGCCCCAACAGCCAGCAGCCTGGCCGCAGCCAGCAGCAGGGCCGCGCCCAGCGCACACATCCTGACGGGCCGGGGACTTGACGGAAAGTGACGCATAAATCGTACGGTCCTCATATCGGACTCCCCTTGGGCGGCCGATGTTACCTTAGTGAGATGCAAGGCAATACCTTCCAGTTTACATCCGAGGGCCGTGCTCCCGATCTAACCTGTTTTGCCGGTTGCGGTTGCCTTTGCTCCTTGCGTATAGTTCGGGCAGAGAAGCTTCTGCAACCGCAGGGAGGCACCAATGAATGCAGGAGATAGTGCCGTCGCCATCATCGGCAAATCCGTCCAGATCCGCGGTGAAGTAAATGGAAGCGAAGACCTGGTAGTCGACGGCCATGTGGAGGGCACCATTACCCTGGTTGAAAGTCGACTCACGATCGGCCCCAATGCGCACGTGGCGGCGAATGTATCTGCGAAAGATGTGATCCTGCTGGGTCAGCTGAGCGGCAACGTCACAGCTACCGGCAAGGTGGAATTACGCGATGGCTGCGATTTAGTCGGGGACATCTCCGCCGCACGCCTATCGATTGAGGAGAGCGCTGTCTTCCGCGGCAAGGTAGAACCAATACAGGGCGAAAAGGCAGCGGGCGTTGCACCGGCGAAGGGCGCCGAAGTTCCGGTGGCAACCTCTCCAGCCAAACACTAATCGTACGCTGGAGGGCTCCGCTATGATGAATATATTCCCCGCAGGCAGCACTGGTCTGCGTTCCAAAACTGACGATGTGATGCGCAACATATTTGGCCGGACACAAAACGACTCTCAGGCGTCCCCGAGTCCCACGGTTCTGACCGGGCCGCGGGTACCGAGACACTCCAGCGCCTGGAAGGATCTGCTCAAGTTTCTCAAGGCGGAGCAGGGATTGCGCATTTTGGATATCGGGCCTACCTCACCCACCAACATCAATTTCCTCACCACGCTGGGCCACGGTGTCTACATGGCGGATGTGGTTAACGAAGCGTTGCGTGGCAACTGGACGAGTGTCCCGGATGAGAACGGTGTCACGCATTTCGATGTCGAAGGCTTTCTCGACAACAACCTCGATTTTGCCGGCAGGGAATTCGACGTCGTTCTGCTGTGGACCACGCTCGACTACATTCCGCAGGATCTGGTTGGCCCCATGATCAAGCGCCTTCGCTCTTGCTTGCGTCCCGGCGGCCGCGTGCTCACCTTCTTCCACACCAAGAACACCGGCCCGGATACCAGCTTCTGCCGTTATCACGTGACCGACACCGACAGCATCGAGGCCCAGGAAACCACTGGCTATGCGGTGCAACGTGTCTATACCAATCGAACCATCGAAAAGCTCTTCGAGACCTACGCCAATACCAAGTTTTTCCTGGCCAAAGACAACCTCTACGAAGTGATCATCACTCGCTAGACCCATGCTTCATCTTCCAAAGTAATTGGCGCAAGACGCCGATCCATCGCCGGGCATCCGACTGATTCAGGTTCATGCGCCTCACCATGCGCCGTACTTCCGTGCGCTCCGCGCTAGCCGGCCGGCGCTGGGCGTATCCAATACCCGCCAGCACCTCCGCCAGCAGCTCAGTCACGCGTTCCAGATCCTCGGCGGTCGCCATAAGCTGCGGTTCATTCAGCGGCGGCGTCTCTGTCTGCCGGATCAGCTCATAGAGACACACGGCTGCCGCCTGCCCCAGGTTCATCGACGCATGCCGTACCGCTGGACTCTGATGCATGGGAATGGTCATGAGCCAATGGCAGTGGCTTAAGGCGTCGTTGCTCAGGCCGGTCTTTTCGGATCCGAAGAGTAAGGCCACCCGCGCCGACGCCAATGCAGCGCGCACTAAGCCTTCGCCCTCAGCCAGCGTATACAGCGGATGCAGGTGTTTTCGTTCCCCAACCGCGGTCGTGCCCACCACCAGGCTGCAGTCTGCCACTGCCTCTGGAACGCTGGCGAACTGCTTTGCGTCGGCAAGAATCTCGGACGCGTCGACAGCCGAACGCGCTGTTTCGAGACTCACGGAGTAGTCATTCACCAGCCGCAAATCGGCAAACCCAAAACCATGCATGGCGCGCGCGACGGCCCCGATGTTGTTGGGGTTGCGCGCCCGCACCAGCACCACACACACTCGCGCGCGCTGCTCTTCGCTCAACATCGATTTATGTTCGGTCGGGCAAAGGCGTTTCCCGTCCTACTCACACTGGCTCGAAATGAGCGAACATCTTGTGAAATTCGGGGATGTTCGCCGGCACTTCGTAGTCGCAGACGGCCTCGAAGCGTTTCCAGACTTCCAGCACCACGGGATTGGAATGGGCGCCCGCGATCGCCTCCTGCGAGACCCATTCAAAGACCTCAATCACCGTTCCATCCTGGGTGCGCATGACGATCGGGGATCGTTCTGTTACCAGGCCTTGGGCACGCAGAGGTGGAAGATGATCGCGAACCTCAGCCAGTAAAGCTTCTTCACAACCCGGCTTTGGCCGGTAACAGGCTACGGAAATCGAACTAAGCATGGAAGTCATGGCCTTTCCGTTCCGGACCGAATCCGAAGATCAGGAACAAACAGAAAATCACGCACATCTCGAAGATAGTGAGCGCCCACTGATAGCCGAAATGCTGGCGCAGGGTAAACTCCACCACCACCGATGGTGCGGCAATCAATACCCCAAGCTGATAAACGACCCCAGGGAATAGGCTGCGCACACTGCTGGGGGAAAGTTCGTTCAGGTGAGCCGGAATCACACCGAAGGCTCCCTGCACCCCGAACTGCATCGCGAACGAGCCAAGGGCAAGCACAACGATGGTCGATCCGAACGCCCATAGCGGAATGGAAAGCGAACAGATGATCAAAGCCAGAATGACGGCGAAGCGGCGGCCAAGGCGGTCGGAGTAATGCCCGATTACCAGCGCACCGGCGATGGCGCCTATGTTGTACAGGATGGCGATATTGGAGATGACGGCATTGGAAAAGCCATGAACCGTCTTCAGAAAATCCGGATACAAGTCCTGGGTGCCGTGGGACAAACAAGTGATAGCGGTCATCATCGACACCAGATAGACAAAATCTTTCTTGTGATGCCAGAGGACTCGCATCACCTCAGCAAAACTTGCCAAGCGATGCTTCTGCCATGAAGCGGACTCGGGTGCAAGCAAAGTAAGCACCGCGATCACGGCGGCCAAAACCAGGCCGCAAAGAAACATCCACCGCCACCCGAAGCGTGGCTCGATGGTCCGCAAAGCCACGGCGGCTAGCAGGTATCCGAGGGAATAGCCCGCTTGCATGATCCCGGAAAAGAGGCCGCGCCAGCGCCTGGGAGAGCTCTCCATGACCAAAGAAGCGCCGATGCCCCAATACCCGCCCATGCCGATTCCATAGAGAGCGCGCAGCACAACAAAGACCGCATAGCTCGGTGCGAAGGGAGTGAACGCGGTGATGATGGAGAAGTAAAGCACGCAGGCTATCAGCGGACGGCGCCGCCCATAGCGGTCGGCCAATGAGCCCAGCAGCAACGCGCCCACCGGCCGCATGGCCAGCGTGATGGTAATGGTCCAGACGATGTCGCCTTTACGTACGTGGAAGTTGTTGGCAAGAACATCGACCAGGAAGACGAGGACGAAAAAGTCGAAGGCGTCGAGGATCCAACCTAATATTCCGGAAGAGACGGCGAAACCCCATCGTGGCGAGACGGCTTCTGCGGTGCTGGTGATGCTAGGCGCGTCCGAGAAGGACCGGGACTGCTTCATCCATTCCATCAATAGTGTTTGCTCCTCAGAGTCTCGCCGTCGTAAGACCGCCGTCCAGGACCAGAACCGCGCCGGTGGCATAGGGAAGTTCCCCCCGCGCCAGCATGCTGACGGCTGTCCCGATATCCTTCGGGGTTCCCCATCGCTTCTCGAGCAGGATACCGCCTTCGATCAGGGCGTCGTACTTGCCCTTAACCCCGTCTGTCATGTCGGTTTCGATAATGCCCGGACGCACCTCGTATACTCCGATGCCGTACTCTGCCAGGCGCACTGCCCATAGCTTGGTAGCCATCGCGATGCCTGCCTTGGAGATGCAATAGTCGCCCCGGTTCACGCTGGCAACCGTGGCAGAGACAGAACTGATATTGATGATGGAACGTTTTGCCGAGGGATCCTTCGCGCGTTGCCGGATCATCCAGGCGGCTACGCTCTGGGTTAGAAAATAGGGCCCGCGCAGATTGGTCGAGATCACCTCGTCGAAGCTCTCTTCTCCGGCATCGAGCAGATCGGCGCGGACGCGCGGCGCGATGCCCGCGTTGTTGACCAGAACATCCAGCCTGCCCAGTTGGTCGCCGACCTCGGCAAGCAGCCACAGCCGGTCAGCCGCCGACGAAACATCCGCCTTCACGTAGATGGAGCGCTTGCTGAGTTTCCGGATCTCGTCCAGCACCGGTTGCACTTGCTGGGGTGAGCGCCTGCCGGAGATGGCCAGGGTGAAGCCGGCTTCCGCCAACTGGAGCGCTATACCCAGGCCTATTCCGCGGGTCCCGCCGGTTACCAGCGCTACTTTTTCTTGCTGCATCCATCCGCTCCGAAGAAGGTGTAATAACGGTCATTCGCAATTCTCGTAATCAGCAGGCAAAGCTCCAGCAGATGGTAGTCGCCCCACATGCTCGATTCGCCGCAGGGAACCTTCGCTCCGGGGGGAATGTAGTCCCACCCGTTGGGATGATGGTAGATGCTTTGCAACAGCAGACCTTCGTGGTCTGCCTCCGTCGAGAGATATGGTTCCTGGAGCAATCGCGCCGCCACGGTCAGCCCGGCCTGGGTATAGAGTTCGTTGCCCAGCAAGTGTCCCAGTCGAAGCAATCCCTGTGCGGCGATGGCGCTGGCCGAGGCATCGACCGGTTCGTAGTCGTTGTAAGGGTCGGCGGCTTTGGCCTGCCAATCACCGAGCCGGTGCAACTGCGGCGCGCCGGTATCCCAGTAGCAGATGCCGTCGAGAGCCGTCGCTTGCTGCATATAGAAGTCGCAGCCGGCGCGCGCGGCTCGCTCCATCCAGGCCAACGTCTCTTGCTTGGCGGGAAGCTCGGTATCCGGGACGAACTGGATAAACTCCATCAGCTCGGCAAAACCGAGCATGCCCCAGGCGAGGCCACGCGTCCAGGTGGTGAACGCAGAATAACCCTGCTGCGTAGAAGGGCAGCGGAAGACGCCGCTCGCCGGATTGAAGACGGCTTCGTGCACCGTTCTGCCGCGCAGCTCCGGTCGATCGTACTGATCGCGTCTCTCGCCATAGTAGAGGTTGAACCGGGCCGAGGTCTTGGCGTGGGTCAACGCCCGGTCGAGCAGGCTGATGCGCGCGTCCTGTTCCCCTTGCAGCGTGTGCCCCAGCAGATGCGCGATACAGCAGATGCGCAGCGTGCGGATGGTGTCGATAAAGAGCGAATGGCTGCCGTTAAAGGAGTAGATGTAGCCCAAGCCGTCTTTGAGGCTGGTCCAGCGGGCGGCCTGCACGGCTCCGCTCGCCTTCAACGCCAGCTCATAGAAGTTGAGCTCCCATTCGTCGGTGGGAATGCGGCCCTCGAGCATCAGACGGCGCAGATTGCCATAGGTGGAGATGTTGTTGAAGCCGTGATCGTGCACTCCGACGTGAGTCAGGTGTTCCGCCATGTCACCGACGACGTGCCGCCGGGCCGCGGTGAGCTGATCCTGATCGCCGGTCATGTCGAAGCAGAGCAGGGCGTTGCCGTATTGAAATCCCTGCGTCCATTGGGTCCAGTTGCGCGCTGTATAGCGCCCGGCGAAGGTGACGACCGGAGCGCCATCACTGGCCTTCCAGCGCCGGTCAAGACGCAGGGTTTTTTCTATAGCAAGTCCCAGTGCACGTTCGACAGCCGGCACAAGGTCCCTTGCGCTCAAGGTTTGATTGGATTCCACTCGATGTCCTTTTAGTTTGGTATCAGTCTGGCTACTTCAATCCTTCCACCAGGTAGAGATCGGAAAGCGTGCGGTGGTAGCCGTAGATATAGGAGGCCCCGTCGGGGGTCATCACGATGGGGCCAATCTGGCTGACCCCGGCGGGGTCGGCGGGCGCAAGGGTTCGCCACAGGGTGCGCTTGCCGCTGGTCAGGTCGAGCGCAGATACCTTGGCAGGGAACTCGCCCGGCCGATATACGTACAGCGACTTACCATCTGCCGACCACTCGATAGGCTGCTCCCCGGTCAGGAAGCCAGGAACAGTTTTCGTCGGGCCGCCGGTCAGGGAGTACAGATACGCTAAGCCATCGGGCCCTACGCCGGCCACTTGGCTTCCATCGGGAGCAAGCGCGATGACCAGCGGGTCAATGCCCTCGGGAGAAACCGGCGTTGCCTGGCCGGTGATCGACTTTTGCAGGTAGAGGCGAGCGCCGTGGCCTTCCTGCTTGGCGGTGAAGACGATTCCCTGGCTGTCGGGTAGCCAGCGGGCCCAGCTATGGTAAAAACTGTCGTGGGTGATCTGCTGCGCATCACCCGCCCCACTGGGCAGCAGGATGAGTTGAGCTGGTGAGGACATAGTGAGTGCCAGGACCCACTTGCCGTCGGGCGATAAGGTCACCGATTCGCCGTCCCCCAACCGCACTGCGGAATCTTCAGCGGTCTTGCGCAGGTAAACGGAGTAATAGGCGCCCCCACCGACGCCTTCCTCGTCGAAAAGAAGCCGCTTGCCATCGCCAGATAACTCGGCTGGGAACGAATAGTCCAGCCAGGAGAAATCCTGCTCTTTTGTCATGCCGGCGGTCAGTCCGCTTAACTCCCGGCGCCAGCTTTGCCGGGAAAGAAGTACCTTGCCATCCTGCCAGATGTCTTCCAGCTGCAGCGTGGCCGGGACGCGGGCGACAATCCGCAATCGGCCGCTCAGGGTCACCGCATCGAGCGACCGGCCGTTGCCCTCGTTGACGCTCCCCGTGAACCAGATCTGCTTGCCGTCCGGCGCCCAAGCTAATCCCTGTGCACTCAGAAAATTATCGGCGAGCATCTTGTCTGTGCCTTGCCGGTCGATCACGTGCACCGAGCCAGAATCGTCGCCCACCTGCGGATGCTCGATGAAGGCGACCCGCTCTCCGTCGGGGGAAACGCGGGGATGACTGATCCAGCCCGGGGTCTCGTGGATCACCTTGCCAATCGGGAACTCCAGCCGGTTCTTGCCCCCCATGTCGCGCACGATGGCCAGTTGTTTCCCGTCAGGGAACCAGTCCGCCCACTGTACTCCGTCGAGAATGTCGCGCGGATCGCCCCCGTTGATGGGCATACGGGCTAGCGTTCCTGCCTGGGCGTAGGTCCCGATTACGTTCACTTTGGTCAGCAGCGCGATATCGCCAGTCGAGGAGATGCTCATCAGTTCCTCGCCATGCCGGTCCAGCGAGCGCGACTGCGGGCTCTCTGGACTGGTGATGAACAGTTCCGTCGGCTTGCCCTCCCAGGCGGCGCCGTAGACTACCGACTGTCCGTTGGGTGTGAAGCGCGCGGAGCGGACCATCCCGCGGCGAAAGGTTAACTGACGGTAGATCGGCGGCACAGTGCGGCTCCGCGCAGCTTCCACAAACCACCCGATGGCCAGTCCAGCGAGCAGGGCCGTAATGGTGGCGACGACGGCATAGGGGCGAAGGCCTCCGCTCGCTGGAGCTTGAGCGGCGCTCGGCGGAAGCGCAGGCGGAGCGGCAGCCGAGGCTCCACTGCTGGAAACCGATGGAGCGTGCGCCGCTGCGGTCCGCTGGGAATCCAGCGTGCGCTTGAGAATCTTCATCTCCGCGCGCATCTCGGCGGCCGACTGGTAGCGCAGATCGCGGTCCTTCTCCAGGGAGCGGTCGAGGATGCGCTCGAATTGCGGCGGCAGGTCGGGATTCAGTTGATTCGCCGGTGGCGGGTTGCGGTTAAGAATGCTTTCGAAGATGACGGCCGAAGTATTCCCATCGAATGCTTGCTTGCCGGTTGTCGTCTCGTAGAGCGTTGCGCCCAGGGAAAACAGGTCAGTGCGCCCATCGAGTTCTTCTCCCCGAGCCTGCTCGGGTGACATGTAGGCGACTGTCCCCAGGGCGCTTCCGGGACTGGTGAGGTCCTTCAAGGTTTCTTCTGCAGCGGTGGCGTTCAGGTCACGCCGGTGGTCGATCTTGGCCAACCCGAAGTCGAGCAATTTCACCTGGCGCGTTTTGGTGATGAAGATATTGGCTGGCTTGATATCGCGGTGCACGATGCCTTTGCCGTGCGCGGCATCGAGTGCGTCGGCGATCTGGATGCCGAGATCGAGTACGAAGTCGGTGGGGAGGGGCTTTCCGTCGATGCGGTGTTTGAGCGTCTGGCCTTCGAGGTATTCCATGGCCAGGTAGGCTCGGCCGTCTTCTTCGCCGACGTCATAAATAGTGCAGATGTTGGGGTGGTTCAGCGCCGAGGCGGCGCGGGCCTCGCGGCGGAAGCGGTCGAGGACGGGAAGCTGGCGGCCAACCTCGTCGGGAAGAAATTTGAGTGCAACGAAGCGCCCTAGGCGGGTGTCCTCAGCCTTGTAGACCACGCCCATTCCCCCGCCGCCAAGCCTTTCGATCACTCGATAATGGGATATGGTTTCGCCGATCATGGTCCAGCGTTAGCCTAGGGTAGGCCGGAAGGCAAGTCAACGAAACACTTTGAAATTGTTCTGTGGGTGGGGAGGGGAAGTGCAGATCCCTCAGCCGCAACCGCTGTCAGAGCCATCCATCCCAATAACCGCAACCCAGGTAGGCAAATCATTTAAACTTTGTCATCCCGAGGAGCTGACTTGCCTGGGGCAAGTTAAGGGAGCAATGAACGGGTGTTAGGGTGAGTGCGTTTAAGCTTGAGGGGACTGAGGCTGGAGGAAGTAGGCCGGCGTTCGATTGGAGCGTAGTAGCCCGATCCCGAGGATGGTCCCAGGCTGCGTGATGGAGAGATTGGTGAGGTTGCCTTTTTTAGGTAGCGATCCCGTTTAGGAGATTACTGATATCGGCCGCCTGGCCTTAGGCCCAGTCTGGGAGAGGGGATGAGAAGAGAGAAGGAGTTCCGGGAGCTGAGTTTGGAGTGTATTGAGCCCAACGCGGCTGGGATTGATGTAGGGGCGAGAGAGATTTACGTGGCTGTGGCGCGGGATCGAGACCCTGAGCCGGTACGTTGTTTTTCCACCTTTACGGAGGAGCTGCAAGCTATCGCGGCGTGGTTAAAGCAGTGCGGCGTGGCCAGCGTAGCGATGGAATCGACTGGGGTGTATTGGATACCGCTCTACGAGGTGCTGGAAGAGGCCGGGCTGCGGGTGTGTCTAGTCAACTCACGGCACGTGAAGCATGTACCGGGACGCAAGTCTGACGTAAGCGACTGTCAGTGGTTGCAGTACCTGCATTCGGTGGGTCTGCTGCGTGGCTCGTTCCGTCCTGAGGCAGCGATCTGCGCCCTGCGTGCGCTGAGCCGTCATCGGTCCAACCTGGTGGAAGCGGCTGCGGTGCATGTGCAGCACATGCAAAAAGCGCTGACGCAGATGAATCTGCAGATCCATCATGTGCTCAGCGACATCACTGGTAAGAGCGGTCTGTCGATCGTAGACGCCATTCTGGCGGGCAAACGAGATCCCGAACAGTTGGCCAGGTTGGCCGACGGCCGCATTCGTGCGGAAAGGGAAACAGTCATCAAATCGCTGGTGGGTAACTACCGTTCCGAGCATTTGTTCACGCTGCGTCAGTCTCTGGAAGCCTACCGGCATTATCAGAAGATGCTGCTGGACTGTGATCGGGAGATCGAGCAGCGCATGGGCCAATTGCCCAACCAACCCAACGGAGGCCAACCGTTGCAGGGCCATAAGCGGGGCAAACGGCGTAAGAACCAGTTCCACTTCGACATGGGCAAGGAACTGTATCGCGTGCTGGGCACCGACTTAACGGTCGTACCCGGGTTGAGTGCGCTGACGGTGCATACGCTGGTGACGGAGATCGGAACCGATTTCGGTCGTTTTCCCAATGTGGCGGCGTTCACCAGTTGGCTGACGCTGTGTCCCGGGAGCAAGAAGAGTGGGGGCAAGGTTCTCTCTTCAAAGACGCGCAAGTCCAACAGCCGTCTCGCCGCTGCCCTGCGACTGGCCGCGCAGACGCTACACAAGAGTCACTCCTACCTGGGCGCATATTATCGCCGCATGCGGGCGCGCCTGGGCGCGCCGCAAGCCATCACCGCTGCGGCCCATAAACTGGCCCGCATCGTATATCACCTGATCACCACCCGCACCGCTTACGACGAGAGCATCTTCGCCCTAGAAGAACAAAAATTAGCTCTTCGCAACCAACATCGCTTGCACAAACAAGCACGCGCCCTAGGCTTCCAGCTCGTCCCCCTACCTCAACCGGAGGTTGTTCATTAGGAGCGGACCCGGATGGCCCATACAGGTTGGTGGCGACCACCGGACTGCACGCGATTTTCCTTACGGAAAATCGCACACGCTGCTCCGATTCGAAGCCGCGAATGGGCCGTCCGGGGTAGCCGAGGGACCTGCAGTTTGCTCGCGGCTCTAACGAATGTCAGAGCCATCCATCCCCGTAACGACTGCTGAGGTGAGCCTCTACCCTCGAATTTGTCATCCTGTACTGCAGTTGCGTTGATGGAGAAACGAAAGCCGGAGGCGACTCGCCCACGCCACCTTCGCTGAGCCACAAAGGGAACTGCAGGTCCCTCGGCTACCCCGGACGACCCATTCGCGGCTTCGAATCGGAGCAGTGTGTGCGATTTTCCGTAAAGAAAATAGCATGCAGTCCGGTGGTCGCCACCAACCTGTATGGGCCATCCGGGTCCGCTCGGGATGACAAAGTTGAGGGTAGCGGTCCACCTCGGCAGTGGCGGAGGTGGATGGACAGAGCCGCACAACCGGCATTCCAAGACCAGGTTAGTGGAGCGAAACGATCTGCAGCTTTCTCCTACACCGGCCACTTCCACTCGCGGATCTCTTTCTGATCGATCCCGTTCTCGTGCGCGTAGTTGACCGCCTGAATGATCTGCCCCCTCAGCCACTCCACGGTATGCGCCCCCTTCTCCGCCAGTCCGGGCACGCGTTCAATCACGTCGATCGCCAGGTTGAAGCGATCCACCTGGTTCAAAATCGCCAGTTCCAGCGGAGTATTAATGTTGCCCTTCTCCTTGTACCCACGCACGTGGAAGTTGTCGTGGTTGGTCCGCCGATAGGTCAGCTTGTGGATCAGCGAGGCGTACGCATGGAAATTGAAGATCACCGGCTTGTTCTTGGTAAACAGGCCGTCGAACTCGCGATCGGTCATGCCGTGGGGGTGCTCCCGGTCAGGCATCAGCCGGAAGAGATCGACCACGTTGATGAAGCGGATCTTCAGCCCCATGCAGCGCTCGCGCAGAATCGCCACCGCTGCCAGCGCCTCCGACGTGGGTATGTCTCCCGCGCAGGCAATGACCGCATCCGGCTCTTCGCCGGCGTCGGTGCTTGCCCAGTCCCAGATGCCGATTCCCTTGGTACAGTGCTCCACCGCTGCATCCATGGTCAGGTACTGCAGGTGCGGCGCTTTGTCGGCGACGATCACGTTGACGTAGTTGACGCTGCGCAGGCAATGGTCAGCCACGCTCAGCAGGCAATTTGCGTCCGGCGGAAGATAAATCCGCGTCACCTCCGGGCTCTTGTTGGTCACCACATCCAGAAATCCAGGATCCTGATGGGTGAAGCCGTTGTGATCCTGCCGCCACACCAGCGAGGTGATCAGCAGATTGATCGAGGAGATAGGCGCCCGCCACCGCGTCTCCAGCTTGCTCTTCTCCAGCCACTTGGAATGCTGATTGAACATGGAGTCGATGATGTGGACAAAGGCCTCATAAGAAGAAAAGAAGCCGTGCCGCCCGGTCAGCACATAGCCCTCGAACCAGCCTTCAAGGGTATGCTCACTCAGCATCTCCATCACTCGCCCGTCATTGGCTAGAAAGCCGCCGTCCTTATCTTCCGGCAGCATCTCTTCCATCCACGTCTTGCCGCTGGCCTCGTAGATCGCCTGCAACTTGTTGGAGGCAGTTTCGTCCGGACCAAAGACGCGGAAGCTGGTCATGTTGCGCCGCATCACATCGCGCAAAAAGTGCGCCATAACGTCGGTCGACGAGACTTCCACCTGTCCCGGCTTGTCCACGTTGACCGCGTAATCACGAAAATCAGGCAGGTTGAGCGGACGGCGCAGCAAGCCGCCATTGGCGTGTGGATTGGCGGTGATGCGCCGTGTCCCCACCGGCGCCAACTCCCGCAGCTCTTCAATCAACCGTCCCGATTCGTCAAAGAGCTCCTCGGGCCGATAGCTGCGCAACCAGGCTTCCAGTTGTGCCAGGCTCTTCGGATTGGTTTGCGGATCGAGGATGGGAATCTGGTGCGCCCGCCAAAAGCCTTCGACCTTGTGCCCATCCACTTCTTTGGGACCGGTCCAGCCCTTGGGCGTACGCAGAATGATCATCGGCCACTTCGGCCGCTCGACCGTTTGGCCAGCCGGCGCCGAGCGTGCCTTCTCTTGAATTGCGCGGATATCGAGCACGCAGCCTTCCAGCACCTCGGCCATCCTGGCGTGCATCTTTTCCGGGTCATCGCCTTCCACCACGTGCGGCGTCCAGCCCAGGCCCTTGAAGAGCATATCCAGCTCCTCGGGCGGTATCCGCGCCAGGATGGTGGGGTTCGCAATCTTGTACCCATTCAAATGCAGTATCGGCAGCACCGCTCCGTCTCGCACCGGGTCAAGAAACTTGTTGGAGTGCCAACTGGTGGCCAGCGGCCCTGTCTCCGACTCTCCATCGCCTACCACCACGGTCACGATCAGGTCGGGATTGTCGAACGCCGCGCCAAACCCATGAGAGATGCTGTATCCCAACTCGCCACCCTCGTGGATTGAGCCTGGAGTCTCCGGAGTGCAATGGCTGCCGATTCCCCCAGGAAACGAGAACTGCTTGAGAAACTTCTGCAGGCCGGCCTCGTCCTGGCTCTTGTCTGGATAAACCTCGGAGTACACCCCTTCCAGATAGCAGTTGGAGAGGGTGGCCGGGGCTCCGTGCCCGGGACCAGAGACGTAGATCACGTCCAGGTCATACTTCTTGATCAACCGGTTCAAATGCACCCAGGTAAAGCTCTGGCCCGGGTCCGATCCCCAATGGCCAAGCAGCCGGTTCTTGATGTGCTCGCGCTTGAGCGGCTCCCGCAAGAGAGGGTTGTGGCATAGATACAGCATGCCCGCGGAAAGATAATTGCAGGCGCGCCAATAAGCATTCATCTTGCGGATCTCATCGGCGGTCAGCGGCTCGAAATGGGCCGCTACGGAAAGGGTCTCAACGTTGCTCATGATTCCTCCTGTAATTCCATCTGGCCCACATGCGCTGCGATCGTGCGGTCTTCCTGCGCGGTAACCACCCAGATCACGACCTGAGAATCCGCGCTGCTTAGCTGTCGTAGCTCATCGCCACCGGTCTCATTGGCCGTTGCATCGAGCACCACTCCAAAAGTTTCCAGCCCGCGCAAAATCTCCGCCCGGGACTTCCCATCGTGCTCTCCGATGCCTCCGGTGAAGACAACGGCATCCAGGCCGCCCATGAGCCACGCGAATGCGCCGATTGCCTTGCGCACGCTGCGGGTAAAAATCTGGAGAGCCAGGCCGGCGTCAGCACTTCCTGCCTCCGCCGCCTTGCGGGTTGCGCGCATATCGTTGGGTTGGCCGGAGAGCGCCACCATCCCCGACTGGTGATTGACGATCGTTTCTACGGCGTTGAGGGCCGCTACGCGGTCGCCTTCGGCCTGGCGTAATAGATAGAGGACTAATCCGGGATCAAGATCTCCCGGCCGGGTGCCCATCACCACCCCGCCAGTCGGCGTCAGTCCCATGGTGTTGTCGACCGACCGCCCATCGAGCAAGGCGGTAACGCTGCACCCACTGCCCAGATGCGCAATCACCATGCGCCGTGGAAAACTGGCCTTTCCTCTCTTTGATGCAGAACGCAGGTCATCGACCACTCCCTCGCAGGAAAGCCCATGAAAGCCATATCGGCGCACTCCTTGCTCGCGATACCTGGCGGGGATGGCGTAGGTGGAAGCCTCGGCCGGCATGGTCTGGTGAAAAACCGTGTCGAAGCAGGCATAGTGCCGCGCCTGGGGAAATCGCTTCATCATTTCGCGGATCAGGGCAATGGCCGCGGGATCGTGTAACGGGGCAAAGGCGACCGCCTGCTCGAGGTCCTCGAGCACCTTATCCGTGATCCTCTGGTGCCGGTCGAGGAGCGGCCCGGGATGCACCACGCGATAGCCCACCGCGTCGATTGCCGGTATTCCCGCCCCACAGACCGCATTCTCTAATAGGTCCACTGGGTCAGTTGCCGCCTTAGGCTTGTCGGGGCTGCTCAAGTCCCGCCCGTTGGCGTCGCGAAAGGTGAACTCCAGCTGCGCTGCGCCCATCCCGCTGATCTCGCCTGTGAACAGAGTGCTTGGCCACGGCGGCCCACCCAAGCCTGAGCCGTGGCCGGCGTCGAAAATGGAAAACTTGATCGAAGAAGAGCCGCTATTGATTACCAGTATGTGCACGCCACCATCCAACCGGCCTACCTATATGTCCACGCTACACCCGTCGCATATCGCTCAGATGAATTCCAACGGTATCGGTTCTGCGGAAAAAGGCGATCGGCGAGGCAAAATCGCATAGTTAGCACAGTCGATGCCGGGCTCGGCGCCCCCCGCAACATTTTCTTGACTAACGTTTTTTGAGCGTGATAGTTTGTCCGCCGTTATGTGAAACGACCATTGCATGATGTGAAGCGACCGCAGGGAAATGGACGACCCCCGCTTAACCGTTTCGAAGCGTGCAACCGGCTAGACAGTTCAAAGATTCGAGCAGTGGTAGCAGAAGGACACTATTGGGAGGCGTTTCTGATGTTAACGCGTATCTGGCTGTTTCTATCTCTCTCGTTGTTGTCGGCTTCCGCCGTCCTGGCGCAGACCTCGGGTCAAATCTCCGGACACGTCAGCGATACAAGCGGCGCCGCGATTCCGAAGGTGGCCGTTACCCTTACCAGTGCAGCTACCGGTGTGGCACGCTCCACATTCACCACCAGTGACGGCGACTACGCATTTCCCGACGTTCAGCCGGGAAACTATAGCCTTCAGGCTACCCACCCGGACTTTAAGACCGATACAGCTCAGCTGGAGCTGCAAGTGCAGCAATCATTGCGGCAGGATTTCACGCTGCAGGTCGGTCAGGTAACACAATCTGTGACAGTGGAGGCGAGCGCCGCTCTGCTGCAGGCTGACAACCCCACCCTCGGCACCGTGGTTCCTACTCAGACCCTCAGCCAGATGCCGCTGAACAGTAGAAACTACCTGAGCTTGGTGGCGGTCTCGGCGAACACGAACACGCTCTCACAGTACCAAGGCCAGGCCAATTCGCGGGAAGGCGGCCAGCGCGCCACGGAGTCGATCTCCGTCGGCGGCCAGCGCATCATGTACGACCACTACACGATCGATGGCATCAACAATACCGACGTGGACTTCAACAGCTTTGTGGTACAGCCCACCGTCGACGCCATTCAGGAAATGAAGGTGCAAACCGGCGTCTATCCGGCCGAATACGGTTACAACGCGACGCAGGTCAACGTGGTCACCAAGAGCGGCGGCAATGCCTATCACGGAACTGCGTTCTACTTCCTGCGCAACAACTACGCGGACGCACGAGGGTTCAACTACACTACCATCCCTTTCCCTCCCAGGCTGCCCTTCCGATATAACGATTACGGATTCGTGCTCAGCGGTCCGCTCTCGATTCCCAAGCTCTTCGACGCCAAAAACCGCCTTTTCTTCATGGTCAATAAGGAGTGGTTTTCCCAGAGCCAGAGCGTTCAGAACAACGCGACCTTGCCCACAGCGTCCGTCTTGGGCGGCAATTTCGCTGGGTTCCAACTCAAGCAGGGCGGTCCCGTCATCCCGATCTACGATCCCGCCACCGGGAACGCCGCTGGCGTGGGCAGGACGCAGTTCCCGGGCAATGTGATTCCCGCGAACCGCATCAATCCGACATCGGCTTTAATCCTCCAACAGTTCTACCACCCGGCTGCGACATCAGCATTCACCAACAACTACGCGTACTCCGATCTCAATACGGACGACCACGATCAATTTACCGTCCGTGCGGATTACAACCAATCGTCGAGGTTGCAATGGGCCTTCCGCTTCAGCGATGGCCTGGAGACGGTCAGCGACCCCGGCTTCCAGGCAGCGGCCGCGACCGTCGGCAGCAGCATCGTCACCAACTTCTACCAATACATGGGCTCCAACACCTGGACCATATCGCCCACCATCGTCAACTTTTTGACGCTTGGCTACACTGACTTCTACAACAGCCTCGGCACCTTCTCGCAAAACAAGGTGAATGCGGTAGGCCTGCTCAATGGCGGCATCCCCAACCTACAACCCGGGGCTCCTGCAACCTGGGGCGTCCCCAATTTTTCCTTTACTCCAGATCCCTATTCGGCGATTGGTGACAGCACCGATGGTCCGTATGTTACGAGCGACCTCGATAAGTCACTCAATGACAACTTCACCTGGGTGAAGGGCAAGCATTCGATGGATTTCGGTTTTCAGTACGACAAGATGACCTTTAACGAGGTGGGCAATCAGGAATCGCGGGGCGCCTTCGTCTTCCAGAGAAACGCCACTGCGGAGGTAAGCGCACCTGGAACCCTGGTTGCCAATACCGGCTCCGGCTTCGCCGATTTTCTGCTCGGTGACCTTTACTCCTCGACCTACGCGGTGTCAATCGCTAATGCCAATTACGAGCGCAACGACGAAGCCTTCTACTTCGACGACAACTACAAGCTCCTGCCCAACGTCACGATTTCCGCCGGGCTGCGCTATGAGCTGGTGCCGCCGTGGTACAACACCCTGGGCCAGGAGTTCATCGTGGACCTGCAAACGAACAACACGCCCATAACCCCCTTCATCGCTGGGCACGAGCCTGAGAACGTATGGCCTTTCTTCAGGCGGCAGGGCAATTGCACCAATGCTTATCAGGGAGTCCCTGTCCTATGGGTACAGGGGAGCACAAATAACCCTACCGCTCCCAATACCCCTGTCACTCCCGGGCCGGAGTGTGCCAACGGCCAATTCCCCAATAAGCTCATGCAGACCGACAAGAGCAACTGGGCGCCTCGCTTTGGTGTTTCCTACTTGCCGAGCCCCACTGTGGTGGTCCGCGCGGGCTACGGGATCTATTACAACCATGACATCGCCAACGCCCGCTTCGATGTGGCGCGCAACCTGGCCGGGCGCATCACGAATACTTCGGGTGGTGGAACACCGGGTGTGGCCACCATCAACTTCACCAACGCAGTGGGCCCCACCAGTGGCCCAGGCGTCATCGCCCCGATTACGCCGCCCTACGCCTACTCCAACCAGTACTCTCACAGGACCTCATACAGCCAGGTCTTTCTGCTCGACATTCAGAAGCAGGTAGGCAAGGACTGGATGTTCGAGGCCGGATATATGGGCAACGTCAGCAGGCACCTCTACGGGTTCCGCAATGCCAACTATTCAGTTCCCGTTGGCTTGCTTGGCCCCGGGGCGCCGGCTTCCATCACCGCTCGTACGCCCTACCCGAACTACGGCGTGATTCAGTTGGTGCATGACATAGGCGTCGGCAATTACAACGCCTTCGCCTTCCAGGTGAACAAGCGTTTCAGCAACGGCTTCAACCTCATCAGCTCCTACACCTATTCGAAATCGATGGACGACACCAGCGGGATCCGCACCCAGTCATCGGAGCTCTTCCCGCAGAACGACCTCTGCATCAGCTGCGACTACGGGCCTTCCGACTTCGATGTGAAACATCGCGTGGTGGCCTCGGTCATTTACTACCTGCCCATCGGGCAGGGCAGGATGTGGGCGCCTTCGTCGAAGATCGTGGATGCGGTAATCGGCGGCTGGGAATTCGCCGCCCTGATACAACTCCAGGGCGGCGTACCCTGGAACCCCGGAATCAACGCGAACACTGCCAACACCAATACCATCTCCGGCGGCACCCCGGCGACCCGGCCGAATCTCGTCTCCAAGCAATTTACCGAGCCCCACCGGACAGTCGGAACAACCGGCCAATACTACAATCCCGCGGCCTTCGCAGAACCCGCCCCAGGTTTCCTCGGGAACGTGAGCCGCAACATGCTATACGGTCCGGGCGTTCAAAACTACGATATGTCCCTGGACAAGAATTTCGCCATGCCCTACAACGAACACCACCATCTCCAAATCCGCTTTGACGCGTTCAACACCTTCAACCACACCGATTTCGCCAACCCGGGGATCGCTGGGACCAAATATATAGACCAAGGGGGATTCGGCCAAATCACCGGTACGAACCCGGCGACGACCCCGCGGCAACTGCAGCTGGCCGCCAGGTACACGTTCTAGCGAATTCGTAAAAAGACGCTGTCATCCTTTGCTTCGTTTGGCCAGTCTTTGGGCCAAACGGAGTGAAGGACCCGCGGCTATTCTTCACCATCTTGTCCTAGTTATCCTCTTCGCATGTTTGGGTAGTCCTGCCCTGATACAAAGCATCACAGCCGTGACTACCGGAACTCCCGCCTCTCTACCCTCAACCTGGTTTCGCTATGCCGCTCCCAGCACTGGCTTGTCCTCGATGCCGTGCCCGGCGCCGCCGCAACATTCTCTTGACTAAGGTTTTTTGAGCGTGGTAGTTTGGCTGCCGTATGTGAAACGGCCATTGCATGATATGAAGCGGCCAGGGGAAATGCACCTGTCTTTTGCAGCAAACGTAGATACAGAAGACGTGTTCGCGCGGAAAGCCCCCTTAACCGCGCCGGAAGAAAACTGACCAGGAGAGGAACTCCGTAATGAATCGATACACACGACGGTCAATGCTCAAAGGTGCGGCTGCGGCCCTGCCCACAGCCGGAATCTTTGCGCTGCCCTCCCTAGCGCGAGCGATTCAAGATAACAGCACGCCGCAGCAGAGGCCCAAGGTCAAGATCACCGATATCCGCACTGCCCAGGTGCTGGTACACGGGCCACAAACCCATGTCCGGGTTTATACCGATTCCGGTCTCTATGGTCAGGGTGAATCGACCGATGCGGCGGTGGGCACTGCGTCCCTGGTGCATGGCTTTCGCCGCATGCTGATCGGTCAGGATCCTCTCAATGTAGATGCTCTGTGGGAGAGGATGCGCGTCTCGGGAATCTTTGCCGGCGCTCAAGGTGGTCAATACGTGACCGCGATGACCGGAGTCGAGATCGCATTGTGGGATCTCACGGGAAAGATTCTGGGACTGCCGGTTTATCAATTATTAGGAGGAAAATTTCGCGACAAAGTTCGTATGTACTGTGATTCCGACATGGAGAATCCCGTGGGCGAGGAATCGGATCGCAAGCTTCCCTGGATCAAAGAGCAGGGTTTCACCGCGATGAAGATCGACCTCGACGATGCTGCTGATCCGGCCCGCTTCGACAAGGTGAACTGGACCGCGAGCAATGGCGAAATCGATCGCATGGTCAGCTGGGTAAGCCACGTGCGCCAATCGATACCCAAGGAGATGGACCTGGCCTGCGATATGCACGGCCGCTATGACGCCACCACGGGCAAACGGGTGGCAGTGGCGCTGGAACCTTACCGGCTGCTTTGGCTGGAAGAACCGGTACCGCCGGAAGACATAGACGCGATGGCCGATATCCGGCACTCCACCACCACACCGATATGCTGCGGCGAGAATCTGTACCTGCGTTGGGGCTACACCGAATTGTTGCAGAAGCGCGCGGCAGACATCATCATGCCCGATATTCAAAAGGTAGGCGGACTCTCGGAGGCACGCAAGATCGCCAACATGGCCCAGGCCTACTATGTTCCGTTTGCTCCCCACTGCGTCGTCTCTCCCATCGGCACCATGGCCTCGGCCCACGTGTGTGCGACCATTCCCAATTACCTGGTTTGCGAGTGGCACTGGATCAACCATCTGAAGGTCTGGCAGACATTTATCAAAGAGGGCGAGATTATTCAAAAAGGTTACGTCACCCCTCTCGATAAGCCTGGCCTGGGCGTGGAGATGAACGAAGAGGTGGCCAAGACCGTGCAGATTCCAGGAACAACTTGGTTCGAGCCGAATAAATAAACAAAGGATAGGGACCGTGGTGCAATTAGACGCATTCGTTCGGCAGTTCAGGCGCGCGGCGGTGGGGACGATTTGTTCCTCGATGATTTTGGGTGCGTCTCTCAGTGCCCGCGCGCAGCAGGGATTTTTCACTCGCGAAGATGTGATCAAGTACACGCCTGACTGGACCGGGGAGAGATTCCCTGACGGACGGCCTAAGGTCCCTGATTCCATCCTCGACCGGATGAAGAACGTCACCCTCGAGGAAGCCTGGGCAACGCTGCGCTCTCACAATTTCAATCACGAGTACGAGGATGGATGGCTGTCGATCCATCCGGATAAGGTACTGGTGGGCAGGGCATTGACGGCGACCTGGGTGCCGGGGCGGCCGGATATCCAGAAAGTGATCGAGGCCCAGGGCGCGCAGGATAAACGCCAGGGTGCGATGAACGCCTGGCCGGTGGATATGCTGCAGCCGCGCGACGTCTATGTGGCGGACCACTTTGGGCTCAAAACGGATGGCCCCTCGATCGGCGACAACGTAGGCAACGCGATCTATGCTCGCTCGGGCAACGGGATCGTCTACGACGGCGCGGTCCGCGACATCAACGGCCTCGACGAGCTGCCAAACTTCGTCTCCTTTGTTCGCTACTACGATCCGTCGCATCACTTCGGGTCGCTGGCCTCCGGACCTCGTCTCAACTCGACCATGGTCAGCATCAATGGCCCCACGCGGATCGGGCATGCGACCGTGATGCCGGGCGACGTGGTGCTGGGCCGGAATGGTGGAGTCCTTTTCATCCCGGCGCAACTGGCCGAAGAAGTGGTGAAGAACTCCGAATCCACCCACTTGCGGGACACCTTTGGGCACCAGCGGCTGGAAGAGAAGAAGTACACCGCCGGTCAAATCGATGCTCGTTGGACTCCCGCCATCGAAGACGACTACCGTGCATGGCTGAAGCAGAATGAGGATCACCTTTCCGTTCCCAAGGAGCGAGTGGAGGAGATCCTGAAAGACCATGAATAAAGCGGCGAACCCGGATTTCCTGCCACACCGCGGTGGACAGGGCCGCGTGTGCGGCTTTCCGTAAAGAAAGCCGCATGAAGTTCGGCAACGCCACCAAACTCGACAGGAAATCCGGGGTAGGGCTGGATATAGGGTCTGTTTCCCTTATTGGGTCGGCTCGGCAGCGGTCCCTTGACCATGGCTTTTCCAGCGTGATAGTTTGGGCTGCATATCTAAATTAACGTTCACCCGTACTTAACCGTTTTCGGCACTACGCAAGGCCCTAAATAAAAAAAATAGAAGTTGGGGCAGTTCTAACTTTTTGGGAGGCATTCATCATGTCCAGCAGGCTATCCGGGATAGTCGTAACCCTTCTTGTCCTTTTTTCTTCCTCTTGCATCGCCTTCGGGCAGGTAACCACGGGAACCATCCTTGGGACGGTTCGCGATTCCACGGGTGCTGTCGTCGCAGATGCCACCGTGACCATTACCGATACGGGAAAAGGAACGGTTTCAACGTATAAGACGGATGCGAATGGCGACTATAACGCGCCCTTCCTGATACCCGGAACCTACAACGTCGCATCGCAGAAGACTGGCTTTAAACAGGACGTTTCCAACAACGTCGTCCTCGATGTCGACCAGCATGCGCGCGTGGATTTTGCCATGCAGGTTGGCCAGGCAACCGAGACAGTTGAGGTAATCTCGGCTGCCCCGTTGGTCCGTTTGGACAGCGCAGAATTAGGCGAGGTGGTGGGCAAAAAACAGGTGCAGGACTTGCCCCTCAATGGGCGAAATTTCGCCCAGTTGGTGTATCTGGTTCCCGGTGTGACTCCCGGGCAAGCCAGCGAAAACCTCTCTGGATCGAGCTCGTTTAATCCGCGCGCGGCCTCTGATTTCAATGCCCTCGGTAGCCAAGCCAATGCCAACGCCTGGGTGATCGACGGCATCGACGACAATGAGTGGACCTTCAATACTGTGATGATTCAGCCTTCCGTGGAATCAATTGCCGAGTTCAAGGTATTGACCGGAACTTATTCGGCAGAGTTCGGTCGTGGCGCAGGCGTAGTTTCTGTCTCTACCCGTTCGGGTTCCAACACGCTTCACGGCGAAGCCTTCGATTATTTGCGCAACAGCTACATGGATGCACGCAATTACTTCAATCCGCTCAGCCAGGCGCAACCCGCTTATCGCCGCAATCAATTCGGCGGCGCAGTGGGTGGAAAAATCATCAAAGACAAGTTGTTTTTCTTTGCCGACTATTACGGGCAGAGGTCACTCAAGGGTATTGTCAACCTCAACAGCGTGCCCACCGCCGCCGAGCGGACTGGTGACTTCAGCCACTATACGACTGCAGCGGGTCAGCTGATCCCGGTTTATGACCCCTATACCACCACGATTGTGAACGGCGTGACCACGCGCCAGCAAGCTAGGTACAACGGCGTGCTCAACGTGCTACCGCCCGACGAGCTCAACCAGGTGGGATTGAATCTCGCCAGTATTTATCCACTACCCCAGAATCCAAATCTCAGCTTCAACAATTACCAATCCTCGGCGGACCAGATCATCGATGATAACGGCGGCAATGTCCGCATCGACTATCGTATCGGTGAAAAAGATTCAGTATTCGGGCGCTTCAGCTACGAGAGCTTCATTCAAGCTGCGCCCAACCCGCTGGTCGGTGGACAGGGCACCTGCTGTCTGCCCACCCCACCCGCTGCCGCCGCCAACTTTAGCCTGGGACCGTACGTAGCCGGTATCCAGGACACGACATTGATCGCCCAAGGACTGGCGATCAACGAAACACATGTATTCAGCCCCACTATAGTTAATGAATTTCGTACGGGATATTCGCGCACCAATCCGTTTACGTTTCAATCGGATTATGGCAAGGATTCTTCAACCTCGCTGGGAATTGAAGGCTTGAATGTAACCAAGTACGCGACCGGTCTGCCCAACGTAACGATTGGAAGCTCCTGCGGGGCGGAGTTCACTTGCTTGCAAGGTGGGACTGCCTTTTTGCCCGCCCACCCGGTTCAGACCAACATTCAGATTGAGGATGCCGTGTCCTGGACCAAGGGGCTCCATCAATTGAAAATTGGAGGGCGCTACATCAAGCAAATGATGTCACCCTTCACTAATACCACTACCCGTGGCGGGCTCACATTCAACGACAACTTCACCAATAACCCGCAAGAAGTTACCGGCACCGGTTCAGGACTTGCCGGAATATTGTTTGGCTTTCCTAATAGCGGCAGCAGGAACTACCTGCAGCAGACATATTTCGTTTATGACGGCGAGTGGGCCGGTTATCTGCAGGACAACTGGAAGGCCACTCCGCGGTTCAATGTCAACGCCGGCGTGCGCTACGAGGTCTACACGCCTGAGACGGAGCGCCACAACCGGTTGGCTAATTTCGATTGGTCGACTTTGAGCTTCATCTATGCAGGGCTAAACGGCGTGAGCCGGCAAGCTGGAATGCAAACCCGCTATTACGATGTAGGACCGCGCTTGGGCTTTGCCTACGACCTGACCGGCAATGGCACCACGGTAATTCGCGGTGGCTTCGGCATCAGCTTTTTCCCGCTTCCTTATTCTGCCTCCGATGAACTCGGCCAGAATCCTCCCTTTACCGTTTCCCAGACCTTCTCGCCCAACACGTACCTGCCGGGTACCGCCTATGCGACTCCTTGCACGGCGGGCAATCTTGGGTCGAATTGCGTGGTCACGATCAACAATCCATTTCCCCAGGGCGTTACCACGGTTGGGCCTAGCATTACCACCAACACCACGCTTCTCAACGCTAATCACCCGGCAATCATCAGCCACCAAACCAGCAATCCAACGCCCTATTCGCAGATGTGGAGTCTGAGCGTGGAACGCCGGCTTACCGCCACTGGATTGTTGGAACTCGCCTATGCGGGCAGCCACACCATCCACCTGACGTTAGCTTTCAACCCCAACGAGATTGAACCAGGAACGCCGGGGGTCGATTCCGCCCCCTCGCAAGCCAGCCGCCGTTTGATCCAACCTCTCAACAACGTCTCCACCTGGGTGCAGGAAAGCGAGATCAATTCTTCCAATTACAACGCTCTGCAGTTGAAATTTACCAAGCGCTACTCCCATGGATTGACGGAGCTGATCAGCTACACCTACAGCAAATCGCTGGACTACGGCGGGTCTGCGGCCAGCGGCGGTGGCAGCTCTGGCAATCCCCAGACAATTACCTGCTTACAATGCGGATACGGCGCTTCGGGATTCGACCAGAGACATCGCTTCGTCAGCAGCACAACCTATGAGCTGCCCTTCGGGCCAGGCAAACCATTCCTGCAGCACGGGCCCGCCGCCTGGATAGCGGGTGGCTTTGAGGTAGATGGAATTGTGACCCTGGCAACCGGCAACCCATTCACCGTGACTCTGAATAGCGGCGTAAATTTTGGTGCGCCCAGCTGGCCGAACCGGATAGGATCGGGCGGCCTTCCCAATCCCAAGCCTACCGCCTGGTTTAATGTTCACGACTTTGTCGCCCCGCCCTATAACACCTATGGCAACTCTGCGCGAAGCGTGCTCTACGGACCAGGCGAGTCCAACGCCGACCTATCGTTACAACGGACGTTTCACATCCATGAGTCCATCAGCCTCGCGATTCGGGGAGATGCGTTTAACGCGTTGAATCATCCCAACTTCTTGAATCCGAACTCTGCCATTGGTTCGGCGACCGCGGGTGTAATCACTGGCACAAACCTGGATAACCGCGACATGCAGGTCTCCGCGAAGCTGGTCTTCTAAGAGCCTGCTTGGCCCGCTGAAAAGGGGGCGCTCTCTAAGGAGAGCCCCCTTTTGCCAAAGAGTGTTCCGGTAGTCGCGGCTCTGATGCTTTGTATCAGGGCACGACTTTAGTCGGGCCGTAAATGATTGAGAATAGGTTGGGCTTTAGCCCCTGAGGTATTGCTTTCCTGCCGAATGCAGAGTTTTTCCGCAGCCTCTTTAACCCCTGCCTACGGCGCATCCCCCACGAAATGCTTGTCCAATCCCAGCAGTGCATGGTGTTTTTCCGCCAGGGCGCGAAGAAAAAGTCCAGGGGCTAAAGCCCTCATAGCTGTGGCTTTTTACGGCCCGACTAAAGTCGTGCCCTGATACAAAACATGAGTTTTTTCGCAGCCTGTAAAGTCGTGCCCTGATACAAAGCACCAGAGCCGTGACCATCCTAAGGTTCGAAAGGGCTGATTTGGACAGCCATGCACGTCGTTATTCTTCCTTTGAACTCAGTCCCCGCTCCTTCAGCATCGGCTTGACGCTCGGGTCGGCCCCCAACCAGGCCTTGTACATCGCAGCCAGATCCTCCGTGTTCCCGCGCGAAAGCACCATGCGGCGAAAACGATCACCGTTCGCCCGCGTCAACCCGCCGTGATCCAGAAACCACTGGTAGGCATCATCGTCGAGCATCTCGCTCCACAGATACGCGTAATATCCCGCGGCATAGCCGGTTGACCAGATATGAGAGAAGTAGCTGGACCGGTAGCGCGGCGGCACATAGCTGATCGCGAGATGCGTCTTGCTTAACGCTTCTTTCTCAAATGCGTCCGTGTTCTCAATCTGCGTGCCGGGTTTCAGCGTGTGCCACTGCATATCGAGCTCCGCCGCGGCGAGGATCTCGGTGAGCGCATCGCCCTGGTTGAAAGTCTTAGCTTTTTTGAGCTTAGCCGCCAACGCTGCCGGCATGGGCGCGCCCGTCTCATAATGCCTGGCATAGTGATCGAAGACAGCAGGATACGTCGCCCAATGCTCATTGAACTGGGAAGGGAACTCGACGAAGTCTCGCGCTACCGATGTACCGGAGAGACTCGGATACTCAGAGTCCGCGAACATCCCGTGCAGCGCGTGACCGAACTCGTGAAACATGGTGGTTGCGTCACTAAAGCTGATGAGCGCCGGCTGGCCCGCCGCCGGTTTGCTGAAATTGCCAACGTTGTAGACCACGGGCAGGGTGCCAAGCAGCTTGGATTGATCCACCAGGTTGCTCATCCAGGCCCCTCCGTTCTTGTTGTCCCGCTTGAAGTAATCGCAATAGAACAATGCCAACGGCTTACCATCCGCATCCTTCACCTCGAAGACGCGCACGTCTGGGTGATAAACGGGTATGTCTTTACGCTCGCTAAACGTGATCCCGTAGAGCAGGTTGGCGGCATAGAACACGCCATTCTCCAGAACCTGGTTGAGCTCGAGATATGGCCTCACCTGGGCATCGTCAATGTCGTACTTCGCCTTGCGCACCTGCCCGGAGTAATAGTCCCAATCCCACGGCTGCAACTCGGCGCCACCCTTCTCCGCATCCATAAGGTGCCGTATGTCTTCAGCTTCGCTCGCTGCGTTAGCCGTGGCCGGTGGGACCAGGGCATCCATGAAGCGCATCGCGGCTTCGGGCGTCTTGGCCATCTGGTCATCCAGCTTCCAGGCGGCAAAATTGGGAAAACCGAGCAGCTTCGCTTTGTCAGCGCGCAGCTGGGCCAAGCGGATAATGGTGGCGCGCGTGTCATCCGGCCCCCCGCGCTCAGCACGGTTCCAGGAGTCCTCGAACAGCTCCTGACGCGTCGCGCGGTCGCTCAGGTTCGCCAGGTACGGTTGTTGGGTGGTGTTCTGCAGGGTCAGCACCCAGCCTTCCTGCTTTCTTTGCCTGGCAGCGTCCGCGCCGGCGGCCAACTGAGCGTCGTTCAATCCCGCCAACTTGCTCTTATCTGTAGTCGCGTAGGCCGCATCCCGGGTTGCGGCCAGAAGCTTGGTGCGGAATGTATTCTCCAGGGTCGATATCTCCTCGTTCATCTTCTTCAGTTCGGTTTTATCCGCATCGGACAGGTTGGCTCCGGCGTGAACGAACTCGCGGTGATAGTACTCGACCAGGCGTAGGGACTCGGGGTCCAGCTTGAGCTTCTCGCGCTCCCGATACATCACTTCCACCCGGCGGTACAGCTGGCTATCCAGGTAGATAGCATCCTCGTGCGCGGCCAGCTTCGGAGCCTCGGTCGCCTGCACTTGTTGTAGAGCGGGGTCTGTGTTGGCGCCGGTCACCGCGTCAAAGACCGCCATCACGCGGTCCAGCAGGCGGCCGCTCTTCTCCATCGCCACAAGGGTGTTCTCAAAAGTTGGCGCATCCGGGCTATTGGCAATCGCCCTTATCTCTTCCATTTGTTGCGCCATACCCGCTTCAATCGCAGGTTGGTAATCGCTGTCTTGAATCTTGTTGAAAGGGGGAGCTTGAAACGGCAATGTGCTGGGTGCATAAAACGGGTTGCTGGTATCGAAGGTGGCTGCAGTGGCGGGTGTAGCGCTCGCGCTGAGCGCGATGGCTCCAGCGGCGGCAGTGATGGCGTAGTGAATTCCTGGCCTCATGTTCTCCTTGTTCAGGACAGTTGCCTCTTTCTCCATGACCCCGTGCCCTCATTCTTCAATTGTAGAGGGATCTGCTGTTGGTTTCTCACTGCCGGTGCGCCGACGCTATGCTATAAAACGGCGTGATGACACAGAAAATCTGCAAGCTCGGTCTAGTTGCCGTTCTCTTGCTTTCTTTTTTCCCTTCGACGGGCGTTGCGGAAGACGGCGTGCAACAATTCGCCGAACTTGGGCAGTGCAAGCTGCAAAGCGGCAAAGTGATCGAACGCTGCCGCGTCGGGTACCGCACCTTCGGTTCATTGAACGCCGCGCGCGATAATGCAGTCGTCATGCCGACATGGCTGTACGGGGTGTCGGGTGACCTGGTGCAGTTCTTCGGCGCGCAACCTTCGAACCAGCGCCTGGTTGACACCTCCAAATTCTTCGGTGTGGCGCTGGACGCCTTTGGCAACGGGGTATCCTCCTCCCCATCAAACAGCAAGGCGCAGCCGGGTGCGGATTTTCCCCAGTTCACCACCGGCGACATGGTCGAAGCAGAGTATCGCGTGGTGACCGAGGTGCTTCACCTCAAGCACCTGTACGCGGTCGTGGGACTCTCCATGGGCGGGGAGCAGACCTACATGTGGGCTTCGCTGCATCCCCAATTCTTCGATCTCGCGGTACCGGTCATTGCTACGCCACGGCTCACCACTTACGATCTGCTCACCAAGCAAGTCATGCTGGAGAGCATCTTGCGCGACCCGGCATACAAGAACGGAAGATACACGGTAGAGCCGGAGCTCAAGCTCGCCAATCTTTTAGGCGATCTGGTTGTCACCAGTCCTGCTTACCGCAACCAGGCTACGCCGCGCGCGGACTTCGAATCATTTGTAAAGAAATCCGAATCTCCGGTTGCGCTGGACGCCAACGATCGCGTGTGGCAGATGCGCGCCGTCATGGCCCACGACATTATCGGTAACCGGCCGCTGGAGGAGGTGGCCAAGGCATCACCGCAACACTACCTGATCATCGTCAACGCGCTCGACCGGATGGTGAATCCTCAACCGAGTCTCGCCTGGGCCGCCGCTAAAGGTGCGCCAACGTATATCTCGCAAGGCGCCTGCGCGCATCTCATCATGACTTGTGACGCAGCCGCCGTTTCTACCCGGGTGCAGGAGTTTCTCAGCAAAGGCAGGTTGCCCTAGCTAATGCCGTACTTCTCGGCGAGAAATGTTTTCACTTTGCGCGGCATTGCCCAGGCCAGTTCCTGCCACGTGACCACGCTCATCCGGCATCTGAGTTCTACGCTCACCACGGCCGACATAACCTCGAAGCAATCCTCGATCAGATCCTGACGGCGCTGGTCGCAGAAGACCGCAAAGGATGCTGCGTGCGCGTGCGCTGCCAGCGCACCGCGAATCAGTTGGCAGGAACGAAACCGTTCCTTGTTCCTGGGCAGTCGATCCACGTCGAAGACTGATTCAAGATCGCGATATCGATCCACCAGGTCTTGCCTTGCGCTTTGAAAATCTCCTTCTGTCAACTTTGCTTCGACGAACAACGCTCCCAGCTTGAGGTCCATTTCACTTCGATCTTCTGCGCCATTCTTCAAGGGGATTCCCGGCCTGAAGCCGAATATCGGAGGAAGGCCAGGTTCGATTCCGAGCAGGGAACAGAGAGACGCGCGGCGCAAGATTCCCGGGTAACAGAAAATGTTCATAAGCAGCGCGTCCGAGCTGTTTGCGCACTCGAGCTCCCGCCGCGTGCGATCGGCCTTTCTGGGCAGAAATCGCGAGCCGGTATAGACCTTGGCGAGTCTCCCCTTCCATCCCGATTGCTCGAGAATTCGCTTGTAGGAGGCAGGCAGAAAATTGCCGTGTTCCCCAGCTTCATTTTCCGCGTAGACGATGCTCGACACCGGGCCGTAGCTCATCTCCGCCGCCCACCCGGCGGCTCTCGCCGCATTGCGCTGACTGAGCTCCCAGCGTAAGGCGCTTGGGCTGACGGTCTTGAGGGGACGTGTCACAGTCCTCAGAATAGGCGAAACATAAGCGAAAGTCACCCGTGGCCTATTCCCCTGGACTTTTGGCCGTACACTGGCCAGAGCAATCAAGGAGCAAGACATGGCGGTTCTTCTACTCGTTGGCGCAACCGGGTTGGTGGGGCAGTCGGTCTTGCAGCAGGCGCTCGCCGATAGCCGGGTCAGCAAATTAGTAGCAATCACGCGCAAGCCGTTGCCACCGCAAGACGGTCTTGAAAATCCACTCGTCGACTTCGACGCTTTGCCCACTGACGCGCCCTGGTGGAACGTGGATGGAGGCATCTGCACCCTGGGCACCACCATGCGCCAGGCAGGTTCACACCAGGCCTTCCGCAAAGTGGATGTTGACTATCCGCTCGCCGTGGCGAAATTACTGCACCAGCACGGCGCGCAGAGCTTTGCCTTCAACTCCTCGATCGGAGCCAATCCAAAGGCCAGGGCCTTCTATATGCGGGTCAAGGGTGAGGTGGAGCAAAGGCTGATCGCGGGCGGCTTCCCCTCGCTCACGCTGGTGCGGCCGTCGGGTATCCTGGGCCCGCGCAAGCCGCATCGTGCCTGGGAGGCGCGGACCATCCGGGTTTTTCATTCGCTGCGGCCGATACTACCGCGTCATTACCGCGTGGTTCCTGCAGACAAGATCGCCAAGGCTCTGCTCGAGGCCGCCATCGCGGCTCCCCCGGGAGTTCATATCATAGAATCTGAGAAGTTGTGACCTAGACTTCGGAAAGAAACGGCAGGCGCGGCGCCAGGGCAAAGTTGAGTTGGACCAACACGATGAAGACAATGCTGACGTAGGTGTTAATCAGGCAGAGGCAGGCTCCGAAGGCATAGAGGCCCTGGGCCACGACGATTCTGCGTTCCAACGCGCATTGTTGCTCGTGGGTGACATTCTCCTGCAGCAGACCCGCATGTCCCGCATATCGCCAGCTGATGTACAGCACCACGCCGAGCAGCAGAATATTGGCCCAGTAAGCAATGAGGACAGTGCGATAGGCGATGAATCCTGCCAACAGCCGGGTAGAGAAGGGCATGATCGATACCGCGAAAAGAAAAGCAATGTGGATCCACGAAAGATGGCGGTCGCTGCGCGTAAATAAGTTGAGCTGTGCCTGCTGGCCATTCCAGAAGATGCCCAGGGTCATGAAGCTCAACAGGTAGCTGATCAGCTGAGGCGCGGCCCCGGCCAGCGTGTGCCAGAGTTCTCCCTGGCTGTGAATGACTTCGCTGGCCGGCACGTGCAGATCGAGAACCAGCAGCGTCATGGCCACCGCGAAGATGCCATCGCTGAGAGCGGCCAGCCGCTCGAGACTTTGACCGGTAATTTGGTTGTAAGACGTAGGCATGGCGCGGTCGGTGATAGTGTATCTGTTGCGCGGCGTCTTCGCAGCAGCGACTCAAAGGAGCGGGCATTTTTGATGAGCAAAAAATTATGGACAGAGGTCGACCAGTACACCACGGATCTGCTCCTCCCTGCGGACGCCGCCCTCGATGCGGCGTTGGCAGCCAGTGAGGCGGCCGGGCTGCCCTCGATCAGCGTTAGTCCGAGCCAGGGTAAGCTGCTCATGCTGCTGGCCCAGTTGGCTGGAGCCAAGCAGATTTTAGAGATAGGCACGCTCGGCGGCTACAGCAGCATCTGGCTGGCGCGGGCGCTTGCTCCAGGTGGCCGCTTGATCACGCTCGAAGCCAACCCCAAGCACGCCGAGGTAGCCCGCGCCAATATCGCTCGTGCCGGTTTGGCCGAAGTGGTGGAAGTGCGTCTGGGCGATGCGCGCGCGGGCATACAGCAACTCGCGGCAGAGGGCCGCGGCAACTTCGACTTGATTTTTATCGATGCCGACAAGCGAAGTATTCCGCATTACCTGGAGTGGTCTCTCAAGCTGTCACACCCTGGCAGTCTGATTATCGTAGACAATGTTGTCCGTGACGGAGCTTTGATTGATGCCAAGAGCGAGGATCCTGATGTACTTGGCGCGCGGCGCATGCATCAAATGCTGGCCGCCGAACCACGCGTGAGCGCGACCACCATCCAGACTGTGGGCAGCAAGGGATACGATGGCTTCACTCTGGCGCGGGTCATTGCCGGTTAGCGGCATCGGAGGAAGCAATGGAGAGACGGGACTTTGTCACATCGGCGATTGCTATGGCGGGGGCCGCGTTGAGCGGCGGGGAGGGGCGAGCAATGGCGCAGCCTGCGCGCGAGTATTACCAGTTGCGAAAGTATTCGCTGCAAACGGGACCACAGTTGGCGCTGACGCAAAGCTATTTTGAGCATGCTCTGATTCCAGCGCTCAACCGGATGGCAATCACCCCTATCGGCGCCTTCAAACTGGATGTCGGACCGGAGACACCGACTTACTATCTGCTCATTCCAGCAACGTCAGTGGAAAGGCTGGTTACGCTGGACACGCGGCTGGCAGAGGATACGGAGTTCCTCAAAGCGTCCACCTCGTTCTGGGAAGCGCCGGCCTCCGCGCCCGCGTTCGCGCGCGTGGAAAGTTCGCTCATGTCCGCCTTTGCGGGCTGGCCAAAACTGGTTGCGCCGAAGACCGAAAAAAGGATCTTTCAATTGCGCACCTATGAGAGCGCAGGCTATGCGGCGCATGTGCGGAAAGTACAGATGTTCAACGAAGCGGAGATTGGTATCTTTACCCGGACAGGATTGACTCCCGTCTTCTTCGGAGACACGTTGATCGGGCACCGGATGCCGAGCCTGACCTACATGCTGACCTTTGCGGATGTGGCCGACCTGAATGCGAAATGGGCGGTGTTTGCGTCTGATCCGGCCTGGAAGGAACTCTCGCACCGGCCGCAGAACGCGGATGCGGAGATCGTCAGCAATATCTCAAATCTGTATTTGAGCCCGTTGAGCTGTTCACAAATTTAAGGGAACCGCAGCTCCCTCCACTTCGCCACCCCGGAGTTTCTGTCGCAGTTCAAGAGGCGTCATTGAACTACATGGCCGGTTCTCAGGGGGCCATGTAACAGAAAATCCGGAGAACGCAGGGTAGTGGAGGAAGCTGCGGTTCCACCCACCCTTGAACCCAACAACTCGATCCAAGGATGGGGAATCCGTCCGTTCAGTGATTACTCGCCGTTATTAGAGCCAGAGGCTGCTTCCGGGTGAACGACGCGGTAGCTGCTGCCACCGTTCGACCATACCAGGAGCAACACGTCCTTATCTGCCGGCGCCTGCTTGACATCGTTCCGGAATTGATCCGCCGATGTTACCGGCTTGCGATCAATCTGTTGGATGACATCGCCACTCGTCAACCCTGCATCTTCCGCAGGGCTCCCCGGCTGTACCTGAGCAACCGCGACCCCCTGTACTTGGGAAGGGAGGTTCAACTGCTGGCGCACATCGGGAGTGAGATCGGAGATCGCGATGCCTAGCCTGGCGTGACCAGACTCGCTGCTGGCAGCTGTCGCGACTTCCTGGTTCTTGTGGTATTCACCAACCGTCACGTCGACCGTCTCCGGGTGGCCGTTCCGCATCACGTCCAGCTGGACCTTCGACCCGGGCGCATCTTCGCTGACGATCACCTGCAGATCACTTCCTGTTTCCACCGGCTGGCCGTTTACACCGGTAACTACATCACCTTGCTTTAAGCCGGCGCGGCTCGCGGGAGAGTCGGGAGTTACAGAAGCAATCAGCGCTCCGGTGTTCCCCGTAAGGTTGAAGAACTTCGCGTTGTCAGGAGTGACATCGTTCAGTCCCACTCCCAGGTATCCGTGATGAACCACGCCATTCTTGATGAGGGCGTCGACCACCGGGTGCACCGTCTGGGTAGGGATAGCAAAGCCCGCGCCAGAGAAGTTTCCCGTATCCGAGATAAGAAAGGTGTTGATGCCGATCAACTGACCATGCGCATTCACCAACGGGCCACCGGAGTTGCCGGGGTTGATGGCAGCGTCGGTCTGGATGAAGTCTCCAGGCTTGCGAGGATCGTCAGTATACGGGTTCGGCCGGTCAACCGCGCTCACAATGCCACGGGTGACGGAGAAGCGGAAATAGCCAAAGGGGTTGCCGATGGCCAACACCGATTGCCCAGGCACCAGTTTGGTTGAGTCGCCCCAGGCGATCGTAGGCAGGTCTTTAGCGTCGATCTTGACCACCGCGAGATCTGTAAGCTTGTCGGTTCCAATTACCTTGGCCGGGAAGGTGCGGCGATCGTGCAGCGTTACCCGCACTTCCATCGCGCCGTCGACCACGTGATTGTTGGTCACGATGTATCCATCGGGGGAGATGATCACACCGCTGCCAATGCCGTGCTCAATCTGCCGTTGGCCCTGCCCGTGGCCCGGCATTCCGTGTCCGAACTGCTGACCGAACTGTTGGGCGAATCCAGGGCCAAAGAACTGGGCGAAAGGACTATCGCTCTGCCCCTGATCTTCACCACCCTCAGCTGCAGCCGGCTGCTCCGGCCCATGGGAGGTGACAGCAATGTTGACCACCGCCGGGGTAACCCGGGAAGCCACCGCTTCGGTGGCTTGGTCGAGCGCCAGCAGGGGATCGATACTCGCGTTGTTGATGGGAGCAATGTTGTTATCAGGAGCGGTTGCCGCATCGACATGCCGGTGGCCGACGATGAGTGCTCCCGTGGAGAGAACAAGGGCAAAAGCCAACAGTGGTGCAGCGTAGGCCTTGGCTCTTGCTCTTAATAAATTAGTTTCTTTGGTCATGAGTTTTCCTCTTTCAGGGTGAAGTTTTTTAAATCTGGAAAGCTATCCAGTGATCGGGTGAAGGTAGGCGGGGCTCGCCGTGAGAGACCTTTTGCGGGACTTCCACGGTAAAGAGAACCAAGGTGATGCCTCCGCCGTCCTGGTCCTCTGTCACTTGGACGAACTGGAGACGGCGGGTAGTCATAACCGGCCGTGTGGAATGCGGCTTGGGCAGAACGCTCGCGCGCTCCGCCGGCCGGCTCATAGTGGGATGGAAGACGGCTTCCTGATAACGGGCCTGATGTGGTTCTGGATAATCCACAGTAGGCGCCGCTGCTGCTACCGAGTCGTTACCGGCAAAGGTAATGATGCCCGGGAAGCGCTGCAGCATAAGCACGCCGGAGAGAGAAACCACCAGCCCAGCCGCTACCAGACCACGAGAAAGCATGGGCCCCAGGCTGCGCCGGCGGTGGAGGATGTTCTCCACTCTGCCTGCCAGTTCCGAATGCCGCTTCCACAATCCTGGGGCCAGCAAAGCGGCACGCTTGACCAGCCTGTTCTCGGCAAGTTTCGTCAGGCACGTGGCGTAGGCGCGGGCGTTGCCGGCAGCGTCCAGCACGGCATCGTCGCAGGCCTGCTCGCGTTCCAGGCAAAGATGACGCTCGGCCCAAAAGAGCGCTGGATTCAACGGGCAAAGGGCTCGTAACAGTTTCTGCAGCAAATTGGTCCAATCATCTCCACGATCCAGATGGGCCATTTCATGCAGGATGACCTGCTTCAGGTCGCTCGGCGCCAGCTCGCTCCACAGCGAGCGAGGCACAATGATCGCCGGGCGAAAGAAGCCCAGCACGCTGGGCGCGTCGATGGCGTCGGAAAGCCGCACTTCGACCGGACGTGAGCCGGGCCGAACCACAATCGATTGCATCTCCGCATCCAGGTCGTGGAAGGGAACTGGCATGGAATTCCGCCACAGTGTTCTCATCTGCCACGCGCTGGTGCAAAGGCGGAACAGGGAGAACAGGGAAGCAAGCACCCACAGACCCTCGATCACAAAAGCCCACGCGCTATTCAAGCGCAGGGAGAAATCTGCCTGGTGCATAGCGAAGGCGGGGAAAGAATCAGTGCCGAACAGCGCGCGGCCAAGCGCAAAGCAAGGGAGTAAAGCCACCAGGGTGAAGACAATCATCCACAGCGTAAAGCGAGTAGAGGCACGCAACCCGGTAGCTAGCTTGAGCGCCGCCCAAGCCAAAGCGGTCAACAGCAGGCCCTGCCAGATGCTGGCGATCAGCAACTCCGCCGGGCCGGTCGAAATGAACTGCCGCAATAGATTCGCTTCCATCGGGTTATTCCATCACTCGCGTCCAGGCTCATCCGCCTGCTGGATCGCATCCCTTAGACGTTGCAACTCTTCCGCTGTTATCTCGCTGTCGCCCAGCAGAGATAGCATCAGCTTCTCCCGGGAATCACCGAAGAAACGGCGCAGTACCAGCCGCACCTCGGAGAAGCCTGCTTCCTCCTCGGCGACTAGCGGTATATAGAAGAAGGCACGCCCTTCTTTCCGATGCTGCACGTAACCCTTTTGCTCCAGAATCCTTATGGTCGTGAGCACGGAGTTATAAGCCAACGCATTCTTCTTGGGCAGGGCGGCGGCGATTTCGTTCACCGTGGACTCCCCGCGGGCCCATAGAATCTTCATCAACCGCAATTCCGCTTCGGTCAGCGTGGGCGATTTTTTAGGTGGCATACAGTAAATCCCCGTGGCCGCGCGTTACCGGCCGCATCATCCTGAAAAAAGCATAACGCCCTCCATGCCCGGTGTCAACTAATTGATTAATACTTGGGCATTAGCGAGCCACAGCGATATTGTCGCCAAGGGTAACCAAAAAACAGCACTACGGTGATCACTTACCCGGCGCTCTTCTGCGTGGAAGTAACGTTGCTTCGATTACTCTAAGTTTCGGGAGGATGGGAGCTGCTGCAGGCTGTCCCCCGCACGCGTCAGGTTACGGGCATAGGGCAGAGATTCACATGGGTTCACACAATCGCGTTCCGCTGTTCATCAATCGGTTTTCTCTCTCGCAGCGTACGGCGGTTGGCGTACAGACGCTTCGCTTGCTTGGTCCGCATCAGGACTGGCTGCACTTTCATTGGTGGAGCAGCAGCCTTAGGCAGCCGGATCCGCGCTCGGTTCTCTTTGAGAACACCGTTCTCAGCCGCTTTTCCTTTCTCCATAACGCCAAGCTCATGCGGCTCTGTGAACTGATGGGCATCAGTTCATGGACCGGCAGCGATCTGCGTCCCTCGCTCGCTAAACGCCTCACCGCCCACTATCGCGAACGGGTCTCGAGCGCTTACGTGGCTCCGTTGGGCGAAAGCGATGCAACCCGATGCCTTGAACTGACCAACCTGGTGGGAGTTCCCTTCGTGCTTCATCTCTGGGATGTATTGGACGGCGACGTCGCCACCGGAGCACTGAGGCAACTGGTGGATCGGGCGGAGCGTGTTTTTTGCGTGAGTCAGCCGCTGCTCGACGATGTCCTGCGAATACGCGGCGATGCCGACTTGCTGTCCTTCTCGAGAGATGCTTCGCAAGCTACGGCCAAGCCGCGGGAGCAAGGCCCGCTCAAGGTGGTTATGCACGGCAATATCGGTTCCTATGCTGAGGGCCTCGATGATCTGGATCAGGCCATTGCCATGCTCGAGCGGAGAGGGGTGCGGGTCGAGGTTTCCTTTCTGGGCTCTCCCAAAATCCTGCGCCTGGCCAAAACCACGCTCAAGAAGCGAATCAGGGTGCGTGGGTTCTTGCCCACGCAGCGGAATTTGGATGACGAACTCAGCACTGCTCACGTGGGCTTCCTGCCCGGCCCCAAGCTAGATCCAGGATTTGATCTAAGGAGCCGTTACTCCATCCCCTCGCGCATCCTCGACTACATGGCCGTGAATCTTCCCATTGTCGGTGTTGTTCACGAGGCCTCCGCAACCGGCGGCTTTGTGCGTAAGTTGGGTCTCCACCCTGCCGCTACCTGCTCCGGACCGGAACAGGTGGCCGAGTGGCTGCTGCGGCTTTCGTGCCCCGATCTTTGGGCGGAGCAGAGCGCCAAGTCTCGCCAGGCCTTCGACCTGTTGCAGCGTCAGGAGTCTCCAGCGCAAAAGCTCAAACGGACCCTGGACAAGATAGCCTGACCGAAGATTAAGCTGGTCGGGGAGCAACCTGGCCGGCTTTTCTCTCCACCCCTGTGCAGAAGACCGGTTCACAGGCGAAAATGAATGCTGTGACTATTCTTCACGACGATCGTCTTTTCCCTTCTGAACCCACAATTCGGGCGATTGCCCGCAGGCTATTTGGGGCCGTTCGCAAACTTCCAATCGTCAGTCCGCACGGGCACACCGAAGCGCGCTGGTTCGCAGAGAACGAAGCATTTCCCAATCCCACCAGTCTCTTCATCGTTCCCGATCACTACGTCTTCCGCATGCTCTACAGCCAAGGCACCCCCATGGAGGACCTGGGCATTGGGCAGAAGAAGATGGATGAGGATGAGGCACGCAGAATATGGATTCGTTTCGCCGAGTCCTATTACCTTTTCCGCGGCACGCCCACGCGCATGTGGCTCGACTACGCTTTCCAGGAGCTGTTTGGGTTCGAAGAGCGTCTTTCTGGCAGCAACGCCGGCGAGTACTACGACACCATCAGCGCCCGGCTGGCTTCTCCAGCCTTTCGTCCGCGAGCGCTTTACGATCAGTTCAACATCGAAGTGATGGCCACGACCAACCCTCCGCTTGACCCGCTGACCTACCACCAGGCGATCCGTGACTCAGGATGGAAGGCGCGCATCCTGCCTACCTTTCGCCCCGATTCCGTCGTCGATCCCGAATTTGATGGCTTCCGCCAGAATGTCCAACGGCTGGGCGAGATGCACGGTGAGGATAGTTCGCGCTGGCCGGGTTATTTGCTCGCTCTGCGCCATGCCCGGGAGCGTTTTCAGAAGCTGGGTTGCACCGCAACCGATCACGGGCATCCCACAGCCCGGACGGCTGACCTGGACGGCGGTGCAGCGGCCGCGCTCTTTGATCGCGTCATCGCGGGCAAGGCCGATGCTGAAGAGAAGGAGCTATTTCGCGCTCAGATGCTGACAGAAATGGCGCGCATGAGCCTGGAGGACGGGCTGGTGATGCAGATTCATCCTGGCAGCAGCCGCAATCATAACCGCCAGGTGTTTACCCGCTTTGGCCGCGACGTCGGAGCCGATATTCCGATGCCGACCGAATATGTGCACGCGCTGCAGCCGTTGCTGGAGCGCTTCGGCAATGATGCCTCGCTCACCATCATTCTCTTCACCCTCGACGAATCCACCTACAGCCGCGAGCTGGCGCCTTTGGCCGGGCATTATCCTTGTCTTCGCCTGGGCCCGCCCTGGTGGTTCTACGACAGCCCCGAAGGCATGATGCGCTTCCGCGAGCTGACCACGGAGACCGCGGGTTTTTATAACACCGTGGGCTTCAACGACGATACGCGGGCCTTCCTCTCCATCCCGGCGCGGCATGACGTGGCTCGCCGTGTGGACTGCGCTTACCTGGCAAAATTGGTGGCGGAGCATCAGCTGGACGAAGACGAGGCTTTCGAAGTGGCTCATGCGCTCGCCTACGAGCTGGCACGCAAGGCGTACCGGCTGTGAAGGCCGGCCGGTGGAAAACGTTGTTTGGGTAGGTCGGGAGGGACCTGCGGTTAATGCGATTTGTCCCGGGTCCAGAAATAGGGACCTGATTGAACGTTGGCCAAGCTCTCCTAATGAAATTAGCTGATGGAAGGAAAGCAAAGATGAGTCTCTATTGCCAGCAGGGCGGCCCGGATGCCGAGCTCTCCCCGGAACGTTTGCGCCAGTCGCTTTACCAGGCGCTGGACCGGCTGGGAGACCGGCGCCGGGTTCTGGCTGTACCCCCTGACTTCAGCCGCTTCCACTCCCAGGCTGGTCCACTGACCCAATATGCCTACGGTTACTACGGCGACCGGCTGGGTTGCGTGCTGCCCGCCCTGGGAACGCATACACCGATGCCGCCCGCTACACTCACGCGGATGTTTGGCGACATACCGCACTCCCTCTTCGCGGTGCACAACTGGCGCACCGACGTGGTCACCCTGGGAGAGCTGCCGGCAAGCTTCATCGAGGAGCAGTCTGGCGGCCTGCTCGACTACACCTGGCCGGCCCAGGTGAACCGTATGATCCCGGAAGGGAATTTCGACCTCGTCCTTTCCATCGGCCAGGTAGTGCCTCACGAGGTGATTGGCCTGGCCAATTACAACAAGAACATCCTGGTGGGCACCGCCGGTCCGCTTAGCATTCATCGGAGCCACTATCTGGGAGCCGTGGTGGGCATGGAGCGGATTATGGGGCGCATGGATAATCCCGTCCGCCGGGTCTTGAATCGCGCGGCCGACGAGTTTCTTCGCAATATCCCCATCGTTTATGTGCTGACGGTGATCGGCACGAATGCAGCCGGTGAGCTGGTGGTGCGCGGCCTCTTCGTGGGCGATGACCTGGAATGCTTCCGCTTGGCCTCAGAGCTCAGCGTCCAGGCCAACATCCAATTGCTCGATCGGCCCATACACAAGGCCGTGGTTTACCTCGATCCGGAGGAGTTCCACAGCACTTGGCTGGGGAATAAGGCGATTTACCGCACTCGCATGGCGCTGGCCGATGGCGCGGATCTGATCGTGCTCGCTCCCGGGGTGAAGCAATTTGGAGAAGATCCCGCCATCGACCGCATGATCCGCAGATTCGGCTACCATGGTACTCCGGCTACGCTCGAGAAGGTTAAGCAGAACGCCGATCTGGCGGCCGAGCTCAGCACCGCCGCTCATCTGATCCACAGTTCCTCGGAAGGCCGCTTCCACATCACTTATTGCCCCGGCGGTCTCACCCGGGAGGAGATAGAAGGCGTAGGATTCCGCTATGCCGATCTGGCCAGCACCGTCGCGCGCTACAACCCGGAAAAAATGCACGATGGATACAACATCGTCGATGGTGAAGAAGTTTTCTTCATTTCCCATCCCGCTCTCGGCTTGTGGGCGTCTTCCGGATTTTCCCCGGAATTCAGCGCGGCCGATGCGCCGCATGCGGTTCCGGTTGACCGCACATAACTCCCGTCGCTGGCACCACATGGCACAAAATCCGGCTCAAAAAGCCGATTTGCGCCGGTTTATGTTCGCAGCACCGCTTTATGCGGTTGCCGGGGTGAAATTCCGCATCGTACAAAGAGTCTGGCTAAAAAACAGTTTGGAAGGGTAATCATGGAATTCCACGTCTCAAAAGAAGCACGCGACCGTTATGAACTCAGCCAGAAACTGTTTTCTTTCAGCGGCAATGTAGTTTTCGCCAATCTCAGCGCCAGCCGGCAGTTCGCCTTCCGGATGAACGAGCGCCGGGGAGCCGAAAAAGATCCCTCGCAAACCATCAATCCCGGGGCGCTCTACGCCATGGGTCTCATCGACGAGATGAGCCATGCCCTGGTCGAGTATTACCGCCAGCGCCTGGATCCCAAGGTCATGGCGGGAGCGCTGGAGTGGTTCGATAGCCGTCTCGGCAAAGCAGAACTGGACAAAACCATCCTGGCCTTCGTCGAGCAATTTCCTACCGCGGATGTCTACCGCAAGGAAATGAGCCCCGCGGAGTGGCTGGCCGGCGCAACGGACGGCATCTCGCATAGGGCAGTGGCTTTTGAAGAGATGACGTTGTTGTGGCTAGCCAACGCAAACCCCGCCTTCAAACCATTTTCTGAACTCTTCACGGATCAATCTCTCGCCGCGGTCACGCGTTACCAGCAGATCACCAGCGGGCTGCGCGAATTCTTCAGCACCCGGCCTCCGCTGAAGCAGAAAAACCTGATTGACATGCTGCGTGCCCCGGCTTTGGCATCGCCGGACTCACTCAGCGGCCAGCTCGCCTACATCATCGAACACTGGGCTGATCTGATCGGCGACGCACTTTCCAAGCTTCTGCTGGCCATCGATGTGCTCAAGGAAGAGGACATCGCCATCTGGATGCGGTTCAATCCTCCCGGCGCCAATGCCGCCCGTAGGGGCAACTTCCCCTGGATGATCGACAAGAAGGGAGAAGTGCCGTCCTACGTTGAATCGGCCCAGGAAACCGAGCGCTTCAGCCCCGACCAGGAATGGATGCCCACCACCGTGCTCATCGCCAAGAGCACCTACGTCTGGTTGGAGCAGCTCTCCCGCTACTACGGCCGCCACATCTATCGCCTGGACCAGATTCCCGACGAAGAGCTGCGCCGCCTGGCCGGGCACGGCGTCAACTCACTCTGGCTCATCGGCGTGTGGGAAAGAAGCTCCGCCTCGCAGACCATCAAGCAACTCTGCGGCAACCACGACGCTGTCGCTTCGGCCTACTCGCTCTATGGCTATGACATAGCCCAGGATCTGGGCGGGGAAGCGGCCTATCGCAACCTGCGCGACCGCGCCTTCGCCCACGGCGTCCGGCTGGCCAGCGACATGGTTCCCAATCACATGGGCATCGATTCCAGCTGGGTCATCGAGCATCCGGAGTGGTTCATGTCCCGCCCGGACAGCCCCTATCCTGCCTACCGCTTTGAGGGGCCTGATCTCTCCCGCGACGGCCGGGTGGAGATCAAGATTGAAGACCATTATTACGAGCAGTCCGACGCCGCGGTGGTTTTTCGCCGCCGCGACAAGTGGTCGGGCGATACTCGCTACGTCTATCACGGCAACGACGGCACCAGCTTTCCCTGGAACGATACCGCCCAGCTCGACTACTTGAACCCAGCCACGCGCGAGCAGGTAATCCAGACCATCCTGCATGTCGCCCGCCTCTTTCCCATCATCCGTTTCGACGCCGCGATGACCCTGGCCAAGCGCCATTTTCAGCGCTTGTGGTTTCCCATTCCTGGTACCGGCGGAGCCATTCCTTCGCGCGCGGAATACAGCATGAGCAAGGCCGACTTCGACCGGGCCATGCCGGAAGAGTTCTGGCGCGAGGTGGTCGATCGCGTGGCCCGCGAGGTTCCCGGCACCCTTCTGCTGGCCGAAGCCTTCTGGCTCATGGAGGGGTATTTCGTCCGCACCCTGGGCATGCACCGTGTGTACAACAGCGCCTTCATGAACATGATGCGCGACGAGGACAATGCCAAGTACCGCTCGGTGATCAAGAACACCATCGAATTCGACCCGGATATCCTCAAGCGCTACGTGAACTTCATGAGCAATCCCGATGAGCGCACGGCAATTGACCAGTTCGGCAATGGCGACAAGTGCTTCGGGGTGGCGACCATGATGTCCACGCTTCCCGGGCTGCCCATGTTCGGCCACGGGCAGATCGAAGGCTTCACGGAAAAGTACGGCATGGAATTTCGCCGTGCCCGCTACCAGGAGGATCCCGATCGGGGGCTGGTGGAACGGCACGACCGGGAGATTGCGCCACTGCTGCACCGGCGCTGGTTGTTTGCTGAGAGCGAGAATTTTCTGCTGTACGACTTTTACCGGTCCGATGGGTCGGTGGACGAGAATGTCTTCGCTTACTCCAACCGGCGGGGCGAGCACCGGGCGTTGATCATCTATCACAACCGCTTTGCCACCACCTACGGCACGGTCAACCACTCCGCGGCCTATGCCGACAAGGGGGCAGGCCACTTGCGCCAGCAGTCACTGGGGGGCGCTTTCGGGCTGCCGAATGATGGCAACCTCTTCCTTGCCTTCCGCGATAATTGCACCGGCCTGGAACATCTGGAGCGAGCGTCCAAGATCGTCTCCCAGGGCTACTCCCTGGAATTGCAGGCCTATAAGTGCCACGTCTTTCTCGACTGGCGGGAGCTAAGACCGGACGAAAACTACCGCTGGGACCTGCTCTGCGACTCATTGAATGGCCGCGGAGTAGCCAACCTGGACGAGGCGCTGCTGGCGCTGGAACTGGCTCCTCTCCACCAGTCGCTGGTTTCGCTGCTCGAAGCCGATGTAGTGGAGAGCTTTGCCCTAGTTGCTACAAGCGGGGAGGCTCTACCCGCCTGCGGGCAGGGGGCAGAGACCTCCACACCAGCTGCCCAGTTGCTGCAACGGCTGCAAGGCTTAAGCTTGCGCTTCGCCGGCGAGGGCCTCGCCATCTACGCGCGAAAAACAGGCCAGCCGCATGTGGATGCCAACGACGCATGGGTGGCGATTTGCAGCCAGCTGCACGGCGCGGCCGGGCTGCCCGGGACGGAGGCCGAATTCTCCGAGCCCTGGTCAAGCCAAGCCAAGGCAGTATTGCCCAGCAGCAGTTCGGAGCTCCACGCCAAGGCGACCTGGGGTCCGGTGCTCGCGTTCTGTGTTCTCGAGGGCATGGCGCGAACCATCGGAGGCAAGGACACGGCTGCCACGGCGCTGTCGCTCTTCGAGCGGCTCCGCCTGCGCGAGCCTCTTGCCCGGGCCTTTTCGCTGGGCGCGGAGATCACCGAGGACGGCTGGCGCGCCGCCGCCCGCGTCCGGCTGGCTTTCCTGGAACTCACGCTGACGCCCGCCAAACCCGTGAAGGGGGCCGCAGAGGATGTGTTTGCAGGCCTTCCCCGTGGGATTTGGGACGATGCCAACGCCCGCTGGCTGCTCGCGGTGAACGAGGCTGGCGGAGAGTGGTACTTCAACAAAGAGCTCCACGAGCAGATGCTGTGGTGGATGCAGTTGCCGGATCTTCTGGCAACCAAGGCGCGGCGCCAGGCGGAAGCGCGAAATCGGCCTCAAAATCGACCCTGAAATCGATTGGGGCGATTGAGCAGGCGGTTGAGGAGGCCTGCGAGCAGGCGGAAGAATCCGGCTACCGCATCGGGAAGAAGAAAGAGGCAGCGGCCAAACCGGCGAAGCGTGAAAAAAGAGCGCTGGCAAAGTAAGTTGGCCCGGGGGTAAGCAGGGCGGTACCTGATCAATCCTCGCCATTCGGCAAACGGCTGCGGGCGGCTAAAATGACAGGTGGTTTGGGCTCCGGGGGTTTATGGCAAGAGCGGCTTCGAAAGTAGTAGGGCGTCGCACTGGCGATGCCGCAGCTCCGATTACTCTGGCGATTGATATTGGGGGCAGCGGCTTGAAGATGCAGGCGCTGAGCCGGGAGGGCCAGCCGATCAGCGACCGGCTACGGGTACCCACTCCAAGTCCGGCAACCACTACCGCGATTCTGAGCGCGCTGGACGAACTGAAGGTAAGCGTTCCTCTCTTTGACCGGGTTTCCGTCGGGTTTCCTGGAGTGATCAAGCAAGGAAAGACGCTCACGGCCGCCAACCTTGATCCGGGATGGATCGGTTTTCCCCTGGCGAAAACCCTGGAAAAGCGGTGGGGCAAGCCGGTGCGGATGGCCAACGACTGCGCCGTGGGCGGTTACGCCGTGATCCAGGGCCACGGGGTCGAACTGGTCATTACTCTGGGCACCGGCATGGGGTCGGCGCTGTTCACCCAAGGCGTCCTCTGTCCCGGCCTCGAATTAGGTCATCATCCGTGGCGCAAAAAAACCTATGAGGAATATCTGGGCAAGCGCGGGTTGTTGAAGTATGGCGTGAAGCGCTGGAACAAGTTGCTCGAGCGTGCGATCAACCAGACCGTCGCGACCTTCAACTGGGACACCCTGTATATCGGGGGTGGCAATTCCAAGAAAGTAACGCTCAAGCACGGTGACGAGATCAAGATCATCTCCAACGAAGAGGGTTTGCTCGGCGCCATGGCCCTGTGGAGAGATCGGCAATAACGAGGTTGCGCCGTCTCCATCTTTTTGAAGTCCTTGACCAGTCGTGGTGTCCGCGAGCCGTGCGCCTCGGAGCCACGGATTTTCTGGAAGCGATTACCAGCCGGGGAGACATCTATCGTCCCATTCAGGCGCAGATTTTTCGCGCCATTGAAGATTGCGGCGTCGAGCGCGTGGTCGATCTCTGTTCCGGCGGCGGTGGCCCGTGGCTAAGCCCCGCATGGCGTTCCGCGTTGGCCGAACACGCCCCGCTCACCGTTGTTCTAACCGATAAGTTTCCCAGCAGCGCTCTGCCAGAGCGGCTGGTTCCGGGCGTTAGTAGCGTTAATTTTCCGGTAGATGCCGCTCATGTTCCTGAGGCCTTGCGAGGTTTCCGCACGATTTTTTCCTCTTTCCATCATTTTCCCGACCCCGTTGCGCGCGATGTTTTGGGTGACGCGGTACGCAGTGGGGAAGGGTTCGCGATGGCCGAAGTAACTACGCCCACGCCGCGAGCGATCGCGACCATGTTGCTGATGCCGGTCTTCGCTTGGCTCCTCACCCCGCGGATTCGGCCCTTCCGCTGGTCGAGACTGTTGCTGACCTATCTGCTCCCGGTGATCCCGTTGGTAGTTTTGTGGGATGGCATCGTCTCCTGCTTTCGCACCCGAACCCCGGAAGAGCTGTTAGTACTGACTAGTAACTTCCCACACTACTATTGGCAGGCTGGCTACGCCCGCGGCCAGGGAACCTGGTTGGCTTCTGTCTACTTGATCGGAAGGCCTAAGACGTAGAGCTGCAGGTCCCTCGGCTTCGCTCGGGATGACAAAGGTTAGGTTTGTTCTTTCCTTCACGGTTGTGATGTGGATGGAATGACCTGCTCGCTTCGCGCTTGGCGTACAGCTTTTCCATCCACTAGCCAATTCCCATGGAAGCACTACCCCACCTTTGTCATCCCGAGCGCTAGCCGAGGGATCTGCAGTTCTTTCCACCGGCAGCGTTGCAAAAAGCTCCTCACGTTATTACATTAGTAATAACATTCACAGAGGTGCTGACATGGTTGAACTTAAAGTCCGAAAGTTCGGAAACTCGCTCGGGGTCGTATTGCCCAAGGAAGTGATCAACCGTCTGCGCACCGCGGATGGCGAAGCTCTGTTCCTGATCGAGGCACCGGATGGAGGCTACCAGCTCACTCCCTACGATCCCAGCTTCGAGAAAAGGATGGCAAAAGCGGAGGACATCATGAACCGCTACCGGAACACGCTGCATGTTCTCGCCAAATGAAGAAGCCAGTCTGGATCGACGAGCGCGACGCGCTCGCACTGCACAATCGTCTGCTGGCGCTGCACGGCGGAGTTGGAGGTTTACGGGATCGCGGGCTGGTGCAATCGGCCCTGGCCCGCCCCCAACAGCAATATGCCTATGCAGAGGCCGCTGACATCATCGATATGGCGACGGCCTATACGGCGGGTATCCTGCGCAACCACCCTTTCCTTGACGGCAACAAGCGTACGGGCTTCTTAGTCGGCATCCTGTTTCTCGAACTCAACGGCTATCGCTTTGTCGCCAGCGAGGAAGATGCCGCACAAGCGGTTCTGAAGCTCGCGGACAGCACGCTGAATGAAGCGGGTTACGGCTCTTTCCTCCGCGGCAATGTGGTGCGCAGAAAGAAATAGAACTCTGAAGCGTCCAACCTTATGTTTGTCCCTCAAACTTTCTTCGCTAGTTCTCCATTCGATCGATGCCATCGCGGAAGGTGGTCTCTGTGTGTCCGCAAGTAAGCGCCGGGGGCAAACTTAGCGTCATAAAAGTCAAGATCCAGATGATGAGCCTGCAAATACATCAGTATGTAGACCGACGGAATGGTGGCTGGAAATTTTCCGAAGGTTTCGTACATATATTGTGCCTGTAGCGCAACGCACTCACGAAAGCGCGCATCATGAACCTGGGCACTGCTTCGCACCCGCGGGCTGTCCGTCCAGGGACCCGGCGTATTCGGATGGAAGGGGCCTCCAGGGCCAAATTTTCGCTCGATGAGCGCGTTTGTCGCTGCGTACATATCCGCGTAATGTGGTGGCGTGTAGGCCGTAAAGACACCTTCAAGGCCTGTCGGATTGGGGAGCGCCCAGCGAGGGTCGGTAGCAAAGCGGAAGCCTAAGCCTGGAACAGCAGGATCGCCGCTAGCGCCCAGAATAGTCAGACGGTCAATTCCATCGAAGCTCCATCCTCCCAGGCCCAGCGCCTGCAGCATAAGCTGTCCGTTGAACGAAGAAATGGCAAGCTCAGCAGAGAGCTCCGCCAGTGAGTACTGATCCAGAAATGAGAGCGGATAAGGGCTCTGCAGATCGACCAGATCGCCGAACTTCTCCATGCCCGGAATCTGCCGATGGTTGATGTCGTCATAGATGCAAAAGCCGTTCTGCACATAGAACGCCAGATTCAGGAGTGTATGTTGGGCAAGGTCGCCGACCGGGAAAGCGAGCAGGGAACCTGGAGCATTAGCCACCCAGGTGTTGTGGCCCTCCATGTACGGCTCGCGGCGGGGAAGATAGATGCGGTCTTCTGAGATCTTGCGAATTCTACTTTCATGGGCCTCCAGCAAATCCCTCAGACCCGTTTGTCCTTCGGCGTTGCGTGCGACCGGCGGTGGAAAGTCCCTGGTCGCGAAGATGTACGTTCCGGAGTCATCGGTGAAGAATATCTCACTGGTTTGGAATCCGGCTGCCGACGCGAGCGTGCGGCCACTGGCAGAACCGGAGTAGTTCGAAAGATGCGGCGCGTAACGGTCGTGGCGCGTTACCAGGTTCGACCAACCGGTAACTCCGCCCATCGCCAGCAGCACCAGCAGACGTTCCAGTTGGGACAGCGGCAACGGCTCATGCTTGGACGCGTATTGCAAAGCACCATCTGGAATGGTTGCGCCGCGAAAAAATCTTCGCGAGCGCCGGCCGAAGAGTGCGTCTGCCAATGGGAATCGCAGTACGTCTTCGAGTGCGGCAGCCTCGTTCTCGGTCAGGGAGAGTTTGCCTGATTCCTGGTATGGCATCATTCGTAACCTCGAAAGCTCCGGGATTGTGTCCATCATGAGGCCTTCACATAGTCTCGCCACGCAGGCAGACCCAAAGCAGGCAAGCTCGTGGCTTGCATCGCTGCCCGCGCAATGGCGCGAGCCATCACCACCGCGGCGATGGCTCCAATCGCGCTCTCATCGGCTTCGACTTCTGCGGTTCCGGTGGACAATGCAAACACCGTATCGCCGTCGAACAACGTGTGCACCGGATTGATCGCCCGCGCATAGCCGTCGTGCGTCATCTGCGCGATCTTGGTCATCTTGGTCTTGCTGAATCGCGCGTTGGTCGCGACCACGCCGATGGTCGTGTTCTGTCCAGGCGAATGCACCACACTGTAGCCGCCCAGAATTTGCGCCATCGCATCGCGAAATCCCTTGCCGTCTTCACTGCGCGCCCCGGCGATGATCTTTTGTGTTGACGGATTCCGCACATCGCCCACGGCGTTTACTGCAACCACGGCGCCGACGACGATCCCCGTATCGCCGATCTTCACGCTCGCTGTGCCCAGTCCGGATTTCATGCTGAACTTGGGACCGAACATCTTACCCACCGTCGCTCCAGCTCCGGCGCCCACACAACCCTCTTCCACCGGCCCGGAACTCGCCGCCAGGCATGCCTTGTAGCCCGAATCGGCATTGGGGCGAATATTAAAGTCCCCAACCCCCAAGTCCATCAGAATCGCGGCGGGCACAATCGGCACCACGCCGAGCGAACCAATCGGATAGCCCATCTTGTGCTCTTCGAGGTAGCGCATCACTCCCGTCGCCGAATCCAGCCCATACGCGCTTCCGCCCGACAGAACGATGGCATTCACCTTCTCTACCGTGTTGACGGGATTCAGCAGGTCGGTCTCGCGGCTCCCGGGAGCCGCTCCACGCACATCCACGCCTGCCACCGCGCCGTTATCGCACAGCACCACGGTGCAGCCTGTAGGACGTTCCGTCAGCGTGCAATGACCGACCTTCAATCCGGAAACATCGGTGATCGAACCGCCGGGAATCTCCGTTTCCGCGGCACCCTCTGCAAATGCAGTGCCCAAGCCAAACCCTGGGATAGCCGCGGCCAGCGGAAGCCCCAGAAGGGCGCGATGGAACTCACGACGCTTCATTCCTCACCTCGTGCTTAGAGCAGATTTCCCTTGCGTCACAGCCCCAGGAGCGAGGACACGGAAGGCCAGCATCACCACCGCGGCCGCAAGTATCCCAATTGCCTGAGGAGATAATAACCACCAACCTTGGTTCTGGGTCAGGCGCATCGCGGCCAGCATGGAAGCGATTGCTGCAAAAATGCTGGCCAGCGCGGCCCGCGACGCTACACGCCGCGAGTACAGACCGGCGATGACCGGAACAAAGAGAGAGACGGAGAGGAGTCCGTAGAAGATCTCGACCGCCGTGAGGATGGTAGGCAGCTGGATGGCAAGGAAGATTCCGGCCACTCCGGCAAGCACAGACGAGAGCCGGTTAGCGGTCAACAGGCGGCGCTCGGAAATGGTTGGGTTCAGGAACGTTTTGTGGAGATCGATGGCCAGCGATGTGGAGAGCATGAACAGGATGGCTCCGGTCGCGCTGAGCTCGGCGGAGAAAATAGAGGCCATCGCCCACATACCGAGCCAGGTAGGAAGAAGCATCTTCATGGCGGCGGGCAGGGCAAGGTCAGAGGACGCGAGATGCGGGGCAGCTACGAAGGCGCAGAGTCCGAGGATGGCGGGGACGAAGGCGAATAAAATCTGCGCGACGGAGTTGAGGGTGATGCCGATGCGCACGGTTTTTACATCGCGCGCGCCGTAGAGCTTTTGCACCAGGCCGGGGGAGACGATGAAAGACGGCGCGAGGATGGCCAGGTAGCCGAGGATTTGTTTGAGCCCGACTCCAGTGATGCTGAGCATAAAGCCCTTGCCGGGCTGCGCCGCGACGACGGAAAAAACGTGGCTCCAGCCGCCGACCGTGTGCAGCGCAAACGGGACGGCCAGCAGAAGGCCGGACATGGTGACGATAAGCTCAAAGATGTTGACAAAGGCCGACGAGACCAGGCCGCCCGCTGTGCAGTAAACGATGGCGACCACTCCGCCGGCACAGCAGCCGATCCACTTCGACGTGCCGAGGGAGACGTTAAGGATAGTCGAGATGGCGATGAGCTGCGCGGCTAACAACGCCAGCGTTCCTATCCAGAGCAGCACCGCGATCACGGCCTTGACGCTCTTGTTGTAGCGGAATTCCAGATAATCGCCCAGAGTGCTGAGATTGTGTTGTTTGGCGATAGTCCAGATGCGTGGGCCGACGAACTGTGCCAGGAAAAAGCCACCGATGCCGGCGGAGCCAACCCACCACCAGGCGGAGAGGCCGTAGCGGTAGCCGAGTCCGGTGGCATTGACGGTAGAGCCGGCGCCGATATTCGCCGCAAGAAACGTGGTGAAGAGCATGCCCACGCCGAAGCTGCGGCCGGCGACCAGGAAGTCGGATGAGGTCTTCACCCGCCGGCTGATAAGCAGGCCCAGAGCCATCAGAAGGATGGAGTAAGCAATCAGCGCGGTGAGGTAGAGGTTCATGCGGTGTGGCTATTCCGTTCCCAGAAGCTGGAGCGCGGTCAGCGCCATGACTTTGGCCGAGGTGATGACGTCTTCGATCAGACCATAAGAAGCCACCGCAATGCATCGGGTATACTGCCACCCAATGGTTCGCATCCTGGCCGCCTCTCTCCTCGCCTGTGCTATCACTGCACACGCTCAGCAGTACGATCTCGTTCTTCGCAACGGCCAAGTCCTCGATCCGAAAAACAACGTTGCCGCAAAACTTGACGTAGCTGTTCGCGACGGCAAGATTGCCGCCATCGAACCAACGATTCCCGCAAGCGCCGCCAAACAATCCGTAGACATCTCCGGTCTCTATCTCACGCCCGGTCTGGTCGACATCCACGTGCATGTCTTCACCGGACTTCGCCACAACGCATGGGGCAACGGCGACCTCTCTGTGCCCGCCGACGTCATGGCCATCCCGAACGGCGTGACCACCGTTGCCGACGCCGGCTCCTCTGGCTGGCGCGACTTTCCCGAGTTCCGTCGCCGCATCATTGATTATTCGAAGACCCGCATTTTCGCCTTCCTCAACATAGTCGGGGCAGGCATGGCCAATATCGACGATGCCGCCGAGCAGAACGAACACGACATGGACCTCGACGCGCTTTCGAAGACGATCGAACAGAACCGCGACATCATCGTCGGCATCAAGACTGCACACTGGCAACAGCCCAACTTCATCTCCGTGCAGAAGGCCGTCGAGGCAGGCGAGCGCAACCATCTGCCCGTCATGGTCGATTTCGGCTGGTTCGATAACAAATCCTACGAGCAGATGATCTCCAGCATCCTGCGCCCGGGAGATATCAGCACTCACGTCTTCCGCATGCCCGCGCCGCTGCTAACTCCGGAAGGCAAGCCTGCCCCCTACATGCTCGAAGCGCGCAAGCGCGGAATCAAGTTCGATGTTGGCCACGGAGGCGGTTCCTTCACCTTCGCACTCGCGGAGCCCATGGTAAAGAGCGGCTTTTTCCCTGACTCGATCTCAACGGATCTCCACGTCGATTCCGCCACCGGCGTCATGCTCAACCTGCCCAACGTGATGAGTAAGATGCTCGCGCTGGGCATCCCCCTGGAGGAGGTCATCCGGGAATCCACCACCAACCCAGCCACCGAAATCGGCCACCCCGAACTGGGGCAGATCGCTGTCGGATCGGTCGCCGACATTGCCGTGCTCCGCGTCGAGCACGGCAACTTTGGCTACGCCGATCTTGCCGGCGGCAAGGTTGACGGCAGCGAACGCATTTTGCCCGAAATGACCATCCGCGCGGGCCACGTCGTCTTCGATCTCAACGCGCGCACCGCAGTCCCCTGGCGCGCAGGTCACCTCAAATACGCAACCCGCTGAACCGGAACCGGTGGCCATTGTAGCGGGACGGTCGCTTTTATGCGCAGTGCATAAATAGGTAGAATTCTCTTAGGGTTGAAGAGGAGATTTGCCATGCGCATGGCACGAGCAAGTATGGGCTTGATTCTGATGCTGGGTTGCGTCTGCTTACATGCTGACGAGAGCGACCCGCAAAAGGTAACGCTGGTAGGAACGCTCCATCGAGCGATGGCGATCGGGGGAGAGTCCACTGGTTGGATGGTGCAGGTCGATTCCGAAACCACCATCGACGGCAAACCGATCAGCTCGATTGAAGTAAGTGACACCCGTAAGCCCAAGCAGCTTGAGGATTTCGACAACCAGCGCGTGAAGATCGCCGGTAAGGTCGTCTACCGTCACGGCGTGGAAACCGGAGTCCAGTCCTATATCGAGATCTCGACCATCAAAGCGGAGCGAGACAAGCACTAAACGGAGCCTGAGCAGTAGTGGTGCTGAGCTTAATTGGAAGAAGAGTCCCTCTCACTGCGGCCAATGCAGTGAATAAATCTGGGCCGCACCGGTGCGGCTCATGACCGCCGGTTGGCCTTCACGAGTGAGGCTCACAAACCCTTCGCTACTGTTGGCGGGGTTGATGCCTTCCACGCCGCATAACTTCTCCCATCCGCCCTGGGGAATCGTCATGCGGTAAATGCCGTCGCTGGCTTTCCCCAGAAAGATCGCCATATACAAAGAGTTGCTATCTGTTGCCCAGCTCCAGAAGCCCCATTGTTCCGGGAACGCATGCAAATCTTTCCACGTCTTCGTCGCCGTGGAGTACAAAGCCATGCGCGCAGGATTCTCCGCCATAGCGACCATGTATCTTCCGTCGGGCGACCAGGAAGGATAGTAGTATCCCTCGCCCCTTGGCATCACAGAAATCTGCCGGCTGGCCAGGTCGATTACTTCAATCCGCGGCACTTTATCCGGGACTGGAAAATCGCTAAATTCAATCGTCTTCCCGTCAGGGGACCACGTTGGAGCAATTGGAGTGTTGCCATCCGGGGTCAGTTTTTGGGGAGCGCCGCCGTCGGACGAGACGAGAAATAGATGCTTCCAATCGGAATAGACCAGCCATTTGCTATCGGGCGACCATTGTTCCATCACAGAGTAGGAATTATGAGTGAGCTGCAACTTCTCACTGCCGTCCAGCCTGCTCTTCCACAGACTTCTACTCGGGTACTCTGTGTATGCCATCCACTGGCGGTCAGGCGAGATCACAAATCCCAGCATCGACACATCTTCCAGAAGGGGCGCCAGCTTCTTCGACAGTGGGTCATAGGCCCGCATCGCCCCTTCATCCATCTTGCTCAGCACAAACAGGCCGCGGCTATCGCGGCTCGGGGTAGAGGCCAGGATGGAAATCTCATTGCCCGTTATTCGTACTGCGGCCGGCTTCTTCCAGAATTCAAACCAATGTGACGCAACCAGCTCGTATATATTGGGGCGTCCCTCGCGATTCGACGAAAAGAGGAAGTGGCGCCCATCGGGCGTCCACTGGCCAGCGTACTGATCGGCATCGGCCGGCCAATCGAACCGCAAGGGCTGTGCATTCTGCCCGTCAGCGCTCAGACGCCACAGCCGCCCAGTCGTCGGGGGAAAAGTATCTACGGTAACGCTCAGTTGCCGGCCATCGGGCGAGAAGGCGAGATCGTCCACACCTGTCGGCGACTCCCAAATCTTGGTCAGGTTTTCGCCGTCCGCACCGATTCTGTAGACGGTCCGAAGGTCGAAAAACACAACCGAGTGTCCGTCCGGCGACCAACGCGCATCGTTCGCCAGGTGATCACTCACCTTTCGCGGAGTTCCGCCCAACATCTCTGTTGTCCACAGGGTGCCACGGCCCATCGTATCCACGCCGTCGGGTTTTATGCTAAGTGCCTTTGAGGCGTCGGCGGAAATATCGAGCAATAACATGCCTGGTTCAAGGATGCGCATTGGCACAATGGGCCCGCCGCTCACCGCCATCTCAGAGGGGTTTCCCCGGCTATCAAAATAGAGCCGCGATCCATCGGTAAACAATGGCCCCTCTTTGGGCTCTGCCGAGGACGTGATCTGGGTTGACTCGAGTGGACCTGAAACCGGCGATGGCGTCTTGAGCGCCACCAGTGCGATCGCAAGCAATAGAGCGGTCGCGACGGCGGTGTACCAAATACCCCTTTTTTTCCATAAGGAGCGTGGCAGGGTCGCGGCGCCACTCTGCGCCGGCCACACCCGCTCGAAGGCGCGGGTTCTGCGTTCGGGGTCTGGCGAAAGAAAGCCCTCGACCGCTTGCACCAACTCTGCCGGGGCGCGGGTCGAACGCAGAGACGGCGACGGAGCAAGGGAGAGTCCACCTTTCGTTTCAAGCGGCCGCTCACCGGTCAACACCTCATGCAGCACCACGCCCAGAGCGAAGAGGTCAGTGGCCTTCGTCGGCCGCCCACCACGCAATAGTTCGGGCGCCATGTAACCAGGTGTTCCGGCGATGAGCCCGGATCCAGACAGGGTGTTTGCAGCCTCGTGCGGGCGGGCAAGGCCGAAATCCATGATGCTGACATGCAGACCGGATCCGCCGGTTTCCAACATGACATTGTTCGGCTTGAGGTCGCGATGAATCACGCCTCCGGCGTGCAGAGCCGCCACGCCGGCCAACAGTTGCTTACTGATGTCCACCGCCTCGCCGGTTTCCAGCTTTTTAGATTGCTCGAAGCGGGCGTAGAGAGTTTCACCCGGCAACAACCTCATGGTGAGGAACAGGAACGGAGGCGCGGGCCGGTCGCAGCGAAAAATCTCATAGATGGGGCAGAGATTGGGGTGGACCACCTTACGCGCAACAAGCACCTCCTGCTCAAAGCGGGCCGAGCTGGTTGCATCCGCGGCGATCTCGGGCCGGATGATTTTCAGAGCAACGCCGGAGTCCTGAAGAAACTGATCCTTCGCCTCATAGACCTCGCCCATCCCACCACGAGCAATAAAACGAACAATCGCAAAGCGGCCGGCGATGAGCTGCCCGGACTGGAAGCGGCCCGGGGTGCCGGGAGGGCCCAACGCAGAGAAGGTCTCTGTGCCGTCCGGGGTAAAGGCGGGATGCGCAAGAAAGCTACCGGCGCGCGCATCCTCCAGAAGAAGCTGTTCGAGCAGGCGGCGAAGTTCCGGATCATGGCGGCACACCCGGTCGAGGAAAGCAGATCTGCTTTCCGGAGGCAATTCCAGCGCTTCTCCAAACAATTCCTCGGCAGATTGCCCTGGGTCGGTCATAACTTCAATCCACTGGGTATTGCGGTATGCGTGAACTATATCAGGAGGTTTAGACAAGTATGCCCGCAAGGGCGCAGGACTTGGTGCCCTCGGTGTAGGCAGAACAGCAGCGGTTGGCAAAATCCGCAAGAACGCAGAATGAGCTTGTTTTTTCCGAGCGCCGGTAGCAGGTTACCAGCCCATTTCTTGCATTCGCTCCAGGATGAGCGCGCTGTACTGATTCATGCGTGCGGGCCGTCGTTTTAGGGGAGCCGGTAGAATCGCGGCGAGCCGTGCCGCTTGTTGCCGGTCTGTATTCCGGGCCGCAGTTTGGTCGTAGTAATGACAGGCCGCGTCCGCACCATAAATCCCGGGTCCCCATTCGACCACATTGAGGTAGATCTCCAGAATGCGCTGCTTGCCGAGAAAGAGTTCGGCCAGCGGCACCAGTGTGAACTCCGCGCCTTTGCGGAGGATCGAGCGGCCGGTTCCGAAGAAGAGGTTTTTTACCAGTTGCTGTGTAATGGTAGAGGCCCCGCGGAAGCGGCCGCCCTCCAAATCGTCGTCGGCAGCGATTTGGATCTCGTGCCAATCGAAGCCGTGGTGCTGGTAGAAGCGCGCATCTTCCGCGGCGATGACAGCGTGCTGAAGATTGGGCGAGATTTGACTGAGAGGAATAAACTTGTAGCGTTTGCGATATTGTGTGTGGTTAGCCCAGGCCTGCAAGCGACGCTGGATGTGCACTGCAGTGGTCGGTGGATCGATCCATCGGGCAGACAGAAGGAGTAGCACGGCGAGCAACCAGAGAAACGCCACACCGATGACAAGCCATCGTACAAATGATCGGAGGACATCCTTCTGAAGCAGTGTGCTGGGGTGGATTTGGGGCCTCTTCGTCACTTGTCAGAATCATAACCGGGGCCCGGAGCACCGCTTATGCCTGATCTTGCGCGGTCTGATCTACGAGAATTGTGCGGAGCTTCGACTGGATGCCCGGAACGGCCAGCCAGCGGTTGACTGCCTGTTAGAAGCAGCTATCATGCTGGGCAGCATGAGAATCGGTTCGATTGTCATACACTGCCACGAATTTGACCGCATGGTTACGTTCTGGCAAAACGCCCTCCATTACGTTCCCCGACACCCGGTAAAAGATGGATGGTTGGTGTTGCGCGATCCCGAGGGAAAGGGGCCGAATTTATCGTTTCAGGCAAGAGAGACACGAGCACCACGACGGAGTTGGCTCCACTTGGACCTCTACACGGAGAGGCAGAACGAAGAAGTGAACCGATTGCTGCGGCTTGGGGCACGCCGCTATCCATGGAGGTATCGCCCAGGTTCAGACTTTGTCGTCCTGGAGGATCCCGACGGGAATCTTTTCTGCGTTGTACAGCGGGATGAGCATTAAGCCCTCAGCGTGGTATCGTTTACCTGCAGGCTGAAGCCCCCGTACCCGTCGCAGCAATCGGTTTTCCGCAGTCTGTAAAGCACATTTGAAAAGGAGAAGCGTCATGGGATTTTTGGAAGAAGCCGAAAAGATTGCCGGAGCTGTGGTTGCCGTAGAGGGTGCTAAAAAGCTGGATCCGAACGCATCGATTTTGACCGAAGGCGCGGCTGCGGTCGCAGGTTTTGAAGGTGCCGGCGCCATCGCAGAGCACCTGGAAAATAAGGAAGAGACAAACAACGGCTAAGCACGATGGCTTTCGCTCTTTGCGGCCCCACATCTCGCGCTTACTTCGCCAGATGTGGGGACCAGCCATATACAAGGAGTTGCTATCTGTTGCCCAACTCCAGAAACCCCATTGTTCCGGGAACGCACGCGAATCTTTCCACGTCTTCGCCCGCAGACTCTTCCCGTTCCGTTTCAAGTTTTGAACGCCAATACTAAACGCAGGTGGTGGGTGCTAAAAACTTATGCCCGCGCATGATCATGACCATCATCACGACCACCAGGTCGTTCCGTCCGATCCGGCGCTGCGAACCAAGGCACTGGAATCGTTGCTGGTGGAAAAAGGCTTGGTAGATCGGGCCGCCTTGGATGCATTGGTAGACGCTTACGAAAACAAGATTGGACCGCGCAACGGCGCTCGCGTGGTGGCGCGCGCCTGGGTGGATCCGGCATATAAGGAACGGCTGCTCAACAATGCCCCAGCGGCAATTGCCGAGCTGGGCTATGGAGCGGCACAGGGCGAACACATGGTCGTGCTCGAAAACGGCCCCAGCGTGCATAACTTGGTGGTGTGCACGCTGTGCTCCTGTTATCCCTGGCCAATCCTCGGTTTGCCACCCGTCTGGTATAAATCGGCGCCGTATCGATCGCGTTCTGTGATCGATCCACGCGGCGTTTTACGCGAATTCGGCCTGGAGTTGTCCCAAGACGTAGAGGTTCGGGTCTCCGACAGCACGGCCGAGATCCGCTACCTCGTCTTGCCGGAAAGGCCGGCTGGCACGGAAAAGATGACCGAACAGGAACTAGCGGCCCTGGTTACAAGGGATGCCATGATCGGGGTCGCCAAGGTGGCACCGCCGCCAGGAGGCGGGGCATGAACGGAATCCACGACATGGGCGGCATGCAAGATATGGGTCCGATCGAGCGCGAAGAGAACGAACCCGTATTTCACCAGCCTTGGGAAGGCCGTGTGTTTGCTATGAACCGCGCGATTGGTGCGTGGGGCAAGTGGAATATCGACGCAGGCCGTTACGGTATCGAGCTTCTTCCCCCCGCTGATTATCTGCATATGAGCTATTACGAGAAATGGCTAACTCGCAACCTGGAGTTGCTGGTGAAGTCTGGTTTGGTGACGCGGGAGGAGATGGAAACCAGCAAGCCCGCGCCGGGAGCGCAGAAGGCAACTCCGCCTCTTACTGCCGCCGCCGTATCCGCCGTGGCCGGGCTGCGCGGCAATTTTATGCGACCGCAAGCGGAGGTCAAGGCTCGCTTCGAAGTGGGACACCAGGTCCGCGCCCGGAATATGAATCCGGTGGGCCACACCCGCCTGCCCCGATACGCCAGAGGCAAGACGGGCGCCGTCGTCCGCTGCCACGGCATCTTCGTATTCCCGGATACAAACGCGCATTTTCTGGGCGAGCAACCGCAGCACTTGTATTCGGTTCGTTTTGCGGCGCGGGAGTTGTGGGGAGAGGACGCCTCGCCGCGCGATTCTGTTGACATTGATATGTGGGATAGTTACCTCGATCATGCCTGAGTTGCAATCCGATCGCGACCCGCTCGCTTCATTGCCCTCGCTCCCTCGCGACGAGGGCGGTCCCGTCTTTGCTGAGCCCTGGCAAGCACAGGCCTTTGCGCTGGCCGTGCGGCTTTCCGCTCAAGGCTACTTCACCTGGAAAGAGTGGGCGGCCGTGCTGGCCGATGAACTCAAGTCCGCGGCGGATCGTGGCCGCCCGGACGACGGTTCCGCCTACTACGAATATTGGCTGGCTGCGCTCGAACGTCTCGTGACGGCGAAAGGACTCTCCGATCCAAACGAGATGCTTGCTCGCAAAGAAGCCTGGGCCGACGCCTATCGGCATACACCGCACGGAAAACCCGTCGATCTGCCGAGCCGATCCAGCTATACCTATCCGAACACTTCTGTCACCTGAGTATCCGCGTCCGGAGCGAGAGACACGACCACCACGGCGGAGTTGGATCCACTTAGACCTTTACACAGAAAGGCAAAACGAGGAAGTGTACCGATTGCTGCAGCTTGGGGCACGGCGCTCTCCATGGAGGTATCGCCCGGGTTCAGACTTTGTCGTCTTGGAGGATCCCGACGGGAATCTTTTCTGCGTCGTACAACTCCCCTAGCCCACTGGGCTGTTCGCGAGGCGGTGGAAAATTCTTCTAACTGCTTGGATCAGCATTGAAGTAGGGTTCCCATCTGATCACCAGGTTCCCCAAATCCACCCTTTAGGACGGGGTTCTTCGTCGGTCTGGAATATCTGGTTTGGCTGAACCTCTCGTTGGTCGTAGAGATGCTGTGCTGGAAAGAAGACGGAAACGCCTCCTTTGAAGTGCACCATAACGCCTGTGGACAGCCATTCTGAGAAGATGATGGTTGATTCATACATTGGATTCCCTATGCGCTATGAAGTAAACGTGGCGTCAAAATCAGCGTAATCGTCAAGATAGCCTTTGACTACGCGATGGCACTCGCACGCCCTCTCTTCGAGGCGACCTGCGTCGAGGATTCGAAGGACCCCACGGCTATATTCGATCAGCCCCTCCTCTTTGAGAGTTCCCGCTGCTATCGAAACCGTAGGACGGGTACTTCCGAGCATGTCAGAGAGAAATTCCTGCGAGATTTTAAAAGTCTCGGTGTTCGCTCGGTCACTGCAAAGCAGCAACCATTTTGCCAGCCGCTGCTCCATGTTGTGCTTGGCATTACAAGCCGCCGACTGGGCCGCTTGAAGGAGTTGCGCCTGAACGTAGCGCAGCATCAGTGCTTGGAAAGCGTCACCGCGACGAAACTCCGCCCGAGCGGCCTCGATTTCACAACAGTAGCCGCAGCCTTCGATTTGCGTGTAGACCCGGTAGAGACTGAGCTTTGTTCCCATCAGAGCGGATACACCAATCACTGATGCATACCCGAACATGCCCACCTCCACCTGGGAGCCATCTTGGAACGTTGCAGTCATGGAGGCCATTCCTTCTTCGACGAAGAAAAGATGTGCGATCGGCCGGCCTGGATATTCGATTTCATGCCTTACCTCAAATGTCACCGGTTTGAGGGCAAGGCGCTCGATGATGTCGTTGTCCAGATGCTGCAGCAGCGTGTTCTTGAACTTGCTCAAGTGAACGAATTCTCCATTTCAGCAGTAAATCTGACAGCTTGATCTAGTAAATCCTACTCCAGTGACTGAGCGTCGCTTTGTTCGATATCGAACATAGTCACCGAGATGCCTGGTACATTTCCGATGGTCAGATCTGAAAGCGTAATAAAAGATTCCAACGTTACCGATTGATAGCAACCCGTTTCCAACTGACTGCTTCCTAAACTGGGTGTAGGAGACGTTGTGGGCTCTGCCATACTTCGTTACTCTCACCAGTTATTTAGAAAACACAATTCAATCGAATCGTGCATGAGGCAATAGCATGACAAGCGTTGGCTTTAGACTTTCAGCTTTCCGTTTGCTTAGCGGTGCAGCACTGGCGTCTGTGTTGTTGACGCCCGTGGTGTCGTTAAGCCAGGACCAGAGCAGTGCTCCAACCAAGACTAGTCCTGACAACTCCGCCGTGAACCAGACCGAGAGCAAGACAGCGGACCAGCAATCCGAGGCAACTTCTGACCGAATGCTCACCAAGAAAATCCGCCAGGCAATTGTCGCTGATAAGTCACTTTCGACTTACGGCCACAACGTCAAGATCATCACCAAAGACGGATCTGTGACGCTGAAGGGACCGGTGCAGTCGGAGGAGGAGAAGCAGACTATTGCTTCCAAGACGGAATCCATCGTAGGTAGCCCAGATAAGGTTACCAATCAACTCACAGTCAAGCAGTAGAGACCGCACGCTTCTAAGCGTCGACACAAAAGGAGATCACCATGGCAGGAAAGAACACAGCAGCATTTGGCATTTATCCGAGCAGAGGGACGGCAGAGTTAGCCGTCGATCAGCTTCTATCCGCAGGTTTTTCGCACGCCGACATCTCAGTCCTGATGGCCGACAACGAGGGGTCGAGGGATTTTGCGGCGGAAAAGAACACCAAGGCCCCGGAAGGCGCTGTGACCGGTGTAGGCGTCGGAGGAACTGTAGGGGGAACACTTGGATTGCTTGCCGGCATTGGCGCCTTGGCCATACCCGGCGTGGGTCCGCTTATCGCGGCCGGTCCTATCATGGGCGCACTCGCAGGACTTGGGGTAGGGGGCGCGGTGGGCGGTCTGGTAGGTGCTCTGGTGGGCATGGGAATTCCAGAGTATGAGGCCAAACGCTACGAAGGTCGTGTCAAGGACGGCGGTATCCTCCTCTCGGTACATTGCGATAGTTCCGAAGAGGTATCCAGGGCTAAGGAAATCCTCAAGTCGACCGGGGCCGATGACGTGGCCTCCTCCGGCGAGAAAGCGGTTAGCACACACGGAGTGGATCGGAACGCGGATCGCTTAGGCGCGGAACCCCGCGCCGTAACTCGCCCATACAGCGACAGCGTCGACCGCGATTTGGACGCCGACCCAGTTGTAAGTGCAACCAATCCGGCGCGGCGTCGGATTTGAATACTTCTCAGGCCTGCGCTCCTTTGCGGGGCGCAGGCTTGCAGCGGACTAATGCTTCGCGAGTGGATAGGAAGAAGGAGGAGGAGATATGGTCATACTTTGGTGGATTATCGTTGGGCTTATCGCTGGTTGGCTGACTGGCAAAATTATGAGCGGCGGAGGCTACGGGCCAATTATGGATATCATAGTCGGTGTCATCGGGGCTGTAGTCGGCGGTTTCTTAATGCGTTCCGTCGGTTTCGCAGGCCAGGGTGGCATCATCTACTCGATCTTTGTCGCTGTCATTGGAGCGGTCATTCTAACGTTGCTGCTCCGCCTTGTGACACGCGGACGTGTACGTCAGATTTGACAATGCCGAGCGTATCGCTGATGCATAGCGTCTGCGGACATCGGTGACAAAGCAAATTGGGAGGATCGGGCTAATGAGAGATGCCGAAGAAGCGCGCCTGGTAATGAACCCCGAGCCAGTCACACCGCTTGGCCCGTCGGTCTACACTAAACCGACGGGTCACGGACCAGAGGCGGGGCCTGCAGTTGGCCTCACCCCGGCACCTGCGGGACCGTGTGTCTATACCCAGCGCAGGGCAACTATCCGACACTTACGTCACGTGAGCCGCGTCCGGAGCGAATCGAAGGGACAAGACCGTGATGTGGTCGTTTTGCCGTGGACCTCGGCTGCACGGGCGATGGAGTCGGCGGATTGGCTGCTGATGGCTGCTGTGCGGTCAAAGCCGAAGAGCTCACGTCTTGCGTTCTGAGCCTCAACGAGTTCGCCAACGCCACCAAGCTCTACAGGAAATCCGGGCGAGCGCAGCGTAGTGGAGGGACCTGCGGCTAATGCGATTTGTCAGGGGTAATCCCGATTCTTCCCTTTGGTCAAATTCTAATTTGGACAAGTATGGTTTTCGATTGTACGCCGATTGACTTGGGTGACAAGATGGCAACTAATGCTTCTGCGCCTGGCATTCCGCCTGATTGCCGTCGTCCTGCTCGCCCCTGCTCTCAGCGGCTCGCTCAGCGCGCAGAGCTTCGATCTAGCTACAGACGGCCAGCAGACTATCGCGCTTGACCAGCTCATGCGCTTCCACCCCGGCGACGATCCCACCCTCGCCTGGGCCAAACCTGACTTAGACGACTCCTCCTGGCCCCTCATCCGCGGCAACGAAACGTGGTACGCGCAAGGTTATCCAAGGCTCACCGGCTCTGCGTGGTACCGGTTCAAGGTTACGCTGCCCAGCCAGCCAGGCCCGCTTGCCCTTTGGGTTCCCCTTATCGCCACGAACTTTCAGATCTATGCCGATGGCCGGCTGATCGCCGAGAACGGCGCCATGCCCCCGCATCCCATCCCGCGATACGGAGCGAACCTGGTCTTCCCCATCCCCGCCGATCTTGCGCATTCCGGCCGGTCTCTCAGCTTTGCCATCCGCGTATGGCACTATCGGTGGGAGTATCAGCTGTTCGGCGGCCTCCAGGAATCCATGCAATTGGGCGATGCCGGCCTCATCCGAGAGTGGCAGGCACTGCGATGGCGCGAGCTATTTTGGGCCAACACACAATTCAATATCGATGGCCTAATTTGCCTGCTGGCAGGCCTCGGCTCCCTGGTGCTCTTCTTGCTGCGCCCGACCGACCGCGAATTTCTCTGGTTCAGCGTGTGGGAGGCCTTCAACGTTCTCTATATCCTCCTGGCGATCTGGTGCAATTTCCATTCCTTCAACGTCGTTTTTTGGAAATTGGGCGGGGCCGTCCTGCTTGCCGGCCTCAATGGGTCCATGCCGGTCCTGATCCGGCACTTTGGAAGGACCGCTCGAACCCGTCTTTACTGGGCAGCCATCGCGGTCGCCCTGCTTGACTCTGCGCTCAACGTTCTTCTCGCTTTCAATGGGATCAGCAATTTCTGGTTCTGCGTAGCTGAGGCAGTCATGAAGCTCCTTCTCGGAGCTTTGAACTGCGGCCTGCTCTTCCAAACAACGAAGGAAAGCAAGGTGGAGATGCGGGTCTTCGCGTTGCCGGTCGCTGTCTACTTCCTGGATCTCACCGCCGTCTACACAGTATTCGCCCTGCTGGCGCTGGGCGTAAGCTGGGTGGGCCACTACGCGCAGGTCTTCATCAGCTTCACCGACCGGCCCTTCCCGCTGGGAACGTATCAAACCACCGGGATCGTCGTTCAACTTGCGCTCTTCACTATTCTGCTGTTCCGCTTCGTCCGGACCCGCAGCGATGAAGAGCGCTACAAGACTGAGCTCGAAGCCGCGCGCACCGTGCAGCAAGTCCTGGTGCCCGACGATATCCCCACCATTCCCGGCTTTGCACTGGCCAGCGTCTACAAGCCCGCCGGCCAAGTCGGTGGCGACTTCTTTCAGATCATCCCCATCGTCGACGGCGGCGTCCTGGTTGCTATCGGCGACGTTAGCGGCAAGGGCATGCCGGCTGCCATGACGGTCGCGCTTCTGGTCGGAACGCTGCGCACGCTTGCGCATTACACGCAAAAGCCCTCAGAGATTCTTGCCGCCATGAACCAGCGTATGCTGGCGCGCAGTTCCGGCGGATTCACCACTTGCCTCGTTCTCACCGTCGGCGCCTCAGGAACGATCACCGCCGCCAACGCCGGCCACATCGCCCCATACGTGAATGGGCGCGAGCTCTCTCTTGCGAACGGCCTCCCGCTCGGCCTCTCTGCGCACGAGCAATATGCCGAGTCCGTCTTTTCGCTCGCCGCGGATGAACAACTGACTCTAATGACCGACGGCGTCGTAGAAGCCCGCGCGACCGACGGCGAACTGCTCGGCTTTGATCGTGTGAAGGCGATGGCAACTCAATCAGCGGATTCAATCGTGCAGGCTGCGCAAGACTTTGGCCAGGATGATGACATTACAGTAATGACCCTGCGCTTAGCTCCCGCGGGGGTCCAAATATAAAACGCACTCGGCGTGCTGCCGCGATTGAGTCATTTGCGACCCGGTCTTGTCCAAATTAGCTTTTCCGTTTGGCCGATTCAGACAGCACTCGCGGAAAACAGATCAGCTATCAGCGCATATCGCGATCAGGGCAGGGTGGCGCCTCTTGAGCGGCATTTCTTCCCGGTGTCGTTCAGCAATTCCTCAACGATCTGCGTGTGTTTCCATCGCGACCGTTCGCTGAAGATCAATTCAAATGTCATGGAAGCCTTTTCGGCTGCGGTCCGCTAGCGACGGCATCTATCTCCTCTAGCGTATTCGTCACACAATTCTCGCGCTAACGTGACCATGACCTGTAAATAACACATTTTTAAATAGTTAACCCGTATCGGAGGAATATTGGTAGGTTCCAAGAAGGTAGGAGTTTCCAGAAGAAAAGGTTTCAGAAAGTCCCTTGGCTGAATTGGCTTTGAAGGGGATTGATTCCTCAGATTGATCAACCAAAATCTATCGGGTTGGCCGTGGACGCTGAGGTACTAGCGGACGACAAGGTGTCTTTTTCATGCAGCAATTGAACGTCAAGCTTCGGCGCAACCACCAAGAGCAGAATTGGTCTGTCGAGATCAACGGTAAGTCCTACGAGTTCGTATCAATCGAAGAAGTCGATGAACTTGTGAAACGGGCTTTGATCAATGCCCAAGAGTCTTTGACTGACGCGACAACCCAAGGCACGCAATAGACTTCGTTCGGCGGTGGCTCTTCTACCGAGATGAGGTGTGGTTCGGACTGAGATTTATTGGGCCGGGACTCGCCGTCGCAACAGTTGATAGCCTTGAACATAGGAGGATAAGCCAGCCTGATACGAGTCCACTTTTGTACCTGTGCCGATATTTTTCAACCGAGGTGGGCAATGTAAGTAACCCCTATCGAAAGATCGCTATCCCGAGTGTGCACGCCTCAGGTCTTATCCTTAACGTGGCGATAATCGGCGGGCGTATACTTTTAGCCCATGAGCACTCAACCACCATTTCGCCTCCGGGTGGTCAAAGACCGCAGGTTCGTCAATCAGACGCTGCGCCTCGATGGAGTCAGGTATGAAAACTGTCACTTCATCGGCTGCACGTTGGTGTACTCAGGCGGCGATTCAGAAATGTCATCCTGCTATGTTCATGCAGGAACAGTATGGAAACTTCAGGGAGCCGCTGCTATGACCGTGCAGGTGCTTGAGCAGTACGGATGGCACATCGAGTATGGCAACGGAGCTGAACCAAAGCCTACTCCGTTCCCGTCGGACGCTCTGTAGCCTGAAAAACCAAGCCAGCTCATGAGCGATTCCATGACTCTGTCCCATGAATTTGAGCAAGAGATGACAGTGCGCAGCAAGATTGTTCTATAGGGGCGTCCATAAGGGGGCTTGCAATAAGATAGGAAAACTAAACGAGAGCCATGACCCGCAGTGACATCCGGTCCGGCTCGTGAGGAGCATCAGAATGACCGCAGCTACGTCCAGCATTTCTCGCCCTCCCGGCAAGCTGTTCACCGAAGATCTTGATCTGGTGCCCACGATGATCCATGCGGCGGCTACCACAGCCATCAGTGTTCACCCGTTGCGGCGAAATATTGCCGTCCTCGAGGGCTCAGGAGGCAACATCGCGGTTCTGACCGGCGAAGACGGAAAGCTCCTCGTCGACGCCGGTTTCTCGGTATCTCAGCCGAGAATATCGGCTGCGCTCGATTCCATAAGCCAGGACCCAATCCGGCACTTGATCAACAGCCACTGGCATACCGACCACACAGATGGCAACCAATGGTTGCACTCCGCCGGCGCCACCGTCACCGCGCAGGAGAACACCAGAAAGCACCTTGCGGTGATGACGCGCGTAGCGGGCTGGGACTGGGATTTTCCCGCTCGGCCAGCCGGTGCTCTGCCCACAAGCACATTCGATACCCGGCACGAGATGCATCTCAACCATACAAACATTACCCTCGTGAAGTACGATCCGGCTCACACCGATAGCGACATTTCTGTGAACTTTGTCGAAGCCGACATCCTTCTGGTGGCCGATACTTGGTGGAATGGGGTTTACCCGTTCATTGACTACTCCACCGGCGGCAGCATCGACGGACAGATCCGCGCCGCCCAACAAAATGTTGACGCTGTTACGGCCGACACCATCGTCGTTCCTGGGCACGGGCCCGATAGGAAACAGGGAATCCCTGATCGAATTCCGTGACATGCTCGTGGCCATTCGGGAAAAGGTCGCCGGCCTGAAGAGACAAGGGATGACCGTCTTCGAAGTGATTGCCGCCAAGCCAACCGCCGCCTTTGATGCCAAGTGGGGGCAGTTCCTAATCACTCCGTCCGCTTTCACCGGGTTGGTTTACCAGGGCGTTTGATCAGCAGGTTCCCATTGGAGTTCGCTCCCACCGCACTCCCACGGTACGCGGTTCCACGTTGACCTTCTGCAGTCTCAGATGCAGTAAGGTCTTCTGTGCGACAATCCGCTAACGAACTTTGAATCATCCGCGCGTGATGCCCGAGGCCCCCAGCCAGCGACGATTCCTCATTGCCATGATGCTGTTTGTCATCGTGGTGATCAATTACCTCGATCGCAGCAACATTTCCATCGTGGGTCCGCAGCTCTCACGCACGTCGAACCTGACGCCGGTCAAGCTGGGCGTAGTTCTGTCTGGCTTCGGCTGGACCTACGTCGCCCTGCAGATCCCCTGCGGATGGCTTGTCGACCGCGTGCATCCGCGCTATCTCTTTGGCTGCATCCTGGGCCTGTGGTCGCTGGCGACCCTGTCGCTCGGTTTGGCCACTGGCTTTGTGGGCCTGTTGTTTCTCCGCCTGGCGGTGGGCGCATTTGAAGCGCCCGCCTATCCGATCAACAATCGCGTGGTCACTACCTGGTTCGGGGAAGACGAGCGCGCCGGCGCCATCGCGGTCTACACCTCCGGCCAGTACGTCGGCCTCGGATTTCTGACCCCGTTGTTGTCCTGGATTGACCTCACCTATGGGTGGAGAGCGGTCTTTGCCGTCACCGGCGCAGTGGGGCTCACCTGGGCCGTGGTCTGGTACGTGTTGTATCGCGACCCGGCAGAGTTCCGCGGAGTCAACAAGGCTGAGATCGATCACATCGCGGCCCGCGGAGGCATTCCCGACCTGACTCAGCGCATCCGTGGGCAAAAGAGAGTCCTCGCCTGGGCGGACTGGAAGATTGTCCTGGGAAGGCGAAAACTGTGGGGCATTTACCTCGGGCAGTTTGGGATCAACGCGACGCAATGGTTCTTCCTGACCTGGTTCCCGACTTACATGGTCACATACCGTCACGTGAGCTTCGCGAAGTCGGGACTGCTGGAGGCGCTCCCGTTCCTGGGCGCCTTCGCCGGCGTGCTCCTGGGAGGCTTTGTTTCTGACGGCTTGCTGCGGAAGGGAAGCTCGCTGACCATGGCGCGCAAGCTGCCAATTATCGTGGGCATGCTGCTTTCGAGCTCCATCGTGGTGGCTAATTATGTGAGCGACCCGCTTTCCATCAGCGCCTGCCTTACCTTTGCCTTCTTCGGGTGCGGCTTCGGGTCCATCACCTGGTCGCTGGTTTCGGCGATAGCCCCGGAGCGGCTGATCGGCCTGACCGGCGGCGTCTTCAACTTCATCGGCAATCTGGCCGCCATCGTAGTCCCACTGGCCATTGGTTTTCTAATCAAGGGGAACGATTTCACGCGCCCGCTGATCGCCGTTTCTGCCATGGCGCTGATTGGAGCCGGGTCCTACATTTTTCTGGTGGGGAAGATCGAGCGCGTCGGGGAAACGGGTCAATAGGTATGACATCCCTTTATAACTTGAGCCTCGTTCTCGGATAGAGTTACTCGGAACTAATGGGGTTCACCGTTTGGGGTATGCGGTGAAAATGTAATCCTTTGACGCCGCTAGCGTGTGGCATGCGGCGCCGCATTTGGCGTCGTGTCCCTGCGGCGACTTACTGGCCGAGGTGGCAGGCGTGAACCTACCGGATGAGGCGTCATAGTCGAACACGGCATATCCAAATCCGTGCGTGTCCGAGAATCTCTTGCTGTCCTTCTCGATGAGCTCGACCTCAATCAGGTCACCAGGCACCGTGTCTGGAGTGCTCGCGGAAAAGGGGGATCGGTTAACTTTTTTGGTGTCCACACAATCTTCGCAATCTTGGAGCCATCGGGGAAGGGCTTGCCATTGCCGGGAACACCTTCCTTGTACGCATCGATCATCACCGGATTCGCAACGATGAGTCTGATCACGTTTGCGGCGCCGGTCAGGCTCGGGCCGACAGGGTGCCAGTCTTCGTATCCCTTGAAGTCAGAGAACGCGAGCCCGCCCGGAACCTGCAGAGTGTACTTGTCCTGCTTGTCCTGCGCGGAGGTGGCCCTGCCGCCCAAGAAGGCGAGCGCTAGCGCGATGATTACCATCAACAAGGGTAGGATCTTCTTCATGGCTCGTTCCTCCGCTCCCGAAACCCTTAATTGAGGTTCACATTTTGGGGTATGCCGTGAAAATGTAATCCTTTGACGCCGCTAGCTCGTGGCATGCGGCGCCGCATTTGGCGTCGTGCCCCACCGGCGGCTTGCTGGCCAAGGTGGCAGGCTTGAACGTACCGGATGCGACGTCATAGTCGAACATGCCATATCCCCATCCGTGCGTGTCCGAGAATCTCTTGCTGTCCTTCTCGATCAGCTCGACTTGAGTCAGGTCACCAGGCACCGTGTCCGGGTTGCTTGCGGAAAAAGGGGGATCGGTCAACTTTTTCGGTCTCCACTCAATCTTCGCAATCTTGGAGCCGTCGGGGAAGGGCTTGCCATTGCCGGGAACACCTTCCTTGTAGGCGTTGATCATCACGGGATTCGCAACGATGAGTCTGATCACGTTTTGGGCGTCGGTCAGGCTTGGGCCGACAGCCTGCCAGCCTTCGTATCCCTTGAAGTCAGAGAACGCAAGACCGCCCGGGATCTTGAGAGTGTACTTATCCTGCTTGTCCTGAGCGGAGCTGGCCCTGTGGCCCAAGACGGCGACCGCTAGGGCAACGATCACCACCAACAAGGGTAGAATCCTCTTCATGGCTTTTCCTTCCACTGCTGATTGTAAGTTTGGGATTTGGGCCGGCCGGGAAGTACCGCGTTGAACGCGCCCATGATAGGCCACGCAAAATGCTGTGGTCAAGGTTCGACGGCCAATGAATTTACGGTTTCCAACATCGCTTGCATCGCGTAATGTGCTCTTAACAATTCGGGAAAGCCAGACGCGGATTATCGGACGGGTTCCAATCGTCTATGTGCGCCTTCGTCATGTCGCACCACGGAACGCCGATGCGTGAAATTGCTGACCATATGGGGGAATAGAGAATGGAAGAGACTGTCGCCGTCTTGGGCACGGGTAAAATCGGAACCGCTCTGGTCCGCGCATTCATTGCGGCCGGACATAGCGTTGTGGCGTGGAACCGCACGCCGGCCAAGGCTGAGCCGCTGCGGACCGTAGCGACGTTGGCCAGCACGCCTGCGACCGCTGCACGAGATGCCTCCCTCCTGGTGGCTTCACTGACAGACTACGGCGTATGTGACCAGGTGCTCTTTACAGCCGAGATGGGCGAGTTGCTGCGGGGCAAGACAGTGGTACAGCTCACGAGCGGGACACCTTCAAACGCCCGCACGGGCGCCGCGTGGGCGGCGCAGTACGGTGTGTCCTATCTGGATGGCGCTATCCTCGCGGAACCAAGCCTCATCGCGACCGAGTATGCGACCGTGTTCTGTGCCGGCGACCGGAGTGCGTTCGATGCACACAAATCAACCCTTCAAGCGTTGGCAAAGAACACTGTATTCGTTGCGGACGCAATCGGCTCAGCGGCCGCACTCGATTGCGCGATCCTCGAAGCCTACTATGGGGGTTGCCTCGCTTTCCTTCACGCTGCGGCCATGTGTGAGTCCGAAGGAATTTCTTCATCTCGGTTCTTCGAATACAAGCGAACATTCATAGTTGGAATCGACCTAACGGTGGACGCAGCGAGGCCGATGCTCGAAGGGCGCGACTACACCGGTGACCAGTGTTCGCTGGATACTCACGTAGGGGCTCTCGCGCACATCGTATCGCTGAGCCACGAAGCAGGATTGGACAACCGGTTTCCCGACACGCTTTATGCGGTGTATGCCGCAGCCCTCGCTGCGGGATTGGGAGCCAAGGAGCTGCCTGCCGTTTATGAACTGCTCCGGGCGAAGCGTACTTAAACGGATAGGATTTGCCCAAGCATCCCACCCGCCCGTGTAGGCTTGATGGTATGGGGGCCCCTCTCCTACTGCGCGGAGTCAAGTACCTGCTGGTGACGTGCCTGGCACTCTGCGCCATGAGCCTACCCGCGCAATCCGGCACCTACGCAAGCTCGCCAGAGTACCAGGGAATGCTCGAAGAACTGCATGCAGCCGCACCCTCTCCGATCTTCCTCGCTACCGGAACAAGACAGCTCCCCGAGCAGGACCTGAAAGTAAAGGTGCATGACGCCCGCGGCCGCGTGGAGCTCAAAACACAATCGCTGCAGATCACGATCGACCGCCCAGCCGCCACTCTCACATTGCTCAATCTCGAAACCCGCTCATCCTGGGTATTCTCCTTTAGAGAGCAAGCTGCGGCCCCACCAACCCCGGTCTCCACTGCCACCGTCCCTCCTGCCTTCACCAATCTCACCCGGCAACAAAACACCTGGTCCTTCTCTTTCCCATCTCCAGCCGGGGAAACGACCGTCACCCTCGAACTGCTGCATGCAGGCATGGCAACTTTGTCGATCACGCGCCCCAGCCCCTCACCCTCCCTCGCCCCCGCCCCAGTCACCATTCACATTGCCGGAGCCGACCCCTGCTTCGGCCTCGGTGAACGCTTCTACCAGGCGGCTCTTTCCAATACCCACTTTGACGTCCGACCCGCCGACCGCTCGGGTGAACCCGGTCACAACTGGAGCTACGTAGCCATCCCCCTGGTCTACACCCCCACCGGCCTCGGGCTCTATGCCGACACAGTGTTTGATACAAATTTCAACTTCAACGATGCCGGTTCAGCCTTCGATCTCCGCGTTGCCAAGACCCCCGTGACCTTCTACTTGCTCTCTGCCCCCAATCCCAAGGCCATCCTGGAGCAGTACACCGCGCTCACCGGCCGCCCCGAAAACCCGCCCTTATGGACCTTCGGACCCTGGATCACCGCCCTCCAGGGAAGAGATGCGGTACTGGAGGAGGCCCAGCGAATCCGCGCCGAAGGCATTCCCGCAAGCGCCCTCTGGGTTTTCGACGAGCTTGATGAGCCCAACAACCTGGGCTGGCCCTTTTGGTTCTCCAGCTACTACGGTGACCCGCGCGCCTTCAACGACACGCTCCACGGCCTGGGCTACAAGGTCCTCGGCTACGTGCATCCTTATCTACGCGAGCGCATGCTCCCCTATCCCACACTAAGCCCGACCTGGCAAAGAGCAGTAGCCGAGAAACTCCTGGTCACCGGCGTAGACGGCTTTCCCCACGGTCCCATGTTTGAGCCCGTGCGCACCGGTAATCTGGACTTCACCAATCCGCGCACCGTCGAGTTGTGGCAAGAAATGCTGACCCATGCCGCGCGCGATCAGGCCTGGGACGGCTGGATGGAAGACTTCGGAGAGTACGTCGACGACAGCGATCACCTGGCCGCAGGCGACGGAACCCGTCTCTCCGAAGTGTATCCGCTGCTGTATCACAAAATCACCACCCGCATCGTGCAAGCCGTCAACCCCAACATCGTCTCCTTCTCCCGCTCCGGCTTCATCGGCACCCAGCAATGGAGCCCCATGCTCTGGGGCGGCGACCAGCAGCACGACTGGGCTCGCGACCTCGGCCTCCCCTCGGTCGTCACCGCCGGTATCACCGCGGGCATGTCCGGTTACTCCACCTGGGGACCAGATATCTCCAGCGACGGACCAGACCGCGAACTATGGATGCGCTGGGCCGAATTCGGAGCCCTTACCCCCGTCATGCGGGACCACCCCTGGTCCAGGCCCAAGTTCGCCGTAGATCTGTGGCACGACCCCGAAACCATAGCCATCTTCCGCCGCTACGCGATCCTGCACACATCGCTCCTCCCCTACTTCGCGACCTACGCCGCAGAGGCCCACCGCACCGGAGTGCCGATCCTGCGCCACCTGGTGCTCGAATACCCGGAAGATCCCCGCGCTGCGACAGCCGAATATCAATACCTGCTAGGCGAGAGCCTGTTGGTAGCCCCAGTCATCGAACAGGGAGCCGTCAACCGCACGCTCTATCTACCGAAAGGGGACTGGCTGAACTACTGGACCGGAGACCACCTCACCGGAGGCACGGACGTCACGGTCCCGGCGCCGCTCGATCAAATCCCCATCTTTGTGCGAGCCGGCTCCATCCTCCCCTTCAAGCCAGAGAAGCAAACCGCCACCCTGAACTGGAGCGACCCGAACCTATTAGCCGGCGCCCTGGTCTGGAAAGCCTACCCAAGCAAAGCCGGCGACACTTCCACCTTCACCCTGCCGGATGGTACCAGCGCAACCCTTCAAACCACCCCGGCTGGATTGCGGATTGTAGGCGCTTCACCCACCGTTCGTTCCTATGAAGTCGTAACTGCTATGGATACTGAACCAGCGACCCTGCAGCTCGATAACCAACCCCTGCCGCAGAAAGCCTGGCGCTACGACCCGGCCGCCCACCAGGTACACGCAACCTTCTCCGCCGCCGGCTTTGCGCTGCTCATTCAGCGAAACCCATAAACTACGGTCGCCTGACCTGACGCGTTTACACTAGAAGGTTCGGGGACAGAGATAAAGGGGCAGCATACCTATTGCGGTATTTCTTAGAGGATAGGCATCGTGTCCCCTCATCTCCCTAGACGCTGCGAACAAAGCTAACAAAGCGAACTAAGTCTGCTCCTGCATTGATTCCTCCTTGGTTTTTTCCTCAGCTGTCGATTCATCGTGTGACTCTGCCTGGGCGATGCAATCCGATTGGAGTATCGCAGACCAGAGGGTAGCGGGGCGTCCTCGGTGGGCTGGTTGATTTCGTCAATCGCACCCAGCGAAATGAGTTGTTGGAGTGCGGCATCGATGCGGTTGCTGCTGAGATGGCCGTGGAAAAGAGCACTCATTTGGGTTCTGGACAATCCGTTGGGGGATGCGTTGATGGCATCGAGGAGACGGTCGGCGGTGTGGTCGCCAATCGATGTGCCGAAAAAGAGGGAGGCGCTTGCGGAGCCTTGGTGTTGAAAGTCGTTGGCGCTCTCGTTTATCGTTCAACTTTCACTACTCTGGTCAAAATCGCCAATCCAGTGGCTTCGCGTTTTACGAAGACAGCGGATTGCGGTATACCGGCGTCGCGACATAGTTCGCGGATCTGTCCTTCTGTACGTTCATTCAGACTCCAATTGCTGCCGTGGCCCATCAGCGTTCGCCAGGGATTGCCCTTCGCAAGATTGGTAAACAGTAGTACCCCGCCAGGAACCAGCAGGTCCTCATGAACAGATCGTAGAAGCAATATGATCGCTTTGTCGCTTAGGTAGTCAAACAACCCGCCTGCGATGACCAGGTTGAAGCGCGGAAAGCGAGTCAAGCGCTTCGATACCCGGAGGATGTTGCCAGGTTCCAATCGGATTTGGCAGGTTGCTGCCCGAAGCCGGGTCGCAGCGAGCGCCAGCGCGTCCGGCTCGAAGTCATTCAGAACGATCTCGCCTGCAAAATTCTCGAGGCATGGCATAGCCGACGCCCAATCGAGGCAGCCGCCACAAGCTACCGACAGGACCCTGGCGTTGCGACTTCGTAGAACAGCCTGGGCAATTTCCTTCGCCTGGTGGTCCAGTTTGTTGCGGTGCTGCTGGGCCATAGGGGAGTGGAGGATTATGTCTTCGAAGTGCCATCCAATGGTCCCTGGAATGCTATTGTTCACGCCGGCAGCCAGATACTCGATGGTTTCGAAATCCCCCGCATAGCCCCGCGGCCATCGTTGACAACGCCGCATGAACGAGGATGTAGCGAAGACCTCACGGGACGGCGCAAGTTCAGTCTGAATGCGTTCGGTGGACCAACCCCATCGCTCTAGTTCTTCAACCGTATCGCCGAATTGCTTCATCAAACGAAGCGCCTCAACACGTCCCTCGGAAGTGTCTGCCCAGAACCTGGCTCCTGTTGCTTGCAAATCGTGGTTATTTCGCCAAATCAGAGCATTCGCGGTTGTATCGGAACTGATCTCGTTAAGCATTCGCTTCTCCGCACGGAGCGCGGGCTCCGTACTCTGTCGATCGTGGTGGTAAGCCGATGGATTAACGCGGATTAAGCAGTGTGTTCGTTCGATTGCGAACCGCCCGCAGTAAAGTCGAACGGACTTCGCACGAAACCACTTTGGACCGAGCGAAATCCGTTTCATGGGATGGTCTCGTTTTCAAGAGGCGCGACCGCTGATCGGCCTTCAATTTGTCAAGCGGAGTCCACTGCCGAAAAGGGCCAATATTCCAAAGTTGTTCCGATGCGGCTTGGGGTCAGCTTAGAAAGAAGCGCGATTACCAGCGGCCCCTCTGACGTAGCTATTCTTTTTCGCAGGTCACGTGCGTGTTCCAGTCTACGAATGCACCGTGCGGATTATCGCGCCATGCCCAGACGTGCAGCTCAAACAATCCGGGCAAGCCGTATCGGTTAGGCGCGCCTATATATTGCAGCAGTTGACCCTCGAGTATCGGCGGAGCCTGCTGGTGGGCCGTCAACCAGGGGTCGGCAATCGTGATGAACTCCACCCCTACCAACTTCATGGCGCCGCCCACCGGCTCGTAGATCAATGCTTGCGGGTTCTTGGCATTGAGTTGGCCGCCGCTGACCAGGGCGCTATTGATGTAGTGCACGCCCATGGCGCCCATATCCGGCCCGGTAACGCATCCAAAGGCCGGCTCGTATCCGGCGGCGGTGGCCGCGTTTACGTCGACGAATTGCTCGGTAGCTTGGCGAACGATCTGCACCAGGTTGGACGGGGCGGTTTGCTCGGAGTCGCCGCCCCCCTTACCTGCTGCGAGTAGCGGGCCGGCGGCGGCAAGACTGCTGAGCAATCCCAAACGCAGGATGCACAAGGTTGATTTTTGGAGCAGGGTCATAACGGAGGTTGTCATAAGTTCTCCTTGTAAATCGGTTGGTGTGAACATTTGCTGCCTGCGATGGTTCGTTTGCTCACGTGGCTCATACTGCCGCAGCTGGCCTTGACTGACAATGGCGAACGCCTGAAGAATGTCTTAATCCAAATGAATTCGTAACCTGCTGTAAGCACAGCGGTTACGGAAGGAATGCGCAGGCAGTGTAGAATTGTGCAACTTTTGGGGCGCTCCTATGCGGTCCGATCCAGCCAAAGTTTCCAGCCAGCTCCGCCTTGGGGAAAACTTCGAACTGGACCTGCGTTCGTACGAACTGCGCCGCGCCGGCCGGGTTCTCAAGCTTGAACGCATTCCTATGGAGTTGCTTCTGCTGTTAGTAGAGAAGAAAGGTGAGCTGGTCACCCGCGATCAAATCATCGAGAGAATCTGGGGCAAGGATGTCTTCCTGGATACGGACAACAGCATCAACGCTGCCGTCCGCAAGATCCGGCTAGTGCTTAAAGATGACCCGCTTCACCCGCGCTTCTTGCAGACCATAACCGGCCGGGGATACCGGTTCATCGCTCCTGTTGTCGAGGCTCGCCCTGCTTCTGCCGGAGTTGCCGTTCAGTCACAGGCCGCGGCCAGAAAGGGGAACCTGATCGGCAAGGAGATCTCCCACTATCGGATTCTGTCGGAACTCGGTGCCGGCGGAATGGGAGTGGTGTACGGAGCGGAGGATATACGCCTGGGACGCCAGGTGGCTTTGAAATTCCTGCCAGAAGGGCTGGTACGCGACCAGAAAGCGCTGCAGCGGTTTGAGCGCGAGGCACGCCTCGCCTCCTCCTTGAATCACCCGAACATCTGCACCATTTACGAAGTGGAAGAACACGATCATCGGCCGGTGATCGTCATGGAGTTGCTGGATGGGGAGAGCTTGAAGGAGCGAATTCGGGAAAGGTCAATCTCCACCGGCGAGCTTTTAGATTTCGCGATTCAGGCATCCGATGCCATGGCCGCGGCGCATGCCAAGGGGATCATTCACCGGGATATAAATCCCGGAAACATTTTCGTGGTTGGCCATTCGCGGCTAAAGATCCTGGATTTCGGATTGGCCAAGGTGTGCGCCCCTGATGCCGCTGACGGCCAGTCCGGGGATGAATCGCTCACTTTCGACGGCGCTATCCTGGGTACAACTTCTTATATGTCTCCGGAGCAGGTGCGCGGAGAAGAGCTTGACGCGCGTAGCGACTTGTTTTCCTTCGGTATTGTGCTTTACGAAATGGCAACATACCAACGGCCCTTCGCCGGCAAGAATCCTGTGCTGATCATGAATGCGATCTTGAACGAACAGCCAGCCGCTGCCAGCAACCTGAGTCCTTCCTCACCCGCCGCTCTGGATGCAATCATCGCGAGGGCGCTGGAAAAAGACCTCGAAAAGCGCTTTCAGAGTGCGGCCGAACTTTGCTCGGAGTTAAAGCGACTCAAAGGGCAGAGGGAAAACGGCCCCGCCACTGTTACTAATAATGAGCCGCTAAGACCAAGCCGCCAATGCTACCTTTCCTCCCTCGGTCAGGAACCTGCAGCTATCGAGGGCCGCTTCTCAGAGAGGCAAGCTGAGCAGTTGGAAAGCCACCGGGCCAACCTTCCCGTGCAGCGAACCGGTTTTGTGGGGCGGGAGAAAGAAGTAGCTGCGGCCAAAGAACTCCTGTTGCGACCGGATGTGCGCATGGTCACGGTCACGGGTCCTGGCGGGATCGGCAAGACGCGTCTCGCGGTGCAGGTGGCGGCCGGCCTGGCTGAGCACTTCCCCGGTGGCACTTATTTTGTTCCGCTCGCCTCGCTCAGCGATCCGGGCTTGATTGCATCCGTGATAGTTCAGACGTTGGGGATCCGGGAAGGGGGAGCGCAGTCGCCGCTCGAAGTACTCAAGCAGAATTTACAAGATTCTTTGCGCGCCCCGATGCTGCTGATCCTAGACAATTTCGAACACCTGGTTCAGGCGGCTCCAACCGTAGCAGATCTCCTCGCCATCAGCTCCCATCTCAAAATCATGGTGACGAGCCGCGAAGCGCTGCACGTGTACGGAGAACATGAATTTCCCGTGCCGCCGCTTATGCTCCCGGATGTCCGATCCATATCCTCGGTCGAGGCTCTATCGCAGTACCCTGCGGTCGCGCTGTTCGTGCAGCGCGCCCTCGCAGTCAAGCCGGATTTCGACCTTACCCGGGAAAACGCGCCCGCTGTCATTGAGATTTGCGCCCGATTGGATGGGCTGCCTCTCGCGATCGAACTCGCTGCCGCCCGGGTCAAAGTTCTTTCCCCGTCTTCCCTGCTCGCTCGCCTGTCGAGCCGCTTGCAGCTATTGACTGGCGGCTCACGTGACCTGCCTCAGCGTCAGCAGACCCTTCGCGCCGCAATCGACTGGAGCTACGATCTTCTGAGCGCCCCGGAGCAAAAGTTTTTCAGAAGACTATCGGTGTTCGTAGGCGGATGCAGCCTGGAGAGCGCGGAAGCTGTGTGCGACACCAAGGGCGATCTCGATCTAGACCTGCTTGACGGCATATCGTCGATGGTGGACAAGAGCCTGGTGCAGCAGATCGACCAGGCGACGGGTGAATTGCGGTTCGTGATGCTGGAAACGATCCGCGAGTACGGTCTGGAAAGACTGGCGGCAAGCGGCGAAGAGACACTGACCAGGCGCGCCCATGCCGCCTATTGCCTGGTGCTGGCGGAAGAAGAACCTACAGGGAAGAGCGGGGAGGAATGGCTGGAGCAGTTCGGGTTTGAACATGGCAATTTTCGGGCTGCCCTGGAGTGGCTGATAGAGACCGGAGATGCGCAGTGGGGCCTGCGTCTCGGCGCAGCCTTGTTTCGCTTTTGGGAGATGCGCGAGTATTTCGCCGAAGGCAGGGACTCGCTGGGCAAGCTATTGAAGCTTCCGGGCGGGGCCGTTCCCAACAAGGTACGCGCGCGCGCCCTTTTTGCCGCAGGTGCGCTGGCCAGCGGGCAAGGAGATTACGCCTCAGCGGATGCGCTGATCGGAGAAAGCCTGGAGATCGCGCGTCAGTCAGGCGACAAGCAGGGCGCCGCAGTGTTTCTCAACGCGCTCGCGATCACTGCTCTCGACCGGGGCGACCTGTCAGTTGCGCGCTCTCTTTTCGAGGAAAGCCTGGTGCTGTGGAGAGAATTGGGCGACCAGAAGTCGATTGCTCGTTCTCTCAGTAATCTGGCGAATATCGTCAAGTTACAAGGGGACAATGCGGGCGCTGGTTCGCTATACGCGGAGGCTCTTTCGATCTTCCGTAGGATCGGAGATTGGAGCGGCGTCGCCTGGTCGATGAATTACCAGGGCGATGTGGTACGCGACCAGGGCGACTCTGCAGCGGCGCGGACAATGTACGAACAGAGCCTGGCAATTTTTCGGGAACTCGACGACCCGTGGGGAATTGCGGGCACGCTCGCTGATCTAGGAAGGTTAGCGAGCGAACAGGAGAACTATCCCACAGCGAACTCGATGTACCGGGAAAGCATGAAACTCTTTCAGGAATTGGGCCATCAACGGGGAATCGCCCGCCTGCTGGAGCATTTCGCGTGCTCAGCGGCCGCTCAACTCGAGAGCGAGCGTTCGCTGCGGCTTGCGGGCGCTGCCGCTGCGCTACGCAAGAATATTGGCGCTCCGCTCACGCCCGCAGAAGGAGCCAAACTGGAAGCGGGTCTGAATTCGGCGCGGCAGGCATTGACCAACACAGTAGCCGAGGCGGCCTGGTTAGTAGGTTGGGACACGCCGGTCGACAAAGCAATTGAAGAGGTATTGGTGCCTGAGTCTGAATCCCCTTTCCCCCAGCGCACGACATCGGGGACACGCTGACGCGGATGCGAAGCAAATCCAGACGCCCCCCGGTAGGTTCAGCCAGCGCCTACTCTGCACTTGTGGGGTCGAGAAGCCGCCGTACGGCAGAGACGCGATTGGCAGGCAGGCCTACGCGGCGGGCGTGTTCCAGGATGGTCTCCTCGTCGGGTGCAAGGTAGACGCAGTACACCTTGTCACCGGTTACGTAGCTATGAAGCCACTGGATCTTGGGACCCATTCCCTGCAGAACAGCGACCGAGTTTTGCGAGACTTCCCGCAATTGGGCGTCGGATAAATTTCCAGCTCCCGGAATTTCACGCTCGATGACAAATTTGGGCACGCGCACCCCCTTTGCGCACACATCCTAGCATATGGAATGAAGGCCGGTATTCGGCCACTTGCCGCCACGGGTTCCAGTCAACCGATGAGCGCATTGGAGAGATAAAGGCATACCTATTGCGGCATCTCATTGGAGGAAAGGCATCGTGCCCCTCATCTCTCCGTCATCATCATTCAAACTGGTTCAGATCGGTGTCGGGGGAAGGGTGACCCAACGCACGGCACATGGCAACGATCTGGCCTTTGTGATGAAAGGCATGCGTCAGCACATGATGAAGGACGAGCGCCGGGGTGCGGACGGCGACGTCGCCATCAGGGAAATGAAGCTCCGCATCGGCATTGAGTTGTTGATTGGTCAAGGTCGACAAATAAGCGTGGGTAGACTGGCTGACTTTTGTCTGCAGAAGCCTCACATCGGCAACAACCGGGCACTCCTCAACGGTCCGGTTGGCATACCGCAACCCTTGGAGCGTGTGAACCCAAAACCCTTCGCAGTTGAAAATATGAATCGCTTGTTCACGCAGCGTGCGGAAGCCGAAGCCGGACAATTCCGTCACATAATCGTTTGTGGGCATTGTGGACAAGTGATCCAACACCAGATTGAGGCTGGCGTGTGTCCAGCCATGGAGTTTCCGAACACCGTCGAGGGTGAACACTGATCTCTCCTTATGGGCTCTTATCTCCCATGATTAGCATTCTAAAAGTTCCAGGTCCGTCTGACCATGAATCTTCCCACGGTCCCATGGTACCAGCGCAAACCTTCAAACCTCCCCGGCCGGATTGCGGATTGTAGGCACTTCACCCACCGTTCGTTCCTGTGAAGTCGTAACTGTTATAGATACGTCACCAGCGGCCCTGCAGCTCGATAACCAACCCTTGCCGCAGAAAGCCTGGCGCCACGACCCCGCCGCCCACCAGGTACACGCAACCCTCTCCGCCGCCGGCTTTGCGCTGCTCATTCAGCGAGACCCGTAAACTACGGTCTCCCGATCGCGGAGGTCTAGCTCGTCGCTTTGGTGCCGGAAACGGTGAAGGCAGTGAAGCCGTAGAGAAATGTTCCCCGGGCGTTGGCCTGGGCCAGGTGTGTCCACCAAAGGTTCACTTCCTGTTCGGGAAGGATGCCCTGGGAGACGGCGTGGGCGACGTGGCCGCCAAGAAGGAGTCCGAGGAAATCGTATGTGATTGTGACTGTTTTATAGGAGACGGCAATTTCCGTCATCCCGACTTCCCGAAAGAGGCGAGGAAGGCGACGGCCGATCCACCCATGCTTGAGGCCGTCACAGAAGGAGAGCGCGATTTTGCGGGTGGTGTCTTTGTAAGGGGAGTCGCAGAACTGTGTTTCCCAGTCGAAGTCGAGGACAGCCATACAACCCCGATGCCGGAGTACGCGGCTCATTTCAGAGAGGGCTTGTTCGGGATTGGGAACATTCATGAGCATGCGCTCCGTGCGGACGGCGTCAAAAGAATGGTCGGGGAAGCGGAGGGCTGTGCGTCCCCGACTTCAAAGGTAATAGAGAGATTGCGGTTGGCGGCGCGACGGATCGCTTCCGCGATTAATGTTTCGCTGAAGTCAACTCCCGTCACGTGACCGGTTTCGCCTACCACGGCGGCGAGGTCCAAGGCATCGGCGCCCATGCCACAACCGACATCCAGGACTTGCGCTCCCGGCTGGAGGCGAAGGCCGTCCAGGATGGGTTGTTTCCAGACTCTGGCCAATTTGTTGGCCTCGTCGAGGAAATGGAGGAAGAATGCGGGGTCGCCGGTACGGTCGACTGCGCTGAAATTCGTAACGTCCTGGCTGCTCATGGTTTCGGATCAGCATAACCGCTTTTGAGGTAACCTGGCGACGTTTTAATGGAGTTTCGATTTTCGTTCGCACGACAAATGCATTTTCCAGGAACATCGCTTCGCCTGCGAGTTGTCAGCAAAGTCCGGTAGAGTGGATCCATGTGAGGGTGAGAGTGGCGGGGGAGGGAAGCGAGCGTGGTCGATTGCACGCTCGATTATGCTTCCTATAATCGCCGCCCCGAGGTTCGATCATGAAACGGAACATTACAGCAGGGCTGGTTCTGGCGGCATTCGCGACTTTGAGCGGCGCCGCTCAGGACTGGTACGCCGATCGCGATGCACGCTACCAAGGCGAGCAGTGGCGGTCTCAATTGTTCATCCAAGTACGATCAGACCTGGACCATATCTGGAGTGCTCGAGTGGCAAACGAAAAAGAAAATGCACGTCTGGATAAGACCAAGGAAGAGCTGACGAATTTGCAAGCCAAGCTCGATCAGGGCAAGTTCGATAGCGACACATTAAGCGAGGTTATCGACTCTATCCGAAAATCATCCAATGATCAGCACCTGGCACCCCGCGACCGGGCGGTGCTAACCGACGATCTGGCGCGGCTCAAGGATTATCAGGACAATTACAAGCACTGGAAGCACTAGGCTCTTCGAAGGTACTCAGCTCCATTGCCCCCGGATACAGGCTGGGGAAGCGGAAGGGGCGGTAGCAGCTGCCCGGACGAAGATTTCTACGCTAAGTGAGGGTGCGCTCCACCCAGGGCGGCCCGTGAGTTTTGATCATTAAATCTTCTTCCGCCTGCAGGCTGGCAATTAAGCTGTCGGTATTGGTCGCACGCCTTACCGCGCCTTCACCAGTCAAACCCGAGTACTCTACGCATCCCAGCAGGTACACTTCGACCGCGCAAACCAGGAATCGGTGGCTGAGATACAGCTCACGAGTCACCTTATCATGCTCCTCCCGATCCTCTGGCGATAGATCGTTGCCTCCCGAAAGGTCATTGTCCCCACGGATTCCCAGGGAGCGGAGATAGTTGAGGAGTTGGCGGTAGTGCAGATCGAGTCGGCGAACGTCGTCGAGTTCAGCCCTGCGGGCTGCCTCATACGCTGAGCGAGTAGGTTTGGGAGCTGCCGGAATGGGGGCCCAAGTCCAATCGGCGAGGATCAGATTGGGTTGACTATTGAATTGGTCGTGGGCCGGCATGTTGCTCTCCTGCAAGAGCGTGGTGCTTTCCATAGTGAGCCTCCATTAGGAGTATCGGCGGGCGGACCGGGTACTTTAGATTCTTTGCGAATCGCAATGCGACGGGGCGGCGTGCCTGCTGATACGGCCATCAAGGCGGCCCGGAATGGCTGTGTTGCCGATTGACGGAGGCGAACAGCATCGCCTGGTCCTTACCAGCGCATGCCGGTGCCTCTCGCCTCGTCGAACATGGCGATGAGCCAAGCGCAGTTGAGCAGAATACCCTGGTAGAAATCGAAGAACGGCGATAGCAATGAAAGATAGATATGATCCCGATGGGCGACGGCATACAAGCTTCCCGTCATCACATTGATCAGAACTGCAGCCGCAGCCCACGGAGCCAGATTGGAGAGACTGCCACCGTGGATGAAGTACAAAAGCATGTTCGCGAGAACGATAAAGTAAAGTGCAGGAAAAAAGAAAAAATCTGGTATGAATGCAGCTGCAATCCATGTTTTGACCTTCAGCGGCGACTTGCCTCCGTGCAGCGTTCTGCGCAGGTACCACAAGACGACCTGCATGGTTCCGCGGTTCCAGCGATATCGCTGGCTGATTAGCGCCGTCAGCGTGGAGGGGGCCTTTGTATGCGCGATTGCATGGGGTTCGTACTCCACTCGATATCCCAGGGAGAGCATGGAAAGTGAAAGGTGGAAATCCTCGGCAAAAGTGAGGGGCGAGAATGGCCCTCGTAACGTCACCGATCCTCGCAACCGTGCGCCCGTTCATTTTCCGCTTGCACGCGTTCGAGGGCCTCGCGCCGGAAGAGCCCGATCGGTCCCGGAACAATCATCACGGAACCCGTGGCGCCTTGCGCGAGACGGAGAGCGCCGTTTGCAAGGACATACTCGAAGGCTTGAAACAGCCCGGCCAACGACTTTCTGTTGCGCACTCGGATTTGACCCGAAACAGCGCCTACGCGCTGATCGCGCATGTGGCGCACCATCAACCTGAGTGCGCCGGTTTCAACTCGTGAATCGGCGTCGATACAAAGAATCAAGTTTCCGCTGGCGTGCCTCAGGCCGTAGTTGTGAGCGCTCCACTTGCCCTGATTGGGCTTGGTGAACACTCGCACATGACACACACCATGCTCCGAATAATGCGTTCCCGCGAAGGAACTGGCAAGCAAGTAAGTGTCGTCTTTCGAGCCGTCGTCAACAAATATTACCTCGTATGCCGGATAATCCAAACGCACGAGAGCGCTCATCGCATCCTTGACGCAAGCGGCCTCGCAATAAGCGGGCGCCAGGATAGATACGTAGGGCAGGGAAGCGTCGTGCGGCAGTACAAGCTCCCGATCGTGCCGGGACATTTTCGCATAGGACAAGATGAACAGAATGCACCAGCGCAGACCCATCAGGCCGGATAGGGCGGCCATGAAGTAAAGGCCTACCGAGGTGAGAGCCAGGCCATCCCTGTCGATCAGTTGAACTGCCCCAGAGCAAAACCTGTATGGGGCGAAGATGGCCAGGAAGATCCCAAAACAGAGTGTCATCCAGAAAAGCCACGAAGTGTCTGGACTTGTTGGTATCAGCTGCAGGCGCTCCGCATCGGTTGTCATCGCGCCACGAACTCCCGAGCAGATAGGCCAAGTTGTGTGAGAACGCGGTCAACCTCTTCCGCTTCGGCGGCTTTTGATCCGGCGGCCTGGCGTACCCACGCACGTACCAGCGTGAGGAGCCACGCAACCACCGACAGGATCAGGAACACCAATCCCGCTTGAGCGAACCGGTCGGTGTAGAGCGCCGGCCGCCATTGCAAAGTGACAGGTATGGTTCCTTTAGAGAGGGCTGCGAACTGCTCCGGAGGAAGATCGCACGCGATCAGTAAGTCACGGCGGTCCGGGTACCCGGAAACCGGCTGCACTGACTGCAGCCGCCCGATAATCTCTTCGCTCACCAGCGAGTGGTTAAGCTTCATCCTCAGTTCCTGGCCGGGCGCCAGCATGGCCGCTTCCCGTGCCGGAAGCTGCACGGTTGCCAGGAAGCCGGACCCTTTTGCCAAAGCGAGTATGACCTGGTCATCTTCCGCGAGTGCTGGGGATGGGTGACGGTAAACAACCGTACCGCCGAAGGGCGCCATGACACTGCGCTCAAGATGGAGTTGGAGCAAACTCGTCCGAAGCTCAGAACGCTTCGCATCAAGTTCCGCTAACTCCGCCGTTCGTTCGGCCCTGGCGCGCTCCTCGTCGCGAGCGATCGCCGACTTCGCCTGTGCTATGGCGTCGGACCCAGCTTTTGTCTCTTGAATGAGACTCTCCCGTTCGCGTAACTTCTGTGCGGCGGTCTGCGCCGCGGCGGCCGCCGCGTCCAACTTACTGCGGGCGACAATGCCATCTTTCTCCAGAGAGGCAGTTCGTTCGTACTGCAGCTCAGCCGCTGTGCTCTGAGCTCGTTGAGCAGTGACGAGTTCATCGTCCTTGATAGCCTGCGTCGAGAAGGAACCGGCTTGAGCGCGGTGCAGTACTCCATAACCGAGCTGAGAAAGGCGGCCACGTTGCGAGTCGTTCGCATCCTGCCACAAGCGCAGGACTTCTGGATCAATCACCAATGGCTTCAGTCGAGCGTCAGCGATCTGTTCTTCCAGCACCGCGATATCGCCCCTAAGATGCTGTTCTTCCCGGTCGAGTTCAAGATCGTCAAAGGTGGCGAGCCTGGCGCCCTGATCGACGGAGTCACCTTGGACGAGATGGGGGGTCGTCCTCGCATGGGCACGCACCACGAAGAAGTCGGTACCAAGAATGACGCCGGCCCGTCTCGTCAACTCGCGGTTCAACCAGCCCCCGGCCAGCGCCACGGCACATAACAACAGTCCGACGTACAGCAAACCACGAGAACTTTGCGGACTTCCGTTGGCATTCCGTCTTTTCCAAACCGCCAAGGAGTGAGAAATACAAAATACCAACCAACCGACCACCCCGGCCGCTAATGCGATATGCAAGGCCCCGACTGAATCATTTACCATGACATTCCTCTCCAGAACATGCTGCCCTTAAGAACGCTCAGCGGAAGCTACTCCAGGTATTTTCGATTGGGCAGGATTGATGCTGGTCGTCAGGATATGTGCCGTTCACTAACAAAACTGCACACTCTATCCGGGGCGAGCACCATTGACTTTGTAATGAAACATTAGTATTGGAAGGGCGGAGAAACAATGGAGGTTACTACACAACGCGTCGTGTGGTACCACACACATCCCTATGTGGTTCCACACGGGAGGCATTGCAGTAATTTTTCGGGGGCGGGGTCTTACGAAAGGTTCTTGTTTTGCAGCGCAAACCGCAGGAGTGCGTTGGCACCCTCGCCCTCAAGCTCAAGTTTGCGGCACATGCTGGTGCGGTGGTTTTCGACGGTTCTGTAGTGGATGGAAAGCTCAGCGCCGATTTCTTTGCTGGTTTTACCGCGGGCAATCAGCTGCATAATGCGGAGCTCGGTAGGTGTCAGGTGGCTCATCAAGGCATGGCTTGATTTTGCCTCGGTCCGGTTTTGACTCTGCAGCAAGTCCGTGGTAATGGCTGAACTGATGTAGGGCCGTCCTGACGCCACGGCATGAATGCCGGCCACCACCTCCTGGACCGCGCTGTCCTTGAGAATATAGCCTTTGCATCCCAGGTCCATTGCGCTTCGGAAGAGATCCTGATTCGAATGAAATGTCAGAAAGATGATTTCTGTCTTCAGCCCGCTCTTAACCATTTCCCGTGCGACACCGAGCCCGTCGAGCTTCGGCATCTCGATATCGAGCAGTGCGACGTGTGGATGAAGCTTCTTAATGAGCGACAAAGCCGCTTCTCCATCGGAAGCTTCGCCAACTACTTTTAAACCGGGATCCTCCTCGACACTGAGCCGCAAGCCCTTCCGCATCAGGGGATGATCGTCTGCAATCAAAATTCGAATCTCTTCATCCACGACTCTGTATCCTCAATCGCGACCCACCATCACACCCTACCACGACCGGCGCAGCCACCGGGACACAGGCGCAATCAAGATCGCGGGCAGGTGGATACTGGCGCCAGCAAGCGAGCCGACAGAAATGGCCAGTCGGGGTATGAAGCTCATTCCCGGCTCCCCATGTGGAACCACACGGTCCTGTATGTAGCATCCTCTATGTCCTTTGTCCTCGTGCTTATATAGGCTTGACCCAGGTTTTCAATGGTTTCGGGCTTTGCGTCAGCGGGCGCCCGGACGTGAGAACGATCGCAAAGAGAATATATGACGTTTTTGATTGTTGAAGATAATGCCGGAATCCGGCGTGTGTTACGGCGCATTTTAGCCGACACGGCCAGTGCGATCTGGGAATGTACCGACGGCTCAGAGGCGCTGGCAGCTTATGAAGAACATCGACCGGACATCGTTCTGATGGATGTCAGGATGCCCCATGTCGATGGCTTGACGGCCACCAGGCAGATTCGAGGTTACGATCCTTCAGCCCGCATTATTGTCGTAACGGATTACCTGGATGAGGATATGAAAACTGCCGCTCTGGAAGCTGGAGCTTGCGACTATGTACTCAAGCACGAGATTTCGGGTTTACTCGGGATTGTTTCATCCCCGGCAGCGCCGGACGGCGGGAATCACTGAGCCTGTTTGCAGACTGGTAGGCGGATGCCGTCATCTATTGTGCTCTTACTTCAATGGAATTTCGACCAGGACCGTTGTGCCCCTGCCTTGAATTGACTTCACCTTGAGCTCACCGCCAAGCAGACTCGCCCGCTCGCCCATGCCGGTTAACCCGAAGCCGCTGCGCGAGTCCAGAGGGCTTCGCTCATCGGGCGTGAATCCACGGCCATTGTCTTCGATCGACAGGACTACGTTCTCGATGCGCCGCTTCACCCGAACCTTTACCTCTGTTGCCTGGGCGTGCTTCATGATGTTGCCCAGGGCTTCCTGAACAATGCGGTAAAAATTGATGCGCAGATCCTCGGGAAAGACGTCATCGATGTTATCCAGCTCCGAAGTAAAGTGGATTGCGGATGCCATGCCCGTGGTGCGGATCATTGCTTCGATCGCCTTGGTTAATCCCAGCCTGTCGAGCTGAAACGGGCGAAGGTTGTAGGAAATCTCACGAGTTTCCGCGATCGCGGAGGAAGCCTCATCGCTGATCTCCGCGATGGTCTGCGCATCAGAGTCATCGGCAGGGGCGGCCTTCTTTGAGCGGAGCAGGAGATAGGCAAGATTCTTGATCACCACGAGCCGCTGGCCCAGGCTGTCATGCATCTCGGCGGCAATACGCTTGCGTTCGGCCTCCTGGGAGGCGATCAACTGCCGGGAAAAGGCCTGCTGGGCAGCCTGTGTGCGCTCAAGCTGCGCCACGCGAAATTTCCACGACATCGCGACAATAACCCCCAAAGTGAGGAGGGCAAGGATCTCAAACCACCGGGTCTCATAAAAGGGGGCGAGCACAGTGATGTCGAGTGTCTTGCCCTCGTTGTTCCACACACCATCGTTGTTGCCCGCGATCACGTGAAAAACATATTCTCCCGGTGGCAGGTGGGAGTAATAGGCTATGCGCCGCCCTCCGGCGTCGATCCATTCTGAGTCCAAGCCCTCAAGCCTGTACTTGAAATGCGTCTGCGCAGCGTTAATAAAGTTCGGAGCTGTGTAGCTGATTTCTACGTTCGGCCTGCCCGGCGGAATGCGCAGCGGAGCGCTTACGGGTGCGACTACGTTGTCCACCAGAGAGGATTCAATCATCACCAATGGCGGAACGGAATCGTGGACGACAGATTCCGGATCGATAATCGCTACGCCGTTCCGGGTGGGAAACCAAAGTTTACCGTCGCGTGTCTTGATGCCCGACGGCTCCACTCCCCCATTGCATTCGATATCCAACATGCCGTCGATCTTTCCGTAGGCCGTGGAGGTAACCTTCTTCAGATCGCCTGAGGCAAATGCGTTCAAATCGCGTTTGCTTACCCGGTACACACCCCGACTGCAGCTTATCCAGAAGTAGCCATGCGCATCTTCGAGAATGCGAAACACGCCGTCATCAAAGAGACCGTCCTTAACCGAATAGCTGGTAAACTTTCCGCCCTTGAGGCGCACGAGACCACCGTCATAGGTTCCAATCCACAGAGCGCCGTCGTCATCTTCGTAAAACGACCAGATGTTGGCGCTGGGCAAACCATCCTTCTCCGTCCAGCGCGTAAACTCCCCGTTGCGAATCCGCGTCAGACCGCCATAACCACCCACCCATAAATCTCCGTTAGCCCCCTCGACGATCGCATGGGTGTCGTTTGCCGCCAGGCCGTCCTTCTCGGTAAGGAACCGGGTTACACCATTCTGATAGCGGGCCAGCCCCTGCCTGGTTCCGAACCACAGCGTCCCTTGCCGGTCCTGGCAGATTGTTTGAACCACCGCCTCATCAGGAAGAGTCGGGCCGCTTGGAATATGAAAACGGCCGTGGTCGAAGATGCTAAGGCCACCATGCGTACCAACCCAGAAACGACCCTCACGGTCTTCGAAAAGCGCTGTCACCAGTTCGTTCGGCAGCCCGTCAGCCATGGTGTAGCTGGTAAATTTTCCATTTGCGAAACGGCTGAGCCCGGAATGCCATGCCCCGATCCAGAGGGCGCCCGACCGGTCCTGATAGGTGGCGTAAGTATCGCGGTCGATCAGTCCCTGTTCTCTCGAGTAGCTGCTGATCAATTGTTGCTGCAGCCGGTAGAGTCCTTCTTCCAGGGTACCAATCCAGAGGTTTCCCTGCCTGTCTTCATAGAAATGCCAGGGCGTAACCGAAATTTTCCGGTTGGAGCTGACGAACTCAAAGGTTCGAGCAAGGCGCGGACCAACGTGCATTGCCAGAGATTTGTTATAGGTAGTGCCGACCGTCACTTCCCGGGTAGAGCCGGCGGGAATCATTTGGCTCACGTTGCCCGCGGTGATCCGAGCCCGCTTTCCGTCGACGGTCTCAAGCCAGAGTGTTCCACTCTGATCGAGCGCCGCGCCCCAGAGATCATCTTTCAAGATTTGCCTGGGCAGCGTAAAGTCGACGAAGCTCCCATGAGTAAAGCAGCGGACCGTTTCCTGCTGGCGGACCCAGAATCCGGCTGAGTCCCACAACAGAGACCGATACCGAGCGCTCGGGCTCTGCGGCGCGATGTCGACGAAATGGTTTGATGTTTCATCCCAGCGGACAATTCGCCCCCCGCTAAGCACCCATACGTCGCCATGGTCGTCCCCGGTCAGTCCATTTATGATGACCGCCGGAATTCCGTATTGCACTCCATAGGCGCGGAACGCGCCATTGTGGTAACGCACCACGCCGCGATCAACGCTGTCGAACCACAGGTCTCCGCCCCGCCCCTGCAACATCGTGCCGAATTGGTTCGAAAGGAGGCCGGGGGTCTCTCTGTTGAAGAGAGTCAGATGGACGCCGTCGAAACGTGCCAGTCCGTTAAACGTAGCAATCCAGAGATATCCGTCAGGTGTCTGCGTAATGCCGCGGATCTCGTTCTCTGGCATGCCATTGTCTACGGTCCAAACCTCAAAGCCGTACTGAGCACGCGCCGGCTCGATCAGACAGGTAAGAATTGTCAGGTGGACAAGAAGCCGTAGGATGCGGCCGGGATTTGCAAACCGCGATCGACGCTGAATGCGGAGATGCGGTTCGCGCTGCCGCCCTAGCTTCGATATCAACCCTTGCTCTCCTTCCTGACAACGTCAATTGCCGTGAGCTAATGAAACAGGCGGCGCCGGTAAAGTTCACTATCACGAGAAGCGCGCCTTTCATAGAGAGGATACACGGATAGAAAGTGCACGGTGTGAATCAGTTGAGACCCCGCCGTCGGACCAGCAGCTATAGAAATTGGCGCTCATTGGCTTAAGCAGGCTCGTGTACCCAAGCGTTTTTCTGCAATTGCTACCGTAGCGGAAAGCAATCAGCTATCGCCGCGAGCACATGGCCAATCCTGCGGGCGGCGATTTACATCATCTGGAACTCTGGGCATGACAAGAAGTGTTCACGTTTGCAGAATAAGGGGATCATAGAGCCCATGCCTTTCAGGCCTGCGGGTCCGGGGCTACACGTCCTTCGCGATATGTGCATCCAATTACCAGGAGATTCGTTAAATGAAAGCTCTTTCTTGGGGTATCGCGGGTGTAGCTGTCGCTTTCGTGGCGTACATTGTGCTCAACCAGCCTGGTCCGCAGTATGCGACCGGAGACGATGATGTAGAGTATGCCGCGGGGCGGACCGCTTTGTGGGGATCGAAACAGCGCCTTTCCGGATCTGGCAGAGGTCTCGCCGGCAGGCTCAAAGAGGGCATCGGCAGAGCGGCCGGGAACGATCAACTGGCAGGCGAAGGGATTGGTGATCAGGTGGCTGGGGCGGTCAAGGACACAGCCGGTAAAGTAGCACAAGCGGCTGGTCAAACAATTCACGATCTGAACCGCTAGCACCGTTGTCCTTCAGGCTGTTGGTTAGATGTGTTGCTTCCCCCGTCTGCCCCGCAGACGGGGTGGCCGCATATCTCCCCGGTTGCCCGAGTAAGAATAATGCCGACAGATTCAACCCACCTGCAAGAACACATCCAAGTGATCTTGAAGCACGAGGAAGAGTTCATGGCTCGGCGCACCGCGGCTGAGCGCGTGGGGGATTTTCTTGGCGCATTCGTTGGAAGCTTAACTTTTATAGGAATTCATGTGATGTGGTTCGCGGCGTGGATTCTCGTCAATACTTTCCGAATTGCGCATATTCCTCATTTCGATCCCGTTCCCTTTTCCACACTCGATACCGTAGTGGCCATTGAGGCCATCTTTCTTGCCAGCTTCATCGTGATGAGGCAGAGTAGATCGAGCCGCCGCTCCGATGAGCGCGATCATTTGATCTTGCAGGTCTTGCTTCTGGCAGAGAAGGAGGTCACGGCAGTACTCCAAATTGAGAGACAGATCGCGGCAAGAATCGGCTTGTCGGAGGTGGCAAAAGACGCCGAGATCGTGCAGCTAAGTCAGAAAACCTCCATCGACGACGTGGCCCAATCGCTGAAAGACTCCATGACTTCCGAGTGATTAAGGGCGAGCCTTAAGCGTGATTACTCGCGGTTTACGGAATCCTTGACCAGGAGCCGATCGACCGTCAGTTCGCCAACGCTTAGTTTCTCTACGCGTTGGCTGCGAATTGCGACCTTCCGAACGGCCAGCGCGCCGATAGCCAAGGCGCCAATAGCAAAAGCGCCCATCGCGGCAGAGCCAATAGCCAGACCTGCGGCGGCGATTCCGGCGGTCACTGCGACAGACCGGGTCAGCTTGTTCTGTATATCCATGGAAACCTCCGGACGGTGGAAAGCGGTGAAGTAATGTCCCCTAATATTCTGCACCCAGCGCGAGAGCCCTAGTGTGGAGAATGGCTGCGGCCTGCCCGGTGAGGCTTCGAATGGATGTTGATGCCCCTGATCAGCTCTGGCCACCTGCCGCCCGTCGAAAGTAGAGCCCCCCTGGTACACCGTGGCATGCCGAGGGTGTCGGTAAAGGGGCCGGCGACCTGGTGACGCTGCATCCTGCTGGCGCTGCCGAGAACGTCGCCAAAGGTGCTGGAGATGCCGGCAAGGATGTAGGAGTAGGCGCGGTCAAGGGTACCGGCAAGATCGGGAAAGGTACCGGTAAGCTGATTGCGAAGCCGTTCCACCACTCCAAGAAAAATGAAAGACCAGACACGCCCTAAGCACCAGGCACAGTCTGCCCATACTGCTTCACCTGTGCCCGTAATCCGTGAAAACGTAATCTCTTGTCTTCACTAGCGTGTGGCACACGAACCCGCACTTGGCGTCGTTCGCCTGCGGCGGCTTGTCTTTCAAGTTGCCGAGCCTGAACGTATCGGACGCGGCGTCATACTCGAAGACGCCGTAACCCCATCCGCCGCTGTCCGCGAACCTCTTGCTGTCCTTCAGCATGAAATCAACGTCATGCTGGGCGCCTGGCACCGTCGGCCCACCGGGTTCATTGGGATTCACTTTCGCGTTCCAATGGACCTTCGCCATCTTGGCGCCATCCGGAAAGGGCTTGCCGTTAGCGGGAATGCCCGCCTTATAGGCGTCGATCATCACAGGATTCCCGAGGATCGCAGCGACCGCGCCGCCGTTATGGCTGATGGAGATCACCTGCCAGCTTTCGTATCCTCTGAACTCAGAGAACGCGAGGCCATTCGGTATTTTGAGGGCGTACTTGTCCTGCGTGGAAATGGCGGCTTGTGCCTGTGACGGGGCTGCTGTGGAGGCGGGGCGGGAAAGGTTGTGGATGAAACGTGCCAGCTTCCAAGTGTCGGTAGCGGAAATGCTCGACTTCCAGGAAGGCATGCCTGTGAGGCGAACTCCGTTCTGTATGATCCAAAAAAGTTCCGCGTCGCTCCAGTGCTGCACGTGGGGCGAGCTCAGGTCCATGGCAGGCGGGTCCATGTTGCGCCCGATATGAGTGTCTCCGCGCGCATCCGGACCGTGGCATTGGGCGCAAGACCCAAGAAACACTTCCTGGCCCTGGCTCACGACCTCATCCGTCTCAGGCAGCGGGTTCTTCATCTTCCCCGCCTCCAATGGAATGGTAACGTCTTTAGCCGCATTGGCCAGGCTGGTTTCCCCCTGGGAAGGAGGTTTGCCCGCTGCGCAACCTTGAAGCAAAGCGCCCAGCATTGCACTGATCATGCCAAGCATCAGCTTGTGTTTAAGCACCACGCTGCGATCACCTCCGCGCGACCCGCCAATCCACGGCAGACCCACAGATTCCCTCACAAGTTCAGGCATGGTGTGTTCTCCTTCACAAAGAACGTTTTCTAGCACCGGACAACCATCACTTAATCAGGTTGTGGAAGCCCGGTGATCCGTCAGGAACCCTGTTTTGGCGGATTTGATGCTACCCGCAGGCCTCAGGTCTTTTCTTTTTCTTTTTGCGTTCGGGTTTAACCCACTACACTTGACCAGACAAGTCCGTGAGTAAAAACTTCCCGCTGGTCATTCGCCGCGCGATGTACAACCTTCGCGGCGGCTTCCTGCTTCGGCCACTCATCATCGCGCTGGTGCTGGGCTGTGCGGGCGCGCTCCTGTCATGGATGGAGGAGCAGTTTCCGGCGGCCAGTGCGTGGGTGCCAACCGCCATCTTTCCGTCTCATGCCGACCCGCAAGTCGCCCAGGTCATTCTGGCTGGCATTGCTGCATCCATGATGACGGTAGTCTCCATCGTTTTCGCCATCCTACTCATGACACTCACGCTGGCATCGATGCAGTTCTCACCGCGCATCATCGTCAGCTTTTCCAAGGACAGAGTGACGCAATGGACGCTCGGCGTCTTTCTCGGCACGTTCTCGTATTGCATGGCGGCGCTCCCGGCAGCGCGGTCGCTCCCTCGGCCCTTCGCGCCGGTAGCGACTGTGCTGGGCGCGATGATGCTGGCGCTGACCTGCGTCGGTTGGCTGCTCTTTTTCATTCATCACATCTCGCAGGCCATCAGCGTCAATCACATTGTCGACAAAATCGCGAAAGAAACCGAAGCCATGATCGATGAGTTGATGCCCTCGCCCCGCGGAGTGGACAGCCTGAGGCATACTGAGGCGCTTAGACCCAACCCGAGCGAGGTGGCCATTTCGAGCGATGAATCTGGCTACATCCGCTTCGTCGATACGCAGCGCCTGATCGCGCTTGCGAGGCAATACCACGTCAGCATCCGTGTTCTCCGGCGGGTTGGCCACTTTGTGCCGGCGGCAGTACCGCTGCTGATGGTCTCAAAGGGCAATCGTCTGCCCGCCGAAGGAAAAGCCCGGCTGCTTGCAGCGTTCGACTTCGGACCAACAAGAACCTTGCAGCAGGACGTGGAGTTTGGAGTCCTGCAGATAGTCGATATTGCTTTGAAGGCGATCTCGCCCGCCGTTAACGACCCCACGACCGCGATCAGTTGCGTAGATCAACTTAGCCGTATCTTGATCCGCTTCGCGTCCCGTCAACCGCCAGACGAGCTGCTCTGCGATCCGCCGGGCATTCCCCGCGCAAACGTTGCATGGATCCAGTTCGAGCGCCTGCTGGAAGCAGCCTTTGAGCAGATTCGCATGTATTCGAAGGGCGACGTCGCAGTCAGCTTGCGATTGCTGCGGGCCCTCGGCGACATCGCCGTCTCAACATCCGATCCGGAGTACCGCCGGATACTCGTTGGGTGCGGAGTGCGCACAGTGGCGGGCTGTGCCGAAAAGCTCGGCCAAGATGAGATGCGGGAGCTGTGCGTTCGCCAGAGCGCCCTCGAGAACTTCACCGCGATCTCGAAGTCGTAGACGGAAATCACTTCAGGATGCTTGAACCAAATGCTGCGCCGCGTCCCGTAGGGGCTCTAGCTCATCCTCAGTAAACAAATGCGCGATAGCTTCGTCCTCAAATTCCACCTCGACCAACTTGTTAGGCGCACTGTCAGCGAGCACGATCCCACGCCTTCCTGGATACTGTATCGCCGTACATTTTACTCGGACCCTGTCCCCAAGTCTCATCCTCGCCCTCTCGTTACTTCGCTGTTGGTCCAAATTTCCGAAGGCGCGAAGAACCAATGCGTGGAAGTTTCCGGCAGCCTTCTTCGATAGCGTGCGCATGGCTGGAGATTCTAGGGAAGGGGAGGAAGGCTGCATCTTATCGAAGCATTTGAGACGTAGGCGGAGCAGTTCGTGAGCCAGCAGCGATGTATTACGCATGGCGTGGCCTCCCGTGTCGGCAGAATAAGAGCCAACTACCTCAAGTAGAGGGGCTTTGAAGTAAAGAATGTGATTTGAAGTTATAAGGAATTTGTAAAGGCGAGGATGGACTCCGAATCTAGTCGTAGCGCGACATGCTTTCCGGTATAGAGTGAAAAATAGCGAAGATGCCCACAGGCCTGCGAGGCCTTAGATGGGCGCTTCCATGCCAAAGTGAAGGGTATTGGGCGGTTCTACTGACTCCGGTCGCTACTCCGCCAAGCGCATTCCTTCGACCAGCAATTTGTCTCAGGAGCAGCCTCATGACCGGGTTTCGCCTCACAGCGTCGCGCCAAAATGTCAATTTGTGGATAGTACCGCTCAAAATGTCTTTGGCGGCCTTGGTCCTGTTCGCGATTACGATAACGCCGGACATGCTTGCGGCCTATCACGTGATTCACCTTCCCGATTGGTTCACCATGGGCGGCATCGACGATGCCCGGGCAATACTAGGCGCGATGATGGGATGCGTGAGCACGGTATTGGCGCTCATCTTTTCCGTGGCTTTGCTGGTGTTGTCCATGGTGGCCAATCTGTTCGGTCCGCGCCTGTTGTATCGCTTTGTACAGGACTGGGTTACACAGGTGTGTATCGGCCTCTTCATGGCGGCGTTCATCTATGTGTTCCTGGTCTTCCTGGTCACCCACAAGGATGAGCACACCTCGTTCATCCCGCAGGTATCACTGATCACAAGTTGGTTCCTGGTCCTCGCGGCCTTCGGCTTTCTCGTCTTTTATAGTCACCGCGTGGCCGTCTTGATTCAGAACCCTGATGCCATCGGACGGATCGTCGACGACCTTCGCCACGCGGTAGAACTCGCCGCTCCGCGCAACAGGGGTGAGCGCGACCTGCAGCAGGTGGACGCCTCCGACAGCCATCGGACCATGAGCGACAACGCGCCTATCCTGAGCCTTACAAGCGGCTATCTGCAGGAAATCCATCATCAGAAACTAGTGAGCGCTGCGGCCAAAGCAGGTGCGCTGATTTCGGTCCCCTTCAGGCCCGGGCAGTTCGTGCTGCAGGGTGAGACTCTAGCCTCTGTCTCGCCCGCATCTACACAAGCATCTCTGGCCCCCCTGGTTTTGCGCAGCATCACCATGGGACGTCACCGCTTCCTCTCCCAGGATGTTGAGTTCGGTGTCGCTCAGATCGTCGAGATTGCGATTCGTGCCCTCAGTCCAGCAATCAACGACACCTTCACCGGCATTGCCTCCGTGGACCTGCTCGGAGAGGCCCTGACGATTCTGGCCGGGGCACCGCAGTGTTGGGGACGTTGGTTCGATACGAACGGAAAGCTGCGTCTGCAGGTCCGTCCCCTGCTTCTTCCGCGTCTGGTTAAACAGGCGTTCGATCAGATCCGTCAGGCGGCCGCAGACAATCCTGCAGTCCTCATTCGTCTGCTTTCGACCATCGGACGACTCGCGCCGAAGCTGCAAGGAGCAGATGGCCGCAATGCCCTGGTAGAGCAGGCCGCTGCCGTTTGGGAAACGGCGAACACCAGACCCCTGGTGAAGATGGACCGCGAAGACATCGAAGCTGCCTGGCAAAAAACCCGGACCGCACTTGCCTCCTTTGAGATCAGTGACACAGTCGGTCGTGACGTTGCACCGTAGATGATCTAAGCCAATCAAGTTGGGAGTGCGGAGGGACGGAACCCCGGACCGCCTATCTTGACAGTTCATCTGCGAAAGTTCACACTGGCATAGTCTATCTATGCCAGTGGCCGGAGAAGCAAAATGTCCCGCGACGAAATTCCACCGGGCACCCTCTACCTTCTGATTCTTAAAACCCTCGCCGTCGGCAAGAAACTTCACGGTTACGAGATCGCGGAATCCATTGAACAGCAATCCGAAGACATCCTTCAGGTCGAAGAAGGATCTCTTTACCCAGCGCTGCAACGCATGCTCATCAAAGGCTGGGTCGTCGCCGAGTCGGGTGTGACGGCCGGCAATCGCCGCGCTCGCTACTACACCCTCACCGCGGATGGAAAGAAGCGACTCGCCCTTGAGCTAGGCAAGTTCCACCGCATCATGGGCGCAATCACCAAGGTTATCCAGACGGCATAAGAGGAGCGTATGAGCCTGCCGGGCGAAATCAAGCGCCGCATCCAGATGCTTTTGCATCGCGACCAGCTTCGACGCGATCTAGAGGAAGAAATACGCCTCCATCTCGAACTGAGCGGCCAGCAGCAAATTGATCGCGGCCTGCCGCTTACCGCCGCCGCGCGCGCCGCTCATCTCAAGTTCGGCAACACGACCCGCATCAAGGAGAAGAGCCTTATGGTCTGGGGATCGGACACTCTCGAAAGCTTTTTCGCCGACATCGCCTATGGCGCCCGTGCCCTGCTTCGCAGTCCTGCGCTTAGCATCGTCGCGCTGGCGTCACTCGCTTTCGGCATCGGCGCCAACACCGCCATCTTCAGCCTGCTCGATGCTGTTCTGCTGCGCTCGCTTCCCGTCACAAATCCTCAACAGCTCGTAGTGCTCGGCGCAGGAAGCATGCGGGGAATCGGCGACGACGTCGCCCTCACCGAGCTCTTCTCCAATCCCTTCTTCCGCCAATTTCGACAGCGCAACACCGTCTTCTCTGACGTCGCCGGCATCTTCAGTCTGAACAACGATGGGCACGGCTTCATCGAAGGCAGCAATGAAACTCAAGCCATCTCCGTCCAGCTCGTCACCGGCAATTACTTCCCGCTGCTCGGCGTTCACGCCCTTATCGGCCGCACTTTGAACGATGCCGACGATAACTCCGAGGGCGATCATCCGGTAGCCGTCGTCAGCTATGCCTGGTGGAAGCGCGCGCTCGCCCATGATCCCAACGTCCTCGGCAAAACAATCAAGCTTGGCCCGGTTATCTACACCATCGTCGGCGTAGCTCCGCCGGAGTTCTTCGGCACCCTCGTCGGCGAGGCTCCCGAGGTCTGGCTACCGCTCTCCATGGTCAAGGTTGTCCCGCCCTATTTCGGCGGATACAACGTGAACTTCAGCAAGTCGCTCAACCTGATCTGCCGCCTCAAACCCGGCGTCTCTATTGAACGAGCCACAGCCGACACCAACCTGCTCTTCCAGCAAATCACACGCAGCTTTCCCGACGCCAAACTCACCCAGCTGAATCTTCAAAAGCTCGACAAAGCTCACGTCACGCTCACGCCTATGACCACCGGGCTATCCTCCATCCGCTCCCAGTTCTCTCAACCACTCAAGATCCTCATGGCGGTCACGGCGCTCGTACTGCTGATCGCCTGCGCCAACATCGCAAACCTGCTGCTAGCCCGCGCCACCACCCGCGCCCGAGAGCTTGCCATCCGCCAGGCCGTCGGCGCAGGCCGCGCACGCATCATTCGTCAGTTGCTGACCGAGAGCCTCCTGCTGGCCTTCGCCGGCGGTGCGCTAGGAATCGCACTTGCCTCGATCTCCAGCCGCATTCTTCTGCGCATGGCCTCCGACGGCCCCGCGGCCATCCCGCTCGACCTCTCCATCAACAGCCATCTGCTGCTCTTCAACCTCGCCGTCACCATCGCGACAGCCTTGATCTTCGGAACCGTCCCAGCCCTGCGCGCGACGCGGATTCAACTCACCGACACGCTCAAGGCATCGCGCGCTTCGAATAGCTCCGGCAGCAAGAGTCGACTTGCACAGGCCCTGATCGTCTGCCAGGTATCGCTCTCACTCGTCCTCATGGCCGGCGCAGGCCTCTTTCTCCGCAGCCTCGTCAATCTCAGCAACGCCGATGCTGGGTTCAACAAGCAAAACGTCCTTCGATTGCAACTCGATTCGAGCTCCGTCACCGGCGAGGCTAATCAAAACGCTCTCTTTCACGAGATCGAAGATCGCGTCAGCGCGCTCCCCAACGTGCGCGCAGCGAGCTTCTCCACCTTCACCTTCGGCCCAGAAGGCAGTTGGAACTCACCCATCCTCACAGACGGCATCGGCCTGGAACAGAACATCAACGCCAGCCACAACAACATAGGCAAGGGCTACTTCGCCACCATGGGTATCCCGGTCATCGCCGGACGCACCTTTTCAACTTCCGACACGAAAAGCTCACCCCATGTAGCCATCCTCAGCCAGCGAATGGCGAAGACCATATTTCCCTCGGCCAATCCCATCGGCCGCCGCTACTACATCGACACCAAAGAACCTCAAAACGCCGTTGAAGTCGTGGGTATCGTTGGAGACGTAAAGAGCGGTGATCTCACCGAAAGCCCCCGCCTCATTGACTACCTTCCTTACACGCAATACCCCTGGGGCTTCGGCGACTTTGAGGTACGTTACACCGGCGACTTCGCTACCATGGCCAACGCAGTGCAGCAGACCATTCACTCGATCGACCACACCCTGCCCATCAGCGACGTCACTACACTCGACGAGCAGGTATCCCGCACTTACACCAACCAGAGATTGGTCGCCCAGCTCTCAACCTTCTTCGGACTGCTGGCCGTCCTCCTCTCTGCGATCGGCATCTACGGCTTAATGTCCTACGTAGTCAGCCGGCGCACCAACGAGATCGGCATTCGGATGGCTCTAGGTTCACCAAGATCCAACGTGAGCTTGCTAGTCATGCGGGAGATCATTATCTTAGTCGCGGCAGGCGTCGTCATCGGCATGCCTGCCACGCTTGCCGGTGACCGCTTGGTGGCCAGCATGCTCTTCGGCATCAAAGGCACCGACCCAATGAGCCTAACCACAGCCGTGCTACTTCTACTTGTCATCGGCACAGCAGCAGGCTACTTCCCCGCCAGAAGAGCTTCCAGAATTGACCCCATGGAAGCCCTACGCTGCGAGTAATCAGCATCTCCCTCCCATCAGCTCAGCCAATTATGGTGCGGCTTTAGTGTTTGCGTGAGAACCCGCTGGTTGGGTAGGTCCGGGCCAGCCGGCTCGCACCTGTGTCATTAGGAGCGAACTCCGGATTTCCTACCACGCTGCTCTCAGAAACGACCACGTATGCGGCTTTCTTCGAGGAAAGCCGCATGATATTCACCGAAACCACTAAGTCTGACAGGAAACCTGGAGGAAGCCGAGGGATCTGCAGTTCTCTCTACCGCAAAGCAACTCCGAAGGGTGAAGGCTTTAAAGGCCTGCGGAGTTGCTTGATGGAGAGGCGCACCGCAGATCCCTCCACTCCGCTACCCCGGATTTCCTGTCGAACTTGGTGGCGTTGGGGAACTTCATGCGGCTTTCCTTACTGAAAGCCGCACGCGCGGCCGTTGGTGAGTACCGCGTAACAGGAAATCCGGGTCCGGTCGGGATGACAAATTGAAGGTTGGCGGCCCACCTTGGCAGTGGTGGAGGCGGAGGGACAGGCTGCCGTCCAGTAAATCCACGGCTAGAGTCGTTTCGCAATTACTGTGGCCTCTTAAAGGTCGGGAGGAGTGGTTTTCCTTGGGAGAAAACCACGGAAGGCAACGGGGCTTCGGTCTACACCAATTGCGAAACGGCTCTAGCCGAATTTGTTACCGCTCTCTCTTGGCCGTGCAGGCGTCATTGGCTGGTTCTTGGGTGCCATGGTACGACATCCTTCTGTTCTTCCTTGGAGTAGGGCTCACCAAAATATGGGAACTCGCTACGGATCCGAGTGCGATCAGGGGCAACTCCGTCCTGGAGAGGCCTGTTTGTCGCCAATGTAAGCATCACATCCTGAACATCATCACCCAGTGGCCTCCCATTGAATCCCGCGAGATCAAATGCAGCTGCCGTTCCTAATTCATAGGGCAAGGTGTTCGGGCATAGTCGAGAGACCATTTGCTTTCCGTATTCTTCCGGGTTGATGGCAGATCCTGCATAGGTAACCATCTTCTGGGTGTAGTCTGCGATGTATCCCGAGAATAAAGCGATGTCGTCTGATGGCACCGATCTGTTGAAGGTCTCTTTCACCTCTTGATTGCCGGGATCGTTGAGAAAGAGGTGCGTGGTCATCGGAAGGCCCCAACGTGACACCTGCATTTCAGGAGCATGGCCGTAAAGTGACACCGTGGCCCAGGCATGAACCGTTCCCTTACCGATCAGATGGTTTGGGACTTCAAGGACAATCGCAGTGACATTGCGATGGTTGAAGAAGTTCTGGCCATGGTGCAGGAACGAATCGCCGTCATACCTGTGTTCTTTGTAGAAGGCATTCTGAAGATTACGCATTGCGACAGGGTCGGCGGCGAACAAATCGGGAGCGATGCCGACGAAAGCGCGAATACCAGATTTGTTATGGACTTTGCCCGTATCGCCTTCTATCAGAAGCTCGCCCTTGTCCCCGCCGATAGCCTCGCCAGTGGCTCTACGGACCTGAAACTTCTGAACATGGACATGCTCGTCCCCGTTCACATGTCTCGGTTCGTTGAACCTGAACTTGAAGACAACGTCTTCGCGAGCGTCACCGGCCAGGTCGAGGCGGAAGGCATACAAACCCTCAGTGTGAAGGGTATCCGGTGCAGAGAGGACAACATCAGGATTGACGGTCATCGCCATCACCGTTGTGTCGGGAGCGCCCTGAAACAGATAGAAATCGCACACGTTCAGGCTCGGATCCTCTTTCGCAAGTTTGGTATCGAAATGATGGGACATAGTCTCCTCTCTGCCAATGGGTTATCGATTATTCCCGAACCCTGTGCGGTCAGCCGCGAAGAAGAGGAGCTCCCCATGGGGCACCAGTGGCTCCGCCATCGACCATCAACTCGACCGCATTGACGTACGACGAGTCGTCGGAGGCAAGGAAAAGCACCGCTTTGGCAAGTTCTTCCGGCTCCCCCCAGCGGCCCAATGGAACAGCAGACGAGACGAAATCAGCGAGCTTAGCGGATTGTTCTTCAGTGACGCTGGCGCGGGACCCGCGCTTCCAGATGGGAGTCTTGGTGGCGCCGGGTGCGACGACATTCACGCGAATGTTGCGCGGGGCGAGGTCGGCGGCGATGGCACGCGCCATGGAGACAAGACCGCCCTTCGTTGCTGCATAGGCGGCAAGGCCGGGCTGGCCGAGATAGTTGTGCACAGATCCGTTAAAGATGATGCTGCCATTGTCATTCAGCAGAGGAGCGGCTGAATTGACGGTAAAGAAGGCGCCATTGAGGTTGATGTGGATGATGTTCTCAAAGATGGCTTCGTCGGCCGCGCCCGTAGGCGTCCTGCCGGAGATGCCGGCATTTGCGAAGACGATGTCGAGCCTGCCGAAATCTCTGGCGAGTGCTGAGAAGAGCTGCTTGCGGTCTTCGGCTATGGTGACATCTGCACGGTAGCCGCGTGCGCTCGGTCCGAGTTCGGCGACGGCTTCGTCAAGCGTCTTCTGGTCACGGCCGGTAATGGCGACCTGGGCGCCTTCAGCAATGAAAAGACGGGCGGTGGCAAAACCGATGCCGCTGTTGCCTCCGGTGATGAGAGCTTTCTTTCCTGCGAGTTTCATAATTCCCCCCTGTTTTTGATTCAGGAGCATCGAATATGGTCTCCGTCCTTCGTGTTTTATGATGATCGTCCTAGATGGAGGATGCGGTAAAGGCGCTATCCCGCCAAAGAGACAGCGGCCAAACATGAATGGATTGTGAAGGAGGCTTCTCGCGTTTTCCGTGAACGGGACTTGGATGACTGTGGAGAGACAGACGCAGCGTTACCCTTGCTTCAATGATCGTATTGAGTTAGTAAACGTCCTCCGGCAGGAAAGAGCTGCCCGGCATAGCGATATACCAAAGTCCAACGGCGACTCTCCTCGTTCCACTTCATCGAGTCCCTCCCCCCGAAAGGAATCGATGAAAAGTTGGGAGAAGAGTCGCCGTTAGAGATCGAACCCAGCCAGGTGTCCGTAGGTTCTCGTCGCCTTTTGGGTTTCAACGCCGTCTATGAAACATCAAGACTAGTGACGGCAATTTCATAACATCCTCCTGGAGTTCTTTTGAAGTAGAAGCCGAACTGAAAAATCGAAAGCTTAACCGCAGATCCCTCCACTACGCTGCGCTCCGGTCGGGATGACAATTTCGTTGGGAAATCGATGATTTTAGGCTTGGAGTGTTTTCGCCGTGCGTTGCTACTTGAGAGCGATCTCCACATTCTTGCTTGATGGGCCGCGGGCTACCTGAAGCTGCCTCTGCGGCTTGGTGGTTTGGATGGTCATCCCGCTAGTGCCCGCGCCTCCCCAAATCTCGGCCAGGAAGTAGCGGTTGCCGACATGGCGGAAAATCAGCTTATTGCTCACATGGCTGGGAGATTGCGCTTGGAACAGAGAGAGCGCGGTGCTGCCGGTCTTGAGGTTACAGACGGTGACGTAGTTGAGATCGATTGCTGGCCTGCTGATTTCATAGGTGCCGGCGGGCAGGTGCACCGTTCCTACGTTGAAAGCGAAGGGCACATAGGCCTCTGCACCCGATTGAGCGTGGGCGCCGGTAGCGGTGAGTGGGAGCGACAGCGCCACGAGCGACAAGGTTCCGATAAGATAGCGTTTCATAACATCCTCCTTGGGGCTCCACGCAGTGGAAGCCAAATTGGCTCCCAAACTCTCAGCACCTTCACTGGAAGCTTGTGTGGATGCTCTGACTTATTGCATGCTCGCGGCCAAACGCGAACTCAATTTGCCCTGGGGCAGTCTTCCTCAATTTGCAATAACATAGCTTTCTCCGCCATTCGCGTCAGGCGGCGAAACGGTAGCCGAAAGGCTACCGTGAGAAGCCTGTAGGTTCCCCGCAGCGGGCCGGAGCTGATTCGGAGATGCGTCTACGGCACTTTCGGCTAAGATGAACCCCGAGACTGCAGAGGGACACTGTCCCTCCGCAGGCCGGCAGTTTACGAAGAAATCCGCGGTTTACCCACAATTCACCCGAATTCACCTGCTGGGCATTGATGCCGGCACCTCTTTGCGCGAAAGTCCGAATGCGCGAAGGAGCAACCGATCGCGCAGGTCCGTTTACCTCACGTTATTGACGGGGAAAGCCGTCTTCTCTACCCGGACACCCAACCTGATTGGGCTAAGTGCAACCGCGGCCACGCTTGGCTCCGAAAGTCCGGCCGCACAGCAATGGAAAAAACAGTGCTATGCTTCTGCCATCCCACCTCCCAGGATGCAAGAGACCCTAGCGAGAAAGACCGATGAAGACTTGTCCGGTCTGCGACACGCCCTATCCGAATCAGCACAACACCTGCCCTACTGACGGCGCGGTGCTGATCGAGTCTCGGGAACTTGCGCCGGGCTATATCGTGCGCGGCAAATACCGAATTGTGAGCAAGCTGGGCCAGGGAGGAATGGGAATTGTCTACCTGGCCCAGCACCTGTGGCTGGGGGGAGATGTCGCGCTGAAGTTCCTGGCCGTCGAACTGAGCCGGAATCCACAGTTCGTCAAGCGGTTCCGCAACGAGGCGAGGGCCGCTTATCAGTTACGCCATCCCAACATTGTCGAGGTCACCGACCTAGACCAGGATGAGGACGCGAGCCTCTTCATCGCCATGGAGTATGTTGCCGGACCGAATTTGCGGTCTGTTCTTCGCGAGGCGAACGGGCCGCTGCCCGTAGCACGAGCCTTGCACATCGCCCGAGGCGTGGCTGCTGGTTTGGCCGCAGCCCACGCGCGCGGCGCCGTTCATCGGGACATCAAGCCGGAGAACATCCTTCTGAGGGTAGAGCAGGATGGCACTGTACAGGCCAAGGTGCTGGATTTCGGCATCGCTGTCATGACCGAAAACGTCACCAACCTGAGCCGCACGCACGGCCTGCTGCTCACCCCGGAGTACGCCGCACCGGAACAGTGGCGGGGTACTCCAGCCACTGAACTGGACGGACGAACCGATCTCTATGCCCTGGGTGGCCTGCTTTACGAGATGCTCGCAGGACGGACCCCTTTCCGAGCAGAAAACCCGGGAGAATGGATGTTCCAGCATTTGCAGGGCGTACCCGAGCCGCTTGGCAGGCTGCGGCCTGATCTGGCCACAGATCACCCGGGGCTGGAAGCGCTGGTGATGCGTCTTCTGGCCCGAGAGCGCGAGCTGCGTTTTCCCTCTGCCACTGCCTTGCTGGAGGCGCTGGGCGCCAAGCCGCCTGCCAATCCGGCACCCCATGTCCGTCCTGCGCTCACAGCCCATCCTGCCACAGTGGCGGAGCCGCCCGCGGCTGAATCGGCAATAGAGGCGACTGTCTTGTTGGAGGCGCTTGCGCCCAAACCGCCTGCGCCTCATCCAGCACCCGATGTCCGCCCTGCGCTCGCCCCCCATTTTGTCGCTGTGGTGGCGGAGCCGCCGGCGGCTAAAGCGGCAACAGAGGTGGCGCAGCCTTCCGCAGCCACCGAGATCTTCAGCCAACGCTCGCCACGCGTCCGGATTCCGATGTGGGCGGGTTTGATCGTTGCTGGCTTGGGCATCGTGCTCGCGATAGTGCTCTTAAGGTCCGCTGCAACCAAGCCTGCGTCAGTAAGGAGAACCTACGACCAGGGCAGAGAAGCCTCCAACCACAAGCGGTATGCCCTGGCACGAACGCTCTTCGCCCAAGCTTGCGATGCCGGGGAGCTCAGGGCCTGCAATAATCTCGGATATCTCTACGCCCAGGGGTTCGGCGGTACACAAGACATGGAGAAGGCGCGTGCCGTTTACCTGAAGGCCTGCGACCTGGGAAATCCGTCGGGCTGCGCCGGTCTCGGCTCTCTTTATGAGGATGCTGGGAACAGCGCCGAGGCCCGCAAATACTTCAAGAAGGCCTGTGACGGCGGATTGGCCGAAAGCTGCGGCCGCGATGCCGCCCTGGATTCCGAACAGGAGGCGCGGGGCCAGACTTCCGTTCGCGGCCATACCCAGGTTATCGACGGCCCACCAGGCGGTCAGGAAGTGTTTTCTGGAACATCTATACACGTTTGCCCCCTAGGATTCGCCATGGCCGGGGCGAACGTCAGCAAGAACCAATTTACCTGCCTCAAGGTGATTCCAAACGCCTCCAGGTTAGTCTCCTGCAACACCTCTCCAGGCGCAGTCACTTGCCTCAATAGCGTGTTAGACGTTGGCACCCATGCAAACTACGGTAGGGGCAATATGCATGTTTGTCCCACGGGAACCTATATGCGTGGGTTACATGATGGCAAGAACTGGCTCGTCTGCACAGGCGGCATTGGTCTCTCTCCATCTGTATTTCTGGATTCGAACGGAGCAACGCTGGGAGACAATATGCACATGTGTCCGCAGTCCTCCATTATGACCGGCATTCAGGACGGACGAGATGATTTTGCCTGTGCACATTTCATTCCCATAGCGCCTTAGCGGCACATGTTCAAGTTACGGCACACTTCTGGCGCCACCGCGTTTGCAAATAAAGATGAGGATACAGAGGCGTTTAACTAATAGTTAACAGTCTGATCTTGACGCAAGGCTCATTTTGGCGGCGCGAACTTTGGGTTGAGCTGCGCCAGGCAGTTACCCCAGTTATGCTCCATCGTGATGGCCTGCAGCGTCATACCCTCCCTAGCCGTGAAGGCAAGTGGTCCAGCGCATCGTTGCGGCGCGGTCGTGGTCACAGCGGTCAAGTAATAGGATTGGCCTTGGTGTCGCGAGCTTAACAATTATTAAGATTACGTGCGCAGGGGCGTGTTTTTAATGGGCACGAAACAGCTCTCAAAAGCGCGCGCTTCCTCGTCATCTTCTTCGTGCGTCCGGGCGGACAAGCGCAATACAGCCGCATGCTCGCATCAGGCCGTCAGCTCGCAGCCAAAAAGGAGAAGCGAAGCCATCCTTGCAGATCGCGTGCAATCCGAGTTAGCACAAAAGCGGATCCTTTGCGTCGACGATAACGCACTGGAACTGACACTTCGCGGCAAGATTCTGGAGTTGCAGGGCTACTCAGTTGTATTGCTTAGTTGCCCTAGACAGGTATTGCGCTGCGATCTTTCAGCTTTCGATCTTGCGGTCCTCGATTTCGATATGCCCGGACTGAACGGCAGAGATCTGTTCCTGCGCATGAGAGCGCTCCACGCCCGGTTCCCAATCCTGCTGCTCAGCGCTTTTGCTTCCACTCTCGGTCGCGAGGATTGTGTTTTGTTTTCAAAATGTCTCAACAAGGGCGAGCCGGTAGGCTATCTGTTGGATGTCATTGCCGCGTTTCTGGATCCGAATGAGATTCCTGACTTTGGCCGCTGATGGATGCCGCGGAAGATCGGATGAACAACGGACGCGCAACTCTGCCCGGCGAACTGAGTGCGCGTAGAAAACATCGCGGCATGTCTTCGATCCCAACGAGCAGCCTGGCAACAACAAAGCGAAAGTATGAAAGTGGCTTGTGTGACTCTTTTGTGTTTAGGGCCACATGGCCAGCAACGACAGGTCATCGGTAAACCGGTTCAGGGCTGCGAACATGTAAAACTCGAACTCGCCGTCCTTGGTGATCTCGATCCGTTCGATGACGGCGTCGGAGTCGAAGCCGTACTGGCTCAGAAAGAAGTCGACCTCACTTGCGCTGGGTCGGGGGCCAGGCGCCCAAGCCTCAGTCATCGGCGTCGCTTCGGTTGTCACCTGCTTCAATCGAGCCAGCAGCTTGTTCAGATCATTCGGTATGTCCATCGCAACCTCTCCAGCATCAGGCGTCGACACGAGGGAGCGCATCATGTTCAAAACGCATCGTATGATCCAGCTCCGCGTTAGCCTCAATAGTCGTTACAGCATTTGTAATGCCAAAAATCGGGGCAAATGAAACATCCTGCGATATTGCTGAATTGAGGGGACTTCTTCTATGGACGCCTCAGGATGTTCGAAAACGATTCGAAGTGTCAGTCCGAATTTCGACAGAGGCGAACAGACTTGCGACACTTCGAACAGGCACACCCGGTCTTACGCCAGCCCCGCGGCCTCGGCTATCGGTGTCACCGATTGCCCTAGCTGTGTGGAAGCCGCCAAAGGTCCCCGAAACTCCGCGTTGAATCCGTCCGGTTCTGTCGCTCAGCACTTGGTTTCAAACGCAGTTGCTTCAAACAATTCGATGACTTGGCAGGCTTGGACAGGATGTAACCTATAAGTTACAATGGAATTGTGATTGAGATCCGCCGCTATACAACTGCGGAGGGCAGAGATGTTTTCGGGGAGTGGCTGGCAAATCTGGCCGATCTAAAGGCACGCGCACGTATAGCCGTGCGGATTGATCGGCTCGCCGGCGGGAACTTTGGAGATTCGAAGTCGATCGGCGAAGGCCTGCACGAACTGCGTGTCGACTGGGGGCCTGGATATCGCGTGTATTACGGGAAAATCGAAACGGCTTGCGTGCTGCTGTTGTGCGGCGGAGACAAACGCAAACTGTCCGCGGATATCAAGAAAGCGCGGGCGTACTGGAAAGATTTCAAGGAAAGAACGGAGACGGAATGAAAAGCAAACCCAGTATTTCTCATGATGAGGTTATGGCAAAAGAGCTGCGTGAGAATCCGGAGTTCGCCGTAGAGTATCTCCGTGCGGCGCTCGATGAAGGAGATGATCCGCAGATTCTGCTGATCGCCCTGAGACGCATCGCTGAATCAAGAGGCGGGGTGGCCAAAGTTGCGAAAGAGGCCGGCGTTGAGCGGGAGAGCCTCTACCGCGCGCTCTCGGCCAAAGGGAATCCACGGCTCTCGACGCTGGTTGCTGTAACCAAGGCGGTGGGGCTGCGGCTTACCGTTGAGGCGGCTCGCTAGCACGCCTCCCGCAGTCCCCGAACCCCCCACATCCTGTTACCATCATCTCCACCCACGGGAATCCCTGAGCGCGATTTCGAAAAGGAGGAGACGCTATGCTGCCTTCGAAACGCCTTCGTGCACCAACCGCGCTGTATCTCTGGATTTCAATCGTCACCGCCTTACCCGCACCCTTACGACTGAACGGCCAGACGGGCCAACCTCCCACCGAGCGGCAGGACGTAACCGAAACTTTCTATGGTCAGAGCGTGACCGATCCTTATCGCTGGCTTGAGACTTGGCACGACCCCAAGGCCGCGCAGTGGCTTAAGGCGCAGGACAACTACACGCGTGCTGTGCTGACAACCCTCCCGGGACGCGAGAAGTTCCTGGTACGGGTGAAGGCGCTCGACACCGCAGACACACGGGTTCGGAATGTACAAGTTTGGGGAGGGAAGACCTTTTACCTCAAAGCTCCTCCTGGAGCCGACAACGTGAAGTTGTACGTCCGCGATCACTCTGGTTCTCAAGAGCGATTGCTTCTCGATCCCGAACTACTTACGAAAGACGGTGTGCATTATTCGATCGATTACTATCGACCTTCGCTCGACGGCACACTTGTGGCTTATGGGGTCTCTCCGGGTGGCTCCGAGCAAAGTGTGATGCACATCCTTGAAACGGCCACCGGCAAGCAGTTGCCGGACTCGATTGACCGTGCACGTTTTGGCGGGATCCAATGGTTGCCGGGCAATAAGTCTTTTTTCTACAACCGGCTTCAAAAGATGACGGCAGACATGCCCGGGACCGCCTTTGAACAGCGTAGCCGCGCGTACCTACATCAGCTGGGTCAGGATCCCGACCGCGATCGATTCATATTTGGCTTCGGCTATTCATCGGATGTGAAGATCGACGATAACGATCTCAGCTTCATAAATTACTCGCCGGCTTCGAACTATCTTTTTGGCCTGGTGGCTCATGGAACAGAAAACGAGGAAACCGTTTATTACATACCCCTCGACCAGCTGACGGCGTCACCGATAAAGTGGAAAAAACTGTTCGATGTAGACGCCGATGTAGTGGGGTTTGACGTGTACAAAGATGACATCTATCTGGTGACACACAAGAGAAAGCCGCGCTACGATGTTACTCGAACCAGTCTTAAGAACCCGCAAATAGAGAAAGCCGCGGTGATCGTCCCCGCCAGCGAAGTCGTGATTCAAGAAGCCGATGTGGCGCAGGACGGCATTTACATCCGCGATCTCGATGGTGGAATCGGCCGCATGCGGCGGCTCACCTTCGATGGCCGGCTTGAGCCCGTAGGGGTGGGCGAAGGCAAATCGGTGCAGGGCATTTCGGTTACGCCAACGGAACCCGGCGCCTTGGTGAACGTCGTTTCCTGGACCACTTCGCCGCGATGGCTGGCCTATGATGCCCAGCGAAAGACCACCAGCGACACGGGAATTCAGCCACCGTTACCGATCGATACGTCGGCCTATGAAGCGGTAGAGGTAAAGGCCAGGAGCGCAGACGGAACCATGATTCCGCTTTCCATCATCCGTGCGAAGAACATCAAACTTGAGGGTATGCACCCCACTCACCTCATCGGTTACGGCGCATATGGCATCTCCTATGATGCGTTCTTCGACCCCGTTTGGCTGGCCTGGTTGGAGCGCGGAGACGTGATCGCGTTCGCCCACGTGCGCGGCGGTGGGGAATACGGCGAGGAGTGGTATCGCGCAGGCTACAAACTGACCAAGCAACATACGATTGATGATTTCATAGCTGGTGCTCCGTATCTGATCGAGAACAAGTACACCAGCCCTCGCTATCTCTCGGGCGAAGGTACGAGCGCCGGAGGAATCCTTATTGGAGGAGCCATTACGCAACGGCCTGACCTTTTCTCAGGAGCGTTGATTCGTGTAGGTTGCTCCGACGCGCTTCGTATGGAATTTACCCCGAATGGTCCGCCGAATATAGCCGAGTTCGGCACCGTAACCGATCCTGACGGTTTCAAAGGGCTCTATGCAATGGATGCATATCAACATGTGAAAGACGGTGTCGCGTATCCAGGTGTTTTGTTGACCGCGGGAATTAACGATCCGCGGGTCGATCCCTCGCAGCCGGCTAAAATGGCGGCCCGCTTGCAGGCAGCCACTTCGAGCAAAAAGCCCATATTGCTGCGAGTAGACTACGACGCGGGTCACGGCATGGGCTCTACCCGAGCACAACACGACTTGGAGTACGCCGACGAAATGTCATTTCTCTTATGGCAGGCTGGAGATCCCGAATTTCAACCCTGACAAGTTCTGGGGAGAGGCTGGAGTGAAGTGGACCCCTCGGTTGACACAGTAGACCTCCGGGGGGTGAAGTTCGGTGCGGTCATCCAGGAATGCGCATAAAGATCGCGATTGCTAACGGCACTGGCAAAATCGACAGGATCATGAGGCCGGCCGATAAACGGGGATGTTGTCGCTGTTTAAGAAGAGTCCATGCTCTTACGAGGATCACCACTTGAGCGATCGCGACGCCCCCGGTCAGAGCCATCCTCAGGAAGCACATGAAAAACGGCCCGTGATCGCAAAACATCAAGAAGGTCAGGGCCACCAATCCGAAGCCGGGAACGGAGATCGCAACAACCGCGGCCGCGAGATATTTGAAGCATTCCAGAAAGGTGATCATCGTGCTTACCTCAAGGGACGCGGTTTTAACACTGCGCTGTTGGTTCGGTCACTTTAACGCATTGATAAACTACGCGGTCTACGCTGTCCTGGTTTTTCGTCTTTCGCTAAAGTACCAGTCCCGTCTGTTTGACCACAAAATCCCGAAACTTTGTCCGTAGACCTGTTGACGTCCTGATTGCTTCTACCACCTCACTAGTTCTACCCGCCGGTTCTTGGTCCGGCCAGCTTCTTCTTCGTTGGAAGCAAGCGGCGCATAGAGACCGCAGCCGAATGCGTCTAACCGGCTTGAGCTAATCCCGTATTTGCTGACCAGTTCAGCGACTACATTTGCGGCTCGCCGGCGGCTCAGAGCGAGATTGTAGTCCGTTTTTCCCTGATTATCGGTGTGCCCGACCACGTGCAAGCGGAGGGACGAGTCGCTATTCAAGAGCTTCGCAATCTCAGCCAGCGTGGGCTGCGACTCCGCCTTAACCGTATCTTTGTCGGTGTCGAAGTAGAGCCCATAGAGTGCTACTTTGCCCGAATCGCGCAAAGCCTGCTTCATGTCGTCGGCATTGACGAAGATCATTTTCTTTTCCATGGTGTCCGCGGACACCACAACCAGCTGCGCCAGGGCACGGCCTTTCGTCATTCTCTTAAGCAAACGATCCGGCATTGGGCCATCTCGGTACGCCGTAATAAAAGCTACATAGTAGGTCGGCTGGGCATCTTTGCTCTTGCCGACCACCATGCGCTCCACGTCTGCGTTGAAACCGAGGATGGACCCGATGTCGCTGTCCCGCGCGATCTGGTTAAAGGTGGGACCGAACCACCCTGGCTGCCCTGCGTCCTTCTGATACAGAATGTCCAAATCAAGGCGCGCGAACTCCTGTTTGTAGTTGCGGAAAAGCTCGGCCGTCGAGCGGCCATCGGGCGCCATATAGGTGTAATAGCTGACCTGTCCTTCGAGCGGTTGGCTCTTCACATACTTTGGAGGATAGGCATCCGTCGGTGGCCCAAGGGGCAACAGATATTCATCGAATTTGGGCGCCCGATAGCCGATCAGCTCGCTTCCCTCGTACCGCTTCATGCCTGCAGGATCTTTGGAGTTTGGCACGTCCTGGGCCGCAACAGGCCAAACCGCGAAAGAACATAGAAGGCAAACGGCAAGTATGGTTCTGGCGAGCTTAATCATCTGGGTCCAGCCTCCCGAGGACATTCGTCACTTTTCATGGGGAGTTTCAGACAAAGCAAAGAATGGGTCAATAAAACCGGCGATTAATTGGTACTTAACAAGTAACTCTTATTAAATCAACTAGTTTGCCGTCTCCATTAACAACCACTCGTAGTTGGCACGCCGCCAGTAGACTGCTACATCTTGGCGGGAGTACCTCGGGGCGGGGGAAATGGAATCGAGGCTGGCCGTCATTCGCTAACGCACGCACACAGGTCGGCCCTTGGGGACTGCGGAGTTTGTTCCGCACAAACCTTGCACCAGGCCACTCATACAAGTATGATCCGACCGCGTTCGAGGAACTCTCGGTATGAATTGGATGCGACTCATAGCAATCAGTCTCGGTGCCGGTGTCGTCTCGTCGTTTACTGATTGGTTTTTCGCTGGCGATTGGATTCACCGGCGCTTCACCTATCCCGAGATTTGGCGTCAGGGTACCGAAGCCAAGGCGATTGCGTTAACGAGTCCGCTCCCATTTCTGACCTGCGGAGTCTTTGCGTATGCCGCCGCGAGGCTGGGGATTCACTCTGTTCCGGCTGCACTGGAATTTGCTGGTGCGGTGTGGATGATAGGCCCACTACCGCTCATCCTCACCAATGCCGCATTTATGAAGCTGCACCGCGTGTTTGTGGCATCTTACGCAACGGGCTGGCTCATCAAGCTCTCCATTGTTGGCGTCGCGGTGGGATGGCTCTTTCATTGACCGCGATCTCGGTGCCACGTTCTCAATCAGCTGGTTCCAGTAGCTTCGGCTATACTGAGAGTCGTGCCTGTGGTGGTTGTTTCGCTAGTCGCGGGTCTAGCCCTACGCAGTGTGCCGGTATGGATTGAAAAGTATCGACGGGCGCTGTGGCTTGCATTCATCTGCTGGGTTGCATTTGGTCCGGTCGTGGTCGCGCTGACGCCGCCACTCATTGCCTATAGGTAGCCCGTACCGATTCGAGGCTAAATGAGGAATCGAACCTTCATTACTCTGCTCTTGCTGGTGGGGTTCGGTGCCGGAACTCTTTCCTGGATCGCGATCCGAGCACGGATCAATTCCAGGAGTTCTCCGGGTAGTTATCTGCCGAACTGGGATGCTACAAGGGCGGCTGCCTATCTTGATAGTCGTGAGTTGTGGTGGCAAGGTTGGGCTCCCGCGCAGAAGGATCACGGAACGATCTGCATTTCCTGCCACACTGTGGTGCCATACGCGATGGCACGGCCTACCTTACGACAGGCCGTCGATAAGACCGCTATGAGTGCCCCCGAGAAGGTTCTGATGGACAGCGTCGAAAAGCGGGTGCGAAACTGGACCCAGATGGCTCCTTTTTACTCGGACTTAGACGGCCGAGATAAAGCAGCGCAGTCTCGCGCGACCGAGGCAGTGTTGAATGCGGTGATCCTGGCGAGCTATGACATGAGGCAAGGCTATCTTCGGCCGATCACAAGGACAGCCTTTGACGAAGCATGGGCTTTGCAAGAACGGGCGGGTGAGAACGCTGGTGGGTGGAAGTGGCAAGATTTTGATCTGGCGCCGTGGGAGTCGGGGGAGTCCGGATACCAGGGCGCTGCACTGCTCGCGGTGAAGGCGGAGGAAGCACCGGATGGATATGCAGCTGAACCGGATGCCGCGCCATACTTGGAGCGCTTGAGGGAGTACTTAAAGCGCGAGTACTCATCACAGCCGGTGATGAACCAGCTTTATGTGCTGTGGGCGTCTGCCAGATCCCCTGGACTGCTTACTTCGGCGCAGCAGAAATCAGTACTAGCGGCGCTTCAGAGTCTCCAGCAACCCGACGGTGGCTGGGCGCTGTCCTCGCTGGACCAGGGGAATCGAGAAAGGGACAGCAGGTGGCGATGGATCCGTAAACAGCTAAAGATTGGGTTTAAACCACCAGAGAGCGATGGTTGTGCGACCGGTCTTGTTGTGTTGGTTTTGGAAGAAACAGGGATGAGCCGACAAGACCCTATGGTTATGCATGGGTTGCAGTGGCTTGAACGCCATCAGGATTCGGACGGCAGCTGGCGTGCTGAGTCTCTTAATGAGAAGCGTAATCCCCAGACCGACGTAGGGCGCTTCATGACCGATGCTGCCACCGGTTATGCGGCCTTGGCACTTGAAGAATCTCGGCAGCAGCAACGTGAGGCCGCTCACCTTTAACAAGCGCTGTGGGTGCGACTTGGAAAACCAGGACGAAAACATCCCGTCCTCGAAAAGGGTCTGTCTCTCCCGGGATGTTAATCAAGCGGTGTTACTCTCTCTTCGAGTGTTTTTATGCGAAGCTGGGCGATTCTAGCACTGGCACTGGCTGGCTTATCAAGTCAGCCGCTGAAAACGGCCTCAAAACAGGCGGAAGAGCTTGAGCAAAGAGCCCAGGCCGCAGCCACGGCTGGGGACCATGAGGTCCGCATTGCCGCCGACCTCGAACTGTTTCAGCTGTTGAACGGCTCACCCATCGTCGTTGAGGCGCTAGCCCGCGCCTACGCGAGTTCCGGAGACGCTCGGAGTGCCCTGGCAGAGCTGAACAAGTTTGCGGATCTTGGCCAGACAGATGAAGGCCTGCTGGGAGGAAGAGACCAACGCTATTCAAGTATCGACACCCTGCCAGGGTACAAAGAAATTATGGCGCGGCTCTCTCGAAACCAAAAGCCGATATCTCTGTCAAGCCCGGCCATCGTCTTGCCCGACGCCGAACTGCTTCCGGAAGACATCGATTACGATACAACCACGCGATCGTTTCTGGTCACAAGCATTCTCAAGCGGAAGATTATTCGTGTCCAGACCGACGGATCGGTTACCAACTTTGCTGTTTCGCCGGACGGCTGGCCCATGGTAGCCATCAAGATCGATAACTCGCGACGCAAAGTTTGGGCAACGGAAGTGGCATTCGATGGTCTGGCCATTGCCCCCGAATCTGCCTGGGGCCACTCAGCGGTGCTCTGCTTCGATCTTCCTACCGGCAGGCTTGTTCAGCGCATTGCGGGGCCAATGCATTCTTCACTCGGTGACATGGTTCTTGCGCGTGATGGCGAGCCGATCGTCAGCGATGGAGACCAAGGGGTTCTCTATCGAGTGTCGAGCGGCCGGATGCTGGAGATCAATAAGACGGACTTTATCTCTCCACAGACAGCTGCGCGCATTCCCTCTGGAGAACAACTCTTTGTTCCCGATTACATTCGAGGAATTGCCCGGTTCGATCTGAATACTGGGCACGTTTCATGGTTGAATAGAGATGGTGCGGATAACGTCGCCACGAATGGCATCGACGGTCTGTATTTTCATAGCCCTTATCTGATTGCGACGCAGAACGGCTCCTCCCCGGAGCGGATGGCGCTCTTTGAACTCGATTCGACGCTGACCCACATCATCTCAGCAAAAGTGATTGAACAGGCAGCCTCGCCCGGCCGTGATGCGACGCATGGAGTCATTGTCGGGAATAAGTTTTTTTTCATTGCTAATTCTGGTTGGGCAAAATTGGACGAACGCGGCAAATTGAGGGACGGAATGAAATTCACAAAGGCAGTTGTAATGAGCTATGGACTTCCATAATGTTTCACTCTGCTGTTTTGCGCGGCGGTGAACTCGGCGAGATGCCGCTGAAGGGTCTGTCGATCCTGTACATTCTGGGTCGAGCTTAGAGCTTTTTCTTCTGTACTAACGGCTTCCTTTGTATTTCCTGATTTGAAGTAAGACCTGGCCAATAGGTCCAGATAATCAGTCCCGTTGTCGCCAGATTTCAGCAGAGCCCTCTTGGAGTACTCCAACGCAGTGAGCGGCTGCTGCAGATCTGCCGGCTCACAGGTCAGGAAGCTCTCGGCATAGGTGTAAAGTTCGTCGGCGGTGGCCTCATCCCGCCCGGCTAATTCTTTGGTAATCGCCAGACCATGCCCGGTTATTTCACGGGCTTCTGAGCGCACTCCCGATCTCTGACAACGTTCCACCGAGCGTAACCAGGATTTCAGAATAACGGCTGCGTACCAGCACATTATCCGGTTGCGATGCAGAGAGGCGCTCCAAGATGCCTGCTACCTCACGATAGTTGGAGATGGCGCCCACGCGATCGTGCATCTTGTAAAGCAGATCCCCGGCATCGCGCAGCGAAATGGCCAGATTCATTTTTGCCTGAGCGTTCTCAGGGTCGGCGCGAATCGCTTCTCGATCTAAATCCGCTGCATTGAGATAGTTTTGCAAAGCTTCCTTATTGTTTCCTAAAGACTCCTGAACGCCGCCAATTTTTTGGTAGGTAAGTCCCAGCCGGCGGCGGTCGGACTGGTCATTGGGGTTGGCGGCGAGAAGGCTTGCGAAGGTAGCCCGGGCGCTCTGGTAATTCCTGGCGGCAGCCGGCAGGTCAGCTTGCAACTCGGCGTCGCCGAGCCGAATCTGCACCGTCGCCAGGCCGGCCCTTGCGCGGTGATCAGCGGGGTTTGCGGTAACTATAGATTGGTAGAGGTCCAGCGATTTACGATAGCTGGCCTGAGAAGCGGCGGCATCGCCCAGGTTGGGAACGCCAACATGGCCCTGAAGATCGCCCAGCACCTGATATGAATTGGCCAGACGGTAACGGGTTTCGGTATCTGATGGGATGGATTCGAAAATGCTTGTAGCCCGGTGAAGGTCAGCAGCCGCCTCGACCGGTTTTCCCAAGGACGGTAATAGCTGGCCGAGCGATTCATAACTGCGCGCCAGGTACTTTCTTGTTTCCGGATCCTTCCCATCAGCCTGATTCAATGACGTAGTGATCGAGAGCGCCTTCTGATAGCTTTCGCGCGCCCCTTTACTATCTCCGAGATTGGCTTCGTAAGGGTTTCCCTGGATGTCGCCGATCTTCAAATACGCTTCGGCCAATTCGCGCTGCAAACCGGGATCGCCATAGGACTCGTCCGCGAGGCGGTTGAGATATTCCAGTGCGCGCTGGACCAGAAGCTGCCGGGCAGCTGTCGATCCGGGCAGATTCTGAATGGAAGCATCAAAATCGAACAGGATGGTTGTGGTAAGTTTGCGGACGTCGTTGAAGCGCCGTTCCGCCCGGGCGCGTTCAAAACGCGCAACCCTCGCCTCCCATGAAGTTGCGAGCACTCCCGCGATTAAAGACACAAGCAGCAATACGGCCGCCGCGACTCCTGTCTTATGGCGGCGGATGAACTTACCGGCCCGATAGCGGCGACTGTTACGTTGAGCCGTGACCGGCAGACCTTCCAGATAGCGCCGGATGTCCTCAGCAAATTGCTCTGCGGAAGGATAGCGGCGCTGCGGCTCCTTACGCAGGGCCTTGAGCACGATGGTGTCAATGTCGCCGCTGATTTCCCGCTTAAGCTTTAACGGGACTGTCGCCCGCGTCTCGGCGATTTCGGCAGGGGACAAGTAATTTGCGTTCTTTTGTTCGGCCGTCGGTTTTTCAGCCCGGAAGAGGCTGCTGCTCGGCTTCTGCGGCTCCTGATCGCAAACGGCCTTGAGAATGTCGAGTTGCGTATCCGTATGCACCGCGTAAGGGCGCCGGGATGCGACTAGCTCGTAGAGCAGAACGCCGAGGGAATATATGTCGCTGGCGGTGGTAATGGGTTCGCCACGCACTTGTTCCGGGCTTGCGTACCACGGGGTCAGCATGCGGGAGTCGGCTCTCGTCGCTTCGACAGGCTGGGAAAAGAATTCGGGACGCAGCAGTTTGGCGATGCCGAAATCGAGGAGCTTGGTAACCCCGTCCGCGGTCACGAGAATATTGCTAGGCTTCAAATCGCGATGAACGATCAAATTTTGGTGGACGTAGTGCACCGCCAGGCAAACTTCGCGGAATAGCCGAAGACGCTCGGAAATCGCCAGTTTGTGTTGGTCACAATATTCGGTGATGGGAGTGCCCTCGACGTAATCCATGACGAAGTAGGGCGTTCCTTCTTCGGTCGTGCCTCCATCCAGCAGCCTTGCGATGTGGGGATGATCGAGCGCTGCGAGAATTTGCCGTTCATGGCGAAAGCGATTGAGAATGTCGTCGGCGTAGTCGCCGGTTTTTACCACTTTGATAGCGACGCGCTGGTTAAAAGCGTCATCGGCGCGCAGAGCGAGGTAGACGTCGCCCATCCCCCCGGAGCCGATGCGATGCAGAATGCGAAAAGGACCGATTCTGCGGCCGTCCCAGCCGTTGGCAGGGCGGCGAGGCGGGGGAGCTGCATTTCCAGGAGGAAGACTTATATTTGCCTGGTGGCTTTCGATCAGCGCCTCAAGCTCGGCCAATAAAGTCTGATCTGAGCCGCAGGCGTTGCGTAGAAAAGCAGGTCTGGCGTCCGGTTCTAACTCCACCGCCGACGCGAAGATCTCCTTCATGCTTTGCCAGCGCGCGGGATTCACGGGGATTCTTTCCTGTTCCCGAGCTCCAACGCAAGCCATGCCTTCGCCATGGTCCAGTCGCGCTTCACGGTGGCGGTGGAGATCTTGAGCACGCCGGCGATCTCGTCAACGCTCATGCCTGCGAAGACGCGGAGTTCTACGATTTGCTCCTGGCGGGAGTCGACCTCGGCCAGCCGTCTAAGGCATTCATCCAAGGCCAGAAATGCGTCCGGGCGGTCATTGGAAAGTGCAAACGCATCTTCGATAGGGATTTTTTCTCCCTCGCCGCCCCGCTTTGCGGCTTGATGTCCGCGCGCGTGGTCCACGAGTATGCGTCGCATCGCCTGGGCGGTAATAGCAAAAAAATGGCCGCGATTGTTCCATTGCACGTCGTTTTGCTCCACCAACCGCAAGTATGCTTCGTGCACCAGCGCCGTGGCCTGAAGGGTGTGGTCCCCTCGTTCCCGGCGAAGATATGACTGGGCCAGGCGGCGCAATTCGCCATAGACAAGCGGCATAAGCTCTTCCCGAGCCTTGGGGTCTCCCCGGCTCCAGTCGGATAGCAGTTGAGTCACCTGGTGGGAAGAGGACACAGGACGCTCCGGCGGGGGAGGACACCACGATAGCGCCGACTCCCCTGCGGGTCAATAACTTAGATAGACGGCCTGGGGAAGCAATGCAAGCCGGAATGGAGCGCTGAGCGGGGCACGCTGATTCTCTTCAGAGGCATGAGCTGTTTTTTGTGGACATTGCGCGTATTGGGATGAGGGCGGACAAAGGACGCCCGGCAGCGAAACAAAAAGGAGAAACGATAATGAAACGCCATTTCGCGTCTACCGCCGCAGTCGCCTTGCTCGCACTTCCCATGACCCTGCTCTCCAACCCTACGTGGGCACAAAAGGCCGTACCGTTCAATCAAAAGCTCCCCGCGCCGTTACTTCGCCGGATGCAAAAGCAGTTGATCGAAAGAAAGTTGATGGGAAAGCTCCCTCCGTCTTTAGCAGGGAAGTTGCCCAAGCAATTGGTGGGGAGCAATCCCTTGGCAGGCATGGGAAGCAATCCCGTTGCCTGGATGACGCACCTGAACAATGTCGGAAACCAAAACGTCGCCAATATCTACAAATCCTGCATTTCCCACCCGGGCGCTTGCAATGGTCTGGCCTCGCAGCAGTCTCTGAACGATGCCATTCAAGGAGTACAGACCCAGTCCCTGATCAATTCGCAGCATCAAATGGTCAACCAGAACATCCAAACACATTCCATCAACCAGACCAACTGCGCTGTTACCGGAGGCACGGTCTACTGGAACCGCACCACTCAGCAGAACGAGTGCTCTCACTAGGAAACGGAAGCATCGCCGGAGAGAAGGGAGCCGTTTGAGGCTCCCTTTTTTGCAGGTACTCCCAGCCTTTCACTTTGCCGATTTGGCCTCCCGGAAATCTGCTGGGTTTCCAACCCTGACACCACACCTCAAAAAAATCCTTGATCCAATTTGTGCCGAGTCTACGCGGTATGGATTGAACCGCAAAAGCGATCACCAGGCGGAAGCCAGGTGATTCGCTTAGGCGATTCACGAGCCGGCGTGGACTATCGCAGCCGGCTTCGTATTCGCGGTCGCCGGCACGGGATCACTCCTTTCGCGGCGGCCAATCGCTCAACCGTGGATGAATCCACCCAACCGAGCTGCCGGAATCGCAAGATCCGCGGCCAACCAAAGAAGGAGACGGCAATGCGGGTAAAAAGATTCGCTCAAGTTCTGGCTGTTCTGGTGCTGGGAATCGGACTTGCTCCCGCCGGTGCGCAGCAATCGAACCTCTCCGGCGAGAGCCCGGAGACGCAAGCGGTTCCATCCCGAGTAGTGGAAAATGTCAACGATGTCCGGCTGGTCAAGCTGACCGGCTACACGCACCCGATGGCCCGGGCGGAGTTTGATTTGGGCCGTGTCGACTCCAACAAGCTCATGGAGCGGGTGGTGATGGTGCTCAAGCGCAGCCCGGAGCAAGAGGCAGCGCTGGCTGCGTTCAACCAGCAGCAGTATGACCCCAAGTCGTCGAATTTCCATCATTGGTTGAGTGCCGAGGAGTTTGGCAAGCTCTATGGGCCGTCTGATGCCGACATCAGCGCCGTAACCAACTGGCTCGAAAACCACGGGATGCAGATTAACGAGGTAGGCAAGGGGCGCGTCTATATTCAGTTCACCGGGACCGTGGGGAATATAGAGAGCGCATTTCATGTGGAGATGCATAACTATCTAGCCGAGGGCAAGGTGCATCTAGCCAACGATCGCGATCCGCAGATCCCCGCTGCGCTTTCGCCGGTGATTACGGGCATCGCTTCTCTCAATGACTTTTTCCCAAAACACTTTTCCCACCCGGGCAACTATGTGAAGCGAGACCTGAAGACGGGGAAGTACACGCTCATGCCCTCTGAATCCGGCAACAATGGCACCGAGGAGCCAACGCCGCTTCTGCCCAATGGCATGCAGCCGAAGGAGCCCGGCGCGTACACCGCGAAGGCCACTTCGGGCGGAGTACACCCCAACTTCGGCTACATCGACCCATCAACGGGCTACCTCCGCGAAGAGCTCAGTCCCTACGATGTCGCGACGATCTATAACATCCTGCCGCTTTGGAACGCGCCCACGCCGATCGATGGAACGGGCGTGAAGGTTGCCGTCGTGGCCCTGAGCGACGTCGAGACCGCCGACTTCAATACCTACCGCAGCTCCTTTGGACTGCCGGCGGGCACGCTGACTACGCTGCATAGCGGGGCCGATCCGGGGCTCACGGAGAGCCAGGGCGAAAACACCGAAGATGTAGAGATGGTCTCGGCCACAGCTCCGGGGGCGCAGATTGTGTTGGTATCGGATGTCGATACCGCCACAACCAACGGTCTGGTGACCGGGATTCTCTACATTGTAGAGAATGCAGTGGCGCCGATTCTGACCATGAGCTACGGGCAATGCGAACTCAAGCTCGGTACCGCCGGCAATGCGGTGTACAACCAGGCTTTTCAGCAGGCCGCGACGGCAGGTATCAGCTCGTTTGTGGCCGCGGACGACTCGGGGTCGGCGGGCTGCACACCGCAGAATGGGATCACTCCTCCTTATGGAGATGTCTTCGGTCTTGCCGTCAACGGGATGGCCTCAAACCCGTATGTGACGGCGGTGGGCGGTACGGACTTACAGTGGCCGTTTGTCGACGCGCCGCCCTCCGCCTACTGGAATGCCACCAACGATGCGCATGGCGCCAGCGCTAAGGGCTACATGCCAGAGATGGCGTGGAACGCCACCTGCTCAAATCCGATTCTCTTGAACGTGTACAGCTGGTTCACCAATACGGAGGAGCTGTGCAACGCCGCCATTACCGGGCTTCCGGGCCTGGTTGAGATGGCATCCGGTGGCGGCGGCGCGAGCAATTGCACCACCAATTCCTCCACTCCCAGCAGCACCAGCTGGGATCCAGGCACCTGCTCAGGCGGATACGCAAAGCCAACGTGGCAAACCGGTGTTGCGGGCATTCCTGCCGACGGCAAACGGGACCTCCCCGACATCTCCCTGTTCGCGTCCTACGGCTTCCGAGACAGCACCGGGATCCCCGGCAGTGCATTGCTCATTTGCCAAGCCTCCAACTCGCCGGAGACATCCTGCGATTACAGCAATCCGGATTACATCATCTACCAGGAAAACGGGGGCACCTCCGCCGCATCGCCGATGGCAGCAGGTATTATGGCGTTGGTTCTGCAAGCGAGCGGAAGCAATCAAGGGCTAGCGAATCCGGTTCTCTACGGCCTCGCGGCGCAGGAGAACTACGCGGCTTGCAACTCAAACACGGTGGCGCCCGGCAACTCGTGCATTTTTTACGATATTACAAGGGGCGCAAACGCAATGAACTGCATCACTGGCTACAACGATTGCGTAACCAACACCTACGGCGACGTGCTGGGAATATTGAGCGGCTACCGGGCAACTGCGGGCTACGATCTGACCACCGGCCTGGGTTCGATGAACGTGACCAACCTGGTGTATGCCTGGCCGACCGTCACCACCGCGCCAGCCTTAACACGGACGGCCACGAGCCGGACTTTCGCCTCCACCACCGTGCGATCGACAGTGCAGCGCAGACCGTGACGGTGAACCGAGGGACGGCGGCTTTGACTCCCAACACCCCGGAACGAGTTTTCCAAAGTGCGACTTCCAGTCTGTCACCGAATTTCGTCGCGGGGTATCTGTTGTCGCGCGGAGCGGACTCCTGGGGATTACTTCGTCCCCGAAATTCACTTTGTCTGTCGCCGAGAAACTTCCTACGCCCTGCGTTGTCCAGGATCGATCATCCGAACGTCTTGCGCAGCGTCGCCACCGACACGTGTGGCCAACTGAAATTAAGTTTCCCCTGATCGGACTGCGGTGGCGGCAGGTTCGAGGGGATGAGTACAGCCGGAAACTGCAACGAGACAAACTGCGCATATTGCAGTTGCATGAACGGCGCTCCGCTTTTGGGTGTGACCCTTTCAATCCAGAACGTCGCGTAGACGAGTGCCGAATCCGCGTTGGTTAGGAGGAAGGGTAGGTTCTCAATACCGCCGGAGGAATCCGCCACGGCGACTGTGACAGTGGGGCCTGGAGCAGGCGGAGGGCTTGGGGGTGGGGGTGGCTGTACTGTCGAGGGAGTCGTGAAGAAGGTCAGACTTGACTCTGTGGCGATATTGATGGCCACGCCTTCAAAAGTGCAGCCATCCGCGAGCTGCTTCTGAACCGTCTCCTGCAGAAGAACGATGGGGTCGTTGACAAGCTGCTGGGTGATGGCAGGATCAATGACCGGCGGCGAATTGAGAAAAGGGGTTCGCGGATTCGTTGCAGAAGCGGGATTCGCGAGGGTGTACTGCGTGAAACCGCCTCCCGGGGCGGTAAGAAATTCTGAGGCTCCGGCCGCGTTGATGGGGATCGGCGGCACGGCGGGAATAGCGATCGGAGTCGTATTAAAGGAAGGGAAGATGGAGAAGGCAGGAGTACCTGCCCATGTCGGTGCGCCGAGCGTTGGGGCGCCTGTAAAGCTCCTAGCAGAGCCGCCTGCCAGCAGCGCGTTTCCATGAGGAATAGAGCCCATGCGGGCGACGATTTGGCCGCCCGTTGGAGGAACCTCTACGGGGTCGGTTGTCGGGGCATGCGTGACCCAGATCCCCGGTTCGATGTGGAGCGCTCCGCCCGTGGTGGCGTCGCTAATCTTCTGTAAATAGGTCAACCCAAACAGTTCGAGATCCTCCTGAAAAGTACCTCTATTGGGGATGGACGAAGAGATCGGATCGAACTTCAGAGTTTCTTGAGTCAGGTTGAGCTCAAGGAAAAGGTTGGCAGCCGGGATCGCAGGCGTTGGAGCGGCGGCTGGGAGGCCAAAAAAAGGCCGTGCGACCAAATTGAATCCCTTACCGTGCCAATTACCCGCGAGATCTTTCAGAAGGCCCAACTGCTTTAAAACAGTTTCGTTGTCAGGGCTGATTCGAACGGAAGGAATGGCTTGAGCAGACATGGCTAGCTCCTTGACGCAACTTAGAAACCATGGGGGACTAATTAAATAGTGAAGGAAGGAGCTAAAACGTTTCGCCTCTAATAAGGAATCTTTGTTAAGGGGAAAGCAGGACATCCAGACGGTCCTCCAGGATGATTTGCCAATTAAATTTGCGCTAAAAGCGCTATAAGCGCTAAAAGCCCCCTTCTCATGTGCCGGCTCGCCAGCCTTTCGCCGATCGTGCCTTCTCTTTCTTCGTTCCCCGGCGGCTTGTTTTGCTTTGCGCAAAAATGTGCGAACCAAGCGAACGAAGCGAACTAAGTCTGCTCCTTTTCCCCGGACGGGCCTCCCCGATAGGAAGTGGCAGAAACCATTTTCTGCCGCTGCCTTCAGGAGTCGGCAAATGCCAGTGTTCCAACCAACTCATTTCGGATTCGGGGAGAGTCCCGGATTTGTCCGGAGACTGGACTGAGGCTGTGGGTTCCAGTTTCCCAAATAAGGTGCGCGATAAGCGCGATAAGCCTGGCATGGGGTGGCCTCAAGCCGGTGTCCGGTGGTGTGGTGTTTTCCAGGTTGTCAAAACTGCTCAATCAAGAGGACGCACTGAGCGGACCCTGTTTACAGCACTTTTGCAAAATGAGTATGCCGGAGCATCTACCAGTGGGGGACTCCTGAGTAGGAAGGTATTACCGCACACTTCTAGCGTCCACCGCGTTTGCAAATAAAGATGAGGATAAAGAGGCGTTTAACTAGTAGTTAACAGTCTCATCTTGAAGCAAGGCTCGGAAAAAGCAGGACGGAAAAACCAGAAAAAGCACGACAGCAGTATCCGTCAGACGCTTTGGCCCGTCCCCGAAACCCGGGGGAATAGGTATCATCTAAACTCATCTTCGATCCTTAGGAAACTCTGTTTTCCCAAAGTACCAGTCCCGTCTGCTTGACCACTAAATCGCCCACCAAATCCAGCGTACTGCACTTAGGTGAGCCTCAACGACGCTGCAGGATTACAGCTCCGATGGACGGGAGGTTAATGATGTCGCCTGAATAGAGCTGGGCGTCATAGCCTCCGTTTGAGATCAATGGTTCCGCATGGACCTGATATTGCGGCCAGGAGGAGTTGAAGATTTCCTTGAAGGCAGATCCAGCGGGCAGGTTCAACCAGCCAAGATTCTGCTGCTGAGTGTTGGTGCCAAAGGTGGCGATCACAAAGAACGCGCCGCCGGAGCGGGCGAAGGCGACGGTTTTGTTGCCGCGGCCAGTCCACTGATTGTCATTGCCACGGATACCGTTCGAAGCATTGTTGCGCAGACCGATCAGGTCGCGAAACCAGGTGAGTACTTGGAGGGGCTCGCTTCCGGCTTGCTCGTAGCTATTGAGGTCCAAGGTGAAGCCGGGGATGGTGGGCGAATTGCCGAAGGTAAAAGGCTGGACCTCGGCAGCTTCTTCTCCCATGAAGATCATGGGAATGGCCTCGGCGAGCAGGGCCACGGTTCCAATTGCCTTTGCCATCTGTCGTCCGTTGCCCCATGCCTCGGTTGCCGCGATGCGTTTGGTCGAGTTCTGGCCGCTGACGGTGTCGTGGCTTTCCGCGTAGATAACGGAACGCTGAAAGGGGCGTCCCGAGCCATCGAGGTTGCCCGTCACGTCCGAGGCGTGATCGTCTGTATTGATGGCAGCGTTGTTCAGCGGGTACATTTCGTCAAAGTGCCACTGGCCGTCGAGGACACCGGTAGCGGGGTCCGTCATGGGTAGATTTTCAGGCGAGTTCTCGCCGACGAGGTAGGGCCAGCCGTTTCCCGCGCTGTCAGCGGCGCGGCGGAGGGCGGTGCGCAGCATACCGAGGAACTCCCAACCCTTGCCGGCGCCGTATTCGTAGCTGCCGTCTGGTCCTTTCGCGATGACGTAGGGAGTGCTGGCCGGAGTCCAGTGGCCGCCGTTGATGATCGTCTCGGTAGAGTCGAAGCGGAAACCGTCGAGTTGGAACAGGCTGAACAGATAGACGGTGGCCTGGCGGAAGTACTCGCAAGCCGCAGGATGCGCGAAATAGATCATGTCGCCCCACGCTGTGGCTCCACTGACATAGACGTCGCGGGCGAGTGCCTGCAAAGGCGAATCAACCAGGTGATTGTAGACGAGGTCGAGGACGATGGCGCGAGAGGCATCGTGACCTGCACGGACCATGCGCGCGAAATCGAGCGGGGTCCCATAGGAGGAGTCGATAGCGAAAAAGAGACTGGGATTGTAGCCCCAGCCCGCCTGGCTGGCTGGGAATTCGTGCAACGGAAGAAATTCGAGGGCGGTCACGGGCAGACGCGTGAGATAGCCGTTTTGCAACTCCAGAATGACTTGATCGAAGTCGGTGGCGGCGGCGTTGCGCTGGGTGAAGCGCTGGACGTGCATCTCGTAGATGAGCAGCCAGTCCCAGGTGGCCGTCTGCCAAATTCGGTTAGTGAAGGGCGCAAGGATGACCGCGAGGTCGGCGACGTATGACCAGGATTGTTCCGCGCCTGTGCCGGTTTGTACTGTTAAGTTGCCTTGATCGAGTGCCCAACGGGAAGCTGGATCGAGCGATTCTCCGTAAAGGCCGGCGGGGTCGAGCAATTCCCGGCCATCGGAGTAGGCGAAACGATAGAGCGTGCCATGGGGAGCAACGGCTTGGGGAACGGCTGCCCACCAATAACGGAGGTCGTTGGTTAGATTCATGGAGAACGTGGTTACGTCGCGCGGGGTTCCCGCTGCGTTGGGTGCAGTCATGAGAAGCACAGAGCAGCTCACGGCGTGGGGTGCGCGGACGACGAAATAGGCTTGTCCCTGAAACTTGTTCGAGCCGTGGGGCATTTCCCAAGGGTCGAAAACGCCGGCGTTCACGATATTTGTTCCGTAGACGGCGGTCATGAGCTGCTGCCGAAGATTGGAGTTGGCGTCAACGAAAGCGCCGGGCAGGGAAGCGCTGACGCCGCCCACACCGTCGAGAGTGTGGAGTGTGGTTGTGCCCGGCGTGGACATGATGCCGCGGCGGAAATCGAGCGGTCCGTCGGGTCGCGATTCCCCGACCAGCGTGGCCCAGAAGGGGACGCCGGGAAAGGTATCGAGGTTCGCCAGCCAGGTTCCGTTGGCGGCACGGGGCGCGGATAAGGTTTGATGGGCGGGTGCATCGCCGATTCCGACCTGCAAGTTGACCGCTGCGCCAAAGGTGCTACTGGGGTTTGGGTGAATGATGAGATTCACCGCTCCATTTGGCGAGGGAGCGGTGGTGAGCCATTGGTCGTAGCCGTTGACGGCAATCGAGGGGCCTACAGCGCCGGCGGGCGGAATGCGGAAGCGACGCATGAGAGATTGTGGTTCAGTGGTCCACCAGATGTTGTAGAGGATGCCGGCGTAGACGGTGACGGTGTAATGCGAGGTGGCGAAGACGGCGTCGAGAGGCGTGGTGGTTTCGGGAATGATGGTGTCATCGAAATCACCAACCAGGTCCTGGAGGCGGAGGTTGGGTGTGCCAAGGACGAGTGGGGTGAAAAAATCAACGCCAATCTGCACTGACTTGATGGGCGTGGACTGTACGTCCACTTCGCCGCTCTTGACCCAAATATTCGGGCCATCGCTGGGGGCCCAGAAGCGGATGGCGTTGTCGGGTTCGTATGCGCCGGCGGCGCTTACCAGTTTGAAGTGGAAGCCGGCCTGGAGTGCGGCAGTCAACTGGATCACGAAGGTCGAGATATTGGCGGCGTTGTCTCGGGAGGACTCGTTTGTTGGGGCTCCGGCATTGGGCGGGATCCAGATATAGGCCGCACCTCCGCTGAATTGGTGTTCGGTGATGGCGTTAATAGTGACGGTAGGAAAGGCGGCGGGAGCGCCGGGGGCTTGGGTGGCGCAGCGCGCGGAGTAGTCCTCGGTCCAGAGTTCGGTGGCTTCCAGTGAGGGGACGGTTCGGGTGAAGGAGTCGGGTTCCCACACGTTGTTGGCGAAGCGGTATTTGAATGAGACGTCGCGCTGATCCGTGGTGGTGCCGGACAGAGAGAAGCCCCAGGTGACGCCGTCGGGGGCGAGGGTTCCGGCGAAGTCCCAGACTCCTCCGTTTTGGTCCCAGGCGTGGAGGAAGACGGTTGAGCGAGGTGCGGCGGGCGTGTACCAAATCTGAATTTCCATGGCAGTGTTTCCTTCGTCATAAGACAGGCTTGCGGGCGAGGCCGAGTGCCAAGGGGCCCAAGTGAACCGCTGCTATTAGCTAACCCTGGTCCCTCGTAACGTGGATTGGACTTATATTACAGATTTCTTACAAGCTACCGGGGTGTGCATCTTACTGTCATGGACGAGGGTAACTTAGTTGGTTGGTCAGTCTTGCACTTTCCAAAGATTGCAATGCCGTCAAGATCCGCGGCCTGGCTAAAATCAATTCCACGCCAATCGTTGTTTAGAAGTACCACGCCTCCGCTCAGGTCCTGGCCCTGCGGAGTTGGATACGGCTTGACGCGGTGGACCCCCCTCCAATTATTACTCAGAGCGCTGGATACACTATCCAGTTCCCAGATTTGCGTCCATGCCTGATCCAGAAGGCCGGTCTGTTTGGGATTTTTAATGAAGTCGTCGGGTGTTTGAAGAAAGGCCGCGAACGATCCATCCTTGATAGAGGGGTTGCAATGAGGGACTCTTTTGCAGAGATCACCCAAGTCCTTCACCAATATCGTATCTATTGCAACGAGCTGACTCTGGTTGTCCTGATTAATATGCGAGTTAATGTCGAACAGTACGACGTCAAAGGTTAAAGGATTGTCTATCTTCGTTAACAGCGATGGAACTATGGCCAAGGCTTGGTCGCTATACTTACCCGCTTGCAGGAAGCTAACCATTCCGTAAGCTCCCACCGATGCACTGGGGCCATCCTGCGCCGTCAAGTGCTCAAGAGCCTTCCGCCACTCGGAGTCGAGTGTCGCATTTTGCTGAGTTTGTTGTTGAAGCTGCTGGAAACTCTCTTGCTGGTTGTTCTGATGGATCTGAAAGAGAAACGTAGCCAGAAATGTGACCGCCGTGAGCGCGATCGGCAGGAATGTAACGAGGGGGTTATTTTGGTCCGCGTTTTGTTTCGTCGGTCCTGTGGGTGCATGCGCTGGAAAAGAGATCGGTGTGTCGGCCATGTCTCTACCTCATTTCGCTCCTGCAACTTTGCCTCCGTGGCCGTCGCTTCGGTCAAGAGGGTCAGCTGGAAAGCTTGTGTGACGCGTTCACCTATTGCATGTTCGGGGCCAACTCGAACGTGGGCCGCTCTTGGACAATTTCCTTTAATTTGCAATAGGATAGGTTTCTGCTCATCCTCGCTAGGCGGCGGTAACGGTAGCCGAACGGCTACCGCGAGGACCTAAAGGTTACCGGCGTCGGGATGAGCTGATTCGACGGAAGCGTTCTTTAATTGTTGCCTGCAGCTTTGTCTGTCCCCGAACTCCAGTGGGCCAAAGCGAAGAAGGCAGCGGTCTGAGGGAAACTGTTCGAGATACTCAAGCGTGCGCAGAGGAGCCACTGAGTCTGATTATTGCGTAGATCGTAAAAATGATCGACCCGCCGTAGAAGGCCCCGAGCATGACCGCATAAATGTATCCGGGCTCTAACCATGCCCACAGGTTGTACGAATTCTTGTCGAGCATGCGTTCCAAGAATTTAACAGCCAGATATTGATAAAAAGCTCCCGCTAGAATGGTGGTCAGAAAACACACCCACATGGCAATCATCCAGCCGTCCGCTACATTCGTGTCCTTTGGGATGTGGAGGATTTCACGAGCAAATGTAAGCGTTAGGGCCAGTGCGAGACCGCTGAGCTGTATGTAGCTCTTCGCATTGTCGCTGTACATCTGCATGATCTTTTCTTGCCGGTCGAATGCTGCGTGGCGATCCTCGGATTTGCGCGGCTGAGCCTCCATTGGCATGATCCTTAGCTAATTAGCATACCGCGTCTTCTGGGAAACTCGCGGGCGTATATCTTATGGACAATTCTCCTTATAGAGCGGGTGGGTCTGTGCGCGCAGCCATCTATGTTAGGGTCTCGTTCGACGATGGTCGTCAGACCGTGGAGAATCAGGAGCAGCAATTGGTGGAGTGACCTTTGCCAGGTTAAGGCCCAAAAGGAGTGCTATGAAGATTTCTCGGGTTATACGCCTTTCGATATTGTTGATGAGCAGTTCCGTATTTGCGCTGGCCGGCGGGGCTCCTGCGGCGTTTCCTCCGTACCTGAGCGACGGGTTCGACTACGCTACGTTCACCCGCTTCGATGCGGCCACGCCGCCCAAGACTGTCATTTACCAATCCAACGGCTTTATGGCGCTACAGGAGAGAGGATTTGGCGGGCAAAAGGTGATTATTCCCGTGGCCGGATCAACGATTCCCTCCAATAGCAGCGATCTTCTGGTGGCGCTGGAGATAGACCCTCCTGTCTTCGTCGACTCGTCCCGACGAACCTACAGCATGGCCGACAGCCCGGCAAAACGCAGCATGACCTATTTTGCGGACCGGACGGTGTATAGGGTAGCGTTCGATGGCGGACCCGAGGTATCGCTTACTGTCTATCCCGTTTACGGCAAACCCGACGCAGTTCTTCGAATCAAGATCGTCCAGTCGCGAGACCCAATTCTTGTGCTTCTGCGCAGTTGGGAAGATGGTTTTCAGGTCCTTCCAAACAGCAATCCTGGCGTGGTCAGTTACGGTACCCATCATTGGCCATATCGGTTGTTGATGGCTGCCCGCCCCCAGTCAACTATCCACGAAGGAAGCTTCGAGTGGAGCCTGCGCACCGGAGCCGAGGCCGCGCTCATGATCTCACTCGACGGAACGGAGAAGGAAGCCGAAGCCGCTCTCGCAGAGCTGAGCGCCTCACCCGACCTCTACGACCAGGCGACCCATCGAGACTGGAACCAGTATCTGGCGTCAGCACCCTTGGTTGCGCCCGCCGACCCGGTCAAGTTCACAATCGGGACAACTGGAGCGCAAGAGAGCATAGCACCGGAGGAACTGGTTCGCAGCGAGCTTTGGTTCTGGCGAGGGCTTCTCAATACGACCTGCCAAGCCCGCTATTTGCCGGCTAGTCCTCTCATGATCGCGGACTGGAATGTGTTCATGGGTATGTGGAGCAACGATGGGATTGCGGAGGCGCAGGCCATGGCCGCAACCGGTCGAAAAGATCTTGCGCGAGGGTCGATTCTGAACTGGTTCCGCTACTCCGTGAACGCTCAGGGCGACGGAACGTCCGCGTGGACGATCTTTCCCTCGGGGGGGAACACCTTTGCGGCGAAGGGCCCTGAAGTGGCCACGCAGGGGGTTCCGGTGCAAGGCTCCCTGGTCGGCGAATATATCCGCCTCACCGGCGATACCACCATCCTGAATGAAAAGCCTGGGGGCGTTGCTGGAGACCGCACCGTGTGGCAGGCATTGTTGGCCTATCAGCGTAATCTGGCCCAGGTGCGCGACCCTAACCACGATCATCTCATCGACTGGCTGCACACCTATGAGACCGGGTGGGACGACAAGAACTCGCCGTTCATCGATCTCAAGAAGGAGCCGACCAGCACGATCAACGAGCAGGTCTATAACCTCTGGAGCCTGCAGGAGATGAAGTACCTGTCGAAAATTCAGGGCGAAGACCCGTCCCCGTGGGAGCAGGAGTATGCTGCGGCACTGAAAGCTGTGCGCGAGAAGCTATGGGACCCAGCTACCGAGCGCTATTGGGACCTCGATACGAAGACGGGGAAACTCTGGACTCAGGGAGAAAACCTCGATGCCTACTATTTCCTCTACTTCGAGACCGATCCGGCTCGTATTGCGGCCATGATGCGGCGGCTTGACGACCCTGCGAAATTCAACGGCGCTCTATTGCCCACGTTAGCGTTCGACACGCCCAAGTGGGGAGGTTATTGGCGTGGCCCCGCATGGCCGAGAGAGTTCGGATATGTAGGAATGGCTTTAACCCGATCCGGAAATGCTCGGGAAGGATTTGACTGGCTCGCGCGAGCCATCAACTCCAACCTTGGTCCGCTGCTTCCGGAAAATGTCGATCCCCGGGCCTATCCTCCGGGAGAACATGCGATCGGCTCGGTACGCATCATGGGTCATGACGCGATGGACACGCTGGTTCTTCCGGATGTCGCTGGTTTGCGGACGTGGGGCGGTGAGGATCTGACGGTGGCTCCGAACGCCGCGCTGGGGAAGGTGTATATCCGCGGACAGCGATGGTTGGGGGATCGTTATGACGCGTTGTTCGAGCCCGGTCACGCAAGTCAGATCTGGCGCAATGGAGTTCAGCTTCCTGCCCTGGATGCACACCGCGTCTGGCGTGCACACAAAAAAGGAGAGATCGTAGTCTTTCAAGCACAGCCGGAATGACTCCTATGACTGAAACCCGGTGACTTTCCTGCCTGCAAAACTCCGTGTACGTGTGTCTCTTGAGCTCCTGTACCAACAACAGGCTGCAATCAGTGGTTAAAGCATATTTGCTCGTTCATATCTTTACTACTGCAGGCTCATGGGCACGACAACCATGTTTGACCCGCTGATTGCAAACGGAGCTCCTGTACTCAGAGCATTGGGAACGCTGCCCGGAATCCCCACAGAATAGAACACAAACAGCTGTTGACCATTAAAAGCGTAAAGGTTGTTTAGATCCCAAGCCACTTGAGTGATAGGAGTCGAAAGCAGGCTTGTTGATAAGACGGCAGGACCTTCCGGGATATTCTGGGTATTACCTTCCAATAGCGTTTCTACGTATACTTGCAACCCGCCTGTACCCCCAACGGCTAGGGCTACGGTGAAAGTGCCGTTTAATGCAAAGGCCATCGAACTAGGGGTGCCTGTCAATGTAGGCATGTTCTCATAGGTCTGTGGTGGAACTGTCGAATAAGGGGGGTCCGGATCAGGTAATTGAGAAATAAGGTTTCCAGCATTGTCAAGGTCGAAGATGGCAAGCTGTGCAGGCTGTACCGTGCCGCAGGGTCCGTTTTCCTGGTACATGGCGAGTGCCACTAGCCCATCCTGGGCATCACCGGCTGCGGCAATCGGTCCCTTAGTCGCATAAGTCCATCCTTGCTGTGGTGTCGGAAGCGATGTTATGACGTTGCTGCCAAAATTTAATGTACCGTTACTCTCCAGACTGTATCCGGCTAACTCATCCTCGCAGGCGCCGGTAAGCGGGCTCTCCAGTCCATAGGCATAAGAGGTATCGGAAAACCACCCCGAGAATACAGGTGGGGTCATCGTAACCGGCTTGTCCAGTTCCGTGCTCCCGAGAAACGTGAGCAGACCTGTATTTGAGACATTGAAGGTTTGGTTGGCATAGCACGAAGGCGTTTTCGTGTTTCCTAGTCCCACGTAAACGAGTTGTCCTGAAGTAACTGCATTAATCGGGGCGCCGCACGCGTTGCCGCTATAAGCTTGCGTGCTGAGTGTCGACACTTGCGGCCCGATGGCTCCGTTAGATCCTATCGAATAGGTGTAAACGTTGGTTGCGTCGTAGCTGACAAGAAACTGTGGCGAACCAGGTACGTTGTAGTTGGGGACGCCTGCGCTCCCGATCACGGTGCCGGCCACTTGGAAAGGGGAGCCCGGGATGAGACTCAACGCTGCCCCTTGACCGGGAGAAGCATACGCGTTTATGCCTGCCGGCGTAGTGATGTATACATAAGCCGATGGCAAAGGGGGAGGAGCAACTACCGTCAAGGAAAAGGAGACTGTCTGCGCAGGCAAGTCTCCTCCAGTGCCAGTAAAGACTATAGGGTAAGTGGCAAGAGCCGTAGCACTCGACGCAGCAAAAGTAACTGTCTGAGAAAGGTTTGCCGCTGTAAATACAATGGGTCCTGAGGTGATGGATATGCCGGTGGGAAGAAACACCGGCGCCACCGATACAGCGCTATCAAATCCTCCAACATAGGTGGCCGTCAAGGTAGCAGTGGCCGTGCCGCCCTGCGCTAATTGAGACGGCCCGGTAATGCTCAGAGAGTAGCTGGGTGACTGCGGCGGCGGCGGTGGTGCGACAGCGGCCGCGATGGTCAATGACACCGCCACGCTTTGCGTCTGCTGCGTAGAATCTGTTGCGGTGAAAGTCAGGGTATAGGTTCCGGCGCGACAGAGGAAGACGCGGTGATTGAGACAGATGCAGTCCCGTTAGGAGAACCGGAGATGGAGACGGGTGAGACGGTAACGCCTGCGGGCACCCCCGTTGCAACGACCTGAACCGTGCTGGCGAAGCCTGCGCTGCCTGTGATCGCGAGAGAGACGGTTACTGGCGATCCTCCAGCCGAAACGCTGACCTTGGGAGTGCCGGCACTCAGGGTGAAGGTGGGAGCGGGCGGGGTAGTGCTGCTGCTGGCCTTGCTGCTGCTCGAACCGGAACCTCCGCATCCAAGAATGAACAAAGTGCAGAGGAGAGCAACAGATACAACGAAATTGCAGGCAGGACAGTGGGCACGCATTGTCTGGCCGCTCCAGGACCGGGCTTGCTTAAGGGGGGACGGCGAGTATATCGCAGGCGCAAAACCTACGGCAGGTAACTACGGTACACGCGCATCTCGCTCCGCGATCTGCGGATGACTTTCGCCCCCTATTCGCCTGTCCCTATTCGCATATCTTGGAGGCATGTCGAGCCCAAGCCCCGGTCGGTTGCCGACTCAACGGATTATACTCAAGCGGCAGCGACAGAGCTGCTGCGTTTCCCTACTCAAGACCCCACATCAATGAGGAGAACGAAATGATCAAAGGTTTCCGTGATTTCATCATGCGTGGCAACGTAATTGACCTCGCTGTCGCAGTGATCATCGGCGCTGCATTCACCGCAATCGTCACATCGTTTGTAACAAACGTCCTCACCCCGCTCATCGCATCCTTGGTTGGCAAGCCGGACTTCTCTGCGCTCGTCCTTTACCTCCATGGCGGCAAGATCAACTACGGCATCTTTCTCAACTCCGTGATCTCGTTCCTGCTGCAAGCAGCCGTCGTCTACTTCGTCATTGTGGCGCCCATGAACTACGTCTTGAGGCAGCTCAAGGGAAAACCACCGGTAGCGGATCCTACAGAAAAAACCTGTGTCCAGTGCAAGTCATTGGTTCCCATCACAGCCACGCGCTGCAAGTTCTGCACACAACCGATTTGATGTAACTCGACACGGTGGAGAGGCTCCCGGTTCCGTGGTCATGGTTCAGCTCTCTGAGTTGTGGAGGATGGAGAGCGCCGGGGTAGACCGGCACATCGTAGGGAGGTTTCGTGGACAGGGGTTTCGTGGACTAGTCCCCGAACTTTCCCGAAACTCTCATCACCGGGTTTTGTCGCTTAGAGATGCAGAAGCGGTTGCCGGTTGAAATAGGTCAGCTATGCCGGGAGACCCATACGACGGAGTAGCTCCTCAAAGCGAGGATCGCCGTGCAGGCTTTCGAGTTCCGGTGCCCGACAAATAAAGGCAAGGTTGCTGACACGCGCGTGATAAGCCTCTTCCAACCACTTCATCGCCTGATCGCGATCTCCCAAGGCTGCATAAAGATGGGGGAGTCCCGAGGTGAGCCTGCCAAGCTGCGGCAGATTTTCGAGCTCTCCGGCGATACTCCTAGCTTCCTCGGTTCGGCCGGCAATTGCGTAGACGACTCCCAGAGTGGTCTTGGCCCGCAACTCATACCCAGGAAGGGAGAAGCACTTCTGCGCCTCCGCAACGGCGTCGTCGAAGCACCCCGCTCGCGAGAGCAGCACCGCGAGGAGTGCCTGGGCGGCGATAAACGAGGGATCGAGCTCAACCGTCTTACGGATCTGCTCGAGTGCTCGGTCATATTGGCGGACGAAGGAGTAGGCCGACGCCAGATTGGCGCTGATCGGACTCGAAAGCGGGTCAAGGTCCAGGGCTCGCTCCAATTCCACGATCGCCTCTTCGGAGCGCCCCATAGCGGTCAACCATTCGCCGTACGCGAAATGACCGCCGGCGTCGTTTGGAGCCACCTGTAGCCCTCTCTGGATTTCCGTCTCGGCGCCGGACCAGTCCCAGTCGTACAGAAGATGGACGACTCCGAGCGAGATGTGGACGCCCGCAAACGTCTCGTCAATTTCCAGCGCCTTGAGTGCCGCCGCCTTAGCCTTGGGAAAGGCCTCGGCTGGAGCCAGGGTGCCAAAAAAACCCAACATGCTATAAACATAGGCTAGTACTGCATAAGGCTCCACAAAGGCCGGGTCCGCTTCAATGGCCTGCCGCGCGTATACAAGTCCCTTACTGAGCCCCTCGGGGGTCCACTTGTTGGCGTAATACCAGCCTTTGGCGGAAAGGTGATAAGCCTCGCGGTTCTGGGTCGGACGACGGATGAGACGTTTGCTCTCGTCATCACTCAGTTGCAACCGCAACCTCTTTGAGACCTCGCCGGCGATTTCCTCCTGAACCGCCAGAATATCCGAAACGCTTCGCGTGTACTTCTCGCCCCACAGTTGCGATTCTTGAGCAGTGTCGACCAGCTCCGCATGAACGATCAGCTGGTCTCCGCGCTCCATCACCCGGCCGGTCAGGACGGCGCGGGCGTGCAACTCTCGACCGGCCTGAATGGGGTCCGTAGCTCTATCGCGATAACGAAACATGGTCGTGCGAGGGATCACACGCAAGTGTTTCAACCGCGCGAGGCTGTTAATGATCGTCTCGGTGATGCCGTCGCTCAGATATTCCTTATCCGGCTCGCTTCCCGCATTTACGAAAGGGAACACGGCAATGGAATCCGCGAACTCGGGAGATCGAGATAGTATCGACGCTCGTATCTCCGACCGCGTGTGTGCTGAATCGACTCTGCTCCTGAGGCTCCTCAGGTCTGCGAGCAAGGTCGCGGCGTCGGGATAGCGTCGGCTTCGATCCTTTTCCAGGCAGCGAGTGATGATGGCGTCGAATTCAGAAGTTACCTGCGGATTCACAAGGGAAGGCGGATCGGGGCTCCGCTTCACAGGCATGTCGAACGCGATTGCGACGGTGTCTCTCGGAAAGGCCTGTCGGCCTGTTGCCAGTTCGTAGAGCACGGCGCCCCAGCTAAATATGTCCGTGCGGGCGTCCAGTTGTTCGCCTCTCGCCTGCTCGGGAGACATATAGGTCACCGTGCCAATCACCATGCCAGGGTTGGTCAGGGAGCCAGGGTCAATCCCTACGGTCAGCGTGTCATCAGAGGCTTTGGCGTCCAAGGGGCCATCTGATTCGCGGTCCCCGAAGCCTAGCTCTTGTAGTTTTGCCAAGCCGAAATCCAGAATCTTTGCTTCGCCGTGCTCTGTGATAAAGATATTCGCCGGCTTGATGTCGCGATGAATAATCCCTTTTCGGTGGGCTGCTTCTAAAGCGTCGGTGACCTGAATTGCGAGTTCAAGTAGATCGCCAAGCTTTGGCCGCCCGCAAGCAATGCGCTCCTTCAGGGTCTGGCCTTCCAGCAATTCCATGACGATGAAGGCCTCGCCTCCGTCTTCACCAATGTCGTAGATCGTGCAGATGTTCGGATGACTCAGAGCCGACGCGGCCTGCGCCTCGCGTTGGAGACGCCTCAGGGCTTGCGGATGCCGGGCGAGATTTTCAGGAAGAAATTTCAGAGCCACGGAGCGGCCCAAGCGAATGTCCGCTGCTTCATAGACCTCGCCCATACCTCCTTTGGCGATGAAACGCGCGATAACGAAGCGGTCAATCAGGATTTGATTAGCGGCCAGCCGGCCTCCAGGCTGCGCTGAAGCAGTGTCATTCGGGGGATCGGCGTTATCGGCTGGGCGCTGGAGTATCTCCCTTTGGTCAAGAAACTCAAATGGCGGGTGCTCAAGAAGACTGCCCGCGTTTACATCATCGGCCAGCAGCTCTTCGACCGTGCGTCTCAGCCCCGGGTCGTGGTTGCACGCCCGGTCGAGGAAGGCCCCTCGCTCGTCCGGCTCGAGCGCCAGTGCAGCCTCGAACAGTTGTTCAACGAAATTCGGCTGAGTCGACATAATACCCAGTCCCCAAAAGCGATTGTTTCTAAAGGCCTATTTCGCCGGAGAGGGTTCCGGATGAATTCTGGCAAGAAAGCACCCCATCATTCCCGAGCGATGCTTACTTAGTGCGCGGGGAGCGCAAAAGGTATCAGGTTTTCAGTAATTCTTGCCTGAGCGTTCCCGAAAACGAAAGGATTAGCCAACCAGAAGCCCCGAGGATGGTTGGCTCCGATCTTCCTTTGAGGTTACTCCGTTACCGGGCAGCATGAAAGTCTCGCTTGCTCGGGGAGTTTTGGGTGCCGAAGGAGTGGAAATGCAGCGCCTACTGTGGTTGTTGTGCGGCTTCCTGCTCGCGGGCAGCTGTGTCTTCATGCTTCTGGTTCTTCGCCGCATCCTTCGCAGCCTTTGCCTTTTCGTTCGCTGCCTTCTCCTCGTGCTTTTGCCGCCGTTTCTGCGCTTTCATCTCGGACTTGGTCATCGGCGCCGTCGCGTCGCTGGTGTTAGTTGTCGAGGAGGTGCCGGTTGAAGGCGTAGTGCTCGTCGTGGTTGTAGTCGATGTCTGGCCTTTACCCGGACCGGTTGCAGTATCAGAAGGCCGAGCAAACAACTTATAGCTGCCAATCTTGAGTAGTTCATTTAGTCCATCCTTTACAATAGCTTTCGCTTTCGAAGCACTGGTTAGATGTCCATAGCCCGGGTTGGGGATGCTTCAGTAAGGGACGCGAAGGCCCAGTCCTGCCAGTGTGGCGGCTACCAGCGTAAAGAGCAGGATTGGGATATTGAGACGGTTTGCGCTGCTTCCGCGATAGCGCACGATGGAAAGCTCTACCTCGCTCTGGTTGCAACAAGGCCCAATGCACAAAGAAAAGGATACGGGGAGCGGTAGTCCGGCACGCTTTACAATCGGCACACGACTGCACCGGCCTCTCTCGGACGATCCTACATGCGTCCGACGCCGGGTGCCCGGTGTATCGCAGAGTGGGTTATCACAAGACTGCCAACATTCTGGCTTACAAGCTTTCAGAATGATTGCGGGAAGGGGTGGACGGGATGTTCACCCCAATTCGTTAGTCCCGCGGAGGTATCGTCCGGTCCCGTCCCCGGGTTTCCCCACACACCCATCCGATCCCGCAGCGCAGAACGATGGGGGTTAGTTCGTCCCGAAACTCCAATATCGCTTCAACGTACCCGATATTGAAGGCGCGTTCGAAAAGGAAGTGAATCTCTTGTGGCCTGAATGCGGGCATAGTTAGTCGACAACAATATCCGATCGGGTGCTGTTGACGATGGTTTTTAGTTCGGCCGCTCTCCTGGGGGAACCGCGAACTTATCCAGCGTCTGTTTAAAATCGTCCAGGAACGCCTCCCACTCCTTGCTCGTAATCTTCAGGTCCTTGTGCGATTCCGCCATCGACTTGCCCGTATACTTCTGCGGACCGCCCGTGGCCCAGCAGACCATCTCGGTCACCAAGTACTTGAATCCCGCAGGGGGCACGCGATGGTGCGCTTCGTCCACCAGGGGGTTGGAATTCAGTCTCGGGTCGATCATGATCCGGTTAATGAAGTCGTCTACCACAGTAGCGATGCTATAAACGCCGCCAAGTCGATCGTAGAGGGAGGGTTGTTCCGTAGGCATCAGGAACCTCCGTAGAGGGTAGAAGTATAAACCCCGGCATCGGTTGTTGGCAGTCGAACCGAAGCGCGCTCCCGTTCAGCGGTTGCTGGATCATCAGAGGCCCGGGCGGCGGGGGCCTACTCCTGCCTGACGGAATCACCACGGCGGACCTGGCCACCTTGCAACACAGAGGCATAGACCCAACGTTGGCCCGGTTATGCTGGGCCGCTGCGCGCAGGATACCTGTATCCCGCGGGAGATCGCCCTGGGGGAGCGTGGTCATCACGCAGCGGCCGCAGGGAACAGTGATGCTCAGGCGAACGGAATCCCCGATCGCGAGGACCTGCCCGACCCAAGCATTTTCCACGAAGTCTTTCTCGCCGTTGGCGGTCTCTACCACGATATTTGGGCGAAACCGCCGGACCTCGAAGCGCCCCGGTGGATACAGCTCGCGCAGTCGATCGAGTGTAGCCGTGGTCAGCAGATGCACGACGGCGCAGTCGAAAAAAGTCCCCTCAGGCAAACCGAAGTCGGTGACGGTGTCACGGTGCTCGAGGCCTTCGATATCTGGCCAGTATTCTTCCGCTGTGGCCGTCCGCAGATCGGGCACTGTGGATCCATCTATTTCCTGTTGAACGTGCACGGTTGCATCCAGCGTCACCTCACGCTTGAGCACCTTCGAGAGGACCTGGTAGAGGTCGGGCTGCTCACTATGGACGATGGTGCCGTCCGGCAGGGTGATGCGGACCGGTGACATCTCCACACCGGTCCTTGGGGCGTCAGTCAGCGCGGCGCGAAAGTTGAATAACTGCGGCCACTTCCGCGGGTTCTTGGCGGTTGCGACCTTTCCATCGGAGGTGTCGATGAGCGCGTAAACGCGATCTCCCAAAAGGCCGCCTTTGGTGACCTCGGAAGCATTCAGCTCTTCTCCCATCATGGACTTGACCGGGTACCGCCAGAGAGAAACAATCGAACCAAGAACGCTTTCTGTTGAGCTCATCGTTGAGCCCTCCTCTACCGCTGCCATCCAGCGAGTGCCCGTGCGTGCCCACCTTGCTTGCTGGTGATTGTAGTCCAATTCCGCATCCGCGAAGCCTGAACGTCCCCGGCTTTTCATCACGCGCAGTCGAGTTTGTCGGCCCCCCATCGCTATCGGCGAGCACGGCGGATCGTTAGCGGAGTGAGGAAAAGCAGGACGAGGAAAACCAGGCCTGTCTGTCCTAGTTTTCTGAGCGCGAAACGATGGGGGTTAGTTCGTCTGTTTGATGTCCCTTCAATACCCCCAATCCGTTAGCCCAGCAGAGGTACATCCCGTCCCCGGGTTTCGCCACGTGGGCCCTCAACAGCTCTTTGTACAGGTTGTTCGCGCCGCTCACAGTTAGCTGATTTTGTTGGAATGGATCGCAAAGGATCCGCCTCGATTAGGGTCATTTCCGTCTGGTCCTGGCTTTAGGGCCAGCATCGCCGGCGTACAGCTGAAGTTGCTGCAATAGGTATCATGTCGACGCATTTCCTCGACGCATTTCCTCGAGAGTCACACTCGAAGCGTAGTCAGGGTGCACCCGATTCCCAGCATGCATTCGTATGGCTGAATTTCTCCTGTGGGAAAGATTAGGGAAGCTTATGTAGAGCTGTTTGAATCGGAGAAGGATGGGGGTTAGTTCGTCCCGAAACTCCCTGTCCCGAAACTCCCCAGTTCGTCCAAAGGAAAATGTCTGCTGGTTCTCGCTCTTATGGCCTTCTTCTTGGGCCCGCGTTTTCCGTGCTTTGCCGTAGTAAATCTAGATACACTTTTCGATCCGCTTGGTCTTGCAGGATAAATCGCCGCGCGTTGCCGCGCTGGGTTATGTGGTGGGAACTCCGACGGCGATTACGCGAGCGAGACGCACCATCGATCCCCTCCTCGTGGATCGTTCGGCAAGAAGGTCCGCCAACCGAAACTGGTCTGGAAGTCACCCTCGTAGCGTGGTAGGGTGCACCAAGCTTAAGCATGCATCCGTGCGGCTGAAGTTCTCATTTGGGAAAGATTAAGGAAGCTTAATGTAAAGTTGTCTGAGTCGCGAGGCGAGGCCTCTTTGGGCGGCCTTGGCAACACAGATTCCGATGGGGGTTAGTTCGTCCCCGAAACTTCCAGTATTGGGCTCGCGCAATTCAGGCTGTCCCCCTCTTGACCTTGGCCATTTCTGCCTGTCCCGAATTGTCTCCTTTTACCATCCCGGTCGCACTGGAGCGTCAGCGGGTTTATTTGCCCATCGAGTGGGCCTCATCAGCGGATTGCTGAGGTAACCAATCGGCTCCGGACGGGAAGCCGTTCGGCTACCATTCCGCCGCCTGCGGGAGGGCAACGCCTGGCTAAGTTGTTGCAAAAACACGAGGACGATTGCGAGCAGAGGGCGTTTTTGCGTTTGGTCCGCAGCATGCAATATCGCGGTACGTAGGCAAGCTTCAGCGACGCTAGGCCACAAAGCCTGACTGAAAAGGAGAACTAACATGTTGACGTCAATTTTCAAAACTCCACGCTCCACGAACCCGACTAGAGCGCACGTCATAAAGACTTCTCGCGCCACAATCGTGGCCGACACATTATTCGCTTGCGTTGCCTCGGTCTCATTGTGTGCCCAGGCTCAAGTAGAACCGAGAAGGCCAGTCCAGAGACCCGAAGTTCCGACCATGCCGCAGCAGAGCAACCCACCGTCGCCTGTTTACATACCGCCAACCCCCTACCAGCCAGGACTGACGTACCAGCAAGGACCGATGTACCAGCAAGGACCGATGTACCAGCAAGGACCGATGTACCAGCAAGGACCGATGTACCAGCAAGGACCGGGGTACAGCAGCCTCTACCGCAGCTAGGGTCGAGCTGCTATGCAGGGCAAGTGATGGGCTCCCTCGGGCAGCTTGCCCCGATTGGCTCCCCATGTTTTGTTTTCGCTTACGGGATGCAGTACTCAGGAGTGGTCGGCCAATAACCTCAATCGCACCATAAGACGTTTTAAATTGGGAGGCAAATTATGAAAGCTCAAGTAATCTTTGCAAGCGTCTTCCTAGCGGGTGTGCTTTCCGGCGCCCGCAGCGCATCAGCGCAACAGGATGGAGAGGTACGGTTCCGAACTCGCAAGTTCCAAATACGGTTCCGTACTCACGAATTCCGATGATACCGGCTATCCAGCTGCCTCTGCTGGCCGGAGAAGATCCTCTTCAGGCTCCGGGAAACCCGTTGGTGTCGGGCCCGATCGTGTATCCTCCTCAACCACAGCTGGGTTGGACTTGCTATGCCGGCAACGCAATCGGATTGTTGGTTGAGGCTCTCCCCAGCGGCTCTAACTGCGTGTTCACCGCCTACGGAGTCCAATACGCCGGGTCCGTCGGTCCTTAGACACCCTCAAGTGAGGACGCAAAGCTTTGCCTTGGAGGATATTATGTTCTGCATTTCGTGTCAGCCCATGCGGAGATATCAGGCAATACCCCACCGATTCACACCGATAAATTGGTGGCTATCCCTGCTCGGCGTGTCGACCGTGGTGGTTCTCATTGCGTTGATGATCTCCAGGTCCTATATCGCACACCAAGCGCTAAATCTTGACGAGGCTGGGCGCGTCTCCGGTTGCGAGGCAAGGATGTTATATGCTATCAAGCCTCAACCAGAGACGATCAATCTTGCCGTTCTGGGGAGTGTCCACTGGTTGTGTTATCAGGATGTAGCGGGCGAGGATGTGCTGACTGACTTCGGCATTCGGAAATCTGCATATCTCAATCAACAGGTACAAACCACGATCCTCATGTGATGGTCGTTGCAATAATCTTTCGGGCGTAATTTTGGCGGCACTTCAACTAATCGCGGGATATAAACTGTTCACCGGCAAGGCGGCTTTTGAACAAGGACAAGGCGAACATCCTACTATCGAGCACAGCAGGATTTCGCTCAGCTCGTTGGTCACGGGCCTCATGATTCTGACAATTTCACTAGCATTCTTCATGGTTTTTGTATCAAAGGTCTATAAATTCAGGAAACACACTCGCAGGTGGATGCCCCCGTTCGCGACACTGGTTTTCCGGCTACGATCGATCAAGGGCCCAGCCCTCCGCCACGATACCCACGCTCAGCGCGCTACCTGGTTATGGGGCACCGCCGCTGTGACACAAAGGTTCACAACGTCCCCTGGATTGGTTGCTTCGTCGCAGAGCCTGGGGCTCGTGCCCAAGTCGAGTCCGAGTAGTTCAGCGATCTGACCGAGCTCAGAATCACGCGCAATCGGCGGTATCCGCTAACCTTAATCCGCAACATTGAGCCCGGCAAGCCAATTGCTCCGCCAATGCCCCGTGGTTTCCCCCAAGTTCCTATCCCCTGGACAAGGAATGCGTCGACAGACAAGGAATGCGTCGACAGGATACCTATTTCCCTCAGTTCTGTTTCGTGGTAAGTTTGCGCTCATGACGCGTTTGGCGCGCATGGTGGTATCCGGTCTCCCGCATCACGTGACGCAACGTGGCAATCGTCGCGAAGCGATTTTCTTTGAAGACGGCGATCAGGAGATTTACCGCGACCTTCTCGGGGAGCAGGCGCGCAAAGCGGACGTGGAGGTGTGGGCTTATTGCCTGATGCCAAACCACGTTCACCTCATCCTGAATCCGCGGCAAGCGGATGGCCTCGGCCGTGCGGTGGGCGAAGCACATCGCCGCTATACCAATTTCATCAATGCACGAGGCCGCTGGACGGGACACCTGTTTCAGAGCCGCTTCGCGTCGGTAGCCATGGACGATTCGCATCTGATCTCGGCAGTTTGTTATGTCAGCCTGAATCCTGTCCGGGCACGGCTGGTGGCACAGGCCGAGGACTGGCCCTGGTCGAGTGTCAGAGCCTATAAATGGCGCAGATGATGGATTAGTGACCGTTCGCGCCGTGCTTGATCGCATCCCGCACTTTGCTGAATTGCTGTCGACGACTCAAGATCAGGATTTTGGGGACCTCCGGCTAGCGGAAGGAAGTGGGCGACCGCTTGGCACACCAGAGTTTGTCGCCGGTCTTGAACGGCTGCTCGGCAGACCCATCGCACGCCGCGCCCCAGGACGCAAGCCCACGGCCAGCGTCACGGACGTACAGCTGAAATTGCTGCAATAGGTATCATGTCGACGCATTTCTGTCGCGCATTTATTGAGCGAGATTACCGTGTGCTACTTCCACTCGATTTCGTCGGCGTTTTGTTCTGATGTCGCATTCGGATTTCGATTAGACATGAGGGCGTCACATCGTCAGGGGACAACTCAGTCAAAGTTTTGTCGTTCACCAGTTGTAATTTGAGCTCTGCTCACCGATTGCAACTTGAACACAAGATTCGACAGTCGGACCACCCACTCTTGTTGCTGTATGAGGGAGTGTAAGAGCGTTTCCCGTGTTAGGCTCGCCGAGTCTTTTCGAAATCGTGTAAGCAATCTGTTTCCAGAAAGACGAATTGTCTTTTAATCAGAATTGTGACGGAGGCTGGGGAGCTTGCCTACGGGCTGTGCAGTCCCACTCGGCACTTGTGGAAGCAAACAGGAGGAAACAATGCTGATAAGCAAGACAGTCGTCCAGTTCGGCGGCAAGACATTCCTCACTTCCTTTCGAGTAATCAGGAGCATAGTCGAACTTGCCGTGCTGCGGAAGCCAGTCTGTATGACCAGACACGATCCGAGACGGACCTGAAAAATCCCTAAACCCCTTCGTGGACGTGTTCTCCTTTTCTTCGCCTATGCTAGACCAATGTCTCGTTACGCAAAAGCGAACCACAGAGTCTTCATGCAGTTCGTTCGGCGCGAGGTCTGGCATGTCGCATTCTTGACGAATCGAATGCGTCGATGTGATGCCTATTCCCGTCAGTTTTGTTTCGTGGTAAGTTGCTTCACGAGTCAAACTGCCCTGTGTCATCGGTCGGTCGGCATCAGAGCTAAGGAGCGAAAGCAATGTTGCATTGGCCCATAACGTCGGTGTTGGCGATACGCTCGCGCTTTGTAACGGAGCCCTCACGCGGCAGGATGAAGGGCCGGTTCTGAAACCGAGGAAAGCGCCGACCAAGTCGTGAAGCGGTTGGCTCCGAAAACCCGGCCACAGCCTGCTCACAGCAGTGAAAAAAACAGTGCTATGCTTCTGCCATCGCGCCCTCCCAGGATGCGCTAGTCTCTAGCGAGAAAGACCGATGAAGACCTGTCCGGTCTACGACACGCCCTATCCAATCAGCACAACACCTGCCCCTCGATGGCGCGGTGATCATTAAGTAGCGGGAACTTGCGCCTGGCTATATCGTGTGCGGCAAATACCGAAGTGTCAGCGAGCTGGGCCAGGGAGGATGGAGCTGTCTACCTGGCCGAGCGCCTGATGCTGGGCGGAAAAGCCGCGCTGAAGTTCCTGGCCGATGAACTCAGCCGGAATCCACAGTTCGTCAAGCGGTTCCGCAACGAGGCGAGGGCCGCGTATCGTTACGCCGTCCCAATATCGTCGAGGTCACCGACCTGGACCAGGATGAGGACGGGAGCCTCATCGCTATGGAGTCTGTTGCCGGGCCGAATTTGCGGTCTGTTCTTCGCGAGGCGAAAGGACAGTTCCCGTGACCAGCCTTCCACATCGCCCGAGGCGTGGCTGCTGGTCTCGCCGCTGCCCACGCACGCGGCGCCGTTCATCGGGACGTCAGGCCGGAGAACATCCTGCTGAGGGTAGAGCCGGATGTCGCGGAACAGGCCAAGGTGCTGGATTTCGGCATCGCTGTGATGACCGAGAGCGTCACCAACATCAGCCGCACGCAAGGCCTGATGCTGACCCCACAGTACGCCGCACCGGAAAAGTGCGGGGTATCCGGCTGTGAACTGGACAGCGGAACCGATCTCTACGCCCTGGGAGGCCTCCTCTACGAGATGCTCGCAGGACGGACGCCTTTCGGTGCAGACAACCCGGGAGAATGGATGTTCCAGCGTTTCCAGGGGGTCCCGAGCCGCTAGGCAGACTGCGGCCTGATCTGGCCACAGATCCCCCGGGGCTGGAAGCTCTTTATGCGTCTTCTGGCCCGAGAGCGCGAGTGCGTTTTCCCTCTGCCACTGCCTTGCTGGAGGCGCTGGCGGCCAAGCCGCCTGCCCCTCATCCGGCACCCGATGTCCGCCCTGCGCTCACACCTCATCCTGCCGCAGTGGCAGAGCCGTCGGGTAAAGCGGCAACAGAGTCGACTGCCTTACTGGAGGCGCTTGTGGCCAGGCCGCCTGCCCTTCATCCGCTGGCGCTCCTGCGGGGAATAACCGCGCACAGACGAGATGCCCCTGCTCTCGGGGAGCCGCCGAAAACTTTGGCATCGGTCACCTCTCCGTGGTCAGCCCACGCTAACGGCTACCGAGAGACTCGAACCTCTAAAACGCGACAGCAATGAGGCCCCTTCTTGCTCGGATACGGACAGGCATACTCCGAGGATAGCTAGTGGTAGCTCTGCCGCTGTTCGAACACTCGTGAACCTTCTGAGTCCAAACCCACGGACCTCCAACCCGAGGTGGATCGGGTGGAGCAACGGTCCGAGTAGATCGATGCCAACGTCTTTTTAAAGCTCCCACGCCTGCGGGGCGTCCTACTCTTCGTCACAGGGTCGCTTCTTGATACCGGTACTCAGCTATTTCAACCGGATGCGGAATTGAGCGGTTGGCGAAAGGGTGAAATCAAAAAGTCGAACACTCCGATCTGCCGCTCGTCGCAACCGGAGGAAACCAGATGATTTCGGTGAAGATTCCAAGGCCCTAAGCAAGGAGAAGTGGAGCATCGGTAAAGGGTGGCAATTGGTTCCTAAGCGACTCGCGTCCTCGATAGTATTACCCAGCTTTGTCTATAGTCGGAACCGACATAGGCTACCTACTTCCACCAAACACAATACCCAATCTATGACTTACAGAGGATTTCCAGGTCCTCATCTTTGCTCCTGCAGTACAAGATTCGTTCACTTGGTTAATCCGCTTGCGGCAGGCAAGGACTGGCAAGTATTCCTACTATCGCTTCACTTTGACTTGCCGGATAAAAGCACAAAGACGGGCAAAGTTTCCGCATGCTTCGTTATCGACAACATCTTTAGTCGCCGTCTTAACGCCCAGGAGGCGGCGCAACTTCAATTCAAAGGCACCTTTTCTCGGCTCCTTGGGCGCCTAGCCTCCTCCAAACAACGACTGTCGCCGAGACCCAACCAGCCGAGATGGAGTTAAGTTCACGGTAGCTGCGTTATAACGATCTCAGCAGACCATTCGATTATCCATATATATTACTCCCAAGCTTCGGCAGCGTGAATTCGTACATTATCAGACCGCGCTCGAGTTGGACACCGTGGGCTTCGCAGCTCCAGCCCATGGAAGTGAAGCAAAGATTATGGCTTTTTCTTTGACGCCGCTTCTACCAGGGGCCAACGATGACGCTATTAAAATTCAGAACTCGCGCGGTCGCCTTTTTGCGGCCACCCTTCTGCTAAGTTATGACCGCACGTTTCCACAGTTACAGACCTTCAACCTGACGGCCAAGGTCGACTTCCAGAAGCCACCCGGGCCTTTTGACTTCGTTTCTAAAGGTCCGATATGAATCTGACGTCAACGGCAGGCTTTCGTTATGTAACCCAGCCAGACTCCTGGGTTGTTCACAATGACGGTGTGGCCGTCGGGGACGCTCTAGAATCAGTGCACGGGCACGCTTTCCGGAAAAGGCGTCAGTTTGGTACTTTGGTCACACGATAATTAACCTTTCTGCATACAATCACTGTACCGACCCAAACATTGTCTGTGATTCCATTAAGTCCCCACTTTTTGTAGTAACTAAGCAGGCGGCGCCCGGGGTTCCACGCAGCTCCGGCTCGCTAGAGGCAGTTCCACTTATCCATCTGGTGAGATTCGAGGTCCCCACATTAGGGCAGCTTGCTCCGAGTCCGTCCCGGCCTACGAGCAATCACGGATGCAGTCATCCGGCGGCCACGATCGACGTCGTCGGCAGCGCTGAGAAGTTACTCATTTCAGCGACGGATGCCGCAACGGGCAACGACGTACCACCTTTGAACGCTGTTCAACACGGAGAAGCGTCCTACAAAGCCAACGAGTCGGACGCCATTTTTGTAACAATCGAAGCGCGGGGCATGCAGAGCCGAACGTTGCTGTTGTACGGCCGCGGGTGTGAGGCGGAGCTGTATGACGAAGGTCGCACTCCTCTCGGTTATGATGTGCAGATAACGATGACTCCCGAGACCTCGTCAGCAAAGGAGACACTTGACGAGGGCTCATTCTCAATCGAGAGTGCGCGCCGATTAAATTTCGATGCTAACGTGGTTTCCGCGCTGCCGCTCGCGTTGTTTCGCAACCCCGACGCGCTGCTTGGGCTTGCCCCCGGCTACGCACCTCCTCCTCAGGGCTTTGGCAGTTCAGGGCCCAGCCTAAGTCCTGGGATCGGAACCATCGGATCCTTTTCGATCAACGGAACACGTAGTCGAGACAACAATTTCACAATCGACGGCTCTGATTATAATGACGAAGAGTTTGGTGTCCGTCGACAGGGCTTTGTTACACCCTTTCCCCAACCAATCGATAGTATACGGTACTACCAGGCGGTCACAGCGAACGGGGATGCAAGATACGGACGCTCCCTCGGTGGCGATATAAACGTGCTGTCTAAGGCCGGCGATCCAAAGCAGCACTTAAATGTCTACGCATTCGGCACGGGTGGCGTCTTAGATGCGAAGGACTATTTTCAAACGAACATTCGGCAATATCCGGCCCAATATGAGCAATTGGTTCCTATCACCGCAGATGGGTCGCTCGCGGGTCGGCGGATCCCGATGCCGTTCTTAGCCCGGCGTACCAGGGACTCATTAATTCGAGAAATAATGTTCGATTTCAGAGCAACCCGGTTCAAGAATCTGCAACAACAAGCCGGATTAGTTACAAGGAGCGGCCGGCGGGGGTTCACTCTGGGGATAGGCAAATTCTACTGGTATGCCTCCGGTGAACGTGAACTCCAGGATGGAAACACAGAGGGGTCGTTCTCGGTTCCGACCGTGAAGGAGCGTGGAATTTTCAATAATGGGGACACCGGCGGCAGCACCCCGGTTAATCCAATTCTTAATGGTTGTTGGGAGTTTTATCCTTTCCCCCAGAATTTCTGTCCGCCGCTTGTTGTACAGCCTACCTTTTATCCCGCGACTCTGGCGGGAGACGGTATTATGAGCCTGATTCCTTTTCCCAACAACCCGCTTGGACCTTACGGTGCGAACACGTATACGGCCTTGCTACCGAATAGCGCTCGTGGCTATGTTGTCTCCGGCCGGATTGACAGAGAAATGGAGCTTTTTGATCGTGCGAGTACGGTCACGCTTCGAGTAAACGACACAAAGGATGGTACGGATCTGCCATCCGTCGGAGCTGCCATCTTCTCATCGCTAAGAGCCAAAACAAGGACAACTAATGTAGCAACATATCTTACAACAGCACTGTCGTCGCATCTGTTTAATACATTTAGATTCTCGTATGGAAATAGCTCCGCTGGATTCGCTCCGCTGACATCTCCTCTTCTGCCGTCGGATGCCGCCATTAGAACAGGCCCCGAGGCCAGTTTTCTCCTGAATGCGCCACTTTTTGCGTGAACACTACGAGCCCACTGGGAGGAGGACCACCGATCCCAGCTTACGCCAGTCCGTCAGCCATCTCCTTAAATGGCTCTCAATTCATGCCTCAGCTGACTTCTCCGTTGACAGATAACAGTGAGTCCGTGACCGGACCAATTGGGCAAGTAAACATCGTTGGGTACAGCCCCGTCGGCGTTGATGTTTATACATTTCCCACAATACAGAAATGACTACACGGTACAGATTGCTGATACGTTATCTATCACTTCGGGACCCAGCATAAGCTATGTTGGTATAGATACTCGTTCCGTCAATCTTGACAGCTATAGAGGACAAGACGCCCCATTGCCTACGCAGAGTTATCGGTATCCAGCGTATCCATCCAGCGTGGGACTCGCGGCCGCAGGGCTACCAAGCGGTGTTTATCGGACACTGGGGCAAAAGCCGGAATCCCCGGTAACTTTCGGTCAGCGGCAATTGGAGATCTTCGGACAAGAGTATTTTCATGTCAGAGCAAATTTGACGGTAAGTGGTGTCTTAAGATTGGAACTCGGGGTGCTACCGATACGCGAACGGTCGTTTGCACGGCGCTTTCAATCCTGCCGTATTCAGCCAACAACTTGCCGAGGCGGTCAACCTGTGTTCGAATTTCTATTGCAACTACGTTTTCAAGGGGTGGCTGCTGCCTTCAATGGTAATTTCGAGCAAGTATTCGGAAGCGGGTTTCGGGTATTCCGCCACGGGCAGGGCTTGCATGGAAGCGTTAGGAGATGGCAAGGTAGCGGTTCGTTCCGGCTGGGTATGTACAAATCGGCTTTTCCTTCGGCAGTAGTCGATGAGACAAGGATGCGTTTGACGAATTCTTGCCGGTAAATGCTGCGCCCGCGGCCAACAACCGCAGCCCTTCTCACTACCCGAACCCGGCGGTACCGTCCTCGATTTTCAGCTGGGATATTGCTACTGGCACTAACTATCAGTTGCAACCTGGAACTTTGAACCTGTTGGTGCCCGGCTCCAACCCACTTGTAGTTTTGGGCTCGACTGACTTCTCGCTATTGCCGGTACTGATCAAACAGTTGCGGCAGCCTTATTCCATGCAATTTAACTGGACAATCAGTTTGGTTTAGGCGCAAGCACCCTAAACATTGCCTATGTGGGAACTCTTCGCCGACGTCTAATCGTCGCCTCCACTCCTGGAGGTGGATTCGGGATTACGTACTTCCCTTACGGCGGCGTGCTGGGGAATACCTCGCTTTATGGCGGTGATGGTTCCGGTTTCCCGGTATTCCAACCTGCTTTTAATATTCCACAACTTGCAGAGGAGCAATTCCAGAGCAGCGCCTCTTCTTCCTATAACTCGCTGCAGTTAAGTCTTCAGCGCCAATTGTCCACGGTATTAAAGAGGAGTTTCCTTCACTTATTCGCATGCGTTAGATTTCAGCTCAGACTTTTTCGACACAGCCGGAGAATATGCCTTACCCGGAAATAGTCAGCACCCAGAAGAGTGGGGTAATTCTGCTTATGACGTGCGGGTTCGGACATAGGGATGGTTTTCCTGGCAGCTTAGTCGATATTTCACGATAAACTCATGGCGAAATGGCACTTTTCTGGAATCGTAACGCAGCAAAGCGGTCAACCTTTTACCGTCAACACCGCAGTGGACCTAAATGCGGATGGAAATGCAACGGATAGGCCATTAAGTGTCAGCGGGTTAAAGCGCACAGGACGCCGCCGTGTGCAGTTAGTAATCACGCAACCCAGCTCACAATGGGCATATCCAAGTAACGGCCTCCCAGCTGAAAGCCCAATTGGACGTAACACATTTCGATCATCAGGTTATACGGACGTTGATACAGGGCTTTACCGAGCACTCGACCTCCCAAAAATAGGTCGGCTAACAATGAGATGTGACGCGTTTAACTTGTTCAATCATCCGGCCTTTGGATCCGTACGAATCATTGAGGCGCCATCATTCGGGAGCTCTGTCAGTACCATTGTTCCCGCGAGGAGCATTCAATTTGGCTTCAAAGTGTCTTTTTAACAAAGGTGGGAATACGCGTCGTAGATCCGGGACAGAGAGCGCCGGCATAAACCGGCCCATTGTAGGGGATGAGAGAGCCCGTTCTGGCCTCGAGCCTTGCCTGTGATCTCGCGAGGGGGCATAGCGAAGCGTAGACAGAGGGCTGGCGGGCGGGATCACTGAGCTGCGAAAACATGCAACCGGGTGCCGACCCTTTCTGTCAGTAGGAAGGCAACATCAGCGAGCCGCGTTAGATCGCGAGTGGCCGCTGGGCTCGGCGTAATCGAAGAGTCCAGGCATGTCAGCAAACAGTGTGCAAGAGAACCGGGATTCGTGGTCATGGATGACCACTAAATCCCATGCCCCGTCACGCAAAGGGCACTCGGTTATGCTAATGAGATCGCGCGGCTACCAAGCGCGGGCTGTGGTCGGGGATTTGAAAGGTGACCTTGCTGAAATGGCGTACGATTTCACAACTCTGTCGCCGGACGACTTCGAAGCGCTGCCGCAGACCTCCTGTCACATGATTGGGGTGTCAGGCTCGAGACGTTCAAACGAGGTAAGGATAAGGGCATTGACCTCCGGAATACACGCGTCGTACCCCCGTCCGAAACCACAATCGTGCAATGTAAGCGATATGCTCCGCACAAATTCGCGGAACTCTTACGGGCGGTGAAGTCGGAGAGCGGAAAAATCGATGCCTTACGGCCCACACGATACGTATTGGCGACCTCAGTTCCACTCTCGCCCGATAACAAGGATGCCCTGGTTGCTGCTCTGCATCCTTGGTGCAGATCGACCGAGGACGTCTATGGTGCCACGGAACTGAACGACATTCTCCGAAAATACCCGGATGTTGAGAGGGCGCATTTCAAGCTTTGGATCGGCAGCACCGCAGTCCTTGAGCGACTCCTGCATTCGCGCATCTTCAACGTTACCCAGGCGACTGTAGAATCGACGAAGGCCACCCTAAGCCGCTTAGTAATGCACCCCGGCTTTGATCGGGCCTTGGCTTTGCTGCACCAGGACCATCATGTCCTCATCGTTGGTAATCCCGGCATAGGAAAGACCACCCTAGCTCGGATCTTGCTGTGCCACTACTTGAACGAAGGATTCGAGCCCCTCTGTGTTACAGGGAACATCGACGATGCCTGGGATCTTCTTCACGAACCTGGAAGCGCAGAACGTAAGATGGTTGTGTTGTACGATGACTTCCTCGGCCGTCTCCGGTTTGATTCCCTGCGATTCGGAAAGAACGAAGAACTGTCGCTTCTGGAATTTCTGGATAAGGTCCGCCGCTCGCCGAATCTCCGTTTCATATTCACGACGCGTGAATACATCCTCGCTGATGCCCAGCGTATCCACGGTGCCTTCGCTTCTCGCGCTAGGGAGATTCTGAAGTGCACACTGAGACTGGAGGATTATTCCAAAGCGCTTCGGGCGAAGATGTTGTTTAATCATTTGTACTTCTCCGATCTGCCCGACGGCCGCCTTGCGCGCCTCGTAAAAGACCGAATCTATCGGAAAATCGTCGAGCACACCCATTTCAACCCGCGAGTAGTGGAGACCATCAGTAGTTATGCGAACAGTCGCGCGATGAGCGATGACGAGTATATCCAATTCATTCAGTGCGAGTTTGATAATCCCGCCGGAGTTTGGGAGCATCCGTTCCGCTATGACATCAGCCCCGTCGCACGGACTGTGTTGATGGTCTTATGGACGTTCGGGGGAACCGCCGAACTCGAAAATCTGAAATCTGCGGTAAAAAGGATGTCTGCTATGCACAAAGCCGAAGGGTTTGCGTTTGACTTTATGGACGGGCTCCGCCAGCTTGATGGGAACTTTGTTTCCACGAACCGCTACCCTGGAAGATCCAAAACGGACAACTGCTTCCTGGTTGTGCAGTTCAACAATCCCTCGGTCGAGGAGTTTATCGACAGTTTTCTGAAATCAGACTCCACCTGGATTGAGCTAATGGCCAAGTCAATTGTTTGTTTCAGGCAGGTTCGCGAGCTTGCTGCGCAAACCTCAGGTGAGAGAAAGCTGCCCTCCCTCCCCTTGTCGTATTGGCTGTTGGTCCGAGAGGCAGCAGTGTCGGCTGAGGATGTCCCTGGAGGATATCTCATAAATTTTCGGCCTGCCGGTGCGGCAGTGCGTCGGATCTGGGATGTTGGCGAAGCGGACTGGCCTCGCCAAACGCTTTTGCGCCTCAAGATTGAGGCGGTTGTAAACCTAAAGGACGATCTCTTTGTGATGTTAACGGGGAGAGTCCTAACACCTAACGGTTGGCTACGCCTGATTCGTGGGCTTGAGCATGATAACTCTCGCGCGTATGGCGTCAAGTCTCTGCATGATTGGATTACGAAAGAAAGTGGTTGGTCATGCGAAACCAAGGCAACCTGCCGCTCGGCTTTCCGCCAAGCGGTTTCGCTAATCCTCAAGGAGGAAGATGAAATCTGGGCTTGTTCTATAGGCTCGCTTCGAATCCTCGCTGAGGCGATATCAAGCGATGAGATTCCTTTGACCGATACCGAGAGGGCCGAGTTTTACGGCGCGTGTAAGCTCGCCGTTCAAACAATTATCGACAACGCAGACAGTGCTGACGACGTGCACAGTGAGATAGATGAGCTTGCGAATCTTGACCGGATCTCCGGCCTTGCCTTCACAAATGAAATTGCGAAACTAGAGTCGTGCGCATGGGCTATCCCGGAACAATCGGATTACGACGAGTCACTCGACCCTGAGTCCAAATACGTCTCTAAATCGGCGCTTGACAGGGGGTTTGACGCAGATTCACTTTTCGCCGGACTGCTCGACCGATGAATAGACAGTGATGAACTCAAGATGGAGCGACAGATACCTGTCCACGCCTTTCTCCCGCAAACTTAGGCTTGCAGAAATTTCATCTCAGGATAAAGAAGAGCCGTCGCAGGTCCCCCTGTCGTTCCACATCCGGTGTTTAGGCAGGTCACCGTGCGACTTAGGAAAGGTCTCTGCGAGGCTTGCAAATAGTGGCCGCATACCACGAGCTTGGCAAGTCTTATATCTTGGTTGAAAAGCGATGCATGACGCGCAAGGACGACGTCTGCGAGCTCACGACTCTCTGGACAAGTTGGATTCACGCCAGCGTGTGACGCAACGAAATCATCGGTCTCGAAGAAAGGTTTGCAGGCGGACAAGAACTGAAAATGTGACCTAGGGAAAGCCTCTGATAATTCAACCTCAATGTCCCGATTTGCCTTGCCCAAGTAGCTTCGAATTGTAGGGAGACCACCCATCCAGGCGTATTCAAGGAAAGCGAGTCTTCCCGAGAGAAAGGCCAGCAGGCCGATCTCGTGATTACCGCACAGAAAGACTGAATCCGGTTTCTGCTCTGCCACCGCTAGTAAAATTTCGACTACTTGGCGTGAGTTCGGCCCGTGGTCTACGTAGTCACCGAGAAATACGAGTTTGCGATTTTGATCACCGAGCCTTAAAAGGAGATTCGATAACCGTACATCGTCTCCATGGATATCCCCAACGAATGTGACTCTTTCCGCCAACGTTACAACTCCAAATTGTGAAGTACATCGTACGTGAAAGGACGGCCCCGCGCTAAGAGCCTTAGCCCCAGGACCGTGACTAGATCGTTGTCGGTATGCGCATTGACAATGAAAGCCTCTAGGGAGCCTTCTGTCCGGTGACAGTTGGCCCCTGTAAGCTCTTCGAACAGTCTACGCGCCGCAAGAAATGCTGAAAAGTTCCGATGCCGAACCTCAAATAGTATGCCCGCGGCCTCCTGGCGGCCGAGCAGATCGAGGATATGTCCCATTGAGAAAGAAAGTGCGCCTCGATCGAATGCCAGAGCGTAAAGGTAAGTTCGGATGAGGTAACTTACCAGCGAACTCAAGCCCTCGCCGTTCTCGTTGAACTGGGACTCGTCAACATCGAGAAACGGGGCGCAGCCACACACGTCTTTCCTCACAGCCCGATAAGTTTGCGGAGCTACATAAGCTGATTTCAGCGATCGCAATAAGTGCTCCGGATCGGTGAGAGGTTCAGCTTCACTGATGAGATGCCGCGCGAAGAGGGCGCCCCGACGAGCGAGGCGGAAAAGTTGATCAGACGTGTAGCAAGTCACATTGAAATATCCGATTGTATAAGGGGCTGTATGAGCCGGCGTAACCTGGAGTATGTCAATATCAGACGTGTCTTTCGCGTCGCCTCTTGCATGGCTCCCATATAAGAAAAGGGCTGTAAATGGAGGTCTGACTACCGTCAGAATCTCCTGAACCCGCTTAACGGTAAACACGGTGGATTACAACCGCGGCTATCAGTGCATACCAGAAGAGGCCCAGTAAGGCTCCTAGCGTCAGGAGAATCGTTGCGCCTGGTCCTCCGCTGAAGGCAGTGTACCCGATAGTAAAGAAAAGCGACGCCGCGCGAGCGAGTTGTTGCGCAACAAGCGACACTTTCAAAGATCGGAGATAACAGTCTTGGTTCATGAAGGTCACGTGGGAAAAAGATAGGAACAATCCGTAAAGCGGAACGAGGACGCTCCCGCCTAGAAAAAGGCGGGAAAGCGAAATGCCCCCTTTTGTAGCGTGGAGAACCAGCCATGCCGACACGAGCTGAACCATGCGTTTTGCCGATCGCGCGAAGCTCTCCTTTCCGCGTGCAACACGCAGGTCTTCAAAACCCGCCTTTATTTCGGCCCGCTTTAGCTCGAATAACCCTAAGTCAGAATTGGCAGTATGCTGAATGTCGCTATTCGATCTCAGGAGCTGTGAGGCAAGTTTCCGGCGCACCTCAACCCACTCCACGGCGAGCTGTGCGGCAGGTACTTCCCCTTCTGGGATGGGACCAACGTAGTTGTATAAAGGTGGTGGCATGCCGTCGAGCAGTGCGGTCGGGTTAATCTCAGTGGCGCGAAAGCTGGCATTCTCGGCCGTGCACTCCTTGAATCTACAATTAAGGAATTGGCACTCTTCGAATTCCGAGCCGCCAAAATCGCATCGCGAGAACGAGCAAGCATCGAACTTGACATGGCGAAAAACAGTTCCTCCAAGGAAGCACTGTTCGAAGGTACAGTTCTTGAACGTCGATCCTATAATCTTCGAATTACCTTGATCGTCTGAGCGGTGAAACTTGCATTCGTGAAAGTCCGCATCCGAAAAAATCAGATTGGAAGCTCGAAGGTAGAACCGTACGCCTCGAATAGAGCGACGTTTGGTGCCTTCGAAACGAGCCGGCAGTTTCGTATGTAGGTCGTCAGACTTCTCGATAGTGATTTCCCAGAGAGGATATAAAACTCCGAACGTCGCTCGGCGACGCGTCGGGTCCCGATCGTTTCGCCAGGTCTTCGCGACCGGCTCTGGCCTGGTCTTTGGGGCAAGCGGACCCGTCCAGGGGTCTGAGGGCTCATCTTTGGCAATAGACCGCTGCTCTTCGGGCAAAAAGCATTCCTTGGCATGGATGTTCAACTTTGTAGATTATGCCATTCTTCCGACAGCTGCGTGAATGGTAAATGCGCGGGAGTTTGGGGACAAGTCCCCAAACTCCCGTTGTTGCGCGGAGCGGGTTACATTCACTGTTGTGTATCAGAGACAAATAAGACAACTCTCTGAGACGCAGGGGTGCGTCTGAAGTCACTTACAGCGAAGCCAATTCGTTTTATCCACCGTTCACGTGTTGCGTATAGACAACGGAAGCTATGGTGTCTTACGGGTTTGGGCATCCGGGATAAACTTGCGTCGACGTGGCCAGGCGACGTTTGGTTTCCGCTTAGAGTACAAGTGTGAATTCCGCCGCAGATACTGTACTTAAAGCCGCTCCAACCGCGTCTGCGAATCCCCAAACTGCTCCAACTTCACGTCGTAGCGATCCATCAGCGACAAGTACAAACTGCACATCTTGCGATTATCTTCGCTGTCCTTCAGATAATTCAGCGTACGCCCCGTTTGTAACGTCCCGCCAAGCCCTCCGGCCAGCACCACCGGCAGGCGGAAGTTGTCGTGTTTGCGGCCGATCCACATGTTGGATAGGAACATCAGGCAGGTGTTGTCGAGAACCGTGCCGTTTCCTTCCTTCATGCTGTCCAGCTTAGAGGCCAGGTAAGCGTACTGCTCCACATGGAAACGAGAGATGCGCTCGTAATCATCGGAATTGTTGTTGTGCGAAGCGGAATGGTGCCCGTCCTTCACGTTCAGGAAGGGATAATACATGGCCGATAGATCATGAGAGATGATCAACGAGGCGACGCGCGTCTTGTTGGTTTGATACGCAATGGCAATGATGTCGCACATCAGGCGCGCGTGATCGCGTAAGTCTTCCGGCAGTCCGTTGGCCGGCCGTTCCATGGTGGCGGCGACGGTGTTTTTGGCCTTCGCCGCGTCCTCGGCATTGCTCTTGTCGTTGCGCATTTGCTCGACGCGCTTTTCCACTTCGCGCACGCTGGTCAAGTATTCATCGAGCTTGCCCTGGTCGCTGGAACTTATGCACTTGGAAAGATCCTGGGCGCGTTCCTGTACGCGGTCTAGAATGCTGAGGTTCTGCAGGCTGCCACGGTTGTCAAACAGGTTGTCCCAGGCGAGCGATGGGTACACTTCCACCGGGACCGGCGAATCGGGACTTTGCCAGGAGAGGTGGGAACTGTAGGCCAAGGAAAAGTTCGACTCGTGGTAACCAGTCATGGGCTGCTCGCAGGCCAGCACGATGCTGGATTGCGGCGTCTCTTCGCCCACGTGGTTGGCAATCATCTGGTCGATGCTGATGCCGGAGTGGATGATGGCGCCTTTCGAAATATGCGCGCCGGATAATAGACTGCCCGTCTGGGCGGGATGAATGCCCTGGCCGGTGAGCGCATGGACGTAGAGCCCGTCAATAACGTTGATCTTCTCTTTGAGCGGTTCCAGGGGCGACAGCGTCTTGCTCAATTTCATGTCGGCGCCCTGGCCCTCGGCGCTCCAGTGATCCTCGTTCACGCCACAACCCAGGAAGACGATGCCAAAACGCTTGGGGAAGGCGGACGGCGGTGGCACATCCGCTAAGGCATGCAGCGACTCAAGCCAAGGCAACGCCACAGTGCAACCGGCTCCGCGGAGTACGGCGCGGCGGGAAAGGGGAAATGCGAATTTTTTGGCCAATCGAGACATGCTAGTTCACCTGTAAACAGCTGATTTAGTAGAGGCGCGCTCCCATCCGGTTGCACTGCTGTGTGGATGAATCGCTGCCCTCAGCGGCTAAAGCCGCATTCAATTTTCACGATCTATGTACGGGCTGAAGCCCGTACCCTTCGAATGGGATTCCGCTCCTATATTGGCGCTAGCAGGGGCTAAAGCCCATCTCTATTTATGCCGTTACGGCCCGACTAAAGTCGTGCCCTGATACAAAACATGAGTTTTTCTGTAGCAAGTAAAGTCCCCTCGACCTCAGAAAAACGTACCTCAGCGGCTAAAGCCGCATTCAATTTTCACGATCTATGTACGGGCTGAAGTCCGTACCCTTCAAATGGGATTCCGCTCCTAACTGGCGCTAGCAGGGGCTAAAGCCCATCTCTATTTATGCCGTTACGGCCCGACTAAAGTCGTGCCCTGATACAAAACATGAGTTTTTCTGTAGCAAGTAAAGCCCCCCTCAACCTCAGAAAAACGTACCTCAGGGCCTAAAGGCCTCATCAGTCCCATATCTGACGGCACGGCTGAAGCCATGCCCTTCGTACTGAGTCTTTCGCAACCTGTAAAGCGTGCCCTAAACATGAGTTTTTTCGCGGCCTGTAAAGTCGTGCCCTGATACGAAACATAGGTTTTTCCGCAGCCTCTGAAGCCCGTACCCTTCAATCTGCGGCTCTAATGACAAGCCGGCACAGTACACTAGTTCGCCTTTCTGGATGCTATCTGAGTCTCAGGCTTCTGAGGCGCTGGTATTCGTTTATTCCGGAACTGTGGGCTCAGGACGATGGTTTCTACCAGCGAATCAAAACCATAGCCTTGCTTGGCAAGATTGGTCTGCATGGTATCGACCAGCGCTTCATCGGATAGTTGCAGCGTCCGGTTGAGCCCGTAGCTGAGCAACTTGCGGCAAACATTGTTGATGAATTGGTCCTGGCGATAATCGCGGATAAAGTCGCGCAGACCTTCAAAGCCAACGCCGTTCACGCCGCCAGGATAGGTGACGGCGGTATCGACCGGCCGCCCGGCGAGGTCTTTGGTGCGCACATCGCCGATGGGGCCGTAGCCTTCATAGGCCAGGCCAAACGAATCAAAACGCTGGTGGCAGGCGGCGCAGAAGGGAATCGAGCGATGGTTGGCCAGCATTTGGCGTATGGGAAGATCGGTTTTAGACTCGTCGCTCGGCAGTTCGGGAACCACAGGTGGCGGAGGAGGAACGCGGATCCCTAATACCTTTTGCACCACCCAATTTCCCCGCTTCACCGGGCTGGTGCGCAGTCCGGGTGAGTTCTGGGTCATAAATACCGACATGGGCAGCAGACCACCCCGTCCATATTGCCCGGCATTGTCCACGCGGACCCAGTGGTCTAAGTCGCCCTGCACTCCCGGGATGCCGTAGTGTTTGGCCAGCACTGGATTCACGAAGGTGTAATTGCCATAGATAAGGTCCAACACGGAACGGTTGTTCTGAATGGTGTCTTCGACGTAGTGGATGGGTTCCTGGAACATGGCTTCGCGCAGATCGTTGTTGAACTGGGGGAAGCGCTGACGATCGACCGCGTTGTTGGTTTCAAAGAGACGGAAGTTGAGCCAGTTGCCGGTGAACTCCGTGGCCAGGCCGCTTACCCGGGAATCTTTCATCATGCGGCGAGCCTGCGCCAGCAGAACTGCCGGTTTTTGCAGGTCGTTGGCTGCCGCGTGCCGCAACAACTCCTCATCGGGCATGCTGGCCCAGAGGAAGTAGCTCAGGCGGCTCGCCAGGGCGTAGGAGGATAAGGGCTCTGCGGGGACAGCTGTTTTGAAAGTTACGGTATGGGACTTCGCTCCTAAGGAAGCGGTTGTTTGGCCATCTGTCATATCCAGACGGTAGAGGAAATCCGGCTCCATCAGCACGCTGGTGAGCACATCGCGAAGGGCCTGTTCGGGGGAGGACTGATTTTGGGCTCGATCCTGGTGATAATAGGCCAGCAGATCAGCGCGTTCCGCATTGGTGAGGGGCCGCCGGTAGGCTCGCTCGGCAAATTGCAGCAGCGCTTCCAACTGCCTCGGTTCCGCCTCTGCGCGCTCCTTCTCCAGGCTGCGTAGCGTGGCGTTCACCTGGTCGAAATGATCGCGAATCGCCTCAGCCGCTGCGGGGTCGTTGGTTGGATCCTCCGCAGCCTTGGCCAGGTAGACGTCTCGCATCTTATAAATGACTGCCGTATCGGTCACGGCGTGATCGGTGGGGCGGTCTGAGCCGGATTCGTCGCCTTTCCCAAATACCTCTCCGCTCTGATTGAAGTAGTACTGGGTCCAGGTACGCGCTGAAAAATCCGCAATGTAATCGAACTCGTTCCACAGACGATTCAGCTCCTGGGTTCCTTTGTCATCGAGGAGGAGCTGAACCAGGGGAAGATCGTCGCGGTAATAGCCCATGATGTTGTGATACCCGGCGCTTAGCAGCCGGCCTTTGTCCTCCGAGTCATCGGGGAAATAACGGCCGCGTTCTGACACGTAAAACGTATCCGGGAAAACCGAGGCGAAGCGCGCAAATGAGGCCTGATAGCGGGCGCGCTGGGCGGCGGGAACGATCAGATCGGTATCGTTGGCACGAGCCTTGGCCGAGAGAGCGGCCCAACGGGGCGCGGCTTCCTCGTGAAGAGGAGGATATTTAGGAATCGCCGGAACCACGGGCGGTGGATCGGTGTCGTTCCGCAGATCGTTGGGGTCGCTGTCACGCCGGTGCTCGGCATACTCCTTCAGCTTCCAGTTCAGCAGAGGCTCGGATTGCGCGGGCAAACCCGCCACCACCGGCGCGGCAAACTGCATCGCGGTGTGGGCGCGGATTTTTACCACGAAATCGCGCATTTCCAGGCACTTTGCCCGCAGCCCCCCGGTCTGAGCCGCGTCGGGAGGGGGAAGGGCCAGCCACATTTTCTGCAGCTTGAGCACCGGGCCTACCGCATTCTGATCGTGCAGGATTTGCCACACCATGGGTAGGTACTTGGGGCTCACCTTTGCATCTGCCGCGGTGGTGGCCAGGGTGGCATGGGGTTTCTTAAGGGCGATTCGATACTTGTAGCGCCAGGCGGCCTCGAAATAATCCGCGTAGTCGGTGGGCTGTGCTTTGTAAAAGCCCACAATGCGCTGGATGGCGTACTTTTCCCGATCGGTCTCTACCAGCATTGGATAAGGCGCGAAGTCGATTCCGTCTGGTTTCAGAACCGCATGATCGGCCACTTCGCGAGCTGCCTTCAGGTACTTATTTAGAAGCGCGGGCGACATGGTTAGCGATTCGCCGGAATTATCGAAACCCGCCTGGTTGGCGGGATCCACTGGAAACTCCTTGGCCACGTGCATGTACTGGCCAGTTAGATCGCGAATCGTGTAGTCGTATTCGGCATTGCTCAAGCGGCGCGCCAGCACGACGCCAGGGTCGCCGGCGGCCTTCTTTATTTCTGCCGCGCGCACGGCTGCTACCCAATCGATGACCTGCTGTGTTTCGGCCGCCGGCGGGGGAGGCATCGGCTTGGGCGGCATTTCCTGGTTCTTTAGCCTCTCCGCCAGCAGGGCCCAGCGGGCAAAGTCGTCCGTAACCATATCCACGCTGGTATAGGACTTCAGATCGAACTGCGCCGGGGCCATCTTGCCGCTGTGGCATGTCACGCAATATTTGCCCACAAAGGGCTTGACCGTCTGTTGAAACTGCTGATCGATAGGGGGAGTGGGGGAGGGAGGGGCAGCATCCACCATGGAGGCTGCGGCGAGCGAGAGGGAGACGAGAAGGGTCCGAAACTTCATTACCAGGCGCCTCTGCTCTCGAAGTAGGCGGCGAAATCAAGATTGGAGCTGCCGAAGGCGAGCCAGGCAGCCGTTCCCAGCGGAGTGTGCCTCACAATTGCCCCAGCGTACCTCAGGTAGCCCTTCCTCATGCCTTTTAGTTCAGTGTGGAACTTCGGGGGAGTACTCTGCCGCCATCAAAATACACGGCCCTTGGTGATGAAATGGTATGCCCATTGGAATTGACGAGTCAATGGACCACTAAGACTCTTCCTGAACGGCTGATTTCGCCGAACCATCGATTTTTCAACTGGATACAGGGTGTTCATGGCAGCGCCCAGAGGGCTACGCCACAGGCAAACCCCCCAGGGACGGAAAGCCCGGGGCTGTTGTGTCTGCGAGGCGGGAGTTGCGGTAGTCACGGCTGTGATGCCCTGTATCAGGGCACGACTTTAGAGGCCGCGGAAAACTCATGCTTTGTATCAGGGCACGACTTTAGTCGGGCCGTACAGATCCAACAAAATCTGGGCTTTAGCCCCTGGTTTCTTCTTAGTCTTCTGGCCGAAAAGACACCGAGCGCTGCTGAGCATTATCTCTGGACAAGCATTTCTTGCGGGATGCGTTGTCGCAGGGGGCTAAAGCCCAATTCTCTTTTAGTCCTGTGCGGCCCGACTAAAGTCGTGCCCTGATACAAAGCATCACAGCCGTGACTACCGGAACGTTCGAAGAGGCTAATTTGGACACGGTTGATTTTCAGCCGTCCCCGTTCCCATCCTATCGGTTGCATATATACAGCTTAACTGTACAGGTAAACTGTATATATGGCATAATGGAGTTCATGAGCAAACTAACCCGCGTTGCCCAGGTGGGGCCTGCCTCAACTCTGGCGGTGGAACTCCACGCGATCCTTGGCAAGCTCAAGCGGCGCCTGCGCGAACACGGGGGACGGAGCGATTTGACGCCCTCGCAGGTTTCCGTGCTTCTGCGTCTTGAGAAAGACGGCGCCGCTACGGTGTCGAGCCTTGCGCGAGCCGAAGGGATGCGCCCGCAATCGATGAGCGCCATCATTGCTCCGTTGCAGGAGACTGGGCTCGTGACCGGCTCTCCTGATCCGAACGATGGACGCCAAACCCTGATGTCGCTCACCAGGAAATGTCAGAAGTGGCTCCAGGAGGGCCGCACGGCAAGGCAGGACTGGCTCGCTACGGCGCTTCAGGAGAAGCTGTCCGCGCAGGAGCAGGAAAGGCTCGCGGCAGCGCTCAAATTGCTTACGCGGCTGGTTGAGGACTGATGTCCTCCTTGCGCAAACCGCGCCACTCTTGTTCAAACCCAAGGAGAACAACCCGATGTCTCTTACGACACTTGACCCGAAAACCGCTCTGATCGTCGTAGACCTTCAGAAGGGAATCGTCGATTCACCCTTTATCCATCCCATCTCCGACGTAATCAAGCGTTCCCGCGCGTTGCTGGATGCTTTTCGCCGCCAGGACCTTCCGGTTGTGCTGGTCAATGTGGCTGGCCGCGCACCAGGCCGCACCGAGCAGCCGCCGCGCAACGTTACGTTCTCGGAGGGATTTACCGACCTGCTGCCGGAACTCGGCCAGCAGCCTGGCGACATCCTGGTCACCAAGCGAACATGGGGCTCATTTGCCAACACCGATCTTGAAGCCCAACTGAAAGCAAGGGGAGTCACGCAGGTTGTCGTGACCGGCGTAGCTACTGGAACGGGCGTAGAAGCCACCGCGCGACAGGCATACGAGCAAGGATTCAACGTCACACTCGCCATCGATGCCATGACCGATGTGCGCCCTGAAGCTCATGAATACAGCATCGCGCACGTCTTTCCCCGGCTGGGAGAGACAGGTTCCACACAGCAGATCAGCGATCTGATCACAGCAAGGAGCGTCTGAACATGCACTGGCTCCCTCTCGTCTCTTACTTCTTCGGTGGCGCTTTCCTGGCGAATGCCGTCCCGCATTTTGTTAGCGGCACCATGGGCCGTCCCTTTCAAAGCCCCTTCGCAAAGCCACCAGGAGAAGGGCTCTCGTCCTCGACCGTAAATGTGCTTTGGGGCCTTCTCAACTTCGTTATCGGCTACCTGCTCGTACTGCATGTTGGAAGCTTCGATGTCAGATCGATGATCCATATAGCTTCGCTGACAATAGGCGCGCTTGCGATCAGTCTCAGTCTGGCGCGGCATTTCGGAAAATTTCACGGAGGCAACGCGCCCGAGCGCTCATGAAGAATCCCACGGCCCTCGTCTTCCGTGCCTTGAGCAACTTCAACTACCGGCTGTGGACAGCGGGCTCTCTGGTCTCGAACACCGGGACATGGATGCAGAGCGTCGCGCAGGACTGGCTCGTACTTACTCAACTCACGCACCACGATGCGTCCGCTGTGGGCATCGTGGTGGGCCTTCAGTTTGCGCCGCAGCTTCTTCTGTTGCCGTGGACAGGGTCTGCCGCGGATCACTACAACCAACGCAAACTCCTGATGATCACGCAGGCGTCTATGGGCGTGCTGGCCTTGGCGCTGGGAGTGCTCACGATTGCCGGGAGCGTCCGGCTGTGGCATGTCTACGTGTTTGCATTTCTGTTTGGTTCTGTCGCGGCGCTCGACGCGCCGGTGCGCCAAACCTTCGTTGCAGAATTGGTAGGCGACGAGCATTTACCCAATGCAGTGGCTCTCAACGCCACCTCGTTCAACGCCGGGCGCATGATCGGCCCCGCTGTGGCCGGTCTGGTCATCGCGAAGGTCGGTACGGGTTGGGCATTTGTGGCCAATGGCATATCGTTCGCCGCAGTCCTGATCGCAATGTTTTTCTTCCGTGTCTCGGAGCTGCGCACCAGCACCAGGGCTCACCGTACTCCAGGCCGATTCAAGGAAGGTCTTCGCTACGTCTGGAACCGTCCTGACCTCAGAACCATCCTGATTATGTTGTTCCTGATCGGCACGTTCGGCTTGAACTTTCCCGTCTTCATCTCAACCATGGCCGTCAAGGTTTTTCGAACGGACGCGCGCGGCTTCGGGCTGCTGTCCTCCATTATGGCGATTGGCACGATCTCGGGTTCGTTGTTTGCTGCAGTTCAACAGAAGCCGGGATTCCCATCGCTGCTGACCGGCTCCGCTGTTTTCGGCATGGGGTGCGCCTTAGCCGCGCTAGCCCCTGGCTACTGGTGGTTTGCCGCTGCCCTCATAATCACTGGCGCAGCCGCATTGACGTTCACCAATGCAACCAACAGCATGATGCAGCTTTCGACAGAGCCTGCGATGAGAGGGCGAGTCATGGCGCTTCGCGTCGCTATTGCACTCGGGGGCACTCCGATAGGAGCGCCGATCGTAGGCTGGGTGGCAAACCGTTTCGGCCCACGCTGGGCACTCGGTATGGGTGCCTCATCGGGAGTTGCCGCCGCCATCGTCGCGGTCTATTTTCTGATGCGGCCCACGGGACGAACATTGGAGAGTTGATTGTCTTTCCGCTCTTTTCAGTATGCTAACGGTTACCATGACAGATCAAACCACCGCCCGCACCTGGCTTTATCCGCCTACAGATTGGAGTGAGACCGGGGATACATTGACCGCAACAGTGCCCCCCGGCACAGACTATTGGCGGGTAACCCATTACGGGTTCATTCACGATAACGGTCCGTTTCGGTATCAGGAGGAAAGTGGAAACTTTGAAGCGAAGGTCCGAGTCGCGGGGAAATACCGTGAGCTCTATCATCAGGCGGGCTTGATGATACGCATCGACGATCAGAACTGGATCAAAGCTGGAATTGAGTTCGTGAACGGCAAGCAAAGTGTGAGTGCCGTGGTCACGCGGGAGTTTTCAGATTGGTCTGTACTGGGTTGTTCTGACAACCCCGCGTTTCTGTGGTTGCGCATGCAACGTTATGACGACACGGTTCAGGTTTCGTATTCAAGGGACAACCAGCAATGGTCGATGATTCGGCTTGCGTATTTTCCGCCGCAGGTGCCGGTCAAAATTGGCATGATGGCTGCTGCCCCCGGTAAGGAAGCTCTGGAAGTCACCTTCGACCACTTTTCCATTGGCCCTCCCGATGCGCCGCCTCAAGAGGACTAAGAGATGGCTGATGAGGGCTTAAGAGTCTGTTAAAACCGTCGCTTTAGGAGAACCCAATAGGAACTGGACGGGGTTTTGTTCGGAGACGGACTCCTGCCGGGTGCGGAGTTATCCGCAGCCTGGTGGTTGACAGGACAACACTACGACTCTAGTGTTCCTTGTGGAAATCTATTTCCACGATGAAACCATACCGAATCCTTCGCCGCCTCGTGGTCTTCTTTTTTATCGGCCCCACCCTAATACTGCAGGCACAGACGCCGCCCCCGACACCAAATCCTTCCCCCAACGTTGTGGCCGGCATTCCCGTTAACTACGACGAGGCCAAGGTCGGAACCTACTCATTGCCCGATGCTCTGAAGCTCAACAATGGAAAATCCGTGCGCGACGCGCGCACCTGGTATTCCAAACGCCGCCCGCAGATCGTCGAAATATTCGAGACGCAGCAATATGGTCGAGCGCCGGGCAGGCCCCCGGACGAGAGCTTCGAAATCGTCGACAAGGGAACACCGGCCCTCAACAGTAAAGCGATTCGCAAACAGGTCACCATCTATCTCAACCGGGAAAAGAGCGGCCCAGCGATCCATCTGCTCATCTATCTACCCGCCGCAGCCACCAAGCCCGTGCCGATGTTTTTTAGTATCAATTTCGGCGCCGTGCAGAACGCGGTCGATGACCCCGGCATCACACCGGAGACCGTCTGGGACCCCAAGACCAATACCCGGATACCCCCGCCGGCAGGCCGTAATTTCGGCCGGATCGACGCCGAGGACCTGCTCGATGCCGGCTTTGGTGTGGCCACCTTCTACTACGGTGACATCGATCCCGACTATCCTGACGGGTTTGCCAACGGCATTCGCGCGCGTTACCTCAAGCCCGGACAGACGGATCGAGCGCCGGATGACTGGGGCTCGATCGCCGCCTGGGCGTGGGGCATGAGCCGTGTCGAAGACTACTTCGAAACCGACAAGAGCATCGATGCCAGGCAGGTCGTGATCCACGGCGTCTCTCGCCTGGGAAAGACCGTGATGTGGGCCGGAGCGCACGACCAGCGCTTCGCGGCCGTCATCGCGAGCTGTTCCGGCGAGGGTGGCGCTGCGCTCAGTCATCGCAACTACGGCGAGACCATCGCCCACCTCACTGCGCCTACGCGGTATCCGTATCAGTTTGCCGCCAACTATGCGAAGTATGCCGGATTCCCCGACCAGGCGCCCATGGATGCCAATCTCCTGATCGCGCTGATCGCTCCTCGCCCCCTGTTGCTGCAGACCGGTAGCACCGACTACTGGTCCGATCCTAAAGGTGAATTTCTCGCCGCCGTAGCCGCCGGCGAGGTCTATAAGCTCCTCGGCAAAGAAGATTTGGGCACCGGCGTCTGGCCCGCAGCGAGCCAGCCAATCTTCCATGACCTCAGCTATTACATGCACGAAGGCGGCCACGGCATGGTGTCTTCGGACTGGAAGATCTACATCGAGTTTCTCCAGAAGACACTCCATGCGAACCAATAATCGCTAACTCTGCAAGCGGTAGGACTCTCCGCAATGATCGCGTGGGACGCTGGTACACTTGCGCAAAACTATCCGCTTGCAGTCGTTGGGCCACCGCCGCGTTTGCCGGCGAAGCCACATCCGCCGGAACCACGCTCGGCGCCGCCAATGAGGGTCTTACGTCACCCGGTTCGACCCTCGGCACCGTCGCCTACATGTCACCTGAGCAGGCGGAGGGCCACGTACGCTGAGGCGAACGTGGGGCACCCGTCCAGTTCCTATTGGGGCACCGACTTCACCGAGAACATTTTGAACCAGAGTTTCTCACCCAGACAACTAAAGCCCGACGTATTCTGAATGATTTACGGCCCGACTTTTAGTCGGGCCGTAAAAAGCAACAACTATGAGGGCTTTAGCTGCGGCTACGGAGGGAAGAACAGACGTCTTTCCCCGCGGTATCCGCTTAGCCCCTGAGGTATTGCTTTCCTCCCGATTGCAGCTTCGTGCAGCGCAGGTTGCATCGACCCTGGTTACAAAACGAAAGTGAGATCCCGTCCAGTCCCGCAAACTCCGTCAAAATTAATTTCCACAAGAATCGCAATAAAACAGCGCGTTCGGCAAAGAAGCGTAATCTCGTTCTCAGTAGTCTAGTTTAGGGGTGATGCGGCACTTGACCGAACATTAGCGAGACTAGATATTAAACAGGAGATTCGGCGACAGGCTTACCTATGCCCACGATTGGCCAAACCATCTCGCACTACCGCATCATCGAGAAGCTTGGTGGTGGTGGGATGGGTATTGTCTACGAGGCCCAGGACACCGAACTCGGGCGCCTTGTCGCCATTAAGTTTCTTCCTGAACACCTGGCCTTATATCCACAGGCGCTGGAACGGTTCCGTCGCGAAGCCCGCGCTGCGTCTGCGCTCAACCATCCCAATATCTGTACCATCCATGAGATTGGCGAGTACGACGGCAAACGCTTCCTCGTCATGGAGTTCCTGGAGGGCATGACGCTGAAGCGTCTCATCGCCCAGGGGCCCATGGAGACCGATGTCTTACTCGATCTGGCGATTGAGATTGCTGACGCGCTCGAGGCTGCCCACTCCGAAGGTATCGTTCATCGTGACATCAAGCCCGCAAATATCTTTGTAACCAAGCGGGGGCACGCCAAGATTCTGGACTTCGGTCTCGCGAAGGTGACGCCTGCCGGCAACAACGTGATCGGAGTGACGGTAACGACGGTCCTGGAAACGACCATGAGCGAGGAATACCTGACCAGTCCCGGCGCTCCGCTCGGCACCGTCGCCTACATGTCACCGGAGCAGGCGCGGGCGGAAGAACTGGATGCGCGGAGCGATTTGTTCTCCTTCGGCGTGGTGCTGTACGAGATGGCGACGGGCGCATTGCCCTTCCGTGGCAACAGTCCTGCGGTCATCTTCCGCGAGATACTGGATCGTAACCCGGTTCCCGCGATCCGGCTGAATCCTGACCTTCCGCCCAAACTGGAAGACATCATTAATAAGGCTCTGGAGAAAGATCGTGAGCTGCGCTATCAAAGTGCGGCGGAAGTGCGTTCTGATCTGAAGCGTATGAGGCGCGATACGGAGTCGGGGCGTTCGCCCGAGATGGTCGCGGCCAATGGATCGGTTATGGTGCGGACCGAAGTAGCTACTCCGAAGACCGTCGCCGGTCGGAGGGGCTGGTGGGTCGCGGCCGGCGCAGCGGTCCTGCTCTTAGTGGGAGCGTACACGTGGCGCCTGGCAATGCACCACGCTTCAATGAGCAAGCCGCCCATGAGTCTACGCCAGCTTACCGCCAATCCAGCGGGGCACGGCGTGACTCGCTCAGCGATCTCGCCCGACGGCAAATACCTAGCGTACTCCGACGACGCGGGGCTGCAGATCAAGCTGTTGGAGACTGGGGAAACGAGGACGCTTCCGCTGCCGGCCGAGGTGGCATCGACCCATGCTAGCTGGCTTCCGGCGGCTTGGTTTCCCGACGGGACCCGGTTGCTCGCCAACCTGGAGGTCGCAGGAAAACCTCCGAGCGTTTGGATCCTCTCGCTGATTGGCTACGAGCCGCGCAAATTCCGTGACGGTGCCTTTGCACACTCCATCTCGCCGGATGGCACGACCATTGTTCTTACCGCTGCGCGCACCGGGTCGAGTGAGGGTCAAGCCGAGGAATCCCGGGAATTTGGTGACCAGACGATTTGGCTGGCGGGGGTCAATGGAGAGGCTCCGAGAAGGCTGGCTCAGGGTGACGAAGCAACGGGATTCACGCAGGTGGTCTGGTCTCCTGACGGTGGTCGAGTCGCTTACCTCAAAGTCCACCAGGCTGCGGGCAGTTACGAATGCGCCATCGAAGATCGCGATCTGCAGGGGGGCCCGCCGGTGTTGGTAACGGCAGGCGCCAACCTATGCCAGAACCCTCAGGGATTCTGGTGGGCGCCGGACGGACGGCTAATTTTCTCCCTCCCTGAGCCCGACCCCAACGGGGGCGATTCCAACCTGTGGGAGGTAAGGCTGGATCCGCGGACCGGAAAACCCCAGAACAAGCCGGCTCGAATGACGAACTGGGTTGGCTTTTCCTTTTCCTCTCCCACGCTCACCTCTGACGGGAAGCGGTTGGCTTTCCTGAAATCGAATTTTCAAGCGAACGTTTACGTCGCCGAACTGAAGGCGGGAGGCACCAAGCTGACGACTCCGCGGCGATTGACCCTCGACGAGCGCAATGCCTTGCCTGATGCCTGGACTAGCGATAGCCGCGCGGTGCTCTTCTGGTCTGACCGCAACGGTTCAAACCAGGTCTTCAAGCAGAATATCGACCAGGAAACGGCCGAAACCGTGGCCGGCCCCGGCTGGATGCCTCGGCTGAGCCCGGATGGAATGTTCGTCCTTTATATGGCGAACGGGCCGAAGGCCGGGCAAGCGGCCCGGCTCCGGGGCGATAAATACAGCTTACTGCCTCGAGAGGCCGATCTGCCACGCGTCATGCGAGTGCGCTCGAGAGAGGACGCACCGGAGCCGGTGATGGAGGTGCCGCGGTTCTCTAACTACGCCTGCCCGCGGGCACCCGCGAATGTTTGCTTCGTGGGGCAAGACAGCGAGGACGGGCAGAAACTCACTGTCAGCGCGTTTGACCCTTTGACCGGGAAGGCGCACGAGGTCCTCACCGTCGGTACTCACCCCGGAGAACATTTCAATTGGATGCCGTCGCCCGATGGCTCGCACATCGTCTTTATGGAGTTCAACACCATGGAAGGCCGCATCCGGCTGTTCTCCCTTAAGGGCGAGCCGGAGCGCGATTTCGTCGTGAAGGGATGGGCGGGATTCAATTCTGTGGACTGGGCTGCGGATGGCAGGTCGCTCTTCGTTGCCAGTCAGTCACCCACTAGCACGACCCTGCTGCACGTAGATCTGGAAGGTCACGCGACGCCTCTCTGGGACCAACGCGGGGCGCTAACCTATGCGGTCCCCGCGCCGAACGGCCGCGAACTAGCCATCGCCGGTACGACAAGCGGCAGCAACGTCTGGATGATCGAAAATTTTTAACTATCAATCGGTAACCGACGCGGAATGTCAAGCGGCTAACGGCGATCTGCCGTTATCTCTCTGTCACCGTCGCGGTTCTTAAGAAATCGAAGTTGCCGGAGCTGGAGATTTGGATGTTCTGGAGCCGCCTGGTGTGTACCAGCACTGCGTCCAGATACCACAAATTGATCGACGGCAACTCAGCAGCGAGAATTTGCTGCACCTTCACATAGTCGGCGCGTCGCAGGGCCTGGTCGCTCGACATTGCCGCCTCCTTGATTAAGCCGTCCAGTACTGCATTCACATAGCGGCCGCGGTTGGCTCCGCGAGGCGGAAACCTGTGGCTGTCGTAGGCGTAGCCAAAGATATCCGGGTCTTCATTTCCTCCCAGCCACCTTAGGGTGTACATCTGAAAGGCTCCCTTGCTGATGTCGGAATAGAACGTCGCAAACTCGAAGCTCCGCACCTCCAGAGCAATGCCTATGTCGCGCAACTGCTGTTGCAGAATCATGGCCAAGAGCCGGCTGGTCTCATCCGTAGAGGTCTTCATGGTCAGATGAAAGCGAACTCCGTCGTTGCCTCGCTTCCATCCGCCGGCGTCGAGCAGCGCATTGGCCTTCGCTGGGTCGTAAGGATATTGCTGCACGTCGCCAGTCCACGCCCAGTGCTGCGGTGGTAGCAGGCTCTCCGCCAGCTGCGCGCGGTCTCGCCACAACGAGCTGATAATTAGCGGCCGATTCATGGCGTAAGCAATGGCCTGGCGCACGCGGAGATCGCGCAGCACACTGTCCTGGGTATTGAACGAGATGTAATTCAGATTGGTCCCGGGACCGCTCTCTACCTCCAGATTGGGGCGCTTGGCTAGCGCGGAGACCATGTCCGCCGTCAGGCAGTTGATGCATACGTCTGCCGAGCCCTTCTCCAGTTCGAGCGCCCGGGTTATCGCGTCGGGCACCACGGCGAACCGGATGCGCGCAATGGCGGGGCGGGGCTGCCAGGAACTTTCGTTCCGTTCGATAATGACTTCGTCATCCTGCAGCTGGCTGACGAAGCGGAAGGGGCCGCTGCCGATGGGGTGGAAGGCGAAATCACGGCCGCTGCCCGCAGGAATGATCCCGATGGCGCCATCCGATAGATTCCACAGCAAGGCCGCATCCGGCTGCTTCAGATGGATGACCACCGTCGCTGCATCAGGCGCGTCGACGTGATCGATATGTGCCAGCGCTCCCGCTTTGGCGGTGATCACGGTACCATCGCGCATGGAGTCGAGGGTGTACTTCACATCCGTTGCAGTCAGCGGCTTTCCATTATGAAAATGAACATCGGTTCGCAAATGAAAACGATAAGTGAGCGGATCAGGAGTCTCCCAGCTGGTGGCCAGCCAGGGATCGAGGTTGAAGTGCGCGTTCTTGTGTACCAGGCTGTCGAAGATCAGGCTGCCGATGTGTTCCGACTGAACATCGACGCCGATGCGGGGATCGAGGCTGGTAGGGCTGCTCTCAATCACCATGGTCACCGTCTGGGGCGAGGGATGGGTGGCTCCGCATCCAGTCAGCGATAAGAGAGCGAACAGCGCCAAACAGCGTTTAAACATAGGTGATCTCGCCCAGGATCGCGGGCCGCGCCGCACCGGTCGCCGAAGGAATATTTCCCGGTCGCCGATGCCACGTCTCATACGCCAGCAAAGCGAAGGCGGCCGCCTCCTTGGCTTCGGCCGGCAGCCCGAGGTCGTCGCTCGCGCGCACCGTACACCCTTGCGGCTCCAGCTGCTCTTGCAGCATTTGCATCAGCGTCAGATTGCGCGCGCCGCCGCCGGAGACGATAAAATCCACCGGCGTGTGACGCATCTTCTTGAACAGAAAGCTGGAGTAAGCCAAGCCCACGCTCCGCGCGGTCAGCGCAGTGGCTGAAGCGATGGTATCTTCGCGGCTCCCTCCGGCCTTACGGCATTGCTCAAGAAAACGCGCGGCATACTCGCCGCCGAATTGTTCCCGGCCGGCACTCTTGGGCGGACGCGCGGCAAAAAAAGGCTCGCGCAGCCGCGCGCTCACCACCGGCTCAATCGCTGCGCCGCGCGCCGCCGTCTTTCCCGCGCGGTCGAATGGTTTGGTAAAGAGTTGCTGCATCAGTTGATCAATCACCATGTTGGCTGGGCCGGTATCGAAAGCCACCACCTGCAAGGGTCCCGCGTTGGCGGGCAGCGCCGTCAGGTTTCCAATGCCTCCCAGATTCTGCAACACGCGGCCCCGCGTTGGGTGGCGAAAGAGCACGTAATCGAGCAGGGGAACCAGCGGTGCACCCTGGCCTCCGACCACCATGTCGGCGGGACGAAAGTTCGAGACCACGGGCACGCCGCTTTGCTCGGCCAGCATCGCCATCTCGCCAATCTGCCAGGTACAGGCTGTTTCGCGCCCCAGATAGCGCGCGGGCGTGGCCTGGTGATAGATGGTTTGACCGTGGCAGCCGATCAGGTCCAGGTGGCAGCGATTGCGTTCGAGCGCGACCGTCAGTGCTTCGGAATATGCCTGCCCCAGCCGCCAGTTCAGCCGCGCCAGCTCGGCCGTCGCAATGGCTTCGGCATTCATCGCGGCCAGCACGGCACGGCGCAGCGCCGGAGGAAAAGGGAAACCGGCATGCGCGAGAAGTTTTAATTTGGGGAATGCCGCATCGTCCGCGTCGGGCGTAATGCGGGTGAAGGCTACATCGATTCCGTCGGCTGAGGTGCCGCTCATGATGCCGGCAACCGTCATCGAAGTCAGCTCACTCATGCCTGGCGACCTGCTCGGTAAACTTCTCCACCGCGCTCCGCATTTTATTCACCGCGGCCGCCGTGGGCGCCGGGGGCAGCGCGTCTCTCTTCAGGTGCATGGTATGAAATGACTGCGCACGCGCAGCTGCCCGGCGAAGCAGGCGGGCAAAGGCTGGCGAGCTTTCGGCCTCGTGCAGCAGGGCTTCGTAGGCGGCAAAGACCAGCGTCGGGTCGCGGCAAATCTCCACCACGTGCATGCCCGCCGCAAGCGAACGAATCGCCGCATCGGCGATGCCCATGTAATTAAGGATGCCGCCCATCTCCATATCGTCGGAGACGATCAGACCTTGGTAGCCGATCTCTCGCACCAGGACCTCGGCTATCCAGTAAGCGGAGACGGAGGCCGGCTCAGGGACTGCCGTGGGATACGATGCGTGCGAGATCATCACCATGGGCAGCTGCGTGACCAGCTGTCGGTAGGGCAGCAGATCTTCTCTCCAGAGTAGGCTGAGGGGTTTTGTGATCGAGGGCGTGGCGTGGTGCGAGTCCACCTGTCCGCTGCCGAGGCCAGGGAAATGCTTTCCGCAGCCCAGCACATCCTGCTGCGCCAAGCCCTCAAGAAAGTGCGTGGCGTAGCGAACGACCTGAGCCGGATCGGCAGAGACAACCCGCGTGGTCATTACGCCGGCGGAGGCATCCGTCCGCAGGTCGAGTACCGGCGCGAAGGTGGTGTTCAGGCCAAGCAGATGCACCTCCTGGCCGATCAGGCTGCCATGCTTCCTGAACAGCGCCGGCTTGTTGGTGCGGGCAACCGCGAAGGGCGACGGCATAGGTGCAATCAAATCGCGCAGCCGGTCTACGCTGCCCCCTTCGACATCGATGCAACGCAGCATGGGCGACTCCACTGCCTGCTGGGTGGTGTGGAGCAGGCAGTGGGTCTGCACGGCGCTTTCGATATTGCGGCGAAAGAGAATCACTCCGCCGGGCCGCAGCAGGCGCAGCCAGGCTGCTTCCATCGCGCTGAGTTGGGCGCCTTCCAGGCCCACCACCAGCACCTGGCCGGCCGCCTGTCTCAAGGTCATAGAGCTCACGGATTCCCCCGGCCGCGAATCTCGTTCTTGAGCTCTTCGAGCAGATTCAGAGCCTGCAGCGGGGTCAGGCTGTTGGTGTCGGTCTGCTCCAGGCGGTCGAGAATCCGCTGTGAGAGTGGAGTGAACATGGTCAATTGCAGCGGCGCATCCGTTTCCTGGGCCACGTTCCGCTTTTCGGACTGCTCGTGCTGCAGCAATACCTGGCGCGCGCGCTCAATAACCGAGAGCGGTAGACCGGCCAGACGAGCCACTTCAATGCCGTAGCTCTTGCTTGCCGCACCGGGCTCGATGGCATGCAAGAAGACAATGCCTTTCGGCGTCTCTTTGACTGCGACGCGGAGGTTCTTCAATCCTGGCAACTGTTCTGCAAGCAGGGTGAGCTCATGGTAGTGGGTCGCGAAGAGCGTTCTCGCGCCGACCTGCGCGTGTAAATATTCGAGCGTGGCCCAAGCCAGCGAGAGGCCATCGAAGGTTGCGGTTCCTCGGCCCATCTCGTCCAGCAGGATGAGCGACTGCGGTGTGGCGGTGTTGAGAATGGTGGCGGTCTCTGTCATCTCCACCATAAAGGTGGAGCGCCCGCGAGCCACGTTATCGCTGGCGCCGATGCGGGTGTAGATCCGGTCCACAATGCCCAGCCGCATGCTCTTGGCAGGAACGAAACAGCCCATCTGTGCCATGATGACCAGGAGTGCGGCCTGGCGCAGATATGTGGATTTACCGCCCATATTCGGCCCGGTGATGAGCAGCAGGCTGGGGCCGCCGGTTTCCACATAGAGATCGTTGGGGACAAATTTCGTTTGCCCAGCCGCTTCCAGCAGGCACTCCACCACGGGATGGCGGGCGGCTACGGTTTCGAGCACCGCCGCCTGGGCAAGCTGCGGGCGAACGTAGCTGCGCAGCGCAGCCAAGTAAGCGAAATTCGCCAGCAGGTCGACCTCGGCGATCACTCCGCTGGCGACGCGAATGCGGCCGGCGGCCTGCAGGATAGTCTGCCGGAGCTCGACGAAGATGCGTTTTTCAATCTCGATCGAGCGTTCATGAGCGGTGAGGACGCTGATCTCATACTGCTTCAGCTCCGGGGTGGTAAAGCGCTCCGCGTTGGCCAGGGTCTGCTTGCGTTCGTAGTCCGCGGGTACCGCGGCCAGGTTGGCGCGTGTTACTTCAATTGAATAACCGAAGACATTGTTAAAGCGAACCTTTAAGGAATGGATGCCGGTGCGCTTGCGCTCCCGCTCCTCGATGATGGTGATGGATTGGCGGGCATTGGCCCCCAGCGAGCGCAGCTCATCCAGCTCCGCATCGACCCCGGCGGCGATGGCGCCGCCATCGGCCAAGTTAACGGGGGGATCAGGCAAGAGCGTTCGCTCAAGGCGTTCGCGCAGATCTTGCAGCAGATCGAGCCGCTGCGCGCACGACAGCCAGCGCGGGGCCTTGAGCCTATTCAAGGCAGAAAAGAGGTCGGGGAGGCGGGCGAGCGAGGCTCCCAGGCCGGCCGCGTCGCGGGGCCCGGCGCTATCGAGCGAGATGCGCGAGAGCATGCGCTCCATATCCTGGATCGAACTGAGCGTCTTGCGTAATTGCTCGCGATTTATCAGATCGTTTTCTGCCACTGCGACTGCTTCCAGGCGCGACTCGACCTCCACACGGTCCATCAGGGGGCGCACCAGCGATGCCCGCAACAGCCGTTTGCCCATCGGGGTCATGCAGCAGTCGAGATTGGCGTAGAGCGTCGCTTCGTTGGTTCCCCCGGCCCAGAGGGGTTCGATCAACTCCAGGTTGCGCACCGTGACGGCATCCAGTTGCAGGTTCTCGGCCCGCTCGTAGTAGCGGATGTTGTTAATGTGCTGCAGTTCGATCTGCTGGGTCGCCCGGGCGTAGTGGACTATCGCCCCGGCGGCGATGGCTGCCGACCGGGCGGTCCCCAAGCCGAAGCCTTCGAGCGAGTTCGCCCCTAACTGCCTTTCCAGAAGAGGAATGGCGTAATCCGCGGTGTAGATCCACTCCTCCAGGCGCGTTTTGGTGCCGATTTTGTCAATCTCAGCTTCCATTTGCGGGTCGAGCGGCCGTAATCCGGACGACAGCAGGACTTCGCTGGGCTGGGCCTTGATCAGTTCGTCGATGCAGAAGCCCACGCTGCCGGGCCCGGTGAACTCCGTGGTGCGAAAGTCTCCGGTCGAGAGATCGACCAAGGCCAGGGCCGCCACCGTGCCCTCCAAGTGGAGCGCTGCGAGGTAATTGTTTCGCTCCGAAGCCAGGGTGGGGTCGATGGCGGTCCCAGGAGTAAGCACCCGGGTTACCTCGCGGCGGACGATCTTCTTGGTGAGCTTGGGGTCCTCCATCTGTTCACAGATGGCGACCCGGTAGCCCTTGCGCAATAGCCGGGAGAGGTAGGTGTCGGCGGCGTGGTAGGGAACTCCGGCCATGGGCACCGAGCGCTCTTTATCGCGTGCGGTCAGAGTAATTTGCAACTCCCGGGCGGCGATCTGCGCATCTTCAAAGAACAGCTCGTAGAAGTCGCCCATGCGGAAAAAGAGCAGGGCATCGGGATTCTGGCGCTTGGCGGCCGCGTACTGCCGCATCAGGGGCGTGGTGGTCGCGTCGGCTGCGTCGGTCGCGGGAGCTGGAGGAAGAGTAGACACGAAAACGCCAGCATATCGTGAATGACGTGCTGGCGTTTAAAGATAAGCCGGGGTAGAGCCGCTAGGTCAGGCGACGATACGGGGTTCCTGGTTCACATGGGCATCGGAGCCGTGCTGTTTGACCATTTTGTTGTAAATGCCAAGCAAAAGGAAGGGTGCGGCCCACTGGCCGATAAACAGGGCATGGTGGTCCTTGCCCGTGGTTTTAAGGATGAGGGAACCCGCGATCGCGGTAAGGGCCGCTCCGAGGAAAAAGCTGGTGGGCAGTTTGCTGGAGTAGCTCTCCATCAGGGCGGTGGTTTGATCTTCCGGTATTTCTCCGGCGCGTACGCGATAATCCATGGTTAAATCTCCTGTCTCAAGGACGGTGAAGCAAATGCGGTTGGATGGGGGACTCTGGCCGCCGCAAAGAGCGGATCAAAATACCTCTTATCGGCTGGGAGGTTAAGGCCCGTGAAAAGGATGCACGCTCCGGGGGCGTGTTTCCCGATGAAATTCCCGAAGTTGAACAGGTCAAACTTTGATGCCACTTTTTAAGTGCGAGGCAGGCGGGGCGGGATTCGGCCCGCCAAAGGCGCGCCCGGGCCAACCCCATTGCCGGACGGTTATACTTGAAGATCGCGGGAATCGGCATGTTTCTACTGTGGTTAAGAGTGGCTGCGGTGCTCTACGCCGTTGCGAGCATTTCTGCACTGCCGGCGGTGCTTTATGACAAGCCCGGGTGGAAGAAGCTCTGCGTTCCGGCGGCCGTCGGCGGCTTTTTCTTCCATTTTGTTTCCCTCATCGAGATGCTTGCCGCCGCGCACCACTCGTTGCCGGTAGGGATGCACGAGGTGCAGTCACTGCTGGCGCTGCTGATTTGCGCCGCCTTTTTGCTGGTCGCGGTGCTCTACCGGACAGTCTCCTTCGGCATTTTCGCCCTGCCCCTGTCGCTGCTATTGGTTTTGGGGCCGGCCATGGGTCCAGACCACTGGACCTTTCAATCTCCTGAGATCCGCAGTGGATGGCTCTCGCTGCATATCGTCGCCCTGCTGGCCGCCTATGCCGCCCTCATCTTCAGCCTCATCGCCAACTTCCTTTACCTGGTGCAGGAGCGACGCCTCAAGAGCAAGAGCAATGTCGGTTTTCTGGCTTGGCTGCCCCCGCTCGAGACCATGGAGCGCATCGCCTCCGGCATGCTGCTGATCGGGTTTCCTTTTATGACCCTCGGCTTGCTGGCCGGATCGTTAATTGCCCAGGAAAGTGTAGGGCCGGTCTATTTTAAAGATCCAAAAGTGTTGCTCTCTTTTGCCATGTGGGCACTCTATCTAGTAATGCTTTTTGTGCGCCGCCAAGTCGGTCTTCGGGGAAGGCGAGCTGTCTACCTCTCCAGCCTGGTCTTTCTGGTGGTGATCAGCGTTTGGGCGGCCAACCAGCTTAGCTCCGTACACAGGTTCACCGCGCCATGAATATTGTCCTGTTGGGGCTGAACCACAAGACCGCGCCCATCGAGTTGCGCGAGCGGCTGGCCATTGGACCGCAGCAACTGGAGGAGGCGACGCGCTCCCTGATGCAGGCTCCAGGGGTGCTGGAGGGCATGATTCTCTCCACCTGCAACCGGGTCGAGCTCCTTACCAGCCTGACGCCGGATGCGCCCCACCTGATGGACTTCGTGGGCAACTATTTCAATATTGATCCCAACTTGCTGACGCCGCACATTTATGAGTACCGGCAGGAGAACGCCGTGCGCCATCTCTTCCGCGTCGCCTGTAGTCTCGACTCCATGGTCATTGGCGAGCCGCAGATCCTGGGCCAGGTCAAGAGCAGTTACTTGGCGGCGCGGGCAACCGGTGCGATCCGCGGCCACCTGGACAAGGTGCTGCAGCGCGCCTTTGTCGTCGCCAAGCGGGTGCGGACGGAGACCCAGATTGGCAACTCTTCTGTATCGATTGCCTCGGTCGCGGTGGAGCTGGCGCGGAAAATATTTGGCTCGCTCCAAGACAAGAAGGTCCTGATCGTCGGCGCGGGCAAGATGAGCGAGCAGGCGGCTCGCCATTTGATGAACCAGGGCGCCGGAACCGTTCTGGTTGCCAACCGCACCCACGAACGCGCAGAACAGCTGGCCCAGCGCTTTGGGGGCAGGGCTGTCCCCTTTGATGACCTTTACGCGAGCGCAGACCAGGCCGACATCATCATTACCTCCACCGGCTCTGCGCGGCCGGTCTTTCGCCGCGAGCACGCGCAGCACTTTCTGCAGCAGCGGCGGGGGCGGCCCATGTTCTTTATCGATATCGCGGTGCCGCGGGACGTCGATCCTGAAGTCAACAAGCTGGACGGAATCTTTCTCTACGACATTGACGACTTGCAGTCGGTTGCCGGATCACACCTGAAAGAGCGCGGCAAAGAGGCAGAGGTGGCGGAGGCAATGATCCTGGCCGAGGTCACCAAGTATCAGCGCCGGCTGCACGCGCTGAACGTGGCGCCGGAGATTGTGCAGCTGCAGCAATCCGCGGAGCAGATTCGTCAAGCGGAACTACGCCGCGTGGCGAGCCGCCTGCAGACGCTTTCCCCCGAGCAGCAGGCTGCCGTCGAGGCGCTCACCCGAGGCCTGGTCAACAAGTTTCTCCATCTGCCGGTGCAGGCCATCAAGGCGGCGGCTACCGAGGGAAATGTGGTTGCGGTGGATGCCATCCGCGAAGCCTTCGGGGTAAGCGGGCCGAGGCAGAGCGCGGCCGAGGAAGATATCTTCGACGATCTGCCCGACCTTGAAGACCAGGAACGCAACAGTTGATCCGCATCGGCTCCCGGGGATCGCAGCTGGCTCTTTGGCAAGCCAATCACATCGCAGAGGCGCTACGCGCTCTGGGGCATGACGTCTCCATCGACATCATCCGCACCACCGGCGACCGTATGCAGAACATCGCCTTCGCCTCGGTCGGCGCGAAAGGTATGTTTACCCGGGAGATCGAAGATGCTCTGCTGGCAGGGAGCATCGATCTGGCGGTGCATAGCCTGAAAGATCTGCCGACGGAGTTAGGCGAGCCGTTTACGTTGGCGGCGATTCCCCAGCGCGCGGATCCCCGCGATGTGCTGGTCTCGGAGCACTACGACGGATTCGATGCACTGCCTGGGGGAGCGGTGGTGGGCACCAGCAGCCTGCGCCGCCAGGCCCAGTTGCGTGCGCGGCGGCCGGATCTCGAATACATTGAATTTCGCGGCAATGTAGACACCCGGCTGGCCAAGCTCGCGCAGGGCAAGGCCGATGCAATTATCCTGGCCGCGGCCGGGCTCGAACGCTTGCAGAAAAGCGCCGCCATCCGCGAACGGTTTGCGCCCGAGGTGCTGTGCCCCGCGCCGGGCCAGGGAGCGCTGGCCATCGAGTGCAGAGCAGGAGACGGGGCAATACACGCGGCCTTGCAGCCGCTCGAGGACCGGGACACACGTATGGCCATCACCGCCGAACGCAGATGCCTGGCCGCTCTGGGTGGCGGATGCCTGGTGCCCATCGGCGCCTATTGTCACCGTGACGGGGACGAGTTGTCGTTGCGCGCCGTGGTCGCCTCGGCAGACGGCCGGCAGATGATCCGCGCCGAGAGCCGGCACGCCGATCCGGAGATACTGGGCGTGCAGGTGGCGCAGCAATTGCTGGAGCAGGACGCCGGCGCCATCCTCGGTCTGGCGGAGCGGCGGGTGTGAGTACGTCGCATCCCTTGGCCGGGAAGCGCATCCTCGTCACCCGCGCCCGTCACCAGGCGGGCAAGCTGGCGGAGGCGCTGGAGGCTTTGGGCGCCGAGGTGCTGCGGCTGCCCACCATCGAGATCATCCCACCAGAAACCTACGCTCACCTGGACGCGGCGCTGGAAGTGATCAGGGGTTTCGATTGGTTGATCGTGACCAGCGCCAACGGGGCCGCGGCCCTGGCGGAGCGCATGCGATTTTTGGGAATTCATGCAGAGCGGTTACAGCATTTGCAGGTGGCCGCGATTGGTCCTGCGACTGCCGTAGCGGTTGGCCGCATCGGACTGAAAGTGTCCGCCATGCCGGACGAGTATGTGGCGGAGGCGGTGGTCGCTATGCTCAAGGACCAAGTTGTGGGGCGCCGTGTCCTGTTGGCGCGCGCGGCGGTGGCCCGCGACGTTATTCCCGAACAGCTGCGCCAGTGTGGAGCGCATATCCACGTGGTCGAGACCTACCGCACCGTGATCCCCAGTGATTCGATCGGTCAGGTTCGCGAGTTGTTGGGAGAAGGGAACCCGCTGCCCGACGCAGTGACCTTTACCAGCTCATCGACGGTAAGCAATTTTTTTGCGCTGCTCGCCGCAGCCAAGATGGAGAAGCCCCCAGGACTACGCGCAGTATCAATCGGGCCAGTTACAACGCGTACTTTATCTCAGCATAAGTGGGAGCCGGCCGGCGAAGCCTCTCCGCACGATATCTCCGGGATCGTGCAAGCATGTGTAAAGCTGCTAGCGTAGTGATAACAGTGCTGATCTTGAGCGGTTACCGGACATAAGAGAGTCAAGCGCACCGCACGTACTCAAGATCGACCGTAATGAATTACCATACGTGTCTTATTGCTCGCTTTCAGCGTTCTGCAAGCAAGGTTTCGATGGTCTGTACGTAGGCTGCCTTGACGTCGCTATGGTATTCAGTGCTTCCGGACGAAGGGAAACCTGTCTCCACCCTGCGGACATGCCCTTGGCGGTTGAGGAAGAACGTCGTTGGCCAGGCGTTCAGGTTCTCGACCTGGGGAAGCTTCTGGTTGAGCTCAGCTGGAATGCCCGCGATGAGAAACGTGTAGTCAAGTTTGTATCGCTGAATAAAGGCATGCAGACGAGTCAGGTTCGTGATCTGCTCCGGCTCTTCAAAATCAAGTGCCACAATCTCCAGCCCTTGCGCGTGGTACTTGGAATAAAGCTCGGCCAGAAATGGCGCCTCATCGTGGCAGTTAGGGCACCAGCTTCCCGTAATGTTCACCAGCACGACCTTACCGCGAAAGCGCGGGTCAAGATTGGTTACGAGTTTTCCATCCAGATCTTTTCCGGAGAACGGAAAGGGCTGCCGCGGATCGCGCACGACGGTGTGCGCAGCGAAGTCATCCGGTTGAGGTGTGCTGGCTACCTGGCCGGGCCTGACTGCGTGCCACAGGACGAACGGGGTTCCCGGCGGAGCGCTCACGTGGGTGGAGAAGAACTTTAGCGTGAGCGTGTTGTCCCGCTCCGGGGTTATTTCCAGCATCGCCGGCCGAACCTCTTGAAAGTGGCTGACGACAAAGCGGCCGTCCTGGTAGCTGCCGTGAAGGGTGCCGGTATCACCGTCGACGCGCAGGATGGTAGCGGATACGTCTACCCCATTCTGCCGGATAACCAGCCGCCAGGCGTGCTCGCCCTTGGGGCTCTCGGTGGGTATGATCCACGTACCCCCAATATTGGGAGCGTTCGCTGCGGTGCGCACCGCGGCCTCTTTCGACGCCGGCCGCAAGGTAACTGGGTAAGAGAAGCGTCCATTGTCCGCTGAGTAGTTACCATTAAGCTGGTCGCCCACGATCTGCCCATGAAAGGTAACGGCGTAATGGGCAAAGTGCAGCGTTATGTCCTGCCCACTTAGCTCGCCGGAAGTGGAGGTGGTTCGCTGCGGACCGTCGACGAAGGAGCCAACCAGGGTCGAGCCTTTGCCCTCCAGTTGGAGGTGCACAGGGATGGTGAAGCTAGTGCCGTTGGTTGCTATTTGTGCGCTGCCCTGCCACTGCGTGACCCCTGTTGGACCTTGTGCCATTGCATCCGCGGCAAGAAATAGCAGGGAAACGGCGAGCGGCCACAATCGTCTTGTTCTCATTGGTTTCCTCGTAGGTTACTTACGTTTGCGGGTTCAGTTGCACTCTGTGGATGGGGAGATCCAGCGGCGTAAAAAACGCCGGCGCCTGACAGCAATCAATTGAGGCGGGGGTATCTTCTTGAGACACTACGGTCGCCCACCCAGCTACTGGATGCGGGAGCGACAACAACGTCGAGGAGCGACGCTGACCATGCGACGAATCTACTCGACGGCGGGGCCCTGCGTCAATCGGCCAGTCGGTTCGTAGGGTAGGGTCAGGGGCTTGCTAGGTTGGCCGTGTGAGCCGCAGAATGTTGCAACGATGAATGCTCGTGGCTTACGCCTTCTCGCTGTCCTCGCAGGAATCCTCTTCACCACGACAATCCATGCAGCAGATCCCGCTCCGTCCCCCGACCTGCTGGTCTACGGCGGTACGGCGTCGGGGGTTATGACTGCGTACTCAGCGTCGCGCGAGGGATTGCGGGTGGTGCTGCTGGAGCCCGGCGTTCACTTAGGGGGCATGGTCACCGGCGGCCTTTCGGCTACGGACCTGGGACATTACACCATCATTGGCGGGTACGCGCGCGACTTCTACATGAAGGCTGCTGCGCATTATGGTGTACTCGATCTGAACCGTCCGTCCAACTGGCTCTCCGAACCGCATGTGGATGAAGAGATCTTTCGCATCATGCTGAAAGATGCGGGCGTAGAGGTTCACTTTCATGAGCGGTTGCGGGAGCAGGCCGGCGTGGAGCTCCAGGGCAGACATCTGGCCTCCGTTACTACTTCGGACGGAACCCGCTGGCCGGCAAAGGTATTTGCAGACTGCAGCTACGAAGGTGACCTGATGGCGCAGGCTAAGGTCAGCTATACCTGGGGTAGGGAAGCGGCGTCTGAGTACGGCGAAGACCTTGCCGGCGTGCGTGACAATACACCCAAACACCAGTTCCTTTGGCCGCTCTCTGCTTACGACGAGCATCACCGTCTGCTGCCGGAGATTAACCCTGGACCCCTGGCTTCGCCCGGTTCCGGTGACAAGAAAGTTCAGGCTTATAACTTCCGCCTTATTCTTACCAACGACCCAGTTAATAGGCTGCCCTTTCCGCGCCCGGAGGGATACGACCGTGCCCGCTTTGCTCTGTTGGAACGCTACCTCAATGAATTTCAGCAACACATGGGACGCGCGCCCGGGTTCAGGGACGTTACTAATCCGGTGATGATCCCCAACCACAAGGCGGACTTCAACAATAATGGTCCGGTTTCTACGGACTACATCGGTCATAGCTGGAAGTATCCGGAAGCCAGCTACGCCGTTAAGGGCGCGCTCTGGCAGGATCACTTGCTGTACACAAAATCCTTCTTGTATTTTTTTTCGCAAGATACCAACGTGCCGGCAAGTCTGCGGGCTGAGGTGAACCAATGGGGCCTGCCGAAAGATGAGTTCGCCGACACGGATCACTGGCCCAATCAGCTCTATATTCGTGAAGGCCGCCGCATGGTGGGAGAGTACGTGATGCGTCAGTCGGACTTACAGACCGAGCGCACCAAGACCGACTCCATCGGGATGGGATCGTACAACAGCGATTCGCATAACATCCAGCGTATCGCCATGCCCGATGGCACGGTGAAGAACGAGGGAGACGTTCAGGTCCCAGTGGAACCCTACGAGATCGCCTATCGCAGTATTACTCCCAAGCGATCGGAAGCGCAGAACCTGCTGGTCCCGGTGTGCCTCTCGGCCAGCCATGCTGCGTACTCGTCGGTGCGCATGGAGCCGCAGTACATGATCATCGGACAGGCTGCGGGCGTGGCTGCGGCGCTCGCGATTCGCAGTCACACGTCGGTACAGGACATCGCTGTGCCTGATCTGCAGCAGAAGCTGCGGGAGCACGGCGCGATACTTCACTTGAACGAGGAGTTTTCCGCGGCGAAGCACTGACTTGTTTCCTGTTGACTCCCCAGTAAGCACATAAGTACACTCCTTGGCGCTATTCAGATCCCGGGAGCGTCCTCATGAAATCGTGGATCTTCGCTCTAACCCTCGCTCTACCCCTTTCTCTACTAGCACAGAGCTGGAGGCTTTATGTCGATAACAGCAACGGCGAAGACGTGTCGGTCATTGATTTGCACTCGCTGAAGGTTGTCGACGACATAAGCATCGGCGCTTCCCTCATCCACGGCCTGGCCTTAACGCCCGACGGCAATCTGCTGTTCGTCACCGTTGAGTCGGACCATACTCTGCGATTAGTGAATACCCGAACAAAGCAGATTACGGCGACCATCAAGCTCAGCGGAAGGCCCAATGAGTGCGCAGTGACGCCGGATGGCCGCTACGTGGCTGTGCCCATTCGCGATGGAGATAGCGTCGACATCGTCGATGTGATGGAGAAGAAAGTAGTCAAGACGTTGCCCATCAAAGAGCCGCACAATGCGGTCAGCACCGCCAGCAATCGCTACCTCTTTGTGAGCTCCATGGGATCGAACGCCGTCAATGTAATTGACCTCAAGACCATGTCGTTCTCCGCGGTTATCCCGGCGGGTGGAAGGCCAAGGCCGTACGTGATTTCGTCCGACGGCAAGATGATGTATGTCGCGGTCTCGTATCTGCACGGATTCGATATAGTGAATATCGAGGATAAGAAGGTTCTGCAAAGGGTCGAGATGCCGGCCCAACACACGGGACCCCCGCGCCCGCGTAAGTTTGAAACCCCGGATACCTTGACCCACGGTCTCGCCCTTACTCCCGATGGTAAGGAGCTGTGGGTCACGAGTTTGCTGGATGACTGCATTTACATCTATGACCTGCAAGCGGGAAAGTTTACCGGCCGCCTGGACACAGGAGATGGCCCTAACTGGATCGTGTTTTCTCCTGATGGAAAATATGGCTGCGTCAGCAACACGGACAGCGACGACGTCTCCATCTTCGACGTGCGAGAACGCCGTGCACTGGCCCGGGTTAAAGTGGGAAAGGTACCGAAAAGGCTGGTAATCGGAAGCGAGCCCAAGGCGCAAAAACCAGGACCGGCGAAGATATGAGCCGCTCTCAGCTCTCCCGCTTCAGAATGTGGTCGACCAAGGACTCATCGGTGCCCAGCAGAGCGCTCTGCTGAAGAAGGGCGACACTCAGCGGACAGCTTTGCTTGAGATCGTCAAAGAAATCTGCTTCGATGGTGGCCGCCAACTGGCGGTCAAGAACCGCGAGGTTCACTTCATCGTTCAGAGCAAACGAGCGATGATCGAAGTTGGTCGATCCCACTACGCTCCATAGCCCATCCACGGTCATCAATTTGGCGTGGATCATCGAGGGCCCATATTCGTAGATTTCTGCGCCCGCCTCCAGGAGATGCCGCACACTGCGATGGCTAAGTCTTCTGATCATCGGATGATCGATGTGCGAGCCGGCGGTCAAAATCTGCACCGTGACGCCCCGTTTTCGAATGGCCTCGATTAATGCCTGGCGCGCGCTTCTATCGGGCAGGAAGTACGGTGTGGTAATGCGTATGTTATCGCGTGCGCTGTTGATCAACGCTTGAAAGAGAATGCGTGCCGAGGTGCCGCCGCCGCGGGGCGTGCTGGTGACCACGAAGCTTTCGGCGCCGTCGGGTGTGGCGCGAAAAGCAAATTGCTTTATGCTGGAAAGAATCTCTCCGGAGGCCTCAAGCCAGTTTTCGCAGAAAGCGGATATAAGCCCGGCCACCGCCTCGCCTTCGACACAAAACACCGTATCGCGCCAGGCGGGAACCGAGGTTTCGACTAACCAATGGTCGCCCACACCCGCACCACCGATGAAGCCTGTCTCCCCATCCACGATCAATAGCTTGCGATGGGTGCGGTTGTTGGCGTTCGGCCAGGTGTTCCAGCGCAGCGGGTGATACCACCGCATTTGACCGCCCGCCGCGCGCAAACCGTCGAAGTAGGAGTCATGGGTACCAAAGCTGCCGAGGGCATCCACAATGACGCGCACTTCAACCCCGGCCGCGGCTCGCTCGGTAAGCGCAGCCAGCATCTCGTCGCCAACTTGTCCTGGGTTGAATTCGTAGAATTCCAGGTTGATGGCTTGTTTCGCCCGGCGGATGGCCTCTAGTTGTGCCGGGTAAAATTCGACTCCGTTCTTGAGCCTGGAGATGCGCGAATGGCGCAGAGTGCCGTCGGTCACGATGCTAAGAAACTGAATGAACTCGTGAGAGTCGAGAGCGGACGAGTTCTCGTCCGGCATGGAATAGGGAATCGCTGGGCCGAAGTAGTTCAACAGGAAGCGAGCCCCAAAGAAGAATGTCGCGCCCACGCCGATCGCGGCAAGGGCGCGGCTGGTGCGGTGTGACTTGCCGGCGGCAACCTGGTCAGTCATGCAGTGCAAGCATACAGGCATTAGCGATCTTGGCGGTACGGCTCAACATGCGGGAAGCGCAAAAGTACCAACACAGATCAATGATCTGGAACCGGTTCTAAAAGATCCGCAGTAACCGGGCCGCCAGTTACGCTCCCGCAATCTGCGTTGCCATGCTCAACCTGGCGGCATCGGCCGGAGCGGAATGCGCCAAGCGCGTGACTCGGAAGACGGTAATATCGTCCTGCTGCCCGAAGTTGCAGGCTTCTTCTACCATCTGCTCGATCGTCCGATCGGATCCCACCAGCGCTGCCACACGGTCGAAGCCATACAGCTCGCCCGCTGGATTGCGTGCTTCGAGAATGCCATCCGTATAAAAGGTGAGCGTCTCGCCCTCGTGCAGCAGGAAGACCAGCTCGTCATACGCCACGTCGGTCGACACGCCAAGCGGTAACGATCCGTGGACAGGCAATTCTTTCCCCTCCCGATACGGCGCAAGATGCCCCGCATTGGCCAGAGTCGTGGCGCCCCCAGGGTCGATGCGGGCGATTACACAGGTGGCGAAGCCTCCGTCGGTTCGCCCCAACAGGCGGCGGTTCAGACCCAACAGAATGGCTGCCGGGCTCTGGGTGTAGTCGGCGATCGTGCGCAGCGCCCCCACGATCAGAGATACCGTCATCGCCGCCTTCAGTCCTTTACCGCTCACGTCGCCCAAGGCAATCAAGGCGCCGCCGTCTGCGGTGGCCATGACCTGGAAGAAGTCACCGCCTACCTCTTCCGCTGGACGGTACACGCTGGCAATCGACAAACCGGGAATCGCCGGCGTCTCCTCGGGTACCAGGATTTGTTGCACTTCGCGGGCCGACTTTACTTCCAGCTCGATACGGGCCTGCCGCTCCCGCTCCAGAACTTGTTCGCGCGCAATGGTGAAAATCAAGGCCAGGAATAACAGCGTGCTGAGGACAAATCCTATGCCAAAGAAATAGCCGCCGGCGTGAACTCCGAGGTTCTGCAAACGGGCAACCGCGGTCCAGTGGGTAAATCGTACGCCCTGTGCAGCCAGGTTTTCGACACAGGAAAAAAGGCCGTTGACACAGACAGCTACAATCAAAGGCCATAGCGAAGGCCGATTTCGGCGCATCAAGCCAAAGCCGATGATGACGAAAACAAATAGGGGAGTACTGGAGTACACGGCCGTGGTGATGCCATCGATCCAGGGCAGTATGCCGCCCTTCTCCCAGAACCAGATGGTCGTGATGTCGATGACCTGGGCGGCAAGGTAGGCTGCGACGATCCATCCGGTCGCCCGTCGCCATTGTCGCTCATGCACCATCCCGAACAGGGACAGCAGGATCAACCACATGGAGATATCCTGAGCACTCGATAACAGTTGCGTCAGGAGCTGATATGTATGCCAGGTCATTCCGAGGCGAAAAGCCGATAATCCCTGGAGTCCGTGCAATCCACCGGCCACCAGGTACAGCGCCAGCCAAAGATATAGGCCTTGTTTGCGGTCACGCAGATACAGCAGGAAACTCAGCACCCCGATCACCAGGTTCACCGCCGCCATCAGCGAGTTGGGCAGCCTTCGCTCATCGTTGGCATAGGCGATCGACCGCGCCTGGTTAGCCAGCAGGGAGGCGTCGCCCAATAGGGGTGGTTGTGTAAACCCGCCCCCTTCTGCTGGATCGACCGACGAAAGTGGCGCTTTCCAAACGCGCAACGCCACTACGCCGCTCTTGCCAGGCAGCGGATATACATTCGCATGGCCAGCGATCCACCACTCCGCGCGGGGAGGCAGGCTGCCATAAGTCCCAAGGTTTTGCCCGTTCCAGTAGATTTCGTATGCGTCCTGTGCGGGCGGAATCAGCAGCGCCAGTTTCTTTGTTCCTGCGGCATTCGAATCATTGATTTCGATCCGCCGCCGGTACCATGCAAAGCCGGTGTAGCTGGGGTGGCTTTGTGCACCCCATGGCGCATCGACGTGGATCTGCTCCCAGCCCGAATCGTCCAGTGCCGGATCCGCCCACGCTTTATCGTCGCCCAGGTGAAACTGCCAGTTACCCTGCAGAGGAACCGAACCTGTGCCCGGGTTGTTTACCTTGAGGGGTTCGGCTATTCCCGGGCTGGCGATGGAAAGAGCCATCAAAACCAGAACCAGAATGGCGATTTTCTCAACTCTTTTGCTCATCTTCGCTAACCCCTCGTAGACTGCGGGACTGTGACAGGCTTACGCGCGGAATCTCTCCGCGCTGCGAGCCTTGGCTTTTGCTGCCTCTTCTTCCCGGCTTTTGGGCGCCGCATTCGTTTCCAGCGAGTAGAGAAGCCGGGTCGAGATGGCGGCCACGTCCTCAACCGCCGCCAGAAACGCAGCTTCATTGGCCTTCGACGGCTTATTAAAGCCGCTGATCTTTCTCACGTACTGGAGTGAGGCGGCGCGAACCTCTTCGCCGGTCACCGGGGGATCGAAGTTGAACAGCATTTTGATATTTCGGCACATACCCGAGGACCTCGTTGCTTGGAACTCAGACCTGAACGCATGCTGGCGTGCGTCAGGGACCGAGTGGATAACGGCTGCTTATTCGCTCCAATATACCCGCTCGCCGACGCTTTCGCCTCTACTTAGGCCATTTAGAATGAAGCCGAGCCCATGCCATCGCCATGAATGAAGATATACGCAGCATTCTCGTGGGAACGGCCGTGCTTGGGTGGGAGCTGCAGGATTGGTGACTGATGGAGTCAAGTAGATTACTGATGCACGCCCAGCGTCTGCAGGCTATTTCGCAAGCTGGGATAGCCTACGCCACCACCGCGTACGATTTGGAACGTTATGAAGAAATCCGAGGGATTAGTGTCAATCTTCTGCAGGAACTGACCGACGAGCCTCAGGAGAAGATCATTCGCGCATTCGCCTCCGAGTCCGGATACCAGACGCCAAAGGTCGATGTCCGAGCGGTCTTGTTTCGCGGAGAGCAAGAGATTCTGCTGGTCAAGGAAAAGAACGATCAGGGACGGTGGACGCTGCCTGGCGGCTGGGCAGATGTTGGCTATTCGCCGTTTGAAGTGGCGATGAAAGAGGCAGAAGAGGAAACCGGACTGAGGGTTCGGGCGGTGCGTCTGCTGGCCCTTTATGACAAGCGAAAACACCCCCATCCGCCCCAGCCCTGGTATGTTTACAAAGCTTTTGTCCAATGTGAAATCGAGGGCGGCGAGCTGGCACAAGAAACCGCGGAGACAGTGGGTGCCGGGTGGTTCCGGGCAGAGCAGTTATCATCCCTTGCGCTGTCGACAGATCGCGTGACGGAGTCACAGCTTATCACCGTCTTCAGATTTGCCAGCCACCCTAATCTGCCGGCTCTATGCGACTGAGAGCTGCCGGGTCCTCGCAGAACTCCATAGGAACTCGGGGAAAGACTCCGCCGGGATGCAACTCTAGACCGGCGGGCACAGGAGAGTCAGAGGGAAAGAGCAGTGGAATCCCACATCTCGCGAAAAACGAGCGCGAAGCGAAAGGCCCTCCATATCCACTGCCAAGGTGAGCCGGCACCCTTAAATTTGTCATCCCGACCGTACCCGGATTTCCTGCCACGCATCGCCGGACACAGCCGCGTGTGCTGCTTTCGTTACGGAAAGCAGCATGAAGCTCGCCAACGCCACCAAGCTCAACAGGAAATCCGGGGGAGGGGAGGGACCTGCAGTTTCACTTTCGGGCACAGCGAAAGCGCCATGGCGAATCGCCTCCGGCTTCCGTTTCTCCATCAACGCAAACTGCAGGGCCCTCCCTCCGCTACCGCGGATTTCCTGTCGAGGTTGGTGGCGTTGGCAAACCTCATGCGGCTTTCATTGAGGAAAGCCGCATGAAGTGCACCAACGCCAACATGCTTCACAGGAAATCCGGGGGTATGGGCCACCCGTCCTTGGTGAGGGAGCCAGAGTAGTGGGCTACTGCACGGTTACCGTGACCGCCATGGTCGAACGCCCATACTGGTTGGTCGAATTCAAGGTGTAAGTGGTCGTTGCCGTTGGCGTCACCGTTTGCGTCCCTCCACGCACCGGGCCGACGACATCGATGAAATCGTAGGAGTCATTGGCGACGGTCCAGTTCAAGGTCACCGGTGTGCCGGCCGTTACCGTAGTCTGGGATGCCGTGAAGCTGCTGATGGTGGGCACGGCGCCCGTGGGAGCGGTGGCATCATCGTATTGGGTTCCCATTTGCACCACGTCGAAATTCGACGCATCGATGGCTTTCAATGCGTCCAGATCGTTGTCGTCCCAGCGTGCGTCCGGTGCTCCCTGGAAGAACATGTTGCTGCCGTTGTCAGCGACGATCAGGCCGTATTGTTGCATCTCGGTGAGGATCACCTGGTTGGCGGCACTGAAGCCAGAGATGTCGAAGCTTGCCTTGAGCCGCAGCCGCATTCCCATGATGTTGTTTGTGGTCGAGCTATTGCCCGCTGCGTGGGTAGCTGGGGCCACAAAATATCCGCCGTTCGCATCGCTCTTGGTTTGCGCCACCGTCACGCGGATGGCATGGTTGATCGCGCCGGCCGCCACTTCGTCATAACGCACTAACCCGGGAAAGATGGGCAGCCCCGCGGCATCCGCCGAGGTCCATCCGTAGGGACGGTGCTCGGTGTTGGTCAGATCCCAGATGGCTCCGTTGGCAGCGCTCCAGGCGCCGCTGCACAGCTCTGTTTGCCAGGTCTCATAGATCCAACACTGTGTCTTATCGATCACGAGCAGATGATTGTCTCCCGTAATGGTGCAAGCGGGCGGGAAGCCTTCTATCGGAGCAGTGCTAGGGATCGGGTAGAGAGTGATGTCGCTTTCGCTGGGATAGGTCGTCATCGTCACCGGCACGCCTGGAGTGACGCTCGAGTCCACAACAACGTAGGGTATCCCGTAGTTTCCATCGACAACGTTGGAGAAGTCCGGGTGCAGGTTGCTCCCAGTGAGCGCAGTGATGATGGCTGCCGAGTTGGGATCGACCGCGGCGGAGGCAATGTTCGTGTTCCACAAGTTTGAAGCCGGGAACGGCACGTAGCCGTTGAGACTGGCTCCATTGCCCGTACTCATGTTGCCGCATGACGGCCCCGCAGTCGAGTTCACCGTGAGGCTGAGGTTACCGGTCTGCGAAAGCGGCGTGGGCGTAGTCGAATCCACCACCTGGACTGTGAAGGGCGTGCTTCCCGCCTTGGTGGGTGTACCGCTGATTGCGCCCGCAGAGGAGAGGGTTAATCCCGTGGGTAGGGAAGTGCCATTCGCCAGAGTAAAGGTATATGGGGTGACGCCACCCGCGGCTGTCAATGTCGCTGAGTAGGCGGTATTCACGGTGGCACTTGGCAGCGTGGTCGTGGTCAGGGTGAGAGCCGGGCCGCCGGATATGGTGAGCGTGAGTGTAGCCTGGGCAGTCTCGGGAGGAGTAAAGGAATCCGTGACCACGAAGGTTAACGAATAGGGTCCACCGGATCCGGCAGCCGGCGTTCCGGAGAGGACTCCCCCAGCCGACAAATTCAACCCGGCAGGCAAGCTGCTACCTGATGCCAGCGCCCATGTATAAGGACTGACTCCACCGGAGGCTTCGAGGGTGGTCGACGGATAGGGTGACGTGGCAGCACCGGCGGGGAGAGAGGTCGTGGTCACGGCGAGCTTGGCCGGACTGATCTTGATGCTTAGATTGGATGCCGCCGATTGTGGCGAAGGGGTGGTCGAATCCGTCACCTTGATAGTTACTGAGGCGGTCCCAATAGAGCTCTGCGCCGGCGTACCTGTGATCGCGCCGGTAGCGCTATTGATGGATAAGCCGCTGGGCAGGCTGGCCGCGCTGTAGGCGTACGGAGTGGTACCGCCAGACGCTGCCACTAGGCTGCTATACGCGGAGCCAACCGTTCCCGCAGGAAGAGAAGTCGTGGTGAGCGTCAGAGTGCTGGGTTGGGAAGGGGTTGCCGGGGTTTGGCTGCCCGGACTGCATCCAGCGAGAAGTGCTGTCGTCCCAACGATCAGACTCCATCCCAGTTTGTGCATGGTCTAGCCTGTCCCGATGCTAAACCAGGAGTTTGTAACAAGTGAAGTATGTATCGATCTAGGACTCTACGCCAAAGTTGTAGTTACGAGTTAGGCAATGGTTGGATAGAAAAAGACACAGCAGTGCCTCGTATCTAGCCTCTTACTCCTTTGTCATCCTGAACTATTTGGCTCTTACTCGCCGAGCCTTCTTTTTCTTTGCCGGGCGCATGCGGACGGGTTTCTTCCCGCCACCCTTTTTCCCGGCCGACGCGGAAGCACCCAGGAGCGCGATGATCTTGGAGCCGATGGGAGAGCCGAGGCCGGTGCAAGCGTCCCAACCAGGGCCGGCGGAAAATGCGCCATTGTTTCCCGAGACAATGTCGTGGAACGCCGACGCAGCCTTCGCCGCATAGATCTGGGGTTGGATAAATCCAGCGCTCTTTCCGTTCTGCTGATTGTTGAGTGCGATGAGCCCCGCCCAAAGTGGGGCGACGGCGCTGGTGCCACCGATGACCAGGCTCTGGCCATCGACACGCACCTTGTAACCGGTCACAGGGTCGGCGTCTCCGCAAACGTCGGGGACACCTCGGCCGCCAGTACTTCCCGTCGGAGACGGGACGTGGGCGTTCGCCTGCCAGGAAGGTAGGGCGAAGACGTTGCTCACTCCGCCTCCAGTCGCGCCCTCGTCGTTGGCCAGTTCGTTCCACACTACCTCCGATGTGATGGTGCTGCCGCTGCCGATGAGCTTGGTTCCACCACAGGCCAGCACGTGGGGGCTGGAGGCAGGGAAGTCGACGTTATTGCCGGTAGCACCGTCGGTCGAGCCGTTGTCGCCCGCAGCGACGGTTACCGTGATGCCGAGGGCGGCAGCGGACTGGCAAGCGGCGTCGAGTGCGGTCATGGCCTGCGCAGTCCAGCTGGATTCCGGCCCACCCCAGCTGATCGAGATCACGCTCGGCTTGTTGGTTGTGTCGTGGACCGCGCTGCTAATGGCATCGATGAAACCCTGGTCGGTATTAGGCGCAAAGTAGACAACGATCTTTGCCCCCGGAGCGACGGAAGCCGAGACTTCGATATCGAGCATGACCTCGCCGTCCGCGCCGTTTGCGTTGCCGGGAGAGTTCTTGCCCTTGTCGACGGAGACAGCAGTTACCGTGGGCGCCTTTTGACCCAGTCCTTTGAAGTACGCAGTAAGGTCCGCGGCGCGATAGCCGCCACCCAGCTCGATGATGCCGATGGTCTGGCCGGCGGCAGTCGCCCCCTGGGGAAACTGGTAAAGATCGCCCACTTGAACGGGCGTATACGAGGTGCCGGCTGCGGCGGCGTGGGCGCGGGCGAAGCCTTTTGTTCCGCCCGGGGCGGCGTTGATGGCGGAGTCCAGGACACGGAAGTGAGGTTGGGCCTGGGGGCGATTATCGAGCCCGAGCACGGCCTCTACCGCGCCGGCCAGCTCGGCTGGCAGATGAATGCTGCCTTCACGCACTCGATAGGTGGTGCCCTCCAGAACCTTTTGCGCGAGGGTGACGCCAAAGGCCTTCTGCATAGCGCTGACAGTTCCGGTGAGCTTAATGGTACGGCGCTCGGGTTTTGGTGTGCCTTTTTCCACTGTCAGCCCGAACTCTTTCGCGAAAGCGCGCACCAGTGTAATCGCGGCAGGATCGGCGGCGTGCTGCTGGCGATACTGCGCGCGCGTGAGCCGGTCCTTGCCCAGGCGTTTGGTGTTGAGTGGAGTCTTGCGCCGGACGACGACAGAAACCGTGAGGACGCTGCCGGGACCCGCCGGCTTTTCGCCGGTGGCCGCGGACAGGGGAGCCTTTTCACTACCGGCCAGCACTACGCGTTGTTGGGAAGAGAAGCGGGAGGAGGATGTTTTGGCTGCCATGGGGAGTTCTCCGAAGTCGCCAACCATGATATGCCGGTATACGTTTCCAAGGAAGTTACGAGTGGGATCCAGGGCTTGTACCCGCTATACGATGTCGCCCCCGGATTTCCTGTACGCAGCTCTGGACAGGTCTGCGTATGCGGCCTTCATGGAAAGCCGCATGAGGCTCGTTGATTCCAACAAGCTCCACAGGAAATCCGGGTCTGCAACTCTGAGGAGAGGAATGCCGGTAGAATGAGTGGAGCAATGCCCACGTCTCTTGACTGGCCTCTGAAAAATCCGCAGCGTCGCCGCCGCCGCTTCTTCATCCTGCTCGCGATCGTTGCGTTCATCGTCTTCGGCGGCCGCACCGCGGTCTCGTATTTCGTCGATCTGCTGTGGTTCCGATCGCTCGGTTATGGGAGCGTGTTCTCAAAAACGCTGTTTCTTCAATGGAGCATCTTCGCGCTCTTTGCGGCGGTCACCTTCTTCATCCTGTACGCATCGTTTGCCGCCCTGAAGCGGGCGCATCTGCCGGATTTACCGAGCAGCCATACCATCTTCTTTGGGGGACAGCCGCTGAGGCTCCCGGTCGACCCGGTGATGCGACTGCTCGCCTTCGGCGGCTCGCTGGTCATTGCCCTGGTGACGGGCGCGGGCATGATGGCGGAGTGGCCGACGCTCGCACTCTTTTGGTACGCACCGCGCGCCATGGGCAGCGTTGTCGATCCGATCTTCGGTAAGCCGGTGAACTTCTTTCTCTTTACTCTGCCGGCATGGCAACTCATCTCCGGCTGGCTGCTCACGCTCGCCATCATCACCTGTGTGGAGGCCGTTGTCTTTATCATCATCACCGGAGGAGCTGGTGCGCTCGCCAAGCGTCGCAGCTATCTCACCCTGCCGTGGCGCGGACTTTCCATCACGTTCGCTTTTCTTCTGCTGATCTTGGCGGTGCGTGTGTATCTGGGCCGGTATGCCCTGTTGTTCGACGATCATACTGTCTTCGGAGGGGTTACCTACACCGACGCGCATGTCACCCTCACCGGCTTGCTTCTGGTCTGCGTGGCGCTGGTTGCCGGGGCGGTGGCTGCAGTTGCCAACGCCGTGACGGTGGCCCGGGGACGCTGGCTGGTGGCTGCGATTCTTCCTGCCGCGCTCTGTTTTGCCGGCGTTCAAGTGGCCGGTTGGTGGATGAGCAGCTTCATCGTCAAACCGAATGAACTGGTTCGCGAACAACCCTATATTGCGCACAACATCCTGATGACGCGGCAGGCTTACGGATTGGACAAGTTCGTGCAGCGCGAGTTTCCCGCGGAGACGACCGTCGGTGCGGCCGATCCGGCGAACAATCAACCGACGTTGCAGAACATTCGCTTATGGGATTGGCAGGCCCTCCAGGACACGCTGCGGCAAATTCAGGAAATCCGTACCTACTATGACTTTCCCGATATCGACATCGATCGCTATGTAATCGATGGCACCTTGCGCCAGGTGATGCTCGCTACGCGGGAGCTGAACGTCGAGAAACTGCCCGAGAGCAGCCGCAACTGGATCAACGAAAAGCTGATTTATACCCATGGCTACGGCATTACCATGAACCCCGTCAACGGGTTTACGTCGGAAGGGCTGCCTACCCTCTACCTGAGCAACATGCCGGTTCAGAGCACCGTGCCCGGCTTGAGCGTGACGCGCCCGGAGATCTACTTTGGCGAGCTGACCAACACTGACGTCTACGTCAAGACGCGACAACAGGAGTTCAATTACCCCCAGGGCCAGAGCAACAGTCTTACCTCCTATCAGGGCAACGGCGGCATCGAGCTAGGTGGCTTTCTCCGCCGCATCTTGCTTGCGATCGACCGCGGCGATCTGGGAAAGCTGCCCTTCAGCGATGACGTGAACGCGCAAAGCCGCCTGCTGATGCGGCGCAACGTGCGCGATCGCGTAGCGACCTTAGCTCCGTTTCTCACCTATGATCCCGACCCATATATGGTGGTCGGCGAGGATGGCAGGCTTTCTTGGGTGATGGATGCGTTCACCACCTCCGACCAGTATCCGTACTCGACCCATTACCGTTTGGGCGACGATCTTATCAACTACATGCGCAACAGCGTTAAGGTGGTCATCGACGCCTACGACGGCTCAACAACGTTCTACGTTTTCGACAACCAGGACCCGATCCTTGCGGCCTATCGGAATATTTTTCCCGGCCTGTTCAAAGATGGGGCGGCGATGCCTTCCGGGTTGCGCAAGCATATGCGCTATCCCGAGCTGTTGCTCAAAATGCAGGGAGAAGTCTACGGGTTGTATCACATGACGAACCCGGCGGTGTTCTACAACCGCGATGATCTGTGGACGGTGGCCACCGAGCTCGGCATGAGCGAGGGGGGCGGGCAAACCACGCAGCCGATGCAGCCGAATTTCGTGTTGATGAAGCTACCGGATGAGACCGGCATGGAGTTCGTAGAGATTCTGCCCTTCACGCCTGCCAACCGGAACAATCTGATTGGCTGGATCGGAGGGCGCAGCGATGGCGAGCACTATGGCACATCGGTGGTCTACAACTTCCCCAAGAACAAGCTGGTGGATGGACCGCTGCAGATTGAGGCGCGCATCGATCAGAATGCGCAGCTCTCCGGGCAGTTGACGCTGTGGAATCAGCAGGGCTCGCATGTGCGCCGCGGGACGTTGTTGGTGATTCCAACCGGGCGGGCGCTGTTGTATGCCGAGCCGATCTATCTGCAGGCGGAACGAAGTCCTATGCCCGAGCTGCGGCTGGTGGTGCTTGCGCTGCAAGACCGGCTGGCATACGGATCGACCTTTGAGGCAGCGCTCAACGCACTCTTTGCGGGAGGAGGCTCATCTTTGACCTCCGTGGAACCGCAGCGAGCCGCTCAGCCATCCGCGGCCGCGCCTGGGCCCCAGCCTGCAGTGGAGCTGAAGCCAACCATTTCCGAAGCTGCCAAAGACCTGGCCGACTATCAAAGGCTGACTGCGGAAGGCAAGCTGGGCGAGGCCGGGCAAAAGCTGGAAGAGCTGAAGCGCGCCATCGATAAGCTGAACACGCCTCAGCGATAGATTCCAATCGCCAGGTGGGGCTTTAGAGTCTGTGTGAGAACCAGAAGAGAAACAGCAGATCCCTCCACTGCGCTACGCTCCGGTCGGGATGACAACTCTTTCGCGCCATTGACAGCCATTCGTCTGACCGGTTTGAGGCAGGTTCCCTATAAAGAATTGTCATCCCGACCGGAGCGTAGCGCAGTGGAGGGATCTGCTGTTTCTCTTCTGGTTCTCACGCAGACACTGAAGCCCCACGGCTTTAACATCGAAGGAACTCATTCTGGTGAGAGGTTACATTTGGTAATGCATCGTTATCTTTTAGCCGTTTTCTATTGCCTGGCAGTCTTCACGGCAGCGGCCCAACAGCAAAGCTTCCCTCAACATCTCTTCTTTCGCGTTACCCTGGGGCCGCAGTTCTCGTCTCCGGCCTCTGGGCGGCTGCTGCTCTTTGTTTCTCCAGGGCACGGCGACAAAGCAGTCGATAGCGACATGATGATGCCCAACAAAACCTACGTTGCGGCCAAAGAGGTTCCCTACCTCGCACCCGGACAAACAATAAGCGTGGATGCCGACGACCTCGTCTTTCCCGGTCCTCTATCGAACGCGCGCTCCGGGGACTACGAAGCGCAAGCGGTCCTCGATGTCGGGCATACGTACAATTATTCCGGGCGCACTCCAGGCGACCTGGAGAGTGAGGTTGCAGCACTGCCTGCTTGGAATCCCCAGCAACAAGTGCCGCCCGCGTTGACGATCACGATGACCGTACCGGAACCTCCCGATCCGCTCAGCAATGCGCCGGATCTGCTCTCCGCGCTCGAGCCGGTCGACTTCCGCAGCCCGGTGCTGAGCCGCTTTTGGGGCAGGGATATACGTATGAAAGCCTGGGTCCTGTTGCCGCCCAGCTATCGCGCGCATCCGGGGCAACACTATCCCACGGTTTACTTCACCCACGGCTTTGGCGACACACTGGCCTCCTTGCGCAGCCGCTACGCGCCGTTACTTTATCAACGCATGCAAAGCGGCAAAATGCCGCAGATGATATGGGTGCTGCTCGATCAGAGCAGCCTTACCGGCACCCACGAATTTGCCGACGGCGTAAACAACGGTCCTTGGGGTACGGCGCTCACCACGGAACTGATTCCTTACCTGGAAGCCCACTACCGCATGGATGCCCGCGCCGGCGGACGGTTTCTGCAAGGCCACTCCTCCGGTGGTTGGGCAACGCTGTGGCTGCAAACGGCGTACCCGAAGATCTTTGGTGGTACATGGTCCACCTCTCCGGACCCCAGTGACTTCCACGCCTTCAGCACAATCGATTTATACGCGACGAATGCCAACATGTATCACCGCGAGGATGGATCTGCGCAACCCATTATCCGCATGCACACCAAGGTGCTGGCCACGATGGAACAACTCGCGCACCTGGAGGCTGTGCTGGGGGACTACGGCGGCCAGCTGTCCTCATTCGAGTGGGTCTTCTCTCCCCGGGGTCCGGATGGCGGTCCGCTCGAGATGTTTAATCGCGCCACCGGGGCAGTCGATCCAAAGGTCGTCGAGTACTGGGGAGAACACTACGACATCGCCCACCAGATTGAGACCCATTGGACCAGCCTGGCGCCGGATCTTCGCGGCAAGATTCATCTCTTTGTGGGCACCGACGATACCTTCTATCTGGATGGTGCTGCACACCGCTTGCAAGCCTTATTGGATCGCTTGCACGGGCAGGCGCAGTTCAACTTTCTTCCCGGGCGAACACATTTCGACCTGTATAAGGACGGTGATGATGGAAACGCGCTTTTCGACCGGATTGCCGCGGAGATGTACGCGGTGGCCAGGCCCAACAGCAAAGCAACGGGGAAGTGAACCGGCGCAGCAGCCAGCAGGAAGGAACCGAGGCACGGTCGTCGCAGATCGCGCCCCGGCTAGTTTAGTTTATCGGCGTTAGCGAGGACCCGCGCCGTCCATCAAGTGACGAACCCCAAGGTCATAGCCCCGTTGGAAGCCCATGCGATAGTCTTCGCGCAGTCCTTTCGGAACATTCGGGTGCCGGTACTCATCACGGTTATTTACGTTGGGCGCGCGGTGATTCTCGTAGTCCTTGCGAGCTCCTACCATGCCGTCTTGAAAGCCTTTCCTTTGCGCCTCATTGAACTCGGATGGTGGGGCATCCCATCCAGCCTGTCCGCCATAACCAGGAGGTGGGGGCCCGGGTTGCGCGTACTGCGCGAACATGGCACCAGGAGAAGTGTCGTGCAACCTATTCAGATTCTTCGCCTCGGCAACCCGGCGCCTGTTCTTTGATTGGTTTGCCGGTAAGGAATTCGATCTGTAAATGAGCGTTATCGGAACGTATGCCGACTGGCCCATCGAAGGCAAGCGCATCCGGCCCGACGGAACCTTCCCACACGAGAAAGTTGTCAGCAAAGACCTGCACTTCTGCTCCATTCATTTCGGCGCGAAAAATATGTGTGCCTCCGGAATTCAAAACCGGAAGAGGCGAGCTGTGGCGCGGCTTGATGTTCTGGTATCCCCGATTACCGCACTGCGCGCTGGTGTGCTCGCCAGGATTGCTTTTCACCGAAACGACAAGTCTCGATTCGGGCTCAATCCGCCACATAGCATAAACCAGGTTGCACGCATCCTGAGCGCGAAGCTTCAGGCCAAACTGGCGGCGCATTTCGCCCGAGGCGAGCGGTGCTTCATTTAGCGTTGGGCCGAAATAGGTGAATCGCGCTTCAGCCACTGGTTGCGTATACGCGTTGAGATATGCCCGCATCTTCGGCACGTTGACTGAGAACCCCTGCCCCGGGAATTCTTGAATCGTACCTTCCGTCACACAGAGATTTGCTTTGGAGACCGGCATCAGCCGGGTCGTCACTGACTGAGACCCGGCGCTGAGAGTCGAGCCGCTCAGCAAAACGAGACTCAAGCCATATTGGTTTTGCCATTTCCGCATGTCAGCGATAGGGACCTAGGGAAATGACCAGAATCTCGGCTAAAGCGTCTGACTCATTGCGCCATTGGCGGCCGGTTCCGGCGACAATCGTCACCGAATCGCCACGTTCGAGAACCTGCTCGCTTTCCTGCAGTTTCAAGATCACTTTGCCATCGAACACTATGGCGAATTCGTCAGAAATGGAAGGCGTGGCATGGTTTCCGGTGAGGCCGGCGGGCTTGATGATGAGCATGGAGGCGCGGAACTGTGATGCATTGGCGAGCGCCCCCAGCGATGCTATTTCAGCCCGCGACCAATCCAGTGCCATGTGGGCGCGGTCGCTGGCGCGCACGATATTAACCTGCTGATGTGCAGAGAGAAAAAACTGACCCAGCGTCACGCCCAGCGCGTTCGCTATCTTCTCCATCGAAGAGATGGAGGGCGAGCACTGCCCATTCTCAATTTGCGACAGGAAACTGGCGGAGAAGTCCACGCGTTCGGCTAGAGCCCGCAGTGACATGCCATGTTGTTCCCTTAGATAACGCAGAGACGTGCCAAGCGTCTGTTCAATCATCCTAGCGCCAACTCTATGCGGCTATTCTTAATTTTCGTTCACTGGTACGTAACAGATGCCAGTGCCTAAGTATACCGAGAAGGACAGGTGGAAACTCTGCGGCGCCGCTCGCACTTAGGCTATCTAATGGTCAGTTTTGCCAATCTATTGGTCAAGTTACACCGCCGGCGAAAGTCCTCTAGTGGCTGCGGCAAAACTCAGGACGAAGGGCACGGCTTCACAGGCTGCGGAAAAACTCATGTTTTGTATCTGGGCACGACTTTAGTCGGGCCGTAAATGGTTGAGAATAGGTTGGGCTTTAGCCCCTGAGGTATTGCTTTCCTGCCGAATGCAGAGTTTTTCCGCAGCCTCTTCAGCCGTGCCGTCAAAATATGGGACTGATGAGGCCTTTAGGCCCTGAGGTAATGCTTTCCTGCTCGGTGCAGACTTTCCCGCAGCCTGCTAGTGGCTGCTCCAGGTCTTATCGCTCGAGTAGCACAGCGGCTCCAGGGTGCAATCGGCACAGCGCGGCTTGCGGGCAATGCAGACCTGCCGCCCGTGGTGGATCATTTCATGGGAGAAAGCAATCCAGTGATCCTGAGGAATGATCTTCATCAGATCTTTCTCCACCTGGATCGGCTCGGTAGCCTGGGTAAGTTCGAGACGTCTGGATAGCCGGAGCACGTGCGTATCCACCACCACTCCAACGGCTTTGCCGAAGGCCACCCCCAGCACCACGTTAGCCGTTTTGCGTGCCACGCCCGGCAGGGTCAGCAGCTCGTCCATGGTTTGCGGAACTTTGCCGCCGAATTCAGTGGTGAGTTTGCGCGCCGCGCCATTCAGGGACTTCGCTTTATTGTGATAAAAGCCGGTGGAGCGGATCTGCTCTTCGATCTCCACCAGGGGCGCGTGCGCGAAATCAGTGGGCGTAGGAAATTTCTTGAACAGCGCCGGGGTGACCATATTGACACGCGCGTCGGTGCACTGCGCGGAGAGGATCGTGGCAACCAGGAGTTCCCACGCGTTGCGGTGGTGCAATGCGCACTCGGCCCCGGGATAGGCCTGCCCCAGGCGTTCCAGCACCGCGGCGATGCGCTCGGGGGCCAGAGGATTGCGCCGCGGCCCCTTCTTGACCGCCTTCTTCGCCGCCGGTTTTTTCCCGGCGGCCTGGGTGGCCTTCTTCGCCGCGCCCTTCATCCGCGCCCGGAAACTTTTGAAATAAGGGCTTCTGCCATGTGTACTTCTTTCGCAACTCCATGGTAACAAAGCGTTCGTTGAACGCGGTCAAGCTATACTGCCTGCGGATGACCGAGAAAATCTTAGCTGTCCTCGCCAACTTCATCATCGCCGTCATTTCGTCCACGGGTTACCTGGGAATTGCGCTGCTGATGGGCATCGAGTCGGCGTGCATTCCGCTCCCTTCTGAGATCATCATGCCGTTCTCGGGGTACCTGGTCCACACGGGCAGGTTCCAGCTTTTGTGGGTGGCCACGGCCGGCGCCCTCGGCTGCAACCTGGGTTCGGCAGTGGCTTATTGGGTCGGAGCACACGGGGGCCGCCCGCTGGTGGAGCGTTTTGGCAAGTACGTTCTGCTCAGCCGGCACGACCTGGACCGCACCACGCAGTTCTTTCTGAAATACGGATCGATCACGGTGTTCCTGGCGCGGCTGCTCCCGGTGGTGCGCACCTTCATCGCCCTACCCGCCGGAATCGCCCGGATGCCGCTGTGGCGCTTCCATATCTATACCTTCCTGGGCTCGTGGCCGTGGTGCTTAGTCTTGGCCTACGTAGGCATGCGGCTTGGCCTCTCGTGGGATACTGATCCGCGCTTCAAGCAGGTCTTTCACCGCTTTCACTTGGGCGTTGAGGTGGTGCTGCTGGCGGCCATTGTCTGGTTCGTGTGGTCGCACTGGAAGCAGCGCGTCGCCACTTCTGCGTGAGAACCGGATGAGAAACCGCAGGTCCTCCACTACGCTGCGCTCCCCCGGATTCCCTGTAGAGCTTGGTGGCGTTGGCGAACTTCATGCTGCTTTCCGTAACGAAAGCAGCACACGCGGCTGTGTCTGGTGATGCGTGGCAGGAAATCCGGGTCCGGTCGGGATGACAATTCTGTGGGACCATTAACAGCCATTCGTCTGATTGCTTTTGGGGGCCATTTCCATGCAACAGAATTGTCATCCCTCGAGAGGCCGTGACTTTATTGATTTGGGCGAAATCCTCGAGTTTAAACGAATTGTCATCCCGACCGGAGCGCAGCGTAGTGGAGGGACCTGCTGTTCCGTCCATCCCACTCTCGGCCCTAAACCCAAGCAACCACCCTACACTTTGTCATCCCGACCGGAGCGCAGCGTAGGGGAGGGACCTGCTGTTCCATCCATCCCACTCTCGGCCCTAAACCCAAGCAACCACCCTACACTTTGTCATCCCGACCGGAGCGCAGCGTAGGGGAGGGACCTGCTGTTCCATCCATCCCACTCTCGGCCCTAAACCCAAGCAACCACCCTACACTTTGTCATCCCGACCGGAGCGCAGCGTAGTGGAGGGACCTGCTGTTCGATCCATCCCACTCTCGGCCCTAAACCCAAGCAACCACCCTACACTTTGTCATCCCGACCGGAGCGCAGCGTAGTGGAGGGATCTGCTGTTCCGTCTATCCCACTCTCGGCCCTAAACCCAAGCAAGCACCCTACACTTTGTCATCCCGACCGGAGCGCAGCGTAGTGGAGGGACCTGCTGTTCCATCCATCCCACTCTCGGCCCTAAACCCAAGCAACCACCCTACACTTTGTCATCCCGACCGGAGCGCAGCGTAGTGGAGGGATCTGCTGTTCCGTCTATCCCACTCTCGGCCCCTAAACCCAAGCAACCACCCTACACTTTGTCATCCCGACCGGAGCGCAGCGTAGTGGAGGGACCTGCTGTTTCTTTTTCGCCCGTCGACGACCGCCGCGGCCTGAACCTCGCTCTGCGCCTAAGGCACGCTTGGCTACCGTTAAGCCGTGCTTTCTCTCCTTTGGGCGGCTCCGATTTGCCAAAGCAGAAACGAAAGACGAGACTGAAATGGTGCTTGATCATTGCTCCGGCCGGCGCGCAAGCCAGGCAAAAAAATGGTCGCCCAAGGCAGCGGAGCGCTTCCGATCACAAATAAAGCCCCGAGAGGACGGACCCGCAAGAAATGTCTACGCCTAAGAGCAGCAGCCAAGCGCCTGCTGACAGTTCACCGATTCAGCCAGCCAACGGAAAACTAGGAATCATGATCCCCGGAATGGGATCGGTTGCGACTACCCTGGTGGCCGGTGTGGAAGCCGTCCGCAAGGGAATCGCCAAGCCTATCGGCTCCCTTACCCAGATGGCAACCATTCGCCTGGGCAAGCGCACCGACGGCAATACCCCTCTGATCAAGGACTTCGTTCCTTTGGCCAAGCTCGATAACCTCTGCTTCACGGGCTGGGACATTTTTCCCGAAAACATGTTCGAGGCGGCCAGAACAGCGCACGTGCTCGATCGGGATCAACTGGAGACCGTTCGGCCGTTCCTCGAAGGCATCCGGCCACTGCCCGCGGTTTTCGATCAGTACTATGTCAAGCGTCTGCAGGGCTGCAACGTCAAGAAGGGCAAGAATAAGCGCGATCTGGCAGAGCAGCTGCGGGCGGACATTCAGGCATATAAAAAGGTTACTGCGCGCCAGGTGATGATCTGGTGCGGCTCGACCGAGATCTTTCTCACCCCGACGGCGGTTCACCAATCCCTGGCCGCGTTTGAGAAGGGTCTGGAAGAGAACGACATCAATATCGCGCCTTCTATGATTTACGCCTATGCGGCGCTGCAGGAAGGCGTTCCCTTCGCCATGGGAGCGCCGAATCTAGCCGTCGATCTGCCCGTGATGCAGGAGCTTTCCCGCAAGAACAGTGCGCCCATTACCGGTAAGGATTTCAAGACCGGACAGACCTTCATGAAGACGGTGCTGGCGCCGGCCTTCAAGGCGCGCATGTTGGGCGTGAGTGGTTGGTACTCCACCAATATTCTGGGCAACCGCGATGGCGAAGTGCTGGACGATCCGGAGTCTTTCAAGACCAAGGAAGAATCCAAGCTGAGCGTGCTCGACTTCATCCTGCAACCCGATCTCTATCCCGACTTATATAAGGATATTTACCACAAGGTGAGGATTAACTATTATCCGCCGCGTGGTGATAATAAAGAGGGTTGGGATAATATCGACATCTTCGGCTGGCTCGGCTACCCGATGCAGATCAAGGTCGATTTCCTGTGCCGCGATTCGATCCTGGCGGCGCCGATCGCTCTCGACCTGGTGCTCTTCCTGGATCTGGCGGCGCGCACTCCAGAACTGAAAGACCTGGGAATTCAGGAGTGGCTGAGTTTTTACTGGAAATCACCTATGACTGCTCCCGGGCTCTATCCGGAGCATGATCTCTTCATTCAACTGATGAAGCTAAAGAACACGCTGCGCCACATCAAGGGCGAGTCCCTGATAACCCACCTGGGCCTGGAATACTACGACTAGCCTGAAATCCGCTAAAACCAGCCACAGACGCGGGGCACTCGGTGCCCCGCGTTTTTAATTCTGCTTGGCCTATTGGTCGTACCAACCTGACCGCGCTAGAATGGTTGCAACTGACAGCCCTCTTTGAAGGAGTTACGCAGCATGGCCCGTGCACTGAAAGCCGTGACGCCAATCGCTCGAACTACCCTCACCGCGGCCGCGTTTGAACAACTGATTTCCTATGTAGTGAAGGGAAGTTGGAAGGCGGGGGACCGAATCCCACCGGAACGCGAATTGTGTCAGCAATTGGGTATAGCCCGTACTTCGCTGCGCGAGGCGCTGAAGGCCATGGAGCTGATCGGCATGCTCGACAGCCGGGTGGGAGATGGAACGTTCGTCTGTCCGCGAACGGAATTTTTATCTCGTCCCTTGTTGTGGGCATTCACCGGCAGCGATCATACCGAGCTGCACGACATTATGGAAGCGCGCACGATCATCGAAGAGAACCTCGCCGGCTTAGCGGCCGAGCGGGGCTCGGACGAAGATATCGCCAGAATTGGCGAGGCAGTGCAGGCAATGCGCGACAGCATCGCGCGAGGCGATTCCATTCTTGAAGCGGACATGTTGTTTCATATCGCGATCTGCCAGGCTGCCCGGAATGAAGTGTTGCGGAATGCTGTTCAATTATTGCGCAATCTGATGCGGCAATGGATCTACTACAAACTCCTTATTCCCAACGTAGCGACACTTGTTCTTAAGCGTCACGTAGCCATATACCGGGCTATCTCCCGTCGCAAACCGAGCAGCGCTCGGTCTGAGATGCGGCACCATCTTGAGGAAACGATGAAATTAGTGACCCAGGTGGTCGAGCAGCGAGGAATGCAAGCGACCGGTCCCGGACAACGAGCCGTGAACTCGAAAGTCCGGCAATCCCCACAGCAGTTACGCGAAAGAATGACCAGCTAAGCTTGGTTCCCGAGCGTCTTCACTTCGCATCCCGCTAGTTCCTCCAGGACTCTGATCGAGCCGCATATATCCTCCTCTCCATAACCCTTCGCCATGGCGGATTGGTAGAGCTGCTGGGCAAGCGAGGTGAGGGGTATGGGAACGCCAAGTTCAGAAGCCAGATCGATGGCCAGGCGAATGTCTTTCGAAAGCCATTTAACGGAGAAGTTAGTGGAGAAATCGCGTTTGAACACGGCGGGGGCTTTGGCCGCGATCAACCCGGATCGGGCTGCGCTATTGTTGAGAATATCGAGCATCAGGGCAGGGTCGACTCCGCCCTTGGTGCTTAACACTAAACCTTCATTGAAGGCCTGAAGCAAGTTTCCCAGGATCAGGTTTTGCGTTAGCTTGGCGCGCAAACCCATTCCCGATTCTCCGCAGTAATAAAGAGATTTGCCCATAGCCTGGAACCAGGGGCGAACGCGTTCGAATACCGCTGGAGGGCCGCCCACCATGAACGTGAGCGTGCCATTTTCGGCGCCGGCCTTCGAACCTGTGCACGGGGCATCGAGGAAATCAATATCCTTCTCGGCCAGTTCCTTCGCGATGCACGAGCTCTCAAGCGGAGAAACCGTGCTGCAGTCGACGACGACAAAACCAGCTTGCGCGCCTTGCACCAATCCTTTCGGTCCCAGAATGACTCTGCGCGACATAGCGGTGTCGCCGACACAAAGAAAGACGCATTCGCTCTGCCTGGCTACCGCCTCTGGAGAATCGCAGAAGTTTGCTCCAACGGACGCGGCGAGCTGTCTCGCCTTGTTTTGGTTATGTGACCAGACCGATAAAATGTGGCCGGCTCCGGCTAACTGACGCGCCATCGGACCACCCATGATCCCCAACCCTAGAAACCCTAGCTTTGCCATGAAACCATCACCCCCATGCTTCGAATTGACATTTCACAGAATCACCGAGCAACGAACACGTACGCATACAGAAGCACTTCCAAACCAATGGCCGCGGTCAACAAAATGCTATGCCGCAGGGTGAAGCGAAACAGTTTGGACTGATCGGACACGGACAGGCCGGTTGCCGCGGTTGCGACGGCGATGGTCTGCAGGCTTATCATCTTGCCCATCACCCCACCCGCTGAATTGGCCGCTGCCATCAGCACGGGATTAAAGCCCAAACGGCTTGCGGATAAAACCTGCAAGCTGCCGAAGAGCGCATTGGCAGATGTGTCTGAGCCAGTCAGGAATACTCCCAGCCAGCCGAGGAGCGGACTGAAGAAGGGAAACAGCGCGCCTGACCCGGCAAAGGCCAGTCCCAGGGTGCCGGTTGCTCCGCAGTAGTTCATGACAAACGCCATGGAGAGCACTGACGCGACGGTGATGGTTGGTAAGAACAGCTGGCGGCCCACGGATAACATCAGCTGGGCGAAATCTTTTACAGACATGCGCAGCAACAGGACAGAGCCCAGGGTAGCGAACATGCAAGCTGTTCCCGCAGCAGACAGCCAATTTACCTGGTAGAGCGCCGCATAGAGCGCGGGCTTGGATAACACAGGCGGCATCCGTTCTATCTGGTTGTGTAACAGGGGCCAGGGAAAATTCACAGTTACCGAATTAAGTAATGCCTGAATCGGCTTAAAGCCCCACATCAAGACGAAAACAACCAGCAAGCCGTAGGGCATCCATGCGCCCAGGATTTCACGGGCGCCATAGTGTGCTTTGTCTTCTGGCAACTCAGCTACGGCTGCTACAAACGCGTGGCCGGAGCCATCTCCTACCTCAAGCAGGTGGCGGGGGCGCCAGAACCGCAAGAGCAGCAGAAGGCAACCAAGGGCTGCGAGCGAACTTAATATGTCGGTAAGTTGCGGGCCCACGAAGTTCGACATGAGAAATTGCACCGTGCCAAACACTCCGCCGACAACAATCACCGCAGGCCAAACCTCGCACATGCCGCGCCAGCCAACCATGGTGGTGATCAAATAGGCGGGGATAATCATGGAGAGGGGTGCACAAAGACGTCCTACGGCTCCACTCAAGGCGGCAAGGGGTAAGCCGGTGATCCCGGCCAGCGTGATCACCGGGATGCCGATGGAACCAAAGGCAACAGGAGCCGTATTCGCCAAGAGGCAAAGTGCAGCGGCGTAGAAAGGCGAGAATCCGAAGCCGACCAGCATCGCGGCTGCGACTGCAACCGGAGTTCCGAAACCGGTGGCTCCTTCTACGAATGCACCGAATGCAAAGGCGACCAGCAAAGCCTGCAATCGCAGATCGGTGGTGAGCGAACCCAGCGATGCGCGGATGACATGGAATTTGCCTGTTTTTACCGTGACCTGATACAGGGCGATCGCCCAGAGCACGATCCACGAGATAGGAAACAAGCCAAATGCAGCGCCATAGGTTGCGGAGCTAAGGATCAACCGGGCGGGCATTTTGTAGCCCGCGGCCGCCAATATGATGGTGACACCTAGCGCTGAAAGGGAAGCGAACCAGGCAGGTTTACGCAGCACACCCAGCAGAAGCAGCAGCGTGACAATAGGGATCGCGGCAACGGCTGCCGAAACCGGGAGGCGCTGCCCGAATAAGCTATAGGTTTGCTGCCAGGCGCTATTCATGTAGATGACTTGCTGATCCTCATCATTTCAGCGGAACCTTGACCACAAAGTAGGTGAAAGAGCCACCCCGGGGTACCAACACTTGATGAGGAACGCCGGCGGGAATATGCGCGATATCTCCCTCCTTCAGATCTTTGCGGGAGCCTTGTTGTACTGCTGCGCCTCGTATCTCACCGGGAGCTGTCGTCACGGGATTCGCGATCGTACCTCCCGTAACCAATGTGGCAGCGCCCTCAAGCACGAAAAAGACATCTGCTGCTTGCTCATGCAACTCAGCTTTTCCGTCTTTGTTGCGATAGGCAAGGATGGTGGAGGCATCCAAATGCTTCTCGATGGGACTGGCTTCCGGGGTCGATGAGTTCTTCGTTTCCTCGCGCATCTGCTTTGCGAGCTCAAGCAATTGATGCCGTGAATACGCCACGGCAGATGTCTGTGAGACAGCGGTTGAGCAGAGAAGTGACAGGCCCACGCAAGCCGCGAGAACGGCGCAGAATTTCATCATCAAGTTATCCTCAAAGAGCCAATCGCGAGATCTCAATCCGTAACGAATGACGGGTGCCCCATATCTCGCTCGTTTTTCGCGAGATGTGGGATTCCACGGCTGTCCACCGCTCACTCTCCACTGGCAACAGGTCTTGATGTCCATGCTCATCTACACCCTTTACACTCAGGGGCCGAGGATTTGTGGAATCCCACATCTCGCGAAAAACGAGCGAGATATGGGGCACCCGTCATTCGTTACGGAGCCGGCGGCTTATAAGAGAGCGATTACTGCCGCGTCCCGGCCCTCGACACTTACTGTTACTTGCGCGCCGTCTACCGCGACACTTTGTTTTCCCCAGATATCTTCTCCAGACTTGTAGTTACCTGCCGCAGGCGCGATGCCCACTTTGACTTGGCGTACGCTTCGGGTTGGGTTGGTTACCCATAGATACGTACCGCCGGCGCCTTGATGGAGTCTGGCCTGCACGCTCTTATCGTCGATCGTCACCTGGGGAGCGACTCCGGCCATTGTAAGCAGGCTGGCGAAAAGATCTTTCGTAGGGGAAGCGTGGTGTAAGAAATAGCCGCCGCCCGGAAAGGAGCCGATGAGTAAAGTACGGCCTTGTCCGAATTTGTGCTCAACCGCCGCGATGGTGCCATTCGCGTAATGTCCCGCGGCCTCTCCGCCATGCAATTCATAGTCCTGGCGGAAGTAGCGCCCATAGATTTTGGAGCCTTTGACTTCAAGCATGAGATCGTTAGAAATATCGGGGGTAAATTCGACGTAACTTTCGCGTGCCCCGAATACTTCATCCAGGCCGTAGTTGGGTTGCACTGTACCCACGTGACCATGATCGCCGAAGTAGGCAGGGAGACCTTCGCTCACCAGCGTCCCGCCCTGCTCGACATAAGCGCGCAACTTGGCGACAGTTTCCTGCTTCAACATCACCGGATAGGGCAGGTAGATCAGCTTGTATTCACTGATGTTGTCGAGCGCGACAAAATCAGGCTGGATGTTGGAATCGAAGAAAGCCTGATAGGCTCCGCGAACCGACTGGGAATAGAAATCTGTGTCGCCCTGCTGCACGTAATTGAAGATCTCAGATTCCGGAACAAATACCAGTCCGACGTCGCCCTTGATGGCGTTGGATTGCCACAGCCGCGGGTGTTCGTTTGCCCATCGCGCGACGCGGCCGGCCATCTCCGCTCGCGGCGTGATTGAGCCATCCATCGCGAAGGGTGCAAAGGCGCCAAACAGGGGCCCGTCGAGGAGAGGCCGCCAGCGGCAATAGAGAATGCCTTTGGCCCCAGCGGCACAGGAGACGAGATTCCAGATGCGGACGTCTTCCGCGTCGGGAATGCGGCCGTCGTCTCTCGGACGGCCGATGACCTGTGGTTGCATCCACAGCGGACCACCCTCCGCTTCCGCGTGCCAGAACGGTTTGCCGCGCGCTCCTCCGCGCACCAGGTCGACTGCCTGATATTGCTTCCACGGCTCGTCACCTTGTCTGGCCGCGATCCAGGTCAAGCCCCAGATATCGACTAGTGCAGCCGAGCGCCATTCATTGTGCGAGGCAGAAGGCAAGCTAATCAGGGTTCCCGAAACTCCGTGGGCCGTGATGTGATGTTTAGGATCGAGCTTGCGAAACAGCTTGATTCGCCAATCAAACAGGCTGTAGGCATTGTCGATGCGGAACTGAAGCCAGTCGAGGCTATCGGGATACCCGGAAAACGATCGTGGAGGTTCGACGTCATCCCAGGTTTGGTAACTGTAGCGATGCCATTCCTTCGCCGCTTTATCGAGGGTTCCGTAGCGAAGCTTGAGCCACTCCCGCAGTTTTCGCTTGCTGCCTTCGCAATAGCAGTACATGCGATGCGGATTTCCCCCGAACGATGTGCCTTCGTTCCATATGTCGTAGCCGAACAGCGCCGGATGATCGCGGAAATGCTCCACCAGCGCCACCAGGAAGGTCTGGGCAAGGGCCTGCACTTCCGGATTGTCGAGGCACAACCCAGGAAAGCCGCCGGTTGCGCTGCTCTCCGATACGGTGCTGTCCACGACGAAGCCGTCGCTCCCCAGGTAGCGGGCGTTGGGGTACTTGCGGAAAGCCCATTCGGGAGCACAGCCAACCAGTTCTTCGAGAACCACCTTGATTCCGTTTTTTGCGGCAAGGTCCATCATGCGGTCGTAGTCGGACCAATCGTATTTGCCTGGAGCCACTTCGATCGCCGACCACATGAACCAGTGGCGAAAGATGTTCATCCCGACCTGGGCCGCGGTCTGATGGTCCCGAGCCCAGTCCGCTTCCGGTGGGTTGGTTTTGCGGAAATAGACGGCGCCGTAGGGGAATACAGGCGCGGGCACATAGGCCGTCGCGCCATGCGCTGCGGCATCTTGCGGCAGTATTGCAGCGTGGCCCAATGCCGTACCAGCGGATAAAAGGGCCGAGTTACGAATAAACTCTCTACGAGTTATGTCAAACATATCAGTCATAGGTCTTGTAACCTTTATCTATCTCCGAAAATTGGATCAAAGCACTACACTGCGAAATCAAGTGCAATCACCTCGTGCACGCCGATCGAAGGTACATCCAAGAAGATCATGTCGCCGTCCTTACGGTAGTGCGTTTGGGTGCCTGCCACCAGCAAACGCGCGTTGGTGACTCGTTTGCCATCGGGAACGCGGATACGGACTTGCTGTTGGGAAATCGGGATCACTTCGCGCAACGGCCCTTTCATCATCATTGGATTGGTGAGATTCACCAGGTGTACGGTCATCGAGTTTTTCTGTTCCCAGATGGAGACGTCGAGAATACCCTTGCCTTCGACCGAAAGAGGAGCCGGCTCATTGGTAGCCCAAAGAACCGCGTTGCGTAATAGTTTTGCGTGATCTGTGTTGAGTACCTCCCAGAAGGTGCGGTCGATATCCCAGGGGAAATAGACGACGCGGCCACGCCCGGCCTGGCGCAGAAAGACTCCTGCGTCCTTCGCCTTTACCCGCGGGAAGCACTCTTCCATAGGAAGGTCGGGATAAGTCGACACCACTTCCAGTGGCGAATGCAGGCTTTCGCCTGAAGGCGTTACGTGAACCCTGTGGATGCCGTTGATGATCCGGTTGGCGTCCTCGAATCCGCCCAGCACAGGATGATATTGGCCGGTGGACGGATCCTTTTCCAAAGAAAGATAGGAGTTTTGCATGGGGCCTTCTTTGCTACCGGCGAAAGAAGCGCCAAAGAGTGACGCCAGGCCAAAGTCTTTCCGTTGCACGCCCCATTCGTCATAGAGCGAGGTCTCGTAGGTGGCGACGATGCCGCCTCCACGCTCCACGAATTCGCGGATCTGATTGCACTGCTCGGTCGAAAGCGCGGCGATATTGGGCAAGATCAACGTGCGAAATTGCTCAGTATGCTCCTGATCGAGCAAGCGGTCATGCACCATTTCGAAGGGAATTCTGGCTTCGACCAGTGCCTGGTAGAAGCCAAGCGCTGGATCTTCCACCGTACCGACCGCATTAGTTCCGCCGTAAAACGCGGCGGTCTGCTGGGAATAGACCATGCCTACGCGGGCGAAGGATTTTTCGTTGCGAAAATAATTTTCGTTCGCGTAATGCCACTTGTAGATTTCTTCTACCACTGGGAACCAGCGCTTGTCGTAAGGCTTGGCGTTGAATTTTGTGAAGGTCGGACGAAAGTCCTGAGCCATGCCATCTGCAACCCAAAGGCGGATCTCGTCTCCGCTCTGGACCGAATCCTTCCAGCGATACTTGTCTTCCAGGCCGACGCTGAAAATACCCGCAATGGGCTTGCGCCCCAGGGTGGAGCGGAACTCCTTGGCGCTTTTGCCGCTTGCCCACGGAGCTACCAGGCCTGCTCTTCCCTGGCGATCCGCGAGCAACGTCGGCGCAAGCTCTCCGACGGTTTTCATGTCTAACAGGCTGAGAGCGCCGCCGCCGGCATTTGCAATATAGCTTGCCTGCGGATTGATCTCCTGTATCTTTGCATTCCAAAGCCGCCACAACTCGAATAGCCTCGCCTGGTGCCAGATAATGTATTGGCGCTGCGCAGGGTCCTGAGGATTGCTGGTTCGGGGAAGATCAAGACCCGAAAAGTCGTGAAAGTTCTTCTGGCAGTGCTCGCAATAACACATGCCCGATCCCGCCCAGCGGTTGGTGAAGATACCGTCCACCATGTATTTCGACATGATTTCCTGATGCACGGTGGTCATGAAGTCGAAGTTGTAGGGTCCTAAGGCACAGGTGAGCCAGAAATCAGGATCCGAAGCATGCTGGCGCTTCTTTCCGTTTTCGTCGACGGCCAGCCAGTCGGGATGAGCCTCGTACACGTCTTTGTGGCATGCGTGCGGGTCGGTTCGCGCCACTACGTTCATGCCCAGTTGCCGGCAGCCATGGGCTAAGTCGCCGAAAGTATCCATATTCCCCAGCCACTTGCTACGGTAGTGCAGAGGAATTTGCGTGGGGTAGAAGGCCACACAGCCGCCCGCATTCAGGATCGTGGCGTCGGCATGGATTCTCTTGAAATAGTCCAGCCAGAATTGCTGGTCGTAGTTACCGGGATCATCCTCGACAAAGCTTAACTGCGCCCAGCGCATCGGGCGGTCGTACCATGACGCACTCGCTGAACTGGTTGCCGCGCCCGAAAACGAGGCCGCCTCTACGCCGGGCGCCCGGTCAAGCCCGACAAGGCAGGCAGCAGAAACGCCCGCTGCCTGCTTGAGAAATGTTCTCCTGGTACTCTCCATGAATCACTCCCGAACAACGTTTGTGCCGCGCAGGGCCACTCTAGAAATATAGTTTGGCAGAGAACTGGATTTGCCTGCCGGTAGCACTCCCGTCGGACAACTTTCCGAAGCTTGAATTAGTCTGATTGCAAATCGCACCCGGAGCGCCCTCGCAGGTAAGCGTGGGATCGCTGGCCGACGGCAGGGAGAATCCGGGCGTGTTTGTGGTATTGAAGAACTCGGTGCGGAACTGCAGATAGTAACGTTGGGATTCACTGAAGTAGAAATTCTTGAAGATGGAAGAATCAAGATTCTTCAGCCCAGGTCCGACGCCGACACGGCGGCCGCAGTTACCAAACTCCTGAATGGGCGCCCCGGTGACGCTCGGGGTCGTCTCCGGCACGGTGAAAGCTGCGGGATTGAAGTAGCCGTTGACGCCGGCATTAGGAAGCTTCAAGGGGACACCAGCAACACAACTCGCTAGATTGAAAGTGTTGAACACTGGAGGAAGAACGTTGGTGCGGATATCCGTAGGATAACCACCGCGTAAGGTGAGGATGCCATTCACGACCCATCCGCCAAGAAGCCGCTCGGCGATTCCTCCTCCTGAAAGGAAGTGCTTTCCGGGTCCGAAGGGAAGCTCATAGATGGCGCTGGTGGTGAAGGTTTGACCGACGTTGATAGGTGCGACGCCGCGCTCCTTGGAAAGGTCGTAGGTATCCAGAGCGATACTGGTGCCGCCGTTTTGGTTGTAGGAGTCAGGTCCAGTACCCTGCGACTCAATATTCTTTTGCCACGAGTAATTGGCCAGAAACGCCAGGCCATGGGCCATCCGCTGTTGCACTTTGACGTTGAGAGCGTTGTAGTTCGAGGAGGCGTTGGAATAAACGCCGAGCACATTGGCATCGATATTTGAGTAGGGACGATTGACTTGTTTGTTTTGTCCTGCCAGCGCGGCCGAAAAGGGAACCTGATTTCCATCAATGAACAGGGAAGCCTGGTTGCGTCCCAGCGCTCCGCTGTAGGCGGCTTCGATCAGGGTGCTGTTCGTGATCTGGTACTGAAGGTCCAGATTGTACTGGTACAACTTGGGCATCAGGGCATTATTAAGAGATTGGGTTTTGATTTCGACGCTGTACGGCTTGGTCGGGGTAAAGCCGGCGAGGGTCGTCGTTGCCGGCAACACCGTGATGGGAGTGTTGATGGTGTAGGGCGGCGTAACTGTCTCACTGGCGCTGACGGGCGGGAGGGATACCGTGGGAACGTTGGGAGTATTGCCTGAGAATTGGGTAACCGATTGATTTTGGTCGCGCATCGCATAAAAGAGGCCATAGCCGCCCCGTGCCACGAACTTTGGAGTGACTTGGTAGGCAAAACCTATGCGCGGGGCCCAGTCGTTGTGGTCCCCCTGCACGATGGCTCGGCTAAAACCTCCCTGGCCCGGAACAGCGAATTCGTGCGTAACCAGGTCGAACAAACTGCCTAAGTTATTGGAGTCAATCGGCTGCGTATATAGCTCATAGCGGATGCCCAGATTGAGCGTCAGCCGGTTGGTAACCTTCCAGTCGTCCTGGGTATAAAGGCCGACATAGGCATTAAGCCCGCGCCCTTCGGCGAGCATCGGTGAACCGTTAATTTCCGAAGGATATCCCAGTAGGAAATCAGCAAACGGAAGGCCGGATCCAGATGCGTTGGAGCTAGAGGTGTAGATAGCTCCAAAGACATCTTGCCCGAAGAATGGATCACCCTTGAGCACATCGAAGCGTGAATGCCGAATATCCGTACCGAACTTCCACGAATGACGTCCGCGCGTCCAGCTTAGATTGTCGGATATCTGTTTGGTGCTAAGGATATTGAGGTTCTTATCACCACCACCGAAGCCTGTGAACTCTGTGGAACCGGATAAGCCACCAGAATAATCGAAGGAGATGGCTGGAAATCCTAAGACGGGAGCAGGAAAGAGGGCGAGACCATTCTTTTGGCCAAAGCTCGCGCCCTGCTGTCCACTGCCGGGTTGGGTGCCGTTGTTGCGCAGATAACCTGCACGGAGTTCATTGATCAAAGACGGAGTGAAGATATGGACGTAAGATACCGTAATTTGATCCGAATCGTTGAGCGAGGACGAGCCGCCTCCGATAAAGCCGGGGAAGGATCCCACGGCGGGCTCGTACCCGTTGGAGATGGAATAGCTTCCGAAGAGGCTATCGTTTTGCGTGATGGTCGCGTCAATGCGGATGTCTCCCTGATCAATGTTGTCGAATTGCGGTGCTTGATAGAAGTAATTGCGTGTGCTTGCGCCGGGCTCTCCGAAGTTCGGAGCTGGTATCAGGGTGAGGATTGCCGCAGAGGTTGGATTGATCAGGTCCGCGGGAATTATATTGCCGGGAAAGGGCGACGCGATGACCGTACCCGCAGGCCCTATGTGACGTGTTCTGGGATCGTAGATGACGGTCGGACTGGAAGAGAAGTCGCCGGTACGGAACGCTAGCGGCGGGATGTTCTCGATGGAGCTACCGTTCACGCTACTCTGTCGTGTGCCCTGGTAATCGCCAAAGAAAAATAAGCGGTTGCGCAGTATCGGGCCACCCAGCGTTCCGCCAAACTGATTCTGGTGAAAGGGCGCCCGGGGCTTGCCGGCAAGGTTGGTGAAGTAATTATTGGCATCAAAGTCGTCGTTGCGCAGAAATTCAAAAACCACTCCGTGATATTGATTGGTGCCACTCTTGATGGTTGCGCTGACGATGGAACCTGCGGCGTGACCGTATTCAGCAGCGAAGTTATTGGTGATGACTTTAAACTCCTGAACGGCATCGACCGAGGGGATAATCGCGATGCCTTGGCGGCCGATCGACCCATTGGTCGCAAACGTGTTGTTGTCGACCCCGTTGAGCGAGACATCCATCTCGGTAAAGCGGCCACCGCCGGCAATGAAAGGCATGTTGGTTCCGGTTCCGGTCGAAGCGGAGACGGCCGTGGTATTGCCAACCAGCTGCCCCAGCGCGAAGGGATTGCGCCCGTTGAGAGGCATATTCAGGATTTCATTGTTGTTGATCACTTGCCCGAGAGAGGACGTGACCTGATCTAACAAAGGTGAAGCTGCGGTGACCGAGACTGTTTGGCTGACTGCCCCTACCTTCAATGCGACGTGTAGATTCGCTGTCTGATCCACTTGCAAATTAATCCCAGAGATCGTTTGTGTCTGATAGCCTGGCGCCGCCACAGAGACGCTGTAGTTGCCCAGAGGCAGGAATGGCGCATTGAACTGACCGTGGTCGTTGGTCTGCGTTTGGCGCGTCTGACCGGTCGCGGTCTGGGTGAATGTCACGGAGGCGCCAGGTACGGCGCCGCCGGTATTGTCTTCGACGAGACCGACGATGGTTCCGGTGGAGATTTGTGCGTGCGCCACGCTCAGGATCAGGGATAGGAACAACAAAACTCTGGCGACGGTCGATGTTGTGGGCATAAACATCCTCCAATGAACGCTGGGTAGTTCTGCCCGGCAGCAGTTGTTCAGCAAGTTTCGTCCCCGTGAACATTTCCCCCTCCGCGCTTGCTCGGGATACACGCGGTAGGTGACAAATTCAGCGCGGTTTTTCCAGGCAGCGGCAATGGTACATCGGCCATACCAATGTGTCAAACGACAATATTGGCGGGCCTCCGCGGGTTTATGGCCGTTTCTGGCCAGGAATTTCAGGGCTTTGGGATGAAGAGCAAAAACTGCGCCGGGCGCGGCTGTTTATGCCCCGGGGAGGTGGCCGCCCAGGACGGCACGGTCCAGAACCCATATGGATTGAATGGTCTCTCGGGCAGACCGGAATGACCAATGAGTACGTTCGTGTATATGCCGGCGCGATTCTACTCGATTGACAACGTCATTGGTGTTTATCGTGCACGGTCGAGGAGGACAGCTGCGCGATCTTGCAGGGTGGCTCGAATGGCTTCCAACCCTGACTCGAGAGCGGGCAGGGTCTCGAGGATCTTGGCGCTATCCTGGTGTGCCACCATGGATCGCAACAGATCGCATTGACCAACCAGCCGCTCATCGTGCTCCATCAGTACCTTGAGTGTGGCTGCCTCTAGCCGATAGCGTTGGGTCATCCGATCATTTTCGGGAACCGGTTGCTGTTGAATCGAGGCTTCCAGTGCACCGATCCCTCGGGCTAGCCTCTCCAGGCGCTGGGCCGAGGCGACTGCGGCCGCATCGGGAAATGGCTTGCACCGCGAGGGTGCGGGGAGAAACTCTCGCCGGTATGCGCTCTCCGCAGCCTCCACGCTGGCCATCGCGATACCGAGCAGCGATGCGGCTTTGCTGCGAACCAGTTGGTCGTCTGCGCGCAACTGGTTCTCGACGCGGTAGAAGTTGTAGCCCCAACCATAAAACAGGTTGGTGGCGATTTGTCTTAGCGCGCCGGCATCATAAAATCCGTAGCTCGACACTATTTCTCTCCAGTCAATCCGGTGGCGGTGCCTGCGGGATAGAATCCGCTCACCGGACCGCCGATGTTGAATGGTAAGCCGGCCGCGGCGTTAGGTGCGGAGACCAGCCCCTTCTCAGCCATCTGCAATGCAAGGTAGTAGCGTACCGCTTCGATCGGGGTAAGGCCGATCGCCTGCAGCGAGATCAACTCGCGCATGCGTTCGTCTTTGGGCATGATGAGAATCTTCAGATCATTGAGCGTGATGCCGTAGGTCTTCAGAAAGTCGGAAAGATGAGTCTTGACCAACTCGCGCACTTCGTTGATGTGCTCGTTGATGTCTTCCATCTTCGTCACCTGGACGATCTGGTTGATGGCTTGTTCAATGGCCGGCCCCGCGTAGTCTGAGACTTCCCGGGTGTCAATCACATGTCCATTGAACGGCAAATGGGTAATCAGTTGGAGCGCTGCATCCTTGGTGTCGACGTGGATGTAGTAATCCACCTGGTAGGCCATTTCGGCCATCTCCTCGCTCGTGGCGACTCCCTCGCTGCGGATCAACAGCTTGGAGCGATTGACATAAATGACCTCATACACCCATGGGGAGGAGCCGCCGAAGAACCCTTGGGCAATCGAACCAAAGATGGGTTTGTCGGGAGTGGTGAGAGCGTATTGCCCCGTCTCGTAGATATTCAAAACCGCGCCGCGCGATTTCAATACGCAGAAGTGATTGCTCTCAACCGTGAGCAGCGAACCGGACACAATGCTTTCGTCTGCAATCTTGACGGCCAGGCTCTTGGTCCCGAGCATGTCCGTCCCATCAGGGAGAAGGGATGTGATAACCTGCCGTGCGATCGCCATAATTTACACTGAGCCTCGGCCCTAGGATACGCTCATCGGGGTTTGTAAATTTTAAGGCATTGGGGAGGAAACGTGTCCCGGCTACGCGCCGCTTCTTTTTGTTGCCTATTCGCTTTGCTGCAATTCGGCTTCGCGCAAGAGGTTAGCTTCCGTATCCAACCTCTGCATCCGATCGACGAGTTGCGCGCCCAGGCGCTCAAAGCGCAGCCGCCACAGGAGCCGGGAACTTTCCGCAAGCCCGACCTGGTGGAGCTGGTCAAACTCGATCCCACAATCAAGCTCGACGTGCGTTACGCGACTACGAACAATTTTTTGGGTACTCCGCTGTATACCCAGGCGCGGGCGTTTCTTCAGCGCCCCGCTGCGGAGGCGCTCCTCCGCGCCCATCATGAGCTCACGGCTCAGGGATACGGCTTGATCATCCACGACGGCTACCGTCCCTGGTACGTGACTGAAATATTCTGGGAAGCCACACCAGATGACAAAAAGATTTTTGTCGCCAACCCAGCATCGGGATCCAGGCATAATCGCGGATGCGCCGTGGACCTGTCCTTATATGATCTGCAGACCGGCAAAGAAGTGAAGATGCCCAGCGGATACGACGAGATGACCGAGCGCGCCTATGCCAATTACCCCGGTGGCACGCCCGACGAGCGTGCTCGCCGCGCGCTGCTGCGCCAAGCTATGGAAAAGCAGGGTTTCGTGGTCAATCCCGACGAGTGGTGGCACTTCGACTACAAAGAGTGGAAACAGTATCCGATACAGAACGTGAAGTTTGAAGATCTTGGATTTTAGTAAGAACGCAGGCCATCGACTGGATGGCCTCGGATGAAGTCAGCTACACTGGCAACCATGAAGGGGAACATCGCTCGCTTCGCGTCGCATCTCAGTAGGATCTGCATCGTTCTTCTGACAGGTGTTCTCTTCGCGACTGTTTCCGCACAGGTACTGCCGAACTTTCCCTCCACTACGGTCAATCCGGACCACAGCATCACCTTCCGTTACCGCGACCCGGGCGCGACAGCCGTCCTCTGTTCCATAGAAAACGTCGCCAAGCCGCTCGCTATGCACAAGGACGCCGACGGCATCTGGACCATCAACTCCGCGCCTCTGCCGCCTGGCATCTACCGTTACCATTTCGAAATCAACGGCATCTCTTTCCTCGACCCTGCCAACCCGGTCATCTCCAATTCCCTCATGCGCCCTGCCAACATGGTCACCGTGCCGGGGGAAGGGCCACAGCTGTGGGATGCGACCGCTGTGCCTCATGGAGCGGTCCATCACCACACCTACACCACCGCTGTCGTCCTTGGCTTACCTGGCAACCAGAGCGACTATTACGTCTACACGCCGCCCGGGTACGACCCGGCCGGCAAGCCCTACCCGGTTCTCTATCTCCTTCATGGTTGGACAGACTCTGCCCGGGGGTGGCTCTACAACGGTCGCGCGAACTTCATCCTCGACAACCTCATTGCCCAGGGCAAAGTAAAGCCGATGATCGTCGTCATGCCTCTTGGCTACGGTGACCTCGCCTTCATCCATAGCCCCATCGACGTCTGGAAGGACCCGCCCAGCATCGACCACAACACCGAACTCTACACCAGGGCCTTACTCACCGAGATCATGCCCCAGGTCGAATCCACCTACAACATCTCCAAGGACCGCAGCGACCACGCCATCGCCGGCCTCTCCATGGGTGGCCTCGAAGCCGTCACTATCGGCCTCGCCAATACTGACCGCTTCGCTTCCGTCATCGGCCTAAGCGCCGCTGTGCAGAAGCTCGACTTCAGCAAACAGTTCGCCACCCTTGACCCCAGAACCGCAAATCTGCGCCTGCTCTGGATCGCCTGCGGAACTGAAGACGGCCTAATTACGCCAAACCGCAAACTGGTCGCATTCCTCAAGGAAAAGAACATGCCCGTCACTCAGATCGAGACTCCCGGTCTACATACCTGGCTCGTCTGGCGCGACAACCTAATTCACTTCGCACCATTGTTGTTCCAGCCATCGCCGAAGTAATAGGCGCGCTTGCAACTTTGTCTGTAGCAACTGACCGAAGGACGGTTCTCCGTCATTGGATAGGTGGGCACGCTGGGGAGTTGTGGGGACTCTCGTTGGTTGACTCTGTCCATCCCCCTCCACCACTTCCAAGGTGGGCCACTACCCTCCACTTTGGTAGTGGTAGAGGGGGATCGACAGAACCAGCACGGTGGTAATCCGCGCCCTGATCATTCTGCTGTTCCCGATCGCTGCGCAACTTGTCTCACAGAGGATCGACGTCGATCAGCAAACACTGCCTAATTTAGTAACTGAAGAATGTGGCCTTCAAAATCATTCTTGTTGACAACACCTGTATGGGATAGCGCGATTTTCCCTTGCCGGTCGATGAGGAGCGTCATGGGCATGGAAGTGAGGTTGTACTCCTTCGCAAGTTGATCGCTCCCGATGACAACGGGATATTTCATCGCCGTGTTTCCACCCGTTTCCGGATCTGTTTTCCTCGCCAGGAATGGCTTAACTGCCTTCCATCCGTCCTCATCCATCGAAACTCCGATGACGGCCAGGCCCTGCTGCCTGTATTTCTTATCAAACTCCATATACCAGGGGATCTCGAGTTTGCAGCCGCCGCACCACGTAGCCCAGAAATCCAGCAGAACAACCTTGCCCCGATAGTCTGATAACTGAATCGGCTTTCCATCGGAATCTGTCAGAGAAAAACCAGGCGCTGTCTTGCGGCTTCTCTCCGGAACCAGCTTGTCGGGCGCGGACTGGGGCTGTCCAGGATTATGCTGTGCAACTGTGGCCGTTGTAAGAAGGGTAACCGTGGATAGGGTCAGGACCGAGACTCGCAAAAGCGGCGGGATCAGGGACATCGCAGAGGAACGAATCAGCTTCATAAATTAACTCCAGGCCGGTTCTACCCGAAGGCATTTTGACTTTCAGCTCAATTACTATCACAATGTAAGCATACTATGCTTGGTGAATTCGAGTACCTTCTCATCGCTGCAGCTGTTCGCCTGGGAGACGAGGCGTATGGCGCTGCTATCGTCCAGGAGATCGAGCGATCTTCGCGCCGCAGATGTTCCATTGGAGCTCTCTACACGACGTTGGATCGTCTCGAGGCAAAGGGGATGATCAAGACCTGGATGGGCAAACCAACGCAGGAGCGGGGTGGTCGATCCAAGCGGATGGTTCGGGTTACCGCGAAGGGAGTTGCAGCAGCGACGGCCTTTTACGAGACGGTGCAGCAGGTGAGTCACGGAACATCGTGGCAGGCTGCTCCGGCCGGAGCACGCAAATGAGGAACCTATGGATCCGATCCACCCAAGCTCTGTCGAGAGCTCTCGAGTCCGGAGAGCAGGAGACAGTCCTTGGGGATCTTGCCGAACTAGGCATGAGTGATCGCCAAGCGTTCAAAGGAGTGCTTGGCCTGGTTCTGAGACGACAACTCGGGTTTTGGAAAGAGTGGGAGCCCTGGTTTGTCCTAGTTGCTATTGTTATTGCAGTTAGTCCGCTCTTAGCAGCGCAATCCATGGGCCTGAATTTCTTTCCGAACCTGGTGATGTGGTTTCACTATGGGATCTCTTACAGAACAGGAGTATCGTCTGCCGCACTTTTAGCGGACATTTGTTTTCGAGCGTCTGCCCTCATTACCTGGTCCTGGACGAGTGCCTTTGCTTTGGGTGCGCTGTCTCGAAGAACGATCTGGGCCAATGGAGCCCTCTTCCTTCTGTTGTGCGCAGTCTTCGCCGTCTGCCGTGGCTCGTATCCAGTACGAGCCTTGTGGTTGACTCCGTGGGCGTGGACCCCTATTGTGAGCAACTTTCTGGTTGTTCTCCTTCCGGCCTATTGTGGACTTAGTAAAAGTGCCAAGTCTCCGCGAAAAAAGCCTCCAGGGCTGATTCCCCTGGCTGCATGGACAGTAATCATCGGCGGCCTCGCATTTTGGACCCAAGGATGGGCTGACGCTGCTCTGGACAACTGGAGCCAGGGTGCACCGCCACTGACTCTAATTCAATTGGCGCAACGCGCAGATGTCTGGGAAGCTTTTGTTGCCCATTTGTTCACGCTTGCTGTACTGACAGGCCCCATCCTTTATCTGTTAGCGATGAATGCGTTTTCACGCAAAAGAAGCAGGATCTGTAGAGCCTGAACCAAAACCCTGTTCTCGCCCTATTGCATTCCCATAGAGCCCGTGTCAGAATTCATATGGGTAACCAAGAGGAGACTGGCGGGCGGCAAGGCAGACGCCGGCCGGGGAGGCACAATGCGCAAGGTCAGAGCGCTATGGATGCGTCTTTGCGGCCAGCTGCGCAAGCCGCAGCGCGACGGTGATTTCGAGGCCGAGCTCGCCAGCCACGTGGCGATGCACACTGAAGACGGCATCCGCGCCGGTCTCAGCTCCCAAGAAGCCCGCCGCCATGCACTCATTCGCCTCGGCGGCGTGGAGCAAACCCGGCAGGCTTATCGCGAGCGCCGTGCTCTGCCTTGGCTGGAAACGCTCGTTCGCGACCTGGTCTACAGCCTGCGCCGGCTTGTCCGACGCCCCGCAATGACAGCCATCGCCGTGCTTTCGATCGGCCTGGGCTTGGGGGCCAACGCCACCATCTTCTCCTTGGTCAGCCGATTGGTTCTGCGTCCCGCGCCGGTCGGCGATCCATCGACCCTGTTGGCCGTGCAGAGGCGTGGCGAGAATGCGCTTTCATGGCCACTCTTCCACGATCTTCGCGAACAAGTGAAATCCTTTTCCGGAGTTGCGGGCTACTTTCTGCTGGTGCCTGCCTCCATCGGTGGTCGCGGAGAACCGGAACGCGTATACGGTCAGGCAGTCAGCGCAAATTTCTTCGATGTCACTGAGCTTCGCATGATGCGCGGGCGCGGTTTCACGAACAGCGAAGAAAACCAGCCTGTAGTCGTATTGGGCGCTGGTCTCTGGCATCGCCGCTTCCACGACGATCCCGCGATGGTGGGTAAGACAGTCACTCTCTCGGGCCACATGTTTACGGTGGCGGGCGTCGCGCCGGCCGGTTTCCACGGCATTGACCAGATTCTCGAGGCCGAGTTCTGGGTGCCGCTCGGGAGCGCTGACCAATTATTTCCTAACCTCCCCAAAGGCCCTGACCGCAAACAAAACTGGATATTCGTTGTTGGCCGGTTGCGACCTGGGGCGACGCGAACGCAGGCTGCGGCCGAACTGAATGCGCTGGCCGAACGTTTGGCACGTAGCTATCCAAACACCGACAAGGACAAGCCCTTTGTCTTCGCGCATACGGGCGTCCTGCCGCCAGACGAGCAAAACGAGTTGCTGATCTTTCTGACTGCGCTCTCGGTGGTGGCGCTGCTGGTACTGGCAATTGCAGGCGCCAACGTGACCAACCTTCTGTATTCGCAGGCATCCGGCCGCCAACGCGAGATGGCGGTGCGCCTGGCCTTGGGAGCCACCCGAGGCCGGTTACAGCGACAGATGCTGGTAGAGAGTGTCTTGCTGGGATTGGGCGGTGGAGTGTTGGGTGTCCTTCTGTCGTTATGGGCTACGCAGACACTCTCCGCAATGCAGCTGCCCATACCAGTCCCTGTCGACATGAGCATTGCGGTGGATTGGCGTGTGCTGGTCTTCACCTTTGCTTTAAGCATCCTTAGTGGGTTGTTGCTGGGAGTGGCCCCAGCATGGGCTGCTGCGCATCCGCTGCTGGGCAGCGCGCTCAAAGGGGAGGATGCGCTGGCTCGTTCCGGGCGCCGTTGGACTCTGCGTAATCTGCTGACGGTCGTGCAGATCGCCATGTCGGTGATTCTGCTTTCGATGACCGGGCTCTTTCTGCGCAGTCTCGAAACCGCGGCCAACATCGATCTCGGCTTTCGCCCGCAGGACCTGCTGAGTGTGTCGGTCGATCCACGTCTTGATGGCTACACTCCGGAGCGAACGGTCGAGTTTCTCAATCAGTTGCGGGAGCGCGTAGCAGCTCTGCCGGGTGTGGCCTCGGCGGCGTGCACAGATTTTCCGCCGCTCTCCATCGCTGGCGAAGCGGTCAGGTTCCATATTGGCGGCGGGCCAGACTCCGGCAAAAGCGATCCCCTGGCCAATCTCACCAGGGCGACGCCAGGCTACTTCGAGACCATGGGCATACCGCGCGTTGCGGGCCGTGACTTCGGAGGGGAAACGGCGAGCGGTCCAAAGACCGCTCTTGTCAACCGGGCCTTTGTGGAGCGCCTCTTCGGAGGCGAAAATCCCATCGGACAGCAGGTGACAGGCGGCGGCGTGACCTACCAGATCGTCGGTGTGGTAGGCAACGTCAAAACCACCTCACTGGGCGAGGATCTTAAGCCGGTGCTTTACCGCTCGCTCGAGCAAAACGTCGGGGCCGACCCTAACTTGCTCGGTTATACGCTGGTGGTGCACACGACGGGCAATCCCGCGGCAATGAGCGAGGCGGTGCGGCGGCAGATCTACACGCTCGATCGCAACATGGCCGTATTCAACGAGGAGACCATGGAGGAACACGTCCATTCTGCCTTCTTCCTGCCTCGCCTGGCGGCCACGTTGTTCAGTGTCTTCGGCGGTATCGGGCTGGTGCTGGCCACGGTGGGTCTCTATGGTGTGATGAGTTACGCGGTCAGCCGGCGCACGCGCGAGATCGGCATTCGCATGGCGATGGGCGCGCAACCCGGCACGGTCGAGCGCCTGGTTCTGCGCCAAGGTCTTGTGCTCACGCTGATCGCCGTGGCGCTCGGTTGGCCGGCCGCATGGATGTTATCCAAACTCGCGGCCAGCTTCCTCTACGGCATTCACCCGCACGACGCGTTGACCTTCGCGGTTGTGCCGCCATTTCTGGCCTCCATTGCCCTGGTGGCGTGTTGGATTCCAGCTCGGCGCGCCGCATCTATCGAACCTATGCAAGCGTTGCGAACCGAGTAGGGCGATTCGGAGACTAATCGCAGCAACATCCTTTAGATTGAGTTTCCGCTGAGCGAGAAGTGCCGTGACCCTGCCTCATTCATCTTCACAACGGTAAATCGCAGATCACTGACGGCTGCACTGATTCCAACGCCTGCTTACAGTCACGATTTGTTGATTCTCGCTTTTCCCACTTGACATGTACTATACAACTAGTACACTAGTTAACAATGAAGAATCGGATACAGAACGCAGACGCCACGTTTAGCTTTCAACTCGATGCGCACAGCGGCGTTCCCGTCTACAGGCAGATGATAGACCAGGTGCAGGGCGCACTCGCGGCAGGGCGTTTAAAGGCCGGCGATCAGCTTCCTACGATTCGCCAGGTCGCGGTCGACCTCGCGATTAATCCGAATACCGTAACCCGTGCCTATCGCGAGATGGAGATTCGAGGCATGTTGGAGACTCAGCAGGGAACGGGAACATTCATCGCGGAACAGCCGGTGGCGACCGACAGCCGCGCCCGCAGTCGGCAGATGCAGCAGTTTGCGGCCGAAGTGATCGCCAGGGCTGGCGCGAATGGTTTTAGTCTTACCGAGCTGATGGACGCTTTGAAGGAACATGGCAATGAGCAAAGTACCAAGAGGAGATAGCAGAATGATCCAGCGTATCGACATCAGCGCGCCGGCAATAACGGTCATGGTCGCTTGCATGGGAGCCGGAGTAGCGGGAACATTCCTGACCCGAAATAACCTGCCACTGCTTTTCGGAATCCTCATCGGTTTTTTCTTCTTGTTTTCGATCAAAGTAGTGCGCCAATGGGAGAAGGTTGCGGTGCTGCGTTTCGGACGCTTCCAGCGGCTCCAGGGACCAGGGATATTCATGCTCACCCCGGTGATGGACACGCTCAGCAGCTTTGTCGATCAGCGGGTGCGCATCGGCACGGTCACCGCGGAATCGACGCTGACCCGGGATACGGTTCCTGTGAATGTGGATGCGATCGTCTTCTGGCTGGTATGGAATGCTGAGAAGTCGATTCTCGAAGTAGCGAATTTTGAGGATGCGATCGCCATGAGTGCGCAAACAGCGCTCCGCGAATCCATCGGCCGTCACGACCTGGCGAAATTGATCACGGATCGCGACGCCCTCGGCCAGGAACTGCAAAAAATTCTCGATGCCAAGACAAACCCATGGGGAATAACGGTCCAGTCGGTGGAGATACGCGATGTGCGTATTCCCCAGCCGCTTGAGAACGCTATGTCCCAGCAGGCCCAGGCAGAGCGGGAACGGCACGCCCGCATCATACTAGGGGACGCGGAATTGCAAGTGGCTACCAAATTTGCAGAGGCATCTGAGGTGTATGCCAATAAGCCGGGCGCCTTGCACCTGCGAGCCATGAACATGCTTTATGAAGCGATCAAGGAGCGCGGCTCGATGGTCATTGTGCCCTCATCTGCCGTGGAAACAATGGGTCTTGGCGGCATGCTAGCGACGACTGCGCTCAACAAGACGAACGAGCCATGAACACCGCAGGTCCCTCCACTCCGCTGCGCTCCCCCGGATTTCCTGTTGAGCTTGGTGGCGTTGGCGCACTTCATGCTGCTTTCCGTAACGAAAGCAGCACACGCGACTGTGTCCGGCGATGCGTGGCAGGAAATCCGGGTCCGGTCGGGATGACAAATTTGTTTGGGTACCTGGTTGGTGATAGCGAAACAAATTTGTCATCCCGACTGGAGCGCAGCGGAGTGGAGGGACCTGCGGTATCAGTGAATGGACCATGAAAGACCATGCGATACAAGTGGAACCCCACGTCGATGCGAAGCAAGTCGAAATGGCGGTTGAGAAATGCTCTCGTGAGCTGGGGCTTTTGAACACCATGAGAGGCACTCTGGCAAAGTACCCGGGATGTGTGCACTGGCACTTCCGAAAGCCGCTTGTAAACGGAACGTTGGAGGTGACCTCCTGGCCATCCAGCAATAGGTTGTGGATCTCCGTTCAGCAGGGCAGACGTGCTGAATGGTTGGAGGAGATCGTGCCGTCCATGGAACGATGTCTGCAGAACGCTCTCAGAAGCGTAAGGCGATCTTAGGGTTAAAGCTTCGGGGTTACCTATTGCATTCCCATAGAGAGTATGCCAAAGTTCATATGGGATAACAATAGGAGGAGGCGCAATGCGGAAGCTGCGAGCGCTTTGGATTCGACTGCGGGGGATGGGCTGCACGGGGCGAACGGACCGGGAGTTTAGGGCCGAGCTGGAAAGCCATCTCCAGATACACGTTGAGGAGAATCTGCGATCCGGCATGACGCGGGAAGAGGCGCGACGGCAGGCATTGATTCGTCTTGGCGGCCTGGAGCAGGCGCAACAGGGGTTCCGCGAACAAGCTACGCTACCCGCTCTCGAAATCCTGCTGCACGATGTACGCTATGCGTTGCGGCAACTGCGAAGGTCGCCTGGTTTTACCACGGTGGCGCTGCTTACGCTGGCGCTTGGCATTGGGGCAACTACCGGCATCTTCACCCTGGTGGACGCAGTGCTCCTGAAGTCCTTGCCCGTACCGCATCCGGAGCAGCTGCTTCTGGTAAAGCAAAACGATCACACTACGGAGAAAACCCGAGTTTCTTATCCGTTCTTCCTTCACGTGCGCCGGCAGTTACCGGATACCGCACCGATTGCGGCTATGGGCTGGCCGGACGACTTTTACATCAACGCCGGCACGGTACAACCGGAGCGCGCCCTGGGCCAGCTGGTTTCCGGCAACTACTTTCAGGTGTTTGAAACCTGGCCGGTCCTGGGCCGCCTGCTCACCCCTACCGATGATGCCAAGCTGAGCGGCAGCCCGGTGGCTGTCATCAGCTACGGCTACTGGCAGCGCCGCTTTGCCGGCGATCCGGGAGTGATCGGCCGCAAGGTGACCGTGAACAGTGTGCCGTTCTCAATTGTCGGTGTGGCGGCACGCGGGTTCTTTGGCGCACGCGCCGGCATGGAGCCCGACTTCTGGATGCCACTGACGATGCAGTCGGACGTGCGTTATCACGACCATTACAGCGACAACGCCGCGGAGCCCCTGAAGCCCTGGATTCCCCAAGCTCGCATTAACTGGCTACAGCTCATCGCGCGCGTGAAGGATGGGGCCGCTCTTCCTCAAGTGACCACGGTCATGAATCGGGTATACCGGAACGATCTGCTAGAGGCGGCGCAGTCCGTGTCGGACCCCGATCTGCTGCGCTGGTCCCAGACGGTTACCCTGACGCTCGAACCCGGGCAGCAGGGATTTGCGAATCTCCGGCGCGAATTCGAGCAGCCTCTCCTTCTTCTGATGGGTATGGCTGTGATGGTGCTCCTGATTGCGTGCGCGAACATAGCAAATCTTCTGCTGGCAAGAGCGGCTGCGCGGCAGAGAGGCTTTGCCGTACAGCTTTCGATGGGCGCTAGCCGCTCGCGGCTCATTCGCCAGATGCTGACCGAGTGCATGCTGCTGTCCTCCTTCGGAGGTATGCTCGGGATTGCGGTGGCATTCGCCTGCACCAACGTGCTGCCGAAATGGGCGTCGACCGAGAGCACGCCAATTCCGCTCAACCTCACGCCGGACGCGCGCATCCTCATTTTCAGCGTGGTTGTCACCATGGCCACGGGCCTTTTGTTTGGGCTGGCGCCGGCGCTCAAAAGCGCGCATGTCGATCCAGCTTCCGTACTGAAAGGCAGCGCCCGGTCGATCTCCGGACGCGAAGCCCGCTGGTCCCTGCGGAAGGGGCTGGTCGCCGTCCAGGTGGCGCTCTCAATGGTGCTGCTTGTGGGCGCCGGCATGTTTGTGCGAACGCTGGGGAACTACAGCAGGCTTAACCCCGGCTTCGACCGCGATCACCTGCTCAGCGTACACCTCGATACGAACCTGGTGAATTACCAGGCGAGCGACTTCCCATCGCTGTACGAGCGTCTGACCAGCCAGATGGAAGCGATCCCAGGCGTCCGCTCCGCCAGTGTAACCACCTGCTCGATCGTCTCCGGTTGCCTCGACTCGAGCGCGATACGGATCGCCGACGATCAGCACCAAGGAAGCCGGAAAGCCGAGGCACAGGTGAACAATATAGCCCCCAATTATTTTGAGACTGTGGGTATCGGTCTTCTGCAAGGTAGAGTGTTTGCGACCACCGATGGCCCGGCCTCTCCCAAGGTCTCCATCGTCAATCAAACATTTGCGCGGCAGTTTCTCTCCGGGGGCGACGTTGTCGGACGACGCTTCTCTTACGCCGACGATGCTAAGGATAGCTTCGCCATTGTTGGCGTGGTGGCTGACGCGCGCGTGAACGATATTCGCGAAGCGGCTCCGCCAGTCATGTATTTTCCCATCGCCCAAGCCCCCGGCAACATCGACGGGCTGGAGATCCGGACCATGGCCGATCCGCAGTGGATAGCAACCCAGGCTCGTCAGGCAGTCGCGGCCGTGGATCACAGGATCCCTATCATCGGCATCGTCACTCTCAACGAAGAGGTGAAGAACAATCTGACCCAACAGCGCCTGATCGCCCGCTTGACCTCCATCTTCGGCCTTCTGGCCTTGGGGTTGGCATGCCTTGGGCTCTACGGGGTGATGTCTTATATCGTGGAGCGCCGGACCAGCGAAATCGGGGTGCGCCTTGCGCTCGGCTCCACGCGTTCGGCGGTACTGCGGCTGGTTTTGAAAGAAACCTTGCTGCTGATCAGTGTCGGCGGCCTGATCGGGCTGGCGCTTTCGATCGCGGTCATGCACCTGGCGACAAGCTTCCTGTTCGGGCTTTCCCCGGAAGATCCTGCGACCATTGGGGGAGCACTCTTGCTGCTTCTGCTGGTGTCAGTTGCCGCAGGATTTTTCCCAGCATGGCGCGCCGCCTCGGTCGATCCAATGCAAGCCCTGAGAGCGGAATAAGGCGTAAGGGCCTCGTTATTTACCGGCAGCGGCGCGCGGCTTGGCAGGCAGAAAACCCGCCAGTAAGCCAATCGCCGGAAGATACGCGCATATCTTGTACACGGTAAAGATGCTGGTCGCGTCGGCGATCCTGCCCAGCACGGCGGCCCCAATGCCGCCCATGCCGAAGGCAAAGCCAAAGAAAAGTCCGGAGATCATCCCCACCCGTCCGGGCACGAGTTCCTGTGCGTAGACGACGATCGCGGGGAAGGCGGAAGCAAGCATCAAGCCTACGAACACGCTTAGGACGCCGGTCCAGAGGAAGTTCGCGTACGGCAGCAACAAGGTGAGTGGCAAGACTCCGAGAATCGACCACCAGATCACTGCCTTGCGGCCAACACGATCGCCAATCGGTCCTCCAATCAGGGTTCCGGCGGCGACGGCTGCCAAAAAAGCAAAGAGGTGAAGCTGCGCGCTCCGCACCCCGATATGAAAGCGGGCCATCAGGTAGAAGGTGTAATAGCTGGTGATGCTGGCCAGGTAAAAGAACTTGGAGAAGACAAGAGCGATTAGAATCGCGATACCTAAGACTACTTTCTTGGGCGGCAAACCATGCACATCTTCCGCATGCTTTGCGGGCCGGGTTTGCAGATGCAGCAGGCGGGCTTTGTACCAGCGGCTTACGCGCAACAGAACCACGATTCCCAGCAGAGCCAGGATGGAGAACCAAGCCGCGCCGCGCTGCCCGTGGGGGAGAACGATAAAAGCTGCCAGCAGCGGCCCGATGGCCGATCCAGTGTTTCCACCCACCTGAAAAATCGACTGGGCCATTCCGTGCTGTCCGCCGGAGGCCAGGCGCGCCACGCGCGACGACTCCGGATGGAAGACTGCCGAGCCCATGCCAATGAATGATGCCGCCAGCAACAGCAATGCGAAGCTAGGGGCAACCGCCAGCAGCAGCAGACCCAGCAGGGTAAAAACCATGCCGACGGGTAGCGAGTATGGCAAGGGCCTGCGGTCGGTGTATTGCCCGATAAAGGGCTGGAGGATCGATGCCGTCATCTGGTAAGTCAGCGTCAGCAGACCGATCTGGCCGAAGTTCAGGTGGAACGAGGTCTTCAGAATGGGATAGATGGAAGGCAGCAGGGCCTGCATCGAATCGTTCAGCAGGTGGCCAAGACCCACTGCGATGAGCACCCGAAATAACGTTCTCTCTTCGACCAGGCCGGGGCCATCGACCGGGTTGGGTGACTGGTTAGGAGCAATGATCTGCGTGGTCATGCCGTTGCCCGAGGATCTCCTCTAGCTATGCTACTGCGTGTGGCGGGGTGAGAGTGGGGAACTGCCGGTCAACAACCGGGAAGGGCGTTCCTCTTGTAGCGGGAACGAGCTTCGGACAACTGTTGCAGATGATCAGAGGAGAGCGGCTGGGGGCAGCCGAGCTGGCGAGCTACCAGGCAAATGTGGGCGAAGTGCTCGACCGTTTCCATGCGCATGAAGGCATCTTGCAGCGTATCGCCCGAGGTCACGACACCATGGTTGGCGAGAAGGACCGCATCATGATCGACGATCAGGGGTTGGATGCTGGAGGCCACGTCCGCTGTACCCGTGGTGGCGTAGGGCGCCAGCGGGATCGAGCCCAGCGCCATCACAATCTCCGAGCACAGGGGCTCTTCCAGGGCCAAGCCGCAGGAAGCAAAGCCGGTGGCGATCGGCGGATGGGCGTGGACTACCGCCTGCACATCCGGCCGTTGGCGGTAAATCGCCAGGTGCATGCCAATTTCGCTGGTCACGTTGCGGCCTTCGCAGACGCGATGGCCCTCCATGTCGACCACCACCATATCCGCCGCCTTGAGTAGGAACTTGCTCATGCCGGTGGGCGTGGCGAGAATACGGTCATGGCTCAGGCGCACCGAGAGGTTCCCCGCCGTACCGGGTACGAAGCCCAATCGATACAGCCACTTACCGAAACGGGCAAGCTGCTTGCGGTGAAAGGTCTCGGCGGACCGCTCGGGAGCGGTGGAGCTTAAGGCCATGTTCAGAGTTGTAGTGAACCCACTCTTGTCCAGAGCCGTTGGATGCATACGTCACCAAATCCCCGTTTCAGCGCTTTCTCGCAGTTTCCGACGGAAAGACGGGAAACGCAACAGGGAAAACGCGGATAATGATGAATTCCGTCGCGGAAAGACCAGCTTAGCCTGGGAAGACCGGCTTGGGGTGACCATCACTGTACAAATTGGGCCGGAAGTGCTGAATGAAACTGCTTCTGTTGCAGCTGCCAGGAGTACTTTGGTCACCCAGGTTACGCCTCAGGTAAGTGCCGTTCTACCAAACACCTGAAACGGAAAACTCAATTGTTTGTTGAGGCCGCATGAAGCTGATCTTCATTTATGGTTTACCCGCGACCGGCAAGCTGACCGTTGCCGTTGAGCTCGCGGCCATGACCGGCTACAAACTCTTCCACAATCACCTGGTGGTGGATCTTCTACTGTCGGTCTTCGATTTCGGCAGTCCGCCGTTCGTCGAGTTGCGGGAAGATATCTGGCTCTCAGTGTTTGAGCAGGCTTGCCGTAGCCGGCTGCCGGGACTGATTTTCACCTTCGCGCCTGAGGGAACGGTTCGGCCCGGCTTCATCCGTGAAGTAGTGGGCACAGCTACGAGGGAAGGCAGCGAAGTCGATTTTGTTGAACTAGTGTGTCCGCTCGCCGAGCTAAAGCGGCGCATGGACAGCCCGTCAAGGCTTGCCTATCAGAAGCTCTCCTCTGTCTCCCTATTTGAGCAACTGCACGCGGACGGGGTGTTCGAAGCATCGTACATGCCCGAACCACGCCTCATAATCGATACGAGTCTCTGCACGCCGGTACAAGCCGCGACGGAAATTGCGCAGGCCCTCATGGTCCGTCGATCGAATTGAATGCGGCTCGAAGCTGCGGCCTATAATCTGTTTCTATGGATATCCAAGGGAAGAAGACGGTAGTGGACTGGTCCGATTGCCCCATCGTCGAGGTCGTTCCCGGCAAAATGAGTGGTGTCCTGAAGGGTACGCGAGTGCGGGCTGACTCGATCGTTGAGAACTTCGAGGGGGGCTCGCCAGTGGCGGAGATTTCCGAGAACTTCGGCATCCCTGAAGCGACTATCCGGGAGCTTCTGACCTTCGCGGCTCGGCAGCAAACCCGCCTTCGAAGCCACTAGAGTAAGCGCCCATACGATGGTCAGCATGACAACGGGTTTCCCCCACAGCGTCCTGGAACTGGACGGACAGCCGCTCTCACTCGATCAAGTCAGCCAGGTAGCCACCGGCTCGATAGCGCGCAGCCATCGCGCCGGGAGCCCATCAGCGAATAGCCGCTGCCCGAGGCCGTGGTGGAGCGCATTGTCACCAGTAATGAAACCGCCTATGGGATCAACACCGGCTTCGGCAAGTTGTCCGATGTGCGTATAGGCATCGAAGACCTCCAGCAATTGCAACGCAACCTGGTGCGCAGCCATGCCTGCGGGCTGGGCGAGCCGTTGGAAGAGGCTGAGGTGCGCGCCATGCTGCTGCTGCGCGCGAACGTCCTAACCAAAGGATTGAGCGGCGTCCGCTACCAGCTGATCGAACTGCTCATCGCCCTGCTCAATGGCCGCGTGCACCCGGTCATCCCCAGTAAAGGCTCCGTCGGCGCCAGCGGAGATCTGGCGCCCCTGGCGCATCTTGCCCTGGTGCTTATCGGGGAAGGGGAAGTATTTTTTGAGGGCGCGCGGATGCCTGCCCAGGCGGCGCTGGCGAAGGCTGGTCTCACTCCCCTGGTGCTCGAAGCCAAGGAGGGGCTTGCGCTGCTCAACGGAACCCAGGCCATGGCCGCGGTCGGCGGCCTGGCCGTGCTGCGCGCGGTACGCGTGAACCGGCTCTTTGATCTGGCCGGCGCTATGGCGCTGGAGGCATTGCGCGGCACGCCCGTGGCCTTCGACGAGCGCATTCACCAGGCACGGCCGCATCCCGGCCAGATGCAGGCAGCCGCGCATCTGCGGGCGCTGCTGCGCGATAGCGAGATTCGCGAGTCCCACCGGGAGAATGACCCGCGGGTGCAGGACGCCTATTGCCTCCGCTGCATGCCGCAGGTGCACGGAGCGGCGCGAGGCGCACTCGCGCATGTGCGCGAAGTGATCGAGATTGAAACCGGATCGGCGACCGACAATCCGCTGATCTTCTCCGAGTCCGGTGCCGGCGAGGTGCTCTCCGGAGGAAATTTCCATGGCGCTCCTTTGGGCCTGGTGCTGGATTACGCAGCCATCGCGGTGACCGACCTGATGAGCATCAGCGAACGCCGGATCGACCGCCTCATCAACCCCGACGTCAACGAGGGACTGCCCGCCTTTCTTGCGGAAACGCCGGGCCTCTCCTCCGGGCTTATGATTGCTCACGTGGCTGCGGCGGCGCTGTTGAACGAAGCCAAGGTGCTTGCCCATCCGGCGAGCGTGGATAGTTTGCCCACTTCCGGCGGCAAGGAAGATCATGTATCCATGGGCATGACCGCCGCGCTCAAGCTGAAGCAAATAGTGGAGAATGCGGAGAAGGTCCTGGCCATTGAGCTGATGACCGCGGCCCAGGGACTGGAATACCGCCGGCCGCTCAAGGCCGCGACAGAGATCGAGCGGGCGCGCCAGTTCGTGCGCACCCTCGTCCCCCGGCTGGACGAAGACAGGGTTATTGCAGGAGATATCGAACGCTTGGCAAAGGGGATTCGCGATGGAGACTTTGATAGCTGGTCCGCATAAAGACGTAATTCGTGCGCCGCGAGGAACCCGGCTGCGCACCAAGGGCTGGCAGCAGGAAGCTGCCCTGCGCATGCTGATGAACAATCTCGATCCGGAAGTGGCCGAAGCTCCGGACGAGTTGGTGGTTTACGGCGGCACGGGAAAGGCCGCGCGCGACTGGCCCTCCTTCCACGCCATTGTGCGCGCGCTCGAGAGCCTGGAGAACGATGAGACGCTGCTGATCCAATCGGGTAAGCCCGTGGGCATTTTGCGCACCCACACCATGGCGCCGCGGGTGCTGATCGCGAACGCCAACCTGGTCGGCAAATGGTCCAACTGGGAGGTCTTTCGCGAGCTCGAACAAAAGGGGCTGATGATGTACGGCCAGATGACCGCGGGGTCCTGGATCTACATCGGAAGCCAGGGCATCGTGCAGGGAACTTACGAAACCTTTGCCGCGGCCGGCCGCAAACACTTCGGCGGCAGCCTGGAAGGCAAACTGATTGTCTCCGGCGGCATGGGAGGCATGGGTGGAGCGCAGCCACTGGCCGCCACCATGACCGGCGCGTGTTTTCTGGGTATCGACGTGGATCCGAAGCGCATTCAGAAGCGTGTCGAAAGCGGCTATTGCGACCGCATAGCGACCACGGTCGATGAGGCTCTGCAGTTGCTTGCGGAGGCGAGAAGGGAAGGCGCCGCTCGCTCGGTTGGACTGGTGGGCAATGCTGCGGATGTTTTGCCCGAGCTGCTACGCCGCAATGTGGTTCCTGAGATCGTTACAGACCAAACCAGCGCGCACGATCCTTTGAACGGATACGTGCCCAACGGCTTAAGCTTTGAAGCTGCGCTGGCGCTGCGCCAGCACAACAGCGAAGAGTATGTTGCCCGCTCCATGGAGGCCATGGGCAAGCATGTGCAGGCAATGCTGGAGTTGAAGCGCCGCGGCTCGGTGGTCTTCGATTACGGCAACAATCTTCGCACCAACGCCAAGTTGGCCGGGGTGGAAGATGCCTTTGAGATCCCGGGCTTCGTGCCTGAATACATCCGGCCGCTGTTTTGCGAAGGCAAGGGACCATTCCGCTGGGTGGCGCTCTCCGGCGATGCGGAAGACATTCGCAAGACCGACCAGCTGGTGCTCTCGCTTTTTCCTGGAGACGAAGGGCTGAAGCGCTGGATCAAGCTGGCCGGCGAGCGCATTCAATTCCAGGGATTGCCTGCCCGCATCTGCTGGTTGGGTTACGGGCAACGGGCCAAGCTGGGGCTGGCGATGAATGAATTGGTGCGTTCGGGTGAGATTCGAGCGCCCATCGTGATCGGCCGCGACCATCTCGATACCGGATCGGTCGCCTCTCCCTACCGCGAGACGGAGGGCATGCTGGACGGTTCCGATGCAGTGGCCGATTGGCCGCTGCTGAACGCGCTGGTGAACACAGCAGCGGGGGCATCCTGGGTCAGCATCCATAATGGCGGCGGCGTGGGCATTGGTTATTCCCAGCACGCGGGCATGGTGGTGGTGGCCGATGGCACCGACGAAGCCGCCTTGCGCCTGGAGCGCGTCCTGACCACCGATCCAGGAATGGGCGTGCTACGCCATGCGGACGCCGGCTATCCTGCGGCCCGAACCTTCGCCAAGAATGCAGGCCTACGGCTGCCCATGGAAGAAGAGAGGTAACAAGAGACAAAGGGGAGGGCAGTGACGTCCTACTCTTCCCATCCGTCTCACAGACAGTCAAGGTGAGCCACTGCCCTAAACTTTGTCATCCCGAGCGTACCCGGATTTCCTGCCACGCTGGACCGGACAGGGCTGCGCATGCGGTTTTCCGTAGGAGAAAACCGCAGAAAGTTCGCCGGAGCCACCTGTCTCGACAGGAAATCCGGGGTAGCCGAGGGACCTGCAGTTCTGTCTCCCCCACGCTGAGCTCAGCGGGTGTTCACTCGGAGGTACTGGTTGACTTTAGTCGCGCTGGTGAACTGCTCGCAACTCGTAACACTCGCGGGTGAGGACCGCCCCCGCGTAGGGCCGGAAATGCGCGAGCTCGCCATCATTCATGACGGAGCCATGCTGCTTCGCGACGCCAAAATCGAAGCAGTCGGCACACGCAGCAACATCGAAGCTCTTCTCAACAGCGACACGCAGGTCATCGACGCCGGAGGACGGGTAGTAACACCCGGCTTCGTGGATGCGCATACCCACCTGGTCTTCGCCGGCAATCGTGCCGATGAATTTGAAATGCGCTGCTCCGGGATCACTTATCAGGAGATAGCCCGACAAGGCGGGGGCATCCGCTCCACTGTCCGCCGCACCCGTAGTGCTACCGAAGACGAACTACTAGCCATCGCGCAAAAGCACGCCCTATGGTTTCTGCGCGGCGGCACCACCACGATCGAAGCGAAATCCGGCTATGGGCTAACGGTCGAAGCAGAGATGAAAATCCTGCGCGTGGTGCGCGAAACAGAGGAGACCACCGCGTTGCGCTGCGTGCCGACCTTTCTCGGCGCGCATGAAGTGCCGGACGAGTTCGTTGGCCGCACCGGCGGATACGTCGAGCTGGTAATCGACGAGATGCTTCCCCTGGTAGCTTTGCACAAGCTGGCAAGCTTTTGCGATGTCTTCTGCGAGCCGCACATCTTCGACCAGCACGATGCCGGGCGCATTCTCGAAGCCGCGCGTCGTTTAGGCTTTGGCTTGCGGATCCATGGCGATCAGTTCAGCTGCTCCGGCGGGGCCATGCTGGCAGCGCGCCTCGGCGCTGCCACGGCCGATCACCTGGAGCATACAGACGCCGCCTCGATTGCCGCTCTGGCTGCGGTGAATGTGCAGCCAATCTTGCTGCCTGGTTCCGTGTACTCGATTGGCTCCAGGCATTACGCGCCCGCGCGCGCCATGATCGAAGCCGGCCTTGCCGTGGTGTTGGCCACGGATTTCAACCCCGGCTCTTCGCCAATCGCGTCCATGCCCGTTGTCATGTCGCTGGCCTGCACGCAGATGAAGATGACGCCGGCGGAGACCCTCACTGCGGCGACCATCAACGCAGCGTGGAGCCTCAACCTCGCCGGCCAGGTGGGCTCGCTCGAGCGTGGCAAGTCGGCCGACTTTGTTGTTCACGAGGCGGGCGATTACAGAGAAATTCCGTACTTCCTGGGCACTCAGCGGCCGGCGATGGTGTACGCCAAAGGAGAGCGCGTCGCTTGAAAGTGACTCCGCAGAAACTCAGCGCGATTGCGCCTTGGCTGGCCCTGTTGGCGATCTCCGTTCTCATCAATTACGTCGATCGGGGAAATCTCTCCATTGCCGCGCCCTTGCTCAAAGATGAGTTACACCTCAATCCCTGGCAACTGGGGATTCTGCTCTCCGCATTTTTCTGGACCTATACCGTCTTACTCTTTGTCGTAGGCTGGCTGGTAGATCGGTTTGAAGTGAATGTGGTGATTGCGACCGGGTACCTCATCTGGTCGCTGGCCACGGTGACCACCGGCCTGGTGCATGGATTCGCCCTGTTGCTGGTAACGCGTTTAGTCCTCGGCATCGGCGAGTCGGTCGCCTTTCCGTCGTGCTCGAAGATTCTCGCGCTCCATGTCTCTGAAGAACGTCGCGGCTTCGCCAACGGCGCCATCATCACCGGGATCCGGTCCGGTCCTGCAGTCGGCATGTTTGGCGCCGGGCTGTTGATGGCAAAGTATGGTTGGCGGCCGGTCTTCATCGGCATAGGGCTAGTTAGCCTGGTGTGGCTGCCCGCGTGGAAGAGGTGGATGCCCCGCGGCCATGTAGTGGCCGGTTCTAGCTTCAAGGGGCTCGCTACGATTACCGCCATGTTGCGCAAGCGCTCATTTTGGGGCGCCTCCGCAGGCCACTTTTGCGGAAACTACCTGTTGTATGTGATGGTCACGTGGCTTCCGTTCTACCTGGTGCGCGAGCGCCATCTTTCGATGACCGCGATGGCGCGGATCGCCGGTCTGTACTTCCTGGTGGATGCTACCTCGGCCATGGCCGCAGGTGCGCTCTCGGACTTATTCATACGCCGCGGTTACACCACGACCCTGGTCAGAAAATCTGTCATGGCGATCGGGCATACGACAGGAGCGATCGGCATGGCGGCTTGCGCTCTCGCCGGACCACACGCGTATCTGCCATGGCTTCTGGCCGCGGCAGCGGGATGCGGAACCGCAGCCTCGGGCATCTATGCGTTTTGCCAGATCCTTGCTGGACCGAAAGCGGCGGGCACATGGACCGGCTTTCAGGGTGGCTTTGCGAATTTCGCGGGTGTGATCGCGCCCGCGCTGACCGGCTTTATCGTGAACCGCTCAGGGAACTTTCGCACCCCCTTTTTGATCACGTCTGCGATTGCACTGGCGGGCGGCATCGCCTGGGTCTTTGGAGTCGGCCGGGTCGAAGCGGTCACGTGGACTCCGGAAGCGAGCGTTCTGCCCGCTGCGTTCGTTGATTCGGTTTAGCCGGCGCTCAGTCGCGCAATGTGAGCCTCGCCAACTTCTCAACTAACCGGGGAGCTCCTGCGACTGTCAGGCGTCGCATAAGCATTAGCGGCGGGAACGCTCAGCTCCAATACCGTGCCTCGGTTGAGCTCAGTCCACACCGTCAGTTCACCGCCCAAGAGCCGTGCGCGCTCGCGCATCCCGGGCAAACCATAGTGCCCTAAGCGCCCTTCACCGTTCACGAACTTCTCGTCAATCCCCTTTCCATCATCTCGCACTCGCAACCGAAACTGCCTTTCGCCATACTGGATGTTCACTTCGATCTGCCGCGCCTGCGCGTGCGTGAATGCATTGCGTATTGCCTCGCTGGCAATCCGGTAAATCTCGTCTCGCGATATCGGATGGAACTCTCGCGACGTGCCTTCTACCTCCACGTGAAAAACGGCGCCATTCGGATTACTTTCACCGGTCGCGAGTTCTTCCCCCAATGCATGGATCGCCCGCGCAAGGTCGTTGGTCAGGAGCGTCGAGGAGCGCAATCCCTGGACAGCATCACGGCCCTCGGTAATCGCATCCTCCGCCCGATCCATCGCGCTTTCCAGCCGCGTGCGCGCTTCCTCGGGACGCCCTGGGAGTAAATTCGTCGCCGCGTAAAACTGTAGCAACGATCCCTGGAAGCTTTGCAGCAGCGTATCGTGCAAATCCCGCGCGATGCGTGTGCGCTCATTGAGGCGCTCTTCCAGGCGCATGTTCAACTGCCGCTCCACCTGCTGCAGCCGCCGTCGATGGAGCTCTCCCAGCACCAGCAGAGAAGTGGCCACGGAAAAAACAAGCGCAACCCATTGCCAGGACTTGATCAACGCATTCAACGCGCGTGAAGGCAGATACATCTGGGAGTTGACCGCCCAGTCGACCTCTTTGACTTCCCGGCGCAAACCGGTGGCATCCCCCTCCGCGATCCGATGCCAAACATGCTGGAGCTTTTCAAGCACGGATGGAACCTCGATGACCACCGGCCAGAGTTCAAAGTCCGGGTATCTATGCTCCTGATCGAGGGCCTTGCGGACATTCGCACCGAAGATGCGAGCGTCTTCAACATCCCCCTCATCCCTGATGAGGGATGCGACCAACGCGTCTGTCCCTTGGTCAGGTTTACCGGAAGCCATAAAGCCGGCTCGACCCAGCATCTCGGTATATCCCGGGTCGGTTGTCAGAAAGTCAGCCAGTTTGAAAGCCAATGCGGCATCTGGTTTGGTGCTCAAAACTACCAGTTCGGCGCCACCCTTGAATCCGGCGGGGGGTGTCACGGCCGCGGCATAATCCCAAAATCGTTTCGCACTGTCTGTCTTTCGCTGTCGCCCATAGAAATCGTAGGCCCATCGGGTCATAAAACTGGCGGGTTCCACGCTCGCTCGATAACCGCCATTCACGAAGGTACGTGTCACATCTTCATGGGTAGCCTCGGGAAAGCTGACCAACTGCCGAACTTCCCCTTTACCGAGCGGGACCGAGGAATGTTCGGCAAGATAGACCGGCATAGAGAGAGCGCTCTCGCTGGAGAGAGACAGACGCGAGCCGAACAGGTCCTTATGCAGAACAAACGGGCTTCCGCCCGCCATGACCAGCTGCACATAGTCGTGAAGAAGGTTAACGGAATTCCCAATCGGGAACGCAACTGTTTCACCGGAAGAAGTGCCCCTACGAACAGAATCGAAGATATCTGGCCAACTAGCGTTGTTGACAGTCAGCGGCGGCGAATCAGGCGCGGCAGAAGGCAAACGCTTCCAGTAGAAAAGAAGGCGGACTTCGGTAATGAGCGGTAGCGCGCAGGCTGGGACGCTCAGCACGTCCCGCCAGTTTCCCTTGCTCTTTTGCCAATCGGGCCGGGATCGAATTCTACCGCTCGCAGCCAGATACCCCGACCACGTCGTACCAACTTCCATCACGTCCGGCAATGCGTCGGGGCCGGCAGTGCGCGCGGCGCGCAGCAGGTCGGCCGACTCGCGCCAGGTGATCACACGCAGAACGATGTCAACATTATTCTGCGCCGCAAAACGCGCCAGCGTCGTGAAGAGCGTTCGCTGACTTGCCACCGCCTGAAAATTCGGAACGGTGTATTCGGGGAACCAACTGGCGGTCTTCGCCGCCAGCGGTTGTTCCACATTGAGCAACCGAACGCGGGTTCCTGCGAGCGACAACCGCAGGGCCTCCATGCGAGCCGGCAGGTCCTCACCCTGAGCGATATCGTTTGGACCCGCCCCTTCCGCCGAAATAATCCAAATGGAAAGGTGCCTGTCACCGCCTGCAGCCTGAGCGTTGGCGGCTCCGCAAAGAAGACCCCACGCAAGCAACAGAATGGCGCCACAAACTCTCATGATGCCGGATTCTACAGTGTCCCACGCGTTTTGAAATCTACATAGCACCTTTCCGCATCCTCCCTCCGGAACGGCTGGGAATCAGACTTGTCCAAATTAGTTTTTTCGATCGGCTGTAGTGGACAGCACACGCTGAAAACAAGTCAGTATCAAGCAGATGGGGAACCAGTCCCGTAGAGCCTGCCCTGAGCTTGTCGAAGGGGACGGCACAAACCCGGTGACCTGTCACCGGGTTTCTACTTCGGTGGCGTAAAGAGCTGCACGACGAGCGCGAAGCGTGCGGAACATTCCATCCACATCACCGCTGCGAAGGAAAGAACAAACCTAAACTTTGTCATCCCGAGCGTACCCGGATTTCCTGCCACGCTGCACCGGACAGGGCTGCGCATGCGGTTTTCCGTAGGAGAAAACCGCAGAAAGTTCGCCGGAGCCACCTGTCTCGACAGGAAATCCGGGGTAGCCGAGGGACCTGCTGTCCTCTCAATCCCAAACGAATCCTTACTGATAAAGGCGGGATGTTATCTTTGCAACAGCAACAGTAGCAAGCAAGTAAACCTCCCGTCTGGAAGGTGTGAAAAAAATTACTTCGATGAAGTGACGGGTCGATTGGGAGTGTAGTGCACCCCAAAAGTGAGACACGATTGGGGTGCACTACAGGAGGATGTGCCAAAATTGATTTGGCGGATTTTTTGCGATTTCAGTTTTGAACCCAAATGTATTCCGGCATCCCAGCGCTCGCTCCTAGGGCATCCTGGGGCGCTTTTTTCCGTGCGCAATTCTCTCAGCTTTGGGAAATTGATTTTTTCACATGCTCCAGACGGGAAGTTATCTTTGCAATAACAACCGTAACAAGCAAGTAAACGTCTCGTCTCCCCCGCGTTTATCCCGAGTGATAGATTGGCAGTCGCGATGTAATCGGAGTGAATTTCCTTGTTGATGCCACCGCGTCCTGTTCTGCTGGCTGCCGCCCTGCTCATCTCCGCCTTTCCCCGGCCCCTGGTTGGGCAGGCAGCGGCCCCTTCCACGACGACAGAGATCCACCCGGATCGCAGCGTCACCTTCCGTTATCAGTCTCCCGGGGCTACCAGCGTTGCACTTAGCATCGATGCGAGCGCCAAGCCGCTCGCGATGACAAAAGATGCCGCGGGTCTGTGGACGGTGACCACGCCTCCTCTGCCGCCGCAGATTTACGGTTACACATTTGAGGTCGATGGCCACGCCCAGTTCGACCCCAACAATTACCTGCACATGCTGCCCAATTATTCCTTTATCTGGGATCAGTTGGAGGTGCCGGGCGATGGGCCGCAGATGTGGGATATACAAGCCGTGGCCCACGGCGAGCTGCACCTGCACCACTACACCACGAAGGTCGTCGAGGGACTGCCGGCACAGCAGGACGACTACATCGTTTACACCCCGCCAGGGTACGATGCGCGCGCGGAGACGAAATACCCGGTACTGTACTTGCTGCACGGCTGGGGCGGGGACGCTCATGAGTGGACGTCTGGGCTGCAGGCCGACAACATCCTGGATAATCTGTTGGCCCAGCATAAAATTCGGCCGATGGTGGTGGTGATGCCGCTGGGCTACGGGGACCTGCGCTTTCTAGGCAAGTTCGGCGTGGTGTGGCAGGATCGCCTGCTGGTGGATCACAACACCAGCTTGTTTTCGCAGGCGCTGCTGGCAGAGATTATGCCGCGGGTGGAGGCGGAGTACCGGGTGTCGGCCCGGCGTGAAGATCGCGCGATCGCGGGCCTGTCGATGGGTGGGTTGGAGAGCCTTACCATTGGGCTCACCCACCCCGCGCTGTTCGCGTACATTGGCGGCTTTAGCTCCGCAGTGCATCTGTTGGACCCGGCGACGCAGTTGGCGGGCGTGGATGCGGCGAAGCTGCGCCTGCTGTGGATCGCGTGCGGCATGGATGACAGCCTCGTAACCGCGAACCGCAAGCTGATCGCCTATCTGAAGGACAAGGGGCTTACCGTCACCGCGGTAGAGACGCCGGGCGCGCACCATTTCAACGTGTGGCGGGATAACCTGGTCCAGTTCGCGCCGCTGCTGTTTCGCTAGGGGAGATTCGAAAAGCGTAAGCGGGCACGCCGCTTACGCGATCAGGCTCTTTGACTCAAAACTACCAAGGCACGGTACCATCTTCGTCGGTGAACGTGCCCGTCGGGCCGTCGGGACCGATCAGCGCCATCTTCACCGCCTGCTTCGCTCCCTGCTCGACCGTGCGGTAGCCGCGGTGGTCGTTCAGGTCGGTGGCGACAAAACCGGGGCAAACAACGTTCACCTTGATGTCCGTCTTCTGCAATTCGATTGCAAACGCAAGCGTGGTAGCACTGAGAGCGGCCTTGGATGGACTGTAGGCGGAGCCAAAGATATTGCGATACTGGAACTCCGGGTTCGCGTTCAGTGTAAGCGAACCCGAGGAACTGCCCACGTTGACGATGCGTCCGGCTGGAGCCTCGCGCAGCAAAGGCAGCATGGCCTGCGTGACGGCAATGACGCCAAACACGTTCGTCTCGTAGACCGAACGGATATAGCTCAGCGGCGCCTGGCTGGGCGCATTGAACTTCAGCCGCTCCTCGAATGGCGTGCCTTCGGGGAACTCACCGACGATGCCCGCGTTGTTCACCAGCACGTCGAGCCGTCCAAATTCCTTTCCGATGCGCTCCGCTGCCGCAGTGATCGAGGCCTGGTCTGTCACATCGAGCTGAATGGCGTGGGCCTTTTCACCTATGGCCGTGGCCGCCGTTTCGCCGTTTTTGAGCTTCCGGGAGCCGATGAGCACCGTAAGGCCGTAGCCGGCCAGGTCCTTCGCGATTTGCAGGCCAATTCCCTTATTCGCCCCGGTAATGAGAGCAACGCGATTTTCTGACATGAACAACTCCTTCCATTTGGCATAGGCAGCTTTCGCCAGAGGCAACTCGTCCGCCCCTTTTCCTGGTGATATGATCGCCGCGACTTTTCCTCCCACAATCCAGTGTTCGGAGTATGCGATGACTCGTACCAGCGGCCTGTCCCTTTGCGTTCTTGTCTTCGGGTGTGCGCTCAATTCCTGCCTTGCAGCCGACCGGATTCTCTTTGATCGCCTCGGCCCCAGTCAAGCCGAACTCTTCATCTCCAACGCGGATGGCTCAACCGAGCGGCCTCTCACCCAGCCGGGTTCGCTCGACTACAACCCCTCCTGGTCTCCCAAGGGCGATTGGATCGTCTTTACGTCGGAGCGCGGCAGCTCCGCCGATCTATACCGCATTCATCCCGACGGCACAGGCCTCGAACGCTTGACCGATGACCCGGCGTACGACGATCAGGCTGCCTTTTCTCCCAATGGCGACCGGATTGTCTTCGTCTCCACGCGCGCCAACGGGCGGACAAACCTTTGGATTCTGGACGCGGCCACCCACAAAGCCACGCCGCTCACCTCCGGGCAGGGCGGTGATTTCCGCCCTTCCTGGTCTCCCGACAACTCATGGATCGCTTTCTCCTCGGATCGCGATCGCGACGGCGACCTTCCTCCCGCCAAAGGTCGATGGGAACGCCTGCATCTGGTGGACATCTATCTCATCCATCCCGACGGCACCGGTCTCAAACGCATCTCCCAGCACGGAGGCTTCTGCGGCAGCCCCAAATGGACCCGCGATAGCAAGAGCGTAGTCACCTATTGCATGTCGGCGCAGGATACATGGGACCATCGCTTCGGCCAAGGAGACGGCGACAACCAGCTCTTTAAGATCGACATCGTCAGCGGCGCCACCGCACCCGTTGCGGCCGGTCCTGGTGTCAAGCTGCTCCCAACGGTGTTGTCTTCGGGGGAGATCGCTTATCTTCGCCGCGACAAAGCCGAGCACGGAGTCTTTTATTCGAGCGGCAAGCCGGGTCCCAAGGGCAGCGATCTGCGCTGTCCCTCCTGGTCGCCGGACGGCGCGCAAGTCGTTTACAGCCGCTTCGTCTCCAACCACCCTGCTGAGCCCGTGAGCGTTTGGAGCCGGAATCCGAACTTCGAAATGTACAGCACCTCATGGCTGCCTGCATACGATTCCCACGGAGAACACCTCGCGGTCACCAAGATGAGCTCCGACGGCGCAACGACCAGCCTATTCATCGTCGATGAAGGCAAGCCGGCACGCTCCATTCTCACGCAGAAGGGTTTGATTCTGGGTCCATCCTGGTCTCCCGACGGCAAGCAGATCGTGGCCGGCGTGGGAATCTTCACTGCATTCCTTGATGACGCAGCTGGAGGCAAGAAACCCATCGATCCCATCAACGGTGGAGCGCAGGTCGGTATCGTGAACGCCGATGGCTCCGGCTTCCACCTCATCACTTCGGGCAACAGCAACAATGCCTTCGCATCGTTCGCGCCCGACGGCAAACACATTGTCTACCGCACCACCGGCCCCGATGCCGACGGCCTGCGCATCATGAATCTCGACGATCGCTCCATCACGGTTCTTACTAACGAGTGGGATAACTTTCCCGTCTGGTCTCCGCGTGGGGACCTCATCGCTTTCATCCGCAGGAGCGGAGCCGATTTCAATGTTTTCACCATCCACCCAGACGGCACGGGCCTGAAGCAGTTAACCGATGTGCACGGAGTCAACGCCCATTTGGCGTGGTCTCCCGATGGAGAGCGGCTTTTGTTTTGCAGCAGTCGCATGGGATTCAAGGACGAAGTCGTGTTGATTGGCGCGCCGCAGCCTTACGGCGAAGTCTTCGTCATGCGCTATGACGGCACCCATGTCGAACAACTTACTGATAACCAGTGGGAAGAAGGCGGACCCGCCTGGCAGCCGCACAAGCCGGTGCTGGACGCTCGAACCGCCTCATCGCAGTAAAGTTGCCTGCTCCATCGAAGCATTCGCCGCGATCGGTCAGGTCACGGTCAGGCCGGACGAGCCTGAAAAATCGGGTAAGTTGCCCCGGACGGGGCTAGGCGGGAGCAACTTACCGATAACCCTAACGTTTTTCAGGCACATCGTTGTTCGAGGTCCATTCTCTAAGGCTTTGCTGGGGTTGAGGATGTTTCGTTCTGCTGCCGATGAAGCAATTGGGCGTTCGGGGTGGGCGCTTCAGGAGCCGCATCGATGGTTTTGCAATCCAGATCGGCCGCGCCAATCCTACCGTCCTTTTCGGTCCCTACAACCACGCGCACGCTTCGCGTCTTGCGTGGAACTGGAATCGTGACCGTCAAACGAGCGATCTGCTGTCCTGGTGGCGTTCGATCCTCTGTGGCCCTCGACAAGGTCACGCTTTCAACCCGGGAAGACAGCGTGTCTTTGAACCGCGTGAGACTCGCTGCCGCCAGAGTTAGTTTTGTCGTGCTCTTTCCGTCGTCGGCAGCCTGCCAGTCGAGGTTCCTGCCGTTCAGGACCACTGTCAGCTCGGCTGTGCGGGAATCCGGGTGCCGCACCACGGCGGCTATTTTCACATCCAATGCGGTGAACGGGACATCCGACCGGGCGGCGTGCGACAAATCGACCATCATCTGATGTCGTGGATCAACCTGTTCGCCCTTGGCAGGCGCAAAATATCCAGTTTTGGTGACGACCTTTAAATTGCGATCGCGCAGAATCACGCGAACCGGCCGGAACTTGCCGTCCGCATCGCCATCGTGCGGCTGGTAAGTCAGCGTGTAGTACTCCGAGCCTAATAGCTGCGACCTTCTGATTTCCGCGTCAACGTCGTTGTTGAAGAACAGCTTGCCTCCGGTTTCATTCACGAACACGCCGAAGTTTACGTCATCCGCAAATGGATCTCCATTATCGAAGTCGACGTTCGCATATCTCTGGCTTCCAGAAATCCCGCTTGAAAAAACTTTGATCCCCGGGTAAAACACAAAGAGGCTGACACGCGCATCGACCAGCATGTTGGTCGTCTTATGCACGTACCGGCGTAGTCGCTCGAGGCCTTCAGGAGTCAGGAACACTGCCAGCGGTTCGTTGCCTGGGGGCAAGTTGGGTGCACCCCGTCCTACCCATAGAACATTCTTTCTTCCCGGCACCCCCTGGCTTTGGAGCGCGATCTGCTGCAGGGCGTCGATCGATTGGTTAAAGCGCTCCAAAAGGAAGTCAATGTTGCCGGAACCGTTCATCATCTTGTAGGGCAGCGTGGCCGGGATATGGTCCAGGGCGAACAGCAAGTCTTCTTTGTTGCGCGTGTAGCCCTGTACCACCTCCAGAGAGTCATTGCCAATCACCATCATCTCAGCCGGAGAACTTAACTCCGGCGGCTGCGCTTCAAGATACTTCCGCACCGCATAACGGATGAACGCGAAGTCTTCAAATTGCGAGTTCAACATATCCAACACGAAGATGGTCACCGGCGCCTCGCCATCCGGGTTATCGTCTTCGGCAGCCGCCCCCATGGTGTGCACCTGTGGCGCCTCGAAGGAGAAGATGCGCTGCAGCTTCTTGTTTTCGGTGATAGTGAAGTCGTCTTTGCTAAGCCCCTTCACAACCGGGTTGCCTTCTTTGTCCAGAACCGTCACATCGAGAAAAACCAAGCGCGATGTCACTTGAATGGTCGGGACGCTGAAAGATTCTGATTGGTTCTTCGACTGGCCTTGGGGCGTGCATTGTGAGGTAGGAAATACAACCAACATCACCGCCCAAAATAGGCCCCGAAGAGACGGCATGGACCACCTCTGGAACAAGGGTATTACTCCAAACCATCCCAGGTAAAGGGTCGCTGCCCGGCTCGCCATCAAGGCACTGATCCTTTAACTAACCAGAGATTCGCGGGTGGCTCCGATTTCACCCTTGCTGCCTGGATTTACACAGCGGCCTGCCAGTGCCTGCGAAGTCGCATTTTCAGTAACTTCACTGGGGATGGCCGGAACTTACTGAAAATCCCGTTTTAGCTAGGAATCCCGTGTCGCAGGAAAAGGTCAGATTTAAAAGGGTTTGGCGGTTCACCAAAACTTCACCTCCGGCTTCACCCCCTATTCATTGCCTGGGCGCGAATCGCGCTTAGCTTCGTGTGCAGCCGGCGATTCCGGCCAAGGAGAAAAACGACATGAGAACAAATAATGGGAGGTTGATGCCGGCGCTAGGCGCGCTGGTATTTGCGTGGGCTATGATTCCGAGCGCCCTGGCGCAGTGCGGAATGCCGACGAAGCTCGCGAAACCGGCCGCGTGGCATCCACAAACGAGTGGAGCGCACGTTATGCGAACAGGGATGGGCGGCTACGAGGAAGAACGTCCATCGATCGTGGGAATGTGGCACGTAATTTTCACCGCCAAGACCAGCGACAAGAACGACATTCCCGACACTGTCATCGACGATGCCTTGGCCGTGTGGCACCCCGACAAAACGGAAATCATGAATTCCATCCGGCCACCACAGGATGGGAACTTCTGCCTGGGTGTCTGGGAACAGACAGGCAGATCCAACTACTACCTGAATCACTTTCCTTGGTTCTCCAACCAGTTCCCCAATGACACGAACAACGGGATCGGAACTCCCGTAGGTCCGACTCACATCACCGAAACCGTCACATTGGCCTCGGATTGTAATCACTTTTCCGGCACCTTTACGCTGGATGCCTACGATACCACGGGAAAGATTATCCTCCAGTCATTTACCGGCGTGGTCACGGCGACACGGGTCACGACCAGTACAACGGTTCCCGATTTGCTCTGAAAGGAAGTCGATTGGATGGATTGGGCGGCGAAGGCTTGCCGCCCTACCTTGTTGCGAAGGGAAACGGAGATGGCCGTTTAGGAGGCGCAACTGCTTAAAGACCGGTGAACGTCCCGGCAGTCCACGCCTCGCGTGCACGCCCTTCTCCTCATGCCATTCCCGAAGGTCCACCCCTTGGGAAAGGGCCGTGTTCCTGGTCGTGGCGGTTTTGCCTGTTTCGGGCTTTCGCCGCCGCCTGGTCAGCGGCGCGATCTATTCTACTTTGCTCTGGAGTCTCCACGGTGTTGGACTGGTCCTGCTGCGGTGGGTTTGTCGTTTCAGGTTCGTTTGCCATGGGTATAGTCTCCTGTTCACTGCATATCCCAAAGCATACGCCAGATAGTCGCGTTTCGCGGTGATTTGCATCACAGGCTTGGACAAACCCGGTGACCGACAAACCCGGTGACAGGAACCAGGTTTTCACCTAGCGTCAACTGAGGGATTCGCGGATCCCAGCAGCATTCACACGCCCACTCTCGTACAGAGTGGGAGCGGGATGAAAGTCCTACTCGGCTCGTAACGCCTCTACGGGATTCACCGAGGCCGCACGCCGCGCCGGGATGTAGCTTGCCGCAAGCGCCGCAACCGACAGCACCAGAGCCACGCCCGCCAGCGTCGTCGCATCCCATGGGCTCACGCCGAAGAGTAGCCTGCGCATCAGGTTCGCCGCAGCAATGGAGCAGGCCAGCCCCGCGCCGATGCCTGCCGCCGTCAACCATCCTGCTTCGCCCAGCACCAGCCGGTAAACTTCTCTGCGCTGTGCTCCCAGAGCCATGCGCACGCCAATCTCCCGCGTCCGCTGACTTACCGAATACGCCGTCACACCATACAGACCCACAATACCCAGCATCAGCGCCGCTGCCGCAAATCCGCCCACCAGATACGCCGACGATCGGTGCAGATACGCCGCGGGCGAGTCATGAATTCTCTCCCGCATGGTAATCGGGTCATACGTCGCCAGCCCCGGATCGATCCCGTGAATCGTCGCCGTCATCAACGGCAGCATCGAGTCCTCATGCTGCGAAGTGCGCACAATCACCGCGAAGTCGTTGGGGGCATTTTGATTAAAGGGAAAATAAAGCGCCGGGGCCGGTGCAGCATCCAGTTGTCCTTCCTGAATATCGTTCACCACACTGACGATTTCGAAATGCCGCTTCGGAATACCCTGCGGGTATATCTGTTGGCCCACCGGGTCTTGGCCGGGGAAATAACGCTTGGCCATCTGCTCGTTGACCACCACCACAAGAGGCTTGGACCCATCCTCTTCTTCCATGAAATAGCGGCCTCGCAGCAATTGCGCCTGAATCGTTGTAAAGTAATTGGAGCTGACCACGCGATCGGCCATCTCGTTCTGTTCCCCGAGATACGGCCGCCCAACTACCCAGAAATTATCCGCATTGCCGCCAGTGCCCAAAGGCAACGTATCCGCAAAAGCGACAGACTTCATGCCCGGCATGCCCGACAACTTTTCCTGAATCTCACGCTCCAGCGCAATCAACTGCGCGTCCGTGGCGTGTTGCGCTCTCGGCGCGCTGACCTGCAGCGTCGCCAGATGGTCAGGCTCTAATCCCGTATCCACGTGCAACAGCTTATACAAGCTCTTGCCGAGCAGCCCTGCGCTCACTAGCAGGACCATGGCTGCAGCTAGCTCGATCACTACGAGGTTCGCCCCAAAGCGCCGCCATGCAACGCCCGCGAAATTGCGGCCGCCGCCGCTCAGATCACTCCGTAGGTCACTCAACGAGAGCCGCAGCGTGGGAGTAACGGCAAACACTGCTCCTGTCGCCAAAGAAACGGCAACGGCGAATAGAGCCACGTGCAGGTTCAACCCCAGTCCTCGCAGATACGGCATCTTCGCCATCATGTCCACCGGAATCAACCGCAAAAGCAGTTGCATCGCTCCACACGCTGCGGCCACGCCCAGCACGCCTGATACCGCAACCAGCACCAGCCCTTCGGTCACAAACTGACGAAGCAGCCTTGCCTGCGATGCTCCCAGCGCGCCTCGCACTGCAATCTCGCGCCTACGGTTCTCAGTACGTACCAGCAGCAGACTTGCCACGTTCACGGTTGCAATCAGGAGCAGCAGTCCCGCTCCCGCCAGCAGCGCCAGCAGGATGGGTTGGATATCGCCCACCACCACATCGGTAAGCATCATCATGAAAGCGCCTCGGTTGCGGTCTGCGTCCGGATATTGCCGCGCCAGTTGAGCCTGCATCGTCTGGACATCGGCTAGTGCGGCCTGGAAAGAGATTCCCGGCTTCAGCCGCGCCACTCCGAACAGGTTGTCGCAGTCGCGCGCCTTTGCGCAGGACCGCGATGATTGATAAATTCTCCAATAGTCCGCCGGCTCCGCAGGAGCAAAGGAAAAGCCCTTCGGCAGCACACCGATGATCGTATTGACCGTGTTATCCAGAACTACCGTCTGCCCCACCGCATCCTTGCGTCCTCCATACCGCTTCTGCCAGTTTGCATAGGACAGCAACACCACCTCAGGATTCCCCGGCTGATCGTCAGCCGGACGAAAATTTCTTCCTACCACTGAAGTCACGCCAAGCTGCTTGAAAAATCCCGCGCTCACACTTGCGCCGTCCACCGCCTGCAGGCCTGTTGGTGTTTTCAGCGTGAATCCATCCGTCCCATAAACTTCGATCGACTGGAAGACCGTGTTGCTTCGCTTCCAGTCCAGAAAATCGGGATAGGAAAGGTGAAATCGCTTGCCCATCGTCGTGGTCTCGTACAGCACCACAAGCCGGTTGGGATTCTTATACGGCAATGGCTTGATCAACGCCCCATCCACAAACGCAAAAATCGACACGCTCGCGCACAGGCCCAGCGCCAGCACCAGCCCCGCCGTTGCCGCAAACCCCGGATTCCGCCGCAACTGACGCAGCGCAAAACGAAAATCCTGCGCCACGTTCTCTACCCTGAATCCCACCGCCTCGTGGCTCTGCTCCTTGATCTGTGTAGCATTGCCGAACTGTCGCGCAGCCGCATAGCGCGCGTCTTCCAGCGTCATGCCGTCGCCCGCCAGCTCCCGCTCAATCTGTTCGTGGTGAAACGCCATCTCTTCGTCCAACTCCCCGGCGAATCGGCCTCGATGTATCAGGATCGCGACCTTTTTCAGGAACTTTCTCAGTGCGCTCATGATGCCTCCTCCGCATCTTCCAGCACCCGGCCAATCGCCGCCATCATCTGCCGGAACTGCGACACCTCCAGCCCCAGGTGCTTTCTCCCCGCCGCCGTCAGCGTGTAGAACCGTGCGCGCCGGTTGGTTTCCGTCGTCTTCCACTCCGCCTTCACCCACCCCTGTAGCAACAATCGCTGTAGTGCCGGATAGAGTGAACCCTCTTCCACGGTCAGCACATCGTCCGAGATTCGCTTGATTGACTGCGCAATGCCGTAGCCATGCAGTGGGGCGCGCTTCAGCGTCGTCAGAATCAACATGTCCAGAGTCCCCGGTATCAGGTCCGCCTTGCTCACGGGAGTAAAACCATAGCTTGTCTATGCATTGCGCGTCAATGGGTCTCTACGGTCCGATGATTTTGTGGCACCGATTCCGCTATCGAGATGCGGGAGATGCGGGACAGGGAGATGCGGGACATGCAAACAGACGAAACAACCCCGAATAAACAAGAAACAACGACGCAAATGGGGGTTATTTCGTTTGTCCCGCATCCTCGACCCCTGTCCCCTGGTGCACCAGTCCAGGTCCTCAATTTCCCGACCCTGATGGTTAATGAGCATGCGGGCAGACATGTTCTCATTTGCTCCGGCGGGCGGCGCGGCGATGGCCTATGCCATCCACGCGTTCATCGAAACTCCTTCGATCGGAGATACGGGCGCAGTGACACGGATCGGTAATATGGTGCTTGCCGTCTTTACCGCCGGTCTTATCGCTGTCGGCGCCAGAGGGGCAAGCAAAGTATAATCGGCCGGAACATGGAAGGCCCAGCACAACCCGAGCAGGTGAACGGTTCGCGCGACTCTTGTACAGCAGAACCTTTGAACCCTTTCCTGCGATTAAATTTCGCAACCGTCTGGGTTCGCGATCAGGAGAGAAGCCGGCAGTTTTTTGTTCACCAACTCGGTTTCCAAGCAATTGTGGACGTCGAAGTTCCGGGCGCGGGCCGCTGGATCGTTGTCGCCCCATGCCCTGCTCGTTGGCTTCCCGGAACAGCAGGCGGAGGTCTGCCCGGTATGGCGCTCTTCGTTCCACCGGAAGGATCTGCGGAGTCGCAACGGATTGGCCAAAACACCGGGCTCAGTTTTCTGACTGAAGATGTACGAGCGGTATTTGACGAGTGGTCCAAACGGGGCGTTCATTTTACGCTGCCGCCGATAGAGCCACCCTGGGGGAGTGGGCAAGCGCGGTACGCGCTCTTCGAAGATGTGGACGGAAACAGTTTCTCCCTCATTGAGTTCGACGAGGCGACGCGGGCCGTGGAGGCGGAGCGACGCGCCCAGGCGGCACGGTTGGAAGCCGAGCGCCAGGCCGCGCACGACCTTGCAATCGCCATTGAAGTGCAAACCCGCCTCTTCCCGCAACGGCAGCCGCCGCTACGAACGCTCGCATATTCCGGGATTTGCTATCCCGCTCGGGCCGTCGGCGGTGACTATTATGACTTTCTCGATCTCGGCAACGGGAGACTTGGCCTGGTGATTGGTGACATCGCTGGCAAAGGCATGGCGGCCGCGCTGCTAATGGCAAATCTGCAGGCGAATTTACGCAGCCAGAGCGCGACTGCCTGGGAGCAGCCTGTTCGATTCCTGGAATCCGTGAACCAGCTGTTTTATGAGAACACCGCGGCAAGCGACTACGCGACGCTCTTCTTCGCCGAGTACGACGATCAAACGCGCTTACTGCGCTATTCGAATTGCGGCCATCCACCCGCACTCCTTTTGCGAGCCGATCATCGTCTTGAAAGGCTCGACGCAACTAGCACTGTGATGGGCCTGTTTGCGCATTGGGATTGCGTGATCGAAACGCGCCAACTCTTTCCAGGAGACACTTTCCTGCTTTATACCGACGGTGCGACAGAGGCCTTCAATCAGTCGGGAGACGAATTTGGCGAGCAGCGCCTGCTGGAAACTCTCCAACAGCACAGCGAGTTGTCTTCAAAAGAGCTGGTTTCAGCCATAACAGGCGAGGTCCGTCAGTTCAGTCCTCACGAACAGGCGGACGACATCACCGTGATCGTAGCAAAATGTACGTGAATACGAAGGTTTCAAATCAGATTTTGCTTGTTCATCGATATGCTGTTTCGCGTACCGGATAGTGTCGCGTAATAAAACCCGGTGACAATATGGACTGCACCCCTAAGCTGAGACACGCTGGGAGCCGAAGAATTCGGTGACACTTCGGCCGGTTTTTGTATTTCGTTATCAATCAGCCGTAGCCGGACCGCGGGAGTGTGGGAATCCCGGAGGGATTTCCAGGGCCCGCATCGGTCACATCCTTAGCGGCCTTCTCGATTATCGGTGCGGGTGGTCTGTACCAACTCCCCGTCGATCACCGTATCCCCTGGCAAACCCTTCAGTGCCGTGGCAATGTAGTGGAACTTCTGGTTGAACACGTTCTGCCGGCGAGTATAGAGCGTTATTTCGCGGCCATGCCGCACGACCTCAAGCCGGTAGCCATCCAGTTTGATTTCATACGTCCATTTCGGTCCTTCGGGAAGCTTCGAGACCGGAAGGCAATCCATGGTCTCGATGAAGCCCGCAGCTTGCTTCGGCAGAGCCACTCTCTTCGGCATGGAAGCCCAGTCTACTGCCTCGCGTGCATGGGTAAATCATCACCCATTCGTCCAATTGCCAGGCGCGGTAAGCGACCCGAAGATAACCGGATGAAAGCTTACGCCATCCCGGAAGGCGATCGCTCGATTTGGGGCGACACACACGCGTGGCAGGCGATGTAGTTTGTCCTGGCTGTAAACGCAGCTTCTCGCTCTACTTAGATTTTCGCGATCGGGAACAGCATGTCGTTGATGAGACGCTACAGCTTGCATCGGAGTCGCTCAGACGCAATTGCCCCGAGCATGTCTCCTGCGTCGCCATCCCCTGACGCCGCGCGCCTTCGCTCCCTGCGCGGCTCGTTTGATGCCCATGCCGCGCGGACACAGCGCAACGACTCTCCACGTCGAGACATTCCTCGCCGGGCCTGTCCTGGTCGCGCTACGTGTATACCAAGGCCGTTCCGCCGGCCTTCCTCTGGCACGTCAGTAAGCGGTCCGGAGCAGGCTTGCTGAGGTCCACGCGGCGGGAGTGGATGGCGATCATTGTGGCGGCTGCAGCTCTTTTGCTGACGAGTGATTTCTTTTCGATGTGCATGACGCTTCTCCTTGTGGAAGACGTCTCACCAACCGCCTTCACTTACTAAGGCGCAACCGCCCGGCAAAAAGGGCCACCCGCAGCCAACGAAATAATTGGATCGCGGGAACGCCCACCCAGCGCGTGGATGGCACCCTCACGGGCGCGGACGCGTCTAAGTCTTCAGATTTGCAGCTTGACGCTGAGGGTGGCGTGCAACAGAAATCCAGGAACAAAGCCGCTGTCCCGCTGGTACTGACTTTTTTGGCGGGTCGTGCGTTGGATGACGATGGGAGCTTGGCAGGTAACAGCGCTGTGGCCTCTAACGGCTTCGGCATCGTAGGCAGGGTTGTCGGCATCGTTGCGAGTTCTCGCAATCTGGCGGCCGGAATCGGCTTTTATGCTGCGGCTCTATCTTTCTACGAACGATGGGTCGCCCGGGGCCACGATGTAGTTTTCCAAAAATATACGCGTATCGAAGTGACGACATCGCCGAACCGGAGCCTGTTCCATGCGGCGGAAGTGCAGCAGCCCCCTTCCATCAACCCTGCAAACTGAGCCGACCTAACCGAGTCGCCTGACAGTATCTCTTAAGCCATTACGACTAATAATGGAAAACCGATCGCAGGGTCATTCAAAGCAAGATATCGACCATGCCTGGCGCCGAAAGAGGAGGCGTTCCAAATGAGGCTGAAAGGGGCGAAGATCGGCTTTGGATTAGGTGTTCTAGAGCTTTCTTTCCTAATCCCAAATCTGTCTCGGGCACAGGCCGCCGTCATGCTGTCCGGCACACTTTTCGATCCGACGGGCAGACCCGTGTCGAGTGCCAAAATCTCCGTCAAGAATGTACAGACCGGCAAATGCAGCGAAACTGAAAGCAATTCAGCCGGGGTATACAATGTGCCCGACCTGACCCGCCCCGTGTTCCGCCCTGCCCGAACGGATACTTTCAAGTGCCGGAGTGAGAATTCTTAAGAGTTTAAGGGTATATGCTTCTGGCGGGTGATTGTTTCGTTCTTAAGCCGAAGAGCGGCGACGAGAGGTTTATGGTGCAAAACAGTTTTAAAAGATTCCGGTACGCCGCTGGTTCCATTAATCTCTTTGGCTTGATCCTCTCCGTAGGAACATGGGCTTTTAAGGTTTGGCTCCGCACACACATGCCGTCCCGCCCCTACCCGATCAGCTTTATCTGGACTGCTGGGGTGTTCTGCTGGTTTCTGGGACTGTTGCTGTTCATCGCCGCGTGGATCGCGGAAGGTTTCGCGGGCGACAGATGAGGCGCCCAATGCAGCCAGCGTTTCCATGAACTGCCTGAAAAATGCTTTCGGTAAATTCCCCTGCAGGGAAGGGTCAGCGCAGGCAAGTTCCAGGTCCCCTCAAGATGTTCATTTGCCGCTACGCATTGTAGCGGCCGACCCACGCAATCGTACAGGCACAAGAGGTGGCGGGTTCCGTAAAAACTGCCCTTGGCTCGGCCGCAGCTACCGTCACCAATGCGTTAACACCCGCCGAGGAAGCACCGAGACCCGTGAGAAAGAATGCGGACGTCAAGAGTGCCGCTAAAAAGGCGCCTGTAAAGAAGGCTGTTAAGAAAGGTGTCGCCAAGAAGGCGCCGGCGAAAAAGACCGCGGCTAAGAAGGCTGCCAAGAAAGCCGTGAAGAAGCCCGCAAAGAAAGCTGGCCGTACCCGACGGTGAGTTGAGGACGCAGCGGATGGTGCTACAACTGCCGTCCCACCGGCTCAAGGGATTCGATGATGGACCTCGGATCGGAGGGAAGTCAAATGGTTTTGGCATGCATTGGCAAAGGCGACATCTCCACCTGTTCGGAAAGTACGTCCATAAGAGCTGATCGAAGTTTAATTACCTGTCGCTCTAAGCTGCTACACTCTTGCGGTGGAGTTGAGGGGCGAGAGCGCCTGCGCATCCTATCCCGGGTCATGCGGCCCACATCGCTGGCCCTGTTGCAGCGCGCTGGAATCCATCCAGGCATGGCTTGTCTCGAGATTGGCTGCGGGGGCGGTGACCTGGCTTTCGACATGGCTCGCATGACCGGTGCGTCCGGCACGGTGGTTGGAATGGATTTCGACCAGAAGGAACTGGATCTGGCAAGGAACGAAGCCGCGAGCCTGAAACTGGACAACCTTGAATTTCGGTTGGCGGACATCACGGAGGCTGAAACCGCTGCTGATTTTGATTTGGTCCATGCCCGATTTTTGCTGACTCACCTTCCGGATCCCGCTGCGGCGGTTGCAACAATGCGTCGAGCCTTGCGACCGGGCGGCATAATCGTGGTGGAGGACATTGATTTCCGTGGGCATTTTTCCTATCCAGAAAGTGCGGCATTGGTGCGGTATGTGGAGCTCTACATGGAGTTAGCAAGACGTAACGGCAGGGATCCGATCATTGGGCCTCGGCTACCAGGGCTGCTGATGGACGCGGGTTTTGAAAATGTGCAAATGAATGTTGTTCAGCCAGCGGGAATCTCTGGCGAGGTAAAGCTTATGGCCCCCATTACGATGGAGAGCATCGGCGAGAAGATCGTCGCCGAAGGTTTGGCCTCGGCCGCCGAAGTTACGGGTCTAGTGGCAGCCCTTTACGACTATTCCCACACGCCCGGCACAATCGGTTGCTTCCCACGCGTAGTCGAAGCATGGGGCTACCAAAGTTAAGGACCGGGACCAGGAGGGACCCGGTGGTCCAAGCACGAGACTGGTGACAGAGAGCGCCGGGATAAACCGGCACATTGTAGGGGATGAGAGAGCCCTACGGAAAAGGAGAAGCGACTCCATTCTGGCCTCGAGTCTTGCCTGTGATTTCGTGAGGTGTCACAGCGAAGCGTAGACAGGGGGCTGGCGGGCGGGATAATTGAGCTCCGAAAACATGCAACCGGGTGCCGACCCTTTTCTGTCAGCGGGAAGGCAACATCAGCGAGCCGCGTTATATCGCGAGTGGCCGCTGGGCACGGCGTAGTCGAAGAGTCCAGGCACGTCAGCACACAGTGTGCACGAGAACCGGGAGACCTCCAGAGCGTCTGCGCGAGCAGACCGGTCCGGGAAGGTGAAAGACCCGTCATCCGGACATGTACGTTTTGGAGGAGTCGGACTGCGCCATAGTACCGATGAAGCTGACGAACAGAGAAGGTAAGACTTCCGCGGAGCCAGCGGAGGGAAGGGCGCAGACCAAGGAGAACGACGCCCAGCCACACACGCCTCCGACACAGAGCGGAACGCGCGTGTCCCAGGGGTTAGGCGGCGTGCGCCAGACGGCGCGGGACAGGAAGCAGGAGCGGTTCACCGCTTTGCTGCACCATCTCACGATCGACCTACTCCGGGAAAGCTACTACGCCTTACAGCGGAGCGCAGCGCCTGGAGTAGACGGAGTGAGTTGGCAACAGTATGAGCAAGACCTGGAGGCTCGGCTTGTCGAACTCCATGGCCGAGTGCACCGAGGAGCGTATCGGGCGCAAGCCTCGCGAAGAGTGTACATACCGAAGTCTGATGGCCGGCAACGGCCGTTGGGCATCGCCTCGCTGGAAGACAAGATTGTCCAGCAGGCGGTGGTTACGATCCTCAATCAGATATACGAGGTGGACTTTCGGGGCTTTTCGTACGGATTTCGTCCGGGACGCAGCCCACATCAGGCGCTGGACGCGCTGAATGTGGGCATTCAACGGAAGCGAGTGAACTGGATCCTCGATGCGGACATTCGTGGGTTCTTTGATCACCTGAGCCACGAGTGGATGATGAAGTTTGTCCAGCATCGAGTGGCCGACACACGTATTCTTCGGCTGATTGGTAAGTGGCTGAAGGCTGGGGTGTCGGAGGAAGGCAAGTGGTCAGAGACGACGGCAGGCACGCCGCAAGGAGCGGTGATCTCACCGCTATTGGCGAACGTGTATCTGCACTATGTGTTCGACCTGTGGGTTGAGGCGTGGCGCCGGAAGGTGGCGAGCGGAGAGATGGTGTTTGTCCGCTACGCTGACGATCTGGTGGTCGGCTTTGAGCAGCGCGAAGACGCCGAGCGGTTCCTGAAAGAGTTTCGGAAACGGCTGGCGACCTTTGCGTTGGAACTCCATCCGGAGAAGACGCGACTGATCGAGTTTGGTCGGTTCGCGCAGGTGAATCGGCAACAGCGTGGCGAGAGAAAACCGGAGACGTTCACGTTTCTTGGGTTCACGCATTACTGCGCTACGAACTCCAAAGGCCATTTCGTTATACGCCGTAGGACTGTGCCCCAGCGGATGCGGGCGACGCTTCATGCCATTAAGGCGAAGCTGCGTCTGCGCATGCATGAGCCAGTCAACGCGGTGGGCGCATGGCTGAAGCGTGTGGTCAGTGGCTACTACCGATACCACGCGGTTCCAGAAAACCAGCGGGCGTTATGGCGATTCCGTGACCGGTTGTGCGATCTGTGGCGGTCGATGCTTGGCCGTCGCAGTCAACGCAGCCGTCCCAGTTGGACGCGCATTCGCCCGACCTTCGAACGATGGATACCTCGCCCTCGTGTACTGCATCCTTTTCCTGACGTGCGTTTCGACGCCAATCATCCGAGGTAGGAGCCGTGTGCGGTAGTTCCGCTCGCACGGATCTGTACGGGGGGCGGCCAGCGATGTCCGTCCCTACCGTGACCGAAAAGTAACCCAACCTGGGGTAAATGCGTCGACATGATACCTAATGCAGCAAATCAAGCTGCTCGCCGACAACGTTTAGTCACTCAATTCGCCTGTCTAAGCCGAGGGGTCCACTTCACCTCGGCCTTTTTCGCCTACAAAACCCAGGGACAGACGAAAAGTAACCCAAAACCCAGGGACAGACGAAAAGTAACCCAACCTGGGGTAAATGCGTCGACATGATACCTAATTGCGGATTCCTGCTGAAGCCGATCAGCATTCCTGGATGAAGCCGATCACGATTCCTGTCTGATTGCGATCAAAGTTCCTGGCCAAAGCGATCAGCATTCCTGCGCGAAGCCGATCAGTGATCGAGGTGTGCAGGAACGGTGATCGGGATGGGCAGGAATCAAGTGTGGAAAGAGCGTGGCGGCGCTGGACACCAAAATCGCGGGTACCGTGACTCCGAGAGGGGAGACGGTGCCCGGAAAGCGAATGTCCATGCGCAAGACGCGAGAAGTCCTTCGGTTGTATTTCGAGTTGAAGCTGAGGCAACGCCAGATCGCCCGCAGCGCCAACGTCAGCCAGAGCACGGTGCACGAGTACGTGGAGCGTTTCCGTGCGGCGGGATTGAGCTGGCCACTGCCGGCTGAAATGTCGGAGTCGGACCTGGAAGAGAGGTTATTTCCCGACGACGCCGGCGTCTCCAGGCCGGGCGCCAAGACCCCACCTGATTTCGCCTACATTCATCAGCAACTGCAAGGGCACAAGCACACCACCCTGCAGTTGCTGTGGGAAGAGTACCGTGCCGGGCATGCGGACGGTTATGGGTACAGCCGTTTCTGCCATCACTATCAGCGCTTCAAGCAGGAGCGCGATCTGGTGCTGCGCCAGTCCCATCGGCCGGGCGAGAAGTTGTTTGTCGATTGGGCGGGAGCGACCATGCCCCTTTACGATCCAGCAACCGGCCAGGCACGCCCCGCGCAGTTGTTCGTGGCTGTGCTGGGAGCCAGCAACTACACCTATGCCGAGGCTACGCTGGATCAGCAGATGGGCAGTTGGATCGGAGCCCACGTGCGGGCGTTGGAGTTTTTCGGCGGCTGCCCGCAGTTGGTAGTCCCCGATAACACGCGCACCGGCGTGTCGCGGGCTTGCCGCTATGAGCCCGATCTGAATCCGACTTACCAGGAGATGGCCATGCACTACGCCGTCGGTGTGCTGCCCACGCGCCCGCGCAAGCCGCGCGACAAGGCCAAGGTCGAGGTCGGAGTCCAGATCGCCGAGCGCTGGATCGTGGCCGCTCTACGGCATCGCAAGTTCTTCTCTCTGGGCGAGATGAACCGCGCCATCGGCGAGCTGCTGGACAAGCTGAACCAGCGTCCGTTCAAGAAGCGCGAAGGCTCGCGCCGCAGCCTGTTCGAGCAACTGGACCGGCCGGCGCTGCGCCCGCTTCCGGTCAAGCGCTTCGATCTGGCCGAGTGGTCACACGCCACGGTCAACATCGACTATCACATCCAGTTCGATAGGAGCTTTTACAGTGTGCCCTATCAGCTGACGCGGCAAACGGTGGAGGTGCGGGCCACGCCCACGACCGTAGAGATCTTCCATCACGGCAAGCGTGTCGCCTCACACGTGCGCACGGCCAAACCATACGTAGCGGTGAGTGATCACGAGCATCGGCCCGCTGCGCACCGTGCCCATCTGGACTGGCCACCATCGCGGCTGGTCCAGTGGGCGGCCACGGTGGGCACGCGGACGCAAGAGGTGGTGGAGAGAATCCTTGAAGCGCAGCCGCATCCGGAGATGGGGTATCGATCATGCCTGGGGATCATCCGCCTGGGGCAGCGTTATCCGTCAGCCCGCGTGGAAGCAGCGGCCGAACGCGCGTTGCTTACAGGCGCGGTCAGCTACAGGAGCATGGACTCGATCCTGCGCCACAACCTTGACCAGCAACCACACAACCCACCGCCTGCGCCGCGTTCTGTTGCCGAACACGACAACATCCGCGGCGCGGCGTACTTCGAGTGAGAGGAGGCGAGCCATGTTACATCAACCCACCATCGAAAAACTCCTGGCCATGCATCTGGAACCCATGGTCGAAACCTGGCGCAACTTCGAACAGAACCAAGACGCCGCCCAACTCAGCTTCGAGGAAAAACTCTCCCTCATGGTCGACCGGTTGTGGACGTGGCGCCAGAACCTGGCGCTCCAACGGCGGCTGCGTTACGCCAAGCTAAGAGGCAACGCCTGCGTCGAAGACATCGACTACTGCGCCTCCCGCGGCCTCGATCGCACGCTGATACGCTCGCTGGTCAACGACTCCGGCTGGGTCAGCCGGCACGAGAACATCTTCCTTGTCGGTCCAACCGGGGTAGGCAAGAGCTGGCTGGCCTGCGCTTTGGCTCAGAAGACCTGCCGCGACGGATATCTCGTGCTCTACACCCGCGCCGCAGCGCTGTTCCGCGATCTGGCCCTGGCACGGGCTGACGGCAGCCAGCGCAATCTGCTGGCCCGGCTCAGCCGTGTCGATGTCCTGGTGGTCGATGACTGGGCCATGGCACCCATGCAGGAATCCGAGCGGCGCGACTTCTGGGAAATCTGTGAAGAGCGTTATCAAACACGATCGACGATCCTGACCTCACAAGTTCCCGTCGTTCAATGGCACGAGCAGATCGGCGACGCCACCATCGCCGACGGTATCCTCGACCGGCTCGTGCACAACGCTCATCGCATCGAGCTGCGCGGCGAATCCATGCGCAAGAGACGAGCCAAGAAGACGGAAAGCAAAGAGGAAAAGGAAACCTGATAACCCGGCGTTGCTGGCAACCGAAGCCCCTGCTGCTTCTCTAGGCGCTGGTGTGGGGCAAGGGGCTTCAAACGCCAGCCCCTTGCCCCACGCCCCCATCCCCGCTCCACAACAAAACAACCTCGCTACGCTCGGAGAAAACTCGTCCAGCTTGACGATCTCGATCACTTCCCGCGACAATCAATCTCGCCAGCGTCGCTGCGCTCCGACCTTGATCGGGATCGCAGGAACTCTGATCGCCTTCACGCCGTATCCTTGATCGACATCACTGGAATCCGCAGAAGAGAAAAGTAAAACTAACTACATGGCACCTAATGCAGCAAATCAAGCTGCTCGCCGACAACGTTTAGTCACTCAATTCGCCTGTCTAAGCCGAGGGGTCCACTTCACCTCGGCCTTTTTCGCCTACTGCCATGTCTAACTTTCGGGATTCGCTACAGATGGGGTAGATAAGCGGACAGCATACCTAACCCCCCGAATGCATTTGACAGGACCTCGGTCGGCCCAGGGCGATCTCTGGAAGCCAGACAATTCTAGATCGGCGCAAACGCTCTTTCTTAGTGCCAACCCCGTCTCTCCTGCTTCTCTTCGCAGACAAGACTCGCTCACGATAACCGTGTAATACCGGGGAAGGAGTCGAATCCTGAATCAAAACTTAGAATTCGTTCGATGCCGTGCCTTTCCATGATCGAAAGATGGATCGCGTCTCGAGCAGACAGACGTCGATACTCCAGAACAATCTGTTTTGCCCGCTCGACTGTTTTGCTATCTACTGCCAGAACCTCATCGACGACGCCCAGCAGCGCATCGAAGGCTGGTTGGATTGCATCCCGGCGATCGATCGCGACGTAGCGGTGAAGTATTTCCTGCAACACTTCCGCATCCGTCGTCAATCTTTCGCGGTCTCTGATGAGTTTTTCCAGCATTCGCTGGGCCGCTATTTTATGCGGATGAGATGCCCCGACAAGGTACATTGGGATGTTAGAGTCAACGAAAATCACGAGCGCGTGCCCGCTCCATAGCCTGCTTCGATTTCAGCAAGCATGTCTGCAACGTCTCCGGCAGGATATTCGTGCTGCACCGCAATCCGAATTGAGTCAAGCTTCTTGCCTGCACTGCCCAGCGGCTCCTGCCTGCGTGCGGACTCCAACGCTTGGCGAACCCACTCCGCCAAAGACATCTGCCGTGATCGCGCAACCCGCTGTATTTCCCTGTATTCGGGATCCTGGAGGATGACTTGCAGCCGTTTAGCCATATGGTGAGTGTATTTGACTCATGGTGATGAGTCAATCCTGCTTTCACTTCGAGACTTGAGGGGACGAGGTTGGGGGACGGGGGGACGGGGGGTGAGGGTCACTGCGTCCTTTTACAGCTCAGTCCTTGGATCTTCACAGAGTCGGTGGTAGTTCGTCGGTAGGTCGCCCAAGGTTACTCACCGCTTCACAGGACACGGGAAAGCGAGGACCATCGCGTTGTAGACCGAGCTTGAGGCCGCCACGTGGAGTCTTTCCGGATGTGCTTCAGCGTACTTGGCGAATACTCGCACCGCCTCGAGAAAACAGGTGACACGAGAAAACAGGTGACAAGAAAACAGGTGACAGACAGCAAGAAAACAGGTGACAGACAGGACGATTCACCCTCGAACCATGAATAAGTAAGTAATCGTCCTGTCTGTCACCTGTTTTTAGTATATTCCTTCGTATCAATCATGACTGACAAAACCGTCTCTCACGCGATCGAGCGGGGAATCCATTTCCTGTTCGCCAATCGCCGATGCCCACCGGCAAACTAGGATCCGAACCGCCGTAAGAAACTTCCGGATTGAAGTAGCCTTTTTACTATGGAGCCAATTCGCACGCTGTTCGCAACTCAACCCACTGAGCCTTCGGAAACGGCCCTCCCCGAGGGTCTTCGCGCCAGATACGATGGAAATCTTTCCTTTCCACCCGCTCCCGAAGAACGTCCCTATTGCATCGCAAACTTCGTGGCGACACTCGACGGTGTCGTGAGCTTCAATTTGCCGGGCCAATCGGAAGGAGTTCAGATTAATAACTGGAACCAGGAAGACCGGTTCATTATGGGTTTGTTGCGGGCCTCAGCAGACGCGGTTGTAGTGGGCTCAGGTACGCTTCAAGCCGCCGGTCCGCATGGTTCCTGGCTCCCGGAAGCTGTCTATCCGGCAGGGAAAGATTTATACCAAAAGTATCGCACCGAGGTGCTTCGAAAACAGGAGTATCCACTCCTAGTGATTGTCACGGGAATGGGCGAACTGGACCTCACTAGCGCCGTGTTTCATACACCGCGGACCAGGGTGCTCATACTGACTACGGAACTTGGCAAACGGAGGTTGTCGCAAAGTGGATCGGAGGCGCTCGCCTCAATCGAGGTGAAGGCTCTTCCTACGACAGAAGAGCGCATATCTCCTTCCGCGATCCTTACGTTGCTCAGGCAGAAAGTCGGAGTGGAGTTGCTGCTACACGAAGCCGGCCCGACGCTCTTTGGTGAATTTCTCGCAGGTGGGTTCATGGATGAACTTTTCCTGACAGTGGCGCCTCAGATTGCGGGGAGAGACGCATTGCACCCCAGACCAGGCCTGGTTGCCAACCTTCAGTTTTCTCCGGCGACGGCTCCATGGTGGAAGCTTATCAGCGCAAAAAGTGCAACAGATTACCTCTTCCTGCGTTATCAGGCGGTCGATCCCACCCCTAGGCATTGAAGGAGCATTGAAGGGGAGATTCGGGACAGGAGATTCGCGACAATCCGCCTGGAATCGCTCCGACGCCACTCTCGCCCACATTTCCTGCCGCCCTTTGCTAAGATACGGGTCCGATGGTTTCACCCAACAGGAGAGCCGCGATGCGAATGCGCTCGGACGGTATATCCTTGGACCCCAAAGTCGGTTTGAAAGTGGAGGATGTATGGCGATGCACGTTCATCTTGGGTGGTTGCTGCTTCTCGCGGCAGTCCCATCATCTGCTCAGACCAACCCTGCGCCTGCGCCAAGTGCCACTGCGGCCCACGCACCGACCACAGATTCGACGGCAGTGCCAAAGCAACCGACGCCGACAGTCTTTCAGGCCGACGAAGGTGACCGTTGGATGCTGCTTGGGGACAAGCCGCTCATTTTCAAGGTTGATCCCGTCAGTACCGGCTCGGACGCACTGGTGGTCGGGACAGAGGAGATGCCACCGGGAAACAAAATTCCGACCCACAAGCATTTGCACGAAGATGAAGTGATATTCGTCCACAAGGGTACGGTACGCGTTACGTTGGCCGGAGCTGAATACGACGCAGGAACGGGAGCGACAGTTTTCATCCCGCATGGAAACTGGATCGGCGTGGCGAACGTTTCCAGCGAGCCTGCCATGATTCTGTTTTTCTTTAACAAGCCCGCATTTGAGCAGTGCCTACGAGCCATGTCCTCACGACCGGGCGAAACATTCACCATGCCGGCGCCCGAGAAAATGGCGGCCGTCCGAACGGAATGTCATGAAGCGATGAAGCAATAGTGTCCGACCGTTTCCCTTGCTTTGGAGCACAAGAAAACAGGTGACCAAGAAAACAGGTGACAG